>CAVTVI010000013.1:0-132981 GCA_963738175.1 uncultured Verrucomicrobiae bacterium
ATCAGATTTCTGTGCCGTATTTGTCCTTTGTCCTGTTAGACTTTTGTATGACTTTGTTTGATTTTCTGTAAGCAGATTGAAAGTCTGCCCAAAGGTTCAAGAAGTCTGTTAAAAATCTTGTATGACTTTTTACAGCTTTATGGACAGGAACGCAAAAGCCGATAAAAGCACAAAGGCGCGCAGATTCAAAAATCTAGAATCGCATAAGACTATTGAAAATACTCGTTAAAACAGGAATTTCCCTTGTGAAAAAAGGAGTGGTGGTAGGTGATGGATTCGAACCATCGAAGTCATAGACAGCAGATTTACAGTCTGCCCCCGTTGGCCACTTGGGTAACCTACCACACGAAGGACACAGATTAAGCCATGCAAAATCCATAAAGGCAAAACTTTTTTAACGTGTAGCCGACAAGGCGCGGAAAAAAGTCATCTGTTTTCAGACTTTGTGCCTTTGTGTCTTCGTGGTTAAAAATTGCCTCTCCACATTTCTGCGTTAAAATAAAAAAATGTTCGACTCGTTAAGCGGCAAGCTCCAGAACGCCTTCCGCAACCTGCGCGGCCTCGGCAAAATTTCCGAGGCCAACGTCGGCGACGCCTTGCGCGAAGTGCGCATGGCGTTGCTCGAAGCCGACGTGAATTTCAAGGTCGCCCGCGATTTCATCGAGCGCGTCAAAGTCCAAGTCGCTCGGCGCGGAAGTCGTCGCCAGCATCCAGCCCGGCCAGCAGATCATCAAAATCATCCACGACGAACTCGTGGACTTGCTCGGCTCGCACCAATGCCGCGCTGAAGCTCGACGGCAATCCGAGTTGCGTGCTGATGGTCGGTTTGCACGGCTCCGGCAAAACCACTTCAAGCGGCAAACTGGCGCGGCTGCTGCAAAAGCAGGGACGCACGCCGTTGCTTGTCGCGGCGGACGTTTATCGTCCGGCGGCGATGGATCAACTGGAAACGCTCGGCAAACAGATCGAGATTCCCGTTTTTCTGAAACGCGGCGAGACGGACGTGTTGAAAATCGCGCGCGAAGCTTTGGACTTCGCGAGAGCGAACAATCGCAACACGCTAATTTTCGACACCGCCGGCCGTTTGCAGATTGACGAACCGCTCGTGCAGGAACTCGTGCGCCTGCGCGACCTCGTGAAGCCGCAGGAAATTCTGCTGGTGCTGGACGCCGCCACCGGCCAGGAAGCCGTCAACGTCGCCACGCATTTTGACCAGGCGCTGAACATCACCGGCTCGATCCTGACCAAGCTCGACGGCGACGCGCGCGGCGGCGCGGCCTTGAGCCTGAAGGCCGTCACCGGCAAGCCCATCAAGTTCGCCGGCATGGGCGAAAAGCTGGACGAGTTCGAGCCGTTCCATCCCGAGCGCATGGCCTCGCGCATTCTGGGCATGGGCGACGTCGTCAGCCTCGTCGAGAACGCGCCGCCGAAGCCGTAGGATGGACGACGCGAAGCGCATGGAAGAAAAGATGCGCAAGGGCGAGTTCACGCTGGAGGATTTTCTCGACCAATTGCGCCAGATGAAGAAACTCGGCCCGCTGGAAAACGTCGATGAAGCATGCTGCCCGGCGGCGCGGAAGCGATGAAGGGCCGGACTTGACCAAGCAGGAAAAGGAGTTCAAGCACATGGAGGCGATGATCTGCGGCATGACCATCGCAGGAGCGGCGCAACCCGCCCATCCTCAACGCCCGGCGCCGCATCCGCATCGCCAAGGGCAGCGGCGTGACCGTGACCGAGCTGAACACGATGCTGAACAAGTTCGCCCAGATGCAGCAGATGATGAAGAAGATGGGCAAGTTCCAGAAGATGATGGGCAAGATGGGCGGCGGCTTGCCGGGGATGCTGCGAAGGTAATTTATGCACTACGATGCTTCCAATTTCATAACGGGCAAAGCACCGGTAGAACCAAATTCCTTTCAAAAATCAGTCACCGAAAAAGAGAAAGTTTGGATTTGGTATATTGAGCCGCTTCGAGAAATGCGAGGCGACGAAGCTTTTGTGTGCTTGATGATATGCCTTCCGTTGATCGAGGTAATTGTGCGACATGAGTTAAATATCCCTGACCATCAAGAAAATATCTTTTCAGACAATTCTCCCGCACTTGATTGGTTTTCTGGTTTTATGACTATTCCTATAACTGAAGCTCGCCAAATATGGGACGCGTTTCGCAATGGATTACTACATCGTGCAATGATTAAAGGCACGATAAAATACGATCTAACCGGCAAGAGCGTCGGTCGGCCAGCAGAAGTGGATAACGGGCGTGTAATAATTTATGTCTGGGATTTTCGTGATAAGATAGTTGGAAAACTCATCGAGCATCACAGGAAATTATGGAATGGAAGCGAAAATCACTTTCCAGCAATCTATCTTAAGGCTTAACTTAAAATCCCAAATGAAAAAGATATTGCTCTCAATGTTCATGGTAATTCTCACAGTTGGTTGTCAATCGAGCCGACAAATGAGCTTGCTGCCGCCAACACCTGCCGGAGTTCAGCCAGCGCGCATTTATCTTATGCGTCCTCACAGGTTTGCTGGTGATGCAACAGCGCACAGTTTGTTTTTAGATGGACAGTTAATCACTCAACTTGCATCTGGCGATTACACAATTTTTTCCGTATCTCCGGGTCTACACATGATTGCTGTGAAAGCCGAAGGCGGATTGGGATTTGGCTCACAACAAGTTGAATGCGAAGCAGGCAAAGAATATTTTTACAGAACTACTTTTAGTATTGCGCCTTTATCTACTACGGACGGAGAACAATTAAAATCTCATCTGCATTTTATTCCTTTGAACTAATTTGCCCACCCACATTGATTTTATGTTTGAAACAGTAAACTCCGTTGTCCGCGCATTTTCCCGCCCACCATTTTAGTCCGGCATATTCTTTCTTTGAAAACTGCCGACGGCGCAAAATTGGTTGAAAGAAGTTCGTGCCAATTCGTGAGATTCATGTCTTCATTTCCACATGAACATTCAAGTGGCGGTGCTTTGCGACGCGGCGACGCAGGACAGCAGCGAGAAATTGAACATCCTCGGCGCGTTCGACACGATTTATGCGCCGCAATGCCCGCCGTGCATCCGCAATGCGCCGTCGCGTTGCGCGTCACGTTCATGTCCGGCGACGAGGGCGCGCGCAAGTTGAAGCTGAATTTCGTCAACGCCGACGGCAAGAGCATCATGCCGCCGATTGAAATCCCCGTCGCCGTCGCGCTGCCGGAAGACGCGCATTTTCTCACGCGCAATTTCATCGTCAATATTCAGCGGTTGAACTTCGCCGAGGCGGGCTTGTATTCCGTGGACGTGCGGCTGGACGACAAATCGCAGGGGAACATCCCGCTCTCGGTCAAGCTGATCGCGCGCGCGGCGGCGTGAAATATTTTTATCGCCGCACGATTTGGAAATTGAATTTTCCATTCTCAACCTAATAATCTCCCCATGACAAACGCACCGATTCTCCAGCTCGACCTGCCCGGCGTCAAAAAAGTCCGCTCCGGCAAAGTCCGGGAAGTCTTCGACCTCGGCGACAGCTTTCTGCTCGTCGCCAGCGACCGCATTTCCGCCTTCGACGTCATCATGCCCAACGGCATTCCGCGCAAGGGCGAGGTGCTCACGCAGATTTCGCATTTCTGGTTCGAGAAATTTTCCGTCGCTCGTGCCGAATCATCTGCTCGCCAAGGCGAATGATCCGTTGCCGAAAAATTTGCAGCCGTTCGCCGCGCAACTCGCGCGCCGCTCGATGATCGTGAAAAAGGCCAAGCCGCTCGCCATCGAGTGCATCGTGCGCGGCTATCTTTCCGGCAGCGGCTGGAAGGAATACAAAAAATCGCAGACCGTCTGCGGCATCAAACTGCCCGCCGGTTTGACCGAATCCGCCGAACTGCCCGAACCGATTTTCACGCCGTCCACCAAGGCCGAGGCCGGCCACGACGAAAACATTTCCTTCGAGGAAGCCTGCAAGATTGTCGGCACGGAACTCGCCACGCAGGCGCGCGACTTGAGCCTGAAGATTTACCAGGCCGGACGCGATTACGCCCGCCAGCGCGGCATCATCATCGCCGACACGAAATTCGAGTTCGGTTTGTTCGAGGGCAAATTGATTTTGATTGATGAAGTGTTGACGCCCGATTCCTCGCGCTTCTGGCCGGCCGACCAATATGCGCCCGGCAAAGGCCAGCCGAGCTTCGACAAACAATTTGTCCGCGACTATCTCGAAACGCTGACGTGGGACAAAACGCCGCCCGGCCCGAAACTGCCGGACGACGTCGTCGCCAAAACCAGCGCGAAGTATCTCGAAGCTTACGAAAAATTGACCGGAAAAAAGCTTTGATGAATTCGCTCGTCGAAGATTTTCTGCAATACCTGCGCCACGAGCGCGGGCAGTCGGACAACACGGCGAAAACTTACGCCGCGCTGCTCGGCAAATTCACCGATTGGGCGGCGAAACAAAATCTCACGGACTGGAAATCGGTCGAGCTGAAACATCTCATGGCGTTTTTGCAGCACGAGCGGACAAGAAACACTTCCGTCGGGCGACCAAATTCAAAAGTTGAATCTCAAAAAAATTCTCCGCGCCGATTGAGCGGTGAAAGTGTTTATCTGGAAATCGCGGCGTTGCGGGCGTTTTACAAATTCGCCGAGAACGAAAACCTGTTGCCCGCGAACATCGCGGAAAATTTGTCGCTGCCGCGCCGTTGGAAACGATTGCCGAAGGCGTTGAGCAACGACGAAATCAAAAAATTGCTCGAACCGGAAAACCCTGAAACGCCGGAAAGTTTGTGCGACCAGGCGATTTTAGAATTGGCTTACGCTTCCGGCCTGCGACTGTCCGAATTGAAAAACCTGCGGTTGGAACAGCTTCATCTTGAAGCCGGATTCATCAACGTCATCGGCAAGGGAAACAAGGAACGCGTCGTGCCGGTTGGCAAAAAAGCTGTTGAAGCGTTGAATCGTTACATCGAGATTGGACGAACAAAACTGGTCACGCCAAAATCACCGGCGAATGTTTTTTTGACGCGGCGTGGCACGCCATTTGCGTCCGTCACACTTTGGTTGCACATCAAAAATCGCGTTCGCCGTGCGGGAGTTGAACGCAACATGACGCCGCATATGCTGCGGCACAGCTTCGCGACGCATTTGCTGGAGCACGGCGCGGATTTGCGCGTGATCCAGGAATTGCTTGGCCATGCGAACATCAGCACGACGGAGATTTACACGCACGTCACGGGAAACCGCCTGCGCGAAATCCACAAAAAATTTCATCCGCGCGCGTGATTATTCAAAATCGTAGACGGCGATTTTTTTCACGAATGGTTTCACGCATTGCGCGACGAATTCCAGATGCTGTGGATGCACCTGGTAATCGTCCTGCGCCTGTTTGCTGGTGAAGACGGTGTTGAGCGCGACCTGATAGGTCTGGTCCACGACCGGCCGCTGGCTGCCGGCCATTTTGCCGATGTGAAAATGCGTGATGCCGGGAATGTTTTTCAGAAATTTGTTCCCGCCGCCGATGATTTCGTCCGCGGCACCCGGTTTGGCCGGGTCGGTCCAGAAAATGACAACGTGTGAAAACATGAAAGAATTGAACCATCAAGGTGCCAAGGCACAAAGGAAAATTTCCGCTTCGTGACTGGGTGGCTTTGTGGTTAAAATTTTTGCCATGAGCAAAACCGCACTTCTGTTTGCCGGTCAAGGCGCGCAAGTCGTCGGCATGGGCAAAGACCTTGCCGAGAAATTCCCGTCGGCAAAAAACTGGTTCGACCGCGCCAATACCGCGCTTGGCTATGATCTCGCTGGAATTTGTTTCAACGGGCCCGAAGCCGAACTGACGAAAACCGAAAATGCGCAGCCGGGAATTTTTCTCGTGAGCTGGGTTTGCTTTGAATTGCTCAAGGAAAAAATCCCAAATCTGAAATTTAACGCGACAGCCGGTTTGTCGCTCGGAGAATTCACGGCGCTCACGGCGGCGGGCGCGATGAGTTTTGAAGACGGCCTGCGCGTCGTGCGCCAGCGCGGAAAATTCATGCAGGAAGCGTGCGACGCGACGCGCGGCGGCATGGCCGCGATTATTGGATTAGACGAAGCGCCGACACGCGAGGTTTGCGCGGAAGCCGGAGTCGTTTTGGCAAATTTGAATTGTCCCGGCCAGCTTGTGATTTCCGGCGAAGTCGGAAAAAATCTGCCAAGGCCGTGCGAACTGGCGAAAGCGAAAGGCGCGAAACGCGCGATTCCATTGCCGGTGGCGGGCGCGTATCACTCGCCGCTCATGGCGGGCGCGCAGCCGAAATTGCAAAATGAACTGGCGAAAATAAAAATTTCTTCGCCAATCGTTCCGGTGATTTCAAACGTGACGGCACAGCCGCACAATTCGCCGACTGGAAATTTCGTCGCGATTGGTTGAGCAAGTCACGTCGTCGGTTTTTGGGAAAATTCCATGCGATATTTATTGTCGCAAGGTTTCACGCGGTTCATCGAGCTTGGGCCGGGGACGGCGTTGAGCGGATTTATGAAGCGCATTGATAAAACGGCGACAAATGCTGAACGTCGCGGATGCGGCGAGTTTGGAAATGACTGTTGAATCGTTAAATCGTTGAATGGTTGCATCGTGAATCGTTTTACGTTCCAATGTCGCTGCCGATGTAACAATTCAACGATTAACAAATCACTCTTTTCACATGAGCCAGCTTGAAAATCAAATCGCCGTTGTCACCGGCGCGGGGCGCGGGATCGGCCGCGCCATTGCGTTGAAATTTGCCGCCGAGGGCGCGGGCGTGGTCTGCGTTTCGCGCACGCAGGAAAATTCCGAGAAGGTCGCCAATGAGATCGCCGCGCTCGGGAAAAAAGCGTGGGCGTTCTCCGTGGACGTTTCGGATTCCGCCGCCGTCAGCGCCGCCGCCGAAAAAATTCTCGCCGACTGCGGCAAGGTGGACATTCTCGTGAACAACGCGGGCGTGACGCGCGACGGCTTGGTCATGCGCATGAGCGATGAAGATTGGGACACGGTTTTGAACACAAATTTGAAAGGTGCGTTTTTTTTCACGAAGGCGTTTTCGCGCGCGTTCGCCAAACAGCGCAGCGGGCGCATCATCAATATTTCGTCGGTCATCGGACTTATCGGAAATCCGGGCCAGAGCAAATTACGCGGCAAGCAAGGCGGGATTGATCGGGTTCACGCAATCGGTCGCGCGCGAATTCGCTTCGCGCGGCATCACGGCCAATTGCATCGCGCCTGGCTTCATCGAGACGGACATGACTTCGGAGTTGAACGAGGAATTGAAGGCGGCCATTTTGAAACAAATCCCGATGGGCAAGTTTGGCGCGGCGGAAGACATCGCGAACGCGGCGTTGTTTCTGGCAGGTCCGTCGGCGAGCTATGTGACGGGACAAGTTTTGACAGTTGACGGCGGGATGGTGATGTGAGATTGAATGTTAATCGTCCGGCAGAGCCGATTAGGATTCGTCACAAAAAATTCGGAATTCAGGGCTTGAACGGCTTTTGGATTCATGGCATAGAACAGGACAAATTATGGCTGACAAACCAATTGACCAACGGGTAAAGGACATCATCGTCGAACAACTGGGCGTGAAGGCGGATCAAGTGACGCCGGAAGCCAAGTTCATCGAAGACCTCGGCGCGGACTCGCTCGACACGGTCGAGTTGATCATGGCGCTGGAAGAAGAATTTGGCGTCGAAGTGCCGGACGAGCAGGCCGAAAAGCTCCTGACCGTCGGCGACGTGACCAAATACATCGAGGACAACCAAAAATAGTTGCGACTTTCCGCGCTTCGGGGCAGTTTGGCTGGACTAGCTCAAACTGCCCTTTTTGATTTATGGCAAGCAACCCAACAGAACGCCGCGTGGTCATCACCGGCCTCGGCGTCGTCACGCCGCTCGGACAGCAACTGGACGTTTTCTGGAACAACCTCATTGCCGGCCAATGCGGCATTGACCGGATCACCGCCTTTGACACGACACCGTTCGACACGCAGATTGCCGGCGAGGTGAAAAACTTTGATCCGACGCCCGCGTTCCCGTCGCCAAAGGAGATCCGCCGCACGGACCGGTATTCGCAACTCGGCGTTTTTGCCGGGCATCAGGCGTTGCTGGATTCCGGCCTGGAACTCGACAAGGAAAACCGCGACGAAATCGGCGTCATCATCGGCTCCGGCATCGGCGGCCTTTCGACGACCATCGAACAGCACAAAATTTTGCTTGAGCGCGGGCCGGGGCGGCTCTCGCCGTTCATGATTCCCATGCTCATCAGCAACATGGCTTCCGGCCTCTTCTCGATGTATAACAACCTGCGCGGCCCGAATTTCGCCACCTGCTCCGCGTGCGCGACCGCGAACCACGCCATCGGCGAGGCCTGGCGCGCCATCAAAATGGGCGACGCGGCGGTGATGTTCGCCGGCGGTGCGGAAGCCGCCGTCGTATCCGTCGGCATCGGCGGTTTTTGCGCGATGCGCGCCATGAGCACGCGCAACGACGATCCCAAGCACGCCTCGCGCCCGTTCGACAAGGATCGCGACGGTTTCGTCATGGGCGAAGGTGCGGGCGTCGTCGTGCTGGAGGAATTGGAACACGCCAAAAAACGCGGCGCGAAAATTTATTGCGAAGTTGTCGGCTATGGAAACACTGCCGACGCCTATCATTTGACCGCGCCCTCACCCGACGGCGAAGGCGCGGCGCGCTGCATGAAAATGGCTTTGCGAAACGGCGGACTGAACCTCGAGGACATTTCCTACATCAACGCCCACGGCACGTCCACCCCGCAGGGCGACGTCTGCGAAACACAGGCCATCAAGACCGTTTTCGGCGAACGCGCAAAACGCATCGCCGTCAGTTCCACCAAGGGCGCGACCGGCCACATGCTCGGCGCGGCGGGTGCCGTCGAAATGACCGCGTGCGCGCTCGCCATCAAAAACGGCATCGTCCCGCCCACCATCAATTATCAAACGCCCGACCCGGAATGCGATTTGGATTACGTTCCCAACACCGCGCGCGAAATGAAGGTGAACGCCATCATCAACAACTCCTTCGGCTTCGGCGGACATAATGCGACCATCGCGGCGAAAAAGTTTGTCGGATAGAATTTTGGCTGAAGATGATCTTTCGATTCAGGCAATATTCTCCCAGAATTTGATCTCCGGCTTCCCGACGGCCAGTTCGTCCAGTCGCGGCAGCAAAACTTGGATGTGCGTATTTTGCAAATGCGCGTCGAGATGCGCTTTCCTCGTCCAGTTTTCGTAGAATAGAAATTTCGCTGGATCTTCCGGCGCGACGTGCAGATCATAATTGATGCAGCCGTCTTCCTTGAGCGTCGGCGGAATCAGGCCGAGCAGCGTTTTGCGCAACTCGGCTTCCTTGCCGGGCCGCGCCTGAAAGGTGACGATGAGTGTGACTTGTTTCGCGTTCATAATTTTAATTCAGAGATTCCAAAATTTTCTCCGCCGCCGCGCGCGGGTTTTCCGCCGCGTAAATCGGACGACCGATAACGAGCCAGTTCGCGCCGGCTTGAATCGCCTCTTTCGGCGTGAGCGTGCGTTTTTGGTCGTCGGCCATTTCCGCGCCGGTGCGGATGCCGGGCGTGATCAGTTGCATGGCAGGCGGAACCGTCTGCCGAAGCTTCACGACTTCCTGCGGCGAACAAACAAGTCCGCGCAATCCGGCTCTCATCGCGACGGTCGCGAGGCGTCGCACTTGATATTCCACGTTCACGTCGAAACCGAGTTCGCGCAGCGCGGCGGTGTCGAGGCTGGTCAGGACCGTGACGCCCAAAACGAGCGGCGGGATGCGGCCCAGCTTCCACGCGACTTCCTCGGCGGCCTGCTCGGCGGCCTTGAGCATCTCAAATCCGCCGCTGGTGTGGACGGTGAGCATCTGCACGTCCAGTTGCACGGCGGAAGTCACGGCTTTGGCGACAGTGTTCGGGATGTCGTGAAATTTCAGGTCGAGAAAAACACTCGCGCCGGTCGCGCGGATTTTTTTCACGATGTCCGGCCCGGCGGCGGTGAACAGCTCGCTGCCGATTTTGAAAGCACCGACCGCCGGCGCGATTTGTTCGGCGAGCTTCAAGGCCTGTTCGACTGTCGGCACGTCGAGCGCGGCGATGATGGGATTTCGCATGGGATGAATATCAAAGCTCCGGCTTCAGAACGAAAGCTTAAAAAGAGATTTGCCTTGACGGTGTGTGTTTGGCGTGGAGCAATATTGCCATGAAATTTGCCAAAGGCGGATTTGTTGCGCTCTTCGGAATTCTTGTTTCGACGACTGTTCATCCCGTTTCAATTTGGGGTTCCACGATACGGGATGACGTGCCGGACAGCGATTATACGGATCTCGGCAACAGCCCTGCCTACGCGGCGGTCGGAACCTTTGTTGACGCTGGCGGTTATACAGGTTGCGGAATCCTTATCGCGCCGGATTGGGTGCTGACCGCCGGACACGTGACGGACATCGCGAGTTCGGGGACTTTCACGGTTGATGGAAATTCCTATTCCTCAACGCAACTCTTCACGGATCCCGGCTGGAACGGCAATGCGCTAAACGGAAATGATTTTGGCCTGGTGCATTTAAGCACACCGGTCACCAGCGTCACGCCGGTGATGCTTTACACCGGCTCGGCGGAATTCGGGCAGGTCGCCACCTGGGTCGGCTATGGTTTCACGGGAACCGGATTGACGGGCTACCAAACGTCACTCGGCAACCAGAAGCGCGCGTTTCAAAATGTCATTGATGGCAACTTCAACAATCCATTTGCTGATCGGCAGCGATTTTGACAATCCTCACACGACGGCGAACAATGTTTGGGGAGATGCCACGCCGCTGCCGCTCGAAGGCTGCGTGACACCGGGCGACAGCGGAGGCGGCGTATTCATTGACATTGACTCGCAAGACTATCTGGCGGGCGTGATTTCGTTTGTTGCCTCAACGGGAGGCAGTCAAAATGGCGTTTATGGCAACCTCAGCGGAGCCGGGCCGGTCTCGGTCGCCCTTCCTTGGATAACCAGCATAGTTCCCGAACCGTCAACGTCCGCGCTGCTGGCCGGAGCGGGTCTGGCCGTGTTTTTTGCGAGACGCCGGCCGCCGATCAATAAATAGAAAAATCGGCGGCGAGGAGTTTTAATTTTCGGAATCCAAAATAGCGCGCCCTTTGGCGCGCGTTTTGACTTTCGATTCTTCATCCACTAGCCTTCGCGTATGAAAATTGTCCGCCACACCGACAAAGATTTTTCCGCCAAACTCCGCGAAGCAAACGCCGACTCCAGTTTGTTCGACGCGGAGATCGAAGCCCGCACCAAGGCGATTTTGCACGACGTTTTTGTGCGCGGCGACGATGCGGTGCTGGACTTCACGGAAAAATTCGACGGCGCGAAACTTTCCGCCGAGCAACTCGCCGTGACACAGGCGGAACTCATGTCCGCGTCGCTGAAGGCGGATGAATCGTTGCGCGCAGCCGTGGCCGAAGCGGAAGGGAACATCGCCGACGTTCGCAAAAAAATCGTTGCGCAAAAACTGGCAGGCAAAAAATTCCCACGGCGCAAGCGCTGGCGAGAAATTTGATCCGTTCACGCGCGTCGGCATTTACATTCCCGGCGGCACCGCGCCGCTCGTCTCGACGGCATTGATGACCATCACGCTCGCGAGAGTTGCCGGCTGCAAAGAAATTGTCGTGACCACGCCTTGCGGCAAGGACGGTTCAATAAATCCGGCGATTTTGTTCGCGGCGCGCGCGTCGGGCGCGACGGAAATTTATCGTGTCGGCGGCGCGCAGGCGGTTGCGGCGCTGGCTTACGGCACAAAGACAATCCGGCGCGTGCAGAAAATTTTCGGGCCGGGCAACGCCTATGTCAGCATGGCCAAGCGGCTGCTCGTCGGGCGCGTGGCGATTGATTTGCTCGCCGGGCCGAGCGACGTTTTAATTCTGGCAGACGATTCCGCGAATCCAAGGTTCGCCGCGGCTGATCTGCTCGCGCAGGCCGAACATGGTTCCGGCCACGAGCGCACCTGGCTCGTGACGACTTCCGAGAAAATTTTGCGGGCGGTTGAAAACGAAATCAAAAAGCAGCTGCCGAAACTGGCGCGAAAAGAATTCATTTCCCGCGCGCTGCAAAACAATGGCTGGCTGATTTTAATGAAAAATCTGGACGAAGCGGTTGTGCTGACGAACCAGCTTGCGCCGGAACATTGCGAAGTGATGACGCGCCAGCCGCAAAAAGTTTCCGAAAAAATCCTGACGGCGGGCGCGATTTTTCTGGGCAACTGGTCGCCGACGGTGCTGGGCGATTACGTCGCCGGGCCGAGCCACGTGCTGCCGACCGACGGCGCGGGCGCGTCGTTCGCCGGGCTGACGGTGGATCAATTCCAGCGCCGCACGAGCGTGGTGGAATACAACCGCGCGTCGCTGAAGAAGGCGCTGAAGTCGGTGAAAAAATTCGCGGAACTCGAAGGCCTCGGCGCGCATGGGAAAAGCGCGGAGATCAGAAATTAACCACCGGCGAAAACAGCTTTCAAATTTATTCAGGCTGTAAAGAAAAACGATCCAACTGACCGCATAAGAATGGGATTATCCTTTTTCTGCTCATTCTCACGCGACCATCCATTTGCTCCACCCCGGGCCAGAGCTGGCTTAGTTCCATTTTCACTTTTTGTTGCAATTTCAAACTCAGAGTCGGACATTATGCAATAATCCAACATGTCTTTCGCCCATTCGTGACTGAAACTTTCGGTGTTTTTGAACTCCGTTAAATTCAGAACGGTTTGTCGGTAGAATTCGTCTGTAGAAATATTTCCTTTGCTTAACGAAACATAGATAGAGGGTCGTTTAATTTTCAAAACCGAAAGCAATGAAACAAGAAGTTCAGTTGTAAACTGATTGTCGTTCAATGACTCATAGTAAATAGCCATACGCATGATTGTTCTTCAAGAACAGATATTCCCAACTCGCGGCGCGCTCGACTTTATGGGAGTTTTCATTTGAAATGTTGTAATGGCTATTTCGCATTTAATCCGCCCGCTCGTCCGCGACTTGCACGCGCTATGTGCCGGGCGAGCAGCCGAAGATCAAAGGGTTGATCAAGCTCAACACGAACGAGAATCCGTATCCGCCGTCGCCGCGCGTGCTGGCGGCGGTCAAGGCGGCGGTGGACGGGCGGTTGCGGCTGTATCCGAACCCGACGGCGCAGCGTTGCGCGAAAAACTGGCGCGGCTGCATGGCTGCGCGCCGGAGAACATCATCGTCGGCAACGGCTCGGATGAATTGCTGGCGCTGGCGGTGCGGGGCTTCGTCAGAACCGAAGCGGAAGTTCAAGGTTCAAAGTTCAAGGTTCAGAGTTGGCGAAAGCGACGGTGCAATATTTCACGCCGAGTTATTCGCTGTATCCGGTGCTAGCAGATATTCATGGCGCAGCAAAAAATGTCGTGCCACTCAAACCGGATTTTTCCTTGCCGGGTGTTGCGGAGTTGAAGTGCGGGATAGAAATGGAATTTCGACGCGGCACTGACGCTGGTGACGACGCCAAATGCACCGAGCGGGCGCGGTTACAAAACGAGCGAACTTGAAAAATTATGCCGCGCGCAAAAAGGCGTCGTGATTTTGGACGAGGCTTATGTTGATTTTGCCAATGAAAATGCGCTGAAACTGGCGTTGAAATTCCCGCACGTTTTGGTCGCTAGAACTTTCTCGAAGGCGTATTCGCTGTGCTTCCAGCGCGTCGGTTATTTTGTCGGCCATCCCGAACTCATCGCGGCGCTGGATAAAATCCGCGACAGCTACAACGTGAACGGCCTCGGCCAGATTGCCGCCGCCGCGACACTGGACGATTTGAAATTTTACCGCGCGAATTTCAAAAAAATTATTTCCACGCGCAAATGGCTGTCGCAAAAGTTGACGAAGCTCGGCTTCCGCGTTTTGCCGAGCCAGACGAATTTTATTCTGGTTGAGCCGCCAAAATTTCCGGCGAAGTTGTGGCTGCAAAAATTGCGCGAACAAAAAATTCTCATCCGCTGGTTCAGCGCGCCGGAAACAAAAGATTTTCTGCGCATCACGATTGGCACGCAGGCGGAAGCGGACGCACTGGTCAAGGCGGCGGGAAAATTTATTTTTTAGATCGGCTCGACGGAGTCTCGCCCCGCCATTATTGCAACCGCAAAACCTTTTCTTTACCGTCTGGCCGGGTTTCTGCTACAAGCCGCCTGTGTATTTGGAATACTACGGATTGAAGCAGGCGCCGTTCGACCTCACGCCGAACCCGCGCTTTCTTTTCCATAGTTCAAAGCATCGCGAGGCGTTCAATCATCTGCTCTACGGCATCCGCGAGCGCAAGGGATTTGTGCAGCTCACGGGCGAGGTCGGCGCGGGCAAGACGACGTTGTGCCGCGCGCTGCTGGAGCAACTGGATGCGCATTTTTCGACGGCGCTCATCCTGAACCCGGTTTTGAACCCGGATGAAATGATGAAGGCCATCGCGACGGAGTTCGGGTTGAACGTGCGGGGCAAGGACCGTTTGGAAACGGTCTCGGCCATCGGCGAATTTCTGCTCAAGCAGATTGAATATGGCAAGGAAACGGTGCTTATCATTGACGAAGCGCAAAATCTCACCGAAGACCTGCTCGAACAAATCCGCCTGCTCTCGAACATCGAGACTGACGACCGGAAGCTGCTGCAAATCGTCTTGATGGGCCAGCCGGAATTGCGCGACCGCCTGAACAGTCCGCGCCTGAAGCAATTGCGCCAGCGCATCACCGTGCGTTTTCATCTCGCGCCGCTCACGCGCGTCGAAGTCGCCCAATATATCCGGCACCGGCTTCAGGTTTCGGGCGCGAGGGGCATTCCGGTTTTCACCATGCCGGCGGTCTGGCGGACTTTCAATTACAGCGGCGGCATTCCGCGCCTGGTCAATGCCGTGTGCGACAAGGCGCTGCTGGCCGGTTTTGTCCGGCGCAGCGACCGCATCACCTACTCGATGGTGGGCCGCGCCATCCGGGAATTGGAAGGGAACATCCACGCATGAGCCTCATCAACGACGCGCTGAAACGCGCCAAAGAAGCCCAGCGGGAAAACACCCCGTCCGGCGTGTCGCCGATGCGACCGGTCGAGGTCAAACGCCAGGAACGGGATTTCAGCCTGGTTCTGCCCGTCGTGATAATTTTTCTGATTGTCGCCGCGTTTCTTTTCATCGGGCTGGCGATGGCCAGACACACGATAAATAACACGGATAAAAAAATTGCCGTCGCGCCGACGATGACCGTGTCGCAACCCGTCGCCGCCGCAGTCGCTCCGGCGGCAAATCCGCCGCCGGCTGTCTTGCCCGCCACGAATCCGCCTGCGCCGGCAGCGCCAGTGTCCGCGCCCGCACCGCCAGCCGAAGTTGTCAGTCCGCCCGCCATCCTGACGGAGCCTCCCAAACCGACCTTGGTTCAAGGCATCGCCTACGATCCGGTGCATCCGTGGGCGATCATCAACGGCAAAACGGTTTATGTGGGCGATTTCGTCAACGGACTGCGCGTGGCGGCCATATCGCGCAACTCCGTCACGCTCGTCGGCAACGGCCAGACCAACGCGCTGGTCGTCGGTCAGCAATAAAACACTTCAACTTTCCGCGTGCGTTACCTCAAAAAATTCTTCGCCAGCTCGCCCGCCGCCGCGCGCGTCGCGCCGTTCCTGGTTTTTCTCGCGCTGACTTATGGCCAGGGAAAATTCGGCGCGGCCTCAACCTATTGGTTTTATTTTGCGAAAACAATTGTCGGTGCGTGGCTGGTTTGGAAAATGCGCCCGCTCGTTTCCGAAATGCGCTGGGCGTTCAGTTGGGAGGCGATTATGGTGGGCGTCGGAATTTTTGCGGTATGGGTCGGGCTGGATCGGTATTACCCGCACCTTATGAAAGGCGGCGCGACGGGAAATCCCAACGAACAATTTGGCGACGCGCTTGCATGGTTTTTTATCGCGGTTCACATTTTGGGGATGACACTCGTTGTCCCGCCGCTGGAGGAAGTTTTTTACCGCTCGTTTTTATATCGCTACATCGCGAACCAGGATTTTCTGTCCATGCCGTTGAACAAATTTTTACCGCTCCCATTTTTCACGACGGCAATCGTCTTTGGTTTTTCGCACAACGAATGGCTGGCGGGAATTTTGTGCGGCGCGGCGTTTCAATGGCTGGTCATCCGCAAAAACCGCCTCGGCGACACGATGACGGCGCACGCCATCACGAATTTTCTGCTCGGCGCGTGGATTGTCTGGAAGCACGCGTGGAATTTTTGGTAGGGACATCGCGCGGCGTCCCCACCATCACTTCAATTCGACATTGATGCCGTTGCGTTCAAGCGTGCTGCCTTCGGCGGCGGCGAGATTGGCGAGGTCTTCGTAGTAATTGGCGAGGTCGCGGATTTCAGTGCCGCGATCAATAGTGAGAGTGTTCTGGAGTTGCAGCACGGTGAAAGTGGTGCTTTTGCCAACATTATATTTTTTCTGTTCAGCGTCCAGCGCCGCTTCGGCATAAACACGCGCCTGACGCGAGGCCTCCACGCTTTGATAATCGGACTGCGCCTGCTTCACGGCATTGTCAATGTCCACCATGATCGTTTGCTCAAGCTGTTTCAATGTCAGCAAAAGCTGCTGCAACGTCACCTTGTCGGCCTTGTAGGTATTGCGCGCACCGACATTGCTCAAGGGCATGGAAAGCTGCGCGCCATAACTCCAGAACGGAGCGTTGGCCTGGTCGAATTGGTTGAACGTGTCGCCGAAATCATTGCCCGCGCCGTTATATCCGTAGGTGCCGGTCAAATCCAACTCTGGATAAAGCTGGTTGTTGTCAAATTTCAACTGGATGCCCTGTTTCTCCACGTTCAACCGCGCCTGCAGCAAATCAGGCCGTTCGGTCATGCCCTTGTTCCAGCTGTCCTGCAAGTCGAAAAACTGCAATGGGGCATTGGTGATTGATGCCGTGGGTTGGATGTCCGCGCTATGCCATTTCAAATAGTCATCGGTCAGCAGGTTCTTCAGCGTGTTTTGAGCCTTGTCGAACGCGAATTGCGCCGCGATCAAATTCGCCTGGCTTGTGGCCACCTGCGCCTGATCCTGCTGCACGTCCAGTTGCGCCAGCGTGCCGATTTGCACGCGCTGCTGGTCCTGGTCCAGTTGCGTCTGCGCGAGGACGAGCGCCTCCTGCTGCACCTTTATATTTTCCTGGGCGTAGATGAGTTCGTAATAGGCATTCTCGACGGCGGTGACGCTGGTGATGACTTGGTGGCGGACGCCCTGCTCGGAAAATTGCAGCGCGTTTTTGCCCAGGCGCACATTCAGCCGGGTCTGGTCAATCCATAAATTTTTCAGCAATGGCTGGGTGAGCGTCAGCGCGCCGATCTGGCCGGAGGAATTTTGAAACGGGAGGAAACGATTGCTGACGGTGCTTCCACCCTTCGTGCTCGAAACATTGCCGCCCAAATCATAGATCAAACCCCACGGTGCCGTGCCGTTGAAACCCGAACTGAAAGTATCCTCGTTGAATTGCTTGCCGGCGACAAGCTGGCCGTTTTGAAACGTTGTGCCGCTGTCGTTGTATTTATGCACACCGGAAATGCTGAAGGTCGGGTCGTAACCGCCGTAGTCCGCGCGTAAATCATAGAGTGAAATCTGCGGATTGTAACGCTCGATCTGCAAATCAAGGTTGTGCTGCAACGCCTCCTGGATGCAGTCCTGCAACGACATCGCGCGCCCTGCGACCGCGTTCGTCTGTGCGGCGGCCGTAAAAACGGCCAGGAAAAAAACTGGAACAACGCTGAAAACTTTCATGGTGCTCTGATTTTGCGGCTTTTGTCCGCATTCGTCAAACTTAAGACGCTTTCCGGCGTGCCGAGGTAACCATTTGGTTAATTAGCCCGCGCACCCGTAAAACAAACCCCGCACTCCGCTTAAAGTTGCGATCAAATTTTACTTCGCCGCCGCCGGCACATTCTCGATCTTCGCGTTGTTTTCGAGGAACGCCAGCACCTTTTCGTGCGCGATCTGGTCGTAAAGTTCGTTGATGCCATTGCGCTTCTGCAAATCCTTGATGAACTTGTCCGGCGGAATCTGATACGCCGCCGACAACGACTGTACGCGCTGCAAAACCTCCTCCTGCGAAACGGAGATTTGTTCCTTTTCCGCGATGCGCTGGATCAGAAACGCCAGCTTCACGCGCTCCTTCGCGCTTGTCGCGGCGGCGGAATAAATCTCGTCCTTCTGCTTTTCGATCAGCTCGCGCCCGACGCCGCGCTTGGTGTTTTCCTGGACGATGTTGTAGACGACGTTTTTCGTCTCGCTCGCGACCGCCGATTCCGGCAAATCAAAATTGGACTGTGCGAGCAGCGCGCCGATGAGCTGGCCGCGAATTGACTTGGCCTGCGAATACTTCAATTCATTTTCCAGATCCACGCGCACGCCCGCGCGGAGTTTTTCCAGATTTTCTGCGCCGTAATTTTTCGCCAGCGCGTCGTCGAGCGGCGGCAAAACTTTTTCCTTCACCTCGACGACCTCGACTTCAAACACGCCTTTTTTGCCCGCGAGTTCCTTCGTCACGAAATCGGCTGGAAAATCCACGCTGACCGTGCGCTTGTCGCCTGCCTTCGCGCCGACCAGTTGATCTGCAAAACCGGCGATGAACGTGTTCGGCGCGACGTCCACCCAGAAATTTTTCTGCTCCGTCAAACCCTTCGCCGTCGGTGCGATCTCGGTGAGCGGCTTGCCGTCGGACGTGCCGGTGTAATTCACCACCGCGACGTCGCCCATCTTCAATTCGCGCGCGACCGTCTCAAATTTCGTGTGCTGCTGCGCAAGCAATCCCAGCGCGCGATCCACGTCCGCGTCCGTGACGGATTTGATTTCGCGTTTGACGGGCAAACCCTTGTATTCCGGCAGTTGAAATTCCGGCGCAGTCTCGATGGTCGCGGCGAACAGCAGATTCTGCCCGCGCCCGAACTGGATTTCCTCGATGTCCGGCTGGCTGATGACGGAAATTTTTTTCTCCTCCAGCGCCTTGCGATACGACTCGCCGATGAGCTTGCGCCGGGCGTCGTCCAGGATGTCCGCCTCGTATTTTTTGATGACGAGGTCGCGCGGCGCCTTGCCGGGCCGGAAACCAGGCAGCGACGCCTGCTTCTGATAATCCTTCGTGATGGCGTCGAAGGTTTCGTCCACGGCCTTCGCGTCCAATTCCACCCGCAGCAATTTTTTGCACGGCGCCAGATTTTCAACGGTGATGTTCACAATGATTCTCGTTTAACGAGCCGTGCAGGGTAAATGAATCAAAATTTGGGCGCAAATGATTTTCATTCAACCATTCAGTCGTCGGACAAAGTCCGCAGGCCAGTTATTTGTGTATACAAACGCAATTAGTAATCGCGGAAAACTAACAAAAACTAGCTAAAAGCATGAAAAATAAACATATAGGTAAAAATAAAAAATACGATCAACTTTCATTTGATTTCGAGCGCAATTCAAATTCGCTCTCTCTTAATTGTGTAAAAGAGGCTCAACCCAATCTGGTTTTGATGGTGCGTGACTGTCAACTGGAGTTTTTATGGATTTTAGTTTTTCATGTCGGCGAATGAAGCAAACGCTTTTCATCACCGGCACGGACACCGGCGTCGGCAAAACCGTGCTGACCGCGCTGCTGACGTAAAATTTCTGCGCGAACGCGGCGTCAACGCGGCAGCGCTCAAACCCGTCTGCTCCGGCACCCGCGCCGACGCCCGCGCGCTGCACGCCGCCATGAACGGCGCGCTCACGCTCGACGAAATCAATCCGTGGCATTTCCGCGCGCCCATCGCGCCCCTGCTCGCCGCGCGCAAAGAAAACCGGCGCATAAAATTGTCGCAAGTCCTCGCGCACGCCCGCGCGATGCAAAAAAGATTTGACGTTTTGCTGGTGGAAGGCGCAGGCGGCCTGTTGAGTCCGCTCGGCGAAAATTTCAATTCACGCGATTTGATTCTGGCGTTGCGCGCAATTCCAATCATCGTCGCGCAAAACAAAATTGGTGTGGTGAACCATGTTTTGCTCACGCTGGAAGCGTTGCCGGAAGATTTCAGGCAAAAGGCAAAAATTGTTTTGATGTCGCCACCGAAACCGGATGCAGCGGCCAAGTCCAATGCAAAACTGTTGGAACAATTTGTGTCGCCGGAAAAAATCCTGTCTTTGCCGTGGCTGGGCGAAGAATTTGAGCCGGCTGGACGTTTTGAAAATTTCTCAAGTGCGGCGAACTTTGAACTTGCTGGCGGAGATTTAATTTTTCGCCGGCGCATTGGTGGCAAGGAACGATTCACGCCACGGCTTTTGATTTTCGTAAAGTTTCAGCCGCTGTTGCATCGCGTCCAAATCTTCGCGGTCATTGCTTTTCTCGAACCAGTGCTATGGCTTGCCGCTGGATTTTTTGCGCTTCGTCAAAGCGGTTCAATTCCGCCAGTGTCATGGCGAACGTGTCAAGGATCACCGGCTGCGGCGAACCGGCAAGCTGATTGGCTTGACTGGCGAGCGCAAAAGCTTTTTCGCCGTCGCGGCCTTGCAGATTTTCGTCGCTGGCGAGCACGCGCGCGGTGAAAATCAAAAATTGCAGATTGTCCGGCTCGATTTGCAACGCTGAAAAAAGTTGCGGCTGCGCCTCGGCGTCGCGGCCAAGTTTGAGCAGCACGCGCCCGGTTTGAAAACGCGGAATCGCGTAAGTCCCATCCAGCCGCGCGGCCTCGGCGAATTGCGCGAGCGCCTCGGCGAAGCGGCCCAGCGCGGCGAGCGTGAGGCCGAGATTGTTGCGCAACGTCGCGCGGTCGGGCTTCAGGCGCACGGCGAGTTCGCAATACGGCAGTGCGTCGGCAAACTTACTTTGCTCGAACAGGAGCTTGCCGAGGTTGCTGTCGGCCTCGAATTGTTTCGGGTCTAGCCGCAAGGCTTCGCGATATTCGGCGATGGCTTCGGATGATTTTCCTTCGGCTTGCAACGCCGAGCCGAGATTGACGTGCGCGGTGGCGTTGTTTTGGGTCACGGCGATGGCGCGGCGGAAAAGCGTTTCGCTGTCGCGCCAGAATTGCAGTTGATGTTCTGTCAGTCTGACACAAGCAACGAGTGCGAACAGGCTGGCGGTGATGAAAATTTTCTGCGCGCGCGATTGTTTCAACAAGCTCCAAATGCCAAACACAACGGCGAGGAAAATGCCGATCGCGGGAAAATAGGTGTAACGGTCGGCGTGCGCGGCGTCGCCGACTTTCACAAGGCCGATGACCGGCACGAGCGTGCCGAGAAACCACAACCAGCCGACAATCAAACAAGGGGTTTGCTTTCGCGCGAGCCAGACCAACAGGGAAATAAAAATCAAAGCCATGGCGGAAATAAGAATTGCCGGTGGCGAAATTGTTTCCGGCATCGGATAAAACACGGCCAGATTGGACGGCCAGAAAATCTGCGCGAGATACGTCGCCGTCGCTGTGACCGCGTTTTCAACTCGCAGCGACAACGAAACTTGCTTGAGTGTGCGCACGGCTTCTCCGTGCTGGGCGAAAAAGGTCACGACGCAGGAAAGCGCGGCGAGCAGGAAGAACGGCCATTTCTCAAAGACGATTGGGAGTTGCGGGTTGCGGGTTGATGGAAATGAAATTCGCTTCAGCGGCCAGTAATCCAAAAGCAGCATGACGAACGGCAGCGTGACCAGCATGGGTTTGGCCATCAAACCCAGCGCGAAAAATAAAAGCGCCAGCCAAAAACTTTGGCGGCAATTTCCCTTTGCATATTTGACGTAGCTTAACAATGTCAGCAGTGCGAAGAAGGTGCTTAAAACATCCTTGCGCTCGGAAATCCACGCGACGGATTCGACGTGCAGCGGATGCCACGCGAACAGCGCGGCGACAATCAAGCTCGGCCAGACCAAACTTGCCAGTCGCAGCAGCAAAATAAAAAGAAGGGCGGCATTCGCCGAGTGGATCAAGGCATTGACGAAATGATGCGCGGCGGGATTGAGTCCAAAAAATTCACAGTCCAGCATATGCGAAAGCCAGGTGACCGGATGCCAGTTCGCCGAGTGAAAGCTTGTGAACGCCCACTGGATGCCTGCCCGGCGATCAGGCCATTTTTGATAACGTAGATTGTTGGTGACGTAATCGTCGTCGTCATAATTCACAAAGCCGTCGTGCAACACCGGCAGATAAATCACCAGCGTGACAAGCGCGAGCAGCAGCGCGATGAATCGCGGTTGAGACATGACGCTGGGTTGTTCTGATTTCACGGGTGAATCGCGGCGGCATTGTTTGTGGCGAGAAACGATTCGCGCCACGGCTGGCGGTCTTTGTAAAGCTCGAGCCGCTGCCGGATCGGCTCGAGCTTTTTCATTTTTGCGGCGGTGGCAAGGTCGAGGGCTTGTTGCGTCACAACGATCGCGTTGGTGAAATCGCCGGTCGCGGCGCAGGCCATGCCGAGCGCGTCGAGGACGAACGGTTGCGTGCCGCCGGTGAGGGCGTTGGCCTTGACGGCGAGCACGAGCGCGGTTTTGCCATTGCGAATTTGCGGATTTTCCTCGGCGGCGAGCACATGGGCGATGTAAGCGAGGATTTGGAAATTTTCCGGATCGAGCCGCAAAGCCGTCCGGAATTGATCAATCGCCTCGGCGTCGCGGCCTTGTTTGAGCAGCACTTTGCCCATCTGGAAATGCGGCCACGGATAGGCCGGATCCAGTTGCGCGGCGTTGGTGAATTCATTCATCGCCTCGTCAAAATTTCCGAGTTCGACCAGCACGTCGCCAACGCCTTCGTGCAGGGACGCAGTGTTTGGATCCAGCCGCAGGGCCTCGCGATGTTCGGGCAATGCTTCCTCCGGCCTGCCCAGTTTGTCGAGCGCGTTGCCGATGTTGTAATGCGCCTGGACGCTGTCGGGCGCGATGCGCGCGGCCTCGCGATATTGGGCGAGCGCGTCGGACAGTCGGCCTTGCTGCTCAAACGCGACGCCGTAGTCAATGAGCGCGTTCACGTTGTTTGGCGTCACGGCAAGGGCGTGGGCAAAAAGCGTTTCGCTGTTGCGCCAGTAGCGCAATTGATTTTCCGTGAGCGTCAGGCACGCGGCGAGAATCAAAACGGTCGCGCCGGCCAAAATCATTTTCGGAAACTGAAATCGTTTTGCCAGATCACAAATGCCGAACACGACGGCGATGAAAATTCCGATGAGCGGAAAATAAGTGTAGCGGTCGGCCAGCGCGGCGGAGCCGACTTGCACGAGGCCGATGACCGGCACGAGCGTTCCCAAAAACCAGAGCCAGCCCATCAACAAAAATGGACACGCCCGTCGCGCCCGCCAGCCGAGCCAGCAAATGACGACCAGCGCCGCCGCCGAGGCCGCCGCCGCCGCGTGAATCCAATGCAAGTGGTCGGGCAGCGGATAAATGATGGCCAGATTCGCCGGCCAGATGGTCATCAGCAAATATCGCCCGTAGGAAATGAGCGCGTTTTCAAGGCGCAAGTTGAGCGGAAATTGTTCCAGCGTCATGACGGCTTCGCCGTGGCGTTGCGCCAGAAAAGTCACGATGCACGAAATGGCCGCGAGCAAAAAAAACGGAATTTTTTCCAAAACCAAATTTTGAATCCGGGACCCTGAACCTCGAATTTCAAGTCGTTGCAAAGGCCAATAATCCAAAAGCAACATGACGAACGGCAATGTCACCAGCATTGGCTTGGCCATCAGGCCTAGCGCGAAAAAAAGCAGCGCGAGCCAGAAACTGCGGCGGCAATTTTCTTTCGCAAATTTCGCGTAGCTCAAGAGCGCCAGCAGCGCGAAGAAGGTGCTCAAAACATCCTTGCGTTCCGAAATCCACGCGACGGATTCGACGTGGAGCGGATGCCACGCGAACAGCGCGGCGATAAATGCCGCCGGCCACAAAGCGCCGGTGAGTCGCAGCAAAAGCGCGAAAAGCAAAACCATATTTGCCGCGTGAAAGAGCGCGTTGACGAAGTGATGCGCGCCGGGATTAAGGCCGAAGAGTTCGCAGTCCGTCATGTGCGAGAGCCAGGTGAGCGGATGCCAGTTGCTCGCGTGGACCGGTGGTGAACGCCCATTTGACTCCCGCCCAGGTCAGTCCGTTTTGGACGGTGTTGTTTTCGGTGACGTAAACCTGATCGTCATAATCCACAAAACTGTCGCGCGTCACGGGCAGATAAACCAGCAGCGTGGTGAGCGCGAGCAGCAGGGCGATGAGGCGCGGACGTGACATCGCGCTCTTTTGTATGCGATTTTCCGGCGCGGACAAAGTTTGTTTTTCACGCAAAAAGGCTTGGCAATTTTTTCGCGCCGGATAATAATTCTTCCGGCAGGTCAATTGTTCGACCACCTGCCGCTTGGCGCTTCGGTTCCTCACGTCCAAGTCACCGTCGCAATTTTATGGCTGGACTCCATCTATTTGCCGTTGCGGGAACCGCTTCAAACAAGGCGGAACTCGTTTATGTCTGGGAACAGGCGACGCCCGAAGCCAAGGCGATCATCGTCTGCCTCATCTTTTTTTCCATCGTCGCTTGGTCCGTCATGGTCTCGAAGGCGCTACAAATGCGCCGCGCGCGGAAATTGAACTATTACTTCGACCAGGAATTTCATTCGCAGAAAAAAGTGCTTGATATGTTCGACCGCAAGTTGCAAGTCGACGGCTGCCCGCTCTACATGGTTTACCAGACCGGCTGTGTGGAATTGGACGCGCGCCTGCGCGGGCCGGGCGGCGAACGCAGCAAGCAGCAGGTTTCGCTCAAAAATATGGAACACGTCAAACGGGCGATGGAAAATGTCGTCGCCCAGGAATCGTTGAAACTGGAATCGGGTTTGATTTTGCTCGCGATTGCGGTGAGTGGTGCACCGTTCATCGGATTGCTCGGCACGGTCTGGGGCGTGATGAGCACGTTCGCCGGCATCGCGCAACAGGGCAGCGCGACGATGGCGGCGATGGCTCCCGGTGTGAGCGCCGCGCTCATCACGACTGTCGCCGGACTGCTCGTCGCGATTCCCTCAATGTTCAGCTACAACTGGCTCGTGCATAATTTGCGCGTGTTCACCGTCGGCCTCGACAATTTTGCGCAGGAACTGGTTTCCAAGATGGAGACAGAATTCCTCGCGGACGAATGATTTTTCACGATGAGACGATTTTCCCAGCGCGGTCAGATGGTGACGTTGAGCGAAATCAACATCACGCCGCTGCTCGACCTCGCGTTCGTGCTGCTCATCATTTTCGTCATCACGACGCCGCTGCTGGAACAGAGCATCAATTTGAAATTGCCGCACGGCGGCCAGCCGGATCAACAAATCGAAAAACGCAACATCCGCACCGTTGAAATCGGCCAGACCGGCTATTACAAGCTTGATCGAAAACCGATGCAACTGCCGCAGATCATTTCACAGCTTGCCGGCGAGTTTCGCGCGAATCCAAATTTGATTGTCTACATCCGCGCGGATCAGGACGGCAAATACAAATTTGTGGCCGATGTGATTGACGGCTGCCAGAAAAACGGCATCACGCGCTACTCGCTCCGCACCGAACCGACGCCCAAATGAACCGCCTGCAAAAAAAATGCGTCATCGCGACGGCGGGATTTCACCTGCTGCTGCTGGTGATTTTATTTGTCGGCCCGGCATTTTTCTGGTCGCGGGAAAGGCCGGACGACACGCCGGTGCTCGACATGATTCCCGCCAATCTCGTTGACGCCGCCAGCACCGGCGTCAAAGGCGCGCAACCGCCGCCGCCCGCTCCCGCTCCGGTTGTCACGCCACCACAACCGGCTCCGCCGGAGCCAAAACCAATTGTTCAGCCCGCGCCCGCGCCGCCGCCTACGATTACTGAGCGACTGGAAAAATTCTTCAAACCCGAACCGGCAAAGCCAACACCGACAGTAACTGAAGAACAGCCGCATACGCCGAAAATAAATCTGACTCCCGTGACGCGCACGGTTCCAAAAAATACTTCAACGCCGAGTAAAACGACGCCCGACAATTCAAAGGCGATCAAGTCCGCGCTCCGGGCGTTGCGCGCGAATTTATCCTCCAGCACGACGATTGACATGCCGGGCAACAGCAGCGCGGCGGCGGCGAATTACGCGCAGGTGGTCAAAAGCGTTTACGAACAGGCGTGGACACCGCCGGACGACACCGCCAGCGACGACGCGAACATCAAAGTCCGCGTCACCATCGCCAGCGACGGCACCGTGATTTCCGCGCGCGTCATCGCGCCTTCGGGCGACACCAGCGTGGACACGTCCGTGCGGAACACGCTGGAACGCGTCCAATTTATCGCGCCATTTCCGTCCGGATCGACTGAAACAGAACGGACTTACATCATCAACTTCAACCTCAAAGCCAAACGCCTGCTCGGATGAAAAATAATTTTTTACACTCAATCAAAATCGGCCTGCCCGTTTTTCTCGCGGTCGTCGCGCTGAATTTTTGCGGTGCGCAGGAAGAAATCAACATCCAGACAACCATAAACGTCATCGGCCAGACCAAACCCATTCCTGTTTCGCTCGAAGGTTTCACCGGCGAGGCGGCGGACGTTTTGAAATTCGATCTTTATGTCCAGGGATTTTCATTCGTCACGCCGGACCTCGCGCAATACCGGATCAGCGGCAGCAGCGCGGGCAGCGTGCAAGGTTATGTAATTGACGCGATCAGCAAGCAGACAAAATTTTCGCGCAGTTATACCGGCGCGAGTCTGCGGCGGCAGGCGCACGCGTTCGCGGACGACATTGTTTTTGCCATCACGGGAAAAAAGGGAGTCGGTCAGACCAAAATCGCGTTCAAGGCGCAGGCGCCGAGCGGCAACGGCGAAATTTACGTTTCGGATTTCGACGGCCACAACGCGCAGGCCGTCACGCACGACAACGCGATTGCCGCCGCGCCGGCGTGGGTGCCCGGACGGCTCGCGCTTTATTACACGTCGTATCAGCCGGGCAACCCGGACATTTTTTACCACAATCTTTCGACCGGCCAGCGCCGCCTCATCGCGGGTTTTTCCGGCTTGAACACAAGCGCGGCGGTTTCGCCGGACGGCACGAAGCTGGCGATGATTTTGAGCAAGGGCGGCAGCCCGAACGTCTGGGTGTGCAACGCGGACGGTACGGATTTCAGGCAGTTGACCTTTTCGCCGGAGGACGAATCATCGCCGTGCTGGTCGCCGGACGGGCAATGGATTTGTTTCGCGACGAAAATCCGCGAGCGCCGCGTGCTGGCGAAAGTTCCGGCGGGCGGCGGGCCGGTGCAGCGCATTTCGACTTCGGGCGTTTCCAATCCGACGGATCCGGACTGGTCGCCGGATGGCAAATGGATCGCGTTCACGTCGCAGATGGGCGACTTCGACATCTGCATCGTGCCGTCGGGCGGCGGCACGCCGACGGTGCTGGTGGCGGGGCAGCATCCGTCGTGGTCGCCGAACTCGCGCACGCTGGTTTTGAACCGCGACACCGGCTACCGGCAGTCGTTGTCTGTGCTTGACGTGATGACGAAACAAGTCAAGGATATTGGCCGGATTTCGGGAAATGATTCTCAACCCGCTTGGGCGAAATAAATTTGAAGCTTGGATTTAACAAACTTTTAACCGAAGGAAAAACATGAAAATGATGAAATTGATTTACCCGCTCGCGTTTGCGCTGGCGGTCACGCTGGCCACCACCGGCTGCCACAACCACAAGGCCGTCAAAGTCACGCCGATTCCGGGATCGAATTCCGGCATGGTCGGTGACAACAGTGGCGCAAACACGTTGCCGCCGGGAAACACGATGCCTGCTGACACTGGCGTTGGCGCTGGTGGCTTGCCAACGGCAAGCGCTGAAAGTTTTGACAACATGACCGAAGACCGCGCGGCGCTCGCGGCTTACACGGTGCATTTTGCCTATGACAGCGCCGCCATCAAATCGAGCGAACAGGCCAATCTTCAATCGGTCGCCTCCGCCTTGAGTTCCGATGCGAACGCGAAACTGCTCATCGAGGGCAATTGCGACGAACGCGGCACGGAGGAATACAACCGCTCGCTCGGCGAACGCCGCGCGCTGGCCGCCCGCGAGGCGCTGGCCAAACTGGGCGTTGACCCGTCGCGCGTCCGCACCATCAGCTACGGCAAGGACAAGCCGGTTGACCCCGGCCATGACGAGGCCGCATGGAAGGCAAACCGCCGTGACGATTTCGTGCTGCTGCATCCGAAAACCGGCGCCTGACCGTTCGGAGAAAAATTTGGGTTTCTCAAGGGTCGCGGTCAAACGCGGCCCTTTTTTTGTCGCTTTACTATTCGCTGGAGCGGGCGTAGGATTGAGTCAGGTTCGGAAAAATTTTATGAACACTATCTTTGCATGGGCATTGGGCGGCTGGGAAATCATTCTGGTTCTCCTCGTGGTTTTGATTTTGTTCGGTGCCAAGAAAATTCCTGAATTGGCCAAGGGTCTCGGCCAGGGCATCAAGGAATTCAAAAAGGCGACGAAGGAAGTGACGGACGAAATCCAGAACACGCCGGCGGATACGACCGCGCAGACGGGCAAGTCGCCCGCTGTCACGCCGTCGCAGCCGGCCTCGACCGTTCCGCAAAATCCCAATCCGCCCAAGGCTTGACGCCGGGTTTTTCCTCGCATGGCCGACGACGACAAATCGGAACGGCCTGACTTGCACGAAGGCGGTCCGGTCAAGGCTTTCCTAGAACACCTCGAAGATTTTCGCTGGGTGCTAATCAAGAGTTCCGTCGCCCTCGCCGTCGCCATGCTGCTCTGTTTGAGCGCGGGCAATTACGTCGTCAAGATTCTCAAGTGGCCGCTGACGCGCGCTAAAATCACCTACTCCGGCACGAACCAGATTGTCATCGCCAGCTTCGGCACAAATCATCTCGGGAATTTTCAACTGACGGCGGAACAGCAAAAATCCCTGAACCTCGGCACGAACCGTTTCGTGGCCATGCAAGTCGAGCCACTCGTGGTCGGCACCAATCAAGTTCTCGGCTGGAGCGTGATTGACGATCCGCGCGCCGTCGCCGACGCGCAACGGCTGCACATCGAGCTGGTCAACTTGAGTCCGGCGGGCGGATTTTTCGTCGCGTTCCAGGTTGCGTTTTACGGCGGCATGGTGCTGGCCGCGCCGTTCATCTTTTATTTCATCATGGCGTTTGTTTTTCCCGCGCTGAAAATGCGGGAGCAAAAATATGTTTTTCGCGGATTATTTTTCGGCGTCGGGCTTTTTCTGGCGGGCATTTCGTTTTGCTATTTCATCCTGATGCCCGTCGCGCTGGCCGCGTCGCAGATGTATTCCAACTGGCTCGGCTTCGGCGCATTGCAATGGCGCGCGGAGGATTACATCAGTTTTGTCTGCCGTTTCATGCTCGGCATGGGGCTGGGCTTCGAACTGCCGGTCGTGCTGCTGACGCTGGTGAAGATCGGCGTGTTGAGTTATGCCACGCTTTCAAAAGCGCGCCGCTACATGATCGTCATCAACCTGGTTCTCGGCGCGGTGCTGACGACGCCGGAAGTCATCACGCAGCTCGTCATGTTCGTGCCGTTGCAATTGCTCTACGAAGTCACCGTCTGGATCGCGTGGTATTGGGACCGGCAGGAGAAAAAAACCGCGGCGCGCGAAATATAAAACACGCTTTACAAACGGCGAATTCGGCGTAGGCTCAAAGCAACAATAAAAAACGTATGCAAAACGTAACCTCTCTGCTCGCTTTGGCCGCTCTTGGCGCTTTGTTCACCGCCGGCTGCGCCGGGCCGGAACAAAGGCTGGGCGACGGCATCAATAACATCACGGAATTCACCCGCCTGGGTGAAATGAGCCGCAGCGTCGAACAAACCGCCGTCTTTGATTCACCTGAAGCCGGCTACACCACGGGTGTGATTCATGGCTTCGACCAATCCGTTTATCGGACGGTGGCGGGCGCTTACCAGATCGTCACCTTTCCCGCCGGCGACACGTTGTCCCAATCCAGTTTCGACCAAAAATACGTCCCCAAGGGAACGGCCTATCCTGACAGTTATCGTCCGGGCCTGATTGCCACTTCCACATTCCAGACCGACACCTATATTGGTTTCAGCGGCGGCGACATCGCGCCGTTCGTCCCCGGCAGCCGGTTCTCGGTGTTTCCGAATGCAAATTGACCGGGATTGATCCACGCAACGCGCCAATGATTTCCCGTTGGCGCGTTTTGCTTTGGCGAAGACAAAATATGCCGCTCAAAAAAAAATCGCCCTGCAAGGTCAACCTGCTGCTGAACATCCTCGGCAAACGGCCCGACGGTTTTCACGAGCTCGAAACCGTCATGCAGCCGGTAAATTTCTGCGACGAGCTGGTTTTTGAGCGCGGTGGAAACGAAATTCAGCTTTCGTGCAGCGAAAAAAGTTTGCCGACAGATTCGCGCAATCTGGTCTTTCGCGCGGCGGCAGATTTTTTGGCGGCGGCAAAAATTCCCGACGGCGTAAAAATCCATCTGGAGAAAAGAATTCCGCTCGCCGCCGGACTCGGCGGCGGCAGCGGCAACGCCGCGACGACATTGCTTGCGCTCAACGAACTTTTCGGCCAGCCGCTCGCGCCGGAAAAACTTCATGAAATTGCGGCGGCACTCGGTTCGGACATTCCGTTTTTTCTGCAAAACAAACCCGCGCTGGCCACCGGGCGCGGCGAAAAAATCCAGCCGCTCGAAAATTTTCCGGCTTTGCGCGGCAAGGCATTTCTACTCATTCATCCCGGTTTTGGCATTTCCACGCCGTGGGCTTATCAAAACCTCGCGCGATTTCCCGAAGCGTTGAACGGCAAAGCTGGTCGCGCAAAAGAATTAGTCGAAAAACTCCAAACAAAAAATTTGGCCGCTGCCGCTGGCACCTTTTACAATTCGCTCGAAGCGCCCGCGCTGGAAAAATTTCCGGTTCTGGGATTATTTCAGGAATTTCTTCGTGCGAACGGCGCTCTTGTCGCGCTCATGTCCGGCAGCGGCTCGACGACGTTTGCGATTTATGAAAATGTCTCCATCGCCGAATCGTTGGTGGAGAAATTCAAATCGAAATTCGGCGAAAACTGCTGGACGGCAGCCGTTGCAATTTAGCTTTGGGTTTTGGCACGAAATTTTTGCCAGCGCAAAATCCAGCATTTCCTTCGCCGCCGGAATCTTTGAACGCCAGCGCGAGCGTGCCATAAATCAATCCGGCCAAAATCGCCGGGACAAACACTGCGCCGATTTTTAACATAATCGTTTCGTGGCTGAATTCATTCTCAAAAAATTGCCAGCCAAACCACGCGATGATTCCGGCGATGATTCCCGAAAATGCCAGCGGCAAAAAAGTTTTCCGCACCGATTCCATTTCCAGTTTCCCCAGTTTTTTCCGCAAAGCGAAAATCAACAAACCGACGTTGCAAATCGAAGTCACGGTGTTGGCAATTCCAAGGCCGCCCTGACGCAGCGGCCCGACGAGTGCAACGGCCAAAACCAAATTTAACGCGAGGCAAAAAATGCTGATCTTCATCGGCGTTTTCGTGTCGCCGAGCGCGTAGAATGCGCGCGCGAAAATGTTGACTGTCGAAAACGCGACCAGTCCCGGCGCGAGGCATTGCAGCGCGAGCGTCGCGCGGATTGTTGAATCGGCGTTGAATTTTCCGTGTTCGTAAATGAGCCGCACAATCGGCTCGGCCAGAACCACGAGCAAAATCGCCGCGATCAAATTCAAAAACAGCAGCGTGCCGACGCCGTGCCGCAGCGTCGCGCGGAATTCGGGATATTTTTTTTCAGCGGCGAGTCCCGAAAGCGTCGGCAGCAAATATGTCGCCAGCGAAATCCCGAACATTCCCTGCGGCAATTCCATCAGCCGCACGGCGTAATTGAACGACGCGACAATTTGTGGGCTGACCCAGAATGCGACGGCCAGCACGAGCGTCACGTTGAGTTGAAATGCCGCGACGCCAATCGTGCCCGGAATCATCCGCGTCACGACGAGCCGCACGGTTTCATTTTTCAGCGGCGAAACCCATTCGTAGCGAAATCCGTCGCGCCAGAGCGTCGGCAGTTGAAACGCCGCCTGCGCGACGCCCGCCGCGAGCACGCCGTAGGCGAGCGCGAAAATTTGCTCGTGCAATTCAGCCCCGAATTTCGGCGCGAGAAACAAAACGGACGCGATCATCACGACGTTGAGCATCGTCGCGCCCATCGCGGGGATGAAAAAATGGCCGCGCGCGTTGAGCATCCCCATGAACGCCGCCGCGAGGCACACGAGCATCATGTAGGGAAACATCACGCGCAGCAGTTGCAGCATGAGTTCCGTTTTTTCGGCGAAGTGGTGGAAATCAAGCGCGAGCGGAAATTCCGAGCATCACGATTCCGATGATAACCGCCGCCGCGATGACGAGGCCGGAAATGACGGCGTTGGCCGCGCGCCACATTTCGCGTTCGCCATGGATTTTTTCCTTCTCCTTGAAAATCGGGATGAACGCCGCCGTCAACGCGCCTTCGCCGAGCAGCCGCCGGAAAAGATTCGGGATCGTGAACGCGAACTGAAACGCGCCCGCGACCCAGCCGTCGCCCATGAACCGCGCATAGACGATTTCGCGCACCATGCCGAGCACGCGGCTGAACAAGGTGGCGGCGGCCATCGCGCCGGACGATTTCAACATTTGCGACATCGCGCGAAGGTTAAAGTCCAAAGCCCCAAGTCCAAAGTCCAAAGTTCAGTGTCAATTGGAAATTGGCATTTTGCCGAAGGCGAATTAACCTGCCTGCGTGAACATTTACGAAGAATTGCAATGGCGCGGCCTTATGCTGCCATCGCACGGATTGCACGATCCGAACACTGTGGCACCGTCCGATGGAACAGATAATGAGCCGAACTGAATCGAAACCTATTCCGATTTCGGGAAAGCAATCACGCTTTACTGCGGCTTCGATCCGACGGCGGACAGCTTGCACGTCGGCAATCTCGTGCCGCTGCTCGCACTGCGAAGATTTCAATTGCTCGGCCATTTTCCAATCGCAGTTGCAGGCGGGGCGACGGGCTCGATTGGCGATCCGAGCGGAAAAACTCAAGAGCGACAATTGCTCACGAAGGAAATTTTCGACCACAACATTGCCAGCGTGAAAGTGCAATTGGCGAAACTGCTCGATTTTGAGACGAAGGAAAATCCCGCGCGCCTCGTGGACAATGCGTCGTGGACGACGGGAATACAATTCGTTCCTCGATTTTTTGCGCGACATCGGAAAACATTTTTCCGTCAACCAGATGGTCGCCAAGGAATCCGTCCGCGCGCGCATGGAAGACCGCGAAGTCGGCATCAGCTACACCGAGTTCAGCTACATGCTGCTGCAGGCGTTTGATTTCATGGTTCTGGCGCGCGACCACAATTGTGAACTGCAAATCGGCGGCAGCGACCAGTGGGGCAACATCACGGCGGGCATCGAACTCACGCGCAAAAAACTCGGCAAACAGGTTTTCGGCCTCACGCTCCCGCTCATCACGAATGCCGACGGAACTAAATTTGGCAAAACTGAAACGGGCGCCATCTGGCTCGATCCGAAAAAAACGAGCGTCTATAAATTTTACCAGTTCTGGATCAACACCGCCGATGCCGACGTGGTCCGTTATCTGAAATTTTTCACGCTCCAGCGTTCCAAGGAGGAGATTGATGCGCTGGCGCAGAAGCACCAAAAAACGCCGGAGGCGCGGGAAGCGCATCGCGCGCTCGCCGCCGAGATGACTTATTTGATCCACGGCGAGGACGCGCTGCACCGGGCGCGGATTGCGAGCGCGGTTTTGTTCGGCGAGGGCGGCGACATCCTTGACTCGCGGATCAATTTCTTCGAGGACATTGACGGCGAGGTGCCGACGAAGGAGATCGAAAAATCGAAGCTGGAGGGCGCGGGTTTGTCGCTGGTCGAGCTGCTCATCCATGCCGGTTTATGCTCGTCCAAAGGCCAGGCGCGGAAAGACATTGAAGGCGGTGGTGTCAACGTGAACAATCTCCGCGAACCGGACTGGCATCGCGTCATCACCACGAAGGATTTGATCCACAATCACGTCCTGTTGCGCAAAGGAAAAAAAAATTACGTTTCCGTGACGGCGAAGTGATTTTCAAAAATCGCTACCGATGGGCAACATTCCTTTTGAGTAAGAAATCAGTCTGAAATCAATTCCTGACACTTCAATTATCACATACTTAAGTGAAGCAATGCCCTCACCATTTTTTATGTCATCTACTGTGACATCCTTGGGATACCAAGTGACTGCGTAATATGGCAAAAGCCGTTCATTGGCGGGCGGCATTTCCGGCGCGCTGACCCAATAACCTTGCGATACTTGAGAATCAGCAAATCCCAATGGGTAAAAATTTTCCTCTCTGTGCCCAAGCATCTTGAAATACTTTGTAGCAAGAATCTCCGCGCTCTTTTTGTTAAGTTTGTTCCGAAGATTCAGCGCCTTGATGGTCTCAATTTTTTCTTTTGGCGGGTTGTTCAACTCGAAATATGTTTTGACGTTGGTGTCCTTAAATGACCAAACCTCGGTCTTGTTTGTTTCAGTGTGGAAACTAAAAACAAGACCATTCGTGAGCCTCATGTCCGCCATGCAGCCGGGACGGTCATCAAAATAGCTTACCCTGTATATTTTTACCTGATTCGTTGCTGATGGCAGGTCGTTGGTCTGTCCGATGCGTTGTAAAAATCCCCGCGCCAAAGGAATCATTGTTTCTTTAAGATACGCCGCCTCCATTTTTTCCGGTAAATGAATTGCGCTGACGTTAGTTTCTCTCTGGTCGGTAAAGAACCGGAAGACCCAACCATTGGTTAACTGCATCTTCGCCAACGAACCGTCATCGTAATAGTCCACCTGGTAGCTTTGCACTTGGTTCGTCGTGAACGGCAAATCATTCGTCTGAGCAATCCGCAGCAAAAATTTCCGCGCCTGCGGAATCATTGTTTGCTTGAGATATGCCGCCTCTTTTTCCCCGCCTAATGCGAGCGCGGGGAAAAGGAGCAGGGCAGCAAGAATGAATTTCAATTGTTTCATTAATCGCTCCAAGTAAGCAAACCGCTGCCATATCGTTTATCCGGCACATTGCTATTGACCGATGGCTGATCAGCATATGCCGCGTTTCTTGCGGCGTCGACAGTCGTGTCATAGGCGTTTCCGTCGAGCCAAGTGGCCCAGAATTTTTCCGTCCAAGAAAAATGAGTGTTATCAAACTGAAATGTCACCGGCCCGTTCCAGCCCATGAAGGCGCGCTTGTGAAGGTGTCCGTCGGTGTCGTTGATCATTGCCGAAGTCACGGCTTTGGGAATGCCAAACGCTTCGGGAAAATTCCCAAGGGCAGTATTACATCCATCCAAGAATACAAAATTGAACGGCTTGTGCGTGACCATCGCCGGTTTTCCGGCAAACCTTCCCCAAGTGGAATTCAAAGAAGGCAGGAAAAAATTCCCAAGCAATGTTCCCAAGGTTTTTGCGCCTAAACGCGGTGGCGTCTGTGCATCGGCCATGAGGCAAGTTGAACAGATGAAGATGCCTGACAGGATTATTTTGAGAGAGTTTTTCATAATAGCCTTCCGATTTTATTTTAGATGACCCAAGAACCGCAAATGCCTGTTCCTGATTGGGAACAAGCATCCCCTCTTTATTCAATTATCGTCAAGCCCAAACTTAATGAGGGCTTTGAATGTGGTTGGTTCGCAAGTTAGAAGGCTGCGCAATCAGCGCGGCTGGACGCAGGAATTTCTTGCACAAAAACTACAACTGGCTGGTTGGGATGTCAGCCGCACTTCGCTGGCAAAACTGGAATCAAAATTGCGCTGGGTTTCAGACTGTGAATTGCTGTTTCTTGCAAAAGTTTTATCGGTGCAATTGAAAGATTTGTTTCCTCCAAGCTTGGAATTAAAAAAACTCGGCCCTCAATTTCGCAAGTCTTGACTTGCATTTGTTAAAACTTCGCAAAGATCTGGTTCGCCTCTTCCAAAGTTTCCTTCGAGCCGATGTCGAACCACAGGCCGGGCACGCGCCAGGTATAGACCGGCGTGCGCGGGTAAAGCCATTGCACGAGGCGGCCGGGCTGGTCGGGATTGTTGCCCTCGGCGATGTATTGCTTGATGAGCGCGATCGTGGACTTGGGATAATAATAAAGCGCGATGCCGGTGAGCGTGCTCGTCGGATTTTTCGGTTTCTCCTCGAAAAAAGTAATTTTGCCATCCGCGTCGGTGGAAATGGAATTGTATTTTTTGATTTCCTCAAGATTGCCGACGTCATAGACGGCGAGCGCGGGTGCATTTTTTGCGAGGCAGAATTTTCCAAAGTCGCCCAGCTTGTCGCTGAACAGATTGTCGCCGGCGACGACAATCAAATCGTCGTCCACATTTTGCGTTTTGAGGACGTAGTTGATGTCGCCGATCGCGCCGAGCTTGTTCGTGTCGTCGGTGGAATGGTCGTTGACGACGGTAAAATTAAATTTGGACTTGGTGGCGCGATAATTGTCCGACCATTTCTGGAAATGCTCGGCAAACTTGGCGTTGGTCACGACATAGACGCGGTCAATCTCCGTAATCGGCGCGAGATTATCGAGGACGTGCTCGACCATCGGCTTGCCCGCGACGGGCAGCAGCGGCTTGGGTTGCGTGAGGGTGAGCGGATAGAGGCGCGTGGCGTATCCGGCGGCGAGGATGATGACTTTCATTTTTTTATTTTAACCACGAATGGACACAAATAAACACGAATCAAAGCACCAGACGCTCCCATTCCAGTTTCGGATTCTTGAAATTCAATATGACTCCGACGCGAAGTTTGGTGATGCGCAAATAATTCAGCATCTGGCCCCGCTCGAAATCAGTTATATGGTCAATCGTTTTGGCGTCCACAATCACGGCGTTGAATGCAATCAAATCAGGAATGAATTCGCCTACTTTGCAAGTCTTGTAAAGCAAATCAAAAGACTTTTGCTGTTGAAACGGAATTTTGCGAAGGCCGAATTCGACAACCAGCGCGTTCTCATAAGGTTTTTCATGGAATCCATGTCCGATGTGGTTCAGGATTTCAATCGCCGCACCGACAATCTGAAACACTTCCTCTTTGTGTAATAACTTTGTGTTTTCCTTGAAATCCATTCGTGTTTATTCGTGTCCATTAGTGGTTCACGTCTTGTTCTCGAAAAGGCTGGGTGCGGTTTCGCGCGCGAGCTTCTGGCAGCGCGCATAAATTTCCGACGGCGACTCGCATTGCAGCGCGAATTCCGCCAACGCCTGCGTTTCGGCCAGCTTCAGCCGGCGCACAATGTATTTGATCTGCGGCACCACGGGCGGCGCGGCGCTCAATTCATCCACCCCGAGGCCGATCAACAGCGGCGTGAGCGCGGGGTCGCCGGCGATTTCGCCGCAAACGCCGGCCCAGATGCCGTGGTTGTGCGCGGCGTCCACGGTCATTTTTATCAGCCGGATGATCGCCGGGTGCGTCGGCTCGTAAAGGTGCGAAACTTTTTCGTTCGTGCGGTCGGCGGCGAGCGTGTATTGGATCAAATCGTTGCTGCCGATGCTGAAAAATTTCACACGCTGCGCCAGCGCCTCGGCGATGAGCGCGGCGGATGGAATCTCGATCATCGCGCCGACCTCCATTTTCTCGTCGAACGGGATTTTTTTCTCGCGCAGTTCCGTTTTGCATTTTTCAACGAGCGCGTTGGCCTGGTTCAATTCGTCCAGGCCGGAGATCATCGGATACATCATCTTGACGTTGCCCTCGGCGCTCGCGCGCAAAATCGCGCGGAGCTGTGCGCGGAACATTTCCGGCTGCGCGAGGCAGAAACGGATCGCACGCCAGCCAAGAAAGGGATTCATCTCCTGCGCGAGTTGCAGATGCGAGGCGAATTTGTCTCCACCCAAATCAAGCGTGCGGATGATGACGGGATTCGGTTTCAGCGCGGCGGCGACTTGATGATAAACTTTATATTGTTCCTCCTCGCTTGGCAGGCTGGCGCGGCTGATGAACAGAAATTCCGTGCGGAAAAGTCCCACGCCTTCCGCGCCGTGTTTGATGACGGCCTTGGTGTCGTTCGGGTCTTCGATGTTTGCGGAGAGGTGGATGAATTTTCCGTCAAGCGTGACGGCGGGCTGCCCTTGAATCTCGTGAAGTTTTTCCTCGAGCGAGGCCTTGATGCGCGAGAGCTGGCCGTATTGAAAAAGCGTCTGGTCGGTCGGGTTGACGATAATCGTGCCGTTGTAGCCGTCGAGCAATGCGTAATCGCCGGAATCGAATTCTTCACTCGCGTTTTTTAATCCGACGACGGCGGGAATTCCCATGGACCGCGCCATGATGGCCGTGTGCGACGTTTTTCCGCCGATGTCGGTGGCGAAACCGAGGATCATTTTTTTGTCCAGTTGCGCCGTCGTGGACGGACTCAAATCGCGGCTGACCAGAATGCACGGCTCGGTGACGTGGCGCAGATCGGATTCATCCCGCACATCAAGCAGGTTGTCCAAAACGCGCGCGGTCAGGTCGCGCATGTCGTCGGCGCGTTCGCGGAGATAATCGTCGTCCACGGCGGCGAGCGCGGCGGCGTAGCGCTCGGAGACCGCGTGAAAGGCGTGCTCGGCGTTGACCTTTTGTTCGCGGATGGAGCGGATGACTTCGTCCACGAGCGTCCGGTCTTCGAGCATGAGCAGGTGCGCCTCGAAAATGTCGCCTTCCTTGGTGCCCATGTTTTCGACGACCTTGCGCTGAACCTCGGAAATTTGCTGGCGGGTCTGCACGAGCGATTTTTCAAACCGGCCGACTTCCGCCGTGACTTCTTTTTCAGACAATTCGCGCTTGTTGATGACGTGGCGGGCGCGATGCAGGACGAGAATTTTCCCGCGACAAATGCCGGCGGAAACGGCAATGCCGCGAAACAACTTCTCTCCTTTTGTTTGCGCTGACATACGAGTCGCAGAAAGGAATAGCCGAACGCCTTCACATTGAAAAGCAATTCCGCCGTAAAAATGAAAAAAGCCCGCTCGCAGGCGGGCTTTGATTCGGCAATCGAAATTCTCAATTCGCCATTGGCATCACGCCCGCTCCATGTATTTGCCGGTGCGCGTGTCCACCTTGATCTTCTCGCCGGTCTTGATGAACAGCGGTGCCTGCACCGTGATGCCGGTTTCCATCGTCACGGCCTTCTGCACATTGTTGGCGGAATCCCCGCGCACGCCTTCAGGCGCGTCGGCCACGGTCAAAATCACACTCGACGGCAATTCGATGGAAACCGCCTTGTCCTCGACGAAGGTGACGGTGACCGCCGCGTTTTCCACGAGATAATTCTTGTCGTCGCCGACCAGTTCCGCCGAGAGCGTGACCGTCTCGTAATTTTCCGGGTTGGTGAAGACAAAATCCTTGCCGTCCTTGTAGCTGAATTCCATTTTCGTCGTGATCATCGGCACCGGCTCGATTTTTTCCGTCGAGCTGAAGCGCACGTCGGACGATTTGCCGGTGCGGATGCTGCGCAGCGTCGCCTGCACGAACGCGCGCAGATTTCCCGGCGTGCGATGCTGCATGTCCAGCACCACGGAAATGTCGCCGTTGTAATTGATCGCCATGCCGCGTCGAAGATCACCTGCTGTTGCCATAAATTAAATTAGTTGTTGAAAATTTTTCCGCGCAATCAGAGTCGCAGAGATTAACCTAAATTTGCTTTGAGGCAAGCCCAGTTTTCGTTAAAGCCCGCCCCTAAAGCCGGCTTTTTGTGAATAACCACCCCTTGACACCGCAAAATACTGTGTGTTACAAACGTGTGACCACAATTAGAAGTGGTTTTATGCGTTGCCCCAAGTGCGGTTGCCAGGAAGATAAAGTCATTGATTCGCGTGCCTCGCGTGAAGGCGCGACCATCCGCCGCCGCCGCGAATGCACCGGTTGCAACCATCGCTTCACCACTTATGAGGAAGTCGAGCACGAAGGTTTGATGGTTTTGAAACGCGATGGTCGGCGCGAGGAATTTTCCCGCGAAAAACTTTTGGCCGGCCTCAAAAAGGCCTGTCAAAAGCGTCCGGTCAGCTTGAAGGCGATGGACGATCTGGTGGATCACATCGTCGCCGTCGTGACGGAAAAATTTGAAAGCGAAGTTCCCGGCGAATTCATCGGCAAGCTTGTCATGGAGGGCTTGCGCGAAATCGACGAGGTCGCCTACGTCCGTTTTGCCAGCGTCTATCGCCGTTTTGCCGAAGCAACGGACTTCGTTTCCGAAGTCAAAAAACTGGAGGCCGCCAAATGATCGCATTATCATCCGACCACTTAATCTTTCAACTCACCAATGGCGAGAGCGTCCCCTGCTCGGCCGAGATGATCACCGTCGAGATCGCCGGCAATTCCGACGGCTTGATTGACGCCGAGATGCTGCGCCACGCCTCCGCCTCCGTTTTTCATTATTTCAAAACCGAACTGCAACGCCAGTCCGTCACCGTCGGTGAATTCGCCCTCGCGCTGGAAAAAGTCCTGCGTAATTTCGGTCTGACCCTCTACGCCGACGAACCGCCGCCGCTCGCGGAACAGATTTTGGAAGCCGACCTCTGCCACATCGCCCGTGAATCCGACAACAGCCTCGAACTGTTTTTCTTCCCGCGCCTGCGCGACCGGTTGCGCACCCAGCTCCGGCAATCGCCGCAGGTGCTGCGCTTTCGCGGGCTGCGCGGCTGCGTCAAGCAGCTTGCCGGCGCGCAACGCTGGAGCGCGCGCTGCGAAAAAATGCAGGAACAGATCGTCGGCTTTCTCCGCGAATGCCTGACCGCCGAGCCGGAGAAAAAAAAGGCGTGTGCGCTCGTCGTGGAATAATTTGGTAGGGACGCCGCGCTGCGGCGTCCGGTCGGCGCAGCGCGCGGACCCTACCTGAAACAGTTATGAGCAAAACCCTTTTCGAGAAAATCATCGCGCGCGAGATTCCGGCGGAAATTGTTTATGAAGACGATTTGGTGCTCGCCATCCGCGACATCAATCCGCAGGCGCCGGTGCACGTTTTGATTTTTCCGAAAAAAGTGATTCCGCGAATCGGCGAGGCGCAGGCCGGCGACCGGGAATTGCTCGGACACATTTTGCTCAAGGCCGCCGAAGTGGCGAAGAAGCTGGATTTGAAAAGCGGCTACCGGCTCGTCATCAACCACGGCGCGGACGGCGGCGAAACCGTGCCGCACCTGCACGTCCACATTCTCGGCGGACGCCACATGGCCTGGCCGCCGGGTTGAATTAATTTGAAAGATTCTAGTCTAGCATTAAGCAAGCGTCGAATAGCTTCAATTCAGATTGAACGGGCGGTTCAATTGCTGACAGAGTTCAATGATCCTGTTTGTGCGCTAACGCTTGCGGCGGCAGCAGAAGAAATTCTTGGCAAAATGACGTTGCGGAAAGGCGAAATCCCGCAGGTTGAAAATCTCGCTGAATTTTTAGGGCAATTTTATGATTTAGCAGGCAAATCTCGTCCGAGTAAGAAGCAACTAATTTATGCCCACAATCGCATACGAAACGAATTAAAGCATAACGATAGCGGCAAAAATGTTCGGATTGTTGCTGACTTTCAATTTGAGGCCGAGGAAATGCTCGTTCGCGCCATCAAGAATTATTTTAACACATTCAAGTGTATGCCGAACAATAAAAATGTCCGCGATTGGTTTGATTTTATTTGTTCGTGATTCGAATCAGAAAGATTCCATTTCTTACTTAATGACCGCGTGCAACACCTTGCCCAGCCGCGCGATTCCTTTGCGGATGTTTTCCTCGTTCGCGCTGCCGAAGCTGATGCGCATTTCATTGTCCGGCTTGGCGCGCGACGGATCGTCGGCGTAGCAGAGTTCGCCGGGAACGTAGAGCACGTCGGCTTTCAGCGCGGATTGAAACACTTTTGATTTCACACCGGCGGAAATGTATTTCGGCAATCGCGCCCAGAAATAAAGTCCGCCGCCGGATTCCCAGATTTCCACGCTGGCCGGAAAATGTTCCGCGAGCGCCGACTTCATCACGCGCGCCTTGCGGGCGTAATTTTTTTGCACCTTCGCGACGTGTTTGTCGTAAAGCCCGGTTTCGAGCGCGCGCGCCAGAAGCTGTTGCAGCAAATTCGCCGTGCCGAAATCGTGGTTGCCCTTGATGCGCTGGACGACCGTGAAAACCGGTTCGGGCAAAATGCCGAAGCCGACACGCGCGCCGGGCGCGTAGGGCTTGCTGTAAGTGCCGGTGTAAATCACGCGCTCCGCCGCGCCGGGCAGCGTGAGCGCGGTCGGCACGTCCGCGCCGTGGTCAAAGCGCAGTTCGCGATATGCAGCGTCTTCGAGAAGATAAATCGGATGTCCGGCGGCGCGCTCGAATTTTTTCAACAGCTTCAGCGCGGCGGATTTTTTCGCGAGCGAGGTCGTCGCGCCGGTCGGGTTTTGAAAATAGGTGACGAGGTAAAGTGCCTTCACGCGGCGGAGTTCGCCGGATTTTTTCAACCGTTCTAAAACTTTTTCCAAATGCGCCAGATCAATGCCGTCGCGTTCCAATTTCACGCCGCGCGCCTGGATGCCGCGACTTTGGAGGATGCTCAAGAAAACAAAATACGTCGGGTCTTCGACGAGGATGAGGTCGCCTTCGTCGCAGAGCGCCTCGAGCGTCATGTAAAGCAACTGCTGCGAGCCGCCGGTGATGATGACATGCTCCGGCGAATGGCCGCTGTCGTGCCCGCCGTCGAGCTTTTGCAGGTGCTTCGCGGTGAGTTCGCGTAAATTACTTTCGCCGGCGGTGATGCCATATTGCAGCGCGGGCTGGCCCGTTTTGGGCGAACGCAAAATATCATTGAGCAGCTTGCGTGAAATCTCGACGGGCAAAGTGGCGTTGTCCGTGAATCCGGCGGCGAGTGAAATCAATTTTGGCCGCGAGAGCGCCGCGTGCATGAGCCAAGAGATTGGCGGCACGGCGGTGCGTTGGCCCATTTTGGACAGGACGTTTGGTTTCATGTGAAAAGGGCGGTCACGGTAACAAAAATTGCGCGCGACAAGCAAGCGGCGGTTTAGTCAGGAATTGTTGTAGTATCGGCTGCGCGCCGATTTCGAGCCACAGGCGCGACGCTGCAAAATTTTCGGCTCGCGAAGACGCTCGCCTCACCAATCAATTTCTATTGCCGAAGACGCTGTCGAGGATGGTTTCCTTGGTTTTCCAGATGAGCGCCATCGTCATCGCGAGCGGCGCGAGGCCGAAGAAGAGCAGGATCGTAAATTCTCCACGAACGATCCAAGCCCAGTTATTTTGGCCGAATTGGGCGGGCAAATTTGGAAAAAAGGCCGGGACAAAAAAAAGAAGCAAAATGAGAAAAAATATCCAGATAACGAGCAGCCAGCGGTTGAGCGCGGTGAACTGCCGCGTTTCCTGCCGCAACGTTTCGTCCGGCAGCATCGCGCCGAGTTGTTTGAGGACGATGTTCAGGTTGAACAGAAAAAGAATGGCCGAGAGCGCGAGCACGAAAACCGCCGCGTTGAAGAAGGGTTGTTCCGGCATCTTGTTCTGCCAGTAAAGAAACGGGCAGAGGCCGAAGTTGACAAGGCCAAGCAGTTTCGCGCGGTCGAGCGCGCTACGCCAGGGACGTTCCTGTTTTTGAAAACGGCCCATCTGCCAGAGGCCGTAGAGGAGCAGGCCGGTCGCGACGAGCGCGGGAACCATGCCGAGCGGTTTGAGCCAGGTGGCGCGGGCGGTCTCGGCGCAGATGACCAGCGTGGCGGGCAGACCCCAGAACAAGGCCGAGAGTCCGCGCGCGAGCTGGCCGAGCGAGCGGAGCAGTTCGGCGTTGGGCGATGTCATCGGGGAAATGATGAAGGAAGAACGGCGAATGGAAAAACAAATTTGCGCACGGCTGTTGGATTGACGGTGAAATGGAACATCAGACGGCGCGAAAGAATCGTTTCACTACTATGGACTGACAACTTTAAGAATATGCTGCCTCCAAAACTCAACCACCTGTCGGCCAAGGGTAACGGCATCAATTGTTGGAGTGTTCATTTCATTGGCTTCATCTGGTGAAAGGTGAATTAGAAGCGGCTCTTGAAAATATCCCGGCTCATAGTAGCCCTGCTCCATGTAACGAGATTTTTCGGTGCTGGTCACCGACTGAAGTTTAGGGTCGTTAAGGACAAAGTGTTTCGCGCCGTTGGCGATATGTTTAACAATTCGTAGAAAGGGATGTTTTTGAATTAGATCGCTTTTGCCAAGCCATTCTGGGAGATGGTGTGCCGTTACGAAAAAATTGAACGCAATCCGAGTGTCTTGATATGATGATTCCAATGCGACGAGATCGCCTTCAAGCTTACAAAACAAATCTGCTGGTGTTTTGAGGTCGAAAAACTGAAATCGAGTAGCCATGGTGGTTTAGTAATTGCCGCCAGACTCGTAGCGGCGTTCGGCAGTGAAATTTCATTGAGCCCCAAGCTTCATCTTAATCTCTGCCGTGTCGCTTAATACATTCGAGAAACCATCAAGGCTCATTTTTCCTTGTAGTTGTGACATTTCAGCTATCGAGCTGATTTCGGAATGAACATGCTTGAGACTGACTACGGAATTAGAGAAATAAAAAAGGGACATATCGTTCATGTCATTGACGCTTGGCAAAACAGAAAGCCGGGCTGAAATAGCCGCCTGATTGCTGATTACTATATCCAATTTCTGCGACAGCTCCTCAATCTTTGCGCTGTCATTGTTTGATTTATTGCAGCCGCAGAGAAAAATTGAGCCACAAACCAGTAGGATATTTATTTTCTTCATTACCGATGGTGTGAATAGGTTTCGACCTTCACAATCAAAAAATTGATTAAATAAATGCAATTTCAAAACGAAAGGTAGGTATAAGCCTTCAACCCGCGTTCGTAATCGTCCAGCAGGCGCATGGCTTCGGACGGTTTCATGCGGTCGGATTTGATGGCCTCGTCCATCTGCGCCTTCATCTGGCGTTTGAGTTCGTTCTCGTCGTATTGCACGGCGGTGAGCGAATGGATCACGGTGTCGCCCTCGATGACTTCCTCGATGTAATAGCCGGTCGGCTCGTCGGGTTCGAGGAAGACGTGGACTTCGTTCACGCGGCCAAACAGATTGTGCAAATCGCCCATGATGTCCTGATACGCGCCCATCAGAAAAAAGCCGATGAAATACGGCTCGGGCTTGCCGTTGCCGTTGGCCATCAGCTCGTGCAGCGGCAAGGTGTCGCGCACGTCGCGCAGGTCAATGAACTTGTTGACCTGCCCGTCGGAATCGCAGGTGATGTCAACCAAAGTGGCCTCGCGCGTCGGGCGTTCGTTCAAACGCGAAACCGGCATGATGGGAAATAATTGTCCGAGCGCCCAGTGATCGAGCAGCGACTGAAAGACGGAAAAATTGCAAAGGTATTGGTCGGCGAGCGTATCTTCGAGCTTGCGGATTTCTTCCGGCACATACGCCTGGCCGCGAAAGCTCGTAACGACCTCCTGGCTGATCTCCCAATATAGATTTTCGATGCGCGCCTTGTCCGGCAAATCGAGCAGGCCGAGCGCGAACATTTGCTGCGCATCTTCCTTGCGTTCCTGCGCGTCATGAAACGCCTCGAGCTTGTTTGCCTTCGCCAGATTTTTTTTGATGTCGAGCAGTTCCTTCACGAGCGCGTGTTCGCTGTCGCCGTATTTGAAGGCGTCGCCGGGACGGATTTTTTCAATCGCGCCAAAAACTTCCACGATCAAAACGCTGTGATGCGCGACGATGGCGCGTCCGCTCTCGCTGATGATGGTCGGATGCGGAACTTTCTCGGCGTTGCAAACGTCGGCGATGTAATAAACGATGTCGTTCGTGTATTCCTGCAGGGTGTAGTTTGTGGAACTGTCAAAATTCGAGCGGCTGCCGTCGTAATCCACGCCCAAGCCGCCGCCGACGTCCACAAATTCAATCGGGAAACCCATCTTGTGCAGCTTCGCGTAAAACCGCGCGGCCTCCTGCACGGCTTTTTTCACGGTCAAAATGTCCGGCACCTGCGAGCCGATGTGAAAATGCAGCAGCTTCAGGCAGTGGCCGAGGTTTTCCGCCTTCAACATTTCTGTCGCGGTCAAAAGTTCCACCGTGCTCAAGCCGAACTTCGCATTTTCGCCGCCGCTCTCGGCCCATTTGCCTGCGCCCTTGCTCAGCAGCCGCGCGCGGATGCCGATGATCGGCTCGACACCGAGCTGTTGGGAAACGGAGATGATCTGTTTCAACTCCTCCAATTTTTCCACAACCATGATGACTTTTTTGCCGAGCTTGATGCCGAGCAGCGCCATCTTGATGAACTCGCAATCCTTGTAACCGTTGCAAACGATGAGGCAGCCCATCTGGTTTTGCAGCGCGAGGCCGGCGAACAATTCCGGCTTGCTGCCGACTTCGAGGCCAAATTCAAAAGGTTTTCCGGCGTCGAGAATTTCTTCCACGACTTCGCGCAACTGGTTCACCTTGATCGGAAACACACCGCGATATTTTCCCTGATAATTAAATTCCGCGATGGAATTGAGAAACGCCTTGTTGATGGCCTCGACGCGATGCCGCAAAATATCCTGAAAGCGGATGAGCAAAGGAAATTTCAACCCGCGCCCTTTCGCCTCCTCGATCACGTCGGTGATGTCCACGATCGCGCCCGCGTCCTGCAACGGCTTGGCGACGACATGGCCGGCGTCGTTGATGTCAAAATATTTCGCGCCCCAGCGGGGGATGTTGTAAAGCGCGCGGGCGGATTCGATGCTCCACGCGGGCGCGGCGTCGTTCGGATTGCTCATCTCAATGGTTCAAACGAGCGAACTATAAAACGCCGCGCGCAGAAAGCAACCCGCAGGGTGAATTTTTTTGACGCGAGAGGATTCAATTTAACAGACCGGAGATTGACAAAATAAATCCGCTTCCATAACTTCTGAAGAAGTGAATCCAAATTCAGCGACTTCCATCAGAAGAAGTCTGGCGTTTTTGTTTCGACGACAGCGCGAAACTTCATTCGTTCGTTTCATCCCCACCCGACCATGAAAACAAAATTCATCTTCCTCTTTATTTTTTGCGCGGCAATTTTGGCCGCCAATGGTCAGGACGCGCCGCGAACGCGCGCTGAAATCGAACAGCTCGCGCAAAACCTGAAATACAGGCATGGCGAAATCAAAATTCGGGACGGCCTTGCCACGCTGAATGTCCCGACGAATTTTAATTTTCTCGACGCGAACGACGCCAAAACCGTCCTCGTCAAACTTTGGGGCAATCCACCCGCCCAAGTCGGGGACACGCTCGGCCTTTTGATGCCGGCGGACAAAACACCGCTGGATCGCGATTGCTGGGTCGTGACCATTTCGTATGTCAACGACGGCTATGTGAAAGATGACGACGCGGGCAAAATCAATTACGACAAATTGTTGAAACAAATGCAGTCTGCCATCCAGGAAAACAACAAGGCGCGCGCCGAGAAAGGTTATCCGGCGATTCAACTGGTCGGCTGGGCCGCCCCGCCGCGCTATGACGCCGCCACGCACAAATTATACTGGGCCAAAGAATTGAAATTCGGCGATGAGGCCGCGGACACGCTCAATTATGACATCCGCATCCTTGGCCGTCACGGCGTGCTGGTTTTGAACGCCGTCGCCAGCATGGACCAACTGCCGGAAATCGAAAAGCAGACGCCACAGGTTTTGAGCATGGTCGAGTTCGACCAGGGCAGCCGTTACGCGGACTTCGATCCGAAAGTGGACAAAGTGGCGACTTACGGAATCGCCGCATTGGTCGCCGGCGGAATCGCGGCCAAACTCGGATTTTTCAAACTGATCTGGGTTTTCATTCTTGCCGCAAAAAAATTCATCATCCTCGCCTTCGCGGCGGGCGCGGCTTGGTTCAGAAAAATCTTCAAGAAACGCAAGGACATGAATCCCAGCGCTTAAAAAATTTGATCCTCAACCCTCAAACATAGAAAGCAAATTATGGTAAAAATAATCATCGGACTCGTCATGGTCGTCGGCGGATTATCTGGAAAACTTGTTTTAGTGGGGACCGACAGCGGCGTTGCGCTGGCCGTGCTGGGCGGCGTTCTCATCGCGTGGGGAATCGCAAAAATGGTTCGCCAAAAGCAGGGCGGCGGCAATAATAAGACGTAAATGCCGAAAGTTTCACTCAAAACCATCGTCGCCCACTGCGACAAAATTCTCCGCACCGCCGGGATCAAAGATTTCGACGGCGCGGTGAACGGCTTGCAGGTGGAAAATCGCGGCGCAGTCACAAAAATCGCCGCGACCGTGGACGCGAGCCTTGCCACGATAAAGTTGGCGATTACCGCCAAAGCGGATTTGCTCATCGTCCATCACGGACTTTTTTGGAGCGCGCGTCAGCCGTGGACGGGAAAAAATTACGAACTGCTCCGGCTGCTCGTCGAAAATAATCTGGCGATTTACAGTTCGCATCTGCCGCTCGACGCGCATCCCAAACTCGGCAACAACGCGCAACTCTGTGCCGCGCTCGGTTTGAAAAATCTGAAACCATTTTTCCTGACGCACGGCCAGACCATCGGCTTCAAATCGCAAACTAAAATTTCCCGCGCAGATTTGGCCAAAAAATTGGAACGTGCGACGGGCGTGAAGACCAAAAATAATTCCCGGCGGCAAAACTGTTTGCGAAAAAATCGGCGTGGTCACCGGCGGCGCGGGCGGCGATTTGAAAATTGCCGCTGACGAAGGCGTTGACACATTTATCACCGGCGAAGGCCAGCACTGGACTTATGCGCTGGCGGAGGAACTTGGCCTGAATGTTTTTTATGGCGGTCATTACGCGACGGAAACGTTCGGCGTGAAGGCGCTCGCGGCGGAGCTTTCAAAAAAATTCAAAGTGCCGTGGACATTTCTCGATCATCCGACGGGTTTGTAACGGCCAAGGCAAACTGATGCTGCCGGACGGCTTCGCGCCTCGACATTTGGCGGCGGCTTGGATTTAATTCCACCAGTTCATGCAAACGAATTGCCTCGTCACCGGCGCCGCTGGATTCATCGGCAGCCATCTCGTGGACGCGCTGCTCGCGCGCGGCGCGAAGGTCACGGGCATTGACAATCTGAAACTTGGCCGCCGCGAAAATCTTGCGCCCGCGCTCAAAAATCCGCGCTTCAAATTTTTCGAGGCCGATGTGAACGATTTGGCCGCGTGCGGGAAAATCATTTCCGAACAGTCCGCGCCGTTCACCGCCGCGTGGCACATGGCGGCGAATTCCGACATCCGCGCGGGCGTCGCCGATCCGGACGTGGATTTCCGCGACACATTTCTCACGACCTACAATCTGCTGAAGCTGATGCGCGCGCACAAAATTCCACGGTTCGCGTTCGCCTCGACCTCGGCGATTTACGGCGACCTGAACCAAAAACTGACCGAGGACATCGGCCCGCTGTTTCCGATCTCAAATTACGGCGCGATGAAATTGGCGAGCGAAGCCGCGATTTCTGCCGCCGCCGAAAGTTTTTTGGAGCGTGCGTGGATTTTCCGTTTTCCAAACGTCGTCGGCAGCCGCGCCACGCACGGCGCGATTTTTGATTTCATCCACAAGCTCAAAAAAAATCCCGCCGAGCTCGAAGTCCTCGGCGACGGCACGCAGGAGAAACCGTATTTTCACGTCGCCGACTTGATTGAAGCGATGATCTTCATCACGGACAACGCGAAGGACAAACTGAATTTTTTTAACATCGGCACGAGCGACAGCGTGACGACGGTTCGTTATCTCGCCGAAACCACTGTTCGCGCCGCCGCACCAAAAGCGAAAATCCGTTACACCGGCGGCAATCGCGGCTGGGTCGGCGACGTGCCGAAAGTGAATTACTCCGTCGAGAAACTGAAAAAACTCGGCTGGTCGCCGCGACTCACTTCCAACCAGGCCGTTGACCGCGCCGTCGCGGAAATCGTCGCCGAAAATTTCTGACATGTCGCGCCAACTCATCATTCTCGCGGGCGGCGCGGGCACGCGGTTGCGCGCGCGCCTCGGCGACCTGCCCAAGCCGATGATTCCCGTCGCGGGCAAACCACTGCTCGAACATCAGGTCGAACTCGCAAAAAAATACGGCTTCACGGATTTGATTTTCTTTGTCCACTATCGCGCCGACCTGATTGAAAAACATTTTGGCGACGGGAAAAAATTCGGTGTTCAAATCCAATATGTTTTGGAAAAGGAACCGCTCGGCACGGCGGGCGCGGTTCTTGCCGGCTTTGAAAAACTGGCCGAATGTTTCGTCGTGCTTTACGGCGACACGATGGTGAACGTGGATTTGGATCGCATTTGGAACGCGCACAAAAAAATGAAGGCCGCCGCCACGCTGCTGCTGCATCCGAACGACCATCCGCTTGATTCGGATTTGGTTGAAATTGATTCAAATTCTTTTGTGACCGCGTTTCACAACCGTCCGCACGCGGAAAATGTCTGGCGGCAGAACCTCGTGAACGCCGGACTTTACGTCCTCGAAAAATCCGCGCTGCAACCTTTCAAAAATTCTGCAAAAGGAATTTTCGATTTCGGAAAAGATTTGTTTCCGCAAACGCTTCGCACCGGGAAAAAATTGCTCGGCTACAATTCGCCGGAATTCATCAAGGACATCGGCACGCCGGAACGTTACGACAAGATTTCCACGCAGTTCGCGGCGGGCATCGTCCAGCGCAGTTCGCTGGCGACGCCGCAGCGCGCCGTTTTTCTCGACCGCGACGGCACGCTCAACGTGGATAAAGATTGTTTGCGCAGCGCGGACGAGACTGGAACTTTTGCCGGGCGTCGCCGAGGCGGTTCACGAACTGAACCTTCACGGCTGGCGGACGGTCGTGGTCACAAATCAGCCCGTGATTGCCAAAGGTTTTTGCGATGAAGCCGAGTTGCAAAATATCCACAACAAACTGGAAACGCTGCTCGGCCGCGAACACGCTTTTCTGGACCGGATTTATTTCTGCCCGCATCATCCGGAAAAAGGTTTTGCGGGCGAACGGCCGGAATTGAAAATTGACTGCGATTGCCGCAAGCCAAAAATTGGGATGATTCAAAAGGCGGTCGTGGATTTGAACATTGATTTGAAGCAGTCGTGGCTGATTGGCGACACGACGACGGATTTGCAGACGGCAAAAAACGCCGGGATAAAATCCATTCTGGTGCGAACAGGTTCAGGCGGGCGCGACGGGAAATTTGCCGCAGCACCGGATTTTGTCACAGATAAGTTGCTGGACGCGGTCAGGCTCCTTCTGGCACAAACAAAGCCATGATCATCAGCAAAACACCATTGCGCATGAGTTTCGTCGGCGGCGGCAGCGACCTGCCGGTGTTTTACCGCGAGTTTGGCGGCGCGGTGGTCTCGACGGCGATCAGCAAATTTGTTTATGTGACGGTGAACAAAAAGTTCGACGAAAAGATCCGCATCAGCTACTCGAAAACCGAGGAGGCGAAATCGGTCGAGAAAGTCCAACATCCGCTCGTGCGCGAAAGCCTGCGGCTGCTGGGCATCAGCGGCGGCGTCGAAATCACTTCCATCGCCGACATCCCGGCAAAGGGCACGGGGCTGGGTTCGTCGAGTTCGTTCACGGTCGGGCTGCTGAACGCGCTGCATGCGTTCGCGAACCGCCACGCTTCCGCTGACAAGCTGGCGCAGGAAAGTTGCGAGATTGAAATCGTCCGTTGCGGCGAGCCGATCGGCAAGCAGGATCAATATGCCGCCGCGTTTGGCGGATTCAACTTCATCCAGTTCAACCAGAACGACTCGGTTTCCGTCGAGCCGATCATCTGCCAGCGCGAGACGCTACGGCAATTGGAAAATAATCTGATGATTTTTTACACGGGCATCACGCGCAGCGCGTCGGCGCTGTTGAAGACTCAACAGCATGCCGTCGCCAGCCAGAAGGCAAAACAAAAAACGATGGTCAAAATGGTGGGGCTGGCGCGCCAGTTGAAGGCGGAACTGCAAAAAAACAATCTGGCGGCGTTCGGTGAAATCATCCACGAAAACTGGCTGCTCAAGCGCAGCCTGACGCGCGAGGTGAGCAATGACGCGATTGACGGCTGGTATGCGCGCGCCCGAAAGGCGGGCGCGACCGGCGGCAAACTGCTGGGCGCGGGTAGCGGCGGTTTCCTGATGTTTTACGCGCCGCAGGAAAAACACGGCGCGGTCGGCCGCGAGTTAAAGGAGTTGCGCCCGGTCAAATTCGGCTTCGAGCCGCAGGGCAGCAAAATCATTTTTGTGCATGATTGAATCTTGTGAAAGATGCAACCGGGCGGGCGCGGCCCCTGAAAATATTTACGGTTGGGTCGCCGGCTTGGCGCGTTGCAAGAAAATCAGGAGGCCGATCAAAAAGATTCCAATGACGATGGCTGCGATGGTGACGTAAAGCGTCTTGCCCAGCAGGTTGAATCGAAATACCACCGTGTGCGGGCCGGCGGGCAGGTAAACTCCGCGCATGATGTAGTTGCAGCGCAGCAGTTCCGCCGGTTTGCCGTCCACGGTCACGCGCCAGTCGGGATCGAATTTGTCGTTGAGCAGCAGCACGGAAGGCGCGGGGGCGTTGGCGGCGAAAACAATCTGTTTCGGCGCGTAGCTGGTGAATTCGACCGTGCCGGCGTTTTCATTGGTGGCCACGGCGGGCAAATCTTTTTGCGGCGTGGAAATCAAAACGGTTTTGGCCGGATCGAAATTCAAATCGCCGAGGGTTTTGAGAACGGACTGGTTGTTGGTGTTGACCAGCCAGTTGGAATATAGTTTTGCCCGGGGCAGCGCGCCGGTGAATTCAAAAAGGGCCAAGTCGCCGTCACTGGCGGACATGGCGGTGAGTTCTTCGGGTTGCGTCGGTTGCGTGATGCCGGGTTTGGCCACGATGTCGAAGCGTTGCGCGATACGGAAGCGGTGTTGTACCGGGTCAAGCTGCTGGTTCATCACTTCAAGAAATCCTGCAGGACCGAGCAGGTAACGGGTGTTGGTCAACTGCCATTGGCGAGCGATGAGCGGGACGGTCTCCGGCGTGTCGCGCGGTGAAAACGTGTTGAGATAACTCTTCAAATCTTCCGGCATGCGCGACATCTGGATGATGTCGAACGATTGAATGTTGTAATATGGGAAATGGTGTTGCGCCCATTCAATGCGGTAAATGCCGAGCCCGCCAAATGAGTTGTCGTAATCACGCATTTGCGATTGAGTGTCGAACGGCAGGATGGCGACGCGATGTTCGTAAGGTTTGTCCCGTAGAAAATCTTCGACGGGGTTGAGCGTGCCGATTTCATATTTCTGTTTGTAATCCCAGTGGATGATGAAGGGCAGGTCCGCGCGGCCCAAATCCAGGACCAAAAATCCACCCAACAACAGGCCGCCCCATTTCGCGCGCGAACCGGCGAAACAACCCGCCATGACGAGCGCCAGCAGCGCCAGGGCTGCCGCAAAAATCACGAGCCACCAGCCTGCCTGCCCGACGCTGAAGGTGATGATTTGTTGCGCGGTATCCTCGTCGGAAAATCCGCGCGCCTGCAAGTAACGCATCAACGCAGGTTTTTCCGAGGCGTAAATAAACCAGGCCGCCACGCTCGCCCCCAAAACTCCAAGGCAGGAGAAAGTCCATTTTCGTTCGAAATGACCGGCTTTTGGCCACCAGTTTAGAAGCTGAAGGGAAAAGGAATTTGATTTTCCCGCCGGAACTTCAAGGTAACGCCGGCTTAAAGCGTGGACGCCGTAACCGAACAAAATCACCGCTGCCCACGACAAAATCAGAGTGAACTTGGTCGGATTCCGGATGGTGGAGGCATAGGGCAGCGCATAGAAGAGCTTGTAAAAAACCGGAGCGAACCGGCCCCACGACATCAGCAACGAACCCGCCAGCACCACGGCCCAGAACCAGATGAATTTTTTTTGCGTTTCGGTGAACGGGCAATTCTCCCGCCGCAGCGATTGGGCAATGGCAAATGCCGCCAGCAGCGCGACGAGGATTCCCAGATAGTCGCCGCTGCCGACGAAACGCATAAAACCGGGGGGCTGTTCACCCTGCCTGCCGCTGTCGAAGTATCGGTCAATGGCCGGGTCACGGCCAATCCCGCCCCAATATTCACCGCCCTTGTAGTGGTCTTGCAGCGATGACGTCATCATGTCCTTGGGCGTATCCATCCGGTAGCCGAAGAGTCCCGGAACCAGGAGACCAAGAGTTTCGATCTTGGGCTGGCTCCATTGGGTCGCCCAATCCCAGTGCGCCGCTTTTGTTTCCGAGTCTTGAGCGGTTCCGGCCACTCCCTGAATTTGTGTGCTCACCAGGGATGCAACCGTTTGTACGGCTATGAAGCCGGCAAACGCCGCGATCACCATGACTCTGGCGGTCCCACGGCCGATTCTCACCACGACGGAGCCGTCCGTTTCAATGACGGCTTTGTAAAAGGCAAAGGCCGCGATGCACAAACTGAAAAAGGCCCCGATGTCCAACGCTTCCATGACGTTCATGCCGACGCAGAGTCCCGCCAGCGCCAACCGCGTCCAGCGCGTCAACGCGGGCGTTCCCGGCGAATTGCCCGCGACGAGTCCCAACGCAAAAAAATCCATGCCGATGGCGATTTGCTGCGAGGCGACGCCCCAGCAGGCGGTTGAAAAAAAGTCCGAGTTCAATGCCGCCGCCAGGCCGCCCAACGTCGCTGCCAGCGGGGACAGTTTCAGTTGCCGGAAAAAAAACCACGCGCCGGCACCCAAAATCCACAGGGTGACGGGCGCGAGAAATTTTGAATAGTCCACCGGGCCGAGCACCCAGCGGATGATCGTGTTGATGCTGGGCGAAACCACACCCGCGCTCGACCCAATGCTGTTGAGGTCAAACCACGATCCCGTGATGTATTCGGGCAGGCGCAGCCACGCGGCATTTTGCTGGCCGAGCGGCCCGTCGTTCGCGAAATGAACATAGCCCGGCAAAAAACTCTTCCAGAAAAGCACTGCCAGAACAACCGCCAGCAAAGCGAGCGCGTATGATTTGGCTGCGCCGGTAGATTTCACAGTTTTCATGAATGACAATGGACGAGAATTAGAAAATCGGAAAACATTCTCGAACGGGCAAAGTTGAGTGTCAAGGGATGATTGTTTTGTCCTCGAAGCCCCGCATACGGTGCATCCAAAATTTCTCCAGCAATGTCACTTTAATTTCAGCAGTTGGGCGCGCCCGGCGAAAATCCCGTCCCAATCCACGCCCGGCGCCAGCCCGCCAATTTCCATGTGCGTGGCCAGCGATGCTGCGGGTACCCAAAGCGTCCGGCGTTTGCCCAAAAGAATTTGTCTCCCGGCATATCTCCAGGCCAGTGCGTGGGAGGCGGCGACAAACAAACCGTCCCCCAGACTGCGGATGAACGACCACGGATTCAGCACGCCTCGTTTTGTCAGCGACAACCAGATCGCAAGGTCCGAATTGCCCGCCGCAAAGGTTCTGAACACCTCCGCCGTTTCCGCCAGCGCCGTCCGCCGCGCCATGAACGTGAGGCACGTCGAGGCCACCGCCCGCCATTGGCAACCGTCTTCAATGATTGGCGGCAGGCGAAGGCGATGGATGTATTTGGTGTAATTGTCGGCGTGATCGTAGAGCGTGATAAATTCGGCGTCAGGATGATTTCGGAAAAATTTTACTCCGCGTTCGATCGCGCCCGGCAGGTAAAGGTAGTCGTCCTCGGCGAAATAAACCAAGTCGGCGTCCGACTGCGAAGCAAGAATGTCAATTTGCCTTCGGAACGTCGCGCCGTTGCCCTCCCCGCCCAGTTGAATGACCTCGAGGGCGTGGTCGGGAAAAAGGGAACGCACCAGTTCTTCATAGGCGCGCGGGCAGTTATCCAGCAGCACCCACATTTTTATTTTCAAACCGCCGAGGCTTTCGCGGAAAGTCTCCAGATTCAACCGGACGAGCGCGAGTTTGTCTTTGAAACCAAAAATCGGGTCGCGTGACACGCCGGGATAAATGCGATAACAAACGGCCAGATCAAATTTTTCCGGTGGTTGGTTTGTCATGCGAAATTATTTTGCGTCCACGCGCGGCAGGCCGAACCTGGCGATGCGTTTGATTTCAAACCAGCGGTTCAACCGCAGCCGGAAAAACCGCAGCATCCAGAAGTCGGAATGCTTGCGATAGGCGGCGATTTTTTTCCGCTCCCGCCAGATGTGGCCACGCAACCGCCAGCAATCCCGCAGTGCGTCCCAAAACGTGTGCCGGGCGAAAGACAGCCGTTTCAACAGCACGCAACCGACGACGGTTTCCGCCAGCAGCAAAAACGTCTGTGGAATCACCGCCAGCAAAATCAAATGCTGCCCGCTTTTCAGCAACGTGAGCAGGCCGTTGCGGTTGGAGAAAAACCGTTTTTCGTCGGTTGTGCGAAATTCGACCGTTTGGGTTCCGCCGCCGGGGTTGACGCCCGCCGCGCCGCGATGATGGACGCGCGCCGCCGGCACGCCCACGATTTTATGCCCCGCGATCCACAGCCGCCACGCCAAATCCACCTCGTCCGAATACATGAAAAATTCGCGGTCAAACATGCCCACCGCCTTGAAAGCCGCAATCTCGGCAAACAAGGAGCAGCCGCAGGCGATGAAAACTTCCTGCACTCCGCGCGTCGGTGGTGGCGAACTGACGGACAGCCCAAAAATATCAAACCCTCCAAACCCAAAGTCCTGGTGCGTGTCGTCCGCGTAATTCAAAACCCACGGCGTGGCCGCCGCCGCGCCCGCCCGGCTGGTTTCAGCCACGAGTTTTTCCATGCAGTCAGGTTCGAGCCAGGCGTCGTTGTTCAGGAACAGCGCATATTTTCCGCGCACGGCGAGCGTGCCGTTGTTGTTGCCGCCGCAATAGCCGAGGCCCACCGGATTGCGGACGATGGCGGCGGACGGAAAATTTCCCAGCCATTCGCGCGCGACCGCCACCGAGTTGTCGGAGGAATCGTTGTCCACCATGATCGTCTCAAGCCGGTCGGCGATGGTCTGGTTTTTAATGGACTCAAAACATTTGGGCAGCCAGCCGGCGCCGTTGCGGTTCAGCACCACGACACTCGCCGCCGGCGGCGTGTCCGTGCGTCCAAAGCGTTCGATGATTGGTTCCACGTTCATTTCAAATTTGCCTCCGGCGCGAAATTTCCCGGCAAACGGTTCCGGTCGCCCGCAATTCTGGCGGTGGATGACAACATCCGTCGAGCATAACCGGCAAAAAAACCGGAATCAACTTCCGCTACCGATTTTTGGCTTTCATCCTGCCGCAGTTTTAAGATTATCTTCTCAATGACCGCGCGTAAAACCAGCAGCCCGCTTTTGAAAACGAGCGACATCCCCGTCTTCATCCTGTGCGGCGGCCTCGGCACCCGCCTGAAGGAAGAGACCGAGTTCCGTCCCAAACCGATGGTCCCAATCGGCGAGCACCCGATTCTCTGGCACGTCATGCAGACTTATGCGCGGCACGGTTTCCGCCGTTTTGTGCTGTGCCTCGGCTTCAAGGCGGAGGTCGTGAAGGATTATTTCAGCAATTTTCATCTGCACAACGCCGACTGCACCATCAAGCTCAAGTCCAACGAGATGACCGTCCACGAACACCGGCACGACCTTGACTGGGAAGTGACGCTCGCCTACACCGGCGACAAAAACATGACCGGCAGCCGCGTCGCGCAGGCCGCGCGAAAATATGTCGGCAACGCGAAGCATTTTGCCGTGACTTACGGCGACGGTTTGACGGATGCCGATCTCGCGGAGGAATTTCGCTATCATCTCGCGCAAGACAAGCTTGGCACCGTCCTCGGCGTCAACCCGCCGTCGCGTTTTGGCGAAATCAAGATTGAAGGCGACCGCGTGATCGAATTCGCCGAGAAACCGGATTTGGAAAATCACTGGATCAACGGCGGCTACTTTTTCTTTCACCGCGATTTCCGCAAATATCTTTCGGAGGACGAGGATTGCGTGCTGGAGCGCGAGCCGCTGGTGAAACTGGCGCGCAACGGCCAGTTGAACATCCACAAGCATTCCGGTTTCTGGGCGTGCATGGACACGCAACGCGACCGCGAGCATCTGACCGGCCTCGTCGAATCCGGCAACCCGCCCTGGCTGAAATAAAATGGCCCGCAACGCGATTTATGAAATTCATCGAAACTCCGCTCAAGGGCGCATTCGTCATCGAACTGGAAAAGCGCGGCGACGACCGCGGTTTTTTTGCGCGTTTTTTTTGCGAGCGTGAATACGAACAGCACGGCCTGAACCATAAAATCGTCCAGATCAACAACTCGGCGAGCAAGTTCAAGGGCACGCTGCGCGGAATGCACTATCAACTTGCGCCGAAGGCCGAGGACAAAATCATCCGCTGCCTGCGCGGCGCGCTGTTCGACGCCATCATTGATTTGCGCCCCGATTCGCCGACATTTTTGAAGCATTTCTCCGTTGAGCTGACGGCGGAAAACCGCACGATGCTTTATGTGCCGAAAGGTTTTGCGCACGGCTTCATCACGCTGGAGCCGGACACTGAGGCGTTTTACCTCGTCACGGAATTTTACGCGCCCGACCGCGAGCGCGGACTCCGCTACAACGATCCGAAATTCGGCATCCCCTGGCCGCTGGCGCCGGTTGTGATTTCCGACAAGGACAAAAACCAGCCGGACTTCAACCCGGAAATCCACCTCAAATAATCCGGCATGAAAATTCTTTTCACCGGCGCGAGTTCGTTCACGGGATTCTGGTTCGTCAAAAATCTTGCCGCCGCCGGGCATGAAATCGTCTGTCCGGTGACCGGCGGTTTGGAGCAATACGCCGGCATCCGCCGCGAGCGCGTGGAAAAGTTGAAGCCGCTCTGTCGGTTCGTTGCGCAGTCGCCGTTCGGCTCGGAAAATTTTCTCAAGCTCGCGGGCGCGGAAAAATTCGACCTGCTCTGCCACCATGCCGCCCTGGTGACAAACTACAAGAGCGCGGACTTTGACGTGCTGTCCGCGCTGCAAAACAACACGCTGAATCTGCGCGCCGTTTTGAAGGTTCTCCAATGCCCCGTCGTGCTGACCGGCACTTTTTTTGAAAACGACGAGGGCGTGGGCGACGAGCCGCGCCGCGCGTTTTTGCCCTACGGCCTGTCCAAAGGCCTGACCTTCCAGTTTTTCCGCTATTATTGCCACGAGGCTGGCGTGCCGCTGGGAAAATTCGTGATTCCCCATCCGTTCGGCCCGTTTGAAGAACCGCGCTTCACCGCGTTCCTGATGAAAAATTGGGAGGCCGGCAAAGCGGTCGAAGTCAAAACTCCCGACTATTTGCGCGACAACATCCACGCGGATTTGGTCGCGGCGGTCTACGCGCGCTTCGTCAGCGCACGTCGCCAAATCAAAAGATCCGTTCTTGAAAATAAATCCCAGCGGTTACGTTGAGAAGCAGGGCGCGTTCGCGCAGCGCGTCGCCCGCGAAGTGAAAGCGCGGACGGGTTGGGCGTGTGAGTTAAAATTATTGAAGCAGACAGATTTCACTGAACCGCTGAGCCGCGCGAACACCGAACCCGCCGCCAAACTCGCGCCGGAATGGAACGAATCAAAAGCGTGGGACGCCTTCACTGGATTTTACCTGGCAAATGCAAATGGCCTTCGCCAGGGCTGATCATTGCGTCTGGCCCGGAAGATTCCAGCATGCCGGCGTTGGTTCGCCCGGACGATAAAGGTTTTTGATCCGGTCGTATTGATGCACGACGGGAATCACCGACCCGTCGCGGTTGCAGAGAAATCCATCGCGGTTTTTATTTTCCGGCAGGACGGTTTCGCTGTCCAGTGTCAGAAACGGCCCGTGCCAGTTGGTGCAAACATGCAATGGTTCGATCATCCGGTTGTGAACAAAATAATTGTGCAATCCCTGGTCAATGCTGTCGAACAACCCCCAAAAAAAACGCTGATTGATATGCGTGGTGATCAATTCCAGATATTTCATCATCGTGTCATAATCTCCCGCGGTTGTGCCGGCGCAGATGGCCGGACGGTCGGCAATCCGGCGCATTTCACGAAAGCCGACGGCTTCGCACAACCATTTCAAATTGCCGCGCGACTGTCCGATGATGTTCCGGGCGCATTCAGAAGCGACCGAAAGGCCGGCCGGAAATGAAAAAGGATTGCACTGGAACACAACATCGCGGACATCCGCCAAAAGCACAAAACCGCTTTTGTCCGGCGATTTCAAAAGATAGTCCCGAAAACAAAAAAATCTCCAACAGTTGACAAACAGATAGGAAAAATTCTTTTCGCCACGATGATGCCGCCAATAATATTTGCAAACGGCCTCCAAAGCAAACATTGCCCGGCGTGAAAGGTTTGCATACGCCATCGGCAGTCCGTGATATTCCCGTTCAAATACGGTGGCTCCATAATGTTTCAGCAAGCTCCGGCAATCATCAGAAATTTCCGTTGCGAAAACGACCACCGATCCGTCGAAACCGGCCAGGCGCAACGACCGAAAGAATGGTTCAACGGACTTTGCCTCTAGCCGGTAAATGGAGGTCAAGACCGTATTCATGAAGATTATTGTTTTGAGATGGGTTTTCCCTGATTGCGTTTCGTCAGCAAACTACTGTTTAAAGCTGGCACGTCAATGGGAATTTGGATCGGTGGAAAGATGAAACGGATTTTCCAAAATAGGGGAAGCCGGTCGCGGATGTTCACGGCTTTAAGGTCTGTTTCACCTGCAATTCGGCGATCAGTTTTTTCTCCTGGCCGCGACGTTTGTAAGTCCACACGCCCCAGACGTTGCCTGCCACGCTGGCGAAGCACGCCGGCAAATGCCAGAGCCAGCGCGCGTCGCGGTCGCGAAAAATTCCGCGCAGCGTGTGAAAAACCGGGCCGACAAACGTGACGCAATAAACCGCCGCCAGCCACAGCGGCACAGGCGGTTTTTCCCGCATCCAGTTCACCGGCATCTCTTCCTGTACGCGCAGGAAATGCACCGTGGCGCGGCGGCGTTTTTGCACGAAGCCCCAGAGCGTCTGGACGTAAAAATGATGCACGCCGCGGCCGCGAATCCGCAGCCATTCGCGCTGGCCGTTTTTCATCAGGAACAGCGCGACGTGCGTGTCCTGGAATTTTTCATTCGCCTGGACGGACTGCAAATCGGCGCGGCGAAAAACGAATCCGTTCGCGCCGAGCGGATACGAAAAAGTTCCCGGCGGCAAAATCCAGCGCTCGGTTTCGCCGTCGCGCGCGACGAGTTGCGGATTTGCGCTCATCAGCCAGGCGATCGGATCGCTGATATGCAGCAGGTGCGAGAGGTAGGCGCAGAACGAACTCATTTTCGGTGACGGCAGATAATAGCTTTCGACGCCGAGCGCCTGCGGATTGGCGGCGAGCGCCTTGACGGCCAGTTCGATGTAATCGGCGTGGGTGATTTCATTGTCCGCGTCCACGAAGACGATGAATTCGCCCGTCGCCTGCCGCAGCGCCAGCCGTTTGCCCTCCTCCATGTTTTTGCCGTCATCGTCGAGAACGATTGCGCCAAATTTTTCCCCGATTTCGCGCGTGCGATCCTTTGAGCGCGCGTCGGCGAGGATGATTTCGTAGCGGTCGCGCGGATACGTCTGCCGCGCGATGGACGCGAGGCAGTTTCCCAGAATGGCCTCGGTGTTCAGCGTCGGGATGATGAAGCTGACGCGCGGCAAATTTTCAAGACTGGTCGGCACGGCGCAAGTGTGACCGAAGGCAAAGACAAATTCAAATCAGCTTTCAGGCTTTGGCCGTTTCATCGCGGCAAGCCACGCAAAAAATAAAATGGCAAACGCGGCTCCAGCGGCGACGGGCATTACTTGCAGCAATGCCGCCGGGGTTTTTCCGGTTGCGAGCAATGCCAGCCAGTAGCCCAGCCCGAGCGCGCCATAGAGAAACGAGATTTTTTGCCAGCGGCTGGCGAGCGCCCAGAGCGCGAGCGCCTGCAGCAGGCCGACGAGGACCATCGTTACGGCGAGATGGCCGATCATCGCGGCGGCGTCGGGCGAGGCTTTCCCCAAAATCAGTTTCACGCAAAAATCCCGCAGCACGAGCAATCCCGCCGCGCCAACCATCAGCCCGAGGGTGTAAAGCCCAAGCAGTTTGAATTGTTCGCGGACGATGTCCCCGGCGCGTTCGCCGGAGCGCGACGTGAACAAAACAGTCAGCAATGGGGCGACGGTCATCGGCAACGCCACGGCCAGCCGCTCGGCGGTGGCGTAGGCGTCGCGCTCGGAGTCGGTGAAATAATGCTGCATGACCAGCAGGTCGCCTTGCGTGAAAAAAAATCCGCCGCCGACGCACGCCGCGCTGACGACAAGGTATTGGACGAATTCGCGGTTCCACGGCGAGACCGGCGTGCCGTGCAGCGACAGTTCTTTTCTCCAGAAAATCAGGGTGAGGTTCGCCAGCAGCGCGAAGGCCGAGGCGAGCACGGCGGTTTCCGCCGACGGCCATTTCAGCGTGACGAACCACCCGAACAAAACCCGCAGCAGCATCCCCAGAAATCCGATGAGCGCGAGCCGCTTGAACCACGACAGCCCCTGGCACAACGCCGTGACCAGCGCCGACCACAAACCGAGCAGCGTGCAGGCGAGCGTGATCAGCATCAGGCTTTTGCTGTAATGGAAAAAGTGGCTCAACGGCCCGGCCGCGATGATGGCGAGCGCGGAACCGGCGACGGTCAGGCGGAGCAGAAATTTTTTGCAGCCCAGCAGCAATCCCTGCAACTGCGCGCTGCTGCCGCTGGCGTTGAAATGGGCGATGTAGTGTGCGACGGCGAACGTGGCGACCGACGGCAGCAGGGCAAGCAGCGGCATGATACCGTTAAGCGCGCTGTTGGCGCTGCCGTAGTCGCCCGATTCCTTCAAGTGCCGCCCCAAGACGCCTTGAAAGGCCAGGTTGCCGAGGCCGGTCGCAAAACTGATGGTGGAAAAAATGAGGCCGCTTTTCAGCAGGCCGGCGGCGCGTGAATCTTTTTTCATACCGGCGGACGCCATTCGTTTTCGTTCGCACGCACCCGTTCAAAAATGTCGGCGGCGATTTTTTCTTCACCGCCGATGGTCAAAATGTTTTCGGCTGAACTCATTTCAAGCGATGCACGCGGCGTGGATTTCCGTCAAAATTTCCTTGAGGCCGTAGCGAAATTTCCAGTCGGGATAATGCGCCTGGAATTTCCGCACGTCGCTGACCCACCAGATGTGGTCGCCGATGCGGTTGTCCTCGACGTAAGTCCACTTTAATTTTTTGCCGCTGATGCGTTCACATTCATCAATGGCCTCAAGCATGGAACAGTTCGAGTGGCGGCTGCCGCCGGCATTGTAAACTTCGCCGGAGCGCGGTTTTTGGAAAAACTGCCAGAACATTTCGACGAGGTCATGGCTGTGGATGTTGTCGCGCACTTGCTTGCCTTTGTAGCCGAACACGCGATACGGATTGCCGGTGACGGTGCAGCGCATGAGGTAGGCGAGAAATCCGTGCAGCTCCGTGCCCGCGTGCGATGGGCCGGTGAGGCAGCCGCCGCGAAAGCACACGGTCTTCATGCCAAAATAATTTCCGTATTCCTGCACCAAAATATCCGCCGCGACTTTGCTCGCGCCGAACAGCGAATGCTTCGTCTGGTCAATGCTCATCGTCTCGGAAATGCCCGGCTCGTATTCGTGGCCGGATTTTATTTCCCAGCGTTTCTCCAGCTCGACGAGCGGCAGGCGGTTGGGCGTGTCGCCGTAAACCTTGTTCGTGGAAGTGAAAATGAAAACGGCTTCGGGGCAAAACTGCCGCGTGGCTTCGAGTAGGTTCAAAGTGCCGGTGGCGTTGACGGAAAAATCCGCGTGCGGATCGCGCGCCGCCCAGTCGTGCGACGGTTGCGCAGCGGTGTGGATGATGAGGGCGATTTCCTTGCCGAGTTTTCTGAACAGATTTTCGACGGCGGCGCGATCGCGGATATCGAAGTCGTGATGTTCGTAATTGGGGATGAAGTTGATCAGTTTCTGGCGGTTGCCGAGCGTGGACGCCTCCTTGCCGAAAAACCACTGGCGCAAGTCGTTGTCAATGCCGACGACCTTGAATCCTTCGCGGGCGAAGCGTTTGACACTTTCTGAACCGATCAAACCGGCGGCACCGGTGATGACCACCGTGCTCATGGGTTGCCCTTTTTGCGCGCCTTGATCAAAAGGTAATGTCCGCGATGGTGAATTATACCTTCAAGCATCCGGCTCAAAACGTCGGGCAGCGGTAGGATGCTGATTGAGCGCGCTTCGGTTTCAAAACCGGCTTGGGTAAAAAGTTCCTTGGCCTGCCGCACTGTCAGCACGCGGATGTGGCCGGAAATCCCGGCAAATGCAGGATGATCAATGGGCACTGGTTCCGCCAGCGGCTCTTGGTAGTGAAGCCCCAGCGGATTACCGAGGTAGCGGCCGCAGACCTGCATCAATGAAAATGGGGTGTAGCCCAAGGACATGGCAAACCAGTTAAGCAGGCTGCACAGGTTTTCCGACGTGATGATGGCGGTGCCTCCAGGTTTGAGCACGCGATAAGCTTCCTCGACAAACAACCGTGTATTGTGCAGATGCTCGATGACTTGGGAACTGTACACCACGTCGAATTTGCCGTCTTCAAAGGGCCAGCGTCCGTTCAAATCGTAACTGAAAACTTTGATGCCACGCAGTTCGGCTTCGACTTTGAGCGACGGTGAGCCTTCGACGCCATAAAATTCAGACGGAACCTGTTTGAGATATCGGAATAACATTTCCCCGTTGCCACAGCCGACGTCCAGCAAACTGCGCGGATTCAATCCGACCGTGTTCTGCCCGCCCCAGTCGTTACAACGGTCATTGCCGAGATGCCGCTGACGTGCGCCAAAACGTTGAAGTCCTTTCAGGATGAAATTTGCCATAGTGAATAATAATCGTCTTTTGGATAACAGAAATGTGCATGGGTGGTAAAGTCAATTAAAGGCGGGTTGATGGAGATTGGGCGGTTCGAAGGTGTCAAAATGCTGGCGGAGTTTCATCGTTTATTTTAAACTCCGCGCCCAATCATGGAAAAAGTTTTCATCACCGGCGCGGCGGGTTTCATCGGCAGCAACCTCGTTGACCGCCTGTTGCGCGACGGCAAACCGGTCGTCGGCTGGGATAATTTTTCCACCGGCCAAAAAAAGTTTCTGGACGGCGCGCTGGCGGATTCCCATTTCAAACTCGCCGAAGGTGACAATCTCGACCTGCCGGCGCTCACAAAGGCGATGGCCGGTTGCGACACGGTTTTTCATCTTGCCGCCAATGCCGATGTGCGCTTTGGTCTGGAACACCCGTCGAAGGATTTGCAGCAAAACACCGTCGCCACCTTCAACGTGCTCGAAGCCATGCGCGCCAACGGCATCAAGCGCATCGCCTTCAGCTCCACCGGCAGCGTTTATGGCGAGGCGGAAATAATTCCCACGCCGGAAGCCGCGCCGTTTCCCGTGCAGACTTCGCTCTACGCCAGTTCCAAGCTCGCGGGCGAGGCGATGATTTCCTCCTACTGCGAAGGCTATAAATTTGAGGGCTACCTCTTCCGGTTCGTCTCGATTCTCGGCGAACGCTACACGCACGGCCACGTTTTTGATTTTTACCAGCAACTCCTCGAACACCCGGATCACCTGAAAGTTCTTGGCGACGGCTCGCAGCGGAAAAGTTATCTTTACGTCCAGGATTGCGTCAGCGCCATGCTGCACGTCATGAATCTCGGCACGGCAAAAAAAGCCCGGCACGGCGTGGAAATTTACAACCTCGGCACGGATGAATTTGTTCAGGTCAACAATTCCATCGGCTATATCTGCGGCGCGCTCGGATTGAAGCCGAAACTGGAATACACCGGCGGCAGCCGCGGCTGGGTCGGCGACAACCCATTCATTTTCCTCGACGCAAAAAAAATCCGCAGCACCGGCTGGAAAACGTCGCTGACGATTGAACAGGGCATCCGGCGCACGCTCCAATGGTTGCAGCAAAACCGCTGGGTCTATGACACCCGCAGCCACAAATAACCGCGCCGCATGAACATCACCGTCCTCGGCCTCTGGCATCTCGGCAGCGTCACGGCGGCGTGCTGCGCGAAACAGTTTCAAGTCGTCGGCTTGGATTTTGATGAAGCGAACGTCGCAAAATTAAATTCCGGCCACGCGCCGCTTTTGGAGCCGGGACTCGATGAATTGATTTCCGCCGGAATCGCCGCCAAAAAACTTTCGTTCACAACGGATTCAAAAATCGCCTGTGAAAATGCGGACATTCTCTGGCTTTGCTACGACACGCCGGTCAATGACAGCGACGAATCTGACGTTGAATCTGTTCTCGCAAATTTGCGCCGTGCCTTGCCGCATCTGCCGAAAGGTGCGCTCGTTTTGATTTCGTCTCAATTGCCCGTCGGCACTTGCGCCAATCTGGAAAAGGAATTTCCGCAATTCCATTTCGCCTGCTCGCCGGAAAATCTGCGGCTTGGCAAGGCGATTGATTCATTTGAAAAGGCCGAGCGTGTCATCGTCGGCATCCGCGACGACACAAAAAAACCGCTGCTCGAAAAACTGTTCGCGCCGTTCACGCCGCAAATCATTTTCATGCGCACCGAATCGGCGGAAATGGTCAAGCACGCGCTCAATTCGTTCCTCGCGCTCTCCATCACGTTCATCAACGAGATCGCGCGCCTTTGCGAACACACTGGCGCGGACGCGAAGGAAGTTTCCATCGGCTTGAAAAGCGAACCGCGCATCGGACCAAAAGCTTATCTTGGGCCGGGCGGCCCATTCGCCGGCGGCACGCTTGCCCGCGATGTTGTCACGCTCACCAAACTTGCCGAGGCAAACGGCGAAAAAATTTCCGTCATTCCGGCCATCAAGCAGAGCAACGATTTGCATCGCGGCTGGGCGTTCCGGCGGTTGCAATCGCGCCTCGGCGATTTGCGCGGCAAAAAAATTTCCATCCTCGGCCTGACTTACACGACGAACACCGACACGCTCCGCCGCAGCGCCGCCGTGGAATTGTGCAAACAACTTCTCGCCGCAGGCGCAAACGTCAGCGTGTTCGATCCGGCGGTAAAAAATTTGCCCGACGAACTTTCCAAAATTCAGGTTGCGCAAGAAATTTTAACCGCAGTAATCGGCGCGGAAGCCGCCGTCATTTGCACCGAATGGCCGCAGTTTCGGCAGGCGGACTGGGTAAAAATTATTCCGACGATGCGACAGCCGGTTTTTGTGGACGCGAATCGTTTTTTGGAAAAGGAATTGAAAAGCATCTCCGGCGTCGAGCATCTTTCCGTCGGCCGCGCTTAAAATGAAACTCAAAAATCTCAACGCGCTCGTCACCGGCGGCAGCCAGGGACTCGGCAAAGTCATCGCGGAATTTTTTCTGCGTGAAGGCGCGAACGTCGTGATTTGTTCCCGCGGTGAAAAGGAATTGCTCGCGACGCGCGACGAACTTGCCAAAAAATTTCCGTCGCAAAACATTTCCGCCAAAACCTGCGACGTTTCCAGCGAATCGCAAGTCAACGAACTCGTCGCTTTTGCGCTGCGCGAGCTCGGCTCGCTCCACGCGCTTGTTTTGAACGCCGGCATTTACGGGCCGATGGGCGCGACGGAATCAGTTTCGCTCGAAGAATGGAAACGCGCTCTCGAAATAAATCTTTACGGCGTTTTGCTTCCTTGTCGCGCGGTGATTCCGCATTTCAAAAAAGTCCGCGCACGGAAAAATAATTGTGTTGAGCGGCGGCGGCGCGACCAATCCGCTGCCTAACATCAGCGCCTATGCCGCGTCGAAGGCGGCGGTGATTCGCCTGATGGAAACTCTGGCCGAAGAATTAAAACCGTTTCATGTGGACGTGAACGCAATCGCGCCCGGCGCGCTTAAAACCAGATTCGTTGAACAGGTTCTGGCCGCCGGCGCGGAAAAAGTCGGCGCGGAATTTTTTGCGAAGAATAAAAAATGGTCGGAGGAAGGCGCGGTGCCGCTCGAACTCGGCGCGAGCGTGGCCGTTTATCTGGCGAGCGCGCAAAGCGACGGCATTACCGGCAAGCTCATCAGCGCGCAATGGGATCCGTGGGAAAAACTCCATGAATTCAAGGGCGACTTGGGCGGCGACATTTACACACTGCGTCGCATCGTGCCGAAGGATCGCGGCAAAACGTGGGGTGACAAATGAATTACGCGATTGTCGGCTGCGGATTGATCGGGAAAAAACGGCTGGCTGGTTTGCCTGCTGGTTCAAAGCTCGTCGTCGCATGCGATACAAATCTGTCGCGCGCGGAAGAATTGGTGAAATTGGCGCAAACTGGCCGCGCGGTTTCCGATTTCAAACAAGCCGTCGTTGATCCGCAGGTGGACGCGGTGATTGTCGCCACGATTAATTCTGAACTGGCAAAAATTTCCGCCGCCGCGATTCGCGCAGGCAAGCACGTCATCGTCGAAAAACCGGCGGGCATTTCGGTGAAGGAGATTGACGAATTGATTGCGCTTGAAAAAAAACACGGCGTTTGTGTCCGCGTCGGTTTCAACCATCGTTATCATCCGGCCTTTCAAAAGGCGCGCGAAATTTTTGCGTCCGGTGTGATGGGCGAACTCATGTTTATCCGCGCGCGTTACGGCCACGGCGGGCGCATCGGTTATGACAAGGAATGGCGCGCTGACCCGAAGCTTTCCGGCGGTGGCGAATTGATTGATCAGGGAATTCATCTGATTGACCTGGCCGGCTGGTTTCTCGGCGAGTTCAAAAAAATTGACGGCCACGCGGCGACTTATTTTTGGAAAATGCCGGTGGATGACAACGCGTTTTTGAGTTTGCGCACGGCGAAAAACCAGACTGCGTGGTTGCACGTCAGTTGCACGGAATGGAAAAATCTTTTTTCGTTCGAGATTTATGGCCGCAACACGAAGCTGCACATTGAAGGTCTCGGCGGCAGTTATGGCGTCGAGAAACTTTTTCATCATCAGATGAAGCCCGAAATGGGGATTCCCGACACAAAAGTTTATGAATTTCCCGGCGCGGATGAATCGTGGAGGATTGAAATGACGGAGTTTGAAAAAGATATTCAATTGAAACGCAAACCTGATGCCGGGCTTGCCGAGGCGCGCGCGGCACTCCAGATTGTCGAGACGATTTATGAAAAAAGCGGCCTGAAAAATTTATGATCATCGCACGATCACCATTTCGCGTCACGCTCGGCGGCGGCGGGACGGATTTGCCGTCGTATTACGAAAAGTTCGGCGGCTTTCTCATCGCGGCGGCGATTGACCGCTATGTTTACATCACGCTGCACGACACGTTCGTGCCGGACTTGATCGTGAAGTATTCGGAACTGGAGCGCGTGCCGGATGCGACGAAGCTGAAGCATCCGATCATCCGCGAAGCGTTCGCGTTCGTCGGCGTGGATGGCCGTTCGCTGGAAATGACTTCGATGGCGGACATTCCGTCGGGCACGGGACTGGGTTCGTCCGGCAGTTTCACGACGGCGCTGCTCAAGGCGTTGCACGCGCATAAAAAAAACCTTGTTCATCCCGCCGAACTTGCGGCGCAGGCGTGCGAAGTCGAGATTGACCGGCTCAAAGAGCCGATCGGCAAACAGGACCAATACATTGCGGCCTATGGCGGAATCACCTGCTTCAAATTTTTGGAGAACGGCAAAGTCGAGGCGTGGCCGCTGAAACTTTCCAAGGAAACGCGCGACAATCTCGAAGATAATTTGCTTTTGTTTTTCACCGGCTATTCGCGCAGCGCGTCGGCGATTTTGAAGGAGCAGGATGCGAAATCGAAATCCGACGACAAGTCCATGTTGCGAAAATTTGCATTTCGTCAAAGACCTCGGCCTGCAAAGCCAGAGCGCGCTTGAAATCGGGAAATTTGCCGAGTTCGCGTGCCTGATGGATGTTCACTGGCAGCGCAAAAAACAGCGCAGCGGCGGCATGAGCAATCCAAAAATCAACGAATGGTATGACCTCGCGATGGCCAGCGGCGCGCTCGGTGGAAAATTGATCGGCGCGGGCGGCGGCGGATTCCTGATGTTTTACGCCGAGGACAAAACGAAGCTGCGGAACGCGATGAGCAAGGCTGGATTGGCGGAAGTGCGCTTCCGGTTTGACTTCGAGGGAACAAAACTCGTCATCTCGTGAGCGCGCCGCTGGAAATTCCCGTTGCGATTTTGGCGGGCGGACTTGCCACCCGGCTGCGGCCCGTCACGGGAAAAATTCCCAAGTCGCTCGTGCCGGTCGCGGGCAGGCCCTTTTTGGCGCACCAACTCGAACTGCTCCACGCGCGGGGAATTCGCCGCGCGGTTTTGTGCATCGGCTATCTTGGCGAAATGATCCAGCGCGAATTTGGCGGCGAAGCTTTCGGCGTCAAATTGGATTATTCCTTCGACGGCGAAAAACTCCTCGGCACCGGCGGCGCGGTCAAACGCGCGCTGCCAAAGCTTGGTGAAGAATTTTTTGTGCTTTACGGCGATTCGTATCTGCCGATTCAATACGCACCCGTTGCAGTAACTTTTCATCACAGCGGCAAGCTTGGCTTGATGACGGTTTATCGCAACGAAGGAAAATTCGACACGAGCAACGTGGTTTTTCGTGACGGCGAAATTGTGGTTTACGACAAAAAAAATCGTTTGCCGGAAATGCGGCACATTGATTACGGCTTGAGCTTGTTCAAATCTTCCGTGTTCGACACCTATTCCGCCGATCAAATTTTTGATCTGGCCGAAGTCATGGGAAAATTAGTCCGCGAAAGGCAGCTCGCCGGATACGAAGTGCCGGAACGGTTTTATGAAATGGGTTCGCCGGCGGGACTGGCCGAGTTGGAAGCCCTTTTGCAGCCGCGCTAAACTCTGCTTCCATTCGTCACGCGAAATTTGTAATGTGAATTTTCCATGAGCTTTACCAAACAATTTCTCGAGGAAGTCCGGCAGGTCACGGCGCAACTGGACGCGGGCGCGATCGAAAAGGGCGCGGACGAACTTGCGAAAATCCGCGAGCGCGGCGGGCGGCTGTTCATTCTTGGCGTTGGCGGCAGCGCGGGCAACGCCGGCCATGCGGTGAACGATTTCCGCAAAATCTGCGGCTTCGAGGCTTACGCGCCGACGGACAATGTTTCCGAACTGACCGCGCGAACGAATGACGAGGGCTGGGCGACGGTTTTTTCCGAATGGCTCAAGGGCAGTCGCCTCAATGCGAAGGATGGCTTGCTGATTTTTTCCGTTGGCGGCGGCAACCTGGAAAAAAATGTCAGCCCGAATCTGGTCAGCGCGATTCAACTCGCCAAACAAGTCGGCGCGTCCGTCATTGGCATCGTCGGGCGCGATGGCGGTTACACGGCGAAGGAAGCGACTGCGTGCGTGATCGTGCCGACGGTGAATCCGACGCACGTCACGCCGCATAGCGAAGCGTTTCAGGCCGTGATTTGGCACTTGTTCGTGTCGCATCCCAAACTGAAAGTCGCGCAGACGAAGTGGGAAAGCACGCGCTGATAAATCTATCATTATTATATGCGCAGCGGATTGGAGCTCACGATACTGTTACTGAAGCAAGGATATGATCCGGCGCAGATACTCACCAAACTTGCGCTTAGAAAAGCACTACAGGGTTCTGAAAGTGTTTTGGAAGTGGGCTGCGGCAAGTCGCCAACCATGAAATGGCTGGGCGTCAAGCATTCAACCGGCGTTGATGGTTTTGCCCCGTATCTGGAAGAGGCCCGGCGGGAAAAACTCCAGGATGAACTGGTTTTGGGCGACGTGCGGGAACTGGACAAGTATTTCAGACCAGCCCAGTTTGACGCGGTCGTTGCGCTGGATCTGATTGAGCATCTGACGAAGGAGGACGGTTTGCGGATGATGAAAAGCATGGAGAGCATTGCCAGCCGCAAGGTGATTTTCTTCACGCCATCCGGATTTGTGCCGCAACACGGTTACGATAATAATAATTTGCAAGAGCACCTTTCCGGGTGGGAAGCGGCGGAGATGGGGAAATTGGGATACAAAGTGATTGGACTGCTTGGCCCGAAAAATCTTCGCGGGGAAAGGTATGTGCTTAAGGGTCGGCCAAAGTTCTTTTGGGGCATCATCAGCCTGCTTGGCCATTTCTTCTGGACGCGTTGGCATCCTTCACAAGCTGCAGCCATCTTTTGCATAAAGACAAAGGCTGAAATAAAAACGTGAAGATGCAGCCCGCCGTTTTTCTCGACCGCGACGGCGTGATCAATCGCGCCTTGGAGCGCGAAACCCGCCCGTATCCGCCGGCCAGCCTGGCCGAATTTGAAATTCTTCCTGATGTTTTCGCCGCGTGCGCGAAACTGAAAGCCGCCGGATTTTTGCTCGTGGTCGCGACCAACCAGCCGGACGTTGGCCGCGGCACTTTGCAGCGGGAAGTCGTCGAATCCATCCATGCGGAAATGCGCCGCCAGCTTCCGATTGACCGCGTCGAGGTCTGCTATCATCCCGGCCACGGCGATTCCGAATGCGATTGCCGCAAGCCGAAGCCCGGAATGTTGCTGCGCGCGGCGCGCGAACTGGGCATTGACCTCGCGCAAAGCTGGATGGTCGGTGACCGCTGGCGTGACATCGACTGCGGCCGCGCCGCTGGCTGCAAAACCATTTTCATTGACCGCAATTACGCCGAGGAATTGAAACAGCCGCCGGATTTCCGCGCAAAAAATCTGCTGGCGGCGGCGGAGATCATTTTGTCCGCAAAAATGGATTGAACATTCGCGGATTCAATTTATCCTGCCCCGTCATTGCATGAAAAGCCTCGCCAACCTCAAGATAAAAATTTTCGCCGACGGTGCCGACAAAAAAGGCATGCTGGAATTGAACGCCAATCCGCTCATCAAAGGGCTGACGACCAATCCGACGCTCATGCGCAAAGCCGGCCTGACGGATTTCGAGGCGTTCGCGCGCGACATTTTGCAAAGTGTCACGACCAAGCCGATTTCACTCGAAGTTTTTTCCGACGAATTTCCCGAGATGAAACGGCAGGCGCTCAAGATCAACGGCTGGGCGAAAAATGTCTACGTCAAGATTCCCATCACGAACACGCGCAGCGAATCTTCACTGCCGTTGATCAATGAACTTGCAGGCGAAGGCGTGAAATTGAACGTCACCGCCATTTTGACATTGGAGCAGGTCGAAGGCGTCGCAAAATCTTTGGACGCAAAAGTTCCGGCGGTGGTCTCCGTTTTTGCCGGACGCATCGCGGACACGGGCGTTGACCCGGTTTCAATCATGGCCGACAGCAAAAGGATCTTGAAAAATTTGCCGCAGGCCGAATTGCTTTGGGCGAGCGTCCGCGAAGTGCTGAACATTTTTCAGGCGGACGATTGCGGCTGCGACATCGTGACCGTGCCGCATGACATTTTGAACAAGGCGCTCAAGCTGGCCGGAATCGGTTTGAAGGAAATGTCGCTCGACACCGTGAAAATGTTCGCCAACGACGCGAAGGCGGCGGGCTTTTCGCTTTAATCGACTGCGGCTTCAGATCAATTTAGTCACGGCGTCGAAAACGCTTTCGACCGTCACCGATGCCATGCAACGCCGCAATTCCTCTGCGCTTCCCCTTATCCCGCGCCCGTCGTAACGGTAAAATTCCAGGTTGCGCCCCGCCACCGACGGATTTTTCACGAGCACAAACGGATTTGCATAAGGCTCGATGGGTTTGTTCCAGGTCGGCGTCTCGATGACAACCTGGCCGCGCACTTTCATCGCCGCCGCGACGTGCATCAACGCCGTGTCCACGCTCAAAAAAACGCCGCAGCTGCCGATCAACGCCGCCGCCTGCCGCAAATTTTCCGTTTTCGGGAAAAATAAATTTTCACCGCCCGCCATCGCCCGAATTTTTTCGTGGTCGGCCTTTTCCTCCGGCCCGCCAAAAAACAAAACGGCCGGTTCCGGCCGCCTTTGACGCAGGCGGCGCGCCAGTTCAAGGTAATTTTCCAGCGGCCAGCGGCGCAGCGCGAGATTTTTGGTGCCGCCCGAGCCGACGTGAACTCCCAGCAGCGGACGAGCCGAAAGTTTTTCGCGCATGACAAAATCTGCCGCCCACGCCTTTTCCGCTTCCGTCAGGAAAATTTCGTAGTGATGCGACGGCAGCAGCGGCTTTGCGTCGAGCAGCGGAAGCAAGGCCAGATTATTTTCCACGGCGTGCAGTGAATAATTTTGCGGCAGGGTTTTGTTTGCCAGCCACCGGTCCAGCCCGCCGGAACATTCATATCCGTGGCTGACGCGCACGGGCGCGCCGATGAATCTCGCCACGATCCGGTAATGGCGCCGGCTCTGCGGAAACGTGTTGACGGAGACATCGTAGCCCGCCCGGCGCAGCCCCGCCAAAAATTTGAGGGAGTCGGTTTTCGATTCCGAAATCAGGTTTCTTTGGTGAATGGTGGTCAGGTGCGGGTTGTTTTCCAGCAGGCTTTTCGAGCCGCGCCACAGCACCAACGCATCAATCGTCGCTCCGGGAAAATTTGCGCGCAACTCGTGGATGAGCGGCGTGGCGAACAGCGTGTCGCCGATGCCCGCGAGGGAAATGACGAGAATTTTCACAGCCGCGAAATCTTTTCGAGCAGCATCGTCGTGGATTTGCCCGGCACAAATGGAATGATGATGATTTTCCCGGCCGCTGACTCGACCGCGCGGCGTTCGTCCTGGTTCAGCGTGTCCAAAGTATAATCGCCGCCCTTGACATAAATGTCCGGTTGCGCGGCGGCGAGAAATTTTGTGGCCGTCTTTTCAGTGAAGATGCAAACGGCGGAAACGCTTTCCAGCGCGGCCAGAACCGCCGCGCGATCTGTTTCAGAATTGACCGGACGGCCCGCGCCTTTCAATTGCCGCGTCGCTGCGTCGCCGTTGACGCCGACCAAAAGCGCGTCGCCGAAATTTCGTGCATTTTCGAGATACGTCACATGGCCAAGATGCAAAATGTCGAAGCAACCGTTGGTGACGACAAGTTTCTTTCCGGTCGCGCGAAAATTGTTTCGCCATTCCGGCAATTTGTCCCAGGCGATGATTTTGTCGCGGAAGTTCATGCGCTCATTTTGCCTGCGCGCTTTGCGAATTCAATAATTTCCACACACGCAAATTCTCCGTCACGCCCCACGCCTGCGCGTCGCAGCCGCGTTGCGCGTGCGGCGCGTCGCCTTCCAAAATTTCAGGAATCTGGCCGAGACAGCCTTCGTTCAGGATTTTTTCCGAACTGCCCAGATAACTTTTTGCCGCCGCGACCGCTTCCGGCGAAAATTCCCATGCACGCGCCAGCGCTTCGCAAAAAACCGGAAACGTCCACGTCCACGCCGTCCCGTTGTGATACGCGGGCTTGCGGCGCGTGTCTTCGTCGCCTTCGTAACGCGGCCAATACGGCTCGGGTGGATTATTGATCAGCCGGCCATCGTTACTGTAAATCGGCAATGGAACGGAAACCGGCAATGGCGCGAGCGATCGCAGCGCGCCGGGCACGACGAGAAATTTTTGCGCCGCCTCGACGCAACGTTTCGCGCGTTCGCCAGTGACGAGGTCAAGGCTGACGGCGAAAAGGCAATTGCTCCGCAGCGCATCGCTGGCCGTCGCGTCGCGCGCAATCACACGCGAGCTACCGAGCAGCACATCGGCGAACCAGCCTTTTTCTTCGAGCCAGAATAATTTTTCAAATGAAGCGGCCGCGTGTTCGGCGAGGTCGCGCCATTTTTTTTGATCGGCGGCGGCGGAAATTTTTTCCAATTGTCGCAGCAATCGGATCCACAAAACTTGAATCTCGACGGGATAACCTTCGCGCGGAGTTCCCGCCGGATAATTCGTGTCCATCCAGGTGAAATGGCTCGGACTCCAGATGAGCGCGGAGTCCGTATCCATGTGGATTCCATTCGGCGTGCCTTTGGAATAATTTTCCGCGATGCTGGCCAGCACGTCACGGATGGTACGGCCGTTTTCATCAACTTTCGCTTCGTAAAAGTTTTGAGCTTTGGGCTTTGGGTTTTGAATTTCAGAAAATTCCCCGCAGACGACGGCGAACCACAGCGGCGCGTCGGAAGTGTCGCGGTTGGAAACGTCATTGCCGTGGATCGTGTTTGGCAGCGTGCCGTCTTTTTCAAACTTGGCGAACGTGAGCAGCAGTTGCTTCACCTCGTCGGCCATTCCGCCGGCCAAAAGTCCGCGCGCACAGATCAGCGAATCACGCCCCCAATCGAGAAACCACGGATAACCGGCGATGACCGTCTTGCCTTCATCGCGCCGCACAACGAATTGATTGGCCGCGCGTTCGAGTTTCGTTTCAAAATCATCCGCTGGTTTTTCAGGCTTTTGCTTTCCGAATTTGGCTTCTTCCAATTCCGCCGTGAGAACCAGCGCCGCCTTTGCGCCCTTTGCCAGCGGAATCTCAAACCAGCCCGGGCTGTAAGCGTCGCCGCTGCCGGTCTGCCCGCGCGTCTGCTCGACCGGATGCGGAATATTTTCGCACCACTCCGACTGCGGATGATATTCGCCCGCGTCGGCGAACACGCGCAATTGGCGATCCGGCGCGGGCGTAAAAGCGAAACCGGTTTTTTTGTCGAGCGTGTGCGTGTTCGAGGAGAAATGAAAATCCGCGCCGCCGTTGCGCTTGGTCTCGGAATGAAAATTCCGGTCTTCAATGTCGCAGCGGACGGTCAAACGAACGTCGGCCTCGCCGGGCAATTGTTTTCCGTGCGCGGTTTTTTCTGTCGGCCGGCTGAATTGAAAAACCGTCGTGTTTTTGCCTTCGAGCATTTCCGCGCGCAATTCGATCTCCACCGTGCGGCCATCACCCGCGTTCGCCACAAAATTCCAGACGGCGGGCGAACCGGCCTGCAACGCCGCGAGATTTTTGAAATCCAGCGGCGAAAGGAAGCCGTCGGCGTTGACCCACGCGCGGATGCGCTTGACGAAAACGTGGCGGTCCACCGGCACGGTTGGATTCAAGTTCGCGCCGAGCACGCAGTCGTATTTGGAATTCACGCGGCCCAAATCCACGCACAGCCGTGCCATGCCGCCGAGGCCGTTCGTGAGCAAAACCAAATCGGCAGGAGATGGGAGATTGGAGTTGGGAGTTGGGATTGCTGGTTCGGGCGCGAGAAAACGGATGACGGCGGAAATTTTTTGCGAGGTCGCGGCGTAGCGTTCCAAGAACAATTCCGTTTCCGCCGCCGAACCGTGCGGCGCAAAGCACGCGATGTGGCGGTTGCCGGCGGTGATGGATTGGACGTGGATCGTGGCCGCGCTTTCATTCGGGCTTCGCAACTCGGCGCGGAACGGCGCGCTGTCTTCAACCAAAAGCCAGTGGCCGGGCGGCACGAGCGTGACGCGGCGGGCGTCAATCAAAGTCCACGCGATGACGCGCGGGAAAATTTCCCCGGCTTCCGTTTCGCGCAACAGATCGGCGAGCGGAATTTTTGTTTCGCGCACGGCAAATTCGCTGGCGGCGGCGAGAAAATTTTCCGGCGACGATTCGACTTGTTCCGCGAGCCATTGCCAGTCGAGGCCATCAATGGTTTCGGTGGAAATGATTTTGCTCAACGCTTGAATCGCAAACGCGGCTTGCGCGCGCGCGCGGCGATAATTTTCGCCGCTCAAGCCGACGGGCATTTGCGTTGTCGCGAGGCAGTGGCACGCGCCGGGCGCGAGCGTGAAAATGATTTCGGTTTTTTCGCGGTCGAATTGCGAGAGCGGCTGGCCGAGCAGATCAAATTGAAAATCGGAAATCTCAAATTTCAGATCGCCGGGCGCAAGTGTCAGCAAATGGGATTTTTCAGCGTCGGTGTTGACTAGAACGAGAACGGAATCTTTGCCCTCGGCGGATTCGCGGAGCAGCGCGTAAATCGGCGAATCAGGCGCGCTCAAGCGCGTGAGTTTTGCGCCGTCGAAAAAAGCACGGATGGTCGGCGATGAGTTTGTTGAGTTGCGCGAGTTCGGGAACGATGTTGTCGGCGCTGTCCCAGTTCAAACCGGTGTTGCCGTGGACGCGGATTTTTTCGGCGGCGAGCCATTCGACGCCACAAGTGAAACCGAATCCACCGCTCGGACTCGTCAGCGCGCAAAGGCGGTTGCGCATCAGCGACCAGACGCGGCCTTTTTCAGCGAGGCGGCTGTTGTCGTGGGTTTCGGAATAATGAAAATAGCCGCCGATGCGCGCGCTTTGGCGGCTTGAATAATCAAGATAGTTGGCGACGTCGCGGCCGGAATAGTTTTGAAACAGTTCCGAGTAAGCCCATTGCATCCCGCCGTCGGTCAAAAGATTTTCCGTTGCGTCCCACGAACCGCCGAGGCCTTCGAGCAGAAAAATGGTTTCGGGAAATTCGCTTTGGACGCGCGCAATAATATATTGCCAGGCTACGACGGGAATTTTGTAGCCGGCGTCGCAGCGAAAACCATCCACGCCGCGACGGCAGCAGGTCAGCAGTGCGTCGGCGATTTTGTCCCAGAGTGTTACGTCGTGCTGTTCGAGTTCGACCAAATCTTCCCAGACCGTTCCCCACGCGCCGGGGCTGGCGAACGAGCCGTCGGGATTTTTTAGGAAAAATTCAGGATGGTTTTCCTGCAAGTATGAACCCCAGCCGGTGTGGTTGATGACGATGTCGATGAAGACGCGCGCGCCGAGCGAGTGCGCGGCGTAGGTGAGTTCGCAAAATTGGTCCACGCCGGTCGCGCGTTTGTCGAACTCGACGAGCGCGGGATCAATCGCGGTCATGTCGAGCGCGGCGTAAGGACTGCCGAAACGTCCGAAGCGCGCGTAAGTCGTCGGCGTCGGATGCACGGGCAATAAATGAATAATGCGACAACCGAGTTTGTTGACGATGAAAGGCAGCTGGCGCGCAAGGTCGCGCAATTTTCCCGACGGCGGCAATGTCGCATAGCCGAGGGCTTCGAGTGATTTGAGTTGGACTTCGAGTTTTTCGTCGGCGGTGGAAGGTAAATTTTTTGTCGCACCGAAAAGCCGCGTGAAGGCGCAGTAAATGGTGTTGGCCGTGCGCGCAAAATTGGGATGGACGGAAATTCCGACGTCGGCGCCATCGGGCCAGTGCTGCCAGTTTTTTTCGTCGAGCAAATAAGGTTTGGCCTTGAAGTAGCCGGCCTCGGCGAGCGGCAGTTCGATTTGCCAGCCGTTGGAAATTTTTTGCATCGGCAAATCGCGCCACGATGCGCCGGCGGCGGCGGCTCCGCCGGCGTGGGCGCAAATGATTTCGCGGCGCAGTTCGGCGGCGCGACCGAGGTTGGTGCGCAGGCGCGCCGACCAGTTTTTTTGCGCGGCGGAATTTTTTTTGTCGCCAATGGAAAATTGAACCTTGTCGCCGACAAAGCGCAGGAGGCGTTCGCCGGTCGCGGGCGTCATGGTTGGTCTGGGTGGCTCCACGCGAAAATTTTTACCACGAAGCGGCGGGCTGCAAAGCGCAAAAGCGTTTTTCTTTGGATTGCTTTGGGGCGGCGGAAGCCCTAGTTTGGCAGCGAAGTTGCTGGTTTTTGTCGGCGGAAATTTTTGAATTATGGCGACGGTGGCGTTAAATCCGGGTGAAGAAGCTCAATTGCAGCAGACGATTGAGATGTTCGAGGTCATTGTGCAGTCGCAGCCGAACGACTGCCAGTCGCTGGAGATTCTCAAGGAGGCGTATTCCAAGCTGGGCCGCGAACCGGATGTCATCAACACGTCCAAGCGCATCGCCAAGGCATATATGCAGACGGGGCAATTGTCCTCGGCGATCCTCGAATTTGAGACGGTCTTGCAGCGCCAGCCGGACGACGCGGAGGTACAGGCGTCGCTCAAGGAAATTGAAAGCAAGGCGAGCAACGCAGGGGGCATGGAGTCGGCGGGCGCGGAGCCGGCGGCGTTGACGATGGCGCCGGACACGGCGAAAGCAGCGCCAAAAAAATCGCGGCCGGAGGCCGGGGAGATCGACGACGGGCGCGCCATGTTGCGGAAGATTTTTGTGGACAGCAAAACGATCAGCGCGGGCGATTTTGATTTGTGCTGGCGCGCGGCGGATTTGACGACGGCTCCGGTGGACGCGACCGAGCCGTTCATCCAGGTTTTGCATGACAAGGGGATTGTGCTGGCAGAAAAATCATTGAAATTACTGTCGGACAAATCGCGCATGGCGTATCTGCCGCTGGAAAAATATGACGTGGACATTGACCTGACGCGCGGTTTTCCGGCGGAGGTCTGCCGGCGCTGGTGCGTGCTGCCGTTTGACCGCATGAGCAAGGCGATTCTGGTCGCGACGGCGAACCCGTTCAACCAGCAGGCGGTCAAGGAATTGTCGGCGACCACGTCGCACCGGTTGGTGTGGTATCTGGTGCCGCCGGCCGATTTGTTGGCAAACATCCGCAAAGCTTTCCGTTGAAGCCATGGCCAAAATAAAATCATTTGGAGAACGCATCGCCGACGCGCTCGTCGAGGATGGGTTGTTGGGCGCGAACCAGGTGGAGGAGCTGCTGGAAAAGCAGAAAAAAGAAGGCGCGCGTCTTGTCAAGCTCATCGTCGAAAAGGCCTACGTCAGCGAAGCCGACCTCGCCGTCTGCATGGGCCGCGTGCTGAACGTCACGCCCATCAACCTCGCCCGCGTGAACATCCAGCCGGAACTGGTGGAATTGTTCCCGCGCGAGACGATGCACAGCCATCGCGTCATCCCCATTTCGCGGCTGGAAAATAAATTGTTCCTCGCAATGGCCGACCCGCTCAATGTCCTGGCCCTCGACGATGTCAAGCGCATCACCAAGCTCGAAATCACCCCGCTCATTGCGTCCGAAAAGGCCATCGCCGACAAGCTCACCGCCCTGGACGCCTCCAAAGGCGGTTCCATGGAGGACATCATCCAGGACGCGCAAAAGCAGAGGGAAGCTGAAGCGGACGCCGATTCAGTGGAAAACATCCGTGAAACGGTTGAGGATGTCAGCATTGACAAGCTCGCCGCCTCCGGCGAGGAAGCGCCCGTCATCAAGCTCGCCAACCTGATGATCGTGCAGGCCATCAAGGACCGCGCCAGCGACATTCATCTGGAGCCATTTGAGAAATCCATGCGCCTGCGTTACCGCGTGGATGGCGTGCTCTTGGATGCCACGCCTCCGCCCAAGCAGATGCAACTGGCGCTCGCTTCACGCTTCAAAATCATGTGCAGCCTCGACATCGCCGAACGCCGCCTGCCGCAGGACGGACGTATGCGCGTCAAGGTCGGCGGCAAGGATTTTGATTTGCGCGTTTCCGTTTTGCCGACCGTTCACGGCGAAAAAATCGTGCTGCGCGTGCTCGACAAAACCAACCTGTCCGCGAGCATTGACAAACTCGGCCTGGACCCGGAGACCTTCAAGCATTTCAAAACCGCCATTGACGCGCCGCACGGGCTTATTCTCGTGACCGGCCCGACCGGTTCCGGCAAGACCACCACGCTTTATTCCGCGCTCAACGAGCTGAACAATCCGATTTACAACATCATCACGGTTGAAGACCCGGTGGAATTTCAAATCCCCGGCATCAACCAGGTGCCGACGAAAAAAGACATCGGCCTGACGTTCGCCAACGCGCTGCGCTCCATTTTGCGGCAAGACCCGGACATCATCATGATCGGGGAAATCCGCGACACCGAGACCGCCGAAATCGCCATCGAAGCCGCGCTCACCGGCCATCAAGTGCTTTCGACGATGCATTGCAACGACGCGCCCGGCGCCATCGCGCGCCTCGACGACATGGGCATCGCGCCGTTTTTGATTTCGTCCTCCGTGATTCTTTCCTGCGCGCAACGCCTCATGCGGCGCATCTGTTCGCATTGCAAGGAACCGGTGACCTACCCCGATAAAATGTTCCAGGATTTGGGGATCGAGCCAGCCACGTTCAGCGGCGTGCAACTGTATCGCGGGCGCGGCTGCGACCGTTGCAAAAATTCCGGTTACGCCGGGCGCATGGCCATCATTGAAGCCATGAACATCAACGACCAGATCCGCAAACTCATCATCGCCCGCGCCAGCACGCGCGAAATGGCCAAGGTCGCCGTCAATCAGGGAATGAAAACGCTCCGCATGGTCGGTCTTGACCGCGCGCGTGAAGGTATTTCGACCCTGGAACAAGTTCTTGTCGTCACGTCCGCGCACTGATCGCTTCAAAATTTCCGTTGCGGCATGACGAAGGGCTGCGGCCCCTGCAAAAGCCACGGAGGCGGCCTCGGTGCCCAGGCTGGAACCGCCACCGGCGTAGTCACCGGCGTCGTGATGCCCGGCAACGGCGTCAATCCCGCCGGCTTCCCGATTCCGCTCGTCAACGGGGTGAAGGATGCGCCCGCCGGATTCGGCACAAAATCCGGCTGCGTGATGTTCGGATCCAAAACCGGGAGGGTTTTTGGAACGGGAAAAAATTTGCTGTCCGGCGATGGCTCCGCTGCCGCCGCCGTGCTGGGGTCGAGCAGTTGTCGGAAGCGTTCCATGGCCGCCTGCTGTTCCAGATCCGGCGTCACCGTTGGCTGCGGTGCGGATGGGCTGAACGAGTCCCAACCATAATTTTTTTCATTGTGGTTCACGACGCCATCATTTCGCCGGCCGTTCAAAAACTGGTTTAATCTTTGTGCGACATCGGTCGTGCTGTCGCGCGCGGGATCGAAGGGATTCAGGCCATCCCGGTCGCGGGAAAAATTCCACGGAGAATCGTCCCAGCTGTTCGTGACGCTGCCGCGCGACTGGTCTTCGCGGTCGAGATAGCGTTCCAGTTGCGACTGATTTTTTTCACGGCCCAGCGCGTCGCGCTCCGGCGGTTTGAGCAATTCCTCCGTCGGTGTCACCCCGAAAATTTCCGCTGGCGTCATCAGCGTCCAGTTCTTGCGTTCTTCCAGCATTTTTTTCATCTGCAGATTTTGAGAGGCGTATGCCTCCGGCGTCGTCGGCGCTGGGAAATTTTCAGGCGCGTGAAAATTCAAGGCCGGATCCGGCGCCTGCAACGAGCCGGGCAAGACCGGCGGCTCCGGATTCTGCGGTGTCAGCGACGGCGTGGCGGCCTGGGCGTCATCGGTTTTCGGGGTGGAAAAAATGATGGAGCGGTCGGACGGCTGCGCCCCGGCACACAAGACCATTGCGCTCATTGCGACGACGAGCAACGACGGAACTGGCTTTGGTGGACGGAAAACCATCTTCGGTTTCACAAGTTAATACAATGGACATCGCCCGTCAAAAATGAATTCAAAATTAAATCAGCCATTTCAGCCATTTGTCCGCCCGGTCGCGTGGTAAAATGGGGCGCGGAAGTTTTATTGCCGTCGTCGCCGCCGCCGATTATGTTTCACTTTTGTATGCACCCGAACCGTCTTGCACAGGAAAAATCACCATATCTGCTCCAACACGCGCATAATCCCGTGGACTGGTTCGCTTGGCGCGACGCGGCGTTCGCGAAGGCGCGCGCGGAGCACAAGCCGGTTTTTTTGAGCATCGGCTACTCGACCTGCCACTGGTGTCACGTCATGGAGCGCGAGAGTTTCGAGGATGAAAAAGTCGGCGCGTTTTTGAACGAACATTTTGTCAGCATCAAGGTGGACCGCGAGGAGCGTCCCGACGTGGACAAAATTTACATGACGTTCGTGCAGTCCACGACCGGCGGCGGCGGCTGGCCGTTGAATGTTTTTCTCACGCCCGATTTGAAGCCGTTTTTCGGCGGCACCTATTTTCCGCCGGACGCGCGGCATGGCCGGCCAAGTTTTTTGCAACTGCTCCGTCAAATCGCGGAACTGTGGCGCGAACGGAAAATGGAAATCGTCACGTCCGCCGACGAATTGCACGCGCGGCTCGAACTCATCACGGCGCGCGACCCGAAAGAAAGCCCGCCGCTCACGCCGCAAACGCTTCGGCGCGCCGCGCAGCTTTTCAAGGAATCCCACGACGCAACCAACGGCGGCTTCGGCGACGCGCCGAAATTTCCGCAGCCGGGCATTCCTTCGCTGCTGCTGCGCGCGGCCAAAAGATTCGGCGATGACGAAGCGGTGAAAATGGTTTTGCACACCTGCGACAAAATGGCCGCCGGCGGCATCCACGACCAGCTCGGCGGCGGGTTTGCGCGCTATTCCGTGGACGCCGGATGGCTCGTGCCGCATTTCGAGAAGATGCTCTACGACAACGCGCAGCTCGCGCAGTTGTATCTCGACGCGTTTCTCGTCAGCCAGCCCGAAATTCCAAATTCCAAATCTCAAATTTACGCGGACACCGTGCGCGACATTTTGGATTACGTTCGTGCGCGACATGACGCATCCGGCCGGCGGCTTTTATTCCGCCGAGGACGCCGACAGCGAAGGCCACGAGGGGAAATTTTACTGCTGGACGAAGGACGAACTTTCCAAGCTGTTGACCGTGGACGAATTCAATATCGCCGCAAAATATTTCGGCATCACGGCGGAAGGAAATTTTTCCGACCACAGCCATCCGCAGCCGCTGTCGGGGCAAAATGTCTTGAGCGTCGTGAATCCAAAGGTCGCAGAAGCCGACAAGCTGCTGCTCGTTTCGGCAAAACTAAAAATGTCCGCTGCGCGCGCGAAACGCATCCGTCCGCATCGTGACGACAAAATCCTCGCGTCTTGGAACGGCCTGATGCTCGGCGCATTTGCGCGGGCTTCCGCCGTTTTGGGCGACGAAAAATACCGCGCGGCGGCGGAGAAAAATTTGCAGTTCATCCGCGAAAAATTGTGGAATGAAAAATCAAAGACGCTTTTCCACCGCTGGCGCGATGGCGAACGGGACAGTGTTCAGTTACTTGAAGCCTACGCCTTCCTTTTGTCCGGCGTGATTGATTTGTATGAAGCGACGCTGGCACCGGAACATCTGGACTTTGCGATTGATCTGGCCGAGGCGATGCTCGCGAAATTTTATGACACGGGAAACGGCGGGTTCTGGCAAAGCCCGGCGGGCACGAGCGATTTGATCCTGCGCGTGAAGGACGATTACGACGGCGCGGAGCCCAGCGGCAATTCCGTGGCCACGTTCGCGCTGCTGAAGCTCGCCGCCATCACGGGCCGCGAAGATTTCCGCCTGCCCGCGCAGGCGACGCTGCAACTTTTCGCGGGCCGGCTGCAAAACCAGCCCGCCGCGCTGGCGTTCATGCTGCACGCAATGGATTTCTGGCTGAACGAACCGCGCCGCGTGGTGATCGCCGGCGACGCAAACTCCCCGGATTTTCACGAACTGCTCCGCGCCGCGCACTCGGTTTACCAGCCGAACAAAATTATCCTCGGCAACACGGGCGCAGTGACGGAATTTGCCGGAACTTTGCCCGCGAAAGATGGTGCCACGGTTTATGTTTGCACCGGCAAAGCGTGCCAGCCGCCGACGGGTGAGGCTGCCAAGGTAAAAGAATTTTTGAAATAGCTTCCGGCGAATCAGTCATTCGACTGCGGCTCCGGGCTTTCAGGCGGCTCCATCGGTTCCGGTCGTTCAGGTCTTGCCTGCCGCTCTGGCCGGCTCGGACGGCTTTGACGCACCGGGCGATTGAACCGCTCCTGTCGTTCCGGCGGTTCAGGTCGGTCAGGCCGGTCGCCGCGCGATTGGAACTGGCGCAACGCGCGGAGCAACGATTCGATTTCGCGTTCGTCGGTGAGCTTCTGGCGCTCGGCCAGTTCGACCAGTTCCAAAACTTCCTCCATCTGCTCCAGCGTCTGCTTCAGCGACTCGACAACTTCCATGACTTCGTTGACGGCCTGGCTGATGGCGGAACCGTCCGTGCGCGGAACGCGCGGCGCGTGAGCGGCGGCTTGAAATTTTTGCTTCGACGGCGCAGGGCGCACCAGTATTTCCTCGTTGAGACGGATTGGCGGTTCTATTTGCGGCGACTGCGATTCCGTTTGCGAAAGTGGTTCGGTGGCAGGAACGGCTGGCGCTGGACGGCGGCGTCCGCGTCCGCCGCGATGGCCGCGCCGCCGTTTCGCGCCGCCCAAATTTTTCGGGGGCGCGGGCTGGTTTGGTTCGGGCTGTTGTTCGTCTGGTGGACACATGACTGTGCGAAAATGGCGAGCCGCCGGGCAAAAGCAAAGGTTTTATTTGTGAAAACGGTGTTTCACGCGCGGATGAATCGGAGCGCAGTCAAATTATTTTTTCACGAACAGGGCCAGCGACGCCGTGAAGCCGTGCAGGTAATTTTTTTCGCCGACGGGTCCGATCTCGCCGTTGCCGTAAAATCCGGCAAGGCCGATCGGCCCCAATTCCTTTTGCACCAGCTCGGCGTCGTGGTTGGGCGCGCCGAAAAGATTTTTTCCGCGGCCGTTGCAGCAGCAGAGGCACCCGCCATAAATCGCCGCGCCGCCGATTTTTTCCTTCGCGCGTTCGAGCAGTTCGCCCATGTCCTCGTTCGCCGCCGCCGCGTCGCGCCGGTGAAATTGCATGGTCTGCCCCGCGCGCGGCAGCGCGGCCACGGCCAGCACGCCGGAATTCGGGTCGCCGCCGATGAGGTTGCGCACAAGAAAATCGCCGCGATGGAAATCCTCGAGATACTCGTTGACGACGAGGCCGATGAAAAGATTTCCGCGCGCCTTCTGCTGGTCGGCGAGCGAAAGTTTTTGCACAGTCTCGGCGAGAACTGCGTAAGCCGGGCGGTTGGCGATCTGATGAATCAGATTTTGCTCGACGCGCGTGAGCGTCCACGTCTCGCCGATGGGCGTGCAGCCTTGCGAGATGACGCCGGACAATTTCACGTCGCCGCCGACGGAAACCGCCACGCCGCCGTCCTCGAAAACCTCGCCGTTCAGGTAGACTTGCGTGGACTGTTCCGAAAAAATGCCGCTCGCGAGTCCGCCAAACACCGGCACCGGCGCGAACGATTTATTCCACGAACGGATCCAGCTTTCCGCGTCGAGATGAAACGGATCAATGAACGCGAGCCAGCCGTTTGTTTTTTTTGGTTCGACGCCGGATTCCAACGGCCAATAATTTTGGCCGTCCGCCTCCTCGACTTGCGCCTGCGTGAAGCGAAAACCCTTCAATTCCGCGCCGGGCAGCGAATACAGCGCAAGGACGATGCCGGCCGCGTCTTCAATCTCGTGCGAACCGGCGACGAGGCCGGCGCTCGAACAGCCCGCGAGCAGCGGGATGCGCGCGTGGACGCGGAGGATTTCCAGCGTCGCCTGCGCGTGCGGGAAAAATTTCGGCGACATGAAGACGAGGCCGAGCGAAACCGGCCGCTGGCCGAGCTGCGCCCGCAAGCGCTCCGCCCACGCGCGCAGTCCGGCTTCATCGAAGTCATCCTGCCAGTAGGCGGCGGTGGAAAATTCACTGTTCACCACCCCACTTTAATGCCGCCGGGCGCGATTGCAAATTTTCCGCGCAAGAAACTGGTTTTGTTTCGCGGGATTTTTTCAGTTATGCTGTTGGCAGATGGTTTCAACCGTTCCAACCGAATCTCCGAAAAACGGGCAAAGCGCGCCCGAAATGCCGCGCCTGCCAGAATTGCTCGCGCCTGCCGGCGATTGGGAATGCGCCAAGGCCGCCGTTGAAAACGGCGCGGATGCGATTTATTTCGGCCTCGAAAAATTCAACGCGCGGATGCGCGCCCACAATTTCACCGAGGCCGATCTGCCGAAGCTGATGGAATTTCTGCACCGGCGCGGCGTCAAAGGCTACGTCACGTTCAACACGCTCGTTTTTGAAAACGAACTGGCCGACGCGGAAAAATATCTGCGCGCCATCATTTCTGCCGGCGTGGACGCGGCGATTGTTCAGGACGTGGGAATTTGCCGGCTCATCCGAAATTTGTCGCCCGATTTTCCGATTCACGCCTCGACGCAAATGACGGTGACGAGCGCGGGCGGCGTGGAATTTGCCCGCGAACTCGGCTGCAATCTTGTCGTCCTCGCGCGCGAATGTTCGATCAAGGAAATCAGCCAAATGACGAATGTCGAATTTCGAATGCCGAATGAAGATTCGTCGGCTGATTCGAATTCGCAATTCGCAATTCGCAATTCGACATTTCCCATCGAGGTTTTCGTTCACGGCGCGTTGTGTGTCGCCTATTCCGGCCAATGCCTGACGAGCGAATCGCTCGGCGGACGCTCGGCCAATCGCGGCGAGTGCGCGCAGGCGTGCCGGATGCCTTATGATTTGATTTCCGACGGCCAGCAGGTTCCGCTCGGCGACAAACGATATTTGTTGAGTCCGCAGGATCTGGCCGGACTGGAAGTCTTGCCGGATTTGATTCGTGCTGGCGTCGCGTCATTGAAAATCGAAGGTCGTTTGAAATCGCCGGAATACGTCGCGAACATCACGAAAGTTTATCGCAATGCTTTGGACAAACTTGGCCACAGAGGCACAGAGGCACAGAGGGGAAAAACAGAAAATGACTCTGCGTCTCTGTGTCTCAGTGGCAAATCTGATTTGTATTCGATGGAAATGGCTTTCAGTCGCGGCCTTTACACCGGCTGGTTCGGCGGCGTCAATAACCAGCAACTTGTCCACGCGCGCTTTGGCAAAAAACGTGGCGTGTTCCTTGGCGAAATCATAAAAATTGTGCGCGACGGCGTCATCGTGAATCTAGCCGCGCCCGTCAAGCTTGGCGATGGAATTGTTTTTGACGCGGGCAAGCCGGACGAAAAAGAAGAGGGCGGACGCATTTACGAAATTCAGGAGCCGCGTTTCAAAATTCCCGGCCAGAAATTGACGGAATTGCGTTTCGGCTACGGCGATGTTGATTTTCTGCGCGTCCACGTCGGCGATAAAATCTGGAAGACGAACGATCCCGAACTCGACAAACGTTTGCGACAAAGTTTTGCGGGCGACGTGCCGAAATTTCAACGGCCGATCGAGATGGAGATTCATGGCGGCATCGGCAAGCCGTTCACGCTTATCGCGCGCGACGAATTTGGAAATGTTGCAAAAGTAGAATCCGCCATGCCGCTCGAGAAGGCTGAAAAACTTCCGCTGACCGTGGAAAAATTGCGCGAACAGCTTGGGCGGCTCGGCGGAACGCCGTTCACGCTTGGCGGATTGAAAAATAATTTGTCGGGCGAAGTGATGTTACCGGTGAGCGAATTGAACCGTTTGCGCCGCGACGTCGCAAGTGAACTGGAGAAGTTACGCGCCCAGCCGAAGCGATGGCAGTTCAACGGTCACAGAGACACAGAGACACAGAGTTTTTCCTCGTTTGATTCCTCTGCGCCTCCGCGTCTCGGTGGCAAACCCGATGTGGAACTGATTGTGCTTGTCCGCAGCCTGCCGCAACTCGAAGTCGCGTTGAAATGCGGCGTGCAGACAGTTTATTGCGAATTTGAAGACCCTAAAAAATACCGCGGGGCCGTCACGATTTTTCACACCGCGTTCGGCTGCAAATCGGAAATCGGAAATCGGAAACCGGAAATTTTCGTCGCGCCACCGCGCATTTTCAAAACCGGCGAGGAATGGATTTTGAAACAAGTCCTGTCGTCGAACGCCGACGGCTATCTCGTCCGCAATTACGACCACTTGAAATTTTTTGCAAATGAACGCAGGCGCGGAGATTATTCGCTCAATATCGCCAACAGCTTTTCGGCGGACTATTTCAAAAATAAATTCGGGCTGGAATTCATCACGCCGTCCTACGATTTGAATTTCACACAGCTCGAAGCGTTGCTGCGAGCCGCGCCGCCGGAATGGTTCGAAGTCACGATCCATCAGCATATGCCGATGTTTCACATGGAGCATTGCGTGTTCTGCGCGTTTCTGTCCAGCGGCACGGATTACACAAACTGCGGCCGGCCCTGCGACACGCACATCGTCAAGCTACGCGACCGCGTCGGCGCGGAACACGCGCTCAAGGCGGACGCCGGCTGTCGCAACACCGTTTTCAACTCGCAGACGCAGACCGGCGCGGAATATATTTCCCAGATGATTGAACTCGGCGTGCGGAATTTCCGCGTGGAATTTCTGGACGAACCGCCGGAAACCGTCGAACACACCATCACAAAATATCGCCAGCTTTTGCGCGGTGAAATTGACGGAACGCAATTGTGGCGCGAGTTGAAATTGATGAACCAGCTCGGCGTCACGCGCGGGCAGATTGCGAAAGTTGTAGTGTTCGGCCTGTGGCCGAATCAATTCGAGCCGCAGGCTCGACGTTACATCACTTCTGCCACGGCGCGATTTTTTCACCGGCCCGAATTTCTTTAACCGTGCTGACGTTCGCGCACGACGGCGAATTTTTTTCCATTCACCAAAACTTCCGTGGCCAGCGGACGCGCATTATAATTTGAACCCATGACCGAGCCGTAAGCGCCCGCGCTCAACAGCGCGAGGAAATCGCCTTCGCCGACTTTCGGCAGCGGACGGTCTTTGCAGAAATAATCGCCGGACTCGCAGATGCCGCCGACAACATCGGATGAAATCATCGCGCTGTCTTTTTTCGCGAGCGGAACAATTTCATGATATGAATCATAAAACGCCGGGCGGATGAGGTCGTTCATCGCGGCGTCCACGATGACGAAATTCTTTTTGCCCGTGCGTTTCAAGTATTCAACGCGCGTAACGAGAATGCCGGCGTTGCCGACAATGAAACGGCCCGGCTCAATCAAAATTTTCAAACCCAACGGCTGCAACAACGGCAGCAATGCCTTCGCATAAGTCGCCGGTGTCAAAATGCCTTTCGCCGCCGCCGTTTTCCACCAATCGGGCGAACCGCTCGCCAGCGCGGGTTGGTAAATGATTCCCAAACCGCCGCCGGGACTGAAAAATTCCAGGCGATATTTCAACGCCAGTTTTTTCACGAGTGGTGTGACTTTTTTGATGGCCAGTTCGTAAGGCGTGACTTGGGTCAATTGCGACCCGATGTGCATTTGCACGCCGCGCAGCCGGATATTTTTCAGTTTGCTGGCGCGGGCATAAACGCCTTCGACGTGCTCAAATTGAATGCCAAATTTATCCGCGTAAGTGCCGGTGGTGATTTTCGAGTGCGTGTGCGCATCAATGTTGGGATTGATCCGCACGGCAATGGGCGCGATTTTTTTGAGCCGCGCGGCAATGCGGTTGATGCGGGTTATTTCCGGCTCGCTTTCAACATTGAAGGAATAAATCCCTTTGCGCAGTGCGAATTCGATCTCGGCTTCGGTCTTGGCCACGCCCGCGAACACACATTGGCGCGGATCGCCGCCCGCCGCGATGACGCGCTGCAATTCGCCGCTGCTAACCACGTCGAAGCTGCTGCCGAGATTGGCCAGCGTGCGCATGACGGCGAGATTTGAATTCGCTTTCATCGCGAAACAAATCATGTGATCGAGCGGCGCGAGCGCGGAATCGAGTTTTTGAAAATGATCCGTCAGCGTGCGCTGCGAATAAATATAAAGCGGCGTGCCGAATTTTTTCGCGAGCGTCTCGACGGCGACGCCTTCGCAAAATAATTTTTTACCGACGTAACGAAAATCGTGCATGACCGTTCCAGTTTAGGGTTCGGCGTTGAAAGTTCAAGGTTGCTAAATAAAAAACCCGCCGGAGAAAAATCCGGCGGGCGTTCAAAGCAATTTTATTTCACGGCCCGGCCAGAATTGCCGCGCGTTGCTTGTGATATTCCTCCGGCGTGATCTGGTCGGCCTTGTATTGCACCAGCAAGGCGTCAAGTTGTTGTTCCTTGGCTGCGGAAATCGGCAGCGGCGGCGCGACGATCGGCGTGAAGCCCGGTTCCATTCCCGGATAATTGGTGTTGCCTGCACTGGCCGGACTCGCCGCAACCGGCTTTGCCACTGGCGTCGCTGGTGCTGCCGGTGCTGGCGCAACCGCAACCGCCGGCGTCGCTGGTGTTGCTGGTGCTGGCGCAACCGCCGGTGTCATGGTTGCGGCTGGCGCCGGGGTTTGAACCGGCGGCTGGCCCATTTGCTGCAGCAAAGCTTCGCGCGCTTTGGCTTGGGCTTCGGAATCCAAAGGCTGCGGAGCCGTCACGGGCGTTTGTGCCGTCGGCGCAACGACCGCTGGTGCGGGATTTACCGTCTCATTCGTCTGTGCGGGCAAATTGGTTTGCTGGGTCACGACACCCGACGATTCGACCAAAACAGGCGGGGTCGCCGGAGCCGCTGGCGCTGCCGGTTCGCCCATCGCTTGCATCAAGGCCGCGCGGGCGGCGGCCTGCGCCGGATTGTCCTGCGCGCGGGCGGAAAGAAAACCTGCGCAAACAGCCGTCGCGCAAACGGTCAATAGAACCTTGGAGACTTGCATGATGTTTTTCTACGCCAAATTCCCGCCGGATGCAACTGCTTTTGCAACGGGCGGGCACAATTTCCGCCACGCGAACGGCAGCGGACAGGCCAGCAACGAACGCAATATGATCCCGCGCACCTCGCCGCGCGACACTTTTACGCGCTGCTGCAAATCAAAAACGCTGGCCGCGCGCAGTTTTTCAATCGTCCGCAGGCCGATCAAAACCGGCCACGCGCACGCGAGGCGCACGCGGAATTGCGCGAACGGCAGCGTGTTCGTGTAATCCCAGCCCGCGCGCAGATGCGATTCCGCCTTGTCGAGATATTCGCGGAACAGCGGCAGAAATTTTCCTTCGTTTGCAGGCGACAGCAAAGTTTCAGGGAACAGGTTGGACTGTTCCAGTCGCTCCGTCGGCAGATAGCAGCGGCCTTTTTTCAAATCCGCCGGCAAATCGCGCAAAATGTTCACCAGTTGCAGGCCTTTTCCGAAACGGATGCCGTCATTGATGAACTGCTCCTCGTCCAGCTTGGCGTGCGGAAACAGATGGGCGCGGCAAATCCTCGTCCAGAACTCGCCGACGGAGCCGGCCACGCGATAGGTGTAATCATCCAGCTCCGCCGGCGTATCCAGCGCGATGATTTGCTGATGGGTCGGGCGAGACTCCGTCGAACTCAAACTGCCGAACCGATGCAAATCCATTTCCTGCCCGCGCGTGATGGTGGCAAGAACTTCGTGGATCAATTTTTGATCTTCCGTAGAAAAATTTTGCAGCGCCGCCAGACTTTCTTCGACTTTTTCCAGCAACAATTTTTCGGCGGACAAATTTTGTTTTTGCGCCAGTTCGCCGAAATTCAGCGGCGCGGAATTCTGGCCGAGAATCCGTTCGCGGAGTTTTTGCAACGCGTCGAGCCGTTGCGCGGGCGGGACGAGTTCCGTGTCGGCGATGGTGTCGGTCGTGCGCGCGAGCAGGTAGGCGAGGCCGATCTGCGGGCGCACGCGCGCGGGCAGCACGCGCAACGTCAGATAAAACGAGCGCGACGTCGCCTGGAGCAGATCATTTAACGCCGTTGGCATTTTTAGACAGACCAATTTTCAGAATTCAATTTGCGCCGCCAGTTCGTGTTTCAAATTTTGTTAATTCGGTAAATTCTGCCGGCAATTCTTTTGGTGCATTAATGTCGAAACATATACCACAATGTTCCGCTTACATCATAATAAAGATGCGCCAGAATAATTGGAGTAATGCGATTAGTTTTTGCGTAAAAAATTGAAAATATCAAAAAGGTCGCCATGTGACCGAAGGCTGCAGGTCCGCCTTGATAAAAATGATAGCTGGTTTGTAAAAGCGTGCTGATAATGATCGCTTTCGTTACGTTGCCTGTGAGTTGTTTTACTTCCGTCATCACATAAGCCCTTACGATTAGCTCTTCAAAAAATGGATTCAAAAACTGAAATAAAATCGTTGTAAAAAAAATGCCAGCACCAAACAAGGCATTGCCAACATAAGCACTCGATGCTTTGTGACTCACTGTAGTCAGTCCTGCAAAGTAGATGGCATCATACACCGCACGAAAAGCTAATGAACCGACCACGGCGAGCATTACAGCCCACCCAAAATCTTTTCGTGTCCACGCTAAACCCAAATCTCGGAAAGATTTTCCGTGACGCATTAAGACATACCAAAGCAATCCAAGCATGGCTGCCTCGCGCACCGTTCTAATCGTCCAATCCCAAACAGCCCAATTTGAATTGCCAGAGGAACTGCCAGAACTATTTCCTAAAAACGAATATGTCGAGGTGAGAATGCTGCCGCTAAAAGCAATTGTGCAAATTAGTATGACCTCAAAGATTCGAATATTTCGATCCGTCCAAATTATCTTTGGTTCTGGCGCGGGAATTGCAACTGGCGGGACTTCTGCAATTTCTTCGCTCGCCGGAATTTTTTCCGATTCTCCGCCTAAAAGAAGTTCATTGTCAGTCAAACAACGCTCAACATCATCGGCATATTCTTTGCCGCAGTATGGGCATTTTTTCATGTCGCGAAGTTTGATGTTGTCACGAAAGCTGTTCCCGCCAGCGCGCCAGTTGCTTCGCGACTTCTTTCGTTCCCGGTGCGCCGGTCAGGTTTCGTTTTGCCATCGCATCAATTTTCATGGTGATTTCATTGTCACTTTTTCTTCTGCCGAATCAAGCTTTCCGGCAGGGCGGTCAGTTCCGCGCCGGAATCCGCGCGCCACACCACGCGGCCATCCGGCAGCACGCGGATAATTTTTCCGCTCATCGAACCGCGCAACGTCTGGACTTCGTCGCCGGGCTGGAAATCGGACGCCTCGGAAAGTTCGTTGACGACGCGCGCCATGGATTCATGGTCAAGCACGCCGGCGATGTAATGCGCCGACGGCTGACGATGACTTCGCGTCTGCGTGCCGTGGAGAAGGTCGGCAAAGACAAAGTCGAGCGCCAGTGTCGCGCCCGATGGTGGCAAAAGTGTTGCCGTTGAAGAAAAGAAACGGAGCGCGGCGATGACATCGCCGCAGAAAATGGTCTAAGGTTTCGCCGAGGGTCAGGATTTTGGCCTTGCGGCGCTTTGCCCAGTCTGTTGCGCAGCGCTGCGTAGTTTCCGAATTCTGGCCGTGCTGCGCGCGACTCCTCTTGCGCACGCTCCTCGGTTGATGCTGACGACAACGTGCCAGTCCCAGTTTTTGAGAAAAGCGGCTCGGGCTTGTAGCGGTGAGCCGATCGCCAGCGCCTCCTGACGCAGAAGTCTTTCGCCGTCAGGTGCTCCAGCAGATCGTTCGCAGTTTCATCGCTCATAATAAAGCCCGAATTCCGCCGGTGCGCAAGTGGTGTTATTGATCGCGGCGAAACATTTCACGAAAGCTGTTCCCGCCAGCGCGCCAGTTGCTTCGCGACTTCCTTTGTGCCCGGTGCGCCGGTCAGGTTCCGTTTCGCCATCGCCGTTTTCAGATTGAACACGCCCAGCGCGTCGCGGCCGAATGTCGGGTTCACACCTTGCAGTTCCGCGAGCGTGAGTTGGTTCAGCGGCTTGCCGGTCTTTTCCGCCAGCGCCACGACTGCGCCGACGACGTGATGCGCCTGACGAAATGGCATTCCGCGTTTCACCAGATAATCCGCGAGGTCGGTCGCCAGCAACGCCGGGTCGGTCGCGGCGGCAGGCGCAGGCGGTCGGTTGATTTTTACATGGCGCAACATCGCGGAAAAGATCCGCGTCGAGGCGCGCACGGTGTCGGCGGTGTCGAAGAGGCGTTCCTTGTCCTCCTGCAAATCGCGGTTGTAAGTCATCGGCAATCCTTTCAGCAGCGTGAGCAGCGACATCAGGTTGCCGAAGACGCGGCCGGTCTTGCCGCGCGCGAGTTCGGCGATGTCGGGATTTTTTTTCTGCGGCATGAGCGACGAGCCGGTGGTGTAGGCGTCGGCGATCTTGATGAAATTAAATTCCGCGCTCGCCCAGAGAATCACGTCCTCCGCGAGCCGCGAAAGATGCACGGCCAGCAGCGCGCCGGCGGCGCAAAATTCGACGGCGAAATCGCGGTCGCTCACAGCGTCCATGGAATTTTGCGTGAGCTGAACTTTGCCATTCGCGTTCAACGAAGCCGAGCAGCTTGGCGACGAGTTCGCGTTTCAGCGGCAAGGTCGAACCGGCAATCGCGCCGCTGCCGAGCGGGCAGACGTTCACGCGCGAGTGGCAGTCCCAGAGCGCTCGCAATCGCGTTCGAGCATCTCGACATAGGCGAGCAGATGATGCGCGAGATAAACGGGCTGCGCGCGTTGCAGATGCGTGTAGCCGGGAATGAGCACGTCGGCATTTTTCTCGCCGAGCGAGACGAGGGCGCGTTGCAGGTCGGCGATGTCGCCGAGCAGCGCGGTGATTTCATCGCGCAGCCACAAACGAACGTCGAGCGCGACTTGATCGTTGCGCGAACGGGCGGTATGCAAGTTTTGCGCCAGCGGGAACGCGTTTGGTCAACTCGGCCTCGATGTTCATGTGAACGTCTTCTAGTTCCGGCTTCCATTTGAATTTTCCGGATTTGATTTCTTTGCTGATTTGATCAAGGCCGCGAACGATGGTGTGCAGTTCATTTTTCTTCAGCACGCCGATTTTTTGCAGCATCGTCGCGTGCGCCATCGAGCCGAGGATGTCGTGCCGCCACAGCCGGTAGTCGAAGGAGATGGATTCGGTGAATTGCGCGACGTCGGCGCTGACTTCGCGCGCGAAGCGTCCGCTGCGGGAGACGGGAGATTTTTTATTCATAGGCCGACTTGTTTTTAACGCAAAGACGCAAGGACGCCAAGCTGCAAAGAGCTTTTTCGCTTTGCGCCGCCGTGCCTTTGCGCCTTTGTGCAAGTCATTGAAAAAACCGCATTGCCGCTGGCGCGCAAATGTGAAATGTTTTCGGTGAAGTCATGAGCGAATTCAAATTTGCCTGTCCCGTGTGCGGCCAGCACATGATGTGCGATTCGTCGCAGAGCGGCTCCGTCATGGAATGCCCGACATGCTTCCAAAATATTACCGCGCCGCAGGCGCCGGCGATGGACGACCCAAAATTCATCATCACCGGCCAGAAATTTGTCGAAAAAAAAGCCGCTTCCGCCCAGATCGCCACGGCCGGGGCTTCGGAGAAAAAGAAACTACCCGTCGCGCTGATCGTGGTGTTGGTGGTAGTGGTGGTGCTCGTGGCTGCCGGAGGAATTTTTTTCTTCGGGGGAAAACTGGGCGGTCTTGTGTCTCGGTCGGGCTGGCAGTCGGTTGACATCGGCAATGTCGGCGCCACCGGGTCATTCAGCCTGTCCAATGGCGTGTTCACCATCAGCGGCTCGGGCGCGGATATCTGGCTGCAAGCCGATGGTTTTCAATATGTCTTCAAGGCGTTGAACGGGGACGGTTCGATCACGGCCCGGGTACTCAATATCAAAAACACGGACCTGTGGGCCAAGGCTGGCGTGATGATCCGGGAAACGACCAACGCCGGTTCGATGTTCGCCTTGGCCGATATCCGCCCCGACGGGCAGGCGCATTTTATTTGGCGCAACACCACGGGGGGAAATGCGGGATCTTCGGATTTGGCGGGCGGCATGGACGCTCCCAAGTGGTTGAAGCTTGAGCGGAGCGGCAACACTTTCAGCGCATATTACAGGTTGAATGCCATGGACGAGTGGAAACCGGTGGGTGCGCCGCAGACGTTCAAGATGGCACCGGCCGCGCTGATCGGCCTCATTGTGTGTGCGCACCATGCGGGAAAGTTGTGCCAGGCGCAATTCGACAATGTGACATTGCAAACGAACAGCGGAGCCGGTCCGGGTGGCGGCAACGGCCACTCCGGAACCCATCGCGCCGCCCGTAGGCGACACGAACTGGATGTTGAATCTCGACAGCGAGACAAATTTTCCGGACGCGGCGGCGGCGGGCCGGATTCACGGGCAGAATTTCATTGTCGGGCGCGCGTATCTGCAGAACGGCACGCTGACGTTGCGCTCCGGCACGGGCGGCCCGGTGGAATTAGGCGTCACGATCAATTTCAGCGGCGCGCAGGCCGAGGCGCTCGCCGGGCAGTCAATTAACGTCAGCACCAATGCCGACGCGGCCGCGCGCGTGACGTTGCGCTGGCAGGAAGACCAACAGGCCGCGAAGAAAAGCATTGATGGCGGTTACGCCATGCGGTTGGAGTTCGGCGCGCTGGCGGGCAACCGCATTCCGGGAAAAATTTATTTGTGTGCGCCGGATGATTTGAAGAGTTACGTCATGGGGACGTTCAACGCGGAAATCCGCAAGCCCAAGCCGAAACCGCAAAAAACCAATCCCTGACAAGGAGAACGCAAGGGCGGGAATTTCTTTTCATGGATTCCCGCTTTCTTTATTCAATCCATTGTGAACGTCGAACTCGTCAACACCGGCAGCGAACTTTTGCTTGGCCGCGTCCTGAACACGCACCAGCAATGGCTTTGCCGCCGCCTGGCCGACCTTGGATACAACGTCGCGCGGCAGGTCGCCGTGCCGGACACGGCGCACGACATCCGGCAATCCGTCCGCGAAGCGCTGTCGCGTGCGGATCTGGTGCTCGTCACCGGCGGCCTGGGACCGACTTCCGACGACCTCACGCGCGAACTGATCGCCGAATTGCTCGGCAAAAGACTGGTGCGCGATGAAAAGGTTTTCGCGCACATCAAAAATTATTTTGCCGCGCGCAAACGCCCGATGCCCGCGAACAACGACGTGCAGGCGATGGTGCCGGAAGGCGCAATCGTTTTGGCAAATCCAAATGGAACCGCGCCGGGGCTGGCGATGAAAATAGAAGATAAAAAATGGCTCGTCATGCTGCCCGGCCCACCGCGCGAGCTGCGGCCGATGTTTGACGATTTTGTCGCACCGATTTTGCGGCGCGAATTTCCGCTGGAAGTTCCGTTCGTGTGCCGGACGCTGCGGACGGGCGGCATCGGCGAGTCCGCCGTGCAGGAAAAAATCCAGCCGCCGCTGACCGCGCTCGTCGCGGGCGGACTCGAAGTCGGCTATTGCGCGCGGGTTGGCCAGGTGGACGTGCGCTTGACGGCGCGCTGCGCGGACGCGGAGAAAATTGTGCGCGCTGCGGAAGCGGTCGTGCAAAAAATTCTGGCGGCGAACATTTATGGTTATGACGACGAGGAAATTGAAGCAGGTTGTTGTCCGGCTGTTGACGGAGCGCAAAAAAAACCTGGCGCTGGCGGAATCCTGCACCGGCGGCTGCATCGCCAACCGTGTGACGAATGTGCCGGGCGCGTCGTCGGTTTTTCTTGGCGGAGTGGTGAGCCTACTGCGAATAACATGAAGCAAAAATTCCTCGGCGTCCGCGCGGAAACTTTGCGGCAGCACGGCGCGGTGAGCGAAGCGGTGGCGCGCGAAATGGCCGAAGGCGCGCGGGAAAAATTCGGCGCGGATTTTGCGCTCGCTGTCACCGGCATTGCCGGTCCCGGCGGCGGAACAAAAGACAAACCTGTCGGGACGGTTTTTATCGCGCTGGCGGGAGCGTTCGGAACGGTGGTGGAACGCAAATTAAATTCGTATGAGCGCGAGGCGTTCAAGCAGTTGACGGCGCAGCAGGCCTTGGAAATGTTGCGGTTGCAGTTGGTTTCTGCTTGAGGACGAGAAACTTTGGCGTAGAGTTGGCGGAGGTTGAATCAAAAATGATTTCCCGATATGCCTTTGACCGCTGATCCATTGACCGATGCAACGGACGCCGTTGCCAGTTTGATTGAGGCGACGCCTGCGCCGAAGCGTCGCGGCACATTGCTGGTCGTGGACGACGAGGACGGCCCGCGCCAATCGTTGCGCGTGATTTTCAAGGACGAATACAACCTGCTCATGGCCGAGGACGGGCCGACGGCCATCAAACTCGCGCAGGAAAATGAAATTGACGTGGCCGTGCTGGACATCCGGATGGCCGGGATGTCGGGCATCGAAGTTTTGGAGCGCCTCAAATATGTGAAGCCCGACATTGAGGCGATCATGATGACGGCGTTCGAGACGACCGACACGATCCGCCAGGCGCTGCGGCTCCGCGCGTGCGACTACATCAACAAGCCGTTCGACCTCGCGACGATGCGCGACGCCGTCGGCCAGGCGATGCAGCGCCGCACGCTCGAAAGTGAAATCCACAGCAGCGCGGAAAAAATCCAGAAACTGCTCGGCGAGTTGCAGGAACAGCGCGTCGCGGAAAAGATCGCCAAGGAGCGCGGCGACATCTACGCGCACATCTTCCACGACATCAACGGCCCGCTCACGATCATCGCCGGTTTCGTGCAGTTGTTGAACCAGCGGCTCAACCGCACCGCCCAGATGGAGGTGGAGGATTTGGAATTCGTCAAGCACCAGTTGAACATCGTCACGCGGCAGACCGCAAGTTGCATTGAGATTTCCCGGCGGTACCTTGATAATTTAAGGAACAAGCCCGGCCAGGGCGCGCCGCGTGTCAGCGTCGGCCAGTTGCTCAAGGATTTGGAACAACTTGTGCGCGGCCATCCGAGCCTGCACGAAAATGAATTCACCGTTGCGTCGTTCGGCGAAGACGTGGGCGTCAAGTCCGACAGCACGAAGGCGATCCAGATTTTGCGGAACCTCGCGGTGAACGCCCTCCAATGCTCGCCGCAGCCGCATCGCGTGGAGATCGGCGGCGAAATCCTGCGCGTCCCGCTGGATCTGACGGCGTTCAAGGACGGCCCGAATGAGCGGCTGCTGAACGTCGAGGGACTGGACAACGCCGCGCCGCTGGTGAAATTCCAGGTGCGCGACACCGGCCCGGGCATTCCGCCGGAAATACTGCCAAAAATTTTTCAGGATTTCTTCACGACCAAGGGGCCGGCCGAAGGCACCGGCCTCGGCCTCAACATCGTCCAGCGGTTCATCAAGGAAGGCAACGGCGCGCTGCACGTCCGCACGAAGCCCGGCGACGGCACGACCTTCACGGTTTATCTGCCCGGCGCGAATCTGGCGAAATGAAATTCAATTCGTTTTGTCTTGCATCATCAGGCTGATCTTTTCAGCGAGCAATTCCGACAAGCGAACATAGGTTCCAGATTTAAGATGCAGCGTGTCGGAATATAATTGATTCCTTTCCGTGACGGAAATTTTTTGAACCGTTTCTCCGAAAATATCCGCGACGGCCACATCTTTTTCCGCCGCCAATGTTTTTTGCAAGCGGGCATTGGTTTCCGTGATTGCAGAATCCACGGCATCGCTCCAGACAAATCGCCGCAGCAAGTCAACCTTACCCGCAGGCCAGACAAAAGTGACAATCACGTGCGCACCGATTTGTTTTGATTCAAGGACGATGTTCAAAATGTTGCTGACGCAGTCGCTGATGACACGCTCCCGCAGTTCCGGCCGGATGCCGAGAAGCTTGAGGTCATTGATCCCGACTTGAATGACGACAACCTGCGGTCGCGTTTGCCGAAGAATTCCGTGGCATACCATCGCCAGTTGCGCGCTGGTGATTCCGCGAAAACCGGCGTTGACGACGCGTCGGCCTTCAATGTCGGGACAATGCCAGTCGGCGATGCGCGAATCGCCGAGCAACAAAATTGCCCCGGGTTCCGAATCGGGAATGCTTGATTTCGGGAGGATGAATTGGTTCGTCGGCCATATCTTGGCGGCGAGAGTTTCGGCATATTCGCGGCGCGCGGCAAATGCCAGCGCCGTGGACAGTGCGATTGCAACCGCCAGTGCCGTTCCAAAAATCCAAACGTATCGTCTCATCGCGGAAACTTTGGCGCTGTGGTCACGTCCCGGCGCTTGGCGCTCAAAAACGGCCTTTCAAAAAAACGGAACCAAATTCCGCCGATGAATGTCGCCACAACCGCCCCGACCGGATGCAACATGGTCGGCAGATAATTGCAAATCGTGAACGGCTGCTGCCAGAGATAAATCGAGTAAGTTCGTTCGCCCAGCCATGTCATCGCCCGGCCAACCGGGCCGCCCAGGGTTTTATTTCCGATGTAAGCGAGAAAACATGGCACGAACGCGAATGTCCCGATGGCGATCACAAGCATTTTCATTTCCAATCCACAAAGCATCAAGAGCGTCATAGCGCCGAACGCGACCAGACTGGTGATGATGATCCCGTGAAACCATTTCGCGGGCACGTGTTGAAACAAATCTTTCCGGTATTCGCAGCAAAATCCGAGCATCATCGGCCACACCGCGATCTCAAAATGGTATTTGTATTTTCCGAGCAAAGCCCCGCCGACGAATCCCCACGACACCAGCGCCAGCAGCAACACGCCCCAGACCCAATTCCGCCGCGCCGGGGTTTTCCCGCCGAGCAGAAAAATGACCGGGCCGAGGAGATAAAATTGCATTTCACACGCAAGGCTCCACAGATGCCCCAGCGACAGCGCGCTGTCCGGCGGCCAGTAATTGATCGCGTAAATCATTGCAAACGGCACGCCATGCAGATACGCGGACATTCCCGGAGTGACGGCACCCGGCACATTTCTCAACACGAACACTATCGGGATCATCGCCAGCACATACGCCGCCAGCGCCGGATACAATCTCCGCGCGCGCCGGCTCCAAAAGTGCAGCGTCCGCCCCCAGCCGGTCGCGTCGCGATGGCTGGTCAGCGATTTGAAAACGAGCACGCCGGAGATGAAAAAGAAAAGATTCACGCCCACGCGCCCGATGCCATAAACGCGCCCGGTGAAATAAAATCCGTGCGAGATCAGCACAAACAACAGCGCCAGTCCGCGCCACTGGTCGAGCGCGGTGGAATTGCCGCCGCCGGATCGCGAGGTTTGCGGGGCATCTGGATTCATCGGGACCGCAGCCTAAAAAAAATCGGAAACAACGTCACGGTTTATCTGCCCGGCGCAAAACTGGCGAAATAAACTCAAGCCAGTCGGCGGTTCTTCAGCGGAACAGCCATTCTTAAAAATCCATGGATTACGGGACACAATCGGTCCTGCAAAAAATGCGATGCTTTCGGCAAAACATGAGTAGTCCAAACCTGTCTTTTCCGCGAAGTTATCATCATAGTTGGTGCGCAAATGGGCGCGCTGACAACACACCAACACGACGATTATTGACTATGAAGAAAGCAATTATAATCGCCGCGGTCATGGGTTTTGCCGCGACGCTGACGGCTTCGGCTGACGGGGCCAAAGACAACTGGGACACATTGTGCGCCAAATGTCACGGTGCGGACGGCAAGGGCCAGACCAACATCGGCAAGCGGCTCGGTTGCAAAGATTACTCCGATTCCAAAGTCCAGGCCGGCTTGACGGACGAGGCCGCGTTCAAAGCCGTCAAAGAAGGATTAAAAAACAAAGACGGCGGGGTTCAAATGAAGCCTTACAGCAATTTGTCAGACGACGACATCAAGGCGCTGGCGGCTTATCTGCGGACGTTCAAGAAGTAGCGCACCCGGAAAATGACAGTCTGCGCCACGCGCCTGGCGCATTGATTGCGAAGGAAAATCCGCAGCTCCCCTGCCAAAATAGGGGTAACAAATACCAAGCCATGCAGAGCGTTTTGGTTTGTGGCCGTGGATTTTAATAAAGAAATGAACGGCGACAAACGAGCAACTAAAATTGCTTTGACCGCACTGTGGCTTGTGCTTGCAATGGCAGCAACGGCGGCTCCGGTCTTGTCCGACAGCGACTGTCTGGACTGTCACGGCATTGAAACACTTTCCAAAACCAACGCCGCAGGCCGGGAAATTTCGCTCTTTGTGGATCAGGCCAAATTCGCCCTATCAATCCACGCAACGAATAACTGTGTCAGTTGTCACAACGACGTGACGGCAGCGCATCCCGACGACAACCGGCCCGTGGCGGCGGTGAATTGTGCGCGTTGCCACGAAGCACAGGGCGAAAGTTACGGTGCCAGCGTTCACGGCCTGGCGCGCAAGGCGGGACACGAAAATGCAGCCACATGCGCGGATTGTCACGGTTCGCATGAAATTCTGCCGCCGACATCGCCGGCCTCGCCACTGCATTTTGTGCATCAGGCGCAGATATGCGGCCGCTGCCACGCGCAGGAGGCGCGCGACGTGGCGGCCAGCGTTCACGGCAAGGCCATGGCCACCGGAAAACGCGACGCGCCGACCTGCACCGACTGCCATTCGGAACATAAAATCAAGGCGTTGAAGGACGATTCGGCGCTGGAAATTTCCGAAGTTTGCGGACGCTGCCACGCCTCGGTTTATTTGGATGACAAATACAGCATTCCGACCGACCGCGTGAAAACTTACATGGAAAGTTACCACGGACTGGCGGCGCAAAACGGTTCAACCGTCGTCGCCAACTGCGCCAGTTGCCACGGCTACCACAAAATCCTGCCGTCCTCGGACCCGGAATCCATGATTAATACGAACAACCTCGTGGCCACCTGCGGGAAATGCCATCCCGGCGCGGACAAAATGTTCGTGAGCGGAAAAATTCACGAGGACATTTCCGTCGCCGGCAACGGACACGACTTGGGCGGCCGAATCAGCCGGTGGGTGCGGCGGATTTATCTGGTGATGATCTTTGGCGTGGTCGGCGCGATGTTCGTTCACAACGCCCTGCTGTTTCACAAAAAAGTCGCGGCGCATCTGCGCGAAAGCGGACGTCCGGTGTTGCGGATGAGTTTGACGCACCGCTGGCAGCACGCGGTGCTTGCGTTGAGTTTTATTACACTGGCCGTCACCGGGTTCGCGCTTAAATTTCCCGATTCGGGGCTGGCGGCAATGCTTGGTTCGAGCGAACCGGTTCGCCGCTGGATTCATCGCATCGCCGGCATCGTGCTGCTCCTGACCGGGCTGTATCATCTCATTCACATTTTGACGACCAAGGAAGGCCGGCGGCTGGTCGTGGATTTGTTTCCCGTGAAAAAAGATTTGGCCGACTTGCGGTGCGCCGTGCGTTATCTCGTCGGATTAAGCGACGAGAAGCCAAAAATTGGCCGGTTCGGTTACGCCGAAAAAATGGAATACTGGGCCGTCCTCTGGGGCACGATCATCATGGGCGTGACTGGCTTGATGGTCTGGTTCAAGCTGGACGTGACACGATTTTTGCCGCGCTGGGCTGTGGACGTGGCGCTGACCATTCACTACTACGAAGCCGTGCTGGCGTGTCTGGCGATTGTCGTCTGGCATTTCTATCACGTCATTTTCGATCCGGACATCTATCCGCTGAACACGGCGTGCTGGAGTGGCCGCGTGTCCGAGGAATGGCAGAAACACGAACATCCGTTGGAGGAACAGACGCTCCAACCGACGACGTTCAATTCAAATTCTGGCCAGATTGAAAAACAGCCAACGAAGCCGACTGATCCGCCGCAAAATTAATTCCCCAAATACTCGCGCGGATCAACAATCTTCCCCGCGATCGCGCTCGCGGCCACGGTCATCGGCGAAGCGAGGAACACTTTCGATTCCTTGTCGCCCATGCGTCCGGGAAAATTCCGGTTCGTCGCGCTGATGCAATTGATGCCCGCCTTGTTGATGCGACCGAACGTGTCCACCGGCCCGCCGAGGCACGCGGCGCACCCGGCGTTCTCGGTCATCTGCACGCCCGCGCCCACGAGAATCTGCCAGACGGTTTCATTGCCCCAATACGTCGTCTGCAAATCGCGCACGATCTCCGGCGTCGCGGGCACGCCGAACGTGTCAATGGTCACGCGCCGTCCGCGCAAGATGCGCGCGAACTCCACGAAATCGCTCGTCTTGCCGCCGGTGCAGGAGCCGACGTAGGCGCGATCCAATTTTGTGTCGCCCATGTCCTTCGCTTTTTTGCGCTGGCCGGGATCGGGATGGCACGCGACGGTCGGTTCGAGCTTGCTCAAGTCAACGACCATTTCGTAAACAAATTTTTCGTCGCGATCACGTTCGACAGGCGTGTAATTCCGTTTCGTCCCGTTCGTTTGCGTGCGCGCGTCCACGTATTCCTGCGTGCGCGAATCGAATTCAAAAACTCCATTCTTGCCGCCCGCTTCAATCGCCATGTTCGCGATGGTCATGCGGTCGTCAATCGAAAGCGATTTCACGCCTTCGCCGTCGAACTGCATCGCGCGATACGTCGCGCCGTCGAAACCGATTTCGCCGATGCAATGCAGGATCACGTCCTTCGCCATCACGCCCGGCTGCAATTTTCCTTCGAGCCGGAAGTGCATCGTCTCGGGAACTTTCAAAAGCAATTTGCCCGTGCCCATCACAAATCCGGCGTCGGTATTTCCAATTCCAGTTGCAAATAAATTGAACGCGCCCGCCATGCACGTGTGCGAATCCGTGCCGAAAAGAATTTCGCCCGGACGCGTGTGGCCTTTTTGCGGCAACGCCGTGTGGCAGACGCCCGCGTAACGCGAACCGTATTGCTTGTTCAACATTCCTTTGCTCGCGTCGAAATGCCAGTGGCCGTTCGGGTCGTCAATCACGTCGTAAAAATACGGGATGTCCTGCTCCTTCACAAAATCGCGGAGGATGTCCACGTTGCGGTTGGACTTCGAGTCGGCGGTGAAAATGTAATGGTCGGGGATGATGACGATCTTGTTTTTGTCCCAGACCTTCGCCGTCTTGCCGAACTCGCGCTTGAAGACGCCGATGGTGCCCGGCCCGCAAACGTCGTGCGTCATGAGCACGTCGGCGTTGACCCAGATGTTGTCGCCGGCCTGCACGCTAGATTTGCCCGAGGCGCGTGCGAGTAATTTTTCCGTCAAAGTCATAGTCTTAAGAGAATAGCTGATGACACGGCTGACTTCAACTTAACAAAAGCAAAATCGCAGTGGACAACCGCCGCCGTTCCGCTAAATTCCCGCTAAATTATGAAATGCGACACGACAAATGCCATCCTGACTTTTGTGCTGGGCGTGCTGGCAGTGGCCGGCGTGATTTTCGCGCTGCAAACCATTTTCCTCACGCGCGATTTCCGCAAGATGAGCGTGCAGGCGGCCTTTGCCAACAGCAGCCTCCTTCAGGCGCAGGCGCTCGCCAACGACGTGGCTGTCTACAACCAGAAAAACCCCAGTCCTGAACTCACCAAGTTGCTTCAGGCCGTCCAGTCAAGATCCGCCGCGCACTAAATCCCGACTTTTCACCGCCATGAACGAACCTCAAACGAACACCGGACTTTCGGACCAGATTGACGCGCTGCGCCGCCAGCTGTTCACGTTGCTGCTCGCGCTCATCATCGTCAGCGGCACGCTCACGGTGTTTCTGTATCGGCAGGCGACCCTCACGCGCCGCGACATCGCCGCCATCAAGCCGCAGGCCGCGCAAGTCATCCAGGTTTTCAACCAAAACCGCGCGAACATCCAGGCCTTTGTCCAGCAACTCGCCGCCTATGGCCAGGCGCATCCGGATTTCCAGCAGCAAGTCTTGAAGAAATACGGCATCACGCCGCAAACGGTCGCCGCGCCGAAGAAATAGTTGCCGGTGTTTCACATTGTCGAGACTCACCCGCCCGCGACGATTTTTACGATCTCCAGCCTGTCGCCCGCGTTGAGCGTGCGCCGGGAAAATTCCGACGGCGCGACGGCCTCGCCGTTGTGTTCCACCACGACGCTGCGCGGCGGCAATTTTTGCGCAACCAAAAATTCTTCGATTGAACACGGCAGCTTCGCCTCGACCGGTTTTCCGTTGGCGATGATCACGGCAATAATTTCTCCACGCTCTTGTCCAGCGTCAATTCAGATGAGCCGTTCAATGTGACGACGACTTTGTAATCGTGGATTTCTTCACAGCGAACCAGCACCGATTTGTCGCGCAGCTTGATCGTTTTTTGTTCGCCGGCCGCAAGCATCACGCCGTTGATGACCGCTTCCTGCTCCTTGCCCAGCATGATGATGCCGTTGAATTTCAATCCCCGCGGCAGCACGCGCGGCGCATAGTTAATTTGCGGGGCCGCCGCTGTCGCCGGCAGCGGCGCCAGATTTCCATCTTCGTCAAAAGTCTCCGCCTTGCTGGTTTTCACCCAGTTCAAAACGTAATCCGTGCCGCCGTCGTGCTCGACCGCGACGAGTGTCTTGATTTTCCCGTTCGTGTAGGGATTTTCGAGGATGCGTTTTTGCATCTCCGGCAATTTTTTCTCTCCCATCAATTTGTAGGCCGTCAATTCGCAGATCGCCTCAATGGTGTCCGGGTCAATCACATGGTCGGCGGGACGGTTTTCATTGATCCACAAATGCGTGTATTCATGCGCGGCGACGCTTGTCATTTCCTCGCGCGTCCGTCCGCTCAACATCACGACCTCGTGCGTGCACGCGCCGTCCGCCGTCTTGCGCGTACTGGCGAAACCGTATTTGTGCAGGCCGTTTGCGCCGTTTTTTTCCGACCAATAATCCACGTCGAACAGATTCACCGTCACGTCGGTGTATTTCAAGGCGAACTGCGGGCCGTACAAATCCACCACGTCCTCGCGCGTCTGGTCGAACAATTCCTTCGCCTGGTCCAAAGTCAGCACCACGTTCGTCTTGTCGAACCGGCAGATGAGCCGTCCGTCCGGCGTTTTGATGTGGCCGTCGCCGTCCTTGACCGGCAGGCCGCAGATTGAGCAGTGATCTGGAAGATGATAACAATCGTCGCAAACCGCGCCCCATTTGGAGATCCAGATTTGGCCGGTCAACGGCCCCTTGCCGCAGACGATGCAGTAATAATTCGTCTGCCCGGCGGATAACGCCAGGACCGCCGCAAACAAACACAAAATGAACGCCAGCTTGCGCATGAGGTTAAATTATCCGGGTTAAAATCCCGCCTGACAAAAGATTTTTCGTTCCCTGATTCATTGCTTGAAAATTTTGAAACTGGAATCGGAATTGGTGGCCAGGTTCCACAACGACGTGAAACTGTAAAAAAACAGGTTGTCGAACTGCTCCGGCGAAATCAATCCCGTCGTCCCGTCCGAATAGCCGACCGCGTGCGCCGGATTGTGATGGAACAGGTTCCACGGCGCCGGCGCCGGCACGTTGTCAAATTCCTTCGCGCAGACGATGACGACTTCCCGGCGGGCGGCATCGCCCCAGGGGAAGTTGGTCTTGATCAAAAAATCATCGTTCAATCCGAACATGATCACCCGGCGCTTCTCGTCGTCCGAAAGCTTGTGGAAATCGAACCCGGGTCGGTTCGCCTGGTAGGATTTCCACGCCGTCAATTCCCAGTCGCACATCGCCAGCATGGACTGGTTGCCGGTTAATTTTTTGGTGGGTGCCAAAGTGGGAACGACATATTCAAAAAATATAACGGTCGCAATGGTGACAACGGCGGCAATTTTAATCATCGCCCGCAAGGATTTCTTCGGGCGTTTCTTGCTGGGACGAATTTTTATTGCATTTACGCCGCCGACTTTTGGCTCGGATGACAAACTAAGCTTTGGCTTCCCCGAATCACCGGGTGAAAGCTTCAGTTTCGGTTTGTCCATAAACTTATTTTCGCGCCGTCAGCGCCGCGTCCCAATCTTTCCACACCGGTTCGTAGCCGAGTTTGCGGATCAATTCCGCCACTTCGCCCGGCGAACGGTCGTCGGCAATCTCAAACTGGCCGGCCGCGTTCGTCGCGTGACCGTTCGTCGCCGCCCATTCACTCGCGCCGGACGCGAGTTCCACGATCCGTCCGCGCTCGGTGTGATGGATTTTTTCCCGGCCCGCGCCGGTGTAACCGCCCGGTTCGGTGTGGCTGCCCGCGCTGATGAGCGTGATGCCGAGCGGAATCAGACCGTCGCGCAGCCGCGCCGGTTCGCGCGTCGAGAGCACGAGGCCGGCGTCGGGAAACATCAGCCGGAACGCGCACACGAGCTGCACGAGTTCACGGTCGGTCATCTGCGTGAGCGGCTGGAATTCGCCCGCGCACGGACGCAGGCGCGGCAGCGAAATCGTCACCTGCGCCTTCCAGCAATTTCGCAAAAGAAATTCCGCGTGCGCCGCGACACAAATCGCTTCGTATCGCCAGTCGGCCAGGCCGTAAAGCGCGCTGATGCCGAGCCGGCGAAATCCGGCGGCGTAAGCGCGCTCGGCGGTTTCGAGCCGCCAATCAAAATTTCGTTTCGGCCCGGCGGTGTGCATTTCTGCGTAAACTTTCCGGTCGTAAGTTTCCTGATAAACGACGAGTCCATCCGCTCCCGCCGCGACGATGGGTTTGTATTCGTCCGTTTCCATCGGCCCGACTTCGAGCGACACGCTGGGAATTTCCGCGTGCAACGCACGAACGCAATCGCGCAGATAATTGCTCGAGACAAATTTCGGATGCTCGCCCGCGACGAGCAGGATGTTGCGGAAACCTTGTTGTTTCAATTCGCGCGCCTCGCGCAAAACTTCCTCGATGGAAAGCGTCACACGCAGAATCGCATTGTCGCGCGAGAAGCCGCAGTAGGAACAATTGTTGACGCACTCGTTGGAAAGATACAGCGGCGCGAACAGCCGGATGACCTTGCCGAATCGCTGTTGCGTGATTTTTTGCGAGCGCGCAGAAAGTGTTTCCAACATTTCGCCCGCTGACGGAGAAATCAAATCCGCAAAATCGTTCAGCGACAATTTTGCTTTCGACAAACCATTGCGGACGGAATTGACATTCGCGTCGAGCGATCGTTTCACAAGCGATTGCACCGGCAAAGAATTGAATTCAGAGACAAAACTCACTTTGCAAGTTTAACCAAAATCCGCGCGAAGTCGAGACGGACGGTTCAAAATGCGGCCGGCAAATCCAAGGCTGTCTCCGAAATAGAAACCGGTTCCAGCGTCATCGGCTCGTCGTGCGCCAGATGATTTTCGCAGACGCGGAAAAAATCCGCCGTGGTCGCCACGCGACGGATTTCGTGCAGGAATTTTTCGCCCACACCGTCGCCGATGAAGTTCATGAATTTTTTCATCCGCATCACCTGCGACAATTCCTTCACGCCGGGAGTGATTTCATTTTCCCACAGTTCGCGGATGTAATTCAAAACATCGCGACCCGTCGGCAATTTGATTTTTTCACCGCGAAACTGCGCGCGGATCTGGTCGAACAGCCACGGATTGCGGATCGCGCCGCGCCCGATCATCAAACCGCGAACGCCGGTTTCGGAAATAATTTTTTGCGCCTGCGCCGCGCTGTGGACATTGCCATTCGCAAAAACCGGACAGCGCAACTCGCGCGCCGCCTGCGCGATGAGGTCGTAGCGCACGCCGGGGCGATACATTTGCTTGACCGTGCGCGCGTGGACGGTGAGCAGGTCAATCGGATGCTTCGCAAAAATTTTCAGCAGTGCGTCAAATTCCTCCGGCGATTCAAAACCGAGCCGCGTTTTCACGGTGAACGGAATCGTCACCGCGTCGCGCAGCGCGCCGAGGATGGCGTCAATTTTTTGCGGTTCGCGCAACAGTCCGCCGCCCGCGCATTTGCGATAAACGATCGGCGCGGGACAGCCGAGGTTCAGGTCAATCGCGGCGACGGGATAATTGTTGCAACATCTTTCGTCGCGCGCACGAGCGACGGAATGTCGTTGCCGATGAGTTGCGCGATGATGGGTTCGCCGGTCGGATTTTCCGTGATGGATTTGAGGATCCATTTTTCCAGATGCGAGACGGCGTGGACGCGGAAAAATTCCGTCCAATAAACATCCGGCCCGCCGTAGCGCGCGATGACGCGCATGAATTCGAGCGTTGTCACGTCCTGCATCGGCGCGAGCGACAACACGGGTGTGTCGCCACGAAGTAATTGCGAAAATGTCTCGAACGGAGTCACGCGGAACGGAAGTCTGCCGCAGGAATACAGCGACACAAACGAGTTTCTTTAGGATGAAACAAAAATGAAGCGACTATTCGGAAATAATTTTCACGAAAGCTTCGGTTGGCTGGCCGCGAGAATGACATTCACCGGCGGCTTGAAACACGGCTCACTGCGTCGTCAGCTTGAGCGCGATTTCCTTCTCCAGTTCGTGCGCGAGGTCGGCGTCGCTGATGCCCCAGGACGAGCGGGCTTGCACGGTGACTTCGGTGATTTTGGGATCAACGGCTTCGACCTTGATCCACACGTTGCGTTCATTCACCTTGCCTTCGAGCGAGCGCACGGTGTTGGTGCTGTCGTGCGGGATGTATTCGGTGAGCAGCACGCCGTTGTTTTGGATGACCGCGACCGAGGCCTGATAGACCTGGTCGAGGGAACGCTCGTAGCGGCCGCTGAATTTATCCTTGGACCAGGTCAGTGCCGCCGAGTGGGTGTCGCTCACGGTGCTGACGCAACCGGCGGTGACAATGACCGCCCCGACCAATGCCGCGAAAAATATGTTCTTCATATCGGCACACTCCAATCGAAAATGCCGCGCGCGTCAAGCACGATTACGGTGTCCGGCGGCGGAAATTTGCAACTTTCAGGCCGCGCCGGTTTTTGTTAATGATAAGAATTATGGCGGAATTTTCCTACAAGGCGCGCCGGCGCAGCGGCGAACTGGTCGAGGGCGTCCTCGACGTGGCCGACCGGCCGGCGGCGCTGGTGCAAATCCAGCGGCTCGGGCTTTTTCCCATCGCCGTGGAAACGGCCAAGCCGGGCGCGGCGGCGGGCGGGCGGCGCAATGGACAGAAAACGGATTATCTTTCGTTCCTGCCGCCGGCGCTGCGCGCGCAGTTGTCGCAAAAACGGAAGCCGAAGTTGCAAGAACTGGCGACGTTCACCAACCAGCTGGCGAACCTGCTCCAGTCGGGAATGCCGCTGACGGTCGCGCTCAACAGCATGACGCATCTGGAATCGAAGGGCATTCCGGCGGAAGTGACGCACGGTTTGAAACAGGAAGTCACGGAGGGACGCGGCTTGTCGGAAGCGATGGCGAAACAGCCGCATATTTTTTCCGACCTGTATATCAACATGGTGCGCGCGGGCGAGTCGAGCGGTTCGCTCGTGGAAGTCCTGCGGCGCATGGCCAGCCATTTCGAGCAGTTCGCCGAGGTGCAGGCGAAGTTCAAATCCGCGCTGATTTATCCGGCGATGGTGATTTGCGTCGGCGCGGGCATCGTCACGTTCTTCATGTTTTTCATGATGCCGAAGTTCATGGAGATTTTTAACGGCTTCGGCGTGGAACTGCCGCTGCCGACGCGGATGCTGATGGGTTTCAGCACGTTTTTCATCAACTTCTGGTGGGTGATCGGAGCGGTCATCATCGTGGTGATCATTTTGTTCAAACGTTTTCAGGCCAGCGAAGAGGGCGCGCGGAAAATTGACGAGTGGAAGATGAAGATGCCCGTCGTCGGCAAGGTGGTGAAGTTGAATTTATTCGGGCAGTTCGCGCGCACGCTCGGAACGCTGCTGCAAAACGGCGTGCCGGTCTTGACGGCGTTGAAAATCACGGAGCAGGTCTTGTCGAACCGCCTGATCAAGGACGCGATTGCCAAAACGCGCGAGGCGGTGACGGACGGCAAGACGCTCGCGCAGCCGCTGGGGCAGAGCAAATTGTTTCCGCAACTGATGGTGGACCTCGTGCGCATCGGCGAGGAAACGGGCGACGTGCCGGGCGCGCTGAACAATCTCGCGGACACATACGAGAGCGAACTGCAGCTCGGCCTGCGCGTGATGACGCAGCTCATCGAGCCGCTGCTCATCATTATTATGGCGGTCGTCGTGGGCTTTCTGCTGATCAGCATTTTGCTGCCGCTGTTCCAGTTGATTTCCCAAATCCACTCGTGAGCTTCAATATGAAAACGGCGGCTGCCAAAAAATTTCCGCGCCGGGCGTTCACGCTGATCGAAATCATGATCGTCGTGGGCATCATCGGCCTGATTCTGGCGATGGGCGCTCCCTCGCTGCTCAAAATGTTGCAAACAGAAGGTATGCGCAAAGCGGTCAGCGACGTGACTGAACTGCTCGGCGACGCGCGGGCGCAGGCCATTCTCAAAGGTGAGAACACCTATGTTGCTTTTCGTCCGGCGGACAACCGGCTGGATTCGTCCATCGGCAAATCGGTGACGCTGCCCGACGGCATCGCCATGGAAGCCATCGGCATCAACCTCATGGATTTTTCACAAACCGAGGAATCGCGTGTCCGTTTTTTCCCGAATGGCACTTGCGATGAGTTGACGCTCGTGCTGCATTCCGGCACGGACTGGCGCAAAATCACGCTGGAATTTTCCACCGCCATTGCGTCGGCGGAACCGCTGAAAAAATGAACCTGGAAATTTCAACCGGCGCGAAACAACGGCGCGCGTTCACGCTGATGGAAGTGATGATCGCCATCGCCATTTTTTTCATGTCCACGTTCGTGATCTTGTCGCTGGTCTCCAGCGTGCTGGAAAACGCCCGGCGTCTGCAGCGGCCGGTGGTGGACGCGGCGATGATCGCCTCGGAGCTTTCGCTCACCAACCAGCTGGTCGAGGCCAACCAGTCCGGCGATTTCGGCAAGGCGTATCCAGGCTACACCTGGACGGCGGACATCACGGAAGTGCAGACGAACAAACTTTTTGACGTGCATTACGAGGTGAGGCACAACGGCGACAAGGCCGTCTTTCAAGAAATGGACGTCCTGTTTTTCCGCCCGCTATCGCCGGCGGGCAGCCTTGACGGGGCAACCGTGGTCAAATGAAAATGAAATTTCAAATTTCGGATTTCAAATTTCGGATTTCAAAAAACGGGCAAAAAAAGAATCCGCCATCTGCCCGCGCGTTCACCTTGATCGAGATCATGGTGGCCATCGCGATTTTCACGCTGCTGGTCGCGGCGGTCTATTCGACGTGGGTGGTGATTTTGAAATCGTCGCAGGTCGGGCAGGAGGCGGCGGCGCAGGCCCAGCGCCAGCGCATCGCCATCCGCACCATTGAAGATTCGCTGACGTGCATCCAGTCGTTCCAGGCCTCCATGCAGTATTACTCCTTCAACGTCACTAACGGCGACCAGCCGGTCTTGAGCTTCGTGGCACGCGTGCCGGACGTTTTCCCGCGCAACGGCAGGTTTGATTCCAATCTGCGACGGCTCACCTTCTCGGTCGAGACGGGGACGGATTCAGAAAAAGACCTGGTGCTGCGGCAGAATGAAATCCTCAAGGACATGGACGACGCCGAGCAGGCCACGCCGCTCGTGCTGGCGCGCAACGTGAAGGATTTTGTCGTCGAATGCTGGGACACGAACGCGATGGACTGGGCGGCCGAATGGGATTCCACCAATACCATTCCCACGATAGTGCGCGTCACGCTCACGCTCGGCGGCAACCAGCTGGGTTCGGGAAATGCCGCGCCGACGCCGGCCATCGTGCGCGAAATCGCCGTGCCCTCCGGCACCATGCCCACCATCGCGCAGACCGGATCGCCCTTCAACGGACTCGGCGGCGGTGGCGGTGGTAATGTTAGCGGTGGCGGAACTCGACAAAATGGAAATGGCCGCAACGGAAACAATCAGGGCGGAAATCCTAGTGGTTTCGGAAATGGTGGCAGCGGCGCGGGTGGTCGCGGTTTTGGAAACGGCGGTGGATACAGAGGACCATAATGAAAATTTACCGCTATCAGAATTCCACCGGGATGGCGCTCATCGTCGTGATGATTGCGGTTGCGGTGTTCTCGGCGCTGGCGGCGGCGCTGGCGTTTTCCATGAAAGTTGAAACGAAGCTCGCGCGCAATGCCGAGGACGAACAGCAGTTGCTCTGGCTGGGTCGTTCCGGCGTGGAATACGCGCGCTGGATTCTGGCGCAGCAGGCTTCCATCATGGGCGAGCCTTACGATTCGCTGGATCAAATCTGGGCGGGCGGGCCGGGCGGTCCCGGCGAGACGAACAGCGTGCTGGCCGGAATTTCCATGGACAATTACCAGATCGGCGACGGGACGGTTTCGCTCAAAATCATTGACCTCGAACGCTTCGCCAACATCAACACGGCGAACACCGCGGAGTTGCAGCAGGCGCTCACCGTCATGGGCGTGGACGCGGACGCCATTTCCGTCGTGTCTGATTCCATCCAGGACTGGCGCAGCCCGGCCGCCCCGCCGCGCGTCGCCGGTGCGGAGAGTGATTATTACCAGAGCTTGACGCCGCCGTATAACGCCAAGAACGCGCCGATGGATGACATTTCGGAATTGTTGCTCGTCAAAGGCGTGACGCCGGAAATGTATTACGGCACCAGTTCGTCGTCGCAGCAGCGGCAACAGCCCAAGCTCGGCTTTGGCGTGGCGCCCGGCCAGGCGCCCGATTATCCGTTCGGATTGAAGGATGTTTTCACCGCCACTTCCACTGGAAAAATAAACGTCAACACCGCCGATGCAAACGTGCTGCAAATGATTCCCGGCGTGGACACGAACACCGCCGCTGCCATCATCCATCAGCGCGCCGGGCCGGACGGCGAGGACGGCACGGATGACGACACGCCATTTCGCAACGCCTCCGAGGCGCTGCAAGCCGCCGGGCTGAATTCCGCCGCCGCCGCGCAGGCGGGCGGCCTGCTCACCACGCGCAGCTCGACGTTTCAAGTCAACATCACTGCGAAGATTGGCGACGCCAAACGCGAGTTCACCGCCATCCTTTATCGCGGCACCGGCGCAAACATCCAGGTTGTTGGCTTCTATTGGAAATAATTGAAAACAATGTTGAATTTGCCGCGCTGAAAGTTATCGTTTCCCCATGCGCCGGTTCTTGATGACTTTGCTCCTGCTCAGTTCGCTGTCCGCAGCGTCCGCCGCCGACGCCCCGACCGGCCACATCGTCAAAATGCTGCCGCTGTTTCTCGACCTGAAAGGCCGCGACGCCATCTCGCCGAGTCTGTTCGACCGCGACGCCTACCAGTTTTTTTTGCGCGCGCACACGAACGAAGTTTCCGCCATCCGCTTCGACGTTTTATGGCGCGCGTCGGACGCCAAGGAAGCGAAACTGACATTGCGGCTGGAACTGCGCGGCGTCGGCCCGGACAATCTGCCGCGCCAGACCACGCTCGAACAAACCGTCACGCCGCATTTCTTCCGCCACTGGACTTCGTTCACGCTCGCCGGCGACGACTATAAAAATTTCGGCGAAGTCGTCGCGTGGCGCGCAACCCTGTGGTCGGGCGACCAGATGCTGGGCGAACAAAAATCATTTTTATGGCGAACCTGAACCCGATGGTCTACGTCAAGCTGGTCTGCCATCAGTGCAACCAGAAATATGCCTTCGACGTGCTGCCCGTGAACAACCAGATGCCGGTGACGGTCAAGTGTCCCGTTTGCCGCGTGGACGGCACGCCCGCCGCCAATTTATTTCTCGCGCAGAAATTGATGGGCATCACCCCGCCGCCCGCGCCGCCGCCGGTTCCGCCCAGTGTTCAGAATGTTCCGAGCGTTTACAGCGTTCCCGTTGTCATGAATGTTCCAAGTGTTCCCGCAGAAAATGCGCCCAGCGCCAGTGCCGTCTCTGATTCCGAATGGCGGCGGCGCGCGCTGGAGGCCGAGACGCGCGCGGAACAGGCGCAGGCCGCGCTCAAGGCCAGCCTCGCGCCGCAACTCGCGGAATCCTTGAAGGAAGCCGTCGTGCAGGGACTGGCGGCGCAGCGCAGCGAACTGCTCAAGGCCCAGCAGAACGCCGCCCTTGAAATTTCCGAACTCGTTCATCGGCTCGACGAATTGAAGGCACCGATGCAGGACCGGCTGCGTTCTTACGAAGACCGGATTGCCGAACTTGAAAAAGACCTTGCCGAGCGCAACGAGGAAAACCGCGAGCTGTTGAAGATGAAGATCGAGATGACCCGCCGCCAGCTTGAAGTCGAACGCGCCCGCAGCCGCGTGGATTTCAACTGACCTACACCGCGATTTTTTCGTCCGGCATTTTTTTCTCCTGCGTCCGCAACGCCTGCTCGTAGCATTGCAACGCCTCGTCGTAGCGCGCCAGCCGGTTGAACAGGCCGCCTTTGTGCAGCAGCGCGATGGTCAGCGTGCCGTCCGCCGCAATCGCGCGGTCGTAGCAAACGATGGCCTCGTCCGTCCGCCCCAGTTTTTCCAGCGCGCCGCCCTTTTTGACAAGCGCCTCGGCGTGTTCCGGCTCCAGTCCCAGCGCGACTTCAAAACATTCCAGCGCCTTGTCCGGCTGCTGCGCGTCGAGCAGCGACTGTCCCTCGGCGAGCAGATTCGCCACGCACTCGGCGCGGTCGCTGGCGGTAAGATTTCCATTTTTGGGATCGGGTTTTGGGTGCGAACCGTTCGCCGCCGCCGGAACTTTTTCCGCCAGCGGCGTGCGCACGCTTTGTTCCAATTCCAAAATCCGTTTCTGCAGCAAATCCACCGCGCCGGACAGCCGTGCGTTCGACTGCTCGACGGCAGCGTTGGACATCAACGGAGATGCGGCGTGGCTGGTTCCGAAGGAAAATCCCTGCGGACGCAGCGCGGACAATTCCACCAGCCGCGCCACCGCGCGCCATTGCAGATACGCCATGAACAGCACCGCCGCCACCACGATCAATCCGAAGGCGATGGCCAGCATGAGCGTGACCTGCTGGTTTTTTTGCGCCATCTCGATGTCATGGGCGCGCTGCGTGGCGAGGGTGTCTTCGAGCGTCTGGATGCGCGCCGTCAGCGCGTCCGCGTCGCGCTTGGACTCGGCGGTGCTGTCCGCGATGGCGATCTGCGTGTCATGCAGTTGCGCCTGGATTTGCACATAACCGTTCACCATGCTTTGCGTCGCCGTGTCCGCCGGCGGCGGCTGGGAAGTGGAATGGGATTCAGCGGCCAGGGCCGTTATGCCAAAAACCAGGCTGGCGCAAACCATAGAAAAAATCTGACGAAACAGCGTGTTCATAAAAACAGGAAAAGCCTGAAACGCAAAGGCAGTGAAGTCAAGCGCCCGGCCCGCCGACTTATTCCCAATCCATTCACCGCTTGTTCAAATCAAACTCCAGCCGTGTGCGCGAGCCGGTCTGGACGTTGCGGATTTCCATTTCCTGAAGCTCCCACTGGCCGTTGACCTTCTTGAATGACTTCGGGTCGAACTCCTTCAGCAATTTGTTCTGCGCGTCGTAAGCCTCGGCGTGGACGATGCCGAGCGTTTCCTCGTCAATCCACGAAACCACGCGCGAATAGCCGTTCGCGGACGGATTCGGATTCGTGCTTTCGAGAACTTCGCAAGCGCAATTGCGCCGGAATTCTTTTTTCAAAATCTTCTGCTCCGGCCAGTGGAAAAATTCTAGTCCCAAATCGCCAAGCCAAAAATCTGAATTGGCGAATGGAGTCATCGTTTCATTTCCAGCAAAAAATTTCGGCAGAGCAAGTGCCAACGGAGCGCCGTTGTAAAGTTCATATCGGTTGGCTTTGCCTGTTTCGTGAATGACAAGCAAACTAACATGATTTGATTCTGAAATTGTTTCGTAAGTTGTTGACCAAATAGTTGCAGTTACAGAAGTTTGAAATCGAAAAGGAATTTCAAAACGATTTCCTTTGCCGTCACGAATATTGAAAACCCCATTTTGGACAAAATTCGTCGCGGGAGTTTGTTCCAAAAGCTGTTGGGCAAGATTGTGTCCTTGAATTTCCGCGTCGGACAAAGTGTTCGTCGTCTCCGCCATTGTGCCCGCGGCAGAAAACAAAACCAGCGTCGCAATCAAACGCGCAGAAGCCAATTTCAATTGCAGGAAATCGTTCAAATTAAAAATGGTGGCCGTGCGCAAGCACTTTCATTTCGCCGCGAGCGCCAGTTGCAGCACCTCGGAAATCTGCTTCACGAAATGCACCTTCAATTTCGCGCGCACTTCCGCCGGCACGTCCTGCCAGTCCGGCTTGTTGCCCTCCGGCAAAATCACCTGCTTCACGCCGAAGCGCGACGCGGCGATCACCTTTTCCTTGATGCCGCCCACGCGCATCACGCGCCCGCGCAAGCTGATTTCGCCCGTCATCGCCACGTCGGAACGCACGCGCCGCTTGCTCATCAGCGACGCCAGCGCCGCGCAAATCGTCACGCCCGCGCTCGGCCCGTCCTTCGGCGTCGCGCCGGCGGGGACGTGGATGTGCAAATCATTTTTGCCGTAGTCGTCGAAATCAAGATCGAGTTTTTTCGCCTGTGAACGGAGATAACTTACCGCCGTCTGCGCGCTTTCCTTCATCACATCGCCGAGCGAGCCGGTGAGAATCAACTGTCCGCGCCCGCGCATCCGCGTGGCTTCGATGAACAGCACGTCGCCGCCGACGGGCGTCCAGGCCAGGCCGGTGGCGATGCCGAACTCGGAAATTTTTTCCGCGCTTTCAAAGACAAACTTCGCGTGGCCGAGATAATTTTTAAGATCCTTCGCGTCGAGCTTCATGGTTTCCGCCGCGCCGTTTTTGGAAACGATTTTGCGTGCGGCTTTGCGTGAGAGCGCGGCGATCTCGCGTTCAAGCTGGCGCACGCCGGCCTCGCGCGTGTATTCGCGGATGAGTTCGCGCAGCGCGGCGTCGGAAAATTTCACATCGCTGCGCGTCAGGCCGTGTTCCTCCAACTGGCGCGGGACGAGATAGCGTTTGGCAATCTGCAATTTCTCCGACTCGGTGTAGCTCGGCAGTTCGATGACTTCCAGCCGGTCGCGCAGCGCGGGATGAACCGGCTCCAGCCAGTTTGCCGTCGCGATAAAAAGCACGCGCGACAAATCGAACGGCAAATCGAGGTAATGGTCGGTGAACGTGTTGTTTTGCGCGGGGTCGAGGACTTCGAGCAACGCGGACGCCGGGTCGCCGCGAAAATCCGCGCCGACTTTGTCGAGTTCGTCCAGAAGAATTACAGGATTGCGGCTCTCGACACGGCGCAAGGTTTGAATGATTCTTCCCGGCATCGCGCCGACGTAAGTGCGGCGATGGCCGCGAATTTCCGCCTCGTCCCTCATGCCGCCGAGCGAGATGCGCGCAAATTTGCGGCCGAGCGCGTCGGCCAGGCTTTTGCCCAGCGACGTCTTGCCGACGCCGGGCGGGCCGACGAGGCAAAGAATCGGGCCTTTGATTTCCTTGCGGCGCTTGAGCACGGCGAGAAATTCCAGCAGCCGGTCCTTGATTTTTGGCAGGCCGAAATGTTCGTCGTTCAAGACTTTTTCCGCCGCCTTCAGATCCAGCTTGTCCACCGTGGATTTGTCCCATGGCAGCGCGAGAATCCAGTCGAGGTAATTGCGCGCGACGGCGTATTCGGCGGCGGCGGGCGGCATTTGCGCGAGGCGATCGAGCTCCTGCTCGGCGGCCTTGCGGACTTCGGCGGGCAGAACCGCCAGCGCGATTTTTTCGCGGAGCGATTTGGCTTCGCCCGCGCTGGGTTCGCCTTCGCCAAGCTCGCGCTGGATGGCGCGCATCTGTTCGCGCAGGAAAAAATCGCGCTGCGTTTTGGCGATGTTCGAGGCGACGTCGCTCTGGATTTTTGAGCTTAACGTCAGGACTTCCTGCTCGCGGTTGAGCAGGGGCAGAAGTTTTTGCAAACGCTCGCGGACGGAAATGGTTTCGAGCAGTTTCTGCCGGTCTTCCAAGCGCAAAGGTTCAGGTTGGCCGCGATTAAATCCGCGAAATGGCCGGGATGCTCGGTGTTGAGCGCGGCGATTTTCACCTGGTCGGTCAGGGCCGTGGAAAGCCGGGAGATTTCCTCAAACTGCTTGTGCGCGTTGCGGAGCATGGCCTGAAGCTCGACGGAATCCTCCGTTTCGTCGCGCAGCAAATCGTAGCGCGCGCGCAGATACGGCGCGGGCGGCGTGAAATTTTTCGCGCGGATGCGCCACAGGCCCTCGACGAGGACGCGCACCGTGCCGTCGGGGAACTTCACCATTTTGGACAGGCGCGAAACGCAGCCGACTTCATACAAATCCGCCGGTGCCGGTTCGGCGACGTCGGCCTTGCGTTGCAGCACCGCGCCAAACAGCCGGTCGCCCGACACGATGTCGTCAATCAACTTGAGGCTCGGCCCGGTTTCGATGAGCAGCGGAACGACCGCGCCGGGAAAAATCACGATGTCCGAAAGGCCGAGGACGGGCAAACTGTCCGGCAGCGAGCGCGAGGAGATGCGCGGCGGCAATTCCGCTTTTTCGGCGGCGTCGCTGATGCTGACAAATTCTGTCTCCGGCGGTGTCATCGTCGTCAGTCTGTCAATTAGATGCAGCGCGGGCGAGAAAGATTCACGCGCCGTCAATTCCCCTCGGCAATCGGAACTTTGGTCGGCTTGGATTGCGTCTTGAGCGCCGGTGGCGCGTCAATCCGCAGAAAGCCGTTCACATAAATCGCCTTGGCCTGGCCCAGGTCAAAACCCGGAGGCAGTTCCAGCACGCTTTCAAACGGCCCGTAGTTGATTTCCATCACGAGAAAACTGCAGTTCGGCGCGCGGCAGCAGTCCGGCCGGTTGCCCGCGATGCGCAGGCGGCTGCCCTCGACGGTGATTTCGAGGTTTTCGCTTTTCATGCCGGGCAGTTCCACCTTGATGACCAGGCCGGTGTCGGTGGTGTAGACGTCCGTGTTCGGCACCCAGCGCCCGGTGGCGTCGCCGTTGCGCGAACTCACGGTCGAGCCGCGCGCGATGAAATGAACCGAGGAACTGACTTTGGTTACGGCCATGATTGAAAATATTATTATCCCAAAAACCTGAATCAGGCAAGCGAACGGACCGCCGCCAGTTGACGCTGGCAACATAACCGCAATCTCCGTTCGCGCAACAGGGATTTTTTACAAAGTCCCAATCCTAATCGTAAGCATAATCTTCGTCAGTTTTCGGCGATTTAACGGTTTAACGACTTTGAACCTTGAACCCAGGACTCCGAACCTTAAACTCGCCGCATGGCCAATCCGTTCCGCCACCCGCACCGCGTCACCTACGCCGAATGCACCGTCGGCAACCACGTCTACCACTCGCGCTATCTCGACCTGCTCGAGGCCGCGCGCGGCGAATTCATCCGCTCGCTCGGCGCGACGGTTTTGCAATGGCAGGAAAGCGACATGATTTTTCCCGTCATCGAGGCGCGGCTGCGCTACAAATTTCCCGCGCGCTACGACGATTTGCTGGCGGTTGAAGTCTGGGTGACGGCCGTGGAAAAAGTGCGCCTGAATTTCGGCCACCGCATTTTGAACCAAAACGGCAAACTAATCCTTGAAGCGGAAACGTTCCACGTCTGCACCGGCATTGACGAAAAACCAAAACGCCTGCCGGAAGAATTGGCGGAGAAACTCAAGCCGTATTTGAAAGCGGTGATTATGAACGATTCAAAAGGAAATAAATGAAACCTTTATTTGCATTAAGCTTTCATTCCGGCATTCATGGTTTTGGGCATACAGTTCCTCTTCCCGTTGGAATTGCTGTCATTATTGCCATTATTGTCGTCTTCGTTTGGTTGTATCGCTGGATAAACTACAATTGATTCCACAAATTAGGACACTGCCTAATTCCATTCCGACTTGCGCGACATTCATTTGTCTGCAAAAATTCAGCGACGCGCGCGATGCAAACTGAACAACTTTATCCCAAACATTATTGCGGAGTCTTCGGCATTTTCGGCCATCCCAACGCCGCCGAGCTGACTTACTTCGGCCTTTACGCGCTCCAGCATCGCGGGCAGGAAAGCGCGGGCATCGTCACCTGCCACGAGGGAAGATTTTACAAGCATCACGGCATGGGCCTCGTGCCGCAGATTTTCAACGGCGAAATTTTGCACGGCCTCGTCGGCAACATGGCCATCGGCCACACGCGCTACTCGACGACCGGTTCGTCCAATCTCCGCAACGCGCAGCCGCTCACGGTGGATTGCATGCGCGGGCAGATCGCCGTCGCGCACAACGGCAACCTCACCAACGCCGCGAAGCTCCGCGACGAACTGGAATCGCGCGGCTCGATTTTCCAGACGACGGTGGACAGCGAGATCATTTTGCATTTGATGGCGCAGCCGACGGTCGGCGGCGTGGAGAATTCGCTTTCGCAGACGTTGCGCCGGCTTGAAGGGGCGTTTTCGCTCGTCATCATGACGGAAAAGGAAATGATCGGCGCGCGCGACCCGCACGGTTTCCGGCCGTTGGCCATCGGCAAAACCGCGAACGGCGCGTATGTGCTGGCCAGCGAAACGGTCGCGCTCGACCAGATTCACGCCGAATTCATCCGCGACGTCGAGCCGGGCGAAATCGTCATCATCAACGAAAAGGGATTGATCAGCACGCAGGCGTTTCCCGAACACAAGCAGCGCGCGTTCTGCATTTTTGAATACGTTTATTTTTCGCGGCCCGACAGCGTGCTGGGCGGACACACCGTTTACGATGTCCGCAAGCAAATGGGCCGCCAGCTCGCGCGCGAACATAATGTCAAAGCGGATTTGATCATCCCCGTGCCGGACAGCGGCGTGTGCGCGGCGATGGGTTATTCCGAGGAATCCGGCATTCCCTACGAGATGGCTTTCATCCGCAACCATTACGTCGGGCGCAGTTTTCTCCAGCCCACGCAGCTCATCCGCGATTTCAACGTGCGCATCAAGTTGAACCTCATCGCCTCGCTCGTGAAAGACAAGCGCGTCGTCATCGTGGACGATTCCATCGTGCGCGGCACGACGTGCAAGATGCGCGTGAAAACGCTCAAGGAAGCCGGCGCGAAAGAAGTTCACGTCGCCGTCAGTTGTCCGCCGCACACGAACCCGTGCGTTTACGGCATTGATTTTCCCGACCGCAGCAAGCTGATGGCCGCGAACAATACCGTGGACGAGATCCGCAAATACCTGAACGCCGATTCGCTCCACTATCTTTCGCAGGAAGGCATGGTCAAGGCCACCGGCAAACCGGCGGACTCGTTTTGCATGGCGTGTTACGACGGCAAATATCCCGTGCCCTACGACCCGCTGCTTGACAAAAACATCATCGAGCGCCGCCGCCAATCCACGCAAACCCTCGGTGAAGCCGTGGTCCGGGAAACGTCCCAGTTCCGGCTGCCGCAGATTTGAGCCATGAACTTCCCGCCCGCGCAACTTGCCGCATTCATTGACCACACGTTGCTCAAGCCGGATGCGTCGCGGGCGCAAATCGAGAAACTTTGCGCCGAGGCGCGCGAACATAAATTCTTTTCCGTCTGTGTCAACGGTTCTTGGGTCGCCACCGCGTATCATTTGCTCGAAGACACGGAAGTGAAAGTCGCCGGCGTCGTCGGTTTTCCGCTCGGTGCGATGACCGCCGACACGAAACGCTTCGAGGCCGAGGCCGCGATTGACGATGGCGCGCACGAGATTGACATGGTGCTGAACATCGCGCGGCTCAAGGCAGGCGACGACAAGTTTGTTTTGCGCGAAATCGTTGACGTGGTCGAAGCCGCCGACGAGCGCACCGTCAAAGTGATTCTGGAAACCTGCCTGTTGACCGACGAGGAAAAAATCCGCGCGTGCAAAATCGTCGTCGAAAGCGGCGCGCATTTCGTAAAGACTTCCACCGGCTTCAGCACCGGTGGCGCGACGATTGCCGACGTAAAACTCATGCGCGAAACCGTCGGCCCGAAATTCGGCGTCAAAGCCTCCGGCGGCATCCGTGATTTGCCGACGGCGCTCGCCATGATCGAGGCCGGCGCGACCCGGCTGGGCACGTCCGCCGGCGTGGCGATTGTTCAGGGGCTTTCCGGCACGGGTGGCTATTGATTCCAGTCGGCGGGGTTTAATTACATCATTGCGCGCGGTTTCGTCGTGACCACGAGCGTGTAACGATTTTTCGAGTGGCGCAATTGCATCCGCGTCCCGAACGCGGCGGAAAGATTTTTTGAATTCAGCGCATCCGTCTTTTTCTCCGATGCCAGCACGCGGCCATCCTTCAAAATCAGCACGCGCGAAAACACCGGCATGATTTCCTCGACGTGGTGCGTCACAAAAACCAGCGTCGTCGAATTTTTCTGCGAGCCGAGCCGCTGTAGAAATTGCAAAAAATGTTCGCGCGCCGCCGGATCCAGCCCGGCGCACGGCTCGTCCAAAATCAAAACGCGCGGCTTCGCCATCAGCGCGCGCCCGATCAAAACGCGCTGCCGCTCGCCTTGCGACAGCACGCGCCACGGACGTTTGGCCAGATATTCGCATTCGACTTGGCGCAACAATTTCAGCGCTTGAGATTTTTCCGCGCGCGTCACGCGCCCCCAAAAATCGATCATCGCATATTTGCCGCTCGCGACGGTTTCTAGCGCCGGTTCGTCATCCGCCATCATCTGCCGCACGGACGAACTGACGATTCCGATTTTCTTCCGCAATTCGCGCCAGTCAGACTGGCCGTAAATTTTTCCGAGCAAGAAAATTTCTCCCGCCGTCGGCATCAAATACCCCGTCAACGCGCTCAACAAGGAAGTTTTCCCCGAACCGTTCGCGCCAAGAATCACCCAATGCTGCCCGCGCTCCACGCGCCAGTTCACATCATTGAGAATCACCACGCCGTCGCGTTGAATCCGCAGGTTTGAGATTTCGAGAATAACTTTCCTTTGCACGCGAAGAATTTTAACCACAAAGACAGCAAGGCACAAAGTTTTGAATCAGCCACAGAGTCACAGAGACGCAGAGAAAAACTTTTAGAACCTCTGTGCCTCCGTGTCTCTGTGGCCAATTTGGAATTTGTTTCGTGTCTTGATGGTTTCAAGTTTTGGACACAAACGCGCTGGCATTTTCCCGCGCCACGGTTTATTTGTCCCGGACTATGAAAACTATGAAAAAATTGATTCTTCTCTTTTTGGCTTTAGTTTGCGCCATGAGTTCGCGCGCGGCCATCCACACCGAAACCGTCGAATACAAACAGGGCGACACCACGCTCGAAGGTTTTCTGGCCTATGACGATTCCATTTCCGGCAAGCGTCCCGGCGTGCTCGTCGTGCATCAATGGTTCGGCCTGACCGATTACGAAAAGCGTCGCGCCACGATGCTCGCGCAACTCGGCTACGTCGCGTTCTGCGCCGACATTTACGGCAAAGGCGTCCGCCCGAAAGACGTGAGCGAAGCCGGTGCGCTCGCGGGAAAATATAAAAATGATCGTCACGTTGCTCCGCGCCCGCGTCAACGCCGGCCTCGACGTGCTGAAGAAAAATGAACTCGTGGACACCAACGCGCGTCGCCGCCATCGGCTATTGTTTCGGCGGCACGACGGTGATTGAACTCGCGCGCAGCGGCGCGGAATTGAACGGCGTCGTCAGTTTCCACGGCGGACTGGATTCGCCGACGCCTGCCGACGGGAAAAATATCAAATGCAAAGTGCTCGCGCTCGCGGGCGCGGATGATCCGTTCCAAAAGCCCGACGATTTGACCGCGTTTGAAAGCGAGATGCGCGACAACAAAGTGGACTGGCAGATTATTTTTTACGGCGGCGCGGTTCACGCCTTCACGCAGCCCGATCCCGGCTTCGTCAATGCCGGCGCGAAATATAATGAAAAAGCCGACAAGCGTTCGTGGGAAGCGATGAAACAATTCTTCGCTGAGATTTTCTAAAACCACGAATTAACACGAATTGACACAAATCAAAAGTTGGTGGACGCGTCTGGATTCAATTTCGTGTGCATTAGTGCCATTCGTGGTTAATTTTCTCCCATGCGCATCACCGGCGGCAACGCGGCTCGGCGGATTTTGAAAGTTCCGAAAGGACTCGACGTTCGCCCGACGCCGGATTTGGTCAAGCAGGCGATTTTCAATTCGCTCGGCGCGCGCGTTGTCGGCGCGAAGGTTTTGGAATTGTTCGCGGGCAGCGGCGCGTTGAGCCTGGAATGTTTGAGTCGTGGCGCGGCTTCGGTGATGTGCGTCGAGAAATCGCATCGGCACGCGGAATTTATTCGCGGCAACGCGGCGGCGGCGGGTTACGGAGAAATTTTGGAAGTGCGGACGCAGGATGTTTTTCCGGTGATGAATCAACTGGCGGAAAGCGGACGGCAATTCGATTTGATCCTCGCCGATCCGCCTTACGGCGAGAAAAATGTGAACCGCCGCTCGACTTCATTCGCGCAGCAATTGCTCGACGATAAAAATCTGCCGAAGCTGCTCGCGTCCGGCGGAAGATTTGTGCTCGGCCACACGAAACGCGACACGCTGGAAATCGTCGCGCCGTGGACGGAAGTGAAAATGCTCAAGCACGGCGACACCGTGATGCGGTTTTTGGAAAATCTTCACCGCAACATTGCAAACCAAGACTGACCCCTTTCCGACATTAACACTCAACTCAAAACAAAACATGAAAACAAACGAACAAAAAAAATCGAAAGTCTGGATCATCACCGGTGCCGCCCGCGGCTTCGGCCAGCAAATCAGCAAAGCCGTGCTTGCGAGCGGCGACACCGTGATCGGCACGGTTCGCAGCCGGCCGGAAGAACTCAAGGCGCAACTCGGCAATCATCCCAACCTGCACGTCGCCGTCCTCGACATCACGGACGAGGCGCAGGCGCGCAAAGTCGCCGCCGAAGCTGTGGATAAATTCGGGCGCATTGACGTGCTCGTGAACAACGCCGGTTACGGCCTGCTCGCCGGCGTTGAAGAAGCGACCGACGAGGAGGTGCGCAGCAACTATGAAACAAACGTGTTCGGCCTGCTCAAAGTCACGCGCGCCGTGCTGCCGCAAATGCGCAAGCAGCGCTCCGGTCATGTCATTAATTTCTCATCCGTTGGCGGTCTGCGTGGCTATGTCGGCTGGGGATTGTATGGCTCCACGAAGTTTGCCGTCGAGGGCATCACCGAAGCCATGGCCATCGAGCTTGCGCCGCTCGGCATCCATGCGACGGCGGTTGAGCCGGGATTTTTTCGGACCAACTTTCTCGACCACTCATCGCTTTCCCGCACGAGCAACGTCATCGCCGATTACGCCGAAACCGTCGGCAAGATGCGCGAGTTCGCCACGCAAGCCAGCTACAAACAGCCCGGCGACCCGGCGAAACTTGCCGCCGCCATCGTGAAACTTGCCGCCGCATCCAAACCGCCGGTGCATTTGCCGTTGGGCAACGATACGCTCGCCGCTTACCGCGAGAAAGCCGCCAACTTCGACAAGGAAATCGCCGAATGGCACGCGGTCATCACCGGCACGGATCACGATGACGTGGTGAAATCAAAGTGAAACTTGAAACAAGCGAAGGCTTCCGGCAAACGCTGGAAGCCTTTTTTTTGCGTTTCACTTTTGCGGCAACTATTCACTTTGCGCCGTTAATTCCTTTCACGCCTCTTCAACTTCCTTGCGAATCGTCTCCCGAAATTTCTCCATGCCTTGATCAAACGCGGCGGAAATCGGCAGCACCTTTACTTTTTTAATTTTCGTTTTGAATTGCTTTAGGTTTTTCTCCGCGACGGCTTCGTCCATTTTGTTGGCGACGACGAGGCGCGGTTTTTCCAACAGCGCCGGATCGTAAAGTTCCAGTTCGCTCAACAATTGTTTGTAATCGTCCCACGGCTTGCGGTTGTCCGTGCCGGCCATGTCGAGCAGCAGCACGAGGATTTTGCAGCGCTGGATGTGGCGCAGAAATTTGTGGCCGAGGCCGACGTTTTTGTGCGCGCCTTCGATCAGGCCCGGCACGTCGCAGACCGTGAGCCGTTTCCAGTCGGCGTATTCGACGATGCCGATCTGCGGATGCAGCGTGGTGAACGGATACGGCGCGACTTTCGGGCGCGCGCGCGAAATGGCCGTGAGCAGCGTGGACTTGCCGGCGTTCGGATAACCGACGAGGCCGACTTCCGCGACGATGCGCAGCTCAAGCAGAAAATCACCTTCGTCGCCCGGCTCGCCCGGCTGCGCGAAGCGCGGCGTCTGGCGCGCGGCGGTGGCGAAATTGCGATTGCCCAGTCCGCCGCGTCCGCCTTTGCACAAAATAAATTGCTGCCCGTGCTGCGTGAGGTCGGCGACGAGTTCGCCTTTGGCGGAAATGACGGAAAGTTTTTCCAGCGTCCGCGTCGTCCTTCGACAAATCAATTTCCATCGCGCGACCGCTGGCCGCGCGGCGCAGCAACGGACGTTTGCCCGTGCTCGTGCTGAACATCGGATTTTTATTTTCCGCTTCCCCGTCATCGTCGTCATCCTCGTCCTCGATTTTTTCAACCGGTTTTGCCGACGGCAATTTCCACACGAGCGTGCCGCAGGGAACTTTGATGATGAGGTCTTTGCCGGCGTGGCCGTCCATGCCCTTGCCCATGCCCGCGTCGCCGCCCGGCGCGATGAGGCGCGGGACGTAATACTGGCCGATGAGATTGTTCAGGTCATGGTCGGCCTGCAGGATGACGCTGCCGCCGCGCCCGCCGTTGCCGCCGCTCGGCCCGCCCTTGGTGATGTAAGCCTCGCGATGGAACGCGACGCAGCCTTTGCCGCCGTGCCCCGCCTGCGCGTAAATTTTTATTTCGTCAATGAACATGAAATTAATTCAGGATTAAGTTGGCGCAGACGGCTGAAATTTTTAATCAACCGCCAATCCATTCTTGACGATATATCCTTGGCCTTCAGCTGTAATCGAAAATTCTGGTGCTGTTGGTTCTGCTCCAAATCCCCCACCAAATCCAAATGAACACCACTGGATAAATTTCTTTTTGCCAAGCTCGTTAATATGAAAATCCGCAACCCCCTGTTTCATTTTGAATACATATGCGATGTGTGGCGCGGAAAGGTCACGCGCCTGTTCAAAAATGTATTTCAAGATTTTCTCCGTTGTTTCATCGAGCCTGTCTTCCTTTGGGCGCGCATTGCTGGCCGCAATTTTTGATATTTCCGTGCGGTGTTTTTCCTGAACTACAATTATCGCTTGCGCGTGGGAAGTTTCCATCTCCAGTAGCTTGCGCTTAAGGCCAAGATTCTCCGTCACAAACTCTGAATTTTTTTCTGCAATAGCCACTTGCTCCGATTGCAATGAAAGTGTAAGTGATTGAATCTCGCTTATAGCAGCGGAAATTTTTCCGTCCCTATTTTCATCCCGCAATTTAATGCAAAGGTCAACGATGTCTTTGATAGCACCCATAATTTTAACTATTTTTAACACGAAAGCACCGACATACAAATCCGAATTACTTCTGCAAAACTTTGTGCTCTTTGTGTTTTTTTTGTGGCGATTCTGAAAATAAAAAAAGCGAGGCGTGAACCTCGCTTGGAAAATTGTTCGCGCCGGAATTTAATTCTTCGCGGCGGCGGCTTCGGCCACGACGTTCACGCGGCGGCTGTTCTTGTCGAACTTCACCTTGCCGTCCACGAGCGCAAAGAGCGTCCAATCGCGGCCCGTGCCGACGTTCTTGCCCGCGATGAACTTGCTGCCGCGCTGGCGCACGATGATGCTGCCCGCGCTGACGACCGTGCCGCCAAATTCTTTTACGCCGAGCCGTTTGCTGACGCTGTCGCGCCCGTTGCGGACGCTGCCTTGACCTTTTTTATGTGCCATAAAATTTTAAGCGTTGATCGCCGTGATCTTCACCACGGTCAGTTCCTGACGATGGCCGATGGTCTTGTGATAACCTTTGCGGCGTTTCATCTTGAACGTGAGTTTTTTCTCGCCGCGCTTGTGCTCGACGACATCCGCCACGACGGTCGCGCCGCTGACGGTGGGCGCGCCGACGGCGAGCTTGCCGCCGTTGTTGACGAGCAGCACGCGGTCGAACGTGACCGGCTTGCCCGCCTCGACTTCAAGGCGTTCGATTTCGAGCTTGTCGCCCGCGGCGACGCGATACTGTTTGCTGCCTGTTTCTAAAACTGCATACATAAATTTTCCCGCAAAGGGTCGGACATTGAACCAGATTTTCGGAAACTGTCAACGCCTGATTTTTGGCGATTTGGCTTGCTCCCGTCGGCGCAACTGGCGTTCCTGTTTCTTGATTTCACCGGCCAATAATTCTTCCGCTGACCAGCCGCGTGCTTGCGCGAACGATGCGAGTTCAAAAAGTTCTTTGGCCAAATTGGCTTTTGAAAATTTTTGTTTCGAACTTTTTTCTGCCGCAAACAAATTAGCTTTTTTAGCTTTCTTCAAAAGCTTTTCCGCGCGCAGCAGCGCGGGCAAATGCTTCGGAATCCCATCGAGCGCGGATTTGCGTTCCAGATGCGTGCCGTGTTTTTCCGCGCGCTTGATTTTTTCCCAATTCGCCCAGACCTCGTCCACGTTTTTGACTTTCGTCTTTCCAAAAACGTGCGGATGGCGGCGAATCAATTTGTCCACGAGCACGCGGCAGACTTTTTCAAAATCAAACGCGCCGCGTTCCTTCGCCATTTGCGCATGAAAAACCACCTGCAAGAGCAGATCGCCCAACTCCTCGGCCATTTCGTGATCGTCGCGCAACTCAATCGCGTCAATCAATTCATAAACTTCCTCAATCGCATGACGGCGCAGCGTCAAATGCGTCTGCTCGCGATCCCACGGACAGCCTTTCGGCGAACGCAGCTTCGCCATGACGTTGAGCAAATCTTCAATCGCAGATTTTTTCTTCATGAAATTATTTTTGCCACAGAGACACAGAGATTTTCAATTTGGATTTTCTCTGTGCCTCTGCGCCTCGGTGGCCAATCAAAGAATCACCAAATCATCACGATGCACGAGTTCCACACGCGCGAGTTTTTTGGCGCGGATTTCTTCGGCGGAAAATTTCGCGATGCCGCGTGCGAATTCTGTTCCGTTCAAATCACAAATCCGCACAACTTCTTCCGCGCTAAAATTTCCTTCGCAACGCGCGACGCCGGGCGGCAACAAACTTTTGCCCGATTCGCGCAATGCTTTTTTTGCGCCGTCGTCCACGAACAGCGTGCCTTTGGGATGATGAAAAAACGCAATCCAGCGTTTGCGTCCCTGCAATTTGTTCGGCTGCGCGACGAACAGCGTGCCTTCGTCTTCGCCCGCCAGAACTTTCGCGAGCACATTTTTCTTTTTGCCCGACGCGATGACGAGCGGAATTCCCGAACGCACGACGATTTTCGCGGCCTGCACTTTTGACGCCATGCCGCCGACGGCGGTTTCGCTGGTCGTTCCGCCTGCGAGCTTTTCAATCGTCGCGTCAATCTGCTCGATGACGGAAATGGTTTTCGGATTCGACTTGCTGAAATTTTCGATGACGCCGTCCACGGTCGTCAAAATCACCAGCAAATCAGCGGGCAACAGTGACGCGACGAGCGCGGACAATTTGTCGTTGTCACCGAATTTGATTTCCGTGAACGAAACGGCGTCGTTTTCGTTGATGATGGGCACGACGCCGCGACCGAGCAGCGTGACGAGCGTGTTGCGCGCGTTGAGATGGCGTTCGTGATGCTCCAGATCGTCGTGCGTGAGCAAAACCTGCGCGACGTGCAAATCGTGCTTCGCAAAAAGTTCCGCGTAAATCGCCATGAGCCGCGTTTGTCCGATGGCGGCGCACGCCTGAAGTTCGGCGAGTTCAGTCGGACGCCTTTCGTAACCGAGCGCGCCCATGCCAGCGCCAACTGCGCCAGAAGTCACGAGCACAATTTCCTTGCCGGATTTTTTCAGTGCGGCGATTTGCGCAACGAGTTGTTCCAACTGCGCCGGATCAATTTGCTTCCGGCTGTCGGTCAGCACGCCCGTGCCGAGTTTGACGACGAGGCGCGAAATGGATTTGAGCGAGTCACGATGCACGCGGTCAGGTTAGGGAAAATTCTGCGCGCAAAAAAGGCGAAAGTGGCGGCGAATCACAACCCAAGTTGCTTGAGAACGTTCAAGCCGGGTTTCTTCTGGTCAACCAACGAGTCAAAAAAACCATTGCTGCGTAAAACAACCAGCGCCCCGAGACCTGCGAGGTCGGACGGCGATTTCACGTTCGG
>CAVTVI010000014.1:0-10012 GCA_963738175.1 uncultured Verrucomicrobiae bacterium
TGGCGAGAATTGCAGACTTGAAAGCAGCCGGAAGCGACGGCCAAACCGAGATTACTTTCACCAAGTCAGAATCTTGGTGTGTTCCCCGGTGCGTCGGACTTAAATTCCCCTTGTCTTTATTGGTGTTGCCAGCAGGTTCAAACCCTGCACCGCGCACCATTTTTCAATTTTGGACAGGACGTGCCACGCCGTGCCAGACAGCGAATTTCCACCTTTGTTTTCAATGGTCTTACTGCTGTTAGTCTTTGCCAAATCCGCGTCAGGCGACGACAGTGATTGCCCCTTTGCGACTAAAATTTGTGAGGCTCCTTGTGAGGCTAAAAAACCTATTTTTTGAACCGCGCTTTGCAAAGACAGCAATGATGTAAGGTAACACTTAATAATCCCACGTTCAATCAGACAAAAGTTTATGGGACGGTTATAGACGCTCACCAATTTAAGGAAATTGGCCATTTGCAAGGTTGGACGGCGAGCTCAGGGGACATTATCACCGTCGAATGGAATGGCGTGGATAAAGTGTTCACTATTCCTTGATAGCTTTAATTTAAGAAATGGTTGCCGTGTCCAATGTCGAGAACGAACAATTCACCGTGCATGTGTTCGTGGTCGTGATGATGAGCGTCATGTAATTCGCGGCGCGTGCAAAAAAAACACTTGCAGATGTGTTTTGTCATAATTTTTGTTGCTTATTCTTGAGTTAGGCGGGAAAAGTTTTTTTCGTTCGTAGTATGTAATAAACCACGGGCGTCGCAACGAGCGACAGCAGCACGGAGATGCACAGTGCGCCGATGACGGCGACGGCCAGCGGACGCAACATTTCCGCGCCGCTGCCGATTCCCCACGCAAGCGGTAGCATTCCCAGCGCCGCCGCAGCTGAAGTCATCAGCACCGGACGCAAACGGCGATGGCCGGAACGCACCAATGCCTCGACCAGTTCGACGCCGTCCGCTTCCAATTGCTGCACGAAGTCGAGCATGAGGATTCCATTTTTGGCGACGATACCGACGCCGATGATTGCGCCCAAAAATGAAACGATGTTCAACGTGATTCCACGTGAGCCATAACGCAGCGACTGTTCCAAACATGGCGAGTATTGCGCCGAAGACAATCGCCACCGGCTCGTTGAACGAGCGGAATTCGATCAGCAGCACGGTGAACACGAGCAAAATTGCCGCGAGCAAAACCATCACGAGGTTGCGGAACGATTCCTGTTGTTGCTGGTAAAGACCGCCATATTCAACCGTGCCGGGCGGTAGCCATTTATCCTGGCTTAATTTGCCCTGAATCTCCTTCATTGCGCTGCCGAGGTCTCGCCCTTCGAGTCGCGCGGAGACGATTATGTCCTGTCTTAAATCATCGCGAACCAATTCCACTTCACTCGCCTCCTCGTTCACGTCGGCGACTTGCGCGAGCCGCACGACCGTGCCGTTGGCGGCGCGCAATGGCAGTTCACGCAGCGCGGAAATTTGATTCACACTTTTCGGTTCAGCCAGAACGCGGATGTTGACGATGCGGTCGCCTTCCAAAACATACGACGCAGTCTGGCCAAGTTGCGCGGTGTTCACGGCCTCGGCGATGTCTTGAACGCTCAAGCCGAACCGCGCAGCGTCGGCGGGGCGAACACGGAAATTGATGGACGGGCCGGTTTCCGTCAGGCCGTCGAACGTGTCCACGATGCCGGAAATTTTTTTGATTTCTTCCTCGACGCGCGGCGCGGTTTGCTCCAGCCATTTCAGGTCGGGCGAGAAAATTTTGATTTCAACCGGGTCGGGCGTCAGTTGCAAATCGCCAATCACGTCGGTCAGGATGCCGGGAAAATCCCAGCGGAACGCCGGGAATTGCTCGTTGTAAGTGTGGCGCAATTCCGCGATGACCTCGTCGGTTGAGTGCTTGCGGTTGCGCTTCAACTTGACCGCGAAATCGCCGCGATACGCTTCGGTGACGAACATTCCCATTTCCGCGCCGAGCCGCCGCGAATAACCTTCCACATCCGGGTTCGCGGACAAAATCTTTTCCGCCTCGTCAAGTTGCCGCGAAGTTTCCGTCAAGCTCGTGCCGGGCGGCGCCCAGAAATCTATCACGAAACCGCCTTCGTCGAACGCGGGCAGAAAATCAGAATCCAACTGCCGGTAAATAAAAAATGACGCGACGAGCACCGCGCCGAAGGCCAGCAACGTAATCCAGCGAAATCGCAACGCAATCGCAGCGTGCGTTCATAAATGCGGATAACGCGCGTCAGCAGCAAGCCGCCGTCCAGATTTTTTGGCGCGTGGCGTGCTCCAGTTTTTCGCGGCTGCGGATGAACCACGCCGCCAGCGACGGCGTGAGCGTGAGCGCCAGAACCAGCGACGTGAGCAGCGACACAACCATCGTCAATGCCAGCGCGCGGAAAAAAACGCCCGCGATGCCGGATAAAAATGCCAGCGGAATGAAAACAACCACCGGCGTTAGCGTCGAGCCGATGAGCGGAGTCAAAATTTCGCCGATGGCCTCTTGGATTCCTGCCAGTCTTGGCCGGCCTGCGGCGATTTTCACACACATGGCCTCGACGACGATGATCGCATTGTCAATCAAGAGTCCGATGGACGCCGCGATACCGCCGAGTGTCATCATATTGAAACTCATGCCGACCAGTTTCATCGCAATCAGCGTCATCAGAACCGTTATTGGGATCGTGACGATGGCCGTCCATACACTCCCCCAATTTTTCAGGAAGAAATAGAGAATCAGCACGGATAGAATCAGCCCAAAAACAATCGCATCCCAGACGCTGCCAACCGAATCGCGCACGAAAAGCGATTGGTCGTAAAAAAATCCGAGGTGCATGTCAGGTGGCAATTCTTGTCGAAGTTTTTGCAATTGAATTTTTAACGCGTTGGCGATGTCGAGTGTGCTGCCGTCCGCTTGACTTTGGATGTTCAACAACACCGCGTCGCGTCCCTGCGCGGTCACGGCTTGAAAAACAGGCTGTGGCCCGCGCTCGACGCGCGCCACGTCTTTGATTTGCACCGGATGACTGCCGTGAAATGCAATCACCAGATTTCCAATTTCCTCCGCCGAATGGACACGCCCGTCCACCGTTGTCAAATATAAATGATAATTTTCCTCCATCATCCCGGCGGGCGCGAAGAGATTATTTTTCGTCAGCGCGTCGCTCACATCCGACAGACCAAGGCTGTTCGCCTGTAATTTCAACGGGTCAACGACGACGTGAAATTCCGGCGCGCGTCCGCCGGTGATTTCCACGCGCGCCACGCCGGGAATCTGGAGGAAGCGCGGTTTCAGTTCATAATTCGCCGTTTCCCAAAGCGACATGATGTCGCGGTTGGAACTTGTTAGGCTAATGCCGATGATGGGAAACGCCGAGAACGTCACACGCTCAATCTCCGTGGAGGCAGTCGCCGGAAGGTCGCTGCGAATTTGCGAGAGCCGCCCGAGCACATATAATTCCGACTGCGACATATCCACGTTCCAATTGAAAAACACATTGATCTGTGCTGAACCGCGTTTGGTGGCCGAGCGCACCGTGACTGCGCCGGGAATATCCTTCATCGCCTCCTCAATCGGGCGCGTGACCGTCGCCATCATTTCGTCGGCGGGCATGATGCCATTGTTCGCGATGATGACGACGCGCGGAAAATTCGTCTGCGGGAAAACCGACGACGGCATTCGTATCGCGCAAAAAATTCCCGCGAGACACAGCGCTGCCGCGATAAACGTGATGGACAGCGCGTGTTTGGTGGCGAACCGGCCTAAAGGCGAAATGGCGTCGGGCTTCATTTAGCGTCAGGCGAATTGGTGGGAGTTTCGTCGCCCGAAGAATTTTGGACGCGGATTTTTGTTTTTTCTGGTAGGCCGTAAGCGCCGACTGTCACGACAACATCGCCCTCTTTAAGTTCCGGCGCTTCGACCTCGACAAAACCATTTTCGTGCAAACCTGTTTGCACCTGCATTTGCGTCGCCTCGCCATTTTTGACCAGTGCGATGACGCTTTTGCCGTTGTCATCCGTTGCCACGCTTTCGGCAGGCACGGCGAGACAATTTGTGTGAACCGCCGTTACGATTCGCAATGAAACAAATTGTCCCGGACGCAGTCCGCTGTCCTTTGGCAACAATGCACGAATCAAAACCGTGTCGTTGTCCTTGTTCACATTCGGGCTGACGAACAAAATTTCCGTCGTCACCGGCGGCTCGGTCAATACTTCAAGTGAATTGCCGGGTTTCAAATTATTTGCCTCCGCCGACGGAATTTCCGCGCTTACGGCGAGCCGGTTCAAGTCCATCACCTCCGCAACAACCGTGCTCAAATCCACCGCCTGACCGGGCTTGACGTTGACGCGCACGACCGTGCCGGATAGCGGCGCGGTGATTTGCAACATCGCCAGTTGCGCCTCGGTGTCCTGCAAATTTTTTAACGAAGTGTTTTGCTGTGCGTATAATTTTTTCTGCCGCTCCACTTCCGCCTCCGCCGCCTGCGAATTCAATTCCACCAACACTTGGCCATTCGTCACTTGCTGGCCTTCGACGACGTTCACTTTTGTCACGACACCGGCGGAAGGCGCGGCAAGCTGCGCGCCTGCGGCTGGCGAATCCGCCGTGGCGGGCGCGGTTTCAACCGTGCCGTAGCCTTGAACGTAACCATGCAATGTGGCTGTCGTGATTTTTCCGGTTTGGACGGCAACTTCGGTGACAACCTTTTCGTCCGCTGCGGAATTATCATCGGCGTCGGCTATCACGCGGATTGCGCCGAGCAAAATTATTCCGCCGCAAATTGCGGCCAGAATTGGGATTATTTTTTTACGGTTCATGTTTTGAAATTGGTTTGATTTCGCGTGGGCTTTTTTGCATTTGCTGAACAAGAGCATCGGACAATGTCAACGGGCTTTGCAGCGCGTCTTCCAATTGACCGAGCGCCTCCTGCAACTGCGTTTCATTTTCAAGTTGCGCGAGCGACGCGCTGGCGAATTCCAGTTGCGCATTGAGCGAATCCAACTGATCCGCCGCACCGGCTTCAAGCTGCGCCTGCGCGGATTTTTGCTGCTGCTTTTCGGCGGCGAGTAATTCATTTCCAGTTTTTAATTGTTCTTCCGCCACGCGAAAACCGGAAACCGCACGGTCAATCTGGCCGATGACTTGCGATTGCAACTCTATGAATTTCGCTGCGGCCAGTTTGCGCCGCGCCTCGGCCTCGGCAATCGGCCCTTGATTTTGTTCAAGAATCGGCAGTTCCAACGTCAGTCCGAGACTCCACTGATTGTCGCCCGCGTTGCCGGAATTCCATGCGTAGCCCGGCCCGAAATGCAAATCGGGATATTGTTTGGCAATTTCCAAACGCAAGTCCGCTTCCGTTACCGCGTAGTCAGCCAGCGCGCCGAGAATGTCCGCGCGTGAGCGCAATGCCAGCTTTCGCGCGTCCGCCGAAGTCAAAGTCATCGCTTCCGGTGTCAAAAAATCAAAGTCCAATTCTTCGCCGCCCAGCGCGGCTTCGCTCAAACCGAGCGCTTCGGCCAGATGCGAACGTGCATCGGATTTTTTTGACTGCGCGTCACTTAAATCAAGCAGTGTTTTATTCAAAGCGATTTGCGCGGCGGTGAGTTCTGGCCGCGAAATTTCACCCGTGTCCAGACGCTGTTGCAGCAATTTCACGATTTGCTGCTGCGCGGAAAATTGTTTCTGAAGTAAATCAGTGCGTTGTTCGGAAAATTTCAAGTCCAGCAAATTGGCGCGGACGCCACTGCGGATTTGCCAGATGGCGGAAACAAAATTCCAGCGCGCAGACTCGGATATTTTTTCCGCCTCGGCGATGCGTTTGCCTCGTTTGCCTGCCGTCTCGATTGGCAGATCAAAAGTCACTGGCACGAACCACGGGCTGTAATTGCCTGGGATTTGCGAATCGTAGCCGGGCGTCACCGTCACTGATGGATTCGGCCTTGCACCTGCTGTTTTCAAGCCCGCCGACGCGACGAGCCATTGCGCGCGCGCGACTTCGAGGCTCGGATGAAAATAAAACGCGACCAGCGTGAGTTCCTGAAAATCCCAATTCGTCTCCGGCCAGCTTTTTAATTCGTGGCCGAGATTTTGTTCGAGAAATTTTTTCAAGTTGTCATCATCAAGCCGCCGCGATTCAAATTGCGCCGCCATTTTCTCCGGCGAAATCGGTTGCGGCTCGAAATGCGCGCAGCCCACGAGCAAGGAGATTCCAAAAATAAACGGCCAGTATTTCATGCGGGATTGGCCGCTGTATCGAGCGGCAGGCGAACGGTGACGGTTGTAAGTTTTGAAAGCGCGGATTCAATTTGAATCGTTCCGTTGTGCGCGGAAACAATCCATTTCGCGATGCTCAAGCCGAGGCCGCAGCCATCAATCGTGTTTTCGTGCGCAGGATCGCCGCGAAAGAAACGGTCGAACACTCGCGGTAGAATTTCTGGCGGAATTCCGGCGCCGGTATTGACGATGGTAAATTGAGCCATGTCGCCGGATTTCAACAGGCTCATAATCACACCACCATGCGGCTGGTTGTATTTGACGGCGTTATCCGCAAGATTGAGCAGCAATTGGCGCAAACGATGCCGGTCGCCGCGCACGGAAATTTCCTCGCAGCTTGTCAATTCAACTTGGATACCGAGCGGTTCGGCGAGGATTTGCGCGTCGGCAAAATTGTCGCGCACCAATTCGTCGAAGCGCAATGGTTCCAGTTTCAGCGCGATTTGTCCCGCGTCGGCCTTGGCGAGCAGCGTCAGGCCGTCCACGATGCGCGTGAGGCGGCGTAATTCATCAAGCTGGCTGGCGGCGCGCTCGCGTTCAGCAGATGAAAGCGCATCTTCGCGCAAGGCAGTTTCCGTTTCACCACATAAAACGGTAAGAGGCGTTTTCAGTTCATGTGAGGCGTGCAACGTGAATTCACGGATGCGATTAAACGAATCATCAAGCCGCGAGAGCGTGTCGTTAAAAACCTTGGTGAGTTGGTCAATTTCGTCGCCATTCTGGGTTCGCGACAGCGGTTCGCGTAGATTATGTTCGTGGATTTTTTTAATGTCGCCTGTCAATTTTTTCACCGGCGAGAGCGCGCGCCGCGTCAGCCACCAGCCGCCCAGCAGTCCAAAAATAACGGCGGGCAGACCGACTTGAAAAATCATTTCACTTGTTTCATCGAGCGCGTGTTCCGACGGTTCTTTGCGATGGTTGTGCCGTAATTGTTCGGAAATTTCCTGATACGTTCCAACACCCATCACGAGCAACGACAAGATCAAAATGCCCGCATACCACAAGGTTAAGCGCCGACGAATGGTCATGGCGTTTCCTTTAGCATATAGCCGCTGCCGCGAACGGTGTGAAGCAGTTTGGGTTCAAAGTCCGCGTCAATTTTTTCACGCAGGCGGCGGACATAAACATCCACAAGATTCGTGCCGGGGTCGAAATCGTAGTCCCAAACTTTTTCGAGGATCATCATGCGCCCACACAGCCGTCCCGCCGAGCGCATGAGAAATTCCAGTAGACGATATTCACGGACGGTAAGTTCGATTTCCACACCACTGCGTCGGGCCTTATGGGTAATAGTATCGAGCGTTAAATCTGCCACGCGCAAAACAATGGGTTTGTTTTCTCCGCCGCGCCGCGTGAGCGCGCGCACGCGGGCGACGAGTTCTGCCAGTTCAAACGGTTTTGGAAGATAATCATCCGCGCCGGCGTTCAACCCTTCAACTCGCTCGTTCACTTCGCCACGCGCGGACAGGAGCAGCACCGGCGTGGTGTTTTTCCGTTCGCGTAACTGGCGCAACACGCTCAAGCCGTCGCGGCCTGGCAGCATGATGTCGAGGACAATGGCATCGAACGGCGTGTTGGCGGCGGCGAGCAGCGCATCCTCGCCGTTCGCCATCATGTCCACGGCAAAGTTTTCCGCCTGAAGTGCCTTGCGGACAAATGAGGCGGTCTTTCTTTTCGTCTTCAACTACGAGCACGCGCATGATTTATTATTTGCTGAAAACAAGACCGACGGCGAGAAAACTCGCCGCCGGTTCATTCGCCCAAAAACGGATCAATCCTTGTCGCCTTCCTTTTTTTGTTCTTTTTCCTGATCTTCAGGAGCTTCCTTCTCCGTGGAAATCACGTCGCCAGTAATGGCATCCACATTGACTTCCGTGATGTCTTTTGTATCTGGCGTGGCGACATCGAATGACCAGATCAATTTGCCGTGTTCCTTTTCCAATTCACTCTCCTTGATCGTGCCGTTTGGCACTTTGGCCAGCGCGGTTTTCTCGGCGTCGTCCTTGCTTACTTTGGCTTCGGCCATGAGCTTCGCCTGTTTGGCTTCTTTGTCATGGTGCTCGCCTTTTTCGCAAACGCAGCCGACCAGCAAACTGGCGGCGAGCGCGGAACAGATGATTATTTTGATTTTCATAATGCTTTGTTTCAAGTGCGGATTTATTTGTTAAATTCAGACTTCAGCATTAAACAATATCGAAATGAACACCGCGTGAACGGTGGATGACAGTTTTGTCATTTCTAAATCGCAGGCCAAGCATGACAAAACTGTAATTTTGAAATCATTGTTCTTTCATCTACGTCTGCCAAAATGTGTAAACAAATCAACTAAACTTTAATATGAAAAAACTGATACATCTCTCTCATGTTCTGCTTGGCATCGGCCTACTGGCTGGCAACGCTTTTGCCCAAGACGCCGCCCCTTACAAAGTTCTCGATACCACCCAACTTATGGGCAACGGAGGAATTGATTATGTCTATGCCGACAATGACGAGCGGCGCGTTTATGTGCCGCGCGGCGGAAACACTTTTGTGTTCGATCTGGACACGCACAAATATATCGGCTCCATCACCAACGTCGGCGGTCACGGCGTGGCCATTGACAACGCGACGCATCACGGTTTCAGCAGTGCCAACCAAATCGCCATGTTCGACACGGAGACAATGCAGAAGATCAAGGACATTCCAGTTTCGGGTCGGCCCGACGGCATCCTGCTGGAGCCATTCACGGATCGCGTCTGCATTTTCAGCCACGAATCGCCCAGCATCACGCTGATTGATCCAAAAGATGGCACTGTGGTTGGCACAATTGACGTCGGCGGCGCGATGGAGCAGGCCCAGAGTGATGGACAGGGAAAATTGTATTGTGATGTCGAGGATGAGAAAAAAATCGCCGTCGTGGACATGAAAACTTTGAAGGTCGTCACCAAATATGACCTCGGCGACACTGCCGGCGAACCGGGCGGACTTGGCCTTGACGTGAAGAACCACATTCTCTTCGCCATGTGCGCGAATCCCAATGTCTGCGTCGTGGTAAATGCTGACGACGGCAAAGTGCTGGCCACACTGCCCCTCGACGGCGGCACGGACGGCGGTGGATTTAATCCCGCCACGATGGAAGCGTGGAGTTCACAACGCAACGGCACGCTGACCATCATCAAGGAAAGCAGCCCGACGAGCTTTGCGGTGGAACAGACCGTGCAAACCAAGACGGGCTGCAAAACCTCGTCACTCGACACCAAGAACAACCGGATTGTTTTGGTCTGCACCGAACGTTTGCCACAAGCGGCTTCGGCCACGAACGCAGCTCCGGTCATGCTCGCGACGACGGCGACACGAATGCGCCTGTTGGTGAGCGGCGACGTGGCGGCTTTGGACGCGGCGGTCCCGGCAACCTCGATGTGCTGTGGGTTGGCCGTTGACTATAAATACTTTGACGTGCGTATGGCATGGTCAGGCCGGTAGCTGCTGCTGTAAATGAGAACTTCCACCGCTAAAGTTTGCACACAATTTGCACAGCTTTCGGGGCGACGTTGAATTTGCACAGTTTTTGCACAGGATGGATTTTTGCACAAAAATTACACAAGATTTTTCGCCTGAAGTTGCCACTATTTGCCATAAATCGCTTGCAAGCAAAAGGATTTCCTTGTTACTCTCCGGGCAATGAATGGCAATGAAACATCATCAGCACCACTGGCAGGCAACGCCGTAAATGGTGATTTTGCAGGTTCAAACCCTGCACCGCGCACCA
>CAVTVI010000015.1:0-73352 GCA_963738175.1 uncultured Verrucomicrobiae bacterium
GACGGCCACAAGCAAGTTGAATTGGCGCCATTAAAACCTTAATTCACGGAGCAATTTTGTCGGTAAAATCCGCGCCTAATTGAAGCGTGGCTTTCTGCCGGATGTCGCGTGAAGAGGCGCCAATGCCAATTTCGTAGCTGCCGGCGTCCGCCTTCCATTGTTTTCCAGGAGCATCGAAGTAGGCCAAGTCGCGCGGGCGGACGGTGAATTGGACGGTCTTGGTTTCGCCGGGTTGCAGCGCGATTTTGGAAAAGCCCTTCAGCTCGCGCACCGGTTTGTCAATCTGCGGATGCAAATCGTGGATGTAAAGTTCCACCACTTCCTCGCCCGCGCGTTTGCCGGTGTTGGTGATGTCCACGCTGGCGGTGACGCTGCCGTCGGGCGCGAGTTGCGCCTGTGAAAGCTGCAGATTTTTATAGCCGAACGTGGTGTAGGACAAGCCGTAGCCGAACGGAAAGAGCGGCTGGAGGTTGTCTTTGTCAAAATGCCGGTAGCCGATGTAAATGCCTTCGGCATAATCCACCTGATGATTTGCGCCGGGATAATTATTGGCGTCGGGATAATCGTTGCGGTCAGCAGCCAAAGTGTCGGGAAGTTTGCCGGACGGATTCACGTCGCCGAACAAAATGGCCGCCAGCGCGGTTCCGCCTTCCTGTCCGGGAAGCCAGCCTTCAACGACCGCCGGCACTTTTTTCAGCCAGTCTTTCATGGTGACGGGTGTCCCGTTGTTGATCACGACGATGGTGTTTTTGTTGGCGGCGGCGATTTTGCGGATCAACTCCGCCTGATGCGCGGGCAAATCCATTGACGGACGGTCGTTGCCTTCACCTTCCATGCGGTGGGTGGAAACGCAAACGATGGCGACGTCGGCTTTTTTCGCGGCGGCGACGGCCTTTTTGTCCAGCGATTTTCCCGGCGGCTGCCAGTTGAGTTGCGCCATAAAACCGCCTTCGGCTTGAAAATATTCGGCGCGCAGGTCGTAGGTTTTTCCGGCAACCAATTTGGCTTCAAACGTGACGGGTGTCGGCGCGTCTTCGACCCAATGGTCAACGAACATTTTATCATCCAGAAAAATGCGGAAACCGTCGTCGCCGGTGAAAGTAAAGGCATACTTGCCGCTTTTCGGAACGGTCAGCTTGGCGGTCCAGCGCACGCTGAAATTGGTTCTGGGAAAACCGCGCGCCGGCCGGTGCGTGCCCTCCAGATCAATTTTTTCATCCGTGCGCACGAGCGCAGGCTGGCCCGCCAGATCGCGGTTCGTGAAATATTCCGCTTCAAATCCATGGGCGGTTCCGTCAGGCGTTGTGATGACTGACCCGGAGACAAATTCTCCATAAGCGTCGGCGGGGACATAATCAATGGTCACGCCGCCGGCGCGGGCCTTGATGCCGTCGAGCAATTCAACGACATGGGTCGGATGAACTTCAGGACTGCCCAAGGCATCAATCTGCATAGTTGTCCGCCGGTTCTCCAATCAGGGCGATGGATCTGATTTTGGTCGAATCCAGCGGCAGAATATTTTTTTGGTTTTTTAGCAAAACGATTCCTTTTTCCGCCACTTCCAGCGCAAGGGCGCTGTGTTCGGGTGAATTCACCTTGGTCGCGTCCGGGTGCATCGGGCCGTCGAGCAGGCCGACGCGGATGATGGTGCGCAAAATGCGATGAACCGACTCGTCCACCGCCGCCTGCGTAACGGTGCCGTCGGCCAGTTCCTCTTTAAGTTTGGGGACGGTCATGTATTTCCCCGTGGGCATTTCCAGATCGTTTCCGTCCTGCACGACGTCGGCTTGGTGGACGCCGCCCCAGTCGGACATCACCAAACCGTCGAAGCCCCATTCCTTTTTCAAAATCTCGTTGAGCAGATAAGGATTCGCGCTGGAATGCTGGCCGTTGACTTGATTGTAAGAACTCATGACGGCATGGACGTTCCCTTCCTTGACGCCCGCTTCAAACGCGGGCAAATAAATTTCCCGCAGCGCGCGTTCGCTGACGCTGACATTCACTTCCATGCGGTCGTTCTCCTGATTGTTGCAGGCGAAATGTTTGATGCACGCGGAGATGCCGTTGCTTTGCATGCCCCGGATGTAGGAAACGGCAAGCCGCGCCGCGAGATAAGGGTCTTCGGTCATGTATTCGCCGTTGCGTCCGCCGAGCGGCGTGCGATGGATGTTCACCGCCGGACCGAGCAGGATTTGCACGCCCGGACCTTTGTTGCGCGCTTCTTCGCCGATGGCCTGTCCGATTTGACAAAGCAGATTTGTATCCCACGTCGAAGCCATCAATACGCCGGCGGGAAACGCCGTGGCCGGTCCCAGCGTGTCTTCCGGTCCGCCGCGCACGCCCTGGCCGGCATCAGCCATGACCATCTCCGGCACGCCAAGCCGCGGGATTGGTTGAGTGGCAAAACCCGTGCCGCCGAGCAGCGACAGTTTTTCATCTTGAGTCAGGCGGCCAAAAAGATCGTCCACGCGCTGTTCCAACGGCGCGGTGGTTTCTTTATACAATGGCGCGTCTTCTCCAAAGACGGCGTTGGTGATGAGAAAGCTAAAACTAATCAGGGTAAAAAGGCGGATTGATTTCATTTGGTGTCGTGGGTGCGATAAAATGCCTTTCCTGATTGTTTTGTCGAGGAAAAATATTTTTACATTTGCGCCAACGGCTTGACCGCGTCGGACGCCGGCTTTAGGCTCAATTGATGTTGAACGCGTCCAAAAAGAAAATGGCCCGGGCGGTGATGCTCGGCGTCGGCCTGGATTCCGACGGCAGCAAGCGGCTGACGACCGGCCCGAATTTCGCGCTCGTCGGCGGCTCGCGGGAAACCCACGAGCAGATGACCGAGAAGGCCGTCAAGATCAACGAAAAACTCAAGGCGCGCGGCAAACGGCTCGAAACCGTCACGCGCGAGGAGTTCGACGACATCGCGCAGGAAGTCGGATTGAAGAAACACAACCCGAAGCAATCCCGGCACGGGCAAAATGATTCGCTCGGATCAGGCGGCAATTGAACTTCGCAACTCCATTGTGACTCTCGGCACCGGCATAGACATCATCGAAGTGGCGCGCGTCCGGGCGTCGCTGGAAAAGTTCGGCGAACGGTTCGGGCAGCGGGTTTTGCTGCCGGACGAAATCGCGTATTGCCTTTCGCACAAGGATTCCGCGCCATTCGTAGCCGCGCGGTTTGCGGCGAAGGAGGCGATCTCCAAGGCGTTCGGCACGGGCATCGGCGCACAACTGGGCTGGCAGGACATGGAGATCTGCAAAAAAGAATCCGGCGAGCCGTTCGTGGTGTTGCACGGCAAGGGAAAAAAACTTTTTGAAACGTGCGGCGCGAAGCGGCTGCTCGTCAGCTTGAGCCACACGGAAAATTATGCGGCGGCCACGGCGGTTTTGGAAAACTGAAACGTGCTTCAAATTTTTTTGCCGGTTCGATTCGCTCAATCCCCCAAACAAGTCCCGACGTGACGGGCGGTTTCAATCCACGAATGGTCGGGCGGCACGGCGCGGCGTTTGCCGGCGACTTTTTCCAGCGGCACCGGTTCGGTGCGGTCGCCGCGCGCGGCCACCATCACGCCAAAAATCCCTTCGTTGATCAAATCCGCGCATGCACCGCCAAGCCGCGTGGCGAGCAGCCGGTCCATCGGCGAGGGCGTGCCGCCGCGCTGGACATAACCGAGGATGGTCACGCGGGATTCGAGTTGCGTGAGTTCCTCCAGTTGCCGGGCGAGCCGGAGGGTGTTGCCCGTGTGCCGGGATTCAAGCGCGGCGAGTTCGATCTTCGCCTCTTTTTTGTCGTGCAACGTGCGCGCCCGTTCGCGCTTGGCCTCGGCGGCGGCAAAGGCGCGCGCGTCGTCCACGCTCATCGCGCCCTCGGCGACGGCGACGATGCTGAAATTGGCCGAGTGCCGGCTGCGGCGTTTGATGGCGTCGGCGATTTTTTCAACTTGGTAGGGAATTTCGGGAATCAAAATCACGTCCGCGCCGCCCGCGATGCCCGCACCGAGCGTGAGCCAGCCCGCGCGATGCCCCATGATTTCCGCAATGATGATGCGATGATGGCTGTGCGCGGTGCTGTGCAGCCGGTCAATCGCCTCGGTCGCAATGTCAAGCGCGGTGGCGAAACCAAAAGTCGCGTCCGTCATGGAAACGTCGTTGTCAATTGTCTTGGGCAGCGTGATGACGTTGAGACCGGCCTGATGCAAACGCAACGCGCTTTTTTGCGTGCCGCCGCCGCCGAGGCAGACGAGGCATTCCAGTTCGTATTTGTGATAATTTTTGACGATAACATCGGTCATGTCGCGCACGCGCCCGTCAATCAACATCCGGTGCGGCTTATCGCGGCTGGTGCCGAGAATGGTGCCGCCGACGGTGAGAATTCCCGCGAGCGCAGCCTTGTCGAGCTTGAGCTTGCGGTCTTCGACGATGCCGCGAAAGCCGTCGCGAAAGCCGATGATCTCCATGTGGTAGCCGAGCGCGGTCTTGCCCACGCCGCGGATGGCGGCGTTGAGTCCGGGGCTGTCGCCGCCCGCCGTCAGAATCCCGATGCGTTTGATTTTGGATTTGGCCATAACTTCGTCTATTTGAATTCGGAAATTTATTTTGTCGAGAACAAGTTTTGAAAATCTCAATTATTTTTTCTGCGTGGCAAGCAGGTCAGGCAAATCAAACTGCCGAACCACGCGGCAATTGAAACCGCCGCGCCGGTTTGAAACGCACGGTCTTGGTAGTAGAAATGAATGTGATGCTTGCCCGGCGGAACGGGTACGGCCTGAAATGCGACATTTGCGCGGAGCAATTCCGCCGGCTGACTGTCCACAGTCGCGCGCCAGTTGTGATAATATGTCTGTGCCAAAACAACGAGTGAAGGTTCGACAGCTTCGGCTTCGATGTCCACGGTTTGCGTGCCGAATTTCGCATCGAGAATTTTGGCTGAAGTTTGGTTCGAGATGGAAATAAAGGATTTCATTTCCGGCGGCAGAAAAACAATTTTGCCTCCGTCAAAATCGTTTTGCGTCAATGCCTGCAATGCTTTTGCGTCATCAATGAAAACTGGTTTTTGACCGGCGGTCACGAGCGGCAGGAAGTTTGTGCGCGCCTGCCATTTGAACATTTCGCCCGGCGCGGTGATTTGCGAGACGCCCATGAAATCTTCCAGCCGCGGAAAACTGGCGTCGGTTGTGCGGTAAAAATATGAGAGAACGTCGTCGCTCGCGCGCGGCGTGAGCGAAAAAAATCCATCCACTTTCGGCACGCCGTCGAGCAGGTTGACATCGGCACAATAACCGAGGCGCTTGGCCAGAAAATTATTTTTTGGATCGCCCGCAGCGAAGGAGACAAATTCATTCGCCGCCATCGGCGAGACCATGGCGCGCGATCCTCCCAGTTCGGGCTGCGGGTTCATTTTCAGATCTTCGCGCGCCAGGTTTAGTTCAAAAACACTTGGCGGCACGGTCGGGTTCTGTGCCGGCTCGTGCGTGAAAACATCCAGCCACGCGGCCAGGATCAAAAGCAGCGGCGCGAATCGGAGCAGCTTGGACTTTGCTTCGCGAGCCAGGACAAAAAGAATGGTTCCGATCAAAAGCAGAAAGATTTCCCGCGACACGCCGTTGAGCAACGTCGCCTGCTGGTCGTCGCCCGGCATCGGCGTGAGCCGGATCCAAAATAAAATGACGATGATCAGCGCCAGCAGGATGGCGCCGAATGGCAGCAGCAGTTTTTGAACTTTCTGGAATTTGGCCAGCGCGAACGCCGCCAGCAGCGGCGCGGCGAAAATGACGACGGAAATATATTTAATCGGATAGGTGATGAAGCTCAATTGCGGGATGAGTTTGCGCAGTGCGGGCAAAACCGGCGTGTTTTCGCCGAGCGCAAAAATGAGCCCGGCGAGAATTGCCGCCGCGCCGAGCAGCCAGACGCGGCGTTCGCGGACGCAAAACAGCGCCAGCAGTGCGAGCCACAATGTTCCGAGTCCGAGATAATAAGATGAAGTCCAATACTGGCCGTGCTGAAAAAAAACGCCTTCCGTGTGCGTCGAGCCGAATGCCAGCGGCACAAGAAAATTCACCCAGCCGCGACCGGGCATGGACCAGCGCAAATCCGCGAAGCCGGACTCGCGTTGCGCGTGCGCCACGAGGTCGAGGAACGGCAGCAGTTGCGCGGCGCTCAACGCAATCACCAGCGCGATGACGAACGGAAACCGCCAGAGCATCGCGGCGCGCGGAGATTCAGTTCTTGATGAATTGTTGGAGCCACAGTGCGGATACAATCAGCCACGTCAGAAAAATTATTTCCGGGCCGCCGGCGAGCATTTGCATCGCACCGACAATGGCCGCGAGAAAGATTTTTCGTCCGCCGTCGCACCACGCGAATTCGACTGCGAGCACGACCCACGGCATCCACGCAAACGTCGCCATGTGACTCGGCCACATGAGCAGGTTGAGCGTGAAACCATTGAATGAAAATGCGACCCCTGCAAACGCGGCGGCGAAATTATTTCCCGTCCAGCGCCGCGCGAGAAGAAACATTCCGAGCCCGGCGAACCACAGATGCAGCAGGCAGAAAAAACTTAACGACCATCGCCAAAGGTAACAGCAGATAAATCAGCGACGGCGGGTAGAGCGGCATGGTGTTCCATTGCGCGAGGAATGGCACGCCGCAATTGTTGTATGGATTCCAGAACGGCAATTCGCCGCGCCAGAAACAGTCGCGCTGGAAATGCGCGAGCGGATAGGCAAAAAAACCAAAGTCCCGCGCGACAAAAGTCTCGACACCGAGGATTACCTGCGGGAACGACGCAAAAACCAGCAGCGCGAGCAGGACGCCGAAGCGGAAAGGCGTGAAAAGTTTTTCGGCGAAGTTGTCGCTGCCGGTTTGTTGCACGCACAGATTAAAACTGGCGGCGGCGTAAAATGCAATCGCGCGCAATTGACGCTTTCACTCGCAGGTCTTACGCTGTTCACAGATTTATGAGCCAATTGCCAGATTCTTTACTCGAACTCATCCGCCGCACGTCGGCCGAAATGCCCGACGACGTGACGCGCACCATCATCGCGTCGCTGGAGACAGGAAAAAAAAGGAATTCGCTCGCCGAGAGCGCGCTGAAAATCATTGACCGCAACATCCAACTCGCCAAACAAAAATCGCAGCCGATTTGCCAGGACACCGGCAGCATTTTGTTTTATGTGGATTGCCCGGTCGGCTTCGACCAGATCACCTTTGAAGAAACGGCGCGCGATGCGGTGAAGCTCGCGACGAAAAAAGGTTTTCTCCGGCAAAATTCCGTTGATTCGCTTGACCGGAAAAAACGACGGCACGAATTGCGGGCCGGGTGCGCCGACATTTCATTTTCATCAGCATCGTCGAATCGGAAATTTCCGTGCGGCTGGTTTTGAAAGGTGGCGGCTGCGAAAACGTCGGCGCGCAATACTCGTTGCCGAACGAGAAGCTCAACGCGAACCGCGACCTCGACGGCTGCCGCAAGGTGATCCTCGACGCGGTGTTGCAGGCGCAGGGCAAGGGCTGCGGGCCGGGCATCCTCGGCGTGTGCATCGGCGGCGACCGCGCTACGGGTTACGAGATGAGCAAGACGCAATTCCTGCGGCTGATCCCCGACCGCAATCCGATCCCCGAACTCGACGCGCTGGAGCAGGACATCTTGAAGACGGCGAACGAACTCGGCATCGGCCCGATGGGATTCGGCGGCAAGACGACGCTGCTGGGCGTGAAGATTTGCGCGGCGAACCGCCTGCCCGCGTCCTTTTTCGTGAGCATCAGCTACATGTGCTGGGCGTATCGGCGTCAGGGCGTGACGCTCGGATGCGGATGGTGAAATTCAAAAATGGCTATACTGAATAAATTTTAGTGCAATTTCAAAACGCTTGGACAAAAATTCTAACTCGTCATGGCAAAGCCAAAACAAGAACAACCCAAAACTTTTACTGACTTCGTCGCTCTTGTCGACGGCTTGCAGGTCAAGGCAGAACAGTCGCTCTGGTATCGTGGTTGTGGTAAGTCAACGCACCGATTGCAGCCGACTTTATATCGGCATAAGCGAAAGAAAAAAATTGATGAATTGAGTTCGCTTGAACTGCAAGTAATAACTCGATTCCGACAACGAAGTATTCCGTTTCACGACCGTTCTCTGTTGGATGATTGGGACGCTTTGTTCTTTATGCAACATTATGGCGTGCCTACCCGATTACTTGATTGGACTGAAAACCCTCTAATCGCGTTATATTTTGCTGTAATGTCCGCCCCCTTTAAGACGAAGAAAAGTGGACGGATTCATTTTGCCTCCGACGCCGCGGTTTGGGTGTTAGACCCGGTTGCTTGGAATCGAAAATCTCTTGAGCATCAAAGTTTCGACGGCGGAGTTTTGACCCCAGGGGATGAAGCGCTAAAAGGTTACAAAGTCATGTCGAAAGATTCAAAATACTTAACGCGCGTTTTGAAAAATTCTTAAGCACGCATACGCAGCGAGTGCTTCGCTTCAAGCGCGTATGATTAAATTATCTTTTCCATTTTCCGAAGAAAAAATCCGCGCGCTGAAAGTCGGCGATGAGGTTTTGTTGTCGTGTTCACCGGGCGTGATGCGCAGGGCTTGCCAGCATCTGCCGTTGGCGTTAAATTGCTGGCATGAGTGCGAGTGAAATCATTCAAGAACTGCCCAAGTTGACGGCGGACGAGCGATCCATCGTCCGCCAGCGGTTGCGCGAGCTTGAGGAGCAGGACGAAGTGCAGTTTCTCAACGATTCCACGCTCGCCATGTTTCAGGAGTTGGACAAACAGGAGGCCGAGGATGCGCGCCGCAAAACCCGGTGACATCTGGCTGGTTGACCTTGGCATGGCCGCGAAGGTTCGTCCCTGTCTCATTATCACGCGCCAACCCAAGAGCGATGAACTGGATGTTTTCACCGTCGTCGCCCACACGACATCGCTGCGCGGCAATCATTGGGAGATTCCCGTTCCCAAAAATTTTCTCAAAGACGAAGGCGCTTTTGACGTGCAACGCATCGCGACGGTAGCCAGCGTGAAATTGGAACGCAAACTCGGCGAGTTAACACCCGCAGAATTGGACGGGATTCTTGACCTGCTGGCAGAACGCCTGGGCTTTTAGAATTTTGACAAGCCATGATTAAATTATCATTCCCATTTTCCGAAGAAAAAATCCGCGCGCTGAAAGTCGGCGTGAGATTCTGATTTCCGGCTGCATCACTGATGATGCTGTAAGCGTGCTTCGGCCAGATCAATGTCCCGCTGAATGCGGCGCAAAACTTCATCGCTGATGGCGTCTTCGTTGCGAAGTTCCAGAATGGTCCGGCGTTCCACTTGCAGCGCTTCGTGCGAGAGGCGTTCAAACTCGGAGGAAAAAAGCCGGAGCGGCGTGCCGGCGCTTTCGGGTTCGGCGCCTTCCACCTGGCGGATGTGGTCTTCGTATTCGACGCGCAACCGTTGCAGCGCGTCGGCTTTCGCGGGTTCGCGTTCGCCGATTTTATTGAGCCGGGCGAGCGCGGCCTGATTGGCCTTGAGCCGGGCTTCGCGTTCTTCTTTTTCCATCGAGCCGTCGTCCTTGACGCCGAGCCAGCGGATGAGCGCGGGCAAACTCAAGCCTTGGACGATGAGCGTGGCCAGAATCACGATGAAGGTGAGGAACAGAATCAGATCGCGGTCTGGAAACGGATCGCCGCTTTGGATCGTGAGCGGAATCGCCAGCGCCGCCGCGAGCGAAACCACGCCGCGCATTCCCGTCCACGCGATGATGGTGACGTGCTGCCATTTGGGATAGGGATCGCGCCTGCGGATTTTTTTTGAGAGCAGTCGCGGCAGATATGCGGCGGGAAAGACCCAAAGGATGCGGATGACAATCACCGCGACGCTGATGACCAGCGCGAACCAGACGAGCTGATGAATGGGAATTTCATGGCCGGACAGTGCGTGCAACACTTCCGGCAGTTGCAATCCGATGAGAATAAAAACGAAACCGTTCAGGATGAATTCCACCATTTCCCAGACCGGGCCGGACTGCAATCGGGTTTTGAAGGTGAGCAGTTCGGGCATTCGCCGGCCCAAATACAAACCGGCGGTCACGACCGCGAGCACGCCGGAAACGCCCAGTCGCTCGGCCAATAAATAGGCGGCAAACGGTGTCAGCAGCGAGACGGTGATCTCGATCGGCGCATCGTCCACGCGCTTGTGAAATTGCTGCGCTAGCCAGCCGACCGCCAGGCCGATAAGAATTCCGCCGATGCCCACGATGAAAAATTGCCCGCTCGCGTGCGCCAGCGAAAATGAACCGGTCACAACGGCGACGACTGCGAAACGATAAGCGACGAGCGCGGTCGCGTCGTTGACGAGGCTTTCGCCTTCCAAAATCGTGACGATGCGGCGCGGGACTTTCAATCTTTCAGCAATTGCAGTGGCCGCAATCGCGTCGGGTGGAGAAATGATCGCGCCTAAAACAAATCCGGCTTCGAGCGGCAGGTGCATGAAATAATGTGCGAGATAAGCGACCGCCACCGTGGTGAACAAAACCAGACCGATGGCGAGCAGCGAGATGGGACGAAGGTTTGCGCGGAAATCGCGCCACGAAGTGAACAGCGCCGCCGGAAATAAAAGCGGCGGCAGAAAAAAAAGAAAAACCAGTTCAGGATTGAGCCGGACTTTTGGAAGTCCGGGAATCCAGCCGATCAACAATCCGCCGATGACGAACAGGATCGGATATGGAATATGCAGTTTGCGGGCGACCAGCGCGAGCACGGCTACCGACAGCAACAATCCGACAAAAATTTCAACCACGCCATTCATGCGGGCGAACATTACCGGTGAAAGGCTGTTTTGGAAAGCGCAGGGGAAAATTTTGCTTTCCCAATCTTGCTTGGGAAATTTTTGTGCATTCAGTTCGCTGGACTTTTGGGCCGGTTTGGATTGAAATGCAAACCATGATTAAGTTGAGTTTTCCGTTCACCGAGGAAAAAATCCGCGCGTTGAAAGTCGGCGACGAGGTTTTGATTTCCGGCATCGTGTTCACCGGGCGCGACGCGGTCCACAAGTATCTGCACGAGGGCGGCAAGCTGCCGCCGGAAGTGAAGTTGCGCGATGGAATTCTATATCATTGCGGCCCGGTGATGATGAAGCAGGACGACGGTTCGTGGAAATGCACCGCCGCCGGCCCGACCACTTCCATCCGCGAAGAACCGTATCAATGGCAGGTCATCCGCGATTTTGGGATTCGCGGCGTCATCGGCAAGGGCGGCATGGGCGACAAGACGCTCGCGGCGTGCAAGGAATTCGGCTGCGTGTATCTGCACGCGGTCGGCGGCGCGGCGCAGGTGCTGGCGGATTGCGTGAAGAAGGTTCGCAATGTTTACATGATGAAGGAATTCGGCGCGCCGGAGGCGATCTGGGAACTGGAGATTGAAGATTTTCCGGCCGTGGTGACGATTGATGCGCACGGCAATTCGCTGCACAAAACCATTTTCGCGTCGAGTCAGGCGGAACTGGCGAAGCGGCTCTGAAGTTTGTTCATTTCGCGGAAGCCAAAAATGGATTTATGGATTTAGAATGGCGACCCTACCGGGAATCGAACCCGGGCTACCTCCGTGAAAGGGAGGTGTCCTAACCGCTAGACCATAGGGTCGCAAAAGGTCGAAAAATATAAACGACAATTTCCCGCTGTCACGCAAAATCCAATTCACATTTGCTTCAATCTGCATTTTGAAATATGCTGGCAGCCGTTTACGCATGAAAATCTTTATTGACGGCAAATTTCTCAACGAACGCGACGCCAAGGTGTCGGTGTTCGACCACGGACTGCTTTACGGCGACGGCGTTTTTGAAGGCATCCGCGCTTACAACGGCCGCGTGTTCAAGCTCAAGGAACACATTGACCGCCTGTTCTATTCCGCCAAGGCGATTCTGTTGGAAATTCCGCTGAGCCACGCGGCAATTGATGAAAGCCACGGTTGAAACCATTCGCGCGAATAAATTGCGCGACTGTTATGTGCGGCTGGTCGTGACGCGCGGCGTGGGCAATCTCGGTTTGAATCCGCGCAGTTGCAAAAAACCGTCCATCATCATCATCGCTGGGAAAATCCAGGTTTATCCGCCGGAACTTTACGCCAAGGGCATGGACATCGTGACCGTGCCGACGGTGCGCAATCTGCACAGCGCGCTCAACCCGGCGATCAAGTCGCTGAATTATCTCAACAACATCCTCGCCAAAATCGAGGCGAACAACGCGGGCGTGGAAGAAGCGGTGATGTTGAACGCCGAGGGCTTCGTGGCCGAATGCACGGCGGACAATCTGTTCATCATCAAGAATGGCGAAGTGTTCACGCCGCCGAATTCGGCGGGCGCGCTTTACGGCATCACGCGGCAGACGGTAATCGAGCTGGCGCAGGCTTCCGGCCTGAAAGTTTCCGAGCCGAACCTGACGCGCTACGATCTGTTCAACGCGGACGAATGTTTCCTGACCGGCACGGGCGCGGAAATCATGCCGGTGGTGAAGATTGACGGCCGCGTCATCGGCACGGGCAAGCCGGGCAAACTCACGCGCGCGCTGGTGGAAAAATACCACGCCTTGACGAACGCATCCGGCGAGCCGATTGTGTGAAACGTGAATTGTTAAATCGTTGAATCGAAAATTGAAAATGCGGACAGAACTGTAGAACAATTATGAAACTTATTTTCCAATTGATTGCATTCTGTTTGCTGGCGTTTGGGATTTCTGCCGCCGATTCAACAAAACAATCTGTTCTGCAATTTCGTTTAGTAGTCGAAAATCAAACTGCAAATTCTGAACAAGTAATTTTATCTGAAAAGAATTTAGAGGAAAAACTTCAAGTGCAAAAAAATTGTTTGCTGGATGCCAGCACAATTAAATCAGCGCGAGTTGTTGTTACCACAAATTTTCAGTCGTGGCAAAATGAGTCAGGTAAATGGGAAACTTCCACGAACATTGGCCCTCGAATTAATATTGATTTCACCGACGCGGGCGGAAAAAGGCTTGAAGAAGTTACGAGTCAGCATATTGGAGAACGCTTGGCTATTTTTATTGACGGCAAATTTTGGTCAGCACCAAAAATTCGATCACCGATTTTAGGTGGAAAAGCACAAATTGTTGGTAATTTTACAGGAAAGGAAGCAGAAGACCTTGCTCAAAAGATTAACGATCTGTCGTAAAATAAATTTATGCAATGTTCCGTCTGCAAAGAAAAACCGGCGACCGTCTTTCTCACCCACATTGAGAACGACAAGATGCACAAGGTGAACTTGTGCGAGGATTGCGCCAAGACCAAGGGCGTGGACAATCCGACCACGTTCTCGCTCGCGGACGCCGACCTGCTGCTCGGCCTCGGCGCGGCGCAGGAAATCACGCAGACCACCGGCGGCGTGGATTTGAAATGCCCGCGCTGCGGATTTTCGCAGGCGGATTTCAAAAAGTCCGGCCGGCTCGGCTGCCCGGAATGTTACCAGGTTTTTGCCGAGGGTTTGGAAGGTCTGCTCAAGACGATGCACAAGGGCACGCGGCACGTTGGCAAATCGCCCGAAGCGCTCCGCCAAACACGCGACAACGCGGAACGGCTCAAGTCGCTGCAAAAAAAACTCACCAAGGCCATCGAGTCGGAAGATTTCGAGCAGGCGGCGCAATTGCGCGATGAATTGAAACAATTGAACGAGCGTTCGCCGTCGCCAACAAAAACTGACGCGATTAAGATTTAACAATTTGTAGGAGCCGCGGTGACGAGGCGTCAAATCAAAGTCAGAGACTCCGTGCGTCGACTCCTACCAAAAATAAGTTGAAAATGGACATTTACGAATTTCTCATCACGCCGGCGGAGGCGACGCGGTTGCATGGCCCGCATGACCGCATCGTCATGTCGAGCCGCGTGCGGCTGGCGCGCAATCTGAAGGACGCGGCCTATCCCGGCTGGGCGAAAAAGCCGGAGCGCATCAAGGTTTTGGAAACGGTTCGTCCCGCCGTCGAAAGTCTGCCGGAGATGAAGGACGCTTTTTCCGAGGCGATGGATAATCTCGGCGCGCTCGACAAACAGATTCTCGTGGAGCGGCATCTCATCAGCCGCGAACACGCCGCGAAAAGTTCCGGCAGCGGACTCGTCTTGAACCGCGAGGAAACTTTTTGCGTGATGATCAACGAGGAAGATCACTTGCGGATGCAGGCGTTGCGGCCCGGCCTGCAATTGCGCCAGGCATGGAGTGCGATTGACCAGTTTGATTCCCAACTGGAGAAGAAACTTGATTACGCATTCAGCAACGAACTCGGTTATCTGACCGCGTGCCCGACGAATCTCGGCACGGGCATCCGCGTGAGCGCGATGCTGCATTTGCCCGGACTCGTTCTGGCCGAGCAGATCAACCCGATCATCCAGTCCGTCAACAAGCTCGGCCTCGCGGTGCGCGGACTTTATGGCGAAGGCACGGAAGCGCTGGGAAATGTTTTTCAGGTCTCAAACCAGATGACGCTTGGCGAAAACGAGACGACCATCGTTGAGCGGCTGGACAAAGTTTTGTTGCAGATCATCGAGCACGAGGAAAACGCGCGGCAGACGTTGCTGGAGAAAAAGACGAAGACCGTTTTCAACCACATCGGGCGCGCCTACGGAATTCTGGCGAACGCGCACAGCATTTCGTCCAAGGAAACGATGAACCTGCTGTCGCTCATGCGGCTGGGCGTGGACCTGGGCTTGTTTCCGGGCGCGGAACGTTCGCTCGTGGACGAGCTGTTCATCGTCACGCAGCCGGCGCATTTGCAGAAACAATTTTCCGACAAACTTTCCGCCGAGGAACGCGACCTTCTGCGTTCCGACATGGTGCGCGACCGTCTGAAAAACGTCAGCCGGCCAAGCGTGAAACCGCCGAAGCCGGGAAATTAAAAATTGCGAAAGGCCATTCTCAACGCGCCGGAGTTGACGAAGGCGTGCGCGGAATTTCGGCAACGGTTGAAATTATGCGGAGAACTTGAAGCTGCCGTGAATTTAGTTTTCGGCTTGGCAACCATCTTTTCAGCTGCCAGATTTGCACAGTGATTGGATCTAAAAATATCCCGGCTGTGCTGCTTGTCTTGGCGGGACTTTGTGCCATTGCCGGTTGCGTCACCACAGGCGGGGACAACACAGACACAATCGCCGGAGGCAATGCCACCGTTAAGGAACGAGGCGTTTATACCACACTGGCCATGACGGGACAGAATCTTGACATGCCGGGTTTCGGTTACATCAGCCGCAACACCTTTGGCCCCGGTCAAACCCCGGCGGCGGTGGTTGTTGGCTATGGCTTTTGGGATGGCAGCAACAATCAGCCGCAAACATTCGATTTGGAATTGGACGAAACGGTCACCGGCGCAGTCGTCTTCAAATCAAGCGGCGACGCTTACGCCGGCAGGGCGGCAATCTTCGACCTGCCAATCCGCAAAAGCGGCGATTACCATTTGAAGTTGATTATGAATGGCTCGGTCAGCGACACATGGGATTTCTCGGTGACTCGCAATGTTCCCGCCGACATCCCTTCTGCTACGGGTCAAACGCCGGTCTATGCCCAAGACAATTTCAGCGCGAGCATCGAAGGAGAGAAAACCACCGACGCATTCATGCAATACGATGACACACTTTTGCAATACATCATGAACGATTTGCAAAGAGAATTTGAAAATGCCAATCACGACGATTTCGCCCAGATTGCTCCGGGGCAAATTGTCGTGCAGTTTAACTTGAGTGCAACTGGACAAGTAAGTTCGCCGCAAATCCTCCAAAACAATCTTACCGATGTGGCCGGGCAATTCTTTCTCCGCGTGCTTCAAGACGGAGCACCTTACAAACCCTGGCCTGCCGCTGCCCAAGCCGCCCTTGGTTCCAATACACGCGTCGTGAAGATGACGTTCTACGACGAATAGTCTTCGCGAAAATAATAGCTGGCATAATCATTCGGCTACGGCTTCAACAGACGCTTCTACCGATGCGAATTAGCCAGGTTGTTGCATCACAAATGCTCGCCGCACATTTTCAAAAACTCCTTCTCATCAATAATCTTCACGCCGAGCTTTTGCGCCTTGTCGAGTTTTGAACCGGCTTCTTGGCCGGCCACCACAAAATCCGTTTTCTTGCTCACGCTGCCGCTCACTTTGCCGCCGAGCGATTCGATCTTCGCCGCCGCTTCCTCGCGCTTCAGCGCCGGCAGCGTGCCGGTGAGGACAAAGGTTTTTCCGGCGAACGGCCCGGCCTTGGCGCGCGGTTGAAACAGTTCGGAGCGGAAATTCAATCCGGCGTTACGCAACCGTTCGATGAGTTTTTGATTCCGCGCGTCGCCGTGCCAGTTCACGAGGCTTTGCGCGATGACTTCGCCGATGTCCTCGGCCTCGGCCAGTTGCTCGGCGTTCGCGGCGAAAATGTCGTCGAGCGCCGGGAAATGCCGCGCGAGCGATTTCGCCACGCCCGCGCCGACGTGCAAAATCCCCAAACCAAAAATCAACCGCCACAAGTCGCGCGATTTGCTGGCGGCGAGGGCATCGAGAAAATTTTTCGCGGATTTTTCGGCCATGCGTTCGAGATTCGCCACGTCGTCGGGCTTGAGCGAATACAAATCGGCCACGTCGCGCACGAGATTATTTTTTACGAGTTGCGCCGCGAGGACTTCGCCGCCGCCTTCGATGTCCATCGCGCCACGCGCGCACCAATGCTCGATGCGCCCGCGAATCTGCGCGGGGCAATCGGGATTCACGCAACGCCAGACCGAGCCTTCCTCTTCGTCACCGCCGATTTCCTTCGCGACTTTTGAGCCGCATTCGGGACAGGTTTTCGGGAAATTAAATTTCTTTTCACCGCCGCCGCGCTTTTTCAAAACGACGTTGACGACGGCGGGAATGACTTCGCCGGCCTTTTCAATCGTCACGATGTCGCCGATGCGGATGTCTTTCTCGCGGATGTAATCCTCGTTGTGCAGCGTGGCGCGGCTGATGGTGCTGCCGGCGAGAAAAACAGGTTCGAGTTCGGCCACGGGCGTGAGTGCGCCGGTGCGCCCGACCTGGATGGTGATGGCGCGGAGTTTCGTCTCGGCCTGCTCCGGCGCGTATTTGTAGGCGATGGCCCAGCGCGGCGCCTTGGCGGTGAACCCGGCGCGTTCGCGTTGCGCGAAGGAATTCAGCTTGATGACCGCGCCGTCGGTTTCGTAGGGAAATTTTTTGCGGATTTTGTCGAGTTCGTGGATTGCGGCGATCAATTCTTCCGCCGAATGGCAGTGCCAGATTTTTTCCGGCGTCTTGAAGCCGAGTTTTTTCAGCCACGCCAGCAATTCGCTTTGCGAATTCGGATTTTGGGTCTCGGATTTTGGGTCTCGGGTTTCCGCGATGCCGTAAATCACCACGTCAAGCGGACGCGTGGCGACGATTTTTGGGTCAAGCTGTTTGAGCGAACCGGCGGCGGTGTTGCGTGGATTGCCGTAAAGTTCTTCGCCTGCTGCTTTGCGTTCGGCGTTGAGTTTTTCAAAACCGGCGACCGGCATGAACACTTCGCCGCGCACTTCGAGCACCTGCGGCGCGGCCACCTTGAGCGGCACACTGCGGATGGTTTTCAGGTTCGCGGTCACGTCGTCGCCTTCCGTGCCGTTGCCGCGCGTCGCGCCGGTGACGAGCACGCCGTTTTCGTAACGCAAACTGATGGCGACGCCGTCCACTTTGGGTTCGACGATCCAATCCAATAATTCGCCGGGCAAAAGTTTTTCCAGACGTTTGACGAAATCGCGGACTTCTTCCTCGGAGTAAGTGTTGTCGAGGCTCAACATCGGCACGGAATGCCGGACGGATTTGAATTCGCTCAACGGCGCGCCGCCAACGCGCTGGCTCGGCGAATCAGGTGACGTGAGTTCAGGGAATTCTTTTTCGAGATCGAGCAGTTCGTGATAAAGACGGTCATAATCGCGGTCGGAGATTTCCGGCTACGCCTCGACGTAATAGGCGTGGTCATGTCTGCGAATTTCTTCGACAAGCTGGTCGTGGCGATTTTTAGCTTCGGCTTTTGTCACGCGGGAATTGTGCCGTGCCAGCGTGCGGAAGGAAAAACTTTTTTGACGGGACGGGATTATCCTCTACGCTGCTGCCGTGCGCGAAAATCTGGCCAAGACGTTGGAGTTTGCGAATACGCAAATTTTCCGGCGGGCGGCGACGCCGAAATCCTACACGGATCTGGTCGGGCGCAAGCTGTTCCTTTTTCTGCTGACGATGCAGGGGCTCGCCGCGTTTGCGCTCATCACGCTCGGTGTCATTCTCTCAAAATTCAACGTCGCGGGAAACGTCATCCATCCGCGCATCCGGCAGGAAATCTTTCGCGCGGGCGTGGCCATGGTGCCGATGTTTTTCTTCGTGGCGCTGGCGCTGGGATTTCTCGTCGTGGGGCAAACGGTCTCGGCCCTGGCCAAAGTCGGCGCGATCAGCTATCTCGGCTCGACGATGGTGATTGTGGTCGTGCGCGAACTGGGGCCGCTGCTCGCGGCGTTTCTCGTGCTGGCGCGCGTCGGCACGGCGCACGTCATCGAACTCGGCACGGCGCGCGCGCTGGGCGAGGTTGAGGCGCTGGAAGTTCTAGGCATTGACCCGGTGCATTATCTGATTGTGCCGCGCGTCATCGGCATGGCGCTGGGGATTTTTTCGCTGACGGTTTATTTGATCATCGGCGCGCTGGCGAGCGGCTATCTGTTCGCGTTTTTGCAGGACGTGCCGCTGACGCCGGGCGAATATTTCAAACAAATCGTCGAATCATTGGGCTGGCTCGACTTCGCCCTGCTCGCGCTGAAAACGATTGCTTTCGGATTTTTCATCGCCATCGTGACGTGTTATCACGGTCTGGCGCAACCATTGCGGCTCGAAGATGTCTCGCGCGTGGCGGTGCGCGCGGTGACGCAAGGCGTCATGGTGTGCGTGTTGATTGATGCGCTGTTCATCGTGCTTTATCTCGTGGCATGAACGAAGATCAAAACATCCCGGTCATCGAAATGCGCGGTGTGAATGTCACGGCGATGCGCGATGCTTCGTTCACGGTCGTCGAGGACGTGAACTGGTCGGTGGCAGCGGGCGAATTCTGGGTTGTCGCCGGGCAGGAACATTCCGGCAAAAGCGATCTGCTGATGCTGGCCGCCGGGCTGATGCCGCCAGCCGATGGACGTTATAAACTTTTTGGCAACGACACGAAAAATTTTGGCGAAGCGGAACTGGCCGAGCGTTTGCGGGTGGGATTCGTATTCCAAGGAGGACAACTTTTTAATCAACTAACGATTGCCGAAAACATAGTGCTGCCGTTGCAGTATCAAAGAAATTTCACAGCCGAGGAAGCGGCGCGAGAAACGCAGGCGCTGCTGGAATGGCTGGAACTCACGCCGCTCGCCGACCTGACGCCGCCGAACATCGCGGCCAATTGGCGGCAGCGGGCGGCGCTCGCGCGGGCGCTGATTTTGAAGCCGGAAATTCTTTTGCTCGACAATCCGCTGGCCGGCCTCGGCGCGCGGCATTTGCAATGGTGGCTGCGTTTTCTGGATCAATTGTCGCGCGGCCATGAACAGTTCGACGGCAAACCGATGACCATCGTCGTTACGGCGGATGATTTGCGCCCGTGGAAAAATGAACGGCGGAAGTTCGCGTTGTTGCGCGACAAAAAATTCATCCCGCTCGGCCAGTGGAATGAAGTTGAAGCGGCCGATGATCCCGTTGTAAAAGAATTGCTGGCCGCCCAGCTTGAAACCGCAACCCAATAATTTATGGCACTGCAAGATTTGACCCCGCAACTGCGCACGCGCTTGAACCGCATGGAACGCGCCGTGGGCTGGTTTGTTTTCCTGGCGACGGCACTGCTGCTGTTCGGCTTCGGCTACTACATTTACCATACGGCGGAACGCAAAGGCTGGTTCAAGATCAAGGCGCCGTTTTTTACCTACGTCCAAAGTTCGGCCGGTTTGAGCGTGGGCGACGACGTTTACATGATGGGCTTTGCGGTGGGCAAAATCACCAGCGTCGAACCGCAGAAGCCATATGAGCCGCACAATGTCAAAGTTGAGTTTGAAATTTTGGATCCGTATTTTCGTTATATCTGGACCGGCGGTTCGCATCTGAAGGTGAACGCCGCCGGGTTTCTCAACCAGCGCCAGCTTGAAGTCACGCGCGGCACGAACGGCTATGCGATGGTCGTCACGCAGCCGGTTTCAGTTTTCAGTCTGGATGAGGCAAAAAAAATCGCGATGGAATCGCCCGGCCACTGGCAGCTTGCGCAGGATGTGTTCGATCAAAAAACCAATCTGGCTTTTCATGCTTACGATCATGTGGAAGCCGTGCTGGACGAAAGCAACGCGCCACTGCTCGCGCAATGCGCATTTGAATCCAATTCCATTTACGTTTTCGACAACACCGTGGATCGCAAGCGCATTGTGGCGTCATGGAACGGGCGTTTGCATCATTACAAAATCTTCAAGCCGGGCGATGACACCGCCTGGCTGCACGCCGTGGAAACGCCGCCGATCTCCGACCAGTTGCAGGCGATGGTCACGCAGGTGCAGAACGCGTTGCCGGGAATTCTTTCGCTGACGAATAAAATCTCGATCGTGCTGGACAACGCGGCGAACGCGACCTCGAATTTGAACACAACAATTGTCGAAGCGCGTCCGATGCTGACGAACTTTGCCGTCATCAGCGGGCAGTTGCGCGAGCCGGGCGGGCCGATGGTCTGGGCGCTCGGCACAAACGGCAACGAACAGGTGCAAGGCACGTTGACCAATGTGGACGCGCTGCTCACGCATCTCGCCGACATCACCGGAAATTTGAACGCGCAGGTTCAGGCGAACACGAACATTTTGAGCAGCCTTTCCAAGATCGTTGTGGACACCGACGATTTTGTGCAGGGATTGAAGCGGCACTGGCTGTTGCGCTCGGCGTTCAAAGTGAAGGCGACCAATGCACCGCCGGCCAACGCACTTCCGCCAAAAATGCGTTAGGCCGGCTGCCCCAAAACCCGGCGCAGACGGTTGAGCATCGTCTGGGCGAAGCGTTCGTAAGGCAGGAGCGGGCGGCCGTAGATTTTGATCTCGTCAATCGTCGCCAGCGCCATGCAGAAATCCAGATCATGAAACGCGCGGGCGCGCTTGACCCGGCGCAGCCAGCGGGTCAGGTCGGCGATTTCCTCGATCGCATCCTTGTGGCCGGGATGAAAGGAAATTTTCCATTCGTCGCGGCGGAGATAACCCTCGGCGTCGCCTTTTTTTTCAAACCAAGGATCGCACAACAGGATGCAGACGGATTTTCCCGGAACATCGCCGAGGCGGTAAAAGACGAGGCGCGCATTGGTTTCGGAAAAATGGTCGAACGCGATGTCCAGCGCGTCGTCGGGCGGCGGCGTGAACCGGGTCTGGAAGCCGAAGCGAAAACCGCCCGGCTCGGCGCGCTGCCGTTCCACGCAGAGGTTCTCCTCGAAAATCCAGCTGATGTCCGTCGCGAAGCCGCGCTCGGCCAGCAGATTTTTCCAGGCGTCGAGCGCTTCGGCGAGAGTTGGGCGGGTGAACTTGGTTTCCGATTCCATGTCTGGCATCAAGTGTGGCTTTTCTTGAACCATTCTGCAAACAATTTGATTCCTTGTTCGATTTTCACCTGCGGCTGATAGCCGAGCCGGGCGCGCGCCTTGGAAATGTCGGCGAACGTAATCGGCACATCGCCGGGCTGCATCGGCTGCCGGTCAATCACGGCTTTCTTGCCGAGCGCGGCTTCGAGCAGTTCAATGAGACAATTTAACTTCACCGTCTGCGACTCGCCGAGGTTGAAAATTTCAAAACCGAATTCTTTCTGCGTGCAGGCAATGATGCCTTCGAGCGTGTCCGAAATAAATGTATAATCGCGCGCCGTGTTGCCATCGCCGAAAACCGGGATCGGTTTGCCCGCCGTCATCAGTTCCGCAAATTTATAAATCGCGAGATCGGGCCGCTGGCGCTGGCCGTAAACCGTGAAGAAGCGCAGCATCGCCACGTCCATTTTGTGGATGTGATGCCAGACGTGGCCGAGCGATTCGCACGCGAGCTTGCTCGCGGCGTAGGGCGAGATGGGCGAATTCACCACGTCGCTTTCGCTGAACGGCACCTTGGAATTCAAGCCGTAAACCGACGACGACGACGCGATGGTGATTTTTTTCACGCCGTTTTTGCGCGCGGCTTCGAGGACGTTGACCGTGCCCTCGACGTTGACGCGCTGGTAAAGCGACGGGTCGGCCAGGCTGGAGCGCACGCCCGCGCGCGCGGCAAGATGGATGACCTGGTCGAATTTGATGCAGGAAAAAATCTCGGCGAGCGCGGTGGCGTCGGTGATGTCGCCGTGGACGAATTCAAACGGCTTGGCGAGCGACTGGATTTCGCGAAGGTTGCGCTGCTTGAATTTCGGATCGTAAAAATTATTGAGGTCGTCGAAAGCCCAGACGCTATGGCCGTCGCGCAGGAGCCGTTCGCAAACGTGCGAGCCGATGAAGCCCGCGCCGCCGGTGACCAGAAAATTCATGGGCGAAAATTAACCGTCAGCGGGTGAAGTGTCGAGAACGCAGGAAAATTTTGCAGCCTTCTAGGCGTTTAGGCCACTTTTTGATGTCTCGCCAATTCATGCTCAATCTCTTTGGATAAATCCAACCGAAGCTTGCCGGCAACATCTTCGATTTCGAGAACAGAATACTCACCAAGCAATCCATGCTCTTTCTTTATACCCTTCACACTCTCCCACGGTAGAAGAAATGGCGGATGAGCCAAACGACGGAAAAACATCATATAAAAATATATGCCAGTATCAGTAAAGATGACCCGAAGACCTCTCGCATTCCAGTGAACATTGCAATACGTCCAACTTGGAACGCTGTATGTCTTGCCAGCAGGTCGAGTCTGTGCCGGATAGCGCTTTGCAAATGAACTCCAACCGCCTTTAGTCTGTGCATCCGCAAAAGAAATAAGCACCCACACAAAGGCAAAGAAAAGCACAAGGCCAAAGTCGAGCCAAAAGTCTGGTGGCAGTAGCGCGAGTATGTGCATACGCAAGTGACCTAACAAGGATTCGACGGCGCGTTTTGCAGCCTATCTAATTTCATGTTTTGGATGTTATTTTGTGTTCCGATTTTTGACCAGCGAATTTTCTACCGCCCCTGCGGGCTTGGTTTGTTTTTGACTTTTACCTATTATCGGTCGTCGCTCCGCGACTTCACAATCCATTCAACACATCAATCATCTGCCGCAGACATCCGTAATCGCGGCGGTTGAAGTTGAACGCGATGCGCGCCAGCTCCAGTCCGTCGTTGTCTTCAATTTCATCTGGCGTGGGTTTGATGACGGTGATTTTTCCTTCGACAATGATGTCGGCAAAATCTTTGTTCAACGCGGCAAGAGCGGCGGCGTTCGGCGCGTGCTTGAGCCGGATGACGAACAAATCCTTCACGAAGCGCGTGGAGTGAAAATTCCGGTAGAAGCGCGTAATGATTTTCACCGCTTCGTCGGTGCTGTCGGTGATTTGATATAGATTCAGGTCTTCGGGCGAAATCAATTTGTTGCGCAACAATTCCTCTCGGATGTGGCTGTCCCACGTTTTCCAATAAGTGCCGCCGGGTTTGTCCACGAGCACGAGCGGCATGAGCTTGGGCCTTGCCGGTCTGCATGAGCGTGATGCGCCTCGTAGCCTTCGTCGAGCGTGCCGAAACCGCCGGGAAATAAAACGATCGCGTCCGACTGGCGGATGAAGGTGAGCTTGCGCGTGAAAAAATATTTGAACGTGACGAGTTTTTTGTCCTCGGCGATGACGGGGTTCGCGCCCTGTTCCCACGGCAGGCGGATGTTCGCGCCGAAACTTTGTTCCGCCCCGGCGCCTTCGTGGCCGGCCTGCATGATGCCCGGCCCGGCACCGGTGATGACCATGAAACCGGCCTGGACGATTTTTTTGCCGAAGTCGGCGGCCAGTTGATATTCGATGCGGTCAGGCTGCGTGCGCGCGGAACCGAAAATCGAAACCTTGCGGACGTGGGCATACGGCTGCGAACAGGCGGAACGCGTAACGCAATTCGCGCAACGCGGTCTGGATGACGCGCACATCACCGGTGTCCTGAACGTCGGTCAAAAGTTTCAGCGCGTTCTCGATGATGTCGGCGACTTCATTTTCGTTGTGGCCGCCGCCCTTTAACTGGATCAATTCGGCGATGCGCGATTTCAATTCCGCGCCGGCGGCAGACTTCTTCGGGTTTCTTTGGTTCACGCCGCCAGCATAACTTTGCCGCGCCCGAAATCAAAGTTCGCTTTTGCGCATTGACATCCGCCGCCAAAAACCTATGCTCCGCGCTCATTTATTCTGCGAGCAGCCGCGCGTGCGGACCTGTCTTGCTACACGAAAGGATGTGAGTTCCTTTGACAGAAATTAAATTAAAAAAAGGCGAACCCGTGGAACGCGCGCTGCGCCGGCTGAAGAAAAAAGTTGACCGCGAAGGCACGTTGAAAATCGTGCGCAGTCGTCGCACCTTTGAAAAGCCGAGCGAAAAACGCCGCCGCAAGGAAAAAGTGGCGCGTTTCTCCGCGATGCTGACCGCCCGCTACGCCGACCTGTAATTCTTTGAATCGTGAATCGTTAAATCGTTGCATCAGGGCGGCGATTTAACGATTCTTCTTTTGGTGATGCAAGGATTCACGATGTAACGATTTACGTTTCTCGAGACAATGTATTCATTTTCGACCTGCTGGAATTCCAACCGCCACACGGATGGTCGCGCGATGCTCCGCGAAATCCGCGAACTCGGCTTCGACCACGCCGAGTTGAGCCACGGCATCCGCATCAGCCTGCTGCCCGGAATTCTTGAAGCCGTGGACGCGGGCGAAATCAAGATTGCCACGCTCCACAATTTTTGCCCGCTGCCCGTCGGCGTCACGCATTCCTCGCCGAACCTCTACGAATTTTCCGCCGAGCGCGACCGCGACCGCGAACTCGCCGTCCGCCACACGCTCAAGACGTTTGATTTTGCCGCGCGCGTCAAGGCACCGCTCGTCGTGCTGCACCTCGGCAGCATGGATTTGAAGGATTACACCGGCAAAACTCGGCGAGCTGCTCGCACGCGGAGAAAAAGATTCGCCCAAGTTCAAAAAATACGTCGCCGAAGCCGTCGCCAAGCGCGAGGCCGCCAAGGGAAAATTCTTTGAGCGCACCAAGGAAACGCTCCGCCTGCTGCTGCCCGAGGCCGCCAAGCGCGGCCTCAAGCTCGGCTGCGAAAACCGCGAAGGCGTCGAGGAACTGCCGCTTGGAAAGCGATTTTCGGAATTTCCTCCATGAGTTCAAAAGCCCGAACGTCGTCTACTGGCACGACACCGGCCACGCGCAGATCAAGGAGAACTTCGGCATCATCCGCCACGCGGAATTTCTCGGCTCGCTCACCGACCGGCTGGCCGGTTTTCACATCCACGACGTGCAGTTTCCGACGCTCGACCACTGCGCGCCCGGCACCGGCATGATTGACTACGCCGCGCTCAAGCCGTTCGTGAAGCCGGAACACATCAAGGTTTTTGAGTTCAGCAACAAAGTGCCCGTCGAAGCCGCCAAGGCCGGCATCGCCCACGTCAAAAAAATCTGGGGCGCGGAATGAATTTGCGATTTACGATTTACGATTGACGTGATTGCTGGCAAACCGGCGCGTAAATCGTATATCGTAAATCGTCAATGACGACGGATTCGCCCAAGACCATCGCGCAAGAAATTGTCGCCCGGCTGCAATCAGAAGGTTTCGCCGCGTTCTGGGTCGGCGGCTGTGTGCGCGATTTTTTGCTCGGGCGCGAGCCGCAGGATTTCGACATCGCCACGGACGCCAAGCCGGAACAGGTCGAGAGACTTTTCCGCAAAACCATTCCCGTCGGCAAAAAATTTGGCGTCATCATCGTCGTCGAAGATGGACATCAATTCCAGGTCGCCACCTTTCGCGCCGAGGCGGATTATCAGGACGGCCGCCGCCCGGAGAAAATAATTTTCGCCAACGCTGAGGCCGATGCGTCGCGCCGGGACTTCACGGTGAACGGACTTTTCTACGATCCGCTCACAAAAAAAATCCACGACTGGGTCGGCGGTGAAAAGGATTTACGCGCGAAAATTATTCGGACAATCGGCAAACCGGAAGAGCGTTTTGGTGAAGATCATCTGCGGTTGCTCCGTGCTGTCCGCTTCGCCGCGCAACTGAATTTTGAAATCGAGCCAAAAACTTTTGCCGCCGTAAAAAAACTCGCGCCGAAAATAAAAATCATCAGCGCCGAACGGATTCGCGATGAGCTTTTGAAATTATTTTCGCCGCCGCATGCCGCGCGCGGGTTGGTTTTGCTGCGCGACAGCGGATTGCTGGAACACGTTTTGCCGGAACTCGCGGCGACAATTGATTGCGAGCAGTCGCCGGATTTTCATCCCGAAGGCAGCGTGTTCAATCACATTCGTTTGATGCTGGAAAAATTGCCGCCGGATGCAAACGAACTTTTGCCGTGGACGGTTTTGCTTCACGACATCGCCAAGCCGGTGACGGCGGAGAAAGATTTGAAAACCGGCGCGATTCATTTTTATGGTCACGAAAAAACCGGCGCGGAAATGGCGCGGGTGATTTTGAACCGCCTGCGCTTTCCGAAAAAGCAGATTGATGAAATTGTCGCGTGCGTTTTGCATCACATGCAGTTCAAGGATGTGAAGCAGATGCGGAAATCAACTTTGCGCCGGTTGCTGCTGCGCGAGACATTTCCATTGGAATTGGAATTGCACAAACTGGACTGCCTCGGCTCGCATGGCGATTTGGAGCATTACCGTTTTTTGGTGGAGCAGGCGGAGGCGTTGAAACATCAACCGCAAATCCGTCCACCGTTGTTGACGGGAAAAGATTTGATTGCGCTTGGAATGAAACCGGGAAAAGAGTTAGGCGCGATGCTGCACGAAATCCGCGAGAAGCAACTGGCGGATGAATTGAAAAATTCGCGCGCGGCGAAGGCGTGGGCGAAACGGAAAATCGGAAATTAATGTGCAAAGATTTTGCTCGCGCGCTCGAAAACCGTTGCGGGAGAAATCGCCGTGAGACATTCGTTTGGATTTTTCCAGGCACAATCGGATTTCATGCAGGGCGAGCAGGGGAGTTCAATCCGCAAAACGCTTTCAAGCTGTCCGTAAGGGCCGGTGCGCTGCGGTTCGGTCGGGCCGAACAGCGCGACGAGCGGCTTGCCGAGCGCGGCGGCGACGTGCATCGGGCCGGTGTCGTTCGTGATCATCAAATCGCAGAGCCGCACCCATTCGATCATTTCCGGCAGGGAAGTTTCGCCGCACAGGTTCAGGCAGCGTTCCGGCGCGGCGTGGGAAATGATTTCACCAAGCGGTTTGTCTTCGCCGCTGCCGAGGATGGCAAAGCGGGTTTCTGAAAATTTTTGTGCAAGCAAACGGACAAGCTCCGCAAAATTTTCAACCGGCCAGCGTTTGTTGTCCCAGCGTGCGCCGGGCTGGAGCAAAATCAATTTTGAATTTTCGCCGAACCATTTTCGTTTTATTTCCGCCGCAACAGCCGGGCGTTCCGGCAGCCAGTTGAAATTTTTATGAACGGACACGCCGAGCGGCGGCAGCACGGACAGATACCAGTCAACCGCGTGCGTGTGAAAACTTTTGCGCGGAACGGCGAAGTCATAAAAACCGCGCGCACCTTCGCGGACTTCGTCGAGGCCGATGAGAAATTTTCCATTGGCGAGCCACGCGAACGCGCCGCTGCGGAGGAGGCATTGCAGGTCAATGACAAGGTCGAATTTTTGCGCGCGCAACGATTGGATGCTGCGGAACATTTCCGGCCAGTGCCGCGGCTTGCCCCAGCGTTGACGCTCGAAACGGACGATGCCGGACAAATCGGGATCGCCTTCGAGCAGCGGCGCCAGCGCGGAGTCGATCCACCAGAAAATCTGGCCTGCGGGGAAATAAAGTTTCAACAAACGCAAGACCGGCAAAGCCTGGACGACGTCGCCCAGCGAGCTTGGTTTGAGGATTAAAATTTTCAACGGCCGTAGGCCAGCCGCTCGGCGAGGCGTTCGGGCAGGCCGGCTTCGAGGATTTTTCTTTGCGCGGCCTCGATGTCGTAGTCGAGCCGGCGGAGTTCGATCGTGCCGGCGTCCAGATCGTAGACGACGTAGCCGGCCTTGGGATTGTTGTCGCGCGGCTGGCCGACGGCGCCGACGTTGATGAAATATTTTTTGGCCGCGTCAATTTTGAATTTCGAATACGTCCCGCCGCGGACGACGGTGTCGCGCATGAAGGCGACGGGCACGTGCGTATGGCCGAAGAAACAAACCTGCGTGTTCTGATACGGAAAACTGGCGGCGGCGGCGAGCTTGTCGAAGACATAGCCCCAGCGTTGCGGCGCGTCGAGCGTGGCGTGGACGATGGTGAAATTGGCGACCATGCGGGTGTATTTCAAATCGCGCAGCCATTGCCGGTCGGTGTCGTTGAGCTGGTCGCGCGTCCAGATGACGGCTTCGGCGGCATGGGGATTGAAACCTTCGAGATGATCCTCGCTGGAGCAATATTCGTCGTGGTTGCCCTTGACGACGGGGATGTTCATGGCGCGCACCATGTCGAGACATTCCTTGGGATTGGCGTTGTAGCCGACGACATCGCCGAGGCAGACGATCTGCTGGACGTTTTGGGTTTTGATGTCGGCCAAAACGGTCTGAAACGCCTCCAGGTTGGCGTGGATGTCAGCGATGATGGCGTATCTCATGTCGGTCAGCGGGAAATTTCAAAACCGTTAAATTCATTTTGTGCGTCGGCCCAAATTACCTGTTCGTCGCGGATAAAGCCAGCAAGTCCTGCACCAAGAATGGCGTCACGAAACGCCGCCAGTTCTGCGCGCGCGCCTTCGGCGACAAGTTCAACGCGGCCATCGGGCAGATTGCGGACGGCGCCGGCGATTTCAAAACCGGCGGCGACGGTTTTGACGGTATAACGAAAACCGACGCCCTGAACGCGGCCTGAATAAAAAATGATCAGGCGGCGTTTTGCAACTGGCGTGCTGGCTGGCGGTTGAATCGTCACGAACAGGATGAAGCCAAAGTCGGGAGCGATGCGCAATGTTTTTTGCCATGAAGAAAACTTTTTTGTTCTGTTATAAAAACTTTTTTGCTCTTTTTGGTGAAATCTGTTTGACCGTTTGGAAAATTTACCGTAGTTAGCACGGGCTGCCTCGAACATAATTTTAGAAAATCGGTCAGGTTTGGCCGGCGGCGATTCAAGATGTAACGGCGATGCTGAATTTAAAATCATTTCTGACGGTTGACTTTGGGGCGGGCAGCCTCACGGTGGCGGAGTTTGAAACCAATGACGCCGGCGGACTGTCCCTCAAAAATTTTGCCATCAAACCGCTCGGGCTGGAAGGCTCGGTGGACGCGACGCGCGAAGCCGTCATCCTCAAGGCCTTGCAGGAAGTGCTCGTCGAGAAAGGCATCAAGTCCAAAAATGTCAATGTCTGCGCCCCGGGCTTCCACGTTTTTTCCAAGTTCGTCAAGCTGCCGCCGGTGGATGCGACCAAGGTGACACAGATCATCCAATACGAGGCGCAACAGAACGTGCCTTTTCCGCTGGCGGAGGTCGTGTGGGATTATCAGATCCTGGGCTCGGCGGCGGGCGGCGAACTGGAGGTATTATTGGTCGCCATCAAATCCGACGTGGTCGAAGGCTTGTTCCGCGTGGCGGCGCAGGCGAAGCTGAAGCTGAATTTGTGTGATGCCTCGCCGGCGGCGCTGTGCAACGCGTTCCGGTATAATTATGGCGACCTCGAAGACTGCACGATGCTGCTGGACATCGGCGCGAAGACGAGCAACCTGCTTTTCTTCGAGAAGGGAAAAGTTTTTTCCCGCAGCATCAACCTCGGCGCGAACACGATCACGCAGGATTTTGCGAACGAGGCGAAGTTGAAATTTGACGAGGCGGAGAAAATAAAAATCGCCGAGGGTTTCGTGAGCCTGGGCGGCGCGTATGAAGAGCCGGAAAATGCGAACCAGGCGGCCATCTCAAAAATCGCGCGGCAGTTCATGACCAAGCTGCACATCCAGGTCAACCAGACGATCCAGTTTTACCGCGGGCAGCAGGGCGGGGCGCAGCCGCAAAGATTATTTTTGTCCGGCGGCGCGTCCATCATGCCTTACACGGCGCAATTTTTCGCGGAGAAGCTCAACGTCCCGGTCGAGTATTTCAACCCGCTCCGCAACGTGCAGATTGACCCGTCGGTGAACCTGGAGGAGCTCGCGCGGGTGGCGCATTCGCTCGGTGAAGTCGTCGGCCTCGGCCTGCGGAACCTCGCGCACTGTCCGGTGGAACTGAATTTGATGCCGGAGAGCACCTTGCGCTGGCAGGCGTTCAATGAGCGGAAACCGTATTTCATGGTGACGGTTTTCAGCCTGGTGGTGGTGGCGTTCGCGGTGGGATTCTTGTTTGAAAAACTGGCGCAGGCCAAGGAAAAGGAAATTCAGGATCTGCAACCCGAAGTTGAGCAGATACAGGCCAAGTTTGAATCGTTCAACAGGGTCTATTCAAAATTGCAAGTGACCCAGGCGGAAGCCGGGCAAATCACCGCGTGGATGGAAGACCGTTATTATTGGGGTGATGTTCTGGCGCAGTTGCGCGGCGCGCTCATCCGTTCCGAGGACGACATCAAGAAAAAATTGTCCGCCCAAAAGCCGGGAGTGGAAGCCGGCATATGGATTGAGCAATTATCTTCCGACCCAAATCTTGGCGCGCTGTCCACCGGAACGCCGGGTCGTGGGAATATGCCGCAGCCTGCCGGTGCATCGGATGCAAATGGGGCGGGCCAGCCCGCTGATGGGAGTGTCATTACACTCGTCTGCCGTGCCGTCAACCTCACGAGCGTTGATCCGTCGGCGAACAGTGAAATCGCCTACGCGGTTGAAAATGAATTGAAGGCGTGCCCGATCTTTGATCCAAAAACAACGCAGCTGACCGGCCAGATCACGCCGGACGATGTCAGCGGCACGTTCACTTTTGGCGTCACCGTCACGCTGTTAAATCCTCTAAAATTGTAATATGGGCTGGATCAAACGAAATTTATTTTTTGCCATCGGCGGCGTCATCGCGCTGCTGCTGCTGGGCGCGGCGGGCTATTATGATTATAAAAGCTGGAGCCACAACTCGGCGGCGTTCAACCAGCTGAACGAAATTTATGGCCAGCTCAAGGAGTTTGGCGACCGGAAACCATCGCCGGGCAACGCCAAAATAGACAACATTGAGACGGCCAAAGAGCAGGAACGCGAAGTCCGCGACTGGGTCAACCAGACCGGAGGTTATTTCAAGCCGATTGCGCCCATCCCCGATTCGCCGGAAGTGACCAGCGAAGAATTTGCGGCCGACTTGCGCCGGACGGTTGACCAGTTGCAGCGCGAAGCGGAGACCGCCAGCGTCCTGCTCCCGCCGAAGTATTTTTTCTCGTTTGAAGCGCAACGCTCGATCGTCAAGTTCGCGCCCGGCAGTCTTCCGCCGCTGGCAGTTCAGCTGGGAGAGATCAAGGCCATTTCGGAAATTCTTTTCGCGTCGCGCGTCAACTCGCTCGACGGCATTCAGCGCTCCCGGGTGTCCGATGACGACGTGACCGGCCCGCAGTCGGACTACATGAACGATGTTTCGGTGACCAACGATCTCGCCGTTTTGACGCCGTATTTGGTTACCTTCCGTGGCTTTAGCGCGGAACTAGCCTCGGTGCTCGGCGGTTTTGCCGCGTCAACGCACGGGTTCATCGTCAAGGGCATCGTCGTCCAGCCGGCGGGTGCGGCGGCACAGGACGATGCATCCGCTCCGCAGACTCCGCCGCCGGTGGTCGGAACGATGAGAGGCGGATTGCCAACGGTGCTGAATGAACAGCTTTTGCGGATCACACTGTCGGTTGAGATTGTGAAACCATTGCCCAAAAAATAAGCCCATGGATTTCATCAAAAAAAATTACGACAAAGTCATCCTGGGCGCCGTGCTTCTGGGCGTGGTCGGGTTCCTCGTGTTCCTGCCGTTTGTCATTTCCCATGATCAGGCCGATCTGCAAGCGATGACCACCACGGTCATCAGCCATAAAGTCCTGCCGCTGCCGCCGGTGGACATGACGGAGCAATCCAACATCATGCAGCGGCTGCAGGCACCGACGAACTTTGATTTTTCAACGCCGAATAAATTATTCAATCCGCTCGAATGGAAGAAAAACGCTGACGGAACAATGTTCCCAATCAAAACCGGCAATGAAACCGGCGCGGGCGCGGCGACCGTCGCCAAAATAACGCCGCTCTATTTCGCCATCAGTTTTGATTCAGTGGAGACGAACGGAGTTGCGCCGCGCTACGCCATCGGGATCGAGAACCAGGGGGCGATGTATCCGGCCATGCGCCGCAAGCAGCAACGTTTTGTTTCGCTGGACGACCGTAAAAAAGATGCGTTCACCTTGATGGACGTCAAGGGCGCGCCGGAAAATCCCGACGGGCTTGAATTGAAATTGTCGGACACCGGCGACACGGTGGTCATTGCCGCGGGCAGGCCTTATCAGCGCGCCGATGCCTACACGGCGGATTTGAGATATGAGCCGGACAAGAAAAATTTTACGGGGTTGCGCGTGGGTTCCAGAATTTCATTCGGCGGTGGAGATTACATTGTCGTTGCAATTGACGCGGATGAAGTGATACTCTTTGACCAATCAAACCAGAAAAAAACAACTTTGCGATACGCGCCTTGATTATTAATTTTTTTCCGTTACCATTGCGATTCAAGACTAATTTGAAACAACAACCATGACAAAAGCAGTTTCACTCTCGCTCGGCTTCGTTTTCCTGCTGGCCTCTGCGGCCGCACTGACTGCGCAAACGAACTTCACTGACATGGCGGTCAACCAAGCCGTGCTGGACCAGGCCAACACCATCGTGTTGCGCCAAAAACTGGTGGCTGCGAAAAGCGCCGTCGCGCGGGGCGATTTGCCCGCCGCCGCGAAAGATTACGAAGATGCCTACCTGCTCGTTCAACAGATCGGCTCCGGCATTGACGCTGAATCCGCGCAAACAATTTCCGGCTTGGTTTCGACCCGGATGCAGCTTGCGCGTCAGGCTCAAGCAAACGGCGATTTGCGCGAGGCTGACACCGAGATCAAGCGGGTGTTGAAGGTTGACCCAAAAAATCAGGCCGCCATCGCTTTCAAGAAACAGAATGACCAGATGCTGGCCGCCCTGCGCGGGAAGGTGCCCGATGAGCAGACGCTCGGACAAGTTCCGTCCATGATCAATGATAAAACCGACGCCGCCACGCTGGTGCAGGACGGCAAGCTGCTATATGAGATGGGCAAATTGGAAGAGGCCACCGCAAAATTCAACGCCGCGTTGAAGCTGGATCCGGATAATCGGGGCGCGAATTACTATTTGGCGCTGACCAAGCAGGCCAGTTATGCCCGCGAAGACCGCGCCCACGCGGTCGTCAGCGCGGACCGCTTGGTGGATGTTGAAAAGGCCTGGGAGAAACCCAAGCCCAACACAAGTTTGCCCACGCCGAATCCTTACGCAACGACCAACCTGATTTATACCGGTGCCGGGCGTCAGGGGATTGTCAGCAAGCTTGACCGCATCCGGCTTGACAACGTGGTTTTTGACGGCCTGCCTTTGAGCGAAGTTGTCCGCAACTTGAGCGAACAGGCCAGGCTCCGCGATCCCGACAAAAAAGGCATCAACTTTTTGATCAGTCCCAACGGTGACACTTCAGTCCCGGTGGCAGCTCCGGGCGTAAATGGAAATCCGGGGGCGCCGGGTGTTAATCCTGGAGCGGCGCAAATTGATCCAGCCACGGGTCTGCCGGTGAATCAAAATGTCGTGGCGGGTGGCGGTGAATCGGTTGATTTGAATACAGTGGTCATCAAAATCAATCCGGCCTTGACCGATGTCCGGCTGGCGGATGTTTTGGATGCCATCTGCGAGGTGGCCGATCATCCCATAAAATACAGCATCGAGGATTATGCGATTGTCTTTTCAGCGAAAGGGGCGGAAACCCCGATGCTTTACAGCCGCCATTTCAGGGTTGACCCGAACACGTTTGAACAGGGTTTGCAAAGTGTGAGTGCGTTAAGTTTTGGTTCAACTCAAAATTCGGGCGGCAGCGGCGGCAGCGGTGGCAGCGGCGGCAGCAGCGGCGGCGGTGGCAGCGGCGGCGGTGGCAGCGGCAGTCAGAATACCGGGGCAGTTGTGCCGGTAGTCAATGTCGCCCCCGGTTCGTCTGGGCTTCGGTCACAAGGAGGTCAAGGCGGTGGCAGCAGTGGTGGCGGTGGCGGTGGAGCTTCTACTACTGGTGCTGGTGGCGGTGCTGGCGGCAACAATAATAATGGTAACGGCGGGCTGAACTATATCACGACCGTAAATCAAACGATGGATGTCAGCACGGAAGCCCGGTTGTTCTTTTCCACGCTTGGGGTCAGTTTAACTGACCCGGGAAAAAGCATTTTCTTCAATGATCGTTTAGGCGAACTGTTTGTGCGGGCCACCCAGCAGGATTTGGACACCATAGAAAACGCCCTTGAGGTATTGAACCGCATTGCTCCTCAAATTCACATCAAGGCCCGTTTCATTGAAATTGATGAGGGCAACAGCTCGGCCCTGGGATTTGACTGGTATCTGGGCAATTATGTGAACGGCAAGGTCGTCGCCAACGGCGGCAGCGCGCCGTCGTTAAACACCGGTTCACGGCGGCCAATCCGGGCGGCACCTTCCCGGGTAACGCCGCGAGCGGCACCCTGATTCCGGCTTCAACGAGCGACCAGCTATTGACCGGCGGTCTGCGCAACCCGCTCAATGCGCCCGCGCTGACCACGGTCACGGGCATTTTGACTGATCCGAATTTCCGGGTCGTGATCAACGCCCTGGAACAGCGCACCGGAACGGAAACTTTGGCCGAACCGGAAGCGGTGACCACCAGCGGCCGGCAGACACAAATGCGGGCGACGCAGATTATTTCAGTCGTCACCGGCGTTAACTTTCAGCAGGGTACGGCGCCTGTCGTAGGCGGCACGACAACCACAACCCCATAATTGATCAACGTCAAACAACAAAATGAAAACGTTCCAAGCAAATAGTATTTTCAAACTGGCGTCTGCGATGTTGTGCGTGTGGGCGGCCTTGAATGCTGTTGAAATTGCGCGCGCGCAGGCGGTTAATGCCGGGACTTCCGCCATTACCTTCAACACCCAGCAAGTTGAGACCGGGCCGGTGCTGGATGTCGTTCCGGATGTTTTGTCGGATGGCTACACCATTAACCTTACGTTGATTCCGTCAGATACCGAGTTTGTCGGCTATCAGCCAGGGCCGACGATTCCCAGTGTGACCGGCAATCTGAATGTGGTGCAATTGCCCATTGTCCTGCCGGCCTTCACCGTCAAGCAGGTCGTCACCACCGTGAACATCTGGGACAACCAGACCATCGTCATTGGCGGGCTGATTTCTACAGATACCGCCAGCACGAAGGACAAGGTTCCGGTTCTTGGCGATTTGCCGCTGGTGGGCAACCTCTTTCAAAGCACATCCAAGATAACCAATAAAAAGAACCTGATGATTTTTGTGACGGCCACCATCGTGGATCCGGCGGGCAACCGGGTGCATTCGGATGATGAACTGCCGTTTGCGCAAGCCGCCATTCCGACGCAGCCGACGGTTCCGGGCCAGACGTTCCAGCCCGTCACGCCGGCCCCGTTGGTGAACTAGCAGGGATTGGACTCTGGGAGGCTGGAAGAACTTGTGAACCGCTTGTTGATCGTTGACGGACACGCCTATGCCTATCGCGCATTTTATGCGATTCGCGAGTTGCGTTCGCCGTCCGGCCAGCCGACCAACGCAATTTATGGATTTGTTAAAATGCTGGCCAAGATGCGCGCGGCCATCAAACCGACGCATCTGATTGTGGTCTGGGACGGCGGATTGAGCGCGGCAAGGGTCGCGGAATTGCCGGAATACAAGGCGCAGCGCCCGGAAATGCCGGACGATTTAGGGCCGCAACTTGATGGTATCGTCGGTTATTTGAAGGCGGCGGGCATCGCTTCCTTCCGGCGCGACGGTGTGGAGGCGGATGATTACATTGCCTGCCTGGCGCGGCAGGCGACCGGAGGCGGGGATGGCGGTGGTCATTTCCAGTTCGGACAAAGATTTTATGCAGTTGGTTTCGCCAACCGTCGGGTTGTTGAACCCGAATGACAAGAGCGAAGCCGTCTGGACGCAGGAACAGGTGCGCGCGAAGACCGGCGTGGAGCCGGCGCAAATCGTGGACTGGCTGGGACTGATGGGTGACAGCGTGGATAACATTCCCGGCGTGCCCGGAGTCGGGCCAAAAACCGCCGCCGATTTGTTGAACCGGTTCGGCTCGGTCGCCGGTTTGTATGGCCGGCTGGACGAAGTGAAGTCGGAAAAATTGCGCGAGGCGTTGCGCGTCTCGGCTGCGGTGGTGCGGCGCAACCTGAAGCTCGTGCGTTTGCACGACGATTTGCCGTGCGATTTTTCGCCGGAAGATTTGACGGAAAAACCGCCGGATGCCGGGCGGCTGGCGGAGTTGTTCCGCGAGTGGGGATTCAACGGGATGTTGAAGGCGCTGGAAAATCCGGCGGACAGCCGGCAGACGGTGTTGATTTGAAATTTGAATTTTTTAGAAAGATGAATTTGCAACGCAGGATTCAGGATTTGTTTTCGGACAGGCGCGCGCGTCGCGCCTGCTCCGGCGAAAGAATTTTTGGACAAAACGCCGGGAAGCAATTAGAGTCCACCAAGCCTATTATGTTTTTGCTGTTCACCCGCCGGGTCGCCATCTGCTGTTGCTGGGGTTTGTTCCTCATGGTTCCTGCCGCCGTTTGGGGACAGACCAATTATTATTCCAAAAACGGAACCGAATACGCCATTGTCGGCTCAATGCCGGGCGACCAGGTTTTCCCGGATGCGGCGGTGACTCCCGCCGGCGGATTTGTCGTCTGGCAGGACAACATCACCGACGGCAGCGGCTGGGGCGTCAGCGCCCGGCGTCTGGACAGCACTTTGTCCGGCTCTTTGAGCACATTCCGCGTGAACCAGCAGGGAACCAATGACCAGGAAAATCCGCGCGTCGCGCTGTTAAAAAACGGCGGGGCGGTCTTTGTCTGGCAGGGTGGACAGAAGAGCCATCAGCATATTTTCGCGCGCTTTCTCACGCCGACCAACACGTTTTTGACGGCCACCGATCTGGTGGTCAGCACCTTCACCAACAATTTTCAGATCAACCCCGCCGTGACGACGCTGAACAACAGCAATGTCGTGATTGTGTGGGCGAGTTTTGACCAGGCAGGTTCAAACAGTTTGCAGGACGTGTATTGCAAAATACTTTCACCCGCCGGCCTGACCATCAGCAATCAATTTTTAGTCAACCAATTTACTAGTTACAACCAGCGCACGCCGGCGGTGGCCGCCCTGAAAAACGGCGGGTTCGTGGTGGCCTGGGTTTCCGAACAGGAACGCGTGGCCGTTCCGAACTCATGGGGGCAAATTCAGTCACCTCGATTTGACGGCAGGCACTGTGGTGGCTCCGAGCATGGACATCTATGCGCGGCTTTACTCCAGCAATGGCGTTCCAAAAACCAGTGAATTTATCGTCAACACCGATTCCAATCCCTGTGCCAATCCGGCCGTGGCGGCGGCGTCCGACGGCAGTTTCATGGTGGCTTGGGATGCGCGATGATATGGTGATATCTGACCAACAGCCAGGACATTTACGCGCGGACATTTTCCAGCACCGGTGTCGGCGGCACGACCTTGCTCGTCAATTCACATCCTCCAGGCGACCAATATGCGCCGCGCATCAGCGCGATTGGCGCCGATTACATGATCGTCTGGACGAGTCTGGGCCAAGACGGTTCACGTGAAGGTGTCTTCGGACAATTTGTGCATAATAACGGTTCAGCTCGTGGGCGGTGAATTTCAGGTCAACACCACCACTATCAGCCAGCAAATCCAGCCGGTGGTGACTTCGGATGGCGTGGGCCAGTTTCTGGTGGTCTGGTCGGGCTTTGTCGGTTCGTCGGATAGGTTCGATTTGTTTGCCCAGCGTTATCTCAACGTCGCGGCGCTGTTGCAGCCGATGGCTGCGCCGTTTGTTTATGCGCCCTTCGCGCTGGACGCCGGTGGGGTCATATCAGCCGCAATTGCAGATCTCCTGGCCGCCGTTGCTGGGAATTTCCATTTCCAATTATGAAGTCTATGTGGACGGTTCCGGCGTGCCGGCGGGTGTGACATCAGGCAACACATGGACGATGACCGTGTCGAATGGACTGGCTGCCAGCAGCACGCACTCGTTTCAACTGGATTATGTGACAACGGGCGGGACGATCTCCCCGATTTCACCCTCCGCCAGCGGCACGACCTGGAGTGGCGGCAATTATTACGGCGTCCCGATTGAATGGCTGGAACAGTATTACGGCGATACGTTCGCCAACTGGCCGGCCAATGTGAACGCGCCGCTGGTCGCCGGCGGTTTGAACCTGCGGCAGGTGTTCTTGAGCGGCGGCAGTCCGCTGGATCCAGGCACCTGGCTGCGGTCGTCGTTGGTCAACACCGGTCAGGGAATGTTTCTTGATTGGAACACCCAGCCGGGCGCGACCTATCAGGTGCAGATGACAACGAACCTCGCCACCTGGAGCAACGTGGGTTCGCCGCGGTTTGCGTCGGGCACCAGTGATTCCATTTTTGTCGGCAGCGGTTCGGTGGGTTATTATCGCGTGTTGTTGTTGCGTCAATAAAATGAGCAGTATGTTGAAATCACTCAAAAAAATTTCGTGGATGTTATTGTTGGTTTCCGGCCAACAGGCGGCGTGGGCTTTTGCCTTGGGCGGCCCGATAGGCAACTTGGGCGATTCTTGGCAGTTGCCGGTTATTGACTATGGCGTCAACGGTGTCATCGTGGCGCCTAAAAATATCGGGGAGGAATATCGCCTCAATTCGCAGGTGTATTATTACGCCTGTGACGCCAGCTTTTTGGATTTCTTCGGTTCCGACGGGGCGAACGCGATTGATCACGCATTTGTCATCTTGAACAGCACCATGACCAACAACAGCCAGGGCACCTTGGATGGCTATAGCAATGGGTTGACGGAATTTCCGTTTGATTCACAGTCAATTAATGGCACAGCCAGCGGGTTGCTTTTGACTGATGTGAAATCGTTCACCATGTTTGCGATGTTGGAGCAGATGGGTCTGGCCAACCCGGAGCGTTATGTCTGGTGTTTGCATGACCGGTGGTTGCCATCCGGCGGCACCTGTCCGACCAATGAATTATATTTGGTGATTCAAAGAAATTATGAAATCACGAATACCCCATTGGATACTCTGCAATACTCTTCTTTTGTTAACGGGACGTTGTACACCTATGACCTTTATGAGTTTTGCAATGCCCCTCAACCTCCTCAGGCATTTTGCCAACCGATTGGCAGCGCCTTCACTTCTGTGGCTGGCGATAATCTTTCTTATGGCGGTTTTTGGAGTGGTCTGACGGTTGACGACGTGGCGGGGTTGCGGTATTTGCTCACCACCAACAATATCAATTTTGAATCACCCACGCCGGGAGCCGTTTTGTTGAGTTCCACTCAATCGGGCGGACTTAACTACAGCCCGCCCTTCCCGCTTTTTTCCTCCAATTACACGGCCTTTGTGCAGGCCGCCCAGACCAATGATCCGGCCACCCTGTCCAATTTGTTTCCGGGGCTGGTGATCACCAGTTCTTCGTTCTTTTTCACGATCCAGGCCACGCCGAACATTGCCACCGTTGTCGCCAATATCATCGGCGCGCCAGCCGGCTCGCAACAACTGGTCGTGGTGACGAATGGTTTTACCTACTCGGTCGTGACCAATTGGGTGGACACCTTTGCCAACGTCGTCGTCCTCACCAACGGCTTCCAGACCAACACCAGCGCCTCGCTGGTAACGGAGCAGGTGCAGTTGCTCGCCGGTGCCCCCGCCGGCACGCTGGTCACGAATACCACCGTCAAGAAGATCACGCTCACCAATGTTCCCTCGGGCGATTACTATATCAACACCAATACCTGCGGCCCCGACCTGATTTTGAGCACGCTGTTCACCAATGTGGTGGTGACGACCAACCTGCTGTTCACCGCCAGCAATTCAGCGGGCTTGTTCTATTCCCAAAGCCTGGTGACCTACTCGACCAACCATATTTTCATCGCGGAGCAGCCTATTTGTGGGGCGGCGTCCGGTGGTACGACGACCAACTCCCCCGGTTTGTATCAGGGCGTCGGCAAAATCCAGTTTGTGAAGGCCAGTTTTGATTCGTTGCTCGGCCAGCTCTTCCAGCCCATCACCAACACCTACTCGATGGTGCTGGTGAGCAACAGCAAGCTGATCAACCAGCAATTCCAACGAGTGGTGACGGTTCCGGACTATACGTTTGCGGCGGCGGATCTGGCGTCTGGACCTGCCGGCACCCCCCAACCTCATGTCTACACATTCAGCCGCAACATCAATTTTGACCAAGACAACGCCTTGCCCGGTTTGGCTGGTCCGGGAACCATTTTTCCACAGTCCACGCTCACTTATGAAAAAGTTGGGGACATTTTTCTAAACGCTGCCGTGGAAACCAACAACCCGGTAACATCCTTCGCAAACCAGTCTCTATCTTTATTTAATTGGGGATCCTTTGAAAGTATCACCGACATTCCGGTCGTCTATCCAAATGGCACCAGCATCGCCAATCTGTCCAGTCAGATTTTGGTTCAGATTACTCCGGCCAGTTTGCCGAACGGAACCAATGGAGCCGCTTATCCTGCCACCACCTTTGTCGCCACCGGTGGTGCCTTCTCCCCTCCCTTCACTTGGTCGCTGCCAGCGGGAACGGGAGGCTTGCCGCCGGGCTTGACTTTATCTTCGGGGGGAACGATTTCCGGCACCCCAACCCAAATTGGAACGTATGATTTTACAGTGCAATTGACCGATAATGTGCAACGCACGGTGCAGTGGAATTATTCAATTACCATCCAATGACCGGTTCTGCCAAAACGGATGGCTCGCTGCCGGTAATGATGGATCAGATAGATCTTGGCGCGTCGTGAATAACGGATTATCCCGATGAAAATTTGCGGTTTGACCGGCGGCGTGGGGATGGGCAAATCCACCGCCGCCGGTTTCTTTTTGCAACACGGCGTCCGTGTCGTGGACACCGACGAACTCGCCCGCCGGCTCGTCCAGCCCGGCGAACCCGCCCTCGCTGAAATCCAGAAACAGTTCGGCGTGGACATCGTTGCGCCGGATGGCCGGTTGCGCCGCGACGGACTGGCCGGAATAATTTTTGCCGATGACGCCGCCCGCAAAAAACTCGAAGCCATCCTGCACCCGCGCATCCGCGAAGCCTGGCTCGCGCAGCTTGAATTGTGGCGGAAGGAAAACTGTCCGCTGTCCGTCGTCGTCATTCCGCTCCTGTTTGAGACGCAGGCTGAATCGCATTTTGATAAAATCATCTGCGTCGCCTGTTCGCCCGCCGCCCAGCACGAACGTCTGCTGGCTCGCGGCTGGGACGCGGAGCAAATCCGGCGGCGCATCGCCGCGCAAATGCCGGTCGAACGAAAAATCGCCCGTGCCGATTTCGTGGTATGGACGGACGGAGACATGGAGTCGCACGCCCGGCAGCTTGAACGCATTCTGGCCCGGCTCTGACATTCTTGAACGGCAGCCGTGATTTCGTCCAAAGTCGTTTCTGCCCGGCACAAACCGCCGTCGGTGCATAACCTCTACTTGCAGAAATCACTCGCGCTGCTTATTTATTGAAAGATGATTCAATCGAATCTGATATTCCGTCATCGCACCGCGCACAAGGAGCGGGTCGCGCTTATTTTTTGGAGCTTGTGCCTGGCGTTGACGCTGGCCGCCGGTTCGCTGACGGCCGGGAATTTTTATCAGGGCATAACGCCCGCGACCGTGCCGTGGACGAACGGCGTCGTGCCGTATGAATTCACGAACGCGCTCACCCTCGCGCAGAAAAATACCTACCTCGACGGGCTGCGCGAATGGGAGCTTGCCGGCCATGTCAAGTTCGTGCCGCATACCAACCAGACGCAGTGGATACTTTTCAGCTACAATACAAACTTCGAGGACTATGTCTCTGGTGGCGGCTACAACCCGCAGATGGTCACCGTCTCCAGCCTCAGCCGCGCGCAGGTCTGCCACGAGATGGGCCATTCGTTCGGCTTCAACCATGAAAATATCCGGCCCGACGCGACCAATTACATCACCGTCCTGACCACCAACATCACTGACGAGCCGGGCAACCTTCATTGGTTCACTCCTGATCCCACAACCGTCACCAATGGAAATTATGATTACGAATCCGTGATGCACCTCGGCTGGGATTTCGATTCGACCAATCCCGGCGTGCTCGCCACGCAGCAACCTAAGCCGCCTAATTTTCCGCGCTACCGGTTTCGCATGGGCAATTATTGTCTAAGCCCCGGCGACCGCGCGGCGCTGGCGTATCTTTACGGTCCGCCCGCCGTGCCGCTCACCAACATCGTCACCACCACCGCCGATGCCGGCCCCGGCAGTCTGCGCGCGGCGATTTATTACGCCACCGACCATCCCGGCACGACCATCAAATTCAACATTCCCAACACTGATCCCGGTTACAGCAACGGCGTTTTTAACATCCATCTCAGCGGCCACCTGCCGCCGCTCGTCGCGAACGGCATGGTGATTGACGGCTCCACGCAGCCGGGTTTCACGAACAAACCGCTTATCGTCGTGGACGCCTCGCAAATCATTCCTGAAACCTTCACCTCGGACACCGTGCTGATTTACTCGTCGGGCAACCAGTTGAAAAACATTTCGTTCAGTGGATTTAACTGGAACGGCCTCACGCTGGTCTATGCCGATGCGACGAACAATACCATTTCGGGCTGCTGGTTCGGCGTTGGTTTCACTGGCACCAACTCCGCGCCGAACGCCTATCAGGGAATTCTCATCGCCAGCGGCGCCAGCGGGAACGTCATCGGCGGCACCAACGCGCTGCAAAGAAATGTTCTCTCCGGCAATTCGCAATACGGCGTCTTCATCACCGACTCGAACACGACCGGCAACACCGTTCTCGGCAATTACATCGGAACCGACGCCAGCGGCAGCAACGCGCTCGCCAACGGGTTGAGTGGCGTTTTCATCGGCAACGGCACCAGCGGGAACATCATCGGCGGCACCAACACAGCTGGCGCGAAATGTCCTCTCCGGCAATTCGGAATATGGCGTCATCATCACCTCGAACACGATCGGCAATGTTGTTCTCGGCAATTATATCGGCACCGATGCGGGTGGGAGCTTCATGGTTTCCAACGTCCTCGGCGGCGTGTTTTTGGCGGTCGGCGCGAGCCACAACACCATCGGCGGCACAAGTGTCGGCGCGCGCAATGTCATTTCCGGAAATCTGGGCAATGGCATCCTGATGCGCGGTTCCGATGTGGTCAACAACACGGTGCAGGGAAATTATATCGGCACGGACGCCACCGGAACGAATGCACTGCCGAATACCATCGCTGGCGTGACGATTGACACCGGCTCGAGTTCCAACCTCATCGGCGGACTTGTTCCCGGCGCGCGTAATGTCATTTCCGGCAATACCAACGGCCCCTATTACGACTACGGATTGATTGTGGCCGGCTCCGGCACCAGTGGAAATGTGGTCGAGGGAAACTACATCGGACTCGGCGCGGATGGATTGACGCCGGTGCCGAATTATTACGGCGTTTTTTTTGCGGGGGGCGCCACGAACAACACGCTCGGCGGCACGGTCGCCGGTGCCGCCAACTATGCTTCCGGCAACATCTCCTATAATGTTTTCATCAGCGACCCGGGTACCAGTGGAAATTTTGTTGAGGGCAATTTTATCGGCACCGATTTCACGGGCACCAATGGCGTCGCCGGTTCCTCCATTAATGTTGAGCTGCAAAATGGCGCGACCGGCAATTTCATCGGCGGCGTGAATCCCGGAGCCGGCAACGTCATCGCCTTCGCCAGTTTTATCGGCGTGGCTTTATACGACGACAGCACCACCAACAATGCCATCCGCGGCAATTCCATTTTTAACAATTACATGGGCATCCATCTGTTCGGCAGTTATTATTACCCTTATGTGACGCTCAACGACGTCGGTGATGGTGACATCGGCCCGGACAATCTGCAAAATTTCCCCGTCGTCACCAACGCCTTTGGCCACGGAACCAGCACCGTCATTTCGGGAACATTGAACAGCGCAACCAATCGCAGTTTCTTGATTGATGTTTATCGCAACTTTCAGTCCTGACCCGAACATCGTCGGCTACGGCGAAGGCCGGTTTTATTTCGGCACCGTCAGCGTGACGACCGACGGTTCGGGCAATGCCAATTTCTCGCTGACCAACACCGGCGGAAATTTTTCCGGGCAATATTTCACCGCCACGGCCACTTCAATCGGCGGCGACACCAGTGAATTCAGCCTCGCCGTGCTGGCGACGAATGCGCCGGTGGCGATGGTGTCTTTAACCGGGCCGTTTCAGTTGAGCTCCAGCGGCTTTGCCTTCACCCTGGCCTTGCAGACCAATTTCAACTATCGCATCCAGACGGCGACCAATCTGGCGGTGAATCCGATTCCGTGGGTTGACCTGACCAATTTTTCCGCCATCAATCCGTCGCTGGTTTTTACCGACCATTTTGCCACCAACTATCGCGTGCGCTTTTACCGCGTCGTCTCGCCGTGATCGGACGGGATCGTGTCTTTTACCAATCCAGGTTGAACGCGGGCAAGCCCTTGGTTTGATCGAAAAGGGTGGAAGTGATTTAGTGGCTGTAGAAACTCGCCCGGTTCATCAGCCATAAAATCCCAAATGCGAACAGCAGGCCGACGAACGTTGACAGCCAGGTAAAAAAACGCATCTGCTTTTGATGCGCGGACAAAACTGTTTTTCGCCTGTTGGCGTTGCGGCATGTCATAACTCTACCATTATGCTCTGGCAACGGCGTATCCGCCATTAGGTGTTCAACCCATACGTCAAGTGCTTCACGGTCTGCGCAAAGCACAATCAGTTTTCTTCTAGCCAAGCAGCAAAAATCCGCTAATTCTCACCGCAAAAATAGCCGTTCAAAAACGCTATTTTACCCGCTTGTTTATTGTGTTTTTTCAACTATTTACGTCCGTGAAGTGACTAGAGCCGATTTGCCCATGTCCCCAGAACTGGTGACTCGCCGGGGACGGCGGATGCGGTATGCTGTTCTTGTTGATGACGGTGGTTCAAAGATTTAGTGTGTTGTTCTCGAAGAGGCCGGAGTAGTGTCCGGCCTCTTTTCTTTTTCCATCATCAGCACGGCCTCACGAATGAGTTGACTCCGGCGGAATAGCCGTCAACAATCGCAATCATCATCCGCCTGAAAATGAAAAAATTCATGAAGACATTCCTGAACTCGGTCAAATTGTCCGCCCTCCTCGCGCTGTTGATCCTGGCGGCGGGCTGCGCCACCACGAAGCAGACGGAGAATATGCTGGCCGCCGCCGGTTTCAAGGTGATCGCCGCCAGCACGCCCCAGCAAGAACAAAAGCTCAAGTCATTGCCGCCGGGCAAAATCACTTTGGCCAAGCGCAACGGCAAATCTTATTTCGTTTTCCCGGACCAGGCGCATGACCGGATTTATCTCGGCACCCCGAGGGAATATCAAAATTATCAGCAGATGCTTTTGGACCAAAAAATCGCCGCGCAAAACCGCGTTGACGCTGATATGTCGTCGGCGGACGGAGTCGGTTGGGATCAATGGTCCGACTGGGAAATTCTCAACTGGTGAGTTTTATTTCGGCACGGCCGGCGGCCACCCTGTTGCCGCGCCTTCAAAAATTTTCGCTTTGGCATCGCTTTAACGTGCCTTGCGGAAAAGACCCTGTTATTCTTTTGCCGTGATGTTGCTCACCAAAGACGAACTGCGCAGCCTCGTCGGACTGACCCACCAGTCGCCGCACTCGCTGCTCGGGATGCAGCCGCTTGGTGACGGTTCGGGACTGGTCGTCCGCGCGATGCTGCCCGACGCTGCCAAGGTTGAAATCCAGCCCGTCCACGAAAAAGACAAACCCAAGTTCGAACTCAAGCGGATTCCCAACACCGACATTTTTGAAGGTGTCACCAAGGCCGCAAAAAAAGTTTATGCCTACGATTTGGTGATCACAAATCATCAAGGCCAGACGCGCCGCACACGCGACGCGTTTTCATTTCTGCCGACATTAAGCGAATCCGATTTGTTTTTGTTCGGCAAAGGCGATGAGCGGAAAATTTTCGACAAGCTCGGCGCGCAATTGCGCTCGCCCGACGGCGTTCCCGGCACGAGCTTCGCCGTTTGGGCGCCGAACGCGCAGCGCATCAGCGTCGTCGGCGATTTCAACAATTGGGACGGACGTTTTCATCCGATGCGTCTGCTCGGCGCGTCGGGCGTCTGGGAAATTTTCATTCCCGGCGTTGGCATCGGCGCGCATTACAAATTCGAGATCCGCGACGCGCACGCCAACATCAAGCTGAACACCGACCCGTTTGGATTCTTTTTCGAAGTCGCCCCGAAACAAGCCGCAATTGTCTGGGACACGAAAAAATTCAAATGGACCGACGCCGCGTGGCTGAAAAAACGCCGCGAACGCGACGCGCTGCGTTCGCCGATGAGCATTTACGAAGTCCACGTCGGCTCGTGGCGCAAAAAATCCGCGAACGAATCGTGGAGCTACCGCGAACTCGCCGAGCCGCTCGTGCTTTATCTGAAACGCATGGGCTTCACGCACGTCGAATTCATGCCCGTGGCCGAGCACGCGTTTTATCCGTCGTGGGGTTATCAGGTCACCGGCTTTTACGCGCCGACGAGCCGCTTCGGCACGCCGGAAGATTTTCAATTTCTCGTCAACGCGCTGCACGAGGCTGGCATCGGCGTCATCGTGGACTGGGTGCCCGCGCATTTTCCGCGCGACGAATGGGCGCTCGCGAAATTCGACGGCACTGCGCTTTACGAGCACGAAGACCCGCGCAAAGGCGCGCATCAGGATTGGGGCACGCTGATTTTTAATTTTGGCCGGAACGAAGTTTCCAATTTTCTCGTCGCCAACGCGCTGTTCTGGTGCGAGCGATTTCACATTGACGGCCTGCGCGTGGACGCCGTCGCCTCTATGCTTTACCTCGACTACTCGCGCAAAGCAGGCGAGTGGATTCCAAACCAATTCGGCGGACGCGAAAATCTCGAAGCAATTGAGTTCCTGAAAAAATTCAACCATCTCACGCACACGGAATTTCCCGGCGTGATGACGATTGCCGAAGAATCCACTGCGTGGCCGCAAGTCACGCGCCCGCCTTACATCGGCGGACTCGGATTTTCCGTTCAAGTGGAACATGGGCTGGATGCACGACACGCTCGGCTATTTCAAACACGAACCGATCCATCGCAAATATCATCAGAACGATTTGACGTTCGCGATGCTCTATCATCACAACGAAAATTTTATTCTGCCGCTCTCGCACGACGAAGTCGTCCACGGCAAAGGCTCGCTGATCGGACGGATGCCCGGCGACGACTGGCAGAAATTCGCCAGCCTGCGCGCGCTGCTCGCGTATCAATGGCTTTTCCCCGGAAAAAAACTTTTGTTCATGGGCTGCGAAATCGGCCAGAGCGCGGAGTGGAACGAGAACGGCCAGCTCGATTGGTGGCTGCTCGACGCCGGGCCGTTATCATCGCGGCCTGCAAAAATTCGTCGAGGACTTGAACAAACTTTACACCGGCGCGTCCGGCTTGTGGCAGGGCGATTACGACCACGCGGGCTTTTACTGGATTGATTGCAACGACCGCGAGAGCAGCGTGCTTTCATTCGCGCGCCAAAATGCCGACGGCTCAAACCCGCTCGTCATCATTTTGAATCTCACGCCCGTGCCGCGCGAAAATTATCGCGTCGGCCTGCCGCGCGCGGGCAAATGGCGCGAAGTGCTGAACAGCGACGCGGCGATTTACAGCGGCAGCAACAAGGGGAATTACGGCGGCGTGACGGCGGAAAAAGTTCCCTGCCACAGCCAGCAACACTCGGCGCAATTTTATCTGCCGCCGATGAGCGTGATGGTGTTTCAAAACGAAAGCTGAACGACGCGCTCTTGAATCTGACCGTTCCAGCGGTTGAAGTAGCCGAACAACCGGTAAAGCTCCTCCAGCCTCGGCAAAATTTCTTTGCGTGAAACTGCGTCTGCTGAAATCCATTGCGCGTCGAGCGATTTTAATTCGTCTATCAATTGCTCGCGTAGCTCATTCAATTTTTTCTGCAAGACATTCAACTTCTCGACCCAATCCTGTCCACGTTCAAACAACTGGACTTGCAGTAGTGGCGACGTGACTTTGTCTTTTTCGGTGAGAAAGCCATCCGCGCTGCGGCAGACCATAGACACTTCGGCGAACAAATCGGCGAGCGCGGATGGAATCGTCTGGATGTCCTTCGGCTTCGCGCCGAGTTCGAGTTCGAGCAAATGCAGCAAACGCGATTTTGGTTCGAGCAGGCAATTGTAAGCCGCGTTCAGTTCTGCAAATTGTTTCGCGGCGACATTTTTTTTAGCGTCGCTTGCGCAATGAATTTTGTCGGGATGAACATTGGCGGAGAGCGCGAGAAATTTCTGCTTGAGCAAATCCACGTCCAGCCACGGACGGCGCGGTTCGTTGAGCAGAGCGAAGTTGTCAGTCATTTTTTTATGACAGGATGAACAGGATTTACAGGATGGGAAACAGAAATGAAATCCTGACAATCTTGTTAATCCTGTCCTAAGTTTTAGGCGCTGAAACTTTCGCCGCAGGAACAGCTCGTCGCGGCGTTGGGATTTTTCACCTTGAAGCCGCCGTCCTGCAACGCCTCGACGTAATCCAGTTCGCTGCCGGTGACGTAGAGCGCGCTCTTGGGATCAACGACCACGCGCACGCCGCCGCTCTCGACAAGAATGTCGCGGCTGGCCGGGCCGTCCTGCAGATCCATTTTGTATTGCAAGCCGGAGCAACCGCCGCCGACGACCGCCACGCGCAAAACGCCGTTCGCGCGGCCTTGCTTTGTCAGCAACGTGGAAACTTTTTGCGCCGCGCTTGGCGTGAGTTTGACGAGGCGTTCATCGCCCGTGCGGAAATTTGGCGCGGCGGCTGGTTTGCTGGCGAGGTTGGCGATCATTTTTTTACTGGCAGCAAGGTAGCCGCCTTTGCCATCAGCGTCAACGTGCCGTAAAACAGGGAGGTGTCCGATTAAAATTTGAAATATCGCCTTGCTTTTAACGCGGCGGTGATTAGTTTCGACGACTTGATTTCCGAAAACACAACCATGAAACTTAAAATGGTGAAGGCGGATTCCGTCCGGCTGCTTTCGGAATTTGTTGTTGGCGTTGGCGGAACCGAAGGTGAAGATTCTTTTTTTCAGTGGCTCCACGACAACAAGGCCGTAAAATTTGACTGGGGCACATTCGGAATCAAGGAGCTTTATTCAAAATCGCCGCGCTAGATTCAACTACCGCTTTCGGGAACCCGTCCATGCACCTTTTCATTCGGCGAATGATCGGCGCCGGTGACCGGCTTGGGATATTTTCAACGGCTGTGGGCTGATTTCATGGAAAGTCAACGCGCAGCCGTCGTCGTCATGATTTTTTGTTCGTCGAGTTTCCGTTCGTGGTAATCCACGATGCGGTTGATCACCACTTCGCGGCCTTCGAGATGCCAGTCCATGCTCCGCGCGAACCAGTAGCCTTCCGGCGTCCGCAGGCGCGTGAATTGGTAGGTGAATTTCCACACCGCGCCGACGAGTCCGCCGAACACGTTGACCTGCTGGGTCAGATGCAACTGCGCCTGCGCGATGGCGTAATCCTCCTCGTCAATCCAGACGCGGCCGGCGGCTTTGTTGATAAACTTGTCCGCGAACTGGTTCACCGGCAGATTATCGTTGAGGGGTTTGAAATCTACCACAATTGATGGCCGGCCATTCAGCATTTCCCGGCCGACGAGCGTGAATTGAAACCGCTTCACCAAATTCGGGATGGAATAATCTTTCACCTTCAGCGCCTTGCCCTGGATGTTGGAATGGGAGTCGGAAACCGGCTCGTTCTTCCCGACCGTCACCGGCACGGCGGGTTTGGTCGCGGCGGCGAGCCTGGCGGATCTGGCGGCGATGCGCAGCGGCTTGTTTTCCACGCTGCTTTTTTCCTCGCGATGTGTCAATTCACCGGCGCTGTTGCGGTATTCCCACGTGCGGGTGCGGGTGTATTGGTAATTCATGTCGAACAAATTGTCGTTGTTGTCCTCCTTGTTGACGGCGCGGGCGACCACTTGTTGCAGCAAAAAGTCAATGGTCGGCAACGGCTTCGCATCAAGGCTGACGTCGCTGGTCTGCGCCGGCGCGAGGCGCGCCAATGAAAGCAAGGCTGCCAGAATCAATGATGTTGTTTTCATACAGGCATTAGATGCAAGAAACGGCGGATTTATTCAATCCAAAGAATGATTGCAGAATCCGTATTTATCTGTGTCCATCCGTGGTTTATTCTTCGCGCATGAAACTGATTTCCTGGAACGTCAACGGCCTGCGCGCCGTGCTGAAGAAAAAATTTCTCGAATTTCTCGACGCCGAGCAGCCAGACATCCTTTGCCTGCAGGAAACCAAATGCACGCCCGATCAGGTCGAACAGCTCTGGCTGGCGAACTACACGATGTTCTGGAATTCTGCCGAGAAGAAAGGTTATTCTGGCACGGCCATCTTCACCAAAATCCCGACGCTTAAGGTTTATCCCCACATTGACATCAGCGAACACGACCGCGAAGGCCGCGTGCTCACCGCCGAATACAAAGATTTTTTCCTCGTCAATGTCTACACGCCCAACTCCAAACGCGAACTCGAGCGGCTGCCTTACCGCCAGGTTTGGGACAAGGATTTTCTGCGCTACCTGAAAAAGCTGGAGCAGAAAAAGCCCGTCATCTTCTGCGGCGACCTCAACGTGGCGCATACCGAGATTGACCTCGCAAACCCCAAAGCTAATGTCCGCAACCACGGTTTCACCATCGAGGAGCGCGACGGTTTCACCGCGTTCGTCAACGCCGGTTTTGTGGACACGTTTCGCGAATTCGAGCGCGGCGGGGGACATTACACTTGGTGGAGTCCGATGTCCGGCGCCCGCGCGCGGAACGTCGGCTGGCGCATTGATTATTTTCTCATCTCAAAGTCGCTGCGGCCGCGCCTCAAACGCGCCTTCATCCGCCCGCATGTGATGGACAGCGACCATTGCCCGGTCGGCATCGAACTGGATTAGCGTCAGCGACAGCAAGAAATGTGCAGTAAATTTTTGGGATTGCGCTCGCGGAATTTTTGCGCAGGCATAAATTACTACATGGTTCAGTCATCGTTGCAATATCGCCAATGAAAATTCTTCTCATCAGCCCTCGGACGCCGGACACCTTTTGGAGTTTCAAACACGCCATCCGTTTTGTTTCCCGCAAGGCATCCATGGCTCCGCTGGGATTGCTCACGGTGGCCGCGATGCTGCCGCCGGAATGGGAACTCAAGCTGGTGGACAAGAACGTGGAACGGCTCAAGGACGAAGACCTGCGCTGGGCGGATTATATTTTATTGGGCGCAATGATCGTGCACAAGGACTCGGTGCGCGAGATTGTGGCGCGGTGCGCGGCTTTTGGAAAAACGGTCATTGCGGGCGGGCCGTTGTTCACCACCGGCCATGAGGCGTTTCCGGAAATCCAGCACTTCGTTCTCGGCGAGGCCGAGGAATTGATGCCGCAGGTCGTGGCCGATCTGCAAAACGGACGGTTGAAATCAGTTTATCACTCGTCGCACCGGCCGGATATCACACACACGCCCGCGCCGCGCTGGGATCTGATTAAATTCCGTCATTACGTCACGATGTCCGTGCAATTCTCGCGCGGCTGCCCGTTCGACTGCGAGTTTTGCGACATCATCGTGATGAACGGTCGCACGCCGCGCACAAAAACTCCGGCGCAATTGATCGCCGAACTGGACGGGCTGCGTCAACGCGGATGGAAGGACATGGTCTTCATCGTGGACGACAATTTCATCGGCAACAAGGCGCGGACAAAAACGCTGCTGCACGCCTTGATCGAATGGCGAAAGCGCACATCCACCCACATCGGTTTTCTCACCGAGGCGTCGGTGAATCTCGCCGACGATCCGGAATTGTGTGCGCTGATGGTCGCCGCCGGGTTCAAAAAAGTGTTCGTCGGCATTGAAACGCCCTCGGTCGAATCACTGGCGGAATGTCACAAAGTCCAGAACCGGAACCGTGATTTGGTGGAGTCGGTGAAAATATTGCAACGCGCCGGCCTGGAGGTCATGGGCGGATTCATCGTGGGCTTCGACAGCGACCAGACCGACATCTTCAAGCGGCAGTTTGAATTCATCCAGCGCTCCGGCGTGGCGACCGCGATGGTGGGGCTGCTCACCGCGCTGCCCCAGACGCGTCTGTGGCAGCGGTTGAAAACCGAGGGACGCCTTGAAGCTGACAGTTCCGGCAACAACTCCGACGCCACGCTGAATTTCAAACCGAAGTTGAACCGCGATTTTTTGCAATCCGGCTACCGCGATCTGGTGAAGAAACTTTACGAGCCAGGCAATTATTACCGGCGCATCCGAACGTTCCTCAAAAGCCATCGTCCATCCGGTCCGGGCAAGCGCCTGTCGCGCGCCGATTTGATTGCGTTTCTAAAATCCTTCTGGGTGCTCGGCGTGTGGCATCGGGGACAGATTGGATATTGGCGGCTGTTCGTGGGCACGCTCATCCGGCGACCGCGCCAGTTTCCGCACGCCATCGAACTCGCCATCCTCGGCCACCACTTCCGCCGCGTGGCCAAATCGCTTTGAGCGCGCTGGCAAGTGGGCGGCTCCAAAAATCTGTGGTCAAATTTCCGTGTTTCATCTGTGTTCAATCCGTGGCTTAATTGAATTGAAATTTTGATGAGCAAATCCAAATCACAATGGGACTTCGGCGAATTGTTCCCGCCTTCGCCAAAAAGCTTCGGCGCGACAAGCCCGACGGAGCAGACGCGACAGGTTTTGTCCGTCAGCGATTTGACGTCGCAGATCCGGCGGTTGCTGGAGCAGCGCATCGGCGCGGTCTGGGTGGGCGGCGAGGTCAGCAATCTGCGCGCGCAAGCTTCCGGCCACATTTATTTCACGCTCAAGGACGCGGGCGCGCAGTTGAGCTGCGTGTGTTTTCGCGACGTCGCCCGCGAGTCGCGCGCGTTGCTGGCGGACGGGCAGCAGGTCATCCTGCAAGGCGATGTCACGGTCTATGAGGTGCGCGGGCAATATCAACTGGTCGTGCGGCAGATCGAATTGCGCGGCGTGGGCGCGCTGCAAATCGCGTTCGAGAAACTCAAGCTGAAGCTCGCGGCGGAAGGACTTTTCGCGCCGGAACGGAAACGTCCGCTGCCGAAATATCCGCAACGCATCGGCCTCGTGACGTCGCCGACGGGCGCGGCGATCCGCGACGTGCTGCACGTCGTGCAACGGCGGAATCCGGGTTTGGAAATCATCCTCGCGCCGTGTCGCGTGCAAGGGCAGGGCGCGGCGGAGGAAATTGCGGAGGCCGTTAAATTGTTGAATTGTTACAGCGTTGCATCGGAACCGATTCAACGATCCAACGATTCAACGCACCTTGATTTGATTCTCGTCACACGCGGCGGCGGTTCGCTGGAAGATTTGTGGGCGTTCAACGAGGAAATTGTCGCGCGCGCGATTTTTGAATCGGAGATTCCAATTGTGTCGGCAGTCGGACACGAAATTGATTTCACCATCGCGGATTTTGTGGCTGACGTTCGCGCGGCGACGCCCAGCGCGGCGGCGGAAATCATCACCGAAGGCGTTTTTGCCAGCCGAGAATTTGTCGCGAATCTCATGCGACGGATGGCGCAGGCGCATCCGCGCGGGCGACTAAATGAACAATTGCAGCGGCTGGACGATTTGCAAACCGGCTTGCTGCGGCAAACGAAGCAAGGTGTGCGCGAGCGGCAAGTCGTTTGCCGGAATCTTGCCACGCGATTGCGGCAAGTTCGTCCAAAACAATTTTTGAAGCAACGGCGCGAACTTTTGAAGGCGACGCAGAAACGGCTGCGCGAACTGGCGCGGGTTCAATTCAAGAACTGCAAAAATTCTTTTGCCGCGACCGGATCGCGCTTGCGTTTGCTGGGGCCGGAGCAGGTTTTGTCGCGCGGTTATTCCATCACGATGGATGCGGCAACCGGAAAAGTTTTGCGCAACGCAAAAATAGTCAAAACCGGACAAAAATTAAAAACGCGGCTGAAGAGTGGTGAAATTTTAAGCCGCGCGGAACCGGCGTTGCCTGGATCGTGACAAACGTCCACATTTTTGTTTTGACAGATTTTTTGTTTTTTTGAAAATTAGAGAATGAGAAAGAGGTCATCAGCTTTCTTGATTCTATTTTTCCTTTTGGGATTGTTGCGAGGGATTTGCGCTCAAGACGCGCAGCCAGCCGCTTCAAAACCGGTTATTGTCGTTGAAACTTTGGGCGGCAACAAGGCCGAGGTTCCGGGTTGGCAGCCCGCGCTTGGCCAGCAGATTTCAGAAATGCTGATTGAGGCGTTGGAAAGTTCTGGCAGCAAGTTTGAAGTCCTCGAAACCGCTGAAGCAACTGGTTCGCAAATCGAATCCAAATCGGGCGCGTCCAGTTCCGCGGGTGGCGAAACGAAATCTGCCAGGGGCGGTTCCGCCAGTTCCAAAATGCCTCCCGCAAGTGATGCCGCCAGTTCCAAGAAACCCGACACCGATGGCTCGGCCGATTCGGATTTCACCTTTTGCGGCGATGTGACCCAGTTCACAATCCAAACCAACAGCAGCAAGCTCGGGGATTTCATTTCCTCAAGTCCCTTTGCCAGCCTTGGCGCAAAAATATCCACTGCGCATATCCAAATCGCGTGGCGCATTGTGGATGCTGAAACCAAAAAAGTCGTCAAAAGAGGGATAACCGCGTGCTCCGCGTCCGGCTCGGAATTTGACATGGCCGCGTTGCCCGCCGCCGATGGGAACGCCTCCGCCACGTCCGCCGCCGGAACTGCCGCCACTCCATGCGAAAACTCCCGCCGTTGGAAGCGCCACGGCCCACGCAAAAACTCCTCCCGCCGTACAAAGCGGAGCCAATAATTATATGGCGTCCGCCAACAACATTTTCGGCGGATTGAACAAGGCTTTTGGCAATGCTCCCAATGAAGGCGGCGACAGCGCCAATGGAAACGGCGGAACGGCGGCCAAGTCCCCTAAAAAAGTTCCGGCGAATGCCGGCGGCGATGTCGTTGAGAACGAAAGTGCGCCCATCGGTTACGGCGACCCGGCATTCATGAACAGCGCCTTGGGCAGGGCCACCTGCAAGGCCATCACCAACATCATCGAGCAACTGGACGCCATCAGTTTGCCGGAATCCGGGCGTATCACAAAAGTGAAGGTCGCCACCGATGCGCTCAAACACACTCCCGGCAAAGTGCTCGCGGTCGCGGGCAAGGACACCATCATCGTCTCGCTCGGCAGCAAGGAAGGTTTCAAGGCGGGTGACGCACTGGAACTTTACCAGTTGACCGACGTGAAGGATGACAAGGGCAACGTGGTCTTCACGGATGAAAAATTGGTCGGCGAAATCACCCTGGAGTCCGTGCAGGACGACAAAAGCCGCGGTTCCTATTCCGGCGACGCGCAAGTGCAACAAGGCTGGACGGTCAAGGCCAAATAATTTTCCCGCAAATCCGACATGCGCTACAAACTGGACTCGCGTCCGTTTTCATTTTAATCTTCCGCCGTGCCAAATCCGTCAAAGAGCGCGGGCCAGAACAATCCCGCCAAAAATCCGCCGTTTGAAGAAGCCTTGAAAAAACTCGAAGGCATCGTCGAGGCGATGGAGTCTGACGAATTGCCGCTGGAAACGCTTTTGGCAAAATATGAAGAAGGCGCGAAGCTGGTGAAAATCTGCCATGACAAGCTGGCGGAGGCGGAATTGAAAATCCAGCAACTGGAAAAAAACGCGGCGGGCGAAATGAAGTTGAAACCCGTTGATTTGTCCGAATAATAAATTATGAGCACATACCTCGACATGGTGGACGGGCCGGAGCACGTCAAGAAACTGACGCTGTCGCAACTTCAGGAGCTGGCCGGCGAAATCCGCGAGGAATTGATCGCCGGACTTGCCAAGGGCGGCGGCCATCTTGGCCCGAACCTTGGCGTCGTGGAATTGACGCTCGCGTTGCACAAGGTTTTCACCACGCCGAAGGACAGGTTTGTCTGGGACGTGAGCCATCAGGTTTATGTCCACAAGATTTTGACCGGACGCAAAAACCGTTTCCGCACGATCCGCCAGACCGACGGCCTGAACGGTTTCGCGCTGCGCACGGAAAGCGAACACGATTGTTTTGGCGCGGGCCACGCGGGCACGGCGCTTTCCGCCGCGCTCGGCATGGCGGCGGCGCGCGATAAAAAAGGCACGGACGAAAACGTCGTCTGCATTTTCGGCGATGCCGCTCTGACTAACGGCATTTCGTTTGAGGCGCTGAACAACATCAGCCACACGACGAAGAAATTCATCGGCATCCTCAACGACAACGAGTGGAGCATCGCCAAAAATGTCGGCGCAATTTCCGGCTACCTGAACAAGCTCATCACGAACCCGTCCTACAACAAGCTGTCGAAGGATTTTGAAAATTTCATCAAGCGGCTGCCCAAAGGCGAGCTGGCGGAGAAACTCATGCACAAGGCGGCGGAAGGTTTCAAGGGCGCCTTGAGTGTCGGCATGCGCCAGAAAAATGAAGTCGCGTTCAGCGCGGACGGACGCGGCGGTTTCGGCAATCCCGTTTTATTCGAGGAACTCGGCATCCGTTATCTTGGGCCGATTGACGGACACAATCTGCCGTTGCTCATCAGCACGCTCGAATTTGCCAAAACTTGCGACCATCCGATCGTCATCCACATTTTGACGCAAAAAGGCAAAGGCTTTGAAGCCGCGCTGAAATTTCCGGAAAAATTCCACGGCCTCGGTTCTTACGACGCGAAGACCGGCGAAACGCCCGCGACCAAACCCGGCACGCCGCCGATGTATCAGGACGTGATGGGCCAGACGATGGTGAAGCTCTGCCAGAAAAACAACACGCTCGTCGGCATCACCGCCGCGATGCCGACCGGCACGGGCATGAAGCATTTGGAAAAAGCGATGCCCGACCGTTACATTGACGTCGGCATCGCCGAGGAACACGCCGTGATTTTTGCCGCCGGCATGGCGACGATGGGTTTTCATCCCGTCGTGGCGATTTATTCCACGTTTCTCCAGCGCGCCTACGATTGCATCCATCACGACGTTTGCCTGCAGGATTTGCCGGTGATTTTCTGCATGGATCGCGCCGGGCTCTCCGCGAACGACGGCCCGACGCATCACGGCCTGTTCGACATCGCGTATCTGCGCTGTTTTCCAAATGTGATTGCAATGGCTCCGGCAAATGAAGACGAACTCGCCGACATGATGTTCACCGCGACGCACCAGAATCATCCGGTGTTCATCCGCTATCCGCGCGGCGCGGCGGAAGGCGTGCCGGTCAAAGACCAGCCGCAATTGCTCGAAATCGGCAAGGCGCAGGTCGTCCAGAATTTTTCGACGAACGGAAAAAAGAAAGTCGCGCTGTTCGGCCTCGGCCCGATGAACACCATCGCGCGCAAGGCGGCGCAGCAACTTGCCACGGAAGGCTTCGACGTCGCCGTCATCAATCCGCGCTTCACCAAGCCGATTGACGCGGGCACGACGGAATTTTTCGGGCGCGCGGCGGATGTCGTCGTGACGCTGGAAGACCATGTGCTGATGGGCGGCTACGGCTCGGCGGTGCTGGAACTGTTCAGCGAAAAAAATGTGACGACGCCCGTCGTGCGCATCGGCTGGCCGGACCAGTTCATCGAGCACGCCACGACGCAGGACGAACTCCGCAAGAAATACGGCCTGTCCGTCGAGAACACCGTCGCCAAAGTGAAGGCGCAATTCAGCGAAGCCCCGGCGAAAGTGACGAGGCTGGTTGAGGTGGCTTGATGAAAATTCCACGGCCAAAAGTTCAACCGGCATTTACGCTGGTTGAACTTTTGGTTGTGATTGCCATCATCGGAATTCTTGCCGCGCTTTTGTTGACGGCGGTTACTCAAGTCAAAGGAAGAGCATTGCGAATTCAGTGTGTCAACAATGTGCGACAACTTGGACAGGCGATGCAGGAATTTGTTGGGGACAACCATGCTTATCCCTTGGTTATGATTGATAACCCAAACTATACTATCCTTACATGGGAAGGTGTGTTGGGGAGGACTTTGGGTGCTTCACCCTATACTGAAAAACCACCGCCATATCCTCAACCGGGTATCTGGCATTGCCCCGCAGCATATCTTCCGCAGGGTTATGAAGCATATGGAGACTACGGATATAACAGTTATGGCATGACTGCACCAACCGATACAAATTCACTTGGCTTGGGCGGGCATAATGTTTGGATGGGTGGACTAAATAGACCAGCTCCACCAATTCGCGAATCGGAAGTTGTCAGTCCCAGTGAGATGATGGCCATTGGCGACGGATTTAAGGGTGGCAATGGAGTCGTTGTTGATGGCAGGTATTTATGGCTTTTGCGAACTTATGGGGTGGAGGATTATTTAGGCAGCACGAAAAGAAGTTATGCCCGTCATCAAGGCAAAGCCAACGTGGTCTTTTGCGACGGCCACGTTGAATCGCCGACGCTGCCATTTCTTTTCACCGACACCAGCGACGCCGCCTTGAGCCGCTGGAACCGCGACCACCAACCCCACCGCGAACGGCTGGCGCAATAAACGTCCATCCTTTTGCAAAATTGAGCTTCATTTCCTGCTCGCGCGAATTTTCCCTTTGGCGTAGGCTTTTGAAAATTTAATCATTAAATTATGCCTTACAAAGACGTCACTCCGCCCGCCGGCGGAAAAATCACTATCGCTAACGGTAAACTTACCGTGCCGGAAAATCCCATCCTGCCGTTCATCCGCGGCGACGGCACCGGCCCGGACATCTGGGCCGCGAGCGTGCGCGTGTTCGACGCGGCGGTGCAAAAGCGCCTACGGCGGCAAACGGAAAATTTCGTGGTTCGAGGTTTTCGCCGGCGAAGAAAGTTTCAAGAAATTCAACAACTGGCTGCCGGACGACACGGTCGAGGCGTTCAAGCGAATTTCTCGTCGGCATCAAAGGCCCGCTCACCACGCCCGTCGGCGGCGGCATCCGCTCGCTCAACGTCGCGCTCCGTCAGATGCTCGATCTCTACGTCTGCCTGCGGCCGGTGCAATGGTTCACCGGCGTGCCTTCGCCCGTGAAGCACCCTGAAAAAGTCAACATGACGATCTTCCGCGAGAACACCGAGGACATTTACGCGGGCATTGATTTCGAGGCGGGCAAGGAAGCGGCACTGAAGACGATTGAATTTCTTAAAGCCAACTTCCCGAAAGATTTCAAAAAAATCCGTTTCGGCGAAACGCCTGATGTCGTCGGCATCGGCATCAAGCCCGTTTCCAAAACCGGCACGCAGCGGTTGTTCCGCGCGGCGATGCTTTACGCCATCGCCGAAAAGAAAAAATCCGTCACGATTGTCCACAAGGGCAACATCATGAAATTCACCGAAGGCGGTTTTCGCGATTGGAGTTATGAACTGGCGAAATCGGAATTCGGCGCGGTGGAGATTGACGGCGGCCCGTGGTGCAAAATTCCCGAAGGCAAACCCGGCGCGGGCATCGTCATCAAAGATTCAATCGCCGACATCACATTGCAACAAGTGCTCACGCGCCCGACGGATTTCGACGTCATCGCCACGCTCAACTTCAACGGCGATTATTTGAGCGACGCGCTCGCGGCGCAAGTCGGCGGCATCGGCATCGCGCCCGGCGGAAATATCAATTACATTTCCGGCCACGCGATTTTTGAGGCCACGCACGGCACCGCGCCAAAATACGCGAACAAGGACGTCGTCAATCCCGGCTCGGTGGTGTTGAGCGGCGAAATGATGTTCCGCTACATGGGCTGGACGGAAGCGGCGGACTCGATCCTCAAAGGCCTGAACGGCGCCATCGGCAGCAAGCGCGTCACCTACGACTTCGCCCGCCAGATGGAAGGCGCGACGGAGATCAAATGCTCGCAGTTCGGCGATAATATCATCGCGCATATGTGAGTTGGCCGATTCGCTGTAGAAGTTGGCGTCGGCTCATTGTCGGCTTCGAAATGTTTGATGAGCACGGCTACGGACAATCCCGCGAGCAGCGCGACTGACAATTTGAAACGGTCATGCGAATGAAATTGCAATTCCGGTAAAAGATCGGCACTCGCGATGCAAAGAAATGTTCCCGTGCAGAACGCCAGCGTGCAGCCGAGCAGGACGCCGTTGGAATCGGCAAAATGACTTGCACCAAAATAAAACAGAACTGCGCCCAGCCGGACTTACCAGTGAAAAAAGTGTGTTCAGCAGATGCCGCGAAAATCGCGAGCTGCCGCTCGCTGTCATCAAGGTGGAAATCGCCAGCGCATCGAACGGTTTGTGGAGAATCACCACCATGGCGACGCCGAGTCCAGCCAGTTTCGCGTGGCCCTGTGCGCCCGCCGCGACGGAAGCCGCCAACGCCAGGCCGTCAAACAACGAGTGCAACGTCAAACCAAGCGCCGTGCCGACCCATGAAAGTTGCTGCGCCGATTTGTCCGCGAGCGTGTGGGCGTGATGCTCGTGGTCGTGGATATGTTCGTGTTCATGTGCGTCGCAATCTTCGGGATCGCCTTCGGGCGAGTCGTGGTGGTGAAAGTGAAAAAAGCGTTGCAGAAAAAACATCGCCAGAAAACCGCCAAGCACCCATGAAGCCGTCCGGTCAACCGAATGCAACTGCTCCGCCGCATCCGGCAAAAAATGCAGCAGGGCGATGCCCAGCATGAGTCCGGCCACGAAACTCGTCGCCAGTTGCAGGCGCGTATGCGTGGGACGGATGACCAGCAGCAGCCAGCCGCCCGCGAGCGACGCGAGCAGAACCAGCGCGCAGTAAATGGTCAGCAGTAAAGCGGGAGATGAATCGCCCATAATTTCAATTGCAAATCATTTGCAATTTAGCAAAAGACTAAATCACTGCAAGACTTATTTTGAAAAAATCGAGACTTAACGTCCGCAGCAGTTTTTGTATTTCTTGCCGCTGCCGCAAGGGCACGGGTCGTTGCGTCCGACTTTCGGGCCGGTGCGAACTGGCTTTGCTTTCGCCTGGGCTTCCGCCGCCGCCGCCGCTTCGCTGACGACGTCGCTGGCTTTGCCCGGCGAACCGGTGCCACCAAATGCACTCGTGTTCTGATGCAAGGTTTGTTGCGGGACGTTTTTCAGGAAATTTTCAAACGCCAGCATGCTCGACGCGCTGCGGAAAATGTTGTGGCAGATTTCCGTTTTCACATTGACCATCAATTCGTCAAAAATCTTGAACGCCTCGGCCTTGTATTCGAGGAGCGGATCGCGCTGGCCGTGCGCACGCAGGCCGATGCTGTGACGCAGGCTGTCCATCTCGTAAAGATGTTCCTGCCACAATTTGTCAATCGCGCTCAAGATGGTGAAGCGTTCGACTTCCTTCAACGCGGCGGGATTTTCAAAACTAATTTTGATGTCGTAAGCCTTGCGGATGCTGTCGGAAAGAAAATTGCACACGGCAAACTGCGCCTCGCTCAAACCGTCATAGAGCGAGCCGGCCACCGGCTTTTCCTTGCCGGAATCGGCGGACTTGAGAATTTCCGGTTCGGGCAGGCCGATGGGGAAATTCAAATTGATCCAGTCGGCCAGCGGCCGGACTTTCCATTCGCTGAACTCGGATTCGGCGTTCGTGAACTGCACGACCTTGTCCACGACGACCTCCTCCATGATGTCCATCAGCCGGTCGCGCACGTCCTCGGCGTTGATGATCTCGTTGCGGAAACCGTAGATGACGCCGCGCTGCTTGTTCATCACGTCGTCGTATTCGAGCGTGCGCTTGCGCTGCTGGAAGTTGTGGCCTTCCACGCGCTTCTGCGCCTGCTGAATCGAGCGGTTCAAAAGCGGATGCGTCAATTCCTGGCCTTCTTCCAAACCCATTTTTTCCATCAACTTCACAATGCGATCCGAACCGAACAGCCGCATCAAATCATCCTCGAGCGAAATGAAAAAATGCGACGAACCCGGATCGCCCTGGCGCGAACAGCGACCGCGCAACTGCCGGTCAATGCGCCGCGACTCGTGGCGTTCCGTGCCGAGAACGTGCAGGCCGCCGACTTCGGTGACGCCCGCGCCAAGTTTGATGTCCGTGCCGCGACCGGCCATGTTCGTGGCAATCGTAATCGCGCCGCGTTGTCCGGCGCGCGCGACGATTTCGGCTTCCTGCTGGTGAAATTTCGCGTTGAGGACGGAATGTATCAATCCTTCCTTCTTCAACATCCGCGACAGCATTTCGCTCGTTTCGACGGAAACCGTGCCGACCAAAATTGGTCGGCCTTGGGCGTGCAGCGTCTTGATTTCGGCGGTGACGGCGTTGAATTTTTCGCGCCGCGTTTTGTAGACGGAATCGTGTCCGTCCTTGCGGATGTTCGGCTTGTTGGTGGGGATGGTCAGCACGCCGAGCTTGTAAATGTCGAAAAATTCCGCCGCCTCCGTTTCCGCCGTGCCGGTCATGCCGGCGAGTTTGGTGTAAAGGCGGAAATAATTTTGAATCGTGATCGTCGCGAGCGTCTGGGTTTCGCGTTCAATGGCGACGCCTTCCTTCGCCTCGACCGCCTGATGCAACCCGTCGCTCCAGCGGCGACCGGGCATCAAGCGTCCCGTGTGCTGGTCAACGATGATGACTTTATTTTCCTGGACGACGTATTCAACATCGAGCTGGTAAAGACTGTAAGCCTTGAGCAATTGCGAAATCGCGTGGATTTTTTGCGCCTTCGCTTCAAACTCCGATTGTAATTTTGTTTTCGCCTCCAGCCGTTTGCGCGCGTCGGGTTCCGCGCCGGCGTCAACGTCGTGGAGCAAGGTGTTGAGATCGGGCAGCACAAATGCGTCCGGGTCTTTCGGGCTGACAAAATTGCGGCCTTTTTCGGTCAAATCCGCCTCGTGACTTTTTTCATCAATGGCGAACAGCAATTCCTCCTTCTCGCGATACAGGTCAACTTTCTTTTGATCCTTGTGCAAATCCAGTTCCGCCTTGTTCATCAATTGGAGATATTCCGGGTTCTCCAGGATTTTCATCAAGCCTTCGGATTTCGGCTGGCCGGTTTTGACGCGAAACAACAGCAGACCGATTTCGTGTTCAAGTTCGGCGGCGTTCTGAACATTCGAACCGTCGGTCGGATTTAATTTTTTGATCAGCGCCTCGGCTTCGGACAAAAAGCGGTTGCACAATTGCTGCTGCGCGCGGACGAGCGAATCCACGAGTGGTTTCCATTGCGCGAATTGTTCGTCATGCGTGTGCATGGACGGGCCGGAAATAATCAGCGGCGTGCGCGCTTCATCAATCAGGATGGAATCCACTTCGTCCACGATGGCGAAGTAATGGCCGCGCTGAACCTGCTCCTCCTTGCGTGACGCCATGCCGTTGTCGCGCAGATAATCGAAGCCGAACTCGGCGTTCGTGCCGTAGGTGATGTCGCAGGCGTATTGCTCGCGGCGGACGCTTGGCGGCTGGCTGTTCAAAATGCAGCCGACGGTCAGGCCGAGAAATTTGTAGATCGCGCCCATCCATTCCGAATCGCGCAACGCGAGGTAATCGTTCACCGTCACGACGTGGACGCCGCGCCCGGTGAGCGCGTTGAGATAGACGGGCAGGGTGCCGACGAGCGTTTTGCCTTCGCCGGTGGCCATTTCCGCGATCTTGCCGTTGTGCAAACCGATGCCGCCGATGAGCTGCACGTCGAACGGAATCATTTCCCAGCGCAACGGATGTTCGCGCACGATGACGTCGGTTTTGCGGTCGGTCAGGCGGCGGCAGGCGTTTTTGACGACGGCAAAAGCCTCCGGCAAAATTTCATTCAGTTTTTGCGCCAGCTCGGCGTTGTCTTCGATCTTTGAAAGTTCTTCCTTCCACGCGGCGGTCTTGGCGCGCAATTCGTCGTCGGAAAGCTTCTGCAACCCGGCTTCGTGGTCGTTGATTTCCTTGACGCGCGGCCAGAGTTTCCTGACTTCGCGGTCGTTGCGGTCAAACAGTTTTTTAATGAGACCAATCATGACAATTTTTGAAAATAGAAGGGAAACGCTACGCGAGGAAACGCCAACCGTCAAAGCGAATCGCTCTCACGACTGGAATCAAAAAGGAAAATGCCGCGCGCAGGCCGCTAAAAACAAAGGGCAAACCTTTAATCCCTTTGCAAACCACGCGGGTGCGCGCGACATTTCAAAAAGCGGATCAGGCGGCGACCGGCACCGGCTGGGAATTTTGCTGCCTGCGGAAAGTTTCGTTCGCGTCCGGCGGCGTGGCGGTGCGCACGATGGCGGCGGCGCGCCTGGACGCCTCGGAAATCAGTTTCAAATGCGGCACCAACGCCGGGTCGTCGCTGTGGCGCAGCAGCAGCCGCTCCGCGTAGCCCTGGACGATGGTGAGGATGTTGTTCAGCTCATGCGCGACGATCGGGGCGACGTGACGCGCCGGGTCATATTTTGCGGTTTTTTCGGACGGGTTTCCGATACCGCCCGGTTCAAGCGGCACCGCCATTTTTTTATAGATTGACTCGTAAGAAGACATCGCGCCGGAACAAGCACCTTGCGAGCCATGTTTTGCGCGGGGATAAATTTATTTTCGCCAATGTTTCGACCTTCATTTTCGTCGCGCTGTTTTCGGAAGCGGTGAAATGGGACAGTCTGTTCCAAAACAGGACGCGCAAAATCCCAAGCTGGATTCTTTGGCGGACTTAATTATCCTGTCCGCACAAAATGAACCTCGCCCTCGAATCCATCGGACTCATCGCCGGCAGCCGCTCGCTGCCGCTCGATTTTGCGCGGCTCGCCCGCGCCGCCGGCGTGAAACGCATCGTCGCCACCGCCGTCGAGGGCGAGACCGACCCCGCGCTCGCCGGACTCGTGGACGACATCGTCTGGCTCAAGGTCGGCCAGCTTGGGAAGATGATTTCCGCGTTCACCGACCGCGGCGTGAAACAATGCGTCATGGCCGGGCAGGTTGCGCCGAAAAACCTTTTCGACCTGCGACCGGATTTGCGCGCGATGGGAATTCTGTTCCGGCTCAAGGAAAAAAACGCGCACACGATTTTCGGCGCGATCGCCGACGAATTGAAAAAGGACGGCGTGGAATTGATCGAGGCGACGCCGTGGCTCGCGCCGCTCATGCCGGGAAAAGATTTTCATCTCGGCGCAAAACTTTCCGCCGAACAGCGCGCGGACATGGAATTCGGTTTCCGCATCGCCAAGGAAACGTCGCGGCTGGAGATCGGCCAGCTGGTGGTCGTGAAAAACGGCGCGGTGCTGGCCGTCGAGGGATTTGAAGGCACGGACAAATGCCTCGCGCGCGGCGGCGAACTCGCGGGCAGGGACGGCGGCGCGGTGGCCGTGAAAGTCGCCAAGCCGGATCACGATATGCGCTTCGACATCCCGTGCATCGGGCTGCAGACGCTGGAGACGTGCATGGCTTCCGGCGTGGCCGTGCTCGCGCTCGAATCCGGCCGGACGCTTTTGCTCGAACGCGAGGCTTGCGAAACGCTGGCAAAAAAAAACAGGCTGTCGCTCACGACCATCTGATGAAATTTCTTTGAAAGCTGACTGCCCCCGCAAAATCCTGGGTCATTCCCGCAAAGTCCTGGCCGCTCCCATGAAATCCCAGACGCTTCCCGCGAAATCCTGAATCGTTCCCGCAAAGTCTGGACGCTTCCCTTGAAATCCCAAGTCGTTCCCGCGAAATGCTAGGCTGCTCCCGCGAAGTCCTGAACCCTTCCCTCAAAATCCTGCCTCGTTCCCGTGAAATCCTGACCCTTTCCCGCAAAATCCCAGGTCGTTCCCGCGAAATCCTGCGCGCTGGAAAACAATCCCAAGCCGCTGTTTTATAGCTATTTATGATTTTTTTGAAAGATTGGCCTTTTTCATTCGTATTTATATATGACGGATGATGCACATATCCGTCACCTAAAACCTAAAAATAACATCTAAAAAACATGAGCACCCACGTTCCACACTTCCCGATAGCCACGCTTACATACAACGCCCAACTCATCATCGCCGCTGCGACGGCGAATCCCGCCATCGCGCCGCGTCTGCCCGCGACTTACATTGCCGACACCACCACCGCGCTCGGAAAAGTCACCACTGACATTGCCAGCCAGAAAACCGCGCACGGCGAACTCGGCAATCTCACGCCCACGCAGCATGCGAACCTCGACACGCTCCAAGGCTGGATGAATCAGGCGCGCAAGACCGCCAAGCTCGCCTTTGCCGGACAGGACGTGAAACTGCATCAGGAATTTCAAGTGGGCATCAACGCCCCGCATGACCTCGCGTCTATTTTGAAACGCGCCGACATCATCATCGCCTCGGTGCAAAACGCGGCGAACGCGCCCGCGTTGCAACTCAAAGGCTGGACGGCTGCCGAGACCACGGCCTTCACCACCGCCCGCGCAACTTTCGGAACGGTTGCGGTGACGCAGCAAGCCGACAAAGGCGGGGCGAAAGTCAGCACCAGCACGAAGAACACCGATGCTGCCGATTTATACGAACGGCTGCTGACGATTCAAAACGCCGCCGACCTGCAATGGCCGGTGAGCAATCCCGCCAATGCCGGAATCCGCGACCAATTCCGTTTGAACACCTTTCCGCCCGCCAGCACCACCGCCCCGGCGACTCCGCCAGCGCCGCCCGCGATACCGCATCCGTAAAATGAAATTGAAAACGCAAAGCGGCTTGGAAAGGAGGCCGCTTTTTATTTCTAATACCAGCACGTAGTCGCTGACCTGTCGCTACTTCGTGGCATTTGATGAGTGCCATAAAATGAAATTGGTTGATAATTTTTTACTCGGAAATCCACTCTCCAAATTGTTGTCCCGCTTTAAGTTTCACAGTCAAGCCAGCTTCATCGCAATTTCCTCTTCCAAAATCTCGCGCATGATTTGATTTAATTCAGAATTCCGAAAGTAGAATAGGTTCAACAATCCGGTTATATCCTCCAATCTGTTTTTCATACAACGGGCGCAAATCAATCACTGCGCCGTAGCGGATGAAAATATCATGGAAACGGTCATAGCTTTTTCCCCAATAAACCATCGCGCAGGACATCGGCGCGCCTTGCCTTCATCGCGGCCATCAACGAGAAATTTCAAGCGCGTATCGTATAAAAAACAAACGCCGGTCGCGCGGCCAAAAACATAATTTTTCCAATGCCCGGTGTTGGTCGCCACGGGAACGAGCGCGAGAACTTCGGAATCGTGATTGCGATTGGCCGCCGCGCAACGATACAGCCAGTGTTTGATGGACGTGCCACGGTCTTGATCAATTCCGTATGGCGGATTCACAAAAATGGTCCGGTAGTTCCACGATTCTTTAAGGCCGTCGTGAACCGGCAGGCGATACACAACTTCCGCGTCAACGATGGAATGCTCATTCGAGCAGGGATCGAGTTCAATCATGCCACCGAAGAACTTTTTTAACGGCGGTGACATATTTTAGGGGAGTTCCCCATTCCTGACTTTGGGAGATAATTGTTCTTCCGGCGCTCATAAATTATAAATCTTATTCCAATCTTTTTTGTGCAAAGTCAAAAGTTCTTTTTGCAATAATCTCGATGTTGCTCTTGGCGGGTGAAATCACGTTGAACCATGAATCCACGCGCGGCTCATTGTCCTGAAAATACTTCTTCAACACAATATCAGCTTCAACGTCCATCGTCTTTTTCGTGAAGCGATTTCCCTTGCCGGTAGGATAGCTGGCGAGGAAAGCGTCGCGAGCCGGTTTGAGCAGGGGTTCTGGATGCAACAAGCAATTCGTTGATGAATTCGGCGAGTCCCTTGTCCGAAAGAAAAAGCAGCCAATCGTAAGATTGCGCCAGCACTTTCAATTCTTTGTTATGATTCTCGGCGGTGAACCAGTTGCCGTGATTGCTGACCACGCCAACGGTGAGAATGAAATTCGCAAGGAGATCGGTCTTCGTTTGAATCAATCACTTCGCGCAAGAGTTTGTGATACGGCGCGGAATAAAGTTCGCCGTTGGAACGATGAATGACTCCGGCCATGCTGCCGTCACGCAGCCGGATTTTCTGTAACGCGGAAACGGAGCGCGCGACATACGCGCCTTGCTTCGCCTTTTCGATGGTCTGCGGCCCTTTTTTCATTCCTTCTTCGACACCGACGCGTTTGCACTCGAAGATGGCGAACGGATGTTTGTGCAAGTGGGCAATGGAGAGCATGAGTCCCGTTTTCGTGCGTGCGTCAATGCTCGCAACGTAAGGTCCGATTTCAGTTTCGGCAAAAGCGCAGGCATTTCTCAAAATGCCATCGCGTGAAAGAATGCTCGCGGTCTTGGCGGCAAGTTTTTCTGGCGCGGCGTTGGTTTTGAAAAGTTCACGGCGTAATTTCGAGGACGTGAGCGGAAGATCGTAATTTTCCAACGGCAGCGCTGTTTTTGCAATGAGCGGATGCAGCGAATACTCGACGTTATGAGAAATGCCCGCGTTCGCATATTCCGACAGCGGGCGTTCGATGGCGATGTTGTTACGAAAGCCCCAAGATTTGAGCGTGTAGAACGTGATGATTTCGACGAGCGTGCCGAGCGCGCGACCGGCGGCTTTTTTCTTGTCGGTTGCATATTTGAAAACCGTGTCCGCAAGTGTCCGCTGCAAAGCGTCAACGGATGGATAACTCATGCCAAGGATTTAACAGGCAATGAGACGGAGCGCGAGGAGGAAATTTATTTTTCCTGCACCAGCGTTTTGCGTTTTGCGTCGTTCAACGGACATTGCCAAATCTTTTCGGATTCATGTCACCGGCGCTCGCCAGCGAGATTCTCGGTTTCTCGTTTGAAACGGACAAGCCCAGCTACAAAAGCACGCTTAACGCCGGAATCCGCGACCAATTCCGTTTGAACACCTTTCCGCCCGCCAGCACCACCGCCCCGGCGACTCCGCCAACGCCGCCCGCGATACCGCATCCGTAAAATGAATCGCGGACTGCCTCTGATGAAGCAGTCCGCGTGTTTCACAATCGAACCAACGGTTTAGTCGCCATCACCGATGACTTGCACAAGCTTGTGGATATCCATCATGGGCAATGGATTTTCCGGATGCTGTAGATTTGGCTGCATATCGTTCGAGGCTCCGCCGGGGAAGCGTTTGATGTTCGGAAAATCCACGATGGATTTGTCAAACTCCATCAGTGGGACATACATCAGCGACAGAACCCAGCCATTGTCATAGCCGGCATAGCGGCCCGGCGAGGTGGTCGGCATGCGCGTGGGCGCCGCACCGTTGAAGGTCATGTCGTATTTCTCATAAGGATCCATGGTCAGGTTGTAGCACGAGCCGATGGCGCCGAGATCCTGCTTGGGACCGAGCCAGGTGTCTTTGGCCGTATAGAGATATTTCCAGGCGATGTGGATATCGGGATTGGAGGGATCGCCGATGTCGGCGCGCATGCCACCGAAGCTTTCCCCGTCCATGTATATCCATCCCGCGCGCGCGGAATGCGGTGCCTTGCCTTCGATATAAGCGCTGTTGTCAATGCTGTCGAAGTAGATCGGCTTGCCGTCGTTGTCCACCCAGGCGCCATGCGGCGGCGGGGTGAGGCCGACCATCGTGGCCAGCGTCGCCCAGCAGTCTATGTGCGACATCATCTCGCCATAATGCGCGCCGGCCGGAATCTTGCCGGGCGCCCACATGATGCCGGGCACACGGAAACCGCCTTCAAACACCGAGCCTTTTTCGCCGCGGAACGGCGTGGTGCCGCCGTCCGGCCACGCATCCTGCCACGCGCCGTTGTCGGCCGTGATGATGACGATGGTGTTGGGAGCATCGGCCCGGATTTCATCCATCACCTTGCCGATGTTGGAATCCAGTTCCATCATGGCATCCCAATAATTGCCGAGGTGCGATTTACCAATGAATTCCTTGGACGGAATGTTCGGGTTGTGCATTTTCATGAAATTGACATCCATGAAGAAAGGCTTGTCGCCCTTCGCGTGTTCCTTGATGTAATCTACTGCCGAATTGGCCTGCCGCACGTCAAACTCATGCAGATAATCATAGTCAATGCGCGCGACCTTGACTGCGGGACTGCCGGCGGTGCCTTCCCATTCGTATAGATTCACAATTTTCTGATACATGTCCCAATATTCCGGGTTGAATTTCGGAAACCACGGATGGGCGAACCAATCGGTGTCGTCATAGGTATAGACGCCCGGATAATACGCGGCGAATTCCTTCATCTGGTCGAAGCCATGTTCAATCGGATAAAATTTGGGCTGGTCGCCCAAATGCCATTTGCCGGAGAAATAAGTCGTATAGCCATTCTTCTGGAAGAACTCGGCGATGGTCGGCGTGGATTTCGTCAGGCCGTTCTCGTCACCCGGAGCCACGACGACCGAGAGGGCCGAGCGGATCGGATAGCGTCCGGTCATGAACGAAGAGCGTCCCGCCGTGCAGCTTGCCTGGCCATACCAGCAGGTGAACATCGCGCCCTCGGCGGCGACCTTGTCAATGTTCGGGGTCGGATGGCCGAAGTTTGCGCCGCCACCGTAGCAGCCGAAGTCGGCCCAGCCGGTGTCGTCCGTCATGAGCATGACTATGTTGGGTCGTTTGTCGCCACCGCCGCTGGAAGCGGCTGGTTGCGCCGTGGCACAGGAGGTCAGACCGAGCGCAGCCGAAGCGGTCAGCAATGTCAGGCCATATTTTTGCAGTTGGATGTTCATATAATAATATGTTGCTTGGTTTGTTGATTTGTTTACGGCAGAGAGACAGCAGGAATCGAGAAGCTCGCACGGACGCAGGTGATTTCAGCTCTCTGGAAGACAATTAAGCATGGAGAATAAAATTTGCAAAGTTTTTTTACAAAGCAAAAGGGCCGCTCCCGGTGAAGGAAGCGGCCCGCGTGTTTCACCAGTGAATCAATTTGCCTGCACGATTCCCGGCGGCTGCCAAGTGCCTTCGCCCGGCGGCAGGATGGATGGCGCTTCGGTCTTGGGCCAGTAGAGGCGCAAGAGGACATAAATGGTGTCGTTCGGCGCGGGCAGCCAGTTGCTTTCCTTGTCCGCTCCCGGCGAATCTTTCTGGATGTAGAGCGTCAACGAGCCGTCGTCATTCTTCTTCATGTCCGGCAGCATCGGCGAGTTGATGAGATAACGGTTGATGGGATTTTCGATGAGCAATTGCGATTTGCCGTCATACATCGTCACCGACCAGAAGGAGTTCACCGGCGGCAATTGTCCGGCGGCGAAAGTGAGCGTGTAATTGTGCTTGCTGCAGTCAAGCGTCTCGCCGCTGGCATCCTTCCGGGTGAGGGGATACATGGCTTCTGCCGGAGTCATTCGCATAGATGCCGGCCTTCGCCAGGCCGGCGCGGGACAGCCAGTCGCCGTTGAAGAAGGCGCGGTCGCCGGCGGCCAGCCCGCCCACGCGCCAGCCGTTTTGATCCTTGCCACCGCCGGCAACGGCGGCGTCTATTTTGGCGTCGCCATCCTTCATGCCGAGGCCGACTTCGAGTTTGTGTTCGAGGTCGAGGGCGTCAAAGTTGAAGGTTCTTTCCGGCGCCGATGCCGATGCGGGCAAGTTGCGCGCGGATTTCTTTTTCCTCGGGCCCGGCGGGCGCGAACTGCAAGGCGAAGTCGAGATACTGGAAGAAATTCGTCTTGATCATTTCCTTGTCAATCGGCGGGAAGTTGATGGCGGGCGCGGCGTGCGGCGCGGGCTGATGCAGATACGCCGAGAGCGGCTGCACTTTGTAACCATCCTGCACTTTGATCACGTTCGCCATGTCCTCCGCGTTGAAAAGCTGCGTGCGGTAGGCCGCCAAGCGAAAACTGCGTGGTGGAGTGGAACACTTTCTTGATGCCCGCCGGGGTCTCGCCGTTCCAGTCGGGCCCGACCACGCAGATAATCGCCCGCGTCATTGCCCGTGGCGCGGCTGCCGATGTAACCGTAGTTGAAGGTGTTGCCGTCGCAGAGCATCACCGAATAGTAACGCTCCTTTTCCACGGCGGGAACGGACAGCACCATCGGTTCGGCGCGCAGGTCGAGCCACAAGGAGGAATAAGGCGTGTCGCTGTTCGGCGTGACGATGGCCGTGTCCTTGTAGGTGAAGATGCGGTGTTCGTTGAATATCTGATTGAACGGAGCTTTGTATTGGCTGGAGTTGGTGTCCACGCAGAACGCATACATCACCGCGTAATTCATCACGATGGGCAGGCCGTAGATGAAGCCTTCCTCGGCGATGGCTTTGGTTTCTTCGATGCCGGGCGCGTTTTTCTCCGACTTCTCGGCCTGCGCGACGGCGTCGTTCTTGGTGGCGCAGCCGGAGCCGAAGGCAATCATGCCCATGAGCGCGGCGGCAAGGAGGTTTTGGTTGAATTTGGTTTTCATGGTTATTTTCTTTTAGTATTGGACTGGCTCACTTCACCAAGACCATCGGCGGATTCTTCCAGCGACCGTCAATGACCGCCGGCTTGGGCAGATAAATTCGCAGGGCGCAATAGAAAGGCCCGTCCGGCGCGGGCAGCCAGTTGGATTCCTTGTCCACGCCCGGTGAATCCTTCTGAACGTAAAACGTGAGCGAGCCGTCATCGCCGTATTTGAACGTCTTGAGCATCGTCGAGTTCAGGAGATAACGATTCAGCGGATTCGCCACCAGCAGTTGCGTTTTGCCATCATACATGGTGAGCGACCAGAACGCATAGGCCGGAGGAAGCTCGCCCTTCTCGAAACGCAGCTCGTAGCGGTTTTGCGCGGCGTCGAGCGGCTGGCCGGCACCATCCTTGAAATACATCGGATACAACGCTTCATCGCGCGAATTGCCGTAGAGGCCGGCCTTGGCGGCGAACGCGCGAAGGGCATAATTGCCATTGAGAAATTCCCGCGTGCCAAACGCATCGCCAGAATTGATCTTGCCTTCGGTGAGCAGAACATATTCCGCCTCGATTTCCTTGCCGCCATCAACGAAGCCATCTTTGACGGCTTGCTGAAATTCCGGGGATAGCGTGCCGAAGTCGAACGTCAGGCCATCGCCGATTCCAAAAGTTGCAAAATGTTGCCGGAGTCCGGTCTCGGATGGCAGCGTCGGGCAGAATTGCAGCAGGAAATTCAA
>CAVTVI010000016.1:0-90645 GCA_963738175.1 uncultured Verrucomicrobiae bacterium
GCATTCGCCGCCAGCGTCGCGCCGGTCGTCGTGATGTCGACGATGATTTCGGCGGCGCCGGCGGCCGGCGCGCCCTCGGTCGCCCCCAGGCTCTCGACGATGCGATAGTCGGCGACGCCGTGCTCGGCAAAGAAGCGGCGGGTCAGATTGACGTATTTCGTCGCGACCCGCATCCGCTCGCCGCGCCGGGCGCGATAGTTCGCGGCGACATCCTCGAGGTCGGCCATCGTGCGCACGTCGATCCAGGCCTGCGGCGCGGCGACGACGACATTGGCGCGGCCGAAGCCGAGCGGCGCCAGCAGCTCGAGGCGCGGATCGGCGTCGGCGACCTGCTCGCGCACGAGGTCTTCGCCGGTGACGCCGAAATGGGCGGCGCCGGCGGCGAGCTGGCCGACGATCTCGGAGGCCGAAAGATAGGCGACTTCCACGCCGGGCAGGTCGGCGATCGCGCCGCGATAGTCGCGCGCGCCGCGCCCCTGCACGAATTCGAGCCCAGCGCGGGCGAAAAACGCCGTGGCGTTTTCCTGCAGCCGGCCTTTCGAGGGGACGGCGAGAACGAAGGCGGCTCGGCGCCGCCGCCGCGTCGGTCATCGGCTCGCGCTCCCGTGCGGCAGTCGGTCGAGCCAGATCGCCGCGCCGACCGCGGGAAGGTCCTCCCGCGCCCCGATTCGTCGCGCCAGCCCGTCATAGCGCCCGCCGCCGAGCGCGGGGCTCGCGTCTGGCCTGCCGGCGTCGCGCGCTTCGAAGACAAAGCCGGTGTAATAGTCGAAATCGCGCACGAAGGCGGCGCAGAAGCGCGTCTCCTCGATCACCATGCCGCGCGCCGCGAGGAAGCCGATGCGCTGTTCGAACGAGTCGAGCGCGGGATCGAGGTCGAGCTTGGCCTCGTCCGCCAGGCCGCCGCTTGGCGGCGGCGTCGTCGGGATCGCCCGAAATCGCCAGGAAGGCCTCGAGCGCCTTGCGCTTTTCCGGACGATCGGCTCACCCGAGCGCAGCGCCGCCTGCTCGAGGAACCGGTCGGCGATTTCGCCGGCGGTACGCCCGCCGACCGCACGATGCCGGCGATCGCGAGCAGATCCTCGACCAGCGCTTTCGCTCCCGCGTGGTCGGCGCTTTCCATCGCCGCCAGCACGCCCGACTGCGAGAGCGCGCCCTGGCCCGGCCATCGAGTATGGCGGAGAGGCTGCGTCCTTGCGCGATGCCGCGCCTGAGCCGGCGGCGCCAGACATCCGGCAATGCGAGCGAGGCGAGAACGCCATCGAAAAGGCCGGCGTCGCCGAGAAGCGCGGCGAGCCGACCGCCGGCCGCCGAGGCGGCTTCCATCGCCAGCGCGAAGATTTCCGCGTCCGCGGCTTCCACATCGTCACGGCCGAAGCTTTCGAGGCCGGTTTGCGACCGTTCGCCGGCTTGGCCGGGCTGCGCGCGGAAAACCGGGCCGAGATAGGCATATTCCGCAACCTTGCCCGCCTGCGGCGAGGCGAAATAGGCCAGGCAGACGGGGACCGTGTATTCCGGGCGCAGGCAAAGCTCCGCCCCTGAGGCGTCGGCGGTCAGGAAGAGGCGGCCGCGGATTTCCTCGCCGGACATGTCGAGAAAGATCGCGCCGGCTGGAGGATCGGCGGCTCGATGCGCTGGAAGCCGGCGGCGAGGAAATGGTCGAGCGCGCGCTCCGCGGCGCTGCGGGCGTTTGGAACGGCGGGGTCGCGAACGGTCGCGGTCACGGGGAATTTCCTCAAATTTGCGGATTTCCTTTAACAAAGCCGGGCGTAGGGCGCAGCCCTTTTCCCGGGTGAAGGTGAACGCCTGCTTTTGCGTTTTGACGGGTTGGGTTCCGCGACCACCCTGTCATGGTCGGATGCTGGTCTGGAGGATGCTGGCCTCCAGGCATCGGAAGGGTTTCTTGCGGGCGACGATGCCGTATTTCGCGCCGCTGGCGGCCATGCCGACGAGTTCGAGCGCGCCGAGGTTGGCGGAAATAAAGGCGAGGCCGGTGACCCATGTCGGAATCGAACGCGCGGACGTGAGGAAGTCCGACGACGTTTTCATGTAGCGCGCCAGCGTCCAGCCTATGCCGAGGACAAAGGCGACGTAAGCGATCAATATGGTGTAATCAATCCACTGAAGTTGGATGGGTTGCATAGTGTGTGCCGCATTTTTTACCCGTTCGTGCCGGAGTTGTCAATCGGATTGCTTTTCATTTTGAACTGTGGTTTATTGTCCGCGTAAAATTAAATTTTATGCCCACAAAAATTGAAGAAAAGACAAAGGAGCTGTGCCAGACCATCATCGCCCAGCCGGAAATGATTTCCATCCGCAAGCGCATTGACACCTTCATGGCCGACGACGGCGCGCGCGGCCAATACGAGACGCTGATGAACAAAGGCCAGGCCTTGCACGAAAAGCAGCACAGCGGACAGCCGCTGAACGATGTCGAGGTCGCCGATTTTGAAAAGCAGCGCGAAGTGTTGCTGGGCAATCCCGTCGCGCGGGGATTTCTCGACGCGCAGGAAGAACTTCACGGTGTGCAGAAAACGATCCAGAAGCTCGTTTCCAAGACGCTGGAAATGGGACGCCTCCCGACCGAGGCCGAACTGGAGGAAGGTTCCTGCGGCGAAGGCTGCGGCTGCCATCATTGATCCGGAAAATTGCGGAAAAGAAATGGTGCCCCGGCAAGGATTCGAACCTTGGACCAATTGATTAAGAGTCAACTGCTCTACCAACTGAGCTACCGAGGCAACCGTTGATCAAAAACTTTCTGCGCGCCATTGAAAACGGCTTTTGAATTTGCGCCTTCATTTCAACGCGGGCGCGGACAATACCAAAATATGCCGCCTGCGCGCAAGTGCAGAGTGCTCCGGCTTTGGAAAATTTCCGCACCCTTTTGAAACCGGCCAATGCCTGCCGCGCAAATCGCAAATTGTCTCGATTGTCCAAATCTCACGTCGTTGTTGCGATGGCGGTTAAATCCAGTTACATTGCTTGCGTGAACAGGCTCACGAAACAGGAGCAGTTGTTCCTGATCATCGTTTTGGGATTGTTGATGACCGGTTGGGCCGTGAAAGCGTATCGCACCGCGCATCCGCCGGCGTCGGCGATTCAAGAAGCCAAACCTTAAAATGCACGAAATCAATTTTGACGAAGCCGTGGAGCAAATCCTCGCGAAGGACGCGCGATTCTCGCGCGATGCCTACGCGTTCGTGCGCGAGGCGCTCGACTTCTCGCAGAAATTTATCGGCAAGGAAAACCGCGGTAACATCCGCCACATCACCGGGCAGGAACTGCTCGACGGCATCCGGCAATTTGCGCTCCAGCAATTCGGCCCTATGGCCGCGACCGTGTTCGAGGAATGGGGCGTGAAAAGCTGCCGCGACTTCGGCGACATCGTTTTCAACATGGTGGAGATCAGCCTGCTCGCCAAGACCGACAGGGACAGCCGCGACGATTTCCAGAACGGCTATGATTTCACCGACGCTTTTCGGAAACCGTTCTGGCCGCAGGGCAAGCTGAATGTAAAAACCAGCCCGGTCGCCAATCGAACCGATACGCCACCCACTCCTGCGTCCGCTTGACACGCCCGCGCCTTACCTTCATTTTCTTGTCATTGAAGGAACGACATGAGCGCACCGCATAATTTATTCAACACGCTCCAGAAATTTGATCTCGGCAACGGGAAACAAGGGAAAATTTTATTCGCTGCCCGCGCTGGAAAAAGCCGGCGTCGGCGCGATTTCAAAATTGCCGGTTTCAATCCGCCTTGTGCTGGAATCCGTTCTGCGCAATTGCGACGGCAAAAAAGTTTCCGAGGCGAACATCAAGGAACTCGCGAACTGGAAGCCGAACGAAACGCGCACGGCGGAAATTCCGTTCGTCGTCGCGCGCATCGTGTTGCAGGATTTCACCGGCGTGCCGTTGCTCGTGGATTTGGCGGCGATGCGCAGCGCGGTCGCGAAGCTCGGCAAAAATCCGAAAATCATCGAGCCGCTCGTGCCGGTGGATTTGGTCGTGGATCATTCCGTGCAGGTGGATTTCGCGGGCGCGGCGGATTCGATGCAGCGCAATCTGGATATGGAATTCACGCGCAACCGCGAGCGTTACCAATTTTTGAAATGGGGCATGCAGGCGTTCGACACGTTCAAGGTCGTGCCGCCGGGAATTGGCATTGTTCACCAAGTGAATTTGGAATATCTCGCGAAGGGCGTGCTCGAACGCGGACGGAATTTTTTATCCCGACACGCTCGTCGGCACGGATTCGCACACGACGATGATCAACGGCATCGGCATCGTCGGCTGGGGCGTCGGCGGCATCGAGGCCGAGGCGGGAATGCTCGGCCAGCCGGTTTATTTTCTCACGCCCGATGTCGTCGGCGTGCATCTCACCGGCGCGTTGCGCGAAGGCGTCACCGCGACCGACCTCGCGCTCACGGTCACGCAAATGTTGCGCAAGGCGAAGGTCGTCGGAAAATTTGTGGAATTTTTCGGCCCCGGCGCGACGGCGTTGCCCGTGGTGGATCGCGCGACCATCGCGAACATGGCGCCCGAATACGGCGCGACGATGGGCTTTTTCCCGATTGACGCCGAGTGCGTGAATTATCTGCGCGCCACCGGCCGCAGCGACGAAGCCGTCAAGACCTACGAAAATTATTACAAGGCGCAGGGACTTTGGGGCATCCCGAAAAAAGGCGACATCCAATATTCGCAGGAACTCGAACTGGATTTGAATTCCGTCGTGCCGAGCGTGGCCGGGCCGAAACGTCCGCAGGACAAAATCGAATTGCCGAACATGAAACGCGATTTCATTTCGGCGTTTTCAAAACCCGTCACCGAAAGCGGCTTCGGCATGAAGGTCGAAGAATTGTCGCGCACAGTTCATGTTTCTGCGGGCGGCGAAATTCATTCAGGCGGCGGCGATCAGGAAAATGGAAATGTCCATCGCAGCGAACGCGAGATGCTCAACGAACATCCCACGCCGGATTCAATTCACGGAAACGCGCCGCAACTCAAAGGCGACGTTCGCAACGGCTCTGTTCTGATCGCGGCGATCACGAGTTGCACGAACACGAGCAATCCGAGCGTGATGCTCGCCGCCGGTTTGCTCGCGAAAAAAGCCGTCGAACGCGGACTCACCGTCAACAGCACGGTGAAATCTTCGCTCGCGCCCGGCAGCCGCGTCGTCACGGATTATCTGAACAAGACCGGCCTCGCGCCGTATCTCGACAAGCTCGGTTTTCAAACCGTCGGCTACGGTTGCACGACGTGCATCGGCAATTCCGGCCCGCTGCATCCGGCGATTGAAGACGCGATTGTGAAAAATAATCTGGTCGCCGCGTAGCGTTCTTTCCGGCAATCGAAATTTTGAAGCGCGCGTTCACCAAAATATCAAGGCGAATTTTCTCATGTCGCCGCCGCTCGTCGTCGCGTTCGCGCTCGCGGGCCGCGTGGACATTGACATGAGCCACGACCCGATCGGCAAAGACAAATCCGGCGCGGACGTTTTCCTGAAAGATTTGTGGCCGACGTTGAAGCGAAGTCCGCGACTTGATGCAGGCCGCGTTGCAGCCGGAAGTTTTCCGAAAACTTTACAAGGATTTCGCCGGACAAAATCCGAAGTGGAACGAAATTCCGTCCAGCACCGGCAACGTTTATGAATGGGATCGCAAATCCACTTACATCCAGGAGCCGCCGTTCTTCACGAATTTTTCGCTGCAGCCCGGCAGCATCGCGGAAATCAAAAACGCCCGCGCGCTCGCGATTTTCGGCGACAGCGTGACGACCGACCACATTTCGCCCGCCGGTTCGATCAAGAAGACTTCGCCCGCCGGAAAATATCTCATCGAGAACGGCGTGACGGCGGAAGATTTCAACAGCTACGGCTCGCGTCGCGGCAACGACCGCGTGATGACGCGCGGAACATTCGCGAACGTGCGAATCAAAAATCTGATGGTGCCCGGCGTCGAAGGCGGCGTGACGAAATTCCAGCCGGACGGCGAGCAGTTGAGCATTTACGACGCGGCCATAAAATATCAGGCGGCGAAAATTCCGCTCGTCATTCTTGCCGGACAGGAATACGGCACCGGCTCGTCGCGCGATTGGGCGGCGAAAGGCACGAACCTGCTTGGCGTGAAAGCCGTCGTCGCGCAGAGCTTCGAGCGCATCCATCGCAGCAACCTCGTCGGCATGGGCGTGCTGCCGTTGCAATTCAAGGAAGGCGTGACCGCGCAGACGCTCAAGCTCGACGGCACGGAGACCTATGACATCGTCGGCCTCGACGCGAACATCAAACCGCAGCAGGATCTCACGCTGAAAATCACGCGCAAGGATGGGAAGATTGAAAATGTTTCCGTTCGCTGCCGCATAGATACGCCGATTGAAATTGATTACTACCAGCACGGCGGAATTTTGCCTTTCGTGTTGCGGCAATTGGTCGCGAAGGTGTGAAGAAATTTTTTAACCGCGAACCACGCGAAATACGCGAAAACTTTCGAAATCAATTACGAGAGAAATTGACCTTGATGCCATTCGAGAAATTCCTTCGCAGGGCGTTCTGAAGATTCTTTTGGAAGCACTGTCAATTGCTTGCCGTGGTAGGCATAGTATTCGCGTCCATTTGAGAACTCTTCTTTAATTTTGCGACTGACTTCAATTCGCAAATCATTTGTCACTGTTATGTAATGTCTATCAAAGAGCGTGTGCCAATCTGAACGAAGCAGCAGTCCGTTTGAAAGATCGTGAGGGCCGTTTTCAGCGAACGGTCTAATATGTGCGGCTTCCAAAACAGGAAGCGTTTTTTCTCCGGTGATGGCACAGCGACGTTCGTAACCTTCAAGCACCACAACCCGAAAACCGCCTTGACCAAGCCGGGGTTTAATCAACTGCTCAGTTCCGTAGCGAGGAGAATCTTCTCGTAACAAATTTTCGCCAAAATCCTGTTTCATTCGCATTGCGTATTTGGCTTGCTCAAAAAGCCGCGCACCTTCCACGGTGAAAACATCGTAAGATTTTCCAGTCACAATGTTTTTCGACCAATCTGATGGTGCTGGCAAAGATTCAGATTCGGGAAGATAAAATGGATCAGTTAATACTGTGCAGCCAATGTGCGGATTTCTTTCTTCATCGCCACGAAGCGAGGAAATTTTGTGTCGGAATGTATTAAATGAATCGCATCCATTTGCCTCGCCGAATACTTCCCAAGCCAAATCCAAGGGCAGAATTGTGTGACGGACAAAATATGCACCACCGACAATTTTATTTTCAGGAAATTTTAATTTGAAAAGAAACAACTCTCCCGGAGAAATCGCTTGGAATTCACTCGTGTTGCGGGGACGCCAAAAGTTCATTTCCACCGCACTCTTGGCTCGCAGAAATCGAAACCAATCTTGATCTGTGATTCCAACGTAAAGTTTCATTGAACGCCACGAGTTTGTTTGCGCGCAAAATTTTAATCAATCGCAAAACAAACTTGATGACTGAATACGGTGAACAGAATTATTTTTTGCAGAAAAGTTCGCGTATTTAGCGTAGTTCGCGGTCAATTGCGCGCAGCTTCCAAAATTTTCCCAAGAATCTGGCGGATGTCCTCGTTGTGCTGTTGCGAGGCGATGCCTGGCTAAAATTTGAAATTCCATTCATCGGTTGAATACTTTTCGTCGGTGAGCTTTTGAATTTCTGATTTTGGAAAATCACGAAGTTCTGCCGTCGCGTTCCAGGCTTTTTTTAAGGCCGCTTTTACTTCGGCTGCGGGAAGATTCAGGTTCGTCAGAAATTTTTCATGGCTGCGGCTATGGCGATAATCAGGTTCCTTGGACGGCATCCGCAAAAATTGGCTGACGAGCGCAAGGTCGAAGTCCAAAAGGAACGTTCCGTGAAAGAGCAGGAAGTTTTTCCGTCGTCGTTGCGAATTGCCGGAAAATTTTCGGTCGCCATTCACAAGGTCGGTATGGCCGCTGACAGAAATTTTGAGTTTTGGCAAAAGCCCTTCAATCGCCGCGCGGTTGCGTTCCATGATAAATCGGTTGGCGGCGGTGATGGTGCGGAGTCCGGCATTTTCGGAAATGTTCAAGACGAGCGTATAATTCAAACAGCCCGCGCCTTGCAAAACCGTTCCACCGCCGGAACAACGCCGGAAGATTGGAATTCCCTTCGCCTTGCACGCCGCGACGTTCACTTCAGCCGCAATTTTATTGGCGTAACCGACGACGACGAACGTTTCTGGAGACTTCCAAAAGCGCAGGACTTCTTCGCCGTCATTTTTCTCGCACCAATCTAGCAGGGCTTCATCGCAGGCGAGATTTTCGGCGGGCGAGGGCAGGGTGAGGTCGAGATGCTTCATCGGATTTCGCTGGCGTCGCGGGTCAAGTTGCGTTTTATTTGTTCTGCGCTATGCGTATTAGGAAGAAGTGATTAACACAGTGAACACCAAGAAAAAAGAAATTTACGGTTCGCGCCCCGCCGGTTCATCCGCCAGCAACGGCAACGGCGACAAGTGGAGTGAATCGCTGCAGTCGGTTTTTGAACTATCCCTGCAAAGCCAGGGACCGGAGCGCACGGCGCAACTGCTCGAAAAGCTGGCGGGCCAATTGCGCACCACGCCGCGCACGTCGGCGGGCCTGACCACGCCTTACGTCAACACGATTCCGGCCGAGCAGCAGCCGGCATATCCGGGCGACCGCGACATCGAGCGCCGCATCAAGAGCGTCATCCGCTGGAACGCGATGGCGATGGTGGTCAAGGCGAATTCGACGACAAACGTCGGCGGCCACATCGCGTCATTCGCGTCGTCGGCCACGCTTTACGAAGTGGCGCAGAATCATTTTTTCCGCGGTGCCACGGAAAACTTTCCCGGCGACATTGTTTATTTTCAAGGCCACGCCGCGCCCGGAATGTATGCGCGGGCTTTTCTTGAAGGCCGACTGGACGAAAAGCAACTGCAGAATTTCCGGCAGGAACTGGCCGAAGGCGGCGGGTTGTCGTCATATCCGCATCCGTATTTGATGCCGGAATTCTGGCAGTTCCCGACCGTTTCGATGGGCCTAGGCCCGATCATGTCGCTGTATCAGGCGCGGTTTAACCGTTACCTGCAGGCGCGCGGCCTCGTGAACTGGAAGGAAGAGCCGAAGGTCTGGGCGTTCCTCGGCGACGGCGAATCGGACGAGCCGGAATCGCTCGGTGCGATCACGCTCGCCGCGCGCGAAAACCTCGACAACCTCATCTGGGTCGTGAACTGCAATCTGCAGCGGCTTGATGGTCCCGTGCGCGGCAACGGAAAAATCATCCAGGAACTTGAGGGCTTGTTCCACGGCGCGGGCTGGAATGTCATCAAAGTGATTTGGGGAACCGAGTGGGACGACATCATCAAGCGCGACAAGACCGGCCTCCTGCTCAAGCGCATGGAAGAATGCGTGGACGGCGATTACCAGAAATACATTGTCGAGCCGGGCAGCTACACGCGCCAGCATTTCTTCGGCAAATACCCGCAGTTGCTCGAACTGGTGAATCATTTGACGGACGAGCAGATTTCCAAGTTGCTGCGCGGCGGCCACGACGTGCGCAAGGTCTATGCGGCCTACAAATCCGCGATGGAACACAAAGGCCAGCCGACCGTGATCCTCGCGAAGACCGTCAAGGGTTACGGTCTTGGCGAAGCGGGCGAAGGTAAAAATATTTCGCATCAGCAGAAAAAAATGAACGAGAAGGAACTCCGCGAGTTCCGCCAGCGTTTTAACATCCCGATCAGCGACGATGTCATTGCGGATATGCCGTTTTACCGTCCGCCGGCTGACAGCCCGGAGATGAAATATCTTTTGGAGCGGCGGGAAAAACTCGGCGGCTTTGTGCCGGCGCGCATCGTCAAGCCCGCGAAACTCGATGTGCCAACGATGGAACATTTCGCCGAATTTGCCAAAGGCTCGGCGCGGGAAGTTTCAACGACGATGGCGTTCGGACGTTTGTTGAGCCTGATGCTACAGCACAAGGGCTTGAACAAACATCTCGTGCCGATCATCCCCGACGAGGCGCGCACTTTTGGGCTGGACACATTGTTCCGCGAGATTGGAATTTATTCGTCCAAGGGCCAGCTTTACGAACCCGTGGACAGCCAGACGCTGTCGTATTATCACGAGGCCAAGGACGGACAGATTTTGGAAGAAGGCATCAGCGAGGCCGGTTCCATGGCGTCGTTCATCGCGGCGGGCACGAGCTACGCAACGCATGGCGTGCCGATGGTTCCGTTTTATATTTACTACTCGATGTTCGGCCCGCAGCGCGTTGGCGATCTGTTCTGGCTCGCCGGCGACATCCGGGCAAAAGGCTTTTTGCTTGGCGCGACTTCCGGTCGCACCACGCTCAACGGCGAAGGCCTGCAACATCAGGACGGCCACAGCCTTTTGCACGCGAGCACGATTCCGACCTGCCTGCCCTACGATCCCGCGTTCAGCTACGAACTCGCGGTCATCGTCACCGACGGCCTGCGCCGGATGTTCGTCGAGAACGAGGACATTTTTTATTATCTCGCCGTCTACAACGAGAATCATCCGATGCCCGCGATGCCCGAAGGTGTCGAGGACGGCATCCTGAAAGGCTTGTATAAATTCAAGCCCGGCGCGGAAGGGGAAAAAATCAAGGCGCACATTTTCGGCAGCGGTTCGATCATGCAATCCGCGCTCAAGGCGCAGGAAATCCTCGCGGAAAAATATGACGTGAGCGCCGATGTCTGGAGCGCGACGAGCTACAAGCTGCTCCGCACGGACGCGATCCGCTGCCAGCGCTGGAATATGCTGCACCCGACGGAAACGCCGAGGAAAAATTACGTCGAAACCCTGCTCGCGAAAGAACAGGGCGCGTTCGTCGCCGTGTCAGACAACATCCGCACCGTGCCGGATCAGATCGCGCCGTGGGTTCCGGGCGGATTGTTCACGCTCGGCACGGACGGTTTTGGCCGCAGCGACACGCGGGCGCGCCTGCGGAGATTTTTTGAAGTGGACGTGGAGTCCACCGTCATCGGCGCGCTCTACGCGCTGGCGGAAAAAAATCTTGTCGGACGCGAAGTCGTGGCGCGGGCGATCAAAGACCTTGGCGTTGACCCGGAGAAAATCCAGCCGCAACTGGTTTGAGAAAATCTTTTTTCAGCCGAAGACAATCGTCGTCGTCGCGGCCTTTTCATCCCAGCCGCGCGTCGGGTCGGATGTGACCGAACTGATGTCCTTGAAGGAGATTTGCCGGCCGCGCGTCTTCGGGCTTTTCACCTCGACTTGCTTCGGGTCGCAAGTTTGCTGCGAAATTTTCTGGTGCGGCGCGGGTTTGTAGCGGACGTAGAGAACCTTCGGCGTCTCTGGCGCGAAGAACAGGATGCGCGATTTGTCCGGGATGCACAAATACGCCTTGTTCAAAATCGTGCCGCCGAACTTGAACCGCTTCAGGTAGCTCGCCTTGCGGTCGGTGTAGGCGCAGGTGAAAACTTTTTCGCGATCCGGAAGGCCGCAATAGAACAGCTCCGGCCCGACGAATAATTTCTCCGGCAATTCAGTGACCTTGTAAGTGCCGTCTTTGAACACGAGCAGGATTTTGTCGAACTTCGTGCATTCCACCTTGAACTCTTCGCCGGAAACTTTGTAGCCGACGTAGCCGCTCGCGCGGTCGTAGGCGACCTTGAACGCCTTGAACGCGACCTCTTTCACGTCCACTTCCTCGTGGCGGCTGCTCTTCGTCGTCAGGCGCGGAAACTGCGGGCCGTATTTTTCCAGCAACGCTTCGAGATGGCCGATGACATATTTCGTCAAGCCCTTCAAATTTTTGCGCGTCGCATCGAGGTCGGCCTTCGTTTTTTCCATCTCCTCGCGATGCTTGCTGATGTCGAACAAGCGAAATCCGGCGGATGCGAACCTGCAATAATTTTTCCACGTCCGCGTCCGCAATGTCGCGCACAAGCTGTCTCTTGAACGGCTTGAAACCCTCATAAACACTGGCGAAAACCGCCTCGTTCGTCTTGCACTTCTCGATCAATTTGTAGATGCGCTCCTCGATGAAAATGCGTTCGAGCGTGCGATAATGCAGTTCGTCGAGCAGTTGCCGCTCGCGCAATTCCAGTTCGCGCTTGAGAATCGCGACAAGCTGCTCCGTGTTCTCGCGCAGGATTTCCGAAACGGTCAACTCGACCGGGCGATTTTCCTTGATGACGACGATGCGGCTCGCGATGGAAACTTCGCAATCGGTGAACGCGTAAAGCGCGTCCACCAATTTTTCTGCGTCCACGCCCGCCGGACATTTGATTTCGATCTCGACAGTTTCGGACGTGAAATCGTTGATGGATTTGACCTTGAGTTTTCCTTTTTGCACCGCGTCTTCAATGGAAGCGATGAGCGAATCCGTCGTGGTCGTCGGCGGAATTTCCGTGATGACGACGGTGGATTCGTCGCGCGTCTTGATGCGGGCGCGGACTTTCACCGAGCCTTTGCCATCTTGATAATCGCGCGCGTCCATCAAGCCGCCGGTCATAAAATCCGGCAGGCATTTGAACGGCTGCTTTTTCAGGATCGCGATTTGCGCTTCGAGCAGTTCGGGGAAATTGTGCGGCAAAATCCGCGCGCTCAAGCCGACCGCGATGCCTTCCGCGCCGAGCATGAGGTTCAGCGGCAGTTTGCACGGCAGCGTCACCGGCTCCTTGTTGCGCCCGTCGTAGCTCGGAACAAAATCGGTGATCGAGTCGTTGAAAACTTCCGTGCGCGCGAGTTCCGTCAACCGGCATTCGATGTAACGCGACGCGGCGGCGGGATCGCCGGTGAAAATATTTCCAAAATTTCCCTGGCCTTCGATGAGATAACGCTTGTTCGCCAGCACCACGAGCGCGTCGCCGATGGACGCGTCGCCGTGCGGATGATATTGCATCGTGTGACCGACGACGTTGGCGACCTTGATGAAACGTCCGTCATCTTTTTCGTGCAACGCCCAAAGAATGCGCCGCTGCACCGGCTTCAGACCGTCCGCGAGATTCGGAATCGCGCGGTCGCGGATGACGTAGCTGGCATAATCCAGAAACCCGCGATCCACGCGCGTGTGCAGACCGGCTTCGAGTTTTTTCGGATCAAACGGCTTGTGAACAATCGTGGTTTCGACCGTTTCGGCGACGACGTGATCCGCGCCGTTGCCATTTGCGGCAATGGATTTTTTCTTTTTGGTTTCCAGCGGCGCGACCGGCTGTGCGCCTTCGATGGGCAATTCAGGCTGAGCCGGAATCTTTTTTGCGTTTGGCTGACATGAAATAAAATTAAGGGCGGCGCGCATTAAGCCAGAAGCGTAAGAGCCGGGCAAGATTTCAAACCGCGAACCAGGCCACACACGCGAACGCAGAATTGACGCTGGCAAATATCCGGCGCAAACTTGCGGCATGGCAGACCGGAAGAAAAAACTTACCCGCAGGGAACTTGACCGGCAAATTCGCGCCGTTCAATCGCTGTGCAGGCAAAAGCCCGGCGAGAAATCCCTCGTGCAGGAACTCATCGAGGAACGCCGCGCTGAAAAGACAAAGGAAGACCGCGAACCACGCGAAATACGCGGACGCAAATTCAATTACGCTAAAGGCGTAACGAAAATTATTTCAGAGTTGGGGCAAACAAGAAGCGCGCTGTATGGCATCTCGAACATCTTGTAATGCTCCAATGTCGCTTAATTCCATTTCTTCCAGCGTTGCAAGAATTGATTGGCAAGCTCCAAGTAAATACGGCGCGGCTGAAACAAGCTGCCGGCTGGTTTTTTTGTGAGCGGTCTTTTTTGTAGGTTTGGCTTTCGTTGTCATGCCCATTGGCATAACAGGATCAAAAATAAAAATCAAACCTGCGACTGTTTGTCGCGTCGCCGCAAGCTGACTTGGAATTGTGTCCTCTGTTGTTGAATGAGTGGTTGCAGTTCGTCGAAGGTTAAAAATTTGACCGAAGGGCAGTCTGGATGCAGGCAGACAAAAGCAAAATTAAATCGAGTGCCCATCTGTCGAGCTAGGTTAAATTCGTTTTCTGTTGCTCCAAAAAAGAATCCGTGCGGATTGTCTGGCAGTCGCTTTTTAGTGGTCTTCAACTCAATTAGCGTAATGTTTTTTGGGTCTGAAATTGGCAGCGTATTACTATCGGCATTTGCACCAGCAATGCGGACAAGGTCAAAAGCCCGGAGTAGCTTTTTATCCAAACCTAAATGTTTGAACAATTCCTTGCGTCCGTGTTTGTCTGGAACAAACAAGTCGCGCGAAGCACGCAGAACTATTTCGAGTCCTTCGGATTCGGTTTTATTGTTTGCAAGGGTGATTGTGAATGAGTGGGCGTTTGCCATTTCGCCCAGAGGATCATTCAATTAGCTGGTTTAGATCAAGGTCAGATATGTTCGCGAGCTAGAAACTTGAAGTTGCGCCGCTAATATTCCCTCTCACCGGGGGAGAGGGCTAGGGTGAGGGCGAGCTAAAAATTTAACTTTTCAGTTTTCCAGTAGTTACTTAAATTCCTGTAATGGCCGACATCGAACGCGCCCGCGAGCTTCGCAAAAAAGAAACGTGGGCGGAAAAACTTGTTTGGAGCTGGCTGCGCGACCGGCGTTTCACTGGCTACAAATTTCGCCGCCAGCATCCGCTTGGCATTTATTATCTGGATTTCTTTTGCGAGGAGGCGGAACTGAATGTGGAACTGGACGGCAGCCAGCATGGTTTTCCCGACCAGCGGAAACACGACACCGAGCGCGAAAAGTTTCTGCAATCACGCGGGATCAAAACTCTGCGGTTTTGGAATTCGCATCTGCGCCGCAATGCCCAAAGCATTCGCGACACAATCTTCAACGAATTGCAGAGACGAGCGCCGCACCCATTGCCGGACTATACGAGGCCGATGAAGCCTGAAAAGCAAAGTTAGATTAAATGACCGTCCTCACCCCGGCCCTCTCCTCCAAGGAGAGGGAGAATCATTCGCCTTTTCCTTGAAAATCCACGCGACTGGATTTCGCGACAGCTTTTTTGCCTTTGCGTCATTTTATTTTATGGATGCGGTGTCGCGGGTGGCGTTGCCAGCGGCGGCGTGCCGCCGTTGCCACTGCCGCCGCCAGCGTCCACGATGATGCGCGCGACTTGATACGCGCCATAAAAATCCGCGTTGCTAGTCTGATAGCGTTCCATCAGACGGTCAAGCTGGCGTTCGCAGATGCGGTCGCCCGCGTCAATTTTGTCCGGCAGCAAATCCGTCGCGGCCTTCGTTCCGGCCTTGGCCTGGCGCGGTGAGGTGAGCAGGGTGTTGAACGCGCCGATCTTCGTGTTGAGGTCGGTGAGGTCGGCGGCGGCGAGCGTGCCGGTGGCGGAAATCGCGGCGATGTTCGCGTTGCCCGCGTTGTAGATGGCGGTGCAGTTGGTCAGGCAGTCGGCCTCGGTCATGTGGAGCAAATCGGCGTTGCTGAAATCCACGGTTTGAAAGAGGTCGTTCTTGTTCTGTGTTTCCGCCCATTGCGCCACCGCGCCACCGACGACGGCGGCGGCGCTGCACATGGCCTGACGCGCGAGCCGTTTGTTTTCGGTGATGCCGGTGGTCGTGCCGGATTGTTTGAGTTCCTCGGCGCGAATCGCAGCAATGGCGGCGGCGAGGGCATCGTGCGCGCTGGCAAAGGCGGTGACGGCCTGCCAGATGGTTTTGAAGTTGTCCAGAACGCCAAGCACGGCGACGAACATCTTCGTATGGGCTTGCTGTTTTATGTTCATAGTTTTTGTGTTTTGGTTGTTTGCGGGTTGAGGAAGGTTTTCACCCCTCTCTATGAATACGGAGCAAAAATCCAAATCTTTCAAAAAAAGTGAAAAAAGATGCGTTTTTAGGGTTTTCAGGCCGTCCGGGAGGTTTTCAGCGGTCAAAACGAGGCATTCAATGCCCGTCGGAAGAGTTGCAGTGTCCATCGGGACATCGCCAATGTCCGTCGGGAAGTTGCCAGCGGCTAAAACGGAACATTCAACGGTCGTCGGGAAACTGGCAACGGTCGTAGCACGACTGGCAATGTCCGCCGGGCGAGTGACCGCATTCACCGGGAAACTGACATTGTCAATCGCGGGGGTGACGATGAAGTCCGGGAAGGTGACAGCGGTCGTCGGGAAGATGGCAGATTTCGGCGGCGGAGTTTCATCGCCGGGTTTGCGCTAGAGAACGGTTGAAAGCACCTCACCCCAGCCCTCTCCCCAGTGCGGAGAGGGAGAAGAAATTTATTCCTCCACCGGCACGACAAGCTTGTCCATGATGTAATCCTTCCGCTCCGGCGTGTTCTTGCCCATGTAGAAGTTGAAGATCGGGCCGGACTCGGCGCGCGGGGCGTATTCGACCTTGCTCGTCCGCATTTCCTTGCCGATGAACTGTGCGAATTCCTTCGGGCTGAAATTTCGCCGAGACCTTTGAACCGCGTGATCTCCGGTTTGCCGCCGAGTTCTTTCACGGCATTGTCACGCTCGGTTTCGCTGTAGCAGTAAATCGTTTTCTCCTTGTTGCGCACGCGGAACAGCGGCGTTTCCAGAACATAGACGTGGCCGTCATGGACGAGCTGCTCGAAGAACTTGAAAAAATACGTGATCATCAGATTGCGGATGTGCATGCCGTCCACGTCGGCGTCGGTCGCGAGGATGACCTTGTCGTAGCGCAAACCCTCGGTGTTGTCCTCGACGTTGAGCGACTGCATGAGATTATACATCTCGTCGTTTTTATACATGATGTCGCGCTTGAGATCCCAGACGTTGAGCGGCTTGCCTTTCAAAACGAAAACGGCCTGGTTGTTCACGTCGCGGCAACTCGTGATCGAGCCGGCGGCGGACTGGCCTTCGCAGATGAAAACCATCGTGCCCTTGCCTTTTTCTTTTTTCGCGTCGAAATGATTTTTGCAATCCTTCAACTGCGGAATGCGCAGCGTGATCGCCTTCGCGCGTTCGCGCGCGAGCTTTTTGACCTGCTGCAATTCCTTCCGCAACTGCTGCGTGTCGGCGACCTTCGCGATGATGGTTTCGGCGATCTGTTTATTGCGCTGGAAAAAATGCAGCAATTCCTCGCGCACGTTGTTGACAAGTTCGGTGCGGATTTCCGTGTTGCCCAGTTTATTTTTCGTCTGTGACTCGAACACCGGGTCTTTCAAACGGATCGCGACCGCGCCGACCATGCATTCGCGCACGTCGTCGCCTTCGTATTTGGCGTTGGCGTATTCGTTGACGGCTTTCAGCAAACCTTCGCGGAACGCGCTCAAATGCGTGCCGCCGTCGCTGGTGTATTGGCCGTTGACGAAGGAATAAAACGTCTCGCCGTAGCGCGAATTGCTGTGCGTGAAACAAAATTCCAGCGTCTTGCCCGCGTAATGCAGCGGCGCATAAATCGGCTCGCTGCCGTCGGTCGCCATGTCTTCCATCACCAAATCCATCAGGCCGTGACGCGACTGGAAAATTTTCGGCTCGGCCAGCTCCGGCGTCTTGAGGATGAGCTTCAGCCCGGTGTTCAGATAGCTGTAGTGCCGCAGCCGGCGCTCGATGTGTTCGAGCTTGAATTCGCTGTCTTTGAAAATGGTTTCGTCCGGCTCGAACTCGATCAGCGTGCCGTTCGGCTCCTTCGTCTTGCCAGTGTCTTCCTTCTTCAGCTTGCCAATCTTGAAGCTCGCCTCGGCAAATTCGCCGTCGCGATGGCTGCGCACGAAAAAGTTTTTCGACAGCGCGTTGACGGCCTTCGTGCCGACACCGTTCAAGCCGACGCTGAATTGAAAAACGTCGTCGTTGTATTTCGCGCCGGTGTTTATTTTGGAAACGCAGTCCACGACCTTGCCGAGCGGAATGCCGCGCCCGAAATCGCGCACGCGAACGCGGCCGTCGGCGATCTTGATCTCGACCTCCTTGCCGTGGCCCATGATGTATTCGTCAATCGCGTTGTCCACGACCTCCTTGAGCAGGACGTAACAGCCGTCATCGGGATTGTTGCCGTTGCCGATGCGCCCGATATACATGCCGGTGCGCAGACGGATGTGCTCCAGCGAGGACAGCGTCTTGATTTTGCTTTCGTCGTAAATGTGCTTCTTGTCTTCGGCCATAAAAATTGTGCGGTGGAGAAGATGAAACAAACAGTGGCGAATGCAAACAGCATTTTTTTGAAAAAGCAAATTTGCGAATATGCATCACATCCGGCAAATAAGCAGTTCGCGCTCGTAAATCATTTCCTTGGGCAGATGCGAGTGGAGGTCGAGGAACAAATCCTCGTGATCCATGATTTCCTTGCGCCACGCGGCGCGGTCGTAGCGCTGCAACTCTTCAAATTTCTCCTTGGGAAAATCGAGTCCAGTCCAGTCCATATCCTCATAGCGCGGCACCCAGCCGATGGGCGTTTCGTTGGCGGGCACGCGGACGCTGGCGCGGTCAATGATCCATTTAAGCACGCGCATGTTTTCGCCGAAGCCGGGCCAGAGGAATTTTCCATCGGCATCCTTGCGGAACCAGTTCACATGAAAAATGCGCGGCGTTTCCTTGAGCGTGCGTTGCATGGTGATCCAATGGTGGAAATAGTCGCCCATGTTGTAGCCGCAGAAGGGCAGCATCGCCATCGGGTCGCGGCGCACCTTGCCGATGGTGCCGGCGGCGGCGGCGGTCATCTCGCTGCCCATCGTCGCGCCGATGTAAACGCCGGTGCTCCAGTTGAACGCCTGATAAACGAGCGGCATCGTCGTGGCGCGGCGTCCGCCGAAAATGATGGCGCTCAACGGCACGCCGTCGGGCTTTTCCCAATCGGGATCAATCGTCGGGCATTGCGACGCGGGCGCGGTGAAACGCGAGTTCGGATGCGCGGCTTTGACGCCTTTTTCTTTGGCGATTTGCGGCGTCCATTCGTTGCCCTGCCAGTCAATCGCTTTCGCGGGCGGCGCGTCGGTCATGCCTTCCCACCAGACGCCGCCGTCGGGCGTGAGCGCGACGTTGGTGAAAATGGTGTTTTTTGCGAGCGTCGCCATCGCGTTCGGATTCGTGTTTTTTCCGGTGCCGGGCGCGACGCCGAAAAATCCGGCTTCGGGATTGATGGCGTGCAGGCGTCCGTCCGCGCCGGGCTTGATCCACGCGATGTCATCGCCGACCGTCCAGACTTTCCAGCCTTTTTGGGCAAAAGATTTTGGCGGGATGAGCATCGCAAAATTCGTCTTGCCGCACGCGCTCGGAAACGCCGCCGCGACATACGTTTTCTCGCCTTCGGGATTTTCCACGCCGAGGATGAGCATATGTTCGGCCATCCAACCCTCGTCGCGCGCCATCGCAGAGGCGATGCGCAGCGCGAGACATTTTTTGCCGAGGAGCGCATTGCCGCCGTAACCGGAACCATAGCTCCAGATTTCCCGCGCCTCGGGAAAATGGACGATGTATTTTTCACTGGTTGCACGGCCACGGCACGTCTTTTTGTCCATTTGCCAGCGGTGCGCCGACGCTGTGCAGGCACGGTACGACGCGTTTTTTGTTTTCGTCAATCAGTTTGAAAACTTTTGCGCCGATGCGCGCCATGATGCGCATATTGACCACCACATAAGGCGAGTCGGTCAACTGCACGCCGATTTGCGACATCGGCGAATCGAGCGGCCCCATGCTGAACGCGAGCACATACATCGTGCGGCCACGCATGCAGCCATTGAAAAGTCCGCGCAGCTTGTGGCGCATCTCAACGGGATTGACCCAGTTGTTGGTCGGCCCCGCCGCGTCTTTCGAATTGCTGCAAATGAATGTGCGATCCTCGACGCGCGCAACATCGCTCGCGTCGGAGCGCGCGAGAAAACAGCCGGGCCATTTTTTTTGATTGAGCCGGATGAAAGTTCCGGTGGCCACCATTTCGGCGCACAGTCGGTCGTATTCCGCCTGCGAGCCGTCAACCCAGTGGATGGAATCCGGCTGGCAAAGCGCGGCCATTTTTTTGACCCAACGGAGAAGGTGGATGTTTTTGCTTAACGGCTTGGAAAGTTTTTTCATGATGTGGCGCAACGGGCGGCAATTGAACCATGCCTTGGACGACATCTTTTCCTGACGCCTTGAGCAATAAACAACTCTCTGGCCGATGGTCAAGCGCGATTGCGCAGGCAGCCCGCAATTGACCGTCGCACCGGAACAGCCATCCGCGAAACCTGATCCGTTCAACGGCGTGTTTCAGACTATCCTTTGAGTTAAGTCGTGACTGGTGCTAAATTGCGCCGGGAAATTCACCGGCGCAAAGAGTGTATAATTTATGACGAGCAAAAATCATCGTTGCGGGCAAGACTTGCGGCTGGCGCATGACAAATCAAAACGCAAATCGAGCTTTGCCGTTTTAAGACGGCTGCTCTTGCCGGTTTTTGCCGCCGTCGTTCTGGCATTGCCGGCGCGGGCTTTGACCATCAATGCGACGTATGATTCCACCGTGACCAGCCTGACCAACGCCGCCCAGGTGGAAGCGGCGTTCACGGTGGCGAAGCAGATGTTTGAAAATCAATTCACCAATTCGATCACCATCAACATCACAGTCGCTTTCGACCCTGCCGTTGATCTCGGCGCGAGCGAAACCGAATTGGTTGGCAATCCTAGTTATGCCAATTTGGTGAGTGCCTTGCGTGCCGCCCGTAAAAGCACAGCCGACAGTAACGCAGTCGCCAGTCTGCCAGCCAGCGACCCGACTGGCGGGCCATGGTGGATTCCACGGGCCGAAGCCAAGTTGTTGAATATTTCGGGATTATTCGTGTCTGCAACGGACACGAACATTGACGGCAAAGTCAAGTTCGCAACGCCCAGTGTGGCCACTGACACTATCTATGCCTTCGACTCAACCAACCGGGCGGTAGCCGGCGAGTGGGATTTCATTGGCGTTGCCGAACATGAAATCTCCGAGGCGATCGGGCGCACCTATAGGCTTAATTACACGGGCAACGGTTATGTTCCATTCGACCTGTTTCGTTTCACCAACAACGGAGCGAGGAGTTTTGATCCCAATGCCACCGTCGTCTATTTCTCGGTTGATAACGGCACGAACCAGCTAAAACAATTTAACTCCGATCCCACCGAAGATCTCCAGGACTGGGCTTCGGATGGAGGCATATCGGATGCGTTTGACGCTTCAGTCTATGACGGGCAACAGTTGCTGATTTCACCGGCCGACATCACGGCGCTCGACATTCTCGGCTACAACTCGCGGACGATTCCGTCACCGCACCTGACCGGGGTGGCGCTGGCCGGCGGTGGCTTCCAGTTCAGCTTCACCAACACGCCCGGCGTGAGCTACACTGTCCTCGTCAGCACCAACCTGACAACGTCGCTGAACAACTGGACTGTCCTCGGCACGCCGATTGAAAATCCGTCCGGCCATTTCCAATTCACCGACCCGTCGCCGGCAAGCGGCCAACAGCAATTCTATCGCGTCCGCTCGCCATAAGGCTTGACGATGGCGACGGACAAAGGAATCAATTTTCTTTCGCCGCGCAATTCTGCTTTATTCTCCGCATGGACGCCGCTCAATTGCCGCCGCTCACCGCCAGCACGCTTTACCTCGTCGCCACGCCCATCGGCAACCTCGAGGACATCACGCTGCGCGCGCTGCGCGTCCTGCGCGAGTGCGACGTGGTCGCCGCCGAGGACACGCGGCATTCCGGGCAGTTACTGAAACATTTCGGAATCAGCAAGCCGCTCTTGAGCTATTTCCAGTTCAACGAGGCCAAGCGCAGCGAGGAAATCATCGAGCGTCTCCGGCGCGGTGAGAAAGTCGCGCTGGTCACGGACGCCGGCAGTCCCGGCATCAGCGATCCCGGCGAACGCGTCGTGAAGGCGGCGATTGCGGCGGGCTTCCGCGTCGAGTCAATTCCCGGCGCGTGCGCGCTCGTCGCCGGACTCACGGCGAGCGGATTTGCCGACGGATGAATTTCATTTCACCGGTTTTCTCCCGCACAAATCGGGGCAACGGAAAAATAAATTGGAATCGCTGAAAACTGTTGCCGGCACTTTGGTTTTCTACGAATCGCCGTATCGCATCGAAAAACTTTTAGGCGAATTGAACGAAGTATTTCCAGAACGCGAAGTCGTCCTTGCGCGCGAGCTGACGAAGAAGTTCGAGGAATTCCTGCGCGGCAAACCGGCGGCGCTTCTGGAGATCGCGAAGAAGCGAAAGTTGAAAGGGGAATTTGTGGTGATGATGAGTGCGGAGAGCAGGTAGGGACGCCGCGCTGCGGCGCTCTTTGCGGAGTGCCACCAAGGTCGGCGCAGCGCGCCGACCCTACCTCAAATAAATTTCCCGGGATTCAAAATGCCGTGCGGATCGAGCGCGTGCTTGATGGTGTGATGAAGTTCGCGAGCTTCTTCGGAAACCGCCAGCGGCCACCAGCGTTTTTTGGCGAGGCCAACACCGTGTTCGCCGGTGATCGCGCCGCCGGCAGCAATCACCCAGCGGAACAATTCGTCCAGACATTTTTCGGCGCATTTTTTTGCGCCGGGCAAATTAAAATCCACCATGACGTTGGTGTGGATGTTGCCATCGCCCGCGTGGCCGAAGCAGGCGAGTTGCAGCCCGTGTTTCTTTTGCAGCGTCGCGGCGAATTTGAACAAATCTTCCAGTCGTCCGCGCGGCACAACGATGTCCTCATTCAATTTCGTCAGGCCGGTGTCGCGGAGCGCGTAGGAAAATTCGCGGCGGATCTGCCAGACGGCTTCGCATTGCTCGTTGCCAAAACCGCGTTCGACGAACAGCGTTTTTTGTTTGCGGATAATTTTTTCCACGGTGGCGATTTCCTGGCGCACGGATTTTTCCTGTCCGTCCAGCTCCACAATCAGATGCGCCTTGCAACCGAGGAGCCGTTTGCTCTTGGTGCGTTTGGCGGCAGCGGCGAGAGTGAATTCATCCGCAAGTTCCGCCGCGCATGGTAAAAATCCGGCGGCGAAAATCGCCTGCAACGCACGGACGGCGGCGTTCATTGAATTGAAACCGACGGCGAGATTTGCGCGGAACGGCGGCAGTGGCAGCAGTTTCAAAGTGGCTTCGGTGATGACGCCGAGCAACCCTTCGGAGCCGACGAAAAGCCGGTGCAAATCGAAGCCGGTCTTGTTTTTGTGCGTGCGCCCGCCGAGCTTGACGATGTCGCCGTTGGCGAGAACGACTTCCAAACCGAGAACGTAATCGCGGGTGACGCCGTATTTCAAGCAGCGCGGACCGCCGGCGTTGGTGGCGATGTTGCCGCCGAGGGAATTATTCGCGCGGCTCGCGGGATCGGGTGGATAAAAGCGCCCGAGTTTTTCCACGGCGGCTTGAAATTCCGCCGTGTTAACGGCGGGCTGCACGACGGCGACAAAATCGGCGGGGTTAATTTCCAGAATTTTATTCATCCGCTCGGTCGAAAGCGCGATGCCGCCACGAACCGGCACGCAGCCGCCGACGTAGCCGTGGCCGGCGCCGCGCGGCGTGACGGGGATTTTATTTTTGTTCGCAAACTGCAAAATTTTGGAAACCGATCTGGCCGAGCGGGGCAGGGCGACGGCATCGGGTTGATGCGTGGCGAACCATTTGTCGCCGGAGTATTTGGCCAGCGTGGCGGGCTGGAGGAAAATTTCGCCGGGCAGATTTTTTTTTAGCTGGCGAAGAAATTTTAATTTGGCCGGAATCATTCTGCGGGCGCAGTTGGCGTTTCGAGAAATTCTTTGGCGTCAGCGGCTTCGCTTTCAGGGACTTCGACGCGGAGCATGGTGGCGCTGGAATTTCCGCCGAGCCACGCGGCGGCATTTTCATTGGCGATAAACGGATGGAATTGGGCGGCTTCCAGGCGCGAGCGGACAAGCTGCGCTTCCGCCTGGTTAAAGGTTGTGAAAATGGCGGTCAAATTCATCGGGTGATGAAGGAGGTTTCGGTCTTGGAGGTCAAGGCGCTGCGCAATTCCGCGAAGACGATGATGCCCGCGCCGGTCTGAAGCAGGCTTTGCACCATCACTTCCGCCTGCTGGCCGACGTGCGGCTGGCCGTTGGTGACGACGACCATTGTGCCGTCAGGCATATAACCGATGCCCTGGCCCTTGTCCTTGCCTTCACGGACGATTTTCAAATGCAGGATTTCGCCGGGCAGCAAAATCACCTTGAGGCATTTGGCGACTTCGTGAAGGTTCACATAACTGACTTTTTGCAGTTCGGCGACTTTGGCCAGGTTGTAATCGTTGGTGTAGAGCCGGGCGTTGAGGTTGCGCGCGAGGTGCACGAGCTTGGAATCAACATCCTTTTCCTCGGGAAAGTCGCCGTCATGAATGCGGACTTCCATGTTGGTGTTGCGCTGGATGCGGTTGAGCATTTCGAGCCCACGCCGTCCGCGCGCGCGCTTGATGGCGTCGGCGGAATCGGAAATCTGCTGGAGTTCCTTCAGGACGAAGCGCGGCACGATGATCAGACCCTCGAGAAAATGCGCCTCGATCAAATCGGCGATGCGCCCGTCAATGATGACGCTGGTGTCGAGCAAAAGCAGGTTGTCCGGTTTGTTTTGCGGCGAGAACCGGACGTAAGGGATGATGAGCGAAAAATCCTCTTTGTTGCTGCGCATGGCGAGGATGATGCCGATGTAACAAAAGCCGAGGAACAAGCCGAGCCGGATGAGCCAGCGGCTTTTGTCGTCCGTATTTTCAAACAACCCTGAATGGTCAATGAGCCACGCAACCGCCCAGCCGAGCATCAGGCCGAACGTCGTGGCCGAAAAAGCGCGGAGTGAAAATCCCTTGAGCATTTCGTCCACCGCAATCAACAATCCGCCGAAGCCGAAGCCGATGGTCATGCCAACCAAACCGCTCTGGTTCAAGCCGACAAACTCCGGGCGCACCTGGCTGATGGCGTAGCCGGCGGTGACGCATAATCCCAGAAACAAAATACGGATGGCCCAAAGTGGAGTCATGGTTTAATGAGTTGAATTGCGTGGGCTGGGCGACGCAGTTGAGTTGGTGTCCGGCGGTTTGTGCGCCCACAAAATGCCCCACAAACCGTGTCGGTTCAAGTTGCTCGTCGTGACCGCCAGATTTTCTGCGATAATTTGCACATTGGTGGCCAGTTGGCCGTTTTGCAACAAAGTCCCGGCAAGTCCCTGGCCGGATTGCAGGCCATCCATCAATTTCTTCAACTCCTCGGTGGAAGACTTGACGTTTTGCACGGCTGCGGAAATTTCCGCGCCGTTCGTGATCAGCAAACTGTTGGCGGAACCGGCCAGGCCCGTGAGTTCCTGTGAAAAAAGAACGGCGTTGCTGACGGCAAGGTTGATCTGCGAGGCGTTGGTGGCAACAATCGTGTCAATGTCATTGATCGTGCCAAGCGCCTGTTCAGAAAAAGTGCGGGTGTTGTTGATGGCGACGGCGAAGTTGGTCAGCGTCTGCCCGTTCAGCACCACGCGCCGCAAATCCGAGACCGCGTCGTCCAGTTTCTTGGCCGTTTCGTCAATGCGATTGACAAAACCCGCCGTCGAGCGCGCGACTTCCTGCAGGTTGAACGGTTCCTGGCAATTTACTTCTTCGTTGTTCGTCAACACCGGCGGGCTGTTGGTGGTGGGGATGACGGAAACGAATTGGTCGCCGAGGAAACCGGCCTGTTCAATCACAAAACGCGCGTCGTGGTAAATGGGATAGTCTTTGTAGATGCTCAACAAAATTGTCACGCTCTTGCCATCGTCGGCGAGCTTGATTTGTGAAACGCTGCCAACTTCCACGCCCGCGAGCAAAACCCCGGCGCGCTGCTTGAGGCCGCCGACGTTGACGGCGTGCAGGCGCAACTGGTAGGTGCCGCGAAACAGGCTCGTGCCTTTGCTGAACTGGATCAGCGCCACGGCCAGCAGCACCAGCCCGATCAAAACAAACAGGCCGACTTTGATTTCCAATCGCGATTTATCCATGGCTTAAAATAAAATTTCCTTTTCGTCGGCCACGCCGTCAACGAACTGTCGCACGATCGGGTCTTGCGACGCAAAAAATTCCGCCGGCGCGCCGCTCGCGTAAATTTTTTTGTCGTGCAACATCATCACGCGCTGGCCGACCCGGCGCGCAGTGCGCATGTCGTGCGTGACCACGACCGTTGTGACCTTCAGATGCTCATGCACGCGGATCATCAACTTGTCAATGCTGTCCGACACAATCGGGTCAAGTCCGGTCGTCGGCTCATCGTAAAGCACGATCCGCGGCTCGTAAATGATCGCGCGCGCCAGCCCGACGCGTTTCCTCATGCCGCCGGACAGCTCGGCGGGCTTTTTGTTCTGCGTGCCGGGTAAATCCACCATTTCCAGCGCCGCGCACACGCGCCGGGCGATTTCGGCCTCGGTCAAAATTTTATCACGCCGCAATGCGAACGCCACATTCTCCGCCACCGTCATCGAATCAAACAACGCCGCGCCCTGAAACACCATGCCAAACTTTTTCCGCACGCGCAGCAGCCGGCGTTCATTCATCGGTCCGATATTTTCCCCGTCAATGAGCACCTCGCCCGAATCCGGGCACAACAACCCGACGAGGTGCTTGAGCAAAACGCTTTTACCACCGCCGCTGCGCCCGATGATGACGACCGATTCGCCGTTTTCAATCCGAAAACTCACGTCGTCCAAAACTTTGTTCGCACCGAAACTTTTTTGCAGATGACGGACTTCAATCATAGCAGGCCGACGAGTTTGCCCATGACCAGCGTGAGGAAAAAATTCGCGATCAAAATTGTGATGGATGAATACACCACGGCTTCCGTCGTGGCGAGGCCGACGCCTTCCGCGCCGAGGCCGCACGTCAGGCCCTTGTAACACCCGATCAGCGCGATGATGCCGCCATAGATAAACGCCTTCACCAGTCCGATGACGATGTCCACGTCATGAGTGTATTTGAGCATGTTGACCCACAAATAGGTTGGTTCGATGCCCAGAACGTGAACGTCAACCAGGTAACTGGAACCGATGCCGATGACGATGGATTCCATCGCCAGCAACGGCAGCGCGATGTGCGCCGCGATGATCCTCGGCACGACCAGATAATCCACCGGATGCGTCGCCAGCGTCCGCAGCGCGTCAATCTGTTCCGTCACGCGCATCGTGCCGATCTCGGCGGCGATGGATGCGCCGACGCGCCCGGCGACCATCAACGCCGTCAACACCGGGCCGAGTTCGTCGCACAACGAGACGCTGACCACCGCGAGCGTCGCCGTGTCCATCTTGACCTTGTGGAATTGGAAATATGTTTGCGCACCCAGCACCATGCCCGTGAACGCGCCCGTCACCAGCACGACCATCTGCGATTTCACGCCGATGGAATAAATCTGGTAGAGCAGGTCGCGCCAGACGACTTTGAACGTTAGCAGCGACAAGAGAATATCCCTGACCAAAAAAGAAATCTGCCCGAATTCGGACAGCACATAATTGATCCGTTTGTAAACCGAAAGATTCATCGTCGCGCGCAAAATAGCAGAACCGCGCGGACTTTGGCGAGCGCTGGATTCTTGAAAAATCGGTGACGTCCGAACCGGCCGCCGGATGCACACGTCAGATTTGACCAGCCGAAAATTCTTGCGCTTCAATAAATAGTCTGACAACTTGAATATTCCTTGATCGCGGGGTGGAGCAGCCCGGTAGCTCGTCAGGCTCATAACCTGAAGGTCGTTGGTTCAAATCCAGCCCCCGCAACCAATTTACGGCCATGAAATCCTTATTTCATGGCCGTTTTTCAAGCGCCAGCCAGATCTCCGGGCAATTACGCTTGCCAAATGCGCGCGCTTTCTTACATTGTCCGGCCACTTTTCAAATTATGCACTTGATCACATTTTTGGCGGATGCGGCCGTTCCGGCAGCAACCCCCGCAACGCAACCGCCGGGTTCGCCTTTCGGAGGGATACTGATCCCGATGGTTTTGATTTTTGTCGTCATGTATTTCCTGATGATCCGCCCGCAAAATCAGCAGCGCAAAAAACAGGCCGCCTTGCTCAACGCGCTCAAGGCGGGCGACAAGGTGATTACTGCGAGCGGCATTGTCGGCACCGTCATCACCGTCAAGGAGAACACGGTTTCACTTCGTTCCGCCGACGCGAAGATGGAAGTCACCAAGGCTTCCGTCACGCAAATCCTCGAAAGCAGCGCCGCGACCGAAGCTTAAAGCCATCATGAAGCAAAACAATCGCTGGAGATTCATTCTCGTCATCCTGATCGTCGTCTGGTCGCTTTACGAAATCTACCCGCCGACCTCGCGCGACCTGGTGCAGGAATTTTCCTCGCGCGCGGAAAATACCGACGCGGCGTTCACGAACATCTTGCAGCGGCTCGCGCCCTTGGACGCCGCGCGGCCCGACCGCGAGTTCGCCAATCTGTCGGACGCCATCGGCACGAACAACATCCAGAATTATTTCCCGTTCATCAGCGCGAAGAATGAATTGTATCCGGCGACTTTTATTTTGAACCAACTTCAGCGCGATGCTTCGGGCAAAATAAAATTAGGTTTGGATTTGCAAGGCGGCACGTCGTTCCTCGTCGCGATGGACACCAACGCTTTGGCCAACGCGCAGAATGACAACGACACCAACCATGTCGCCCACGCGCCGGACGTGAGCGGCGCGTTGTCGCAGGCGGTCGAAGTGTTGCGGAAGCGCGTTGACCAGTTTGGTGTGGCCGAGCCGGTCATCCAGCCGGCGGGTGGAAATGAAATTTTGATTCAACTTCCCGGCTTGTCCCAGTCGGTCAAGGAAAGCGCGAAAGAACAGATCCAAAAGGCCGCGTATCTTGAATTTCGCATGGTGAAGGAAGACAGCGACCAGATCATCCACAACGGCGAGCCGATTCCGCCGGGCTACGAATTGCTCAAGCGCGTTGAACCGCAGGTGAGCGGCCCGCCGCAAATCACGCAGGTCATCGTGAAGAAAAGGGCCGAGCCTGGTCTCGCCGGCGACATCGTTGTGAATGCGGGGTGGTCGCGAGATAATCTTGGTAATCCCCTAATTAATTTCGAACTCACGAAAGATGGCGGCCTTCGATTTGCCGAAGTGACCCGAGATAATATCGGTCAGCGATTGGCGATTGTTTTGGACGGTGAGCTTTATTCCGCGCCGACCATTCAGGGCGCAATTGAAACCGGCAACGGCCAGATCACCGGCCATTTTACGGATCAAGAAGCGGCTGCACTGGCAAACGTCCTGCAAAACCCTTTGCGCGCGCCGTTGTCCATCATTTCCTCGGAAGACGTTGACCCGACGCTGGGCAAAGACTCCATCCGCAGCGGCGTCATGGCGTCCATTTACGCCGTCATTTTCGTTTCGTTGTTCATGCTCTGTTATTATTGGATCGCGGGCATCGCGGCGAACATCGCGCTCGTCACCAACATCATCATTTTGATGGGCGTCATGTGTTCGGTCGGAACAACGCTGACATTGCCGGGCATCGCGGGCATCGTGCTGACCGTCGGCATGGCGGTGGACGCGAACGTGCTGATTTACGAACGCCTGCGCGAAGAGCTCGCGAAGGGAAAATCTTTGCGCGGCGCGATTGCCGCCGGTTACGCCCGCGCGTTCGGCACGATTTTCGACTCGCACGTCACCACGCTGATCTCATCCGTCATCCTGATTTTCATGGGCACGGGACCGATCAAAGGCTTCGGCGTCACGCTGACCATCGGTGTCGCGGCGAGCCTGTTCACGTCGCTCGTGGTGACGCGGCTGATTTTCAACTTCCTGCTCGACCGGAATATTTTGAAATCGCTGCCGATGATGCACATCATCAAGAGCGCGAAGGTCAACTTCATGAAGCTCGCCACGCCGCTGTTCATTTTGACGTGGACGTTCATCGTCATTGCGCTGGCTTACGGGATTATTGGTCGCGGCGAAAAACTGTTCGGCATTGATTTTCTCGGCGGCGACAGCACGACGTTTAGCTACAAGCAAGAAGTCGGCGTGGATCAGATTCGCGCCGCGCTGACGGCGACGGGCGAAAAAGATCCGCAAATCCAGTATCAAAAAGACGTGTCTGGCGGTACAAAAACATTGCGTGTGACGACATCCAGCGGTTCGGCGCAAAAGGTGCAGCAGACGCTTGAGGAAAAATTCCCGCCGGCAAAATTGATTCCACTCGGCACCAAAACCGTCGGTGCGACGGTCGGACGAGGACATTCGACGCTCGGCCATTATTGCCTCGCTACTGTCGCTGTTCGGCATTCTGGTTTACGTCGCGTTCCGTTACGAATTTTCCTTCGCCGTCGCCGCCGTCGTCGCGGTGATCCACGACGTGCTGCTGACCATCGGCTGCTATTGCATCGCCAATGCCACGTCGGGCCGCGAGTTCAACGCCACCGTCGTCGCCGCCGTGCTGACCATCATCGGTTTTTCCATCAACGACAAGATCGTCATCTTCGACCGCATCCGCGAAGATCTGAAACTCGGCGCGCGCGGTTCGTTCAAGGACATCATCAACCAGGCACTCAACCAGACCTTGAGCCGTACAATCATCACAAGCGGCACGGTGTTCCTCGCGACGCTTTCGCTCTACATTTTCGGCGGCGGTGTGATCAACGATTTCGCGTTCACGTTCCTCATTGGCATCATCACCGGAACGTATTCCTCCATCTACATCGCCAGCGCAATCGTTTTGTGGTGGCACAAAGGCGAACGCCCGAACATCGGCGGCTCGGCGGTGACGATTCAAAATTCCACGTCGGCGAAAGTCTGATTTTTCTTCGTAATCGCAATTCTTAATCTTAATCTTAATCGCTTTCAGATTAGGATTAAGATGATGATTATGATTAAGAACATGGCGCGGGTATTCCAACCATGATTGCCCTGATTGAAATCACACCGTGGCACTGGGCGGGTTTCATTGTCTGCGTCCTGATTTTTCTTGCGCTCGACCTGGGCGTGTTCCATCGCGGCTCGCGCGTCGTCAAATTCAAGGAAGCCTTCGCGTGGAGCGCCTTGTGGTTCACGCTTGCCATGCTGTTCGCCGTCGCGCTGGCGTATGCGCGCAGCCACGAGGAAGCGGCCCAGTTCACCGCCGGCTATCTCATCGAACTCTCCCTCTCGCTCGACAACATCCTCGTCATCGCTCTGATTTTTTCCGCCTTCGGCGTGCCGCAGCAATTCCAGCATCGCGTCCTGTTTTGGGGAATCCTCGGCGCGCTCGTGATGCGCGGCGCGATGATCGCCGCCGGCGTGGCGCTCATCCGCGAATTTAGCTGGGTGCTGTATGTGTTCGGCGTGTTTCTCGTTTTCACCGGGGTCAAAATGCTTTTTGCCGGCCAGCAGACCGTCGAGCCGGAGAAAAATCCCGTGCTGCGGCTTGCGCGGAAAATTTTTCCGGTCACGCAAAATTTTGAAGGCGAAAAATTCTTCACGCGGATGAATCGCCGGTTTGCCCTCACGCCGCTCGCACTGGTCCTATTGCTCGTGGAAACGACCGATCTGATTTTCGCCGTGGATTCCGTGCCGGCGGTGTTTTCCATCACGAAGAACGGCTTCATCGTTTTCACCTCGAACGTTTTCGCCATCCTCGGCCTGCGCTCGATGTATTTCCTGCTGGCGGGCGCGCTCGGCTATTTCCGTTATCTCAAATTCGGGCTGTCCGTCGTGCTCGTTTTCGTCGGTGCAAAAATGCTGCTCGACCCGCACGACCAAACGCCGAAATGGTTTCAGGTTGAAATTCCGACCAATGTTTCACTGATGACCATCGGCGCGGTCGTTTTGATCGCCATTGTTTTGTCCACCATGGTCGCCGAACGGGAAAAGCGCACCGCAAATCAAAAAAAAAGCAACCACGAATAGACACAAATGCACACGAACTGGAATCGTTTCAAGGCATTTTCTTCATTTGTGCTGATTCGTGTCCATTCGTGGTTAAATAAAAAATGAAATTCCGCTGGACGCTCGCGCCGCCGCAACCGCTGCTCGCGGAAAAACTTGCCGCGCAATTAAAAATTTCCCCGCTGCTCGCACAATGCCTGCTCAATCGCGGATTCAGCGAACCGTCCTTCATTGAAAATTTCCTTGCGCCGCGACTGAAAAACCTCGCCGATCCGTTTTTACTGCCGAACATGGACAAAGCTGTTAAGCGACTTTTTCGCGCGCGCGAGCAAAATGAACTGCTCGTGATTTTCGGCGATTACGATGTGGATGGCGTGACTTCCACCGCATTGCTCGTTGAAGTTTTGCGCTAACTCGGATGGCGCGTGGAATTTTATTTGCCAAGTCGCATGGACGAAGGCTACGGCTTAAGCGCGGACGGCGTGGAAAATTGCCTCAAAAAATTTCCGACTACTTTGCTGTTTGCGGTGGATTGCGGTTCGACTGCCGTTGAAACCATCCAAAAACTCCATGAACGCAATGTTGATGTGATTGTTTTGGATCATCATCAAGTTTCAAATCCTGCGCCGAAGGTAGTCGCACTGGTAAATCCGCAACTTGCGGGCGAAAATGAAACTTCCTTCCGCGAACTTTGCTCCGCCGGACTTGCCTTCAAACTCGCGCACGCGCTCATCAAACGCGGTCGCGAAATCAATCTGCCCGGCGCGGCGGAATTTGATTTGCGTCCGCTGCTGGATTTGGTCGCGCTCGGGACAATCGCGGATTTGGTTCCCTTGATTGGCGAAAACCGGATTTTTGTCACCGTCGGTTTGGAATGTTTGAACAAAACGCAACGCGCCGGAATCATCGCGTTGAAACAAGTCGCGCAATCGCCGGAAAAACTCGGCACGTTTGAAGTTGGCTTTCAACTCGCGCCGCGCTTGAACGCCGCCGGGCGTTTGGAAACTGCGGAGGAATCCTTGCATCTGCTGCTCGCCAAAAATTTGGCAGAGGCGCTGCCCATCGCGCAAAATCTGGATTTGCGAAATCGCGAGCGTCAGAAAATTGAAAAATCAATTGTCGAGGAAGTCATCGGCGTGATCCGCTCGAAGTTCGACGCGCAAAAGGATTTTGTCATCGTCGAAGGGCAATTGCTCTGGCACATCGGCGTCGTCGGCATCGTCGCGTCGCGCGTGCTGTCGGAATTTTACCGCCCGACGATCATTATCGGCGGCGAGAACGGCGAGATGCGCGGTTCGGGACGCAGCATCGCGGGTTTTGATCTGGCGGCGGCGCTACGCGAATGCGATGAACTTTTGGTCCGTCACGGCGGTCATGCGATGGCCGCAGGCTTGAGCATTTTGCCCGACAAAATTGATTTGCTGCGCAACAAATTAAACGAACTCGCGCGCCTGAAATTAAAGCCGGAGGATTTGCAGCCGCCGTTGCGTTTGGACGCGGAAGTTGGATTGGGCGAAATCAATTTTGAATCGCTGGCCGAACTGGAAAAATTAAAGCCGACCGGGCAGGGGAATCCCAGCGTGCAATTTTGTTCGCGCAATTTATCGCACGCAAAGCCGCTTCAAAAAATGGGCGCACAACAAACAGCACGTCAAACTTTGGGTGACGCGACGGCGCGAGTCACGCACGAAGCGGTCTGGTGGAACGGCGGCGACAAATCTTTGCCGGTCGGGAAATTTGATCTGGCGTTCGCGCCGGGCATCAATGAATTCAACGGCAAACGAACGGTGCAGTTGAAAGTTTTGGACTGGCGGTCGAGCGAATTGTAGCGTTCGGCCTGTGGCTCGACGCTACACTTTTCACCGCCCCGCGCTCCATTGCCATCTGTTGCCGAGTTGGTTTTGTCGTGGACGGTAAGCACTGCTGCTCTTCGCAATGATTTGACTGGTTGACCAAAAAGAAATGCCCGCCATCGCGCCGCTAAATGGAATTACGAACCAGAACGGTAAACCGCGACCATCCATGCAGGTTAGTTGATAGAACGCGGGCGACATTGGTGCGAGAATCGCAATCATCAATAGGACGGTTTTTATAAAATTTGCCTGCGTGTTCCAAATTGAAACAGCGACAAAAACGCTGATAGGCGCAATGGCAAGCAGTTCAATTTTGAAAAATGAAATACATTCGGCTGACCCGGTTTCCTTCCACGCCAGGGCTGTGAAAGCTAAAAAGAAGGTGAGCAACGGTAAAATCAGAACAGATAAAAGCGCAGCCGCCAGTCTTGCTGTTGAAATTGGCATCGTTCGCAGAAAACGCAAGTTGTGGCTCAAAGAAAATCCGGAACGCATAAAAATGAAAACAAAAAAGAAAGGAAAGAAAGCACCTCCATTATCTATGTTTCGTGTCAAATGATGCCAGTCGAATTGATGTTTTACGACAAAATCCAAAAGATTCATGATGATTAAAAATAAAATCCCGAAGCCCCAAACACCGAAAAAAGCCGCAGCAAACATAAGTGGAATCCCACCAAAACCGTTTGGGACTTTGAATTGTCTTCGTGAACCTTTCGATTGTTGCGAGGCGTTGCGATATTCGCCGTAGTCAGCAATCATTGATTCGGCGCGCAGCCAGCCGAGAATTGTCATGGCTAGAGTGCAGATATAAAACGCCGTCGCCTCGAGCGCGCTTTTCTGCATATTAAAAAGGAGATAGACGCAACCGCCGATGATTGCCAGGTAGAATACTGCGACTAACAAGCGTTGAATTTTTCTCTGCCAGTCAATGGCTGGCAGATTCAAATTGCTGCCGCTGTAGAACCAAAAGAGCGACCCATTTAAGAGCGCGTTGGCCGTTATGTATTCAAGCCATTTTACGAACGGAAATTCTTTTCCAGAAAATAGAAAGTGAAGGGTCATGCCCAAAAAACTGAAAGCGACCATTAAAATTGCCGCGAAGCCGACTGCAATCCACCACCATGTCCGGCCAATTTGCCGCGCCGTATAAGGCAGCGCAAGTGCAACGCGGGGATAACCGCGATACAAATCCATAAGCCAGATATTTGGTCCAAGGATAAATGCAATCGGAAAAATAAAATCGCCTCCCGAAAATCCAAAGACGAACACGCCAAAAAGGAAGTAAGCGAGACAGAAGAACGCCCACAACCACCAACGACGTTTGAGTTGATCCAGTATCAATGGTTTCATTTGCTCTCCTCGTTTTTGGCGAGCGCGACGAACAAATCTTCCAGCGTCACGCGCGTGAGCGAGATTTTTTTTGCGCCTTTGGATTGCAACCAGTTTTCAATGTCACTTTTTTGGTCGAGTAAAGCGTGCCAGCGGTTTTCGTTTCGCCTCAAAATGATCAGGCCGTCGCGATTCTGAAACTGTGTGCCGCTGTCGCTGAAAAATTCGGTGAGTCGGAAGCGATCCACAATTTCATCCGTGCGACCTTCGAGCAATAGTTTGCCGTTTTTAATCATGCCGATGTGGTCGGCGAAGCGTTCGATGTCGGTCAAACCGTGCGAGGAAATTAAAACGGTTCGTTCTCCAGTTTCCACGGCTTTGAGCAGTTCGCTGAAAACTTGCTGCTTGGAAACGGCGTCGAGGCCCGTGGTCGGTTCGTCGAGAATCAAAATTTCCGGACAGCGTGAAAGGGCGAGGAGCAGACTTAATTTTGTTTTTGCACCGAAAGAAAGCGTGGCGATTTTGTCGGCATCACTCAAATGAAATTCCCTCATCAGCGCGGCGCAGTAAGTGTTGTCCCAATTCGGATAAAATCCGCGCACGAAGCGGATGGCTTTGCCGACTTTACCCCAGACGGCGAAATTCAAATCGGGGCTGACGTAGGCGGCGCGGCGTTTGAGTTCCACTTCGTCGGCGCGGTGGTCTAGGCCGAGCACGCGGATGGTTCCGGCGTCGTTTTTGCCCATGCCAAAAATCAAATCAATGGCGGTGGTCTTGCCTGCACCGTTTGGCCCGATGAGACCATAAATCGCGCCGCGCGGCACGGTCAGGTCGAGCGGGCCGAGTTTGAAGTTGGGATAATTTTTTACGAGTCCACGGATTTCGATGGCGTTTTGGTTCATGGTTTTCCTTTGATGGCTTTGTGGGCGAGTTCGAGAATTTCCGCTGGTTTTAATCCGGCTTCGGCAGCTTCGCGCGCGGCTTCGCGAAATAATTCCTGCGCGGAATTTAATTTGGCTTCGCGATTGCGGTCGTGGCCGTGTTCGGCGACGAAAGTCCCCAAACCCTGCCGTCGGAAAATAATGCCTTCGCGTTCGAGTTCTTCGTAGGCACGTTTGACGGTGATGACGCTGACGAGCAAATCTTCGGCGAGCGCGCGAAAGGAAGGCAGAGTTGCGCCGGGCTTGAGGCGGTTTTCGGAAATCTCGCGTTTGATCTGGTCAACAATTTGCTGGTAGAGCGCGCCGGCGGCGGCGGATGAAATCGGGCCGATCAAAAATGTTTTGCGTTCGGTCGGCATTTGTATTTACTGTTTATACACGATATAAACAGTTAGTCAATAGAATTTATTGCGGGCGCAAAAAGTCGTTGAAAACAGAGGCGATGGTTGACGGCAGATTTGCGTGCGGCGGTTGCTGAAAATTGGCTTGCAATTATTTGCGGTCTGGCTAGAGTCGCCGTGTCTGTTGGATAAGCTGGCTTATTCAGGTCATGGAAAATCTTCAGGTGAACGTGGTTCGGTGATGATTTGAAACCCGGTAGTCGGGAACGGTCCGAGAAAAGCGGTTGGTCTTGAACAGCGAGACATAAAATGAGCACTAAACTGTTTGTGGGAAATCTTTCCTTCAACACCACTGAAAACGAGATTCACGAGGCGTTCTCCGCGCACGGCACGGTCGTCGAGGCGAATCTGATGATGGACCGGATGAGCGGCCGTTCACGCGGTTTTGCCTTCGTGACCATGTCCACTCCTGAAGAAGCCCAGAAGGCGATTGAAGCCATGAACGGCGCGAGCCTCGGCGAACGCGCCCTGACGGTCAACATTGCCCGTCCGAAAGAAGAGCGTCCCCGCAGCGATCGCGGTCCGCGTCGTGAATACGGCGGCGGTGGCGGTGGTGGCGGTTACGGTGGTGGCGGCAGCCGTGGCGGTGGTGGCGGTGGTCGCGACCGTTACTGATTGAAATTTTTCATTGACCGGGGCGGCGTTCCCAGTGGGCGTCGCCCCGTGTCATTTATGCGCGGGATTTTTTTAATCGCCTTATTCATGTGGCTTTTGTTATAGTTGATTCAATTCATGGAAGAACACATAGAAGTCGAAGGTCGCATCCAGACCGTGCTGGCCGGGACGATGTTTCGCGTCGAACTGGACAACAAGCACCAGGTGCTCGCGACCATTTCCGGCAAAATGCGCAAACGCTTCGTCCGCCTTACCGTCGGCGACCGCGTGAAAATGGAAATGTCGCAATACGATCTGAACAAGGCGCGCATCGTCTGGCGCATCGGTTAAAACTTCAGCGGCAATTTCTTCAAATGAACGCCGCCATCCTCGTCGCCGCCGGCAAAGGTGTCCGCATGGGCGCGGACAAGTTGTGGCTCGAAATCGCCGGTCGTCCCGTCATCGCACACACATGGAAAAATTTCAACGACGCGAAGTGCGTGGACGAAATCATTTTGGTCATTCGTGACGGAATGCAAAAACAATTTACCGAACTCGCCACAAAATTTCATTTTCAAAAACCGTTTCGCATGGTCGTTGGCGGTGCGGAGCGGCAGGACTCGGTTTGGAACGGACTGGAAGCCTTGTCGCCAAAAACTGAAATCGTCGCGATTCAGGATGCCGCGCGGCCTTGCACGACGGAAGAATTGATCGCTGCGACCATTGCCGCGGCGCGAGAAACTGGAGCAGCCGTCGCCGCGCTGCAAATCACAGACACAATTAAAGAATCCATAGACGCAAAAACAATTTCGCGCACGCTCGACCGTTCAAAACTTTGGTCAGTGCAGACGCCGCAGACGTTTCGCGTCGAAGTCATCCGTCGCGCGATTGCCGCCGCGCGGCAAAAGAATCTGATTTTTACGGACGACACGGCAGCGTGCGAGTTGATTGGCCAACCGGTTCAACTTGTTCCGAGCGCGACACCCAATCCGAAAGTCACCGTGCCGGGCGATTTGCCATTCATCGAAACTCTATTGAAGAATTTCTGATGCAACGTCGGCGCTCTGCGCCGATTGGCCGAGCCGCAGGCCAGATCTTAACCAAAAACTTTGTGCCTTCGCGCCTTTGTGTTAAAATCTTTAAGTTATGAAACGACGTTTGATTTTCAGTCTGGTCACGCTGGTGCTGGCGTTGAATCTCACCATCGGCGCGCGGATTTATTTCAGTTCGGCGCGCGCGGCGGACGAGAAAGATTCGCCGGACGCGAACCTGGAGCGCTTTGCCGACGTGCTGGAAAAAGTCCGCGCGAGTTATGTGGACGGCACGAACCTGACGTATCACGACCTGATTTCCTCGGCGCTCAAGGGCATGGTCGGCTCGCTTGATCCGCACAGCGAATTCATGGACGCGGACGATTACCAGCAGTTGCAGGACGACACGGAGGGACAGTTCGGCGGGCTTGGCCTGGTTGTGGCGATGAAGGATGGTTTTGTGACTGTCGTCGCGCCGATGGACGATACTCCGGGATTTCGCGCGGGCATTTTGTCCGGCGACCGCATCGTCAAGGTGGAGGGCCAGAGCATGGAAAAGGTTCCGCTCGCCGACGTGGTGAAGCAGCTTCGCGGCAAGCCCGGCTCGCAGGTGAGCGTGACCATCGAACGTCCGTCGTCGGGCATTGTGAAAAGTTATACCCTTACGCGCGCCGTCATCCAGATGGACATGGTCAAGGATATCAATGGCAAAAAAGAATTCCCGCTTGACGCCGACAAGATCGGCTACATCCGCATCACGCAGTTCGGCGACCAGACCGGCGACGAACTCGAGGCCGCGCTCAATAAACTAAAAAAACAGGGCATGAAGGCGTTGATCATTGATCTGCGCTGGAATCCCGGCGGCTTGCTCGATGAAGCGGTGAACGTCTGCGAAAAATTTCTGCCGCGCGGCCAGCTCGTCGTCACGACCGAGGGCCGCGATCCCAAGGAAAGTTCCGTCCGCCGCGCTGATGGCAAAGGCGACGAATTAAATGGAATGCCCATTGTCGTGCTGGTGAACCTTGGCAGCGCGAGTGCGGCGGAGATCGTCACCGGCTGTTTGCAGGATTACCACCGCGCGTTTATCCTCGGTGAAAAGACTTTCGGCAAAGGCTCGGTGCAAAGCATTTTCCCGCTCGACGACGGCTCGGCGCTCAAGCTGACCGTTGCCAAATATTATACGCCCAGTCACAAAGTGATTCACGAACACGGCATCACGCCCGACAGCTTGGTGCCGATGAGCGACGCGGAGCAGGCAGACTTGATCATCAAGCGCTCGCCCGGCGGACTGGAATCGCTCAATGACAAAGACCGTGAACGGGTGGAAAACTCGCGCGACATCCAGCTTGACCGCGCCGAGGATTTGCTCAAAGGCATTTTGCTTTACAGCGAACTTGCCAAGCCGGAAAAAGTTGCGGCGAAATAAAATGACATTGCTTGCCATCGAAACTTCCTGCGATGAAACCAGCGCGGCGATCGTTCGTGACGGAAAAATCTTGTCCAGTGTTGTTTCGTCACAAATCCAACTTCACGCCGAATACGGCGGCGTCGTGCCGGAACTCGCTGCGCGCGAACATCTGCGGAATCTGATTCCCGTCGCGCAATCGGCGTTAATCGAAGCCGGAATTTCAGCCGGACTACTGGATGCCGTCGCCGTCACGCAAGGGCCGGGTTTGCCGAACGCGCTGCTCGTCGGCTTCAAGGCCGCGCAAGCCGTCGCATTTGCGCTGGGCAGGCCGTTCGTCGGCGTCAATCATCACGAGGCGCATTTATATTCGCCGTGGATTTCCGGCAAACCGCCCGTCGCGGATTTCTCAAAATTTCAATCGAATGTTTCGCTCGTCGTCAGCGGTGGGCACACGATGCTCGTGCTGGTGGAATCGGAATTAAACCATCGCGTCCTCGGCTCGACGCTGGACGACGCGGCGGGCGAATGTTTTGACAAGACCGGCAAGCTGATGGGTTTGAATTATCCCGCCGGCCCGGAAATTGACCGGCTGGCGGAGCGGGGGAACCCAAAGGCGTTCGATTTCCCGCGCCCGCTCATCAATGACGCGAGCGACGATTTCAGTTTCAGCGGCTTGAAAACTTCCGTGCGTTATTTTCTCCGCGATAATCCAACGCTGCTCGACGACGCGCAAAAAATCCGCGACTTGTGCGCCAGTATCCAGGCCGCCATCGTTGAAGTCCTCGTCCAAAAAACCATTCGTGCCGCGAAACGAAGCGGCGTCCGTTGTGTGACTGCGTCCGGCGGCGTGACGTGCAATCGCGCGTTGCGAAATGAATTGTCTCGCGCCTGCCAACGCGAAGGATTTCAATTGCTCCTCGCAGAAAAATCCCTTTGCACCGACAACGCCGCGATGATTGGAATTCTGGCCGAGCGGAAATTGATCAAGAAAATTTTGCTTCCGTCGCTCGACGAAGAAATCAAGCCGGGCTGGGTCTTGGCGTAATTTATTTCATGGCCGAGCGATTGCCCATTTATGAAATTGAACGCGAAATCATTTCGCGTCTGCAAACCAGACCGCCGATTGATTTTGTCCGCGCCGACGGGTTCCGGCAAATCTACGCAAGTGCCGCAAATGCTCCTGAAGCACGATTTTCTACGCGAAGGACAAGTCGTAATTCTTCAACCACGCCGGCTTGCGACGCGCCTGCTTGCCACTCGCGTTGCTAACGAACTTGGCGTAAAACTCGGCGATGAAGTTGGTTATCAAATCCGTTTTGAAAATGTCACATCGTCGAAAACGAAAATCCGGTTCGTCACCGAAGGCGTTTTGCTCCGCCAAATGATTGACGACCCGAAGTTGCGCGGCGTTTCCACTTTGATTTTCGACGAGTTTCACGAGCGGCATCTTTACGGCGACATCACGCTGGCGCGCGCGCTGGATTTGCAGGAGCAGCATCGGGCCGACCTGAACCTTGTCGTCATGTCCGCGACGCTGAACGCGGGCGAATTGGAAAAATATCTCAAGCCGTGCGCAACGTTGAGTTCCGAAGGCCGGATGTTCCCGGTTGAAATCGAATACGCCGCCGACCCGGGATATGTGGACAAACGCCCGGTTTGGGAACAGGCCGCCGAAGCATTTTCAAATTATGTTTCGTCCGGCGGCGAAGGCGACGTTTTGGTTTTCATGCCCGGCGGATTTGAAATCGCGCAAACCATCGAGGCAATTCGCCACACGTCGGAAGCGAAGGGATTTATTTTGTTGCCGCTGCACGGCGAACTTCCGCCGCGCGATCAGGACGCTGCTGTCGCACGTTACGAAAAACGCAAAGTGGTCGTCGCCACGAACGTCGCCGAAACGTCGCTGACGATTGACGGCGTGCGGCTGGTGATTGACAGCGGACTGGCACGCATCGCGCGTTATGATTCGAATCGCGGCATCAACACGCTGCTCATCGAAAAAATTTCGCAATCGAGCGCCGACCAGCGCGCCGGCCGCGCCGGTCGAACCGCGCCCGGCGTTTGCATGAGACTTTGGTCGCGCGAAGAACATGGCCATCGTCCAATCCAAGAATTGCCGGAAGTCAAACGCCTCGACTTGTCCGAAGTCGTGCTGACGCTCAAGGCGGCGGGTGTGCAGGACTTGCGGAAATTCCGCTGGCTCGAAGCGCCGGATGAACAAAGTCTTGCGCACGCGGAAGAATTGCTTCACGACCTGGCCGCGCTCGACAAAAATAATTTCATCACGGCGACCGGTCGCAAGATGCTCGCGTTTCCGCTGCACCCGCGATATGCGCGCATGATGCTGGCGGCGCAGGAATACGGCTGCGTGTATCAGGCCGCGCTCGTCGCCGCGCTCACGCAGGGGCGCGATTTGCTGCTGCGCAATTGCGGCAAGGACGTCGACTCCGCGCGCGAAGATTTGCTGGGCGAAAAGGCGTCGTCCGATTTTTGGATTCTCATGCGCGCGTGGACGTTATGCGGTGAAAAATGATTTTCGCCTCGACGCCTGCCGCAAATTGGGCATCCACGCCGTCACCGCGAGGCAAGTCGGGCCGCTGCTTGAACAATTTCTCCGCATCGCCGACAAAGAAGGTCTCGACACAAAACCGCGCGAGGTCAAGGACGAGGCGTTGCAGAAATGTATTCTCATCGGTTTCAGCGACCGCGTGGCGCGACGGCTTGATCAGGGAACATTGCGCTGCGAACTCGTCCACAATCGGCGCGGTGTGCTGGCGCGCGAAAGCGGGGTGCAAAAAAGTCCGCTGCTCGTCGTGGCCGAAATCCGCGAGATTGAATCGCGCGAGTCCTTGCGGACGGCCACCAAAGAGATGAACACGATTCTTTCGCTCGCAACGGCGGTTGAAACAGACTGGCTGAACGAACTGTTTCCTGAAGACATCGAATCCGATTTGCATGTCCAGTTTGATTCGACGACCAAGCGCGTGCAGGCGGCGGAACTGTTAAAATTTCGCGGACTCGCGTTGTCGGCGAAACGCGTTGAGCCGCCGCCGGCGGATGCGGCGGCGCGGTTGCTGGCGGAACAGGTCATCGTGGGCAACCTGACGTTGAAGGACTGGGACGATTCCGTTGACCAATGGATTTTGCGGCTGAACCTGCTCGCGAAGTGGTGTCCGGAATTTGAATTGCCGCCGATCACGGACGACGACCGCAAGCATCTCATCGAACAGCTTTGCCACGGCGCGATTGGTTACAAGGACATCAAGGAACGCGACGTGAAGCCGGTCGTGAAATCGTGGCTCTCGGCGGCGCAGCATGAATTGCTCAATAAACACGCGCCGGAACGACTGTCGCTGCCGAATGGCCGGACGCCAAAAGTGATTTATGATGTCGGCAATCCACCGCACATCGCGCTGCGCATTCAGGAGCTTTACGACGTGAACCAGACGCCGAAGATCGCGCTGGGCCGCGTGCCGGTGGTGGTGCACATCCTGACGCCGGGCATGAAACCCATTCAAGTGACGCAAGACCTTGCGAGTTTCTGGAAGGAACATTATCCGCGCATCAAATCCGAATTGCAGCGGAAACATCCGAAACATTTATGGCGATGAACGATTTCGTCTCACAACTTTGCCCAAACTGCGGGCTGTGCTGCAACGGCGTGTTGTTCGCGGACGTGGAATTGCGCGCGGGCGATGACGCCGGGCGGCTGGCGGAACTGGGATTGTCGCTGGCAAAGAAAGGAAGCAAACTGGCATTCGCCCAGCCATGCGCGTGCTTTGACGGAAAATTTTGCACCATTTACGCCGACCGACCGAAGCGTTGCCGGACGTTTGAATGCGGTTTGCTCAAGCGCGTCCAGGACGGCGGCCTTGAAGCAGACGCGGCGTTGAAGACTATTTCCAAAACCAAACGTCAGGCGGAAAAAGTGCGCGTCCTGCTGCGTCAGCTTGGACAAAATGACGAAGGGCTGGCCATGACGAAACGTTACGCGGCGGCGATGAGCGCGCCGATTGATTTGGCCGATCCCGAAACCGGTTCGGAACGTCGCGGTGAACTGATGCTGGCCGTTGACGAATTGATGCGACAACTTCAGCGGGATTTCTTGAAATAGCGCGCTATTTTTTCAAGACATTCAGTTCCACGACGGCGCTGGCGTATTCCAGGCAGCCCTTTTCCTTCGTCCCGAGGCATTTCTTGAACAGGGCAATCGCGCCGTCTTTGTCGCCGGCGAGCAGATGTTTCATGCCAGCGTAATAGCAAGCCTGGCATAGCTGGACGTTTTGTTGTTTCGGATTTCTGGCGGAAGATTTTGCAATGTCGAGGAAATCCTCCTCGGTCATCGTGCCGGTAAGAAACTGCCCGATTTTGGCCGTCCAGTCATCCGCCTGCGCACCTTGAAGGGATTTCAGGTAAGCGGACAGTTCGGTGGTGGCAGCTTCCGATTCACCGAGCCGGGCGCGAATCAACCAGATGCGGAAGCGGGGACAAACCAGCATGGGATCAAGCTGCACTGATTTGTGAAAACTTTCCAAGGCTGGTTGAAATTGCATCTGGTCATTCTGAACAAAACCGAGACTGTCATAGCCCGCAGCTTTTTGAGGATCGAGTTCGATGGCTTTGGAACAGTCGGCGATGGCCGCATCGTATTTTTTAAGATAGTCATTTATCAGGCCGCGATAGGCGCAGGCGTCAGCATTCTGCGGATCAATTTCCATTGCCTGATTGAAGTCATCAACCGCTCCGCTGAAATCTTTATTAAGCCGTTTGGCAATGCCGCGAAGATTATAAAAATTTGCGTTGGTTGCATCCAATTCGATGGCCTTGTTGCAGTCCGCAATGGCTCCGTCGCAATCCAGAAGATGAAATTTAACCTGGCCACGATCCGCATAGTATGAAGCATGTTCGTCATCCATTCCAATGGCCTGATCGAAGTCGGACAGCGCATCATCATAATTTTTAATACGGTCTCTGGCAAAGCCGCGATAGTCATAGATGGCCGCGTCCTGTGGATTTAATTCGATGGCTTTGCTGTAATCGGCCAAAGCTGAAATGTAATTATTTAGCGTGGCTTCGTCATTCGCACGATTGATGTAAGCTTGCGTGAATCGGGGGTTCAAGGTGATGGCCTTGGTGCAATCGGCGATGGCTCCGGTGTAGTCTTTCAGACTGAATTTTACGGAGCCACGATTGTTGTAAGCCCCGGCAAATTGGGGATTCAATCCAATGGCCTTGGTATAATCCGCGATGGCTCCGGTATAATCTTTCTGCGCGGCCTTGGCCAGACCGCGATTATTGTAGGCGGCGGCAAAATTAGGGTTCAGTCCAATGGCCTGATTAAAGTCAGCAATGGCGTCCTTATAGTTCTTGCGATTATGTCTGATGGTGCCGCGGGCGTTGTAAGCATCTGCATATTGGGGATTAAGTTCGAGGCTCTGGTCAAAATCCGCGACGGCTCCAATATAATCATTAAGCGCAAACTCGGCCGTGCCGCGACTATAGTAGGCCGTCGCGTAATCAGGATTGAGTTCAATCGCCTTGTTATAGTCAAGGACGGCCCCGGGATAATCCTTGAGCGCGGACTTTGTATCGCCGCGATGGATGTAGGCGTCGGTATTCTGGGGATTTAATTCAATAGTCTTGTTGTAGTCTGCCATGGCTGCCGAATCGTTTCCGAGATACAATTCGACATTGCCGCGATCATAGTAAGCCAGGGGATATTGAGGGTTCAATTCAATCGCCTTGGTGTAATCCGCCATGGCTCCCGCATAATCCTTGAGATAAATTCTGGCCGCACCGCGGTGAACATAGGCGTCGGCATTTTTTGGATTCAATTCAATGGCCTTGGTGTTATCCGCAATGACGCCGGGATAATCCTTGAGATAATTTTTGGCCACGCTGCGACTGATATAGGCCTCGACATTATTAGAGTCCAATTCAATGACTCTGTTGAAATTGGTGATGGCTCCCGCATAATCTCCCAACTGGCATTGGTTGACGCCGGCATCAAATGCCGTTTCAACCGGAGATTTGTGATGCCGCGAGCAGGAACAACAGGCAAGCAGTGCCAGCAAGAAAACCCTGTAAAATCTTCGCCAATAAGATTTCATGCGGGTGAAGAATAGCGAAACCATGTCCGTTTGCAACGGCTTCCTAAATCTTAAATCTGCGTGCCAGAAAGGAATCCGGTGCTTCGTTTCAGCAGTAAACCAAATCTTACACTTCAATTGGCTTGGGCAGTTCCTTCTTTTCTTCCTCTGGTTTGCTGGTTTCAGCCTGTTCGTTGCGTAATTCTTCCAGCGGACGGAAACGGTCGGCGCGAAAGCCGCGTTCCAGTCCCGCCTTGGAATCGGCCTTCGGGTTAACGAGGCCGATGAGCAACACAGACACGTCGCCTTCCAGAGTCAGGTTGATCCCCAACCGGATGTCGCGCACGACGTAGGTGGAGTCCTTGACCGGCAAAGCCGTGTAGAGCTTGCTGATGTCCGGCGGAAATTTATCATCCACACAGACCACTTTGTCGCCAATGCTGAAATTGCTCATGGCAAAATTATTTCACGAGCGTTTTGCAAAACTTCTCAATGCGCTCCAAACCTTTTTCAATGTTCGCCATGCTCGTCGCGTAGCTCAAGCGGATGTAATCGTCCGCGCCGAACGCGATGCCGGGGACGGCGGCGACTTTCTCCTGCTCCAGCAATTTCGCGCAGAACTCGGCGGACTTGAGGCCGGTCTTGGAAATGTTCGGGAACAAATAAAACGCGCCCTTCGCGTTCACGCAGGAAATTCCGGGAATGGAACTTAATTTTTCGTGCGCATAGCGTCGGCGTTTATCGAATTCCGCGAGCCATTTCGGCAGATGATCCTGCGGGCCGTTGAGCGCCTCGACGCCGCCTTTTTGCGCGAACGAACAGGGATTGCTCGTGCTGTGGCTTTGCACGGCGTCAATCGCCTTGGCAATCGGCTCCGGCGCGGCGAGAAACCCGAGACGCCAGCCGGTCATGCTCCACGCTTTTGCAAATCCATGGACGATGATGGTGTGCTCCTGATGCGCGGGAGAAAAACTCGCAACACTTTTTACTTTCGCGCCGTCGTAAAGCAAATGCTCGTAAATCTCGTCGCTCATGATGAGGACGTTTTTCTCCACGCAAATGTCGCCGAGCGCTTTCGTTTCTTCCGGCGTATAAACGCTGCCGGTCGGGTTGCTCGGCGAATTCAAAATGAACAGTCGCGTGTTCGGCGTGATCGCGGCGCGAAGTTGCACGGGCGTGACTTTGAATTCTGTTTTGTCGCTCGTCGGCAAAATCACCGGCTTCGCGCCCGCGAGCTTCACCATTTCCGGATAGCTCAACCAATACGGCGCGGGGATGATGACTTCATCGCCTTCCTCGCACGTCGCAAGAATGACGTTGAAGCAGGAATGTTTGCCGCCGTTCGAGACGATGACTTGCGACGGCTTGTAAGTCAGGCCGTTCTCTCGCAAAAATTTCGCGGCGATGGCTTCGCGCAATTCGGGAATGCCTGCGCTCGGCGTGTATTTGGTGAAACCGGCGGCGAGCGCCTTGGCACAGGCATCCTTGATGTGCTGCGGCGTGTCGAAATCCGGTTCGCCCGCGCCGAAGCCGACGACGTCCTCGCCGGCGGCTTTCATCGCCTTGGCTTTGGAATCAATGGCCAGGGTGAGTGACGCGGCGAGCGACGCGGCGCGCTTGGAGATTTTGTAATTCATAAAATTGAAACGGCGGAAAGATTAAAGTCCGCGCGCGGAATCGCAAGAACGGAAATGGGTGTTGGCCATGCCGGTTTGTCCAAAAAGATGACAATCGCGAAAGTAAATTTGTCCCAAATTGGAACAGGCTGCTGCGGAGGAATTTTTATATTTTCCGGCGATTTTCAAATGTGCGCGCTTGGCTTGATTGCTGCTATAAAGATTCTGTTATGAGATTTATTCTGACCTGCCTTGTTTCCATGACGCTGGGACTCGCTCATGCAGAAGTCCCGAAACTCTTTTCCCAAAAGTCGTTCACTTCCGACAATCTGGCGGAAGCCGTCAACCGCTACGTCGCCATCGGCGAGGCGGCGACGATCAAGGAGTTCCAGCAACTGTCCGCGCAGGAAAGTTCCACGTCCGAGGCCTTTTCCGGCAACGGTTTCAACGTTGATGAACGGATCAGCTGGGTCTGCCGGATTCTTTACGAGCCGCGCGGAAATTCTCCGCTGCGCGCGCCAAAATTCGGCGTGCTGGCCTTGCCCGAAAAAACCATGCCGATTCGCAAATGGCCGCTCTATCCGGTCGCGTTTTCAGGCTCGACCTATTTCGTGTTGAAACAGGGTTACACTCCCAGCGGCACGCCGGAGACATTGACGCACTATCTGGCGTATTGCAAAGGCAACGGTGTTTTCCGCGCAACTCCCGTCGAGGTTCCGACCCAGGAACAGGCCAAAATAGACGCCGCGAATCTCCGGCAATCCCTGGCCTGGCAGGCCATCGAATGGGAAAGCCCTGATGGCTTCAGTTTCCCGATGGGCGAACAATTGACGTATGGCTTCGTTCGGAACCAGGCCAAGGCCATCGCCGACGATTCCACCGCCAAGGCAAATTCCAAGACCGATTCCGCCGCGCTCTCGCTGCGGTAAGCTGCAGGAAATTTTTCACGAACTCGCGCTCGTGTAACGCCGCACGGAAATTTTCCAGAACCATTCCGAGATCAGCGCCCACACGATTCCCAAACCGAGCAGCACCAGCAATCCCTCCAGCGAAATCAATTTATCCGCCAGCACGCGCACGGGAACATTTGAGACCAGCAGCACCGGCAACGCGAACGTGAACACCGCCTTGAACGCGCCTTTGAATGCCTCGTCCGGCATCCGCGCGATGTTGAACAGGTTGTAATAACCATAAACGATTCCCTGCGCGCGCACCGTCCAGAAGCTGATCGCCGCCAGCATGAACATCAGCGAGTAATGGATCAAAATTCCCACGACGCACAGCGCGCTGAAGCCGGCGAGTTGCACGAAGGTCGGATGCAAATTTAATTTTCCCGCCGCGTAAAGCATCACGGCCACGGCGAAGAGCGCGTTGACGAACGCGCCCAAATCCACCTGCCGCAGCGAGACGATGAAGCGCGTGTTGATGGGCAGCAGCAGCAGGAAATCCATCTTGCCCGTGCGGACGAGTTCGGAGAGGTTCGTGCAGTTCACGAGGAAGAACGCCTGATAGACCTGCTGGATGAAATTGCTCGCGCCGACGAGCAGCACCATCTGCCATTGCGTCCAGGTGCCGACGATTGAGGTCTGCGAGAAAACGACGCTGACGAAGCACAACTGCAAGCCGAACCAGAGCAGCTCCACGATGATCCACAAAAGGAAATTGCCCTTGAACGACATCTCGCGCGCGACGGAATTTTTCCACAGCGCGGCGTAAATGGTGAGGTAGCGTTTGAGATTCATTTGAAATTGTTGTCGAATAGAAGACGGTTTATGGATTAGGTTCAACAGGAGATTGTATTGGTTTATCCTTCTTTATGGAGGGTGTTTCAGCACGCTTCCTGAAAAGAAGGTTTCGCATCCTCAAACTTGTGCTTTCTGTAATTGGTGGATACGAAGCATAAATTGCTTCTCCTTCTAATTCCTTTTCTTCATTATACTTTAGATTGCCTGTGGGACTACTAATAACAAACCCTGATTTAGCATTTCCCAAATTAGTGGGAACGGGCCACAATTCAACGCCCAAAAATCCTCTTTCCCAGTTGTCAAGAGGACTCATACAAACCGGAGTTCTAAAATTGCATCTGACGGGTGACGAAGACAAATAATTGGGCCGTTCGCACCGCGACGAACAAAACGTCGCCACATTCCAGTGAAATAATACATTTCGATGATGATTCCATTGTCAATGTCGGTTCGATAAAGGTCATTCCCATAAAATATAATGTCTTCCTTCGATGGAGTGTCTGCTATTCTAAATTCTGTAGGCCTCTGAATGGTTATTGCACATGCAGGTCCAGCGGTTGGTAAATTAAGTGGCCAAGATTTTAACCCTAATCCTTTTGCAGATCCATCAGGGTGACGACCGGATACTATTCCCTGACCAGAAAACTGAACAAACCCGTCAGGATGGTGAGCTAGTTTAACCCGATGTTCATCATCATCATCAATAATCGCATACTCAATAGGTGGATCATTTGCCCTCTTTTTTGGATTTGCATAGTTAATATGTAATCGGCCAAGAAAGATTTTATCACTTTGATGATATGGACAAGTAACAAAGTAAGACCCGTCACTTGTTAGCAGAATACGACACAGTTTATACCGCGTCCCATCTGTTTCCTCGAAAATTATCGTATAACGATTTGTAGCCATACTTCTAAAGTTAAACCAACGCGGCAATTGAAAGCGCGAATTTGCCAATCGTTCAGTGAATACGCGCATTTTCAAACCGAGTCGAGAAATTTTTGGAAATTTCAATCCGCCACGCCCCCAAAATACACCGCCAATTTACATCCCGACCGGGTTTCATCGTCAGCCCGGCGTTGACACCTCCGCTGATTGTGCGGAAAGGGATAAAATGCGTGTTTTTGTCAAAAAAACGTGTTTTAGGGCTGATTGGCGTCTTTTAACAATTGATTGGGCTCCTTCAGCGATTGATTGGCCTCACGCAATGATTGAAGGAGGCCAAAGAATCGTTGAATGAACCCACGCAACGGCTGATGGAACCCAAGCAATGACCGGATGAACTCGTGCAGCGGTTGAATGAACTCCTTCAGTCATCGCAGGAGGCCAGGCAACGGCTGATGGAACTTCTACAATGATCGAAGGAAGCCGGGGAATCATTGCGCGAAGTCCTTCGGCGACGGATGGAAGCCGGTTTTACGGGCAACCGGCGGATCAACAGGATGAATTCATCCGCCGAACACTTGGGGGCAGGAAGCCCCCTTGACAAATTGCCCCGGTTGGGTCGAGGTTAAACCATGAAAATACAGCGAACATTGTTATTGATCGCGTTGTTCGCCGCTTGCAATGTCATGGCGCAGACGCCGAGGCAGGAGCAGCAAGAGAGCATGACTTCGTCCTCGGCGGCCACTATGAGCATCGGGAACGTGAAGGCTCACTGGCTCGCCCCGGCCAAAACGGCGGATTGGCGGAACAACCGGCAACCGATTGAAGGCTTGAGTCCGCAGGCGTGGACTACGACTGTCGGCTGGAATCCGGGCCGGTCGGCCTTCCCCGATGAAGAGAATCATTACTCGACGGGGATGCCGTTGCTCTGGTTCGGCCGCGAGCCGGAGCAATAATTGCAGGCGACACACGCGGAAAATTTCGCGCCGAAGGGATGAGATTTTGTTTCATCCGCCGAATGCGGAGTAATGTTTTATGCCGCGCCGCCACATGAAGCGCGCGAGCGCATACATCATCGCCACCCAGAACAGTTGCGTGAGCAGGCCGAGCGCGATGCCGTTGCCTGAAACCTTGCCCATGTAAATGCTGATGGGAACATAAAGCATCGAGGGAAACGGCGTGAACGCCAGCGCGTGCAAGAGCGCGGGAGATGTGTCATTCAACATATCCAGCGGAAACAGGTGGCCACTGGCGAGGTATTCAAACGCGAACAGGATGAAGATGAACGTGGAGATTTCCAAAATCCAGAACGCGAGCATCGCCATCGAGTAGGACAGGAAAAATTGCAGCAACGCCGTCAGCACGAGTGAAAAAAGAAAGGCGATCATCGCCATTCCGCTGGCGGGCGGAACAAAATAATTTTTGAAACAGAAAATAAAAATTGCCAGCGGAATGCACGCCATCGAGATGTAGGCGATGCGCCCGGAAAAAAACAGGCAGAGCCGATACCACAGGTAATCCACGGGCTTGAGCAGGAACTGGCTGATGTTGCCTTCGCGGATGTCGGCGGCGATCTGCCAGTCGTCTTCGTTCACCGCCGTCAGCACGTCCACGATGGCGACCATGATGTAATAAAAAATCATCTGCGCCTCGGTGTAGCCGGAGAGCGCGTGGCCTTCGGCGTTCTTCGCGTAAATCGTGCGCCAGAGCGACAGCATGGCGAAGAGCGGGATGAAACTGAACAGCGTCCGCGTCAGGTAATTGAAGCGATACGTCAGGTTGTTCTGGATCCCGATGCCGATGACGTGCAGGTATTTTTTCAACGCGGGAATTTTAGCCGGCAACCCGCCGGGAACGCCAAGTAAAATTTGTTTGCCAAATTTTCCCGCTGCGGTAATTTTCGCCAACGTCGGTCGCCGACCGGCGGATTAAGGAAGCAAAGCACTCAAATACTTATGACACGAGAACCATTGGCGGCGGCGGAATTGAACGAACTGGTCGCGGGTTTGAAAAAGTTGTCCCGCAACATCTGGTGGTGCTGGGATCAGGAGGCGCAGGATTTGTTTCAGGAGCTTTCGCCGCGCGCCTGGACGAATCTTTTCCACAACGCCGCGGCCGTTTTGCAGGAGGTGTCGGACTACGAACTGCGCGTGCGTTTGCAGGACGTGGATTTTCAGCAGCGCGCCAAGGCGGTCCTGCACGATTTCAACGCCTATCTCGCGGATCAAAACACCTGGTGCCACAAGCACGCGCCGGAGTTGCATAAAAATCCCGTCGCCTATTTTTCCGCCGAGTTCGGTTTCCACGAATCGCTGCCGATTTCGGCGGGCGGCCTGGGAATTTTGGCGGGCGACCACGCGAAGTCCGCGAGCGATTTGGGCTTGGGTTTCGTCGGCATCAGTCTGTTTTACCGCGAAGGTTATTTTCAGCAGGCGATTGACGCCAACAACTGGCAGACGGAATTTTACAATCCGGTTGACCCGCAGAACATCCCGGTCGAGCCGGTGCTGGACGGCGGCGGCAAACCGGTCGTGTGCAGCGTGGAGATCGGCATGAGCCGCGTGTTCTTCCAGGCGTGGCGCGTCAATGTCGGGCGCGTGCCGGTTTATCTGCTCGATACGAACCGCCCGGAAAACGAGCAGCATTTCCGCGACCTGACCCTGCGCGTCTATGGCGGCGACAGCACGACGCGCATCATGCAGGAAATTTTGCTGGGCATCGGCGGCACGCGGCTGTTGCGCACGCTCGGCGTGCAACCGTCCACGTTCCACATGAACGAAGGGCACGCGGCGTTCCTCACTTTGGAATTGATCCGCGAAAAGATGGTCGCCGGAAAAAGTTATTCCGACGCGCTCGCCGCGACGAAAGCGGAATGTCATTTCACCACGCACACGCCCGTCGAGGCCGGTCACGACCGTTTCACGCCGGCTCTGATGGATTATGCACTGCAAAGTTATCGCGCGCTGCTGGCCGTGCCGTGGCCGGATATCATGGGACTTGGGCGCGTGGATCCGGCGGACGCGAACGAAACATTTTGCATGACGGTGCTGGCGCTGAAAGTTTCCCGCGCGGCGAACGGTGTCAGCGAATTGCACGGCGAAGTCAGCCGCCATATGTGGCAAATCCTTTACCCGAACACACCCGTCGAGAAAGTTCCCATCGGCTCCATCACCAACGGAATTCATTTACTCGGCTGGATGAAGGGCACCGTGCGGCAGTTTTGGCGGAAAAAATTGACCGGCGGCGGCAACGGCCCGATCAAGATGTGGCATGAAAAATTCGGCCACGACTGGGCGGCGGCGGTCCACTCCCGCGAATTCTGGGAGAAAATGGCCGACCCGGAATTTGTGTCCGACGAGGAACTCTGGGCGTTGCGCTACAAGTTGCGCCGCGAGTTGATTGAATTTGCCCGCCGGCGCCTCCTGCACCAAAGCCAGCGCGTCACTCCCGGCGATTACATCCGCTTCGACCATTTCCTGAATCCCGACGCGCTGACCATCGGTTTCGCGCGCCGCTTTGCCACTTACAAACGCGCGCCGCTGATTTTCCAGCAGTTCGACAACATCGTGAAACTGTGCAAGGACAAGCAGCGGCCGATTCAATTTATTTTCGCCGGCAAGGCGCATCCGCGCGACGACGAGGGCAAACGCTTCATCCAGCAAATCATCCACTTGAGCAAGCACTCGGAGTTGCAGGGCAACCTCGTGTTCATCGAAAATTACGACGTCCACGTCGCGCGCCAGATGGTGAGCGGCTCCGACATCTGGTTGAACAACCCGCGCCGCCCGCTCGAAGCTTCCGGCACCAGCGGCATGAAATCCGGCTGCCACGGCTGCATGAACATGAGCATCCTCGACGGCTGGTGGCGCGAAGGCTACGACGGCACGAACGGCTTTGCCATCGGCAAGGATTCGCATCCCGACAACATCGCCGAGCAGGACCGCGTGGACAGCGCGAACCTTTACCAGACGCTCACCGAGCAGGTCGTGCCGCTGTTCTTCGACCGCGACGCGCAAGGCATCCCGCGCAAATGGATCCAGCGCATCCGCCGCACGATGGTCACGCTGGTGCCGCAATTCACCACCGACCGCATGGTCAAGGAATATACGCAGAAGTATTATACGGCGCGGTGATGGAAGGCCCGCGCAACGACTAAAATCTTTACAGCTTTGCGGCAAATCCGCAAAGTATGCGCGTGTTGATTGACAGTCCAACCCGGGTCCAGCCATTGACCGCCGCCGTCCGGTTGCAGGACGAATTATTTGCCCGCGACTTGGAGGCCACCATTTCGCGTTCGCAGCAATATCTTCTCCGCGAACAAAAACCGGAAGGCTACTGGATCGGCGAATTGATGGTGGATTCCACGCTCGTTTCCGACACGGTGGCGTATCATCATTGGAACGGAAAAATTGACCGCGAATGGCAGCGCAAGGCGGTCAATCACATCTTCTCCATGCAACTGGCCGACGGCGGCTGGAACATCTATCACGGCGGCCCGTCGGAAGTGAACGCCACCATCAAAGCGTATCTTGCGCTCAAGCTCGCGGGCGTGCCGGTGACGGATCCAAGAATGTTGCAGGCGCGCGAGGTCGCGTTGCACCTCGGCGGCGTGCCGCGCATGAACACGTTTTCCAAATTATATCTCGCGCTGCTCGGGCTGTTCCCGTGGCAATATGTCCCGACGATTCCGTGCGAAGTTTTGCTGATTGGTAAATGGTTCCATGTGAATTTTTGGGACATGAGCAACTGGTCGCGCGGGATGATTGTGCCGCTGTCCATCATCAACCATTTCAAACCGACGCGTCCGCCGAAAAACAAAGTCAATCTCGACGAACTTTATCCCGAAGGCATGCACGAGCGCGACTTCTCGCCCGCGCGCGATCCGCAACGCTTTACGCTGCGGAATTTTTTCCTCTGGCTGGACCGGCTGCACAAATTCGCCGAGCGCTTCGCGCGGCGCGGCGTCCATCCGTTCCGCAAGCAGGCGTTGAAAAAGGCGGAGCAATGGATGCTCGAACGCTTTGAAGGCGCTGACGGTCTCGCCGCAATTTTTCCGGCGATGCTGAATTCGCTCATCGCGCTCCACGCGCTGGGTTATCCCGATGACCATCCGCAGGTCGTCCGCGCAGCGCATGAATTAAAAAAACTCGAACACGAAACCGCCGACACCGTGCGTATCGAACCGTGCTTTTCGCCGGTCTGGGACACGGCCATAGTTTTGATCTGTCTGCACGAATCTGGCATTTCCGAAGATCATCCGTTCATGAAAAAAGCCGCCGAGTGGTTGATCGAAAAAGAGATCCGTTTTCGTGGCGATTGGGTTCACAAGAATCCCGCGAAGGTCGAGCCGAGCGGCTGGGTTTTTGAGTTCAACAACAAATGGAATCCCGACGTGGACGACGCGGCGATGGTGCTGCTCGCGTTGCGGAAAATTCCCACGGACAATCCCCAGAAACGCGACGAATGTTTCCAGCGCGGCCTGCGCTGGATGCTGACCTTTCAATGCAAGGACGGCGGCTGGGCGTCGTTCGACAAAAATTGCACGAAAAACATTCTGGAAAAAGTTCCCTTCGCCGACCACAACGCCATGATTGACCCCGAATGCGCCGACATCACCGCGCGCATTTTGGAACTGCTCGGCCAGGAAAATTTCAGCACCGAGCATCCGCAGGTGCAGGACGCGTTGCAATACATCCGCAAGCACCAGGAATACGACGGCTCGTGGTATGGTCGCTGGGGCGTGAATTATATTTACGGGACCTGGCAGGTCTTGCGCGGGATGCGCGCGATGAATTTGAACATGAACCAGCCGTGGCTGCTCCGCGCCCGCTCGTGGCTCGAAAGCGTCCAGCACGAGGACGGCGGCTGGGGCGAACGTTGCAACACTTACGACGACCCTGTTTTCAAGGGACGCGGCCCCAGCACCGCCTCGCAAACCGCGTGGGCCGTCATGGGTTTGTGCGCGTTCGACGATCCCGAAAATCCCGCGCTTAAACGCGGCATCGAATATCTCGCGCGCACGCAAAATCCCGACGGCTCGTGGACGGAACACGAGACGACCGGCACTGGCTTCCCGAAAGTGTTCTATCTCAAATACGATATGTATCGCAATGCGTGGCCGTTGCTTGCGCTCGCGACGTATCGAAAAATTTTGAACCGCGCCCAAGTGCCGCAGGAAAATGGCTCGGCCAATGGTGCCGTCAACGGCGCGGTCAACGGACAAAAAGTTTTTCACTAAAATCCAATGGGCTGGCCGTATCGAAAACTCGTCCGCCCGCTGCTCTTCGCTCAAGACGCGGAACGCGCCCACAATTTCGCGCTCAAACAGCTTGCCTGTGCCAGCCGGAGTAAATTGGTCTGCGGCATCATCGGAAATTTTTTCTTCGCGCCGGAACTGCCTGTGGAATTGTTCGGCCTGAAATTTCCAAATCCAATCGGCCTCGCCGCCGGCATGGACAAATTTGCCGCCGCCGTTCCCGCTTGGGAAAAACTTGGATTTGGCTTCAGCGAACTTGGAGGCGTGACGTGGCACGCGCAGCCGGGAAATCCCGCGCCGCGAATGTTCCGCGCCGTCGCCGACGAGGCGATTGTCAATCGCATGGGTTTTAATAATTCCGGCGCGGAAGTTTTGGCGCAAAAACTTTCCGAGTGGAAAAAACTCGGTCGCTGGCCAAATCATCCCGTCGGAATCAATTTGGGAAAATCCAAAATCACGCCGCTGGAAAAAGCCGCCGAGGATTACGCGAATTCATTCCGTGTTCTCCGCGACCTTGCGAATTTTTTTGTCGTCAACGTCAGTTCGCCGAACACGCCGAACCTGCGTCAGTTGCAGGACAAAAACGCACTGGATGAAATTCTCGTCGCGATTCAAGAACAGAATGAAAACCGGAAGCCGGTTTTGGTGAAAGTCGCGCCGGATTTGTCATTCGAGGCGCTGGACGAAATCCTCGAATTGGCCGCGCCACGAAACATCGCCGGAATCGTCGCGACGAACACAACGATTTCGCGCCCAGAAGCAAACGATTCAACGTCGCAAAAAATTTATTCCGAGACCGGCGGCTTGAGCGGAAAACCTTTGCGCGCGCGCAGCACTGAAATCATCCGGCATTTGCATCAAGCAGACGAAGGGCAAATTGCCCATCATCGGTGTCGGCGGAATTTTTGATGCGGACGACGCCTGGGAAAAAATCACAGCCGGCGCGTCGTTGCTGCAGATTTACACGAGCCTCGTTTATGAAGGGCCGGGCGTCACCAAGAAAATTATGGCCGGTCTGGTTCAGCGGCTGGAAATCGCCGGCATGAAAAGTTTGCAGGAAGCCGTCGGTTCGGCTACTTGAATCTTATGTTCGAGCATCGCACAAAACCATTGCTGCCGCGCAGGGAATATTTCCGGCGTGTCGCGCGCCACGCGGCGCTTGGCTTTGCCATCATCGTTGTTGCCCTTGGCATCGGCATGGCCGGCTATCATTTTTTTGAAAAGCTGCCGTGGGTGGACGCCTTCGTGAACGCCGCGATGATCCTCTCCGGCATGGGGCCGGTCGCCACGCTGCAAACCGATGGCGGGAAAATTTTCGCCGGCTGCTACGCACTCTTCAGCGGCCTTGCGTTGATTGCCATTTTGGGAATCATCTTTGCGCCCATCGTCCACCGCTCGCTGCACAAGTTTCATCTGGAAGATGAAGGCCGCCTGAAAAAGGACAAATAATCCTGAATCTGTTTTACGCTGTGTGCGCGGTGCGTTATCCTGCCTGCGATGAAAAACGCTTTCGCAAAATATCACGCGCTCGGCAACGATTACATCGTCATCAACCCGAAAGATTTGCCCGCTCCGCTGACGACCGAACAGGTCAAGACGATCTGTCACCGGAATTACGGCGTCGGTTCGGACGGGATTTTGCTCGGGCCGCTGCCGTCAAAAAAAGCGCCGTTCGGCCTGCGCATTTTTAATCCCGACGGCAGCGAGGCGGAAAAAAGCGGCAACGGCCTGCGGATTTTTTCGCGCTACTTGTGGGACAAGAAACTCGTCGGCAAGGACGAGTTCACCATCGAAACGCCCGGCGGCGTTGTGAAAGCCACCGTCAGGGAACGCGGCAAAATTGTGCGTGTCGAAATGGGCAAAGTGAGTTTTTGGAGTGATGAAATTCCCGTGGTCGGCCCGCGCCGCGAAGTCATCAACGAGGCAATCCATTTGCGCGGGCAGAAATTCAGTTTCTGCGCCGCCACGGTCGGCAATCCGCATTGCGTGCTGTCGCTGCCGAAAATCAGCGCCGACCTCGCGCGGCAAATCGGTCCTTTGCTGGAAACCCATGCGCGTTTTCCCAAACGCATAAACGTGCAACTGATGAAAGTCCTCGACCGCGCGAACATCCAGATCGAGATCTGGGAACGCGGCGCGGGTTACACGCTGGCGAGCGGCAGCAGCAGCAGCGCGGCGGCGGCCGTGGCGCACAAGCTCGGCCTGTGCGACCGCTCCATCACCGTCCATATGCCCGGCGGAAAAATCCAGATCGAGATCGGCGACGATTTTGCGATTGAGATGACCGGCCCGGTGACCAAAGTCGCCGAGGGCGTGATGAGCAGGGAAATGTTCGGGTAATCTTGCTAAAAGGAATTTTTCATCCGCACGGAATAAAGCGAATCGCGCGCGGTGATGAAAAGCGTCTTGCCGTCTTTGCCGCCAAACATTAACTGCGTCGGACGCCGGGGAACTTCGATGGTGTCAATCAGTTTGCCTGCGGGATTATAGACGTAAATCTGTCCGGCGGCGATATAGACGTTCCCGCGCGAATCCGTGGCCACGCTTTCGCCGCCTTGTTCGGCGAACAGTTGAAAGTTTGTCAGACTTCCATCCGCATTCACGCCGGCCTGCCAGGTTCGCAAGTTGGACTCGTCGGTAATATAAAAAGGTTTGCCGGGCACGGCTTTGCCAAAACCGAACGAGCGGACTTGCGGGCTTGATTTGACGTTCCAACCGGTTTCTCCGGTGAGAAAACTTTCGCCGACCGGCAGAACGGTCGTGCCGTCCGGCGAAACAAATTGGGCCGTCGGATGCAGAAGTGAATCGCCGTTCAAATGCCAGTCGCTCACGGGCAGATATAAATTTTTCCCGGTCGAATCGGAAAGCGGTCGGAATTTCAGCAATGTGACTTTGTTACTGGAATCAATTGAATAAACCGTTCCATCGCCTGCATCGGAAACGACCATCAGATTTCCCGCCTGATCCACGACAGCGTTGACGGGTTGGAAGGAAACCTCGTTGGTGGAAAGTTGTCGTTTCGCAGAATCCCAGCGATAAATCCGCCGCTCGTGCGCGTCCACAAAATAAAAATTGCCGCGCGAATCCACCGCGCCGCCGGAAATGTTGAAAAATCCACCCGCAAGTTTTTCCACTTTGGCGCCGCGGGCGACAACCGGCGAAGACGTTCGCGGTTTGGCGGGAGGTGATTTGCCTGAAATGTCCAGCGAGGCGAATTCGTGCTCGCGAAGCTCAACCTTGTGGCTTTGGTCGTAAATGGACGCATCAAAACTGGCCTTGCTGTTGCTGTCGCAATGAAAATTGCGGAAATGAATGTCGCGCGAGTTGGAAATTTTTACCGCCCAGGGAAACGGTTGATACGAACTGACGACGCGATAGCTGTGAAAATTGGCGAACGTGATGTCATGCGACGAATCAATTTCAATCGGCAGGCAAAAGCCGCTTTCGCCGCGTTCTTCCTCGGTTTGCAGCGCATAAAAACTCCAGTGCGCGGCGTTGCGTACTTTAATTTCATTGTGAACATGATGCTCGCTGGAAATCTGGTAAGCGCGTCCCGGCGTTTCCGTGTCGGATACAAGCATTCCCGCCTGTGCAAAAGTTGACGGCGTCCAAATATCAAGAAACGTTCCGCCGCCGCCGTCCGTGACCCAAAGGCTGGGATATTGGCTGTTCCAGTGGCGATCAGGATTTGGATCGGCGGTGTGGTTGGTGTTGTAAGGATTTTCGCGTGAACCGTTGGGCAGTGGCGTGCCGTGGCCGCCAAGAAAACGGACGTCGTTCATCATCGAATTTGCGCCGGCTTTCCACAGTGCCGCGACCGCGCGCGGATTATTTCCGCTCGTGTAAAGTCCGATGCCGATGACAATGTTGGTGCCGCCTTTGGGCGTTTCGAGCAACGCTTTCGGATCGCCAGCGCCGGCGAACGCAGGCGTGTGGTCCGGCAAAATAATTTGCGTCGCGCCCGGATGCAGGCCGATCAAAACCGTATTTGGCTGCAATTTCAACGTGTCGCGCACGATGTAAAATCCTGATGGCAAATAAATCGTCCGATGATTCGCAATCGCATTTTGCAGCGCCGCAGTGTCATCGGTCTGGCCGTCGCCTTTTGCGCCGAGGTCGCGCGCATTGACCCAAGTATCGCAAGCCGGCAGCGGAATTAAATCGGAAGCAACCGGCTCCGGCATTGCGGCCAACGGCTCGGCATCGAAGTGAGTTTCAATTTCAGGTATTGCTCCGATGTCGGCAAAAATGAGTCCGTGCAAAAATCTTTTAACAGCATAAATTGTTGACGGTGCGACAAATTTTCTGCCGCTGTCTTGCAACGCGGCAAAAACCGGCACGTTGCTGCAAGTGATGCCTTCCAAGTTGATTTGGTTGCGCGGATTTTTTTCCATTCCAAAGACAAATGCCGGACCGGAAATGTCTTCGAGCCGCGCATCCTTGACCCAAAGTTCATCCGCCCAATTTGTTTCAATCTCAACCGCCGTCGGAACATTTTGGAAGCGCGGACGGATGAGCGTCAGCCCGGCTTCATGTTCGAAGATTGCCGACGCGCGCTGGCCTTCAAACGAGCAATCCACAAACGTGAACTGCCAGCCGGGCGAAGGTTTTGACGTCCAGACCGCGTGCGTGCCGCCGAAAAAATGAACGTCCTCGACAACGTTGCCGCCGTCGTGGATGGCCGCCAGCGCATCGCCGAGATGAAAATCCATGTGGGCAAGAAAACAATGTTGCGCATAATGCGCGCGCACGGCGACCGCGCCGGAATTTCCGTTTTCAATTTCAACGTCAATATTGGCGAGCGCTGAATAAAAAGTGCCAGGAGTCGCGTCGGGGATTGGGTCTCCATCATTTCTTGGACGCCTGCCGGCGAAAAAAATCAAAATCTTTTCATGCGCTGCATCGCCATAGCCCGGCGTGTTGGCAGGCAAAACGATCACGGGACGTTCCGCGCCGCAGCCGATCAGCCGGATGCCCGGCCAGATATAAATCGTGTTGGTGAGGTGATATTGCCCCGGCGCGAGCAGGACAATTCCCTGCCGCGTCGTTTCCTGGACTTTGTCCACGGCTTTTTGCAGCGCAGCGGTGTCATCGCCGCCGGAAGGTGAAACGCCGACCGCCTTCGGGTCATTCAACGGTTGCGCATAAAATGAGGCGGGCCGCGCAGATGGCGCCAAGAGTAAAGACAGCAGGATGTAAAATAGTCTCGGCGAGATTGGTGCGGGCATGACCGGACGATGCCCGTAACAATTTCAAGATTCAAGTTTCAAAATCATCCGCCGGTTTTAAGGTTTTCATGGCGACGGATTTTTGTTTCATTATGCGGACGGTTGTTCTTAAATTGTTCGAAGCACCGGCGATTCTTATGAAACCAAAACTTCAATTTATTTTACGCGCACTCTTGATTCTCACCGCCGGCTTTTTTCTGGGCGGCTGCACGACCGCCGGTTTGAAAAATTATTCAGGAACGCCATTTCACGACAGCGCGTATCCGGGCGGGCCGCAGAAAATTCCCGGGCGGGTGCAATGCGCCTATTACGACCTCGGCGGCGAAGGTGTCGCGTATCACGATTCCGACGCCGTGAACAATGGCAGCGGCAAATTGAATCCTGCGGACGGCACTTATCTCAACGAGTTTCGGATGAAAGAAGGCGTGGACACGTCTTACACGAAATTCCACAGCGAGACTCCGATTGACAATAATCCTTACTGCCTGGTGCAACCGCCCGAAAATCAACTCTACGTCGGCTGGACCGAGCCGGGCGAGTGGTTCAATCTCACTGTCGAAGTCGAGCGCGCTGGAATTTATACGATTGATCTTTTATACACGTCAAACCGTGGCGGGACGATTTCATTGGATCGAAACTTCAAGCCTTTGATTCCTTCGATCAATATTATTTCAACCAGAAACGACCAAGAGTCAATTGCCTGGCGCCAATGGCATCATTGGAATGTGATGACAAACATCGCCGAAGTGAAGCTGCCCAAGGGCAAAAGCGTTTTGACCGTTCACATCGTCACCGAAGGCAACATGAATCTGGCGTATCTCGATTTTAAGCCGAAAAATAAATAATCTCACCGAGGCCAATTTACAGAAAGAGTTAATCCGCAGATTTTACAGATTTTCGCAGATGAAGATTGGGTTTTGAAAAATCTGCGTAATCTGCGTAATCTGCGGACAGGTTTTACAATAAATTTATGAGCAACATTCCTTCCGACCTCAAATACGCCAAATCACACGAATGGATCCGCGTCAGCGGCGACACCGCGACCGTCGGCATCAGCGACCACGCGCAGAGCGAGTTGACCGATGTCGTTTTTGTCGAGCTGCCCGAAGCCGGGCGCAAGGTGAAGGCCGGCGAAGCCTGTGCCGTGGTGGAATCCGTGAAGACCGCGAGCGACATTTATTCGCCCGTCAGCGGCGAAATCGTGGCGCTGAACAAACCCGTCACCGACAATCCCGCGCTGGTGAACACCGAGCCATACGCGGGCGGCTGGTTTTTCAAAATCAAATTGAGCAATCCCGCCGAACTGGACGCGCTGCTCTCGCCGGAGGATTACAAGAAGCAGATTGGCGGATAAATAATGAATCCGTCTGCTGAAAATCAAAAGTGCAAAGCTCTTTCACAACTTGCGAAAGAAATCGAATTGAATAAAAGTTGCTGGCTATTTCCAAAAGAAAATGAAGTTGGCGGTTTTTTTGGCACTGCTCCAATTGTTATAGTTGGCGACCAGCCGTCAACTAGCTTGTGGGATGAATCTCATCCGCATCGCAGAATTTTCTACGACACACTCAAAAAGATTGGAGCTTCAAACGCACACTTAACTGATTTATACAAAAAGCGTGGTTATTCCAGCGAATTAAAAAACGGTTTGCCACAAGACTTCCAAAGCCATTTGAAATTTTTTCGTCGAGAACTTGAGATTCTGAATCCAACGCGGGTTGTAGCAATTGGTTGGATCGCCTACAATCTTTTGCGCAGTCATTTATCAGAATTGAATCCGATTCTCGGACGGATGTGGCACTTCTCGTATGTGGCGCGTTCGGGCAAATCTCATTTATACGAAGCTCATCTGCGGAGAGCGATTTGGAGAACACAATTTTGAAATGAAAATCCGTTTATTCATCAAGCCGTATTGCGGTTGGTGTCACAAGGCGATGCGCTGGCTCGACGACCACGACATCGCTTACGAGAAGCTTGACGTGATCGCGGACGACGCGGCGTTCGCCGAGATGGTCCGCCTTTCCGGCCAGGAACTCGCGCCGGTGCTGGACGTGGACGGAAAAGTGCTGGCGGATTTCGGCCCGGAAGAATTGCCCGGATTTTTTGAAAAGCCTGCCAAATGAAACTGCGGATTTCGCGGATTAGGAAAAGATTTTATTTTTGTTTTTTGGAAATCAGCGTAATCCGTGGTTAAAATAGATTTGAAATGACAACGACTGAATAGAAACCGCGTCCGCGTCTGCCGGAATGGCTGCGCATCGCGCTGCCCACGTCGGACAGTTTCGCGCGCACGCGCGGGCTGCTGGACGAACTGAAGCTGCACACGGTCTGCGAAAGCGCCAAGTGCCCGAACCATTGGGAATGCTGGGAGAAGGGCACGGCGACTTTCATGATCGCGGGCGACCGCTGCACGCGCGCGTGCGGCTTTTGCGCGGTCAGCACGGCCAAGCCGCTCGCGCTCGAAGGGGACGAACCGGCGCGCGTGGCCGAGGCGACGCGGCGGATGAAGTTGCGAGCACGTCGTCATCACGGCCGTGGCGCGCGACGATTTGAAGGACGGCGGCGCGGAACATTTCCGCCAGACGATTGAAAAGGTGCGCGAGCTGAATCCGGAAATTGTCATCGAAGTTTTGGTGCCGGATTTTAACGAGAGCGATACTTCCATCGAAAATGTGTTGGAGGCAAATCCGCACATCTTCAATCACAATCTGGAAACGGTTCGTCGCTTGACTCCGAGCGTGCGGCATCGTGCGACTTATGACCGTCAGTTGAGCGGTCTCGAAAAAGTGAAAGAAAAGCGTGGCGACACAATTTACACGAAGTCGGGCATGATGCTTGGCTTGGGCGAAACGGAGGAAGAATTGTTGCAGGCGATTGCGCGATTTGCGCGCGTCGAATTGCAACATTCTCACACTTGGCCAGTATTTGCAGCCGTCGTTAAAACATTTGCCGGTGAAGGAATTTGTCTCGCCGGAAAAATTTGCGGCATACAAAATGCGCGCGGAAGAAATGGGGTTTGTCCACGTCGCGAGCGGGCCGATGGTGCGCAGTTCGTATCACGCGGATGAATTTAGCTTGCCAGCCGCAAGCTGAAGTGTGAACTCCAACCGGCGGCACGGCAGCACCGCCCTACCTTGAAAACGGATTGCGGCGGACGAAAAGATAAATCGCGATGCCGATGCACAAAATCCCGATCGCAAAGCCGGCGATGGTGATGATGAGATTGATCGTTTTCGCTTTTTCTGAAATTTTTCGGGTCTCACTTTTTTCTCCGGCCATGAATGGTGCGAATTGTTTTTCAAATACGGCGGCGATGACTTCCTCGTTTTTAAGTTGAAACGTGAGCCAGCCGCCGTCGAATTCATTTTTCCATTCGTCCGGCAGGCGCGCCAAAACTTCGGCGTTCGGCGGCTGGAATCCAAAACTTTTCCAAAACGGCGAGCGTTCCTGCGTCCAGACGCGGAAAGCGCCGTTGTGGGAAGCGAGCGTCTGAATTCTTTTCCAAAACAATTGCCGCGCGGCGTCGGCAACACCAAAATCAGAATAGCTTTCGCTGTGGAGCAGGGCGTGCTGCCCGGAAATTTGAATGCCAATCGCACCGACGACATCGCCATCGGAATTTTCCACGACCTGAAATTCGGTCAGGCGTTTTTCCAATTCATCCGCCGCCAATCGCATGGACACCCAGATTATTTTGAGCGCTTCACGGTCGTCCACCGTGGCGCGGCGGATGCGGAGAGACGATGAGGTCATGCCTGATTTATTATCAAGCCGGAGCGGCTATTGCAATTGCAGCAGGTAGAAAAGTTGGGGCGTGCCGGGGTCAATCGGGCTGGTGAGGTTGAAATTCCCAACGGGATCGAACGGATTGGTTGAAATGGGTTTCCACTGGTTCAAGGGCAGGGCGAGGTTGGTGGAGGTGAGGACGTAATAATTTTGCCCGGGCCAGCCGTTCGCGCCGCTGAAGACGAGATTGGCGTTGGCGATCCGAACGGAATTGAAAGCCGGCACGTCGGGAATTCCCGTGAGAGGCAGTGACGCGATCCAATTGCTGACGAGCAAAATGTCCTGCGTGTCGGCAAGATTGGAATCCAATGGCGGCATCTGGATGGACGGCAGGCTGCCGAGGTCGCGAGCGGAGCTGCGCGTGAACAAAATTGAATGAGCGGGCGACTGTGGCGCGATGATGAAATTGTTGGTGTCGCCGAAATTGTTCACGGGTATGCCGCGAATCAGTCCGGCATTGGCGGTCGAAGTCGTGATGCGCGCGTCCCAGTTGGCCTGCTGCGCGCCACCGCCGGGCTGGTGGCATTGCGAGCAGTTGGCGGCGAGAAACGAGCGGGCGCGAAATTCCAAAGTCGCGGAAGTGTTGGTGGCGGGCGCGAGGGCGAGCAGTGTGGCAGGATCGTTCGTGACGGGCGCGCTGAAATAACCGGCGGCGCTCAACGCGGAAAGCTGGTTGGTGGTCAGCGAGCCGTAGGTAAAATTGCGGTTCAATTGTTCGGTGCGAAAACCGAGGCCGTAACCGCCCGCCGCCGTGTGGCAGACGAGACATTCCGAGCGGCTGGGATAATGCCAGATTTGCGTCTGCAAAATGCCGCCGTTGTTGATGACAAATGTTTCGTTCGTACCGGCTTCCGGCACGAGCGTGGCGTTGGTGGCGGAATCCCAGCGGTAGGTGATGCCGTAAATTCCGTTCGTGTTGCGCACAATGAAGCGCGTCTCCAACCGCTTGCGCGACGCGGCGACGCCGTTGGTGAGTTCGAGTTCAAAATGTTTTATCCAGACGGTGCCGGTGGGAAACGACCAGTTGCCGTTCGGGTTAAAACCGACTGTAAGGTTCGTGTTCGGCACGGAGAACCAGCGGGACTTGATCGCGTTGTCCGACCAGAACGGCACGTTGAGATCGTAAGGCACGATGCCGGCGCTGGGTGTAAGCGAAGTCAAATCGCTGAATGCGCCAGTGTCGGCGAGCGTCGGCGGCAGGGGCGCGCCGGTCGAGGTCGTGTTGTAATCCAGCCGCCCGATCTGGCCGCTATTGAGTTGCGCGATGAGAATGTCACCGTTGCGTGGATCCGTTCCAAACGCTGTCGGTGCTGAAGCAGATGTCAGGTATTGAAAGGGAACGGTGTTGCTGCCGTCGTAACGCAACATCCAGATGCTGCCGCTGACGTTGTCGCTAAAAATATAGTCGCCGTAAAGTTGCGAGATGCGGCTGCCGCGATAAACGCCGCCGCCGATGACGGCGTCGCCTGTGTAAGTGGTGGTGCCATGAGGATATTCCTGAATCGGAAAAACCAATCCCGGGGGAGGATTGGTGAGGATGGTAGGCTGGCTCGGATATAACGTTGAGGCCAGATGATTTCCCTCGTAATAAGCCCAGCCGCAGTTCGCGCCATTGGTGATGACGTCCACCTCCTCGTAAAGATCCTGCCCGACATCGCCGACGTAAATAAATCCGGTGCCGGGATCAATTGAAAACCGCCACGGGTTCCGATAGCCGATGGAAAAAAATTCCGTGCGCACGCTGGTGGCGGCAAACGTGTGGCCGTTGAAATTGGTTACACCAACAAAAGGATTGTCCGCCGGAATAAAATAGTTCGTCGTGTTCGCCGGATGTGGATTGGGCAAAAAATTTCCCGGACGCTTGTCCACGTCAATGCGCAGAATCGCAGAGAAAAAATTATTCGTGATGACCTGCGCGTTCAGGCTGCCGTTGTATTGCGCGCCGCCGTCGCCGACCGAGGCGTAAAGATAGCCGTCCGGGCCGAAGTGCAGGTCGCCGCCGTTGTGGTTGGGAGCCCAATCATATTCAGTGATCAGCGGAAGTTCCGTGCCAGGCAAGGCGATATTGGCGTTGGTGGCTGTGACTTGGAACCGGGAAATGCACTGGTGCAATCCGGCGCCTTGGGAATTTGTCAGCGTGCGAGACGAGAACACAAAAAAATATCCGTTAGTCGCGTAGCCGGGATGGAACGCCAGCCCCAGCAGGCCGGATTCACTGTCGGTCACAACCGGCAGGCTCATGAACACCGTGCGGGTCGGAGCCGCAAGATTGGTGATGACGACGATGTTTCCGGTTTTTTCGAGAATGAACAGACGATTCGTTTCCTGCGGCGGCGACGCGATGCAGACTGGCTGGGTCAAAGCCACTGTGGGAAATGCATTGGCCAGTGTATAACCGAACTGCGGCGGCTGGGGCGGCAGATTGGTGAGCGAGGTGTTTGGTACGCGTTGCAACTGCGCGCTCGCGGACAGCGCCAGAGTCGCCAGCCCGCAAAAAAACAGCGCGCGAAAAAATGAAACCATCCATTTCATCCGATAAAATATAAGTCAACCGACTGAAGTCAAATGATGGCAAAATCAGGGTGTGTATCCTTTTATTTTTCCGACCAGCCATCCAGACATTTTGGTGAATAATAACAATATCAGAGCCAATGGCAATGGGGTGAATACCCCATGAACTAAATTGAAGCGTTAAAAATTGTATTTTATCGCGAATGTGCAATTTTCAACGGACATGACTAATTTGCAACTTATTGAAGCGCTGAACTGGCGATATGCCACCAAGTTTTTTGATGCCGCCAAAAAAATTCCATCCGATGTTTGGAAGACACTTGAGCAGGCATTGGTGCTGACGCCGACTTCCTATGGTTTGCAACCATACAAATTTCTGGTCATCAGCAATCCGGCCAAGCGTGTCGAACTGTTGCCACATTCATGGGGACAGAAGCAGGTCGTGGATGCGTCGCATTTTGTCGTCTTCACCGCGCGCACGGAAATGAAGGAGGCGGACGTGGATCGTTTCATCAAGCGCTCTGCAGACGTGCGCAAGGTGCCTGACGGCGCGTTTAATCCCTATCGTGACATGATGATTGGCGACGTGGTGAACGGTCCGCGCGGCAAAACCGCACACGAATGGGCGACGCGGCAGGCTTATATCGCGCTCGGAAATCTGATGACGTGCGCCGCTGTTCTCGGCGTGGACGCGTGTCCAATGGAAGGAATTGTTCCGGCAGAATACGACAAGATTTTGAATTTGAACGGCAGCGGTTACGCGACTGTCGTGGCCTGCGCGCTCGGTTATCGCGCCGCGAGTGACAGATACGCGAGCCTGGCGAAAGTGCGTTACGAGACAAAAGATTTGGTGCAGATCATTTAAGCCCGCGCATTTGCGAAAACGCGCGGAAAAATTTAATTCGGACGGTTCGGCCGCGGCTTTTGCTTTCCAGTAATTTTCCCCGCAGATCAAACCGCTGGTTATTGTCTTTCACGCCCGTGGGTGCTGGAAAGCCGGAACCGTTGACCACCCGAAAATTTTTGAAAATTTGTGTGGCGTATTTGATTTTGTCTGCTAGATTCCCGCGCTCTTGACGAACCGGCTTTATGGCCTGAAATCATTTTAATTTTGTGACAGCGATGAAAAAAGAAACGAAAAAATCGGCGCCGCGCAACAAATCGCAGGCGTCCGCCACCTCGGCCTCCATTCTTGGCCGGCCCATGTCCAAGGCGGGCGCGACGGCGGTTGATGCGAAGAAAATCAAGGGCGTGTGGCAGAAGTATTACAATTATCTGCTCGAACTGCGCGAGCAGTTGATGCGCCAGATGAACGGTCTGGCGAAGGAGTCGGCGCAGGAGATGGCCGGTTACAGCCTGCACATGGCGGATTCGGGCACGGATAATTTCGACCGCGATTTCGCGTTGAGCCTGCTCTCGGCGGATCAGGATTCGGTCTATGAAATCGAGGAGGCGCTCAAGCGCATCGAGAAAAAAACCTACGGCATCTGCGAATTGACCGGCAAGGCAATCCCCAAGGCGCGGCTGGAGGCGATTCCGTGGACGCGTTTCACGGTGGACGCGCAGGCGCAACTGGAACGCGACGGCGCGTTGCGCCAGCGCCGGCTCGGCCAGCTCGGCACGGTGGACAACGCCGGCATCACGGAGGTTGAAACGGACGACGACGAACAGCCGGAAGAAAAGGTCGTCAAGGAAAAGGAATAATTTATGGCACGCGAAATCATCACCATCGAATGCAGCGAGGCGCGCAAGGAAGGCAAGTCGCCTTCGCGCTACACCACCACGCGCAACAAAAAACTGAAGACGGAGAAACTGGAGCTCAAGAAGTTCAACCCGTTTCTGCGCCGCCACACGTTGCACAAGGAGATCAAATAATTATGCCACGCAAGACGAACACGGACAAAGACAAGCGCGGTTCACGCCGCCCGACGGAAAACCGCACGCCGCGCCCGAAGCCGAAGATTGACTTCACCGAGGACGCGCTCGATTTCAAGAACACCAACCTGCTCAAGCAATATGTGACCGACCAGGGCCGCATCCTGCCGCGCAAATACACCGGCATGCCCGCGCATTACCAGCGCCGCCTCACCACGGCCATCAAGCGCGCGCGTCAGATGCTGCTGATGAAATAATTTTGGCAATTCAAATTGTGGCGGCGGTCTGTTGACCGCCGTTTTTTTGTTTTCAATTCTGCCAACGATTTGCAATGAGCTTGATTTAAGGAATTACCGGTGCGATTTTTGAGGTGAAATGAAACCGCACGCGCACAAACATCCGCACCGGCGACAGGAATTATCCGCGCTGACTAACCGTTTGCGCGGGCAATCGCACAAAATCACCGGCCCGCGCGCGGCGATTCTGGAAATTTTGCGGCAACATCCGCATCCGCTCACGAACAAGGAAATTCTCGCCGCGCTGCCCAAGGGCGAGTGCGACTTTGCGACGATTTATCGTTCCATGCACCTGCTCGAAAAAATGGGGATGGTGAAGCGGTTTGATTTTGGCGACGGCGCGGCGCGGTTTGAACTCGTCGGCGAAGGCGACGACGGCCATCACCATCATCTGGTCTGCACGCGCTGTTCGGAAGTCGTGGAGATCGGGGAATGTTTTCCCGGTCGAAATCGAGAAGCGCATCGCCACGGCAAACGGTTTCAAGGCCGTAACGCACAAACTCGAATTTTTCGGCATCTGCCCGGACTGCCAGTAGACACTCCGTGCCAAAAGAAAAAGCCGCGCTCGCGCGCGGCCCCTTCATTCAAGTTGGTTCAAAATTTTCAAGCGGTTTCTTCCTGCCAGTCGGCCAGGTGCAGATATTCCTTCACCTTTCTGCGCTCATAGCGGTTCTTGAGCGATTTTTTGGGTTGATGTTCCAGCTTGCGGAACGGGTGGTTGGTATCGCGGATGACTTCCACGATGGATTCCATCATTTTTTTCATAACGCATTTCATTTGGTTACGGAGCTTCGCAGCGGCTCAAGCCTTCCTTGTTGCTGGCCTGATAGCCAACTGCCCTACACGCTCCTTTTATGAGACCAAACTTTGCGTTTGTCATTCAAAATTTACAAAAATCTTTCTTAAACGTAACAATGGGAAAAAATTAAAACTAATGACTGTAAATTTTATCCCGCAAAATCCGGCAAAATTTCATTCCTTCTCAAAACAAAACGAGCCTGACCGCCACTCTTTTTCGCTCTTGCTCGAAACCAACTCCATTCCAAAACTCTCAAACGCGGCTTGAACCTGCGCAAATTCCGACTTCAAAATGCCCGCCAGCACCAATGTTCCGCCGCGATTCAATTGCGCCACGATGCGCCGACGCTCGGCGATGAGCAGGTTGGAAATCAGGTTCGCGCAGACCAGATCGTATTTCTGCGCCGGACGAAGCGGAAGTTTGGTCACGTCATCGTTCGTAATTTTTAATTTTCCTTCGACGTGATTCACGCGCGCGTTCGCGCGCGCGACGCGGACGGCTTCGGGATCAAAATCAAACGCGCGCACCGGTTCATAGCCGAGTTTCGCCGCCGCAATCGCCAGGATTCCCGAACCCGTGCCGATGTCTAAAAAAGATTTTACAGCGTCGAGCCTGTGGCTCGACTGTTGGCGGGCAGCGCCAACGCTACAGGCTACGATTTCGTGCAGGCAAAACGAAGTCGTCGCGTGCTGTCCCGTGCCAAAACTTAAACCCGGATCAAGAATCACGACCACCTGATTTTTGCGCGGCGGACGTTTGATCCAGCTCGGTTTGATCAGCAGCGTGTCGCCGATTTCAATCGCTTTGAAATGCCGTTTCCATGATTCCGCCCAATCTTCGCGCCGCACTTTGTTGATTTTGATTTTGCCGGAGCCGATGTTCAGGCCGCAGCTTTTGATGCGTTTAAGGCCGGCGGAAGTTTTTACATGGACAGCGCGCGGTGAAATAATTTTTTTTGGAGTAAAAACACTGACGACGCTCACTTGGGTTTCAACATTGAAATGCGATGAAGCGGGCTGGCCGAAAATCGATTTTAGCAATTCGGCAACGGCATCTTCCGCCTCAAGCGTGGTCGTGACGGAAATTTGCCAAAGGATTTTATTTGATTTCATGGCGGCCGCCACGCAAAGACCAGATCCCGCCACGGCGTGAAGTTAAGCAGTTCAATCTCGTTCATGTGCGGATGCAGCGCGACCTGCGTGACGCTGGCATATTCGATCTCAAACGCGGCGGTTTTCGGCAGCGGCAAATCCAGCAGGAGCGCCAGCATCATGCGGATGACGCCGCCGTGGCAAAAAATCGCGGCGGTCTTGCCGCGATTTTCGCGGATGATTTTGCGCAGACACGGCTCGACCCGTTTGCGAAAATGGACGGTGCTCTCGCCATTCGGCACCACGCCAAGTTCGATTTTGTCCAGCCATTCGTAAGGCTTGATGCCGAACTTCTCACGCACCGCGTCCCAGCCGAAGCCCGTCCAGTCGCCAAAATCTATCTCGCGCAATCCCGGCAGGATGACCTGCTTGACCGGATGATGTCTGCGGGACGGCGCGAACGTCTGCTGCACGCGCTTCATCGGGCTGGCGTAAATCGCGTCAAAATTCCGGCCACGCAGAAATTTCGCGAGCAGCTTTGCCTGTTCGAGGCCGCGCGCGGAAAGGTTCATGTCAATCGTGCCGCCGAACACGCCTTGATAGCGCGTTTCGACTTCGCCATGACGGATCAAGAGCAGCCGTGTGACAGGAACAGTTTTTTTGGAGTTTGATCTTTTCTTGGAAGACATCGGCTTAAATTTGAGCGAGGGCTTTTTGTTGCGCGACGAGCAATTCTTCTATGCCGGATTTTCCTAGCGCGAGCAAATCCGCGAGTTCCTTCTCGCTAAACGTCGCCTCCTCGCCGCTGCCTTGCAGTTCGATGAACTGGCCGCTGTCGTTCATCACGAGATTCATGTCCACCGACGCGGCGACATCTTCCGTGTAGCACAAGTCCAGCAGCGGAACGCCGTTCACGATGCCGACGCTCGCAGCGGCGACGGCGTGAAGAATCGGGCTTCCCGACAATTTCTTTTCGGCAATCAATTTCTTCACCGCGAGCGAGAGCGCGACGAACGAGCCGGTGATGGCCGCCGTGCGCGTGCCGCCGTCCGCCTGCAACACATCGCAATCAATGCAAATTGTCCGCGCGCCGACTTTCTCCAGGTCAATTGCGGCGCGGATCGAGCGGCCGATGAGCCGCTGGATTTCCGACGAGCGTCCGTCCAGTTTGCCTTTGGAAATGTCGCGCGGTTTGCGATCCAAAGTGGAGTAAGGGAGCATGGAATATTCCGCCGTGAGCCAGCCGCCGGAAACTTTTTGCTCCTTCATCCAGCGCGGGACGGATTCCTCGACGGTCACGCCGCAGATGACGCGCGTGTTGCCCCATTCAACGAGCGTGGAGCCGGCGGCATAGGGCGCGATGCGATTTTGAAAACGCAGCGGGCGAAGCTGGCCGGGCGAACGTCCGTCGGCGCGGGTGGATGAATCAGGCATAAGCGGCGGCGATGTTAGCGCGGGTTTGATTGAATCGCAAATCGTGAATTCGTGAATGGTTGCATCTTAAATTTGTGCCAAGCCCGGCGCGTGCATTTTCGGCTTGACATATTTGTGGCGACCTTGTTTAGTCAATTAATTCCTGTAAAAATACGGGTTTAAAAATAAAGTTTTTTAACCAAACCAACCAACAAAGGAGTCAAAAAATGAAACTGAAAAACATAATCATGGCGGGTGCTGCGCTGGCATTTTTAACTTTTGCCCAGCAGGCAGTCTTCAGGCACAACTGACACAGATTTTTACGATCACTGCAACCGCCTCGGTGCAAAGCCCCAATTCCACGGACAACGGCACCGTCACCACGACACCGGCACCGACGAAACACAGTATCAGCACGAAAACAATCCTCCTGTGGCTGGCTCAAGATGAAAACGCGGAGGGAAATTATGGCTCTCCCACCTTTCCATCGGGCGCAAAACTGGTGACAATGGGCGGTAATACACAAGATTTCCAAGTGTTGGACAAGAGCGACAACTTGTTGGTTGACGTTTCGGACATATTAAGTTCCAGCAACCCCGGAAGCAACGACATCTTTAGCGGCAAGCAAAATGACAATAACGGCTTGGCAAGCCCGACTACGACCGACTCATCACTCTTAACCATTCGCTTTTGACGATACAGCCATAATCGGGGGTGTCGGCGTATCAAGTTCTTTATAACAGGAATAGGGACGGGAACAACCACGGATACCACTCCCAATGCCACTACTGGGGCTTATACCGAGACAGACAAGGGTGCATTAACTTCTGCAACGGGCGAAGGAAGTTATCAGGGGAACCCTTTTGTTTGCACTGGAACCGCCAGCGCGAATGGCAAGGGGACGCTCAACATTAACCCATGACCCATTTGGGAGTTTTAGCCAGCCTGGTTCGATGAGGTTGAAACCCATTGAATCAGGTTTCGGCCATCGTTCGTCGGCGTTTTTTGCATGAGACCCAAAGTAGCCGGTGCAATTTTGTTGCTCGCATCCGGCATTTTGGGAATCGTTTTTCTGATTCCAAGGGCGTTTCATCACGAGCAGGCCAGCGAAGCGCCGGAAAATTTGCCCGTTGCACCAACGCAGACAGGCGTTTCCCCACAAAAAGAAATTTTCGCGCCTGCGCCGCCGGTCATTGCGAGCGCCCCGGTCGTCACAATCAAGCCGGCGGCAGTCACCGCTGCTCCGGCCATTCAAGACACGAATCACGCGGAATATGTCCAGGAGCGTGTCGCCGAACTGATGGCGCTGGCGATGAACAACGATTCAAATTCGCTGAACACCATCTGGTCCGAACTCTCCAATCCGGACAGGGAAATCCGCGCCGGCGCGCTGGAGGCGGTGATTCAATTTGGGGATCATTCCGTAAGCCCACGCCTGCGCGAACTCGCCGCGCAAACCCAAGACCCCGACGAAAAAACCGCCATTCTTGAGGCAGCCGATTATCTAGACCTGCCGCCAATTACCGACTTGCCCCGCAAACAGCCAAAGAACAAACCACAGCAATCCCACTGACTTGAGCGTCTCGCCGTTGCGGCTGCGGAATGAGAAGGAACTTACTTCCGCTGCTCCGCCTCAATCCCCGCGAACAAACTTTCCAGATTGTTCAACGGCGCGCCGCGCTTCGGATTCAAAATCGAGCGCAGATATTCCACGGCTTCGGAAATGTTGCGGATGGACTTGGGCAGCATCGCGCCCGAGGCGTTCGCGTGGCCGCCACCCTGGAATTTTTCCGCCACCTTCAGCGCCTCGCCGTTGCGGCTGCGGAAGCTGGCGATGACGACGTTGTTCGCGCGCTTGAACAGCGTGACGAGCACGGGAAATTTCACCGCCGACCGTTCGAGCAATTGATGCACGATGAGGTTGTTGTTGCCGACGACGGTCTCGACGTAGCCGACGGCGGCGCTGATTTCGGTGACGTGATTTTTGCTCCACTCGAAACCAAGCGGGTCTTCGATGCGGCGTTTGACGGCCATGACTTCGAGCAGCGGGTGATCCAATAATTTTTCAATGTCGCCGCCGATGAGCGCGTGCAGATTCCAGAACTGGTAAATCTTGACGAGGTTCGCGTAATCGCCGGCCAGAATGAAATCCGGGTCGTCCTCCAAAAATAAATCCGCGACGTTGTTCAGGTGCGCGAGCCGTTCCAGCGCGGGCGAGTCAAGGCCGTTGCGTTTGCACAATTCGTAGCAGAGCAGCCCGGCCGATTTGGTCAGGTCATGGATGAGGTGCGCGTTCTTGGGCGTCGAGTCGGTGACGTGATGGTCAATGATGACCCATTCCTGCTTGTCGAGCCGCGGTTCGTAGGTGAAATCGGCGACCCACGCGGCCTTCTCGCGCAACTCGCGCTGTTTCCAGTAATTGTAATGATAGGCTTCGAGCGGCACGTCGCGGTGGTAAAGGTGTTTCGCGAGCTTTTGCAGCATCAGCCCGGCGACCAAGCCGTCGAGATCGCTCTCGTGGGTGAAAATCACATCCGGCTTGGGCAGGTACATCATCGGCGAAGTTTAATCCAGAACGACGCACTGTGGCGAGCGGGGATTTTTTCCCCGACACCCGTGTTTGGCAGCCAAAAAATTGCAATTCCAGTACGGAAGTCCTGAACGGTTGAAGCCGGTTTAATTTTTCCAGTCGAACGCTTTTTTCTTCAGCGCGTAGATATAACCCGCAAACAAAATCGCCATGAAGGAAATCATCGAGCCCAAAATCAGGTTCCGCGTCGCGTGATCGGCGAGCATCTGCTTGTAGACGACCGCCCACGGATACAGGAACACGACTTCGATGTCGAACAGGATGAACAGCATCGCCACGAGATGGAATTTCACGGAGAAGCGCGGATTGTTGTCGCCGATGGGATTCGCGCCGCATTCGTAGGGCATGTCCTTGGCCTTGGTGCGCCGGGCGAATTTGCCGAGCAAGACCGACACCGTCAGCGTGCCCGCCGCGAAGCCGATGGCCGCGACGAGCAGAAACAAAACCGGAATGTATTGGGCCAGCTGCGATGGTTGCGAATCGTCCATGCAAAAAGTCTAGGAACTCCCGTGAAAAATTCAATGACTAAAAATAATTCCGCCCGCTGGTTGTCCCGCAATTTTCCCGTTTGGCGGCGGCTGATTCAATTTACTTTACGGAAGCGGTTGGTTTGATATTTTAGCACTTCGTTTGCCACGGCAGACGCATAATTTTATGGCTAAACTCACTGTTCGCGACCTCGATGTCAAAGGCAAACGCGTTTTCTTGCGCGTGGATTACAACGTGCCGCTGGAAGAAAAAGACGGCAAAATGGTCATCACCGATGCGACGCGCATCGTCGAAACCTTGCCGACGCTGAAACTGCTGATTGAAAAAGGCGGCAAACTGATTTTGACCGCGCACCTCGGCCGTCCAAAGGGCAAACGCGAGGCCACAATGTCGCTTGCGCCGGTAGCGACCAAACTTTCCGAGCTGCTCGGCAAGCCGGTGAAGTTTGTGGATGATTGCATCGGCGAAAAAGTTGAGGCCGCCGTGGCCGCGATGAAGGACGGCGACGTGACGCTGCTCGAAAACGTCCGCTATTACAATGAAGAGGAGGCCAACGATCCGGCCTTCGCGGAAAAACTGGCGAAGGTCGCGGATGTTTATGTGAACGACGCGTTCGGCGCGGCACATCGCGCGCACGCGAGCACGGAAGGCGTGGCCCGTTTTGTCACCAAGCGCGGCGGAAAGGCGGCGGCGGGTTTGCTGATGGAACGCGAATTGAAATTTCTCGGCGACGAACTGGAAAATCCCGCGCGCCCGTTCGTCGTCATCCTCGGCGGCGCAAAAGTTTCCGACAAAATCAAGGTCATTGACCGTTTGCTCGAAAAGGCGGACACGATTTTAATCGGCGGCGCGATGGCTTACACTTTCAAATTGGCGCACGGAGTGAAAACCGGAAAATCGCTCGTCGAACCCGACCACAAAGGCACGGCGCTTGCGGCGGAAGAAAAAGCAAAGAAGCTTAAAGTAAATTTTCAACTGCCGACCGACACGATCATCGCGACGCCCGTGGACACGGGCAAGCTGAACAAAAAAGGCAAACCAGTTTTTGACCTGACAAACATTCGCACCATCAGCGGCGACATTCCCGACGACGCGGAAGGTTTCAGCATCGGGCCGGAAACGGCGGCGAATTACGCCAAAATCATTTCCAGTGCAAAAACCGTTTTGTGGAACGGCCCGATGGGAATGTTCGAGGACGCGCGTTTCGCGGCAGGAACAAATGCGGTTGCTCAAGCCGTGGTTGATGCGACGCAAAAGAACGGCGCGAAGAGCATCATCGGCGGCGGCGACAGCGTGAAGGCGTTGAACAAGGCCGGACTTGGTGACAAAGTTACATTTATGAGCACCGGCGGCGGCGCGAGTTTGGAATTTTTGGAAGGCGCGGTTCTGCCCGGAGTAGCGGCGTTGAGCGAAAAATAATTTAATCCTCCTCATCCTCATTCTCATGGATCGAATTTGAGGATGAGGGATGAGGACGAGGATGAACATGATTTAACAAATGAACAAAGAACGTAAATTGATCATTGCGGGCAACTGGAAGATGAACAAGACCGTCGCCGAGGCGCTGACCTTGGTGGCCGACCTCACGCGCGACCTCGTCGCCGTAAAGGAGGTGGACATTGTGGTCTGTCCGCCGTTCACCGCGCTGGAATCGGTGTCGAAGGCGATTCTCGAAAGCAAGAACATCAAGCTCGGCGCGCAAAACATGAGCGAAAATAATTTCGGCGCGTTCACCGGCGAAATCTGCGCGGGAATGTTGAAGGAATTTTCCGTGCGTTACGTCATTCTCGGCCACAGCGAACGGCGCCAGTTTCAAAAGGAATCCGACGCGCTCATCGCCAAAAAAGCATTGGCGGCGCACGCGGCGTCGTTAAAGCCGATTGTCTGCGTGGGCGAAACACTGGCCGAACGCGAAGGCAATCTGACGGAAAAAGTTCTGGAAACGCAGGTGCGCGGCAGCCTCGCCGGTTTGACCGGCGAACAAATGCTCGAAACGGTCATCGCTTACGAACCGGTCTGGGCGATCGGCACGGGCAAAACCGCGACGACCCAGCAGGCGCAGGATGCGCACGCTTTCATCCGCGGATTGCTCGTGAAAATTTTTGACGAAGCCGTGGCTAAAAAAGTCCGCATCCAATACGGCGGCAGCGTGAAGCCCAATAACGCCAAAGAGCTGATGGGCCAACCGGACGTGGACGGCGCGCTGGTCGGCGGGGCGTCACTCGAGGCGAGAAGTTTTGCTGACATCATAAAAAATTCCGTATAGAATCTATTTTAATATGAGTTTTTTCATTGGCGTTTTGACATTTTTTCTGGTCGTCAACTGTGCGGTGTTGATTCTGCTCGTGCTGGTTCAGCTGCCGAAGAAGGACGCGGGCGCGGGACTCGCGTTCGGCGGCGGCGCGGCGGATGCGCTGTTTGGCGCGGGTTCGGGGAACGCGCTGACCAAAATCACGAAATACTCGACGATTGTTTTTTTTGTGCTGGCCCTGGCCATCGGAATTTTGCAAGACAGCGCGCATCAGGGAAACACGTCGGCTTTTGAAAAACAGTTGCAAAAAATCCAGACACAAGCGCCGCCGGTGACGCCGTCGCCTGTAACACCGCAACCGGCAGTTGCCCCAAAAAATAATTTACTTTCAGTGCCTTTGACGGCGGACACCAACGCGCCCGCCGCACCGGCTCCGGCCAAGTAAGCGCAATGACCATTTCCAAACGCGCCCGGCGATTTTTTTCGCGGGCGCGTTTTGTTTTTTTCGTCGCCGCTTGCGTTTTAATTTCCGGCTGCATCCGCTGCGAACCGCCCGCCGACGTGACCATCATCAACAACGCCGAGCCGGAATCGCTCGACCCGGCCATCATCACCGGCCAGCCGGAATTTCGCATCGTCATCGGCTTGTTTGAAGGTTTGACGCGGCTTGATCCGAAAACTGCGCGCGCCATTCCCGGCCTGGCGGAAAGCTGGGAAATTTCGCCGGACGGGAAAACTTACACGTTCCATTTGCGGACAAATCTCGTCTGGTCAACGGGCGAACCGATCCGCGCGGACGACGTGGTTTACTCGTGGATTCGTTCATTGAGTCCAGCGACCGCCTCGGATTACGCCGGACAACTTTATTATCTAAAAAATGGCGAGGATTTTAACACGGGGAAAATCAAAGACTCGTCGCTCGTCGGCGTTCACGCAATTGATCCGTTCACTGTTCAAGTCGAGTTGAATCATCCCACGACATTTTTCCTCGATTTGATCACCGCCCCGATTTTTTCCGTCGTGCCGCGCCAGACGATTGAAAAATACGGCGACCGCTGGCTGATGCAGCGGCCGTTGCCGAGCAGCGGCCCGTATGAACTTGCCGAGTGGCGGCTCAACGACAAAGTTCGCCTGAAAAAAAATCCGCGCTACTGGGACGCGGCGAACACGCAGTCGGAAATCATTGACCTGCTGCCCATCGGCTCGCCGCACACCGCGCTGAATCTTTACGAACACGGACAGGCGGACGTCGTGTGGGACAAGGAACTCATCCCGTCGGAATTGCTGGACGTGCTGCTCAAGCGCGCGGATTTTCACACGTTCAATTATCTCGGAAGTTATTTCATCCGCGTCAACGTGACGAAAAAACCGTTCGACGACCCGCGCGTCCGCCGCGCGCTTTCGCTGGCGATTGACCGCGAGCGCATCGTAAAAAAAATTACGAGGGCAGGGGAGCCGCCCGCGTTTCATCTCGTGCCAAATGGAACGGCCAATTATGTTCCGCCCGAAGACGACAGTTACAATCCCGAACTCGCGCGAAAGCTTCTGGCCGACGCCGGTTATCCCGCCGGGAAAAATTTTCCACGCTTTGAATATATGTTCAACGCGCCCGCCGGCGGCGGTGGCGGAAAAATCCACGAGAACATCGCGATCGAATTGCAGCAGATGTGGCGCGACGAACTCGGCATCCAGATGGATTTGCGCCAGCTTGAGTGGACGGTTTATTTGAGTGCGATGGATCATCTGGATTATCAGCTTTCGCGCGCAAGTTGGATCGGCGACTACGACGACCCGCAGACTTTTCTCGGAATGTTCACGAGCAACGACGGCAACAACCGCACCGGCTGGAAAAATCCACAATACGATTCGCTCATCGAGCAGGCGAACGAACAAACTGATTTGCCGACACGCGAAAAAATATTTCAACAGGCCGAAACACTTTTGACGCGCGACGAAATGCCAATCATTCCGCTTTATTTTTACGTCGGCATCAATTATTTCGACACGAACAAAATTCAAGGTATGTATCAGAACATCCTCGACCAGCATCCGTTGAATTACATCCGAAAAATTAAATCAAAATGATTTTTTCCTCTGCGTCTTCGCGTCTCTGCGGTTAAATAAATCACGTCATGTATTTCTTCAAACGCCTGGCATTTTCGGTTCTGCTGCTGCTCGTCATCAGCGCGCTGGCGTTTTTGCTCGTGCATCTTGCGCCCGGAGGCCCGTTCGACCGCGAACGCGCGCCTGCGTCGCCGGAAATCGAGCGGAACCTGATGGCGACCTATCATCTCGACGAGCCGGTTTGGAAACAATACCTGCGCTACTTCGGCCTCGTCTGGGAAAAAGACGCCAGCGGCAACTGGCATCACGCGCCCGCGAGCTTCGACGTCTCTTATAAATACCGCAACCACCGGGTCAGCGACATCATCGCGCAGGGTCTACCGGTTTCGATGACGTTAGGCGCGTTCGCGTTTGGCTTTGCGATGGGTGTCGGATTGCCGCTCGGATTTTTCACCGCCGCGCGGCGCGGACGATGGGAAGATTACGCCGGAAGTTTTCTCGCCGTCCTCGTCGTGTGCGTGCCGGGATTTGTCGTCGCGCCGATTTTGATTCTAATTTTTTGCATCAAACTAAATTTATTGCCCGTCGCGCTGTGGGAATCACCGCTGCACATGATCTTGCCAACTATCGCGCTCGGTTTATTTTTCGCCGGAAAAATCGCACGGCTGTTCCGCGAAGGAATGTTGACCGCGATGCAATCTGAATTCGTCACCGCCGCGCGCGCAAAAGGCCTCGGCGAAAATCTGTTGCTGCTCAAGCACGCCGTCCGCACCGCCATTCTGCCAGTCGTTTCCTATTCCGGCCCGATGCTCGCGGATTTGCTGACCGGCTCGTTCGTCATCGAAAACATTTTTCAGATTCCCGGCATCGGTGTTTTCTTCATCAACAGTTCCTTGAATTCCGATTACATGATGACCGTTGACCTCGCGCTGCTTTACGCCGTGCTGCTCATCGGATTGAATTTGATTGTGGATTTCTCCTACACCTTGCTCGACCCGCGCGTGAAATATGAGTGACGAAATCCAGCAAAACCTCTCGCCCAACCAGCGCGCGTGGCGACGCTTCAAAAAAAATCGGCCTGCGGTTTTGAGCGCATGGTTTCTCGCTTTTTTGCTGGTTGCGATTGCCGCATGGCCGGTTGTTTTGAAAATCAGCGGAACAAATTTCGCGCAATTGCACAATCCGAATCAACTTTCCGACGCGCAATTTTCGCCGCCGGACGCGCAACATTGGTTCGGCACCGACCTTCACGGACGCGACATTTTTTCCCGCGTTCTTTTCGGCGCGCAGATTTCTCTGCTCGTCGGCGTCGTCGGCACGCTTGTGAGTCTGATCATCGGAGTTTTGTGGGGTGCGATTGCCGGTTACGTCGGCGGAAAAGTTGACGATGCGCTGATGCGGATCGTGGACGTCCTTTATTCGTTGCCTTCGATCATTTTTGTCATCGTTTTGATGACCACGCTCGGAAATTTGCTGAAGCAATCGCACTTCATCCAAAATTCCCCCGCGCTCGCCGGCGGGTTGCGCGTGACGCTTTTGTTCGTCGGGCTCGGCGCGGTTTCGTGGCTCACGATGGCTCGGATTGTTCGCGGACAAGTTTTATCACTACGGACACGCGCGTTCGTAGAAGCCAGCCGCGCGCTCGGCGCAAAACCGCATTGGATTCTTGCACGCCACATCATTCCGAACATTTTCGGCATCGTCATCACTTACCTCGCGCTCACAATGCCCGCGATCATTCTCTACGAATCATTTTTAAGTTTTCTAGGTCTCGGCGTGCAAGCGCCGATGGCGAGTTGGGGAACATTGGTTTCCGACGGCGTTTCAAACATCAATCCGATCCGCATTTACTGGTGGCTGATTGTTTTTCCCGGCGGCATTTTGGTTTCGACATTGCTCGCGCTGAATTTCCTTGGCGACGGCCTGCGCGACGCGTGGGATGTGAAAAGTAGATAGTGGGTGGGGCGAGCGTCCCCGCGAGCCGTCGTCATTTTAGTCTGGAATAATCTTCAATCCGCCATTTCAAAAACGGCGAACAATGTTCTGCCGTCACCTTGTTGCGCAACGGCCAATATGCGTTAAAATCCTTTTCCAACTGTTGTAATTCACGAACTCCTTTTTGAGCCAACCGTTTAGACCCGGAATTTTTTCCGGCGGCGACGGACTGCTGCCACAGCATGAATTTGCACGACTGCGCCGCCATGCGCGCGGCCAAATCCAATTCCAGCGCCAGAACTTTTCCTGAATCCGATTTTGGTTTTGTGCTTGCTAGAATTTTTCGTTGGCTTTCAATTTCTTTCAACGCAGCGAGAATTTTCTTTTCCGGAATTTTGGCGAACCATTTCAATCCGTTTCGGCAAAACAGCTCGCGGTCTTCCGGCTCCGACGCGGCGATGACTGTGCCGAGTGGCGTTTCGTTCAATGCTTTCACGCCGAGTTTTTTATGCGCGAAACCGAGTTTGAATGCGGCCGCCGCAATTTTACCGGTTGAATCTTCAAACACATCGCGGCTTAAAACTGGAACGAGTTTCGATTCGTTAAAATCCTTTGAATTCCAAGCAAGTGCGGCACCGGCGACTAACATCGGCCAACTTACGGCCAGCGGCTGCGGATGCCCGCCGTCGCCCCAATCGGTAATCAAATAGCCGATTGCACCGAATTTTTCGCCGGCTTTCGCCGCTGCTTTTAGATTTGCCAGCGCATTATCGTGCTTGCCGATGAGTGTTTGCCACGTTGAAGTTCCGGGGCAGACGTAGAATGGAATTTTAGCTTTGGCGAATTGCGCGGCTTCTTTTGCAAAGGGATGATTCGCCTCGTAACCCCAATTCAACGCGATGATGTTCTTTGGAAGTTCCCGAATCAATTTCGGATATTTCAAAATGATGTCGCCCCAGAACATCATCTTTTTTTCTCGCGTGGAAACTTCGCGTTGGATTTTTTTCAGAAAATCCAGATAGACGCGGCCTTTGCCTTTTGCCTCGTAAACCTTTTTACTCTGGCCACGGCCCAAATCCCAAGTCTCGTCGCAGCCGACGTTGAAAAACTGACTGGAAAAATTCGGCAGCAATTCATCGTAAAGCCCGCGCAAAAATGGAATCGTGCCGAGATGATTCGGCGCAAGTGTGGTTGGACGGCGCAGAAAATCTTTTGTCTCCGCCTCGTAAGGTTCGGAAAGTTCGCCGAGCTTTTTCAGCCTTGGATCTTCAAGGAAATAACGCAGATGGCCGAAGGAATTCTGGTTCGGCACAAAATCAATTCCCAGTTCGCGACAGCGCGCGTCAAGGATTTTAATTTCCTTTGCCGTCAGCGCGCCCCAGCTTTGCCAGACGGATTTGTATTTCTTGTAGGCGAACGTGTGCTCGGTGTAAAGTTGCAGCTCGTTGATCTTGAAATCGGAAAGTTTTTCGGCGAGGTCGAGCAGCGTTTCCAGCTTTGGCACGCGACCGCGCGAGATGTCGAGCATCACGCCGCGACGCGGGAAATCCGGCCAGTCGCGGATGCGCAGGCAGGGCAGGCGGCGACCGTATTCGCGCAGCAATTGCCGCAACGTCGCCGTGGCCGCGCGCAGACCAGCCATTTCGCGGAAGGAAATTTCAATTCCGGTTTTGGAGATCGCCAGCGCGTAGCCTTCGGGATGATCCGGCGCGGAATGGGTGCGGACGACTTTGATTGCGGCGAGCGGTTTCTGCTTCGGCAGCGTGAACGTGCCGCGAAGAATTTTCAGCGAGCGAGGGCAAGGGAGCAAATTTAAGTTCATTGCAATTGGAAAGAAATTAAGTTCTTACCAAATCTTTCAATGAACCGGAATTGTGGCCGTCAACAACAACGCTGTTGGGATACAAAACGTAATAAATATTATTTCTAATCGGCGCAATAATTTCTACTTTGCAATTCAAGCAGCGTCCCGGATTTTTGAAACTCCATTTTCCGCCTTTCGGTGCTGGCGGTAGCCAATCTTCAAACGCTTTTCTTTTTTCATCTGTGGTTGCCCACGGATTTACTCTGCCAGCAATTTTTTGCCAATCAGAGTCGTAAGCACTCCAAACCAAAGTTAAATTTCCGTCGTCGTTGTAGAGAAAACCTTGGTCAGCAAATCCGGCGTGATAAGCGTATGGTTGTTCAAAAAGATTTGTGTGTCCGCATTTTTTGCAGACAATCGTAAATGGTTTTACATATTCACGACTTGCACTCATTTACTTCGCAATCATCCCGCTTTGGCGCGCGTAATTGAACAGGCCGCCGGCGTCCACGACGGGGCGGACGTCGCCGAGCGGTTTGAATTGGATGACTTTGCCGGTCGCCTGGACGGTGACGGTGGCGGCGTCGAGGTCAACGGTCACGACGTCGCCGGTCTTCAGGGTGTCGCAGAGGCGTTCGGTGATTTCGCACGGATAGAGTTCGCCGGTGGCGACGGAGTTGCGGAAGAAGATGCGCGCGAAACTTTCGGCGAGGATGATCCGGCAACTGGCCGAGCCGAGCGCGATGGGCGCGTGTTCGCGGGAACTGCCGCAGCCGAAATTGCGTCCGGCGACGACGATGGGGTAGTCGCTGTCGAGCTGGCCTTCCTTGACGTAGCGCGTGGCGTAGAGGGATTCGGGCAGGCCGGCGAGGGCGTGGCTGCCGAGTTTCTCATATTCCTCGGGGATGGTCGGGACGAGGTTGAGGAATTGCGCGGGGATGATCTGGTCGGTGTCAATGTTGTCGCGCACGACGTAGACCGGGCCAGTGAAAACTGATTTTGTCATGTGGAGAATGTGCCGCGAATTGGCGAATTTTTCAATTTGAAAATCAATCAAGGATATTTGAGCCGGTAGAATTCGTTGCTGGTGGATGGAGTAAACAATATTTGATTCTGTCCATTTGTGATTGCCGGAGCGTTTGTGACCGTCGCCCAATTCGTCGTGGCCAGGTCGGAATTTTGTTGCAACAAAAAGCTCCCCGGCGGCGACGGCCAGGAAAGAACGAGATTTGTGCCGGAAAGTGCAACACCCAACGCCGCCGGTGGCAGGGAAACCTCGAATATCGGACTGGCGAGATTGGCAGCGGTAAAAATATTTGTGCCGCCCTGGATGGTGACGACGCCAAAATATTGGTCGGGCGGAGTTGCCGGAGCGACGGTGATTCCAAACACGACGTCACTGTAAGTTTCGCCGGGCAGCAAAATGCCGGGGACGTTGGCGAAAAAAACATTTGTGTCCGCCGCAAAGTAATCGTTCGCTTCATCAATAAAATCGAACTGGATGTTGTTGAGGAATAAATTGTCGGTGAGGCTGGTGTTGATCAACGTGCCGGTGAAGAAAACTTCATTGCTCCCAACGTCCGACTGCACGGCAGGCGTCAGGACAAACGCCAAGTCCGCGCGCAACGACGCGACGGACATCACCAGGCCGGACAGAAGCATGAAAAATTTCAGGCGCATGGTCGTATTTGTCAGTGGCCGATTGCGAACAGGATGGCGTTGTTGATCGCATAAACAGTTCCGTCAACGCCGATGATGGTGGGCGTATAAGCCTCGCCAATGCCCGTGGTCAGCACGTTGGTTTCCGAAAGCGTGTTGGAGGTCAAATCCCAGCGGTAGAGCTTGCCGTCCTCGTTGTTCGCTAAAATGGATTTTGTGAACGGGTCAACCGCTGCTGAATTAATGCACCACTCGCGCACGGCGTTCGGGTAAGTGTTGGTATTGGCCGAATCAGGAGTGGGGCCGGCGATAGTAAGAACTTCATTCATCACGTTGGTGCCGGAAATGGGATCGGTCATGCTGTTCTGCGGATCGAGAACGGCAATTTTATTGACGCCATTGCCGCCGGCCCCGGCATAATTATTATACTTGGTCATCAGCAAATACGGCGAGCTGCCGTGATAGGATGAAACAAGCGGGGCGGCCACGACGGAAGCGCTGTCGTCCCAGCCGAACGCGCCGGGAATTTTATTTTGCGTGAGCGTGCTGTCGAAATGCAGCAGCCAGCCGCGATAGTGATTCGATCCCGGCGGATTTTCCAGCACGCCATAATAAACATCGCCATCTGGGCCGACGGTCGGTGACGCCGTGCCATCATCCGGCACGTTGGCGTTGTTGCCGGGATTTTTTACGTCTTTGAGCAGGACGTTGCCAAGCGGCGCAAGCGTCCGGCTGTCCAAGGCGACGAGATAGCCATAAACACCAAAGTCAGCCCACGAACCGCTGCTGTTGACCGAGACATATAACGTCTTGTGATCGTTGCTCAACGCAGGGGTGCAGTTTTGGGAAACTTTTTTGATCGCGGAATCGCCTGCGGCGTTGCTGGCGGAAATCCAAGCGCCGGTTCCATTGAAATCAATGCGGGCAATTCCGCCTTGGAAATTCGTGAACGAACTTTTGACTTGAAAGCCGAAGAAAATATTTCCGTAACGATCCGAAGTGATAGGCGTGTCAATGAATACATTGGTCAAATAGGCGTTGGTGTTGGCGAGATAATTGGTCAGCCCGTAAAATGCGATTTGCCCGATGGCGGGAGAAGTATTTGTCGTGTCCGGCGTGTCGCAATAATAAACCGTCCCGCCGCCGCCGGGAAAATAAATCCGGTTCTTTGGCGTCAGCACGGGTGAAAAACTCGGAATCCAACCGTGCGGCGGCAAAATGTAATCCGTGGGCTGCGCCCAATTCGTCGCGCCCGTCGCGCCCGCCAGCGCTTCAATTTCAAAACCGCCCGTCGCGCCCGTTTTCACCGGCAAGATGACGGTGTTGGAACGCGTGATCGAAGGTGAGCCGTAATGGATCAATAATTCATCGCCGCTGTATTGCGGGTTCAAATCCACCGGCGTCTGCCATAAAATGCGGTTCAGCGGCTGCGATGCCACCGACGCGATGGCGTCGTGCTGCGCATCGTGGCCGTAGCCGCTCCACGGAAACCGGATGCTTTGCGCCCATAAATTTCCCGACATCAACAAGCCGCCAACTATCGCCACAACACAATGAATTGCCCGGCTGCGGGCAAGGGCGGAAATTTTTTCAGCCGTCAGTTTCATGGCACAATCGCACTATGCCGCGCACGCGGAAAATTTTCAAACAGTTTCCATGGCTGGAAACGGCTTCAACCTTGCCGCAACGGATTTAATTTCTATAATCCGCGTGTGCTCGACATCAAATTGATTCGCGAAAAAACTGATTTTGTCCGCCAGCGTCTCGCCACGCGCGGGGCAGGGGACGAAACGAAGATTGACGAACTGCTCAAGTTTGACGAGCAACGCCGAAAAATTCTGGCTGAAGTGGAAACGCTTAAAGCCACGCGCAATCGCGTCTCAAAAGAAATTGGCGCGTTGATGGGACAAAAAAAAATCGCCGAAGCAGAAGCCAAGAAAACCGAGACCAAGGATTTGGGAGAAAAAATTGCCGCTCTCGACAAACAGGCGGCAGAAAGCGAAGCGGCACGCGATCTGTTGATGCTGCAATTGCCGAACCTGCCGCACGAATCAGTGCCCTTACGGCAAAAGCGCGGAGGAAAACCCAGAAATTCGAGTTTTCGGTGGGAAGGCGAATTTCGCCTTCAAACCCAAATCTCACGTCGAACTTTGCGAGTCGCTCAAGCTGGTGGATTTTGCGCGCGGCGCAAAACTTTCCGGCAGCGGATTTTTGCTCTACACAAATTGGGGCGCGCGGCTGGAACGCGCATTGATTCAATTTCTTTTGGATTTGCACATCACGGAACACGGCTACACCGAAGTCACGCCGCCGCTGATGGTCGGCGAGCAATGTCTGGTCGGCGTGGGGCAATTTCCAAAATTCAAAGACCAATATTATGGCGTCGCCGAGGGTGATGATGCAAAAAATCTCGGCAAACTTTATTTGATTCCGACGGCGGAAACTCCCGTCGCCAACATTCATCGCGAGGAAATTCTGGCGGAGAAACAATTGCCGATAAGATATTGCGCCTACACACCGTGTTTTCGCGGCGAGGCGGGTGCGGCGGGCGTCGGCACGCGCGGAATGATCCGTGTGCATCAATTTGACAAGGTTGAATTGGTCAAAATCGTGAAGCCGGAAAATGGTTATGACGAATTGGAAAAATTGGTGGCCGATGCGGAAAAAGTTTTGCAATTGCTCGGCCTGCATTACCGCGTGATTTTACTTTGCAGTGGCGACATGGGTTTCACGAGCGCGAAGACTTACGACATCGAAGTCTGGGCGCCGGGGCAGGGGAGCTATCTCGAAGTTTCGAGCTGCTCGAACTGCGAGGATTTCCAGTCGCGCCGGATGAATCTGCGTTTCAAAACGGAAGCGGGCGAAAATAGATTTCCACATATCCTCAACGGCAGCGGCACGGCGCTGGCGCGGTTGTTCGTGGCGCTCATCGAAACGCATCAACAGCCGGACGGCAGTGTGAACATTCCCGTGCCGTTGCAGCCGTATTTGAAGACGGAAAAAATCACCGCTTGAAGAATTTCAACCACGAATGAACACAAATAAACACGAATCAAAAAATCAGCAATTGCTTTTTCCCATTCGTGTTTATTTGTGTTCATTCGCGGTTTTTCCATGAAAATTCTGCTCGCCAGCAGCGAAGTTCATCCGTTCTCCAAGACCGGCGGCTTGGCCGACATGGTCGGCGCGCTCGGCAAGGCGCTCGCGCACGCGGGCCACGAGGTGCGCGTCGTCACACCCTTGTATCGCGGCCTGCGCGAGAAATTTCCCAAGATGCGGCGGGTGGATTGGAAATTCAATCTGCCGCTGGGACCGAAGTGGGAGCAGGGGGATTTGTGGTCGCTGGAGCCTGAAAAGGGCCTGACGGTTTATTTCATCGAGCATCCCGGATTTTTTGATCGCCCGGGAATTTATTTGGAAAATAACATCAGCTATGCGGACAACGCCGCGCGTTTCATTTTTTTTTCCAAGTGCGTGGCGCATCTCTCGCGTTACTCGCCGTGGCAGCCGGATGTGGTTCACGTCAACGACTGGCAGGCCGCGCTGGTTCCGGCGTTGATGCTCCACCAAAAACGCGCCGAAGGGTGGAACTAATCCGCCACCGGCTTGTCTCACGATTCACAACCTCGCGTATCAGGGAATCTTCCCGCCGGGCGCGTTTGCGCTGACGAATCTGCCGCCGGAATTTTTCATCCCGGACGGCATGGAGTTTTACGGACAACTGAATTGTCTCAAGGCGGGAATCATTTTTGCGGACGTGATCACAACGGTCAGCCCGCGTTACGCGCGTGAAATCACGACGGAAGCGCTCGGCTGCGCGCTCGACGACCGTTTGCGGCGGCGACGCGGGGAATTGTTCGGCATCTTGAACGGCGTGGATTACGAGGAATGGAACACGACGGAAAATCCATTTCTCACCGAACCGTATTCCGTGACGCGGCTGGCCGGCAAGAAAGTGGACAAAGCCGCCTTGCAAAGGGAACTCGGCCTGCCGGTCGCCGCCAAAGTTCCGCTGTTCGGCACCATCTCGCGGCTCGCGGAACAAAAGGGCGTGGACATCGAACTCGGCGCGCTGGTGGAAATGTTGAGCGCGGACATCCAGTTCGTTTTGCTCGGCAGCGGTTCACCGGCATACGAGCGCGGGTATCAGGAATTGGCAAAGCGTTTTCCCGACAAGGTCGCCGTGCGGGTCGGTTACGACGAAGGCTTGGCGCATCGCATCGAAGCGGGCTGCGATTTTTACCTGATGCCGTCGCATTTTGAGCCGTGCGGGTTGAACCAGATGTATAGTTTGCGCTACGGCACGATTCCCATTGTGCGCGCCACCGGCGGACTCGACGACAGCGTGACGGATTTCACACAGGACGCGGCGCGCGCCAACGGGATTAAATTTCAGGAATACTCGGCGCGCGCCCTGGCCAAGGCGATCCGCAAGGCGCTGGCGATTTACTACGGCCAGCCGGAATTGCTCCGTCGCTACCGGCGCAACGCGATGAAGGCGGATTTTTCCTGGGAAAAGACCGTCGGCAAATATCTGAAGGTTTATGAGACGGCGAAAAGTCTCAATGCTGGACAAGCTCAACCAGATTCGCAAACCGCCGGGCGCGCTCGATGACGGCTTTGCTGGGATGATCCGCTTTCCACGGCGCATTCCACAGGATGTAGAACTCGAAATCGGTCGCTGCGCGCTGATGACTTTGCTGAAACTCATCCAGACGGGCGCGCATGATTTTTTGCGCGACGGCCAGCGCGACTTCGGCATTCTGCGGATCGCCGCCCGGCCAAAGTTCGTGCCGGATTTGGAAACGGGAAATTTCCCCGCCCGGTCCGATGGCATTGTCGTCATCACCACTTTCAATCATCGAAAGCGCCGCCCAACGATCCATCGCCGAGACGCTCACCGCCAGCCCAAGGCCGGCCAGAAGGAGTACGGCCAATCGAATTGTCATCATAAACCAATAAACCAAGAATCAACGGTTCGTCAATAAACGACTGTTCTTGATTAAATATAACAGA
>CAVTVI010000017.1:0-101858 GCA_963738175.1 uncultured Verrucomicrobiae bacterium
AAATTTCTGAAAAACATTCCCGGCATCACGCATTTTCACATCGGCAAAATGGCCGGCAGCCAGCGGCCGGTCGTGGACCAGACCTATCAGGTCGCGCTCAACACCGTCTTCACCAGCAAGCAGGCGCAGGACGATTACCAGGTGCATCCACAGCATCTGGAATTCGTCGCGCAATGCGTGAAACCATTCGTGAAAAAAATCGCCGTCTACGATTTTGAATAATCACGCGCGCGGATGAAATTTTTTGTGGATTTCGCGCAGGCGGTTTCCCGTGACGTGCGTGTAAATCTCCGTCGTGCTGATGTTCGCATGGCCAAGCAATTCCTGGATCACGCGCAAATCCGCGCCGTGCTCCAGCAAATGCGTCGCGAAGCTGTGCCGCAGCATATGCGGCGTCATGTTGCGTTCAACTCCCGCACGGCGAACGCGATTTTTGATGTGCAACCAAAGTGTGACGGACGCAAATGGCGTGCCACGCCGCGTCAAAAAAACATTCGCCGGTGATTTTGGCGTGACCAGTTTTGTTCGTCCAATCTCGATGTAACGATTCAACGCTTCAACAGCTTTTTTGCCAACCGGCACGACGCGTTCCTTGTTTCCCTTGCCGATGACGTTGATGAATCCGGCTTCAAGATGAAGCTGTTCCAACCGCAGGTTTTTCAATTCGGACAGTCGCAGGCCGGAAGCGTAAGCCAATTCTAAAATCGCCTGGTCGCACAAACTTTCCGGCGTTTCAGGGTTTTCCGGTTCGAGCAATTTTTTGATTTCGTCGTTGCTCAACGCCTTCGGCAATCGTTTCCAACGGCGCGGCAGCGACAAATTTTCCGCGATGTTCGCGGGCAACAGGTTTTCGTTCTCGGCGAATTTGTAAAACGCCCGCAACGCCGCGATTTCCAGATAAACACTTTCACCGCTCAATCGGCGCGGAGAATTTTTTTGAGATTCAACTTTTGAATTTGGTCGCCCGACGGAAGTGTTTCTTGTCCGCTCGTGCTGCAAAAACGCCATGAGATGTTTCAGCTCGACCGATTTCCAGTCCGTGAGATTTTGTTTCGCCGCCCAATCGGTGAATTTGCCGAGCAGCGCGGCGTAAGTTTTCGCCGTGTTGTCCGACTGCCCGCGCTCGTGGCGCAGGTATTGCAGAAAATCTTCGACGAGCGAATTCATCAAAGCTTTTTTCCGGTCAATTTTTCGTAAGCTTCGAGATACTTCGCGCTGGTTTTGGCGACGACGTCGTCCGGCAGTTTCGGGCCGGGCGGCGTTTTGTCCCACGTCAGCGTTTCGAGATAGTCGCGGACAAATTGTTTGTCAAAACTCGGCTGGCCTTTGCCGGGTGCATATTGATCCGCCGGCCAGAAGCGCGAGGAATCGGGCGTCAACACTTCATCAATCAAAATCAATTTGCCCTCGAACAAACCGAACTCAAATTTCGTGTCGGCGATGATGATGCCGCGCTGGCGGGCGTAATCGCGTCCGGCCCGGTAAATCTTCAGGCTCAAGTCGCGCGCTTGCGTGGCGAGTTCCGCGCCGACAATCTTGCAGGCTTCCTCGAAGGAAATATTTTCGTCGTGACCGGCCTCGGCCTTGGTGGACGGCGTGAAAATCGGTTCGGGCAGCTCGGCGGATTCGGTCAAACCGGCGGGCAGTTTGATTCCGCAAACCGTTTGCGATTTTTTATATTCCTTCCAGCCGCTGCCTGAAAGATAGCCGCGCACGATGCACTCGATGGCGAGCGGCTTCGCCTTTTTCACGATCATCGAGCGGCGCGCGAGTTGCGTGGCGAACGACTGCAAGTTTTTTGGCAGCGGATCATTCGCACCGGCGAGCAGGTGATTCGGCACGAGCGACGAAAATTTCTCAAACCAGAAATGCGAAATCTGCGTGAGCACCTCGCCCTTGCGCGGAATGCCGTTGGCCATGATGACGTCGAAAGCGGAAATGCGGTCGCTGGCGACGAGCAGAAAACTGTCGCCGAGGTCGAAGACTTCCCGGACTTTGCCGGAGCGGACTTTTTTGACGCCGGGCAGGTCGAGCTGGAGAATCGGTGCGTTTGTCATGGGGAGATTATTAGGTTGAGAATGGAAAATTCAATTTCCAAATCGTGCGGCGATAAAAATATTTCACGCCGCCGCGCGCGCGATCAGCTTGACTGAAAGCGGGATGTTCCCCTGCGATTTGTCGTCGAGCCGCACGTCCACGGAATACAAGCCCGCCTCCGCGAAGGTCAGCCCCTGAAAATTGACGATGAAATTGCGCGTGAGAAAATGCGCGTCTTCCGGCAGCGCGACGACGACGGGGATTTCAATCGGCGGCATGATGCTCTTGCCGTCGGCATTGACGAAATTCAGCTTCAACTTGCGCGCGCCCTCGTCGCCGGACATGAACGTGACGCGCAACGCGACGGCGCATTGCGGATGCACGCCAGGCAGTTGCGGCGCATAAATCGTGTCGAACGCGCCGAGGATGTTCAATTTCTCGCTGCTGTCCTGCGTCGCCGCGTCGCAAAGCACCGCCACTTGAATGTTCATGTGGAAATGAAGACATGAATTTCACGAATTGGCACGAAATTCTTTCAACGAATAAATTTATCAACCGCCTTATTTCAATTTGTTTTTCAAGGCTGATTTTTGACGTCACTTTTTTCTGTAATCTGTCGAATCCATATATTTTTTCCCATTGCATTTCCTGCAAAGAGGCTGAATGTTTGTGATGTCATTTTTACCGCCCAACGCAAGAGGAATTACATGGTCGGCAACCAGAATTAGTTTTTTTCTGCACCGCAAGCAGACATTTCCATATTGATTACAAAGCGTCTTGAACTCCGACTCTGTATATTTGTTCTGTGCGGCAAATGTGCGAACCCATCGGATAAAATACCGGAACCTTCATAAGTTCAGTCGCTTTATTTATCTCCGTCCCAACATCCCCGGCAAACCGCCGCCCATTTTGCCCATCATTTTCTGGAACTTGCCCATTTTTTTCATCATTTGCTGCATCTGGCCGAACTTGTTCATCATCGTGTTCAGCTCGGTCACGGTCACGCCGCTGCCCTTGGCCACGCGGATGCGGCGCTTGGCGTTCAGGAGCGACGGGTTGCGCCGTTCCTTGATGGTCATGCCGCAGATCATCGCCTCCATGTGCTTGAACTCGCGCTCCTGCTTCGACAAGTCCTGGCCCTTCATCGCTTCCGCGCCGCCGGGCAGCATCTTCATCACGTTTTCCAACGGGCCGAGTTTTTTCATCTGGCGCAACTGGTCGAGAAAATCTTCGAGCGAGAATTCGCCCTTGCGCATCTTTTCTTCCATGCGCTTCAGGTCGTCCTCGTTGACGGCTTCGGCGGCGCGTTCCACGAGGCTGACGACGTCGCCCATGCCCAGAATCCGCGACGCCATGCGTTCGGGATGGAACGGCTCGAACTCGTCCAGCTTTTCGCCAGTGCCCATGAACTTGATGGGCTTGCCGGTGACGGCTTTCAGGCTCAAGGCCGCGCCACCGCGCGCGTCGCCGTCGAGCTTCGTGAGAATCGCGCCGGTGATGTGGAGCGCGGAATCAAAATGCGTGGCGACGTTGACGGCTTCCTGGCCGGTGGCGGCGTCGAGCACGAGCAGAATTTCCTGCGGCTGCACGAGGTCGCGCAGGCGCACGAGTTCCTGCACGAGCGGTTCGTCAATCTGCAAACGACCGGCGGTGTCGAAAATTAAAACGTTGCGATTGTTCGTTTTCGCAAAGTCCAAAGCTTCGCGCGCGATTTTCAAAACGTCCGTCTCGCCGCGTTTCAGAAAAACGGGGATGTCAATCTGTTTGCCCAGCGTTTCGAGTTGATCCATCGCCGCCGGACGATACACGTCCGCCGCGACAAGCAATGGCTGACGTCCCTGCTTTTGCAACAGCCGCGCGAGTTTTCCGCTTGAAGTCGTTTTGCCGGAGCCGTGCAAACCGACCATCAGGATGGAACTCGGATTTCCGTCGAGCTTCAACGCCGCATTGGTAGAACCGAGCAAATCCACGAGTTCATCATGAATTATTTTTATGATTTGCTGTCCGGGCTGGACGCTGGCGACGACTTCCGCACCGAGCGATTTAACTTTGACACGCTCGATGAAATCGCGCGCGACCTTGAAATTCACGTCGGCTTCCAGCAGCGCCATGCGGACTTCGCGCAAGGCGTCGCCGGCGTTGCTCTCGGAAATTTTTCCGAGGCCGCGCAGGTTGCGGAAGGCGTTCTGGAGTTTGCCGCTTAACGAGTCGAACATTTTTTTATTTTAACGCAGAAATGTGGAGAGGCAATTTTTAACCACGAAGACACAAAGGCACAAAGTCTGAAAACAGATGACTTTTTTCCGCGCCTTGTCGGCTACACGTTAAAAAAGTTTTGCCTTTATGGATTTTGCATGGCTTAATCTGTGTCCTTCGTGTGGTAGGTTACCCAAGTGGCCAACGGGGGCAGACTGTAAATCTGCTGTCTATGACTTCGATGGTTCGAATCCATCACCTACCACCACTCTTTTAATCAATGATTGAAATGATTTCCAACGGCGAATTTCACAATTCCCTTCGGTTTTCCCGTCAGCGACGGCATGAGAAATGTCCGCCGCACATCCCGTTGCAGGCGCATCAGCCGAAGGCAGGCTGTCGCGCGACGTGTTCAATCCATTCGCCGTCCGGCTGCGCGTAAGGACGGAAAGTTTCGAGGCTGCCCTCGCGGTCGTTGTAAAACAGCGCGCGGTTCAGGCCGAGCGTGGCGGCATTGGGCGAGTCAATCAGGCTGGCCGAATCGCTTGCGCTCATCTGGAACACCACGCGCATTTCAAATTCGCTCAATGTCTTCCGTCCGAGATAACGGCTCACGTTGTTGTAAGTGTCGCAGGTGACGATGACGTGGATGCCGCGCGCCGAGCCTTCGGTAATCAGATTCAGCAAAATCGCGGCGGGCGAGCTGGCGGTTTCGCTGCTCGAAAAACTGAATTCATCCTCCTGCCGCAGCTTTTTGAAATTCTGCAAGCCCTGGATCAGCACAAAAATTTCCGCGCCGAACGATTCGTTCTCCGCGCGCCGTTTCAATTCTTCCGCCAGACCGGCCATCACTTCCGTAAGATTGCCATTGCTTCCTTGAACCATTTTGTGCGGAACGGCCTGGATGGTTCGCTGCAAAAATTCCCGCTGCGGAAATCCCGGCGGCGTGTTGTCGAGCACCACGAAACACGCGGCGTCTTTCGGAAATTGCGCGGCCAGCGAAACGAGCGCGACGGACAAAATCGTCGCCGTGCGCTCCTCGCTCTGCCCGACGACGAGCAGATTGCCGCCGCTCTGCCGTCGGAAAATCGCCTCGGTCGGGCCTTTGATGGAATTGGGCGCGCCGAGCCAGACACCGGCCTGCACGGGAATTTGCGGCGGAACTTTTTGCAACGCCAGCCGCAACGGGATATTTTCCTGCACGTCCGCTGGCGCATTGCCTTCGAACACAATCGGGCCGGGATATTGCTCCGCGTTTTGATCGGCGCGTTCGCGGATTTTCGCCAGATAGCCGTCGCGCTTTTTGTCGGACAGCCAGACGGCTTGGAACGGACTGTTGCCTTCGAGCGCGCCCGCCGCGTCGTTGTAAATGCCTTCGCCCGGACGCGAGAGCAATCGCGGCGCGGGATTGTCCTGATCCATGATAAGGTAGGCATCAGCTTCATTGCATTGCAGCGCGATGCGGATGACCATCTGCCCGATGGTCGCCCGCGCGAGCGTGTAAGCGCCGCCGAGTGTCTGCGAACCGAGCAGCACATGAATGCCAAACGCACGGCCCTGCCGGACGATGCGATCCAGCAAAACCGCCGCGCCTTGCGAAATGCGGTCTTCCTCCGTGAAAAATTCCTGAAACTCGTCAATCAGCAGCAGCGTGCGCGGAACGGCTTCCGTGCCACCGGCGCGCTTGTAGCCCGCCAAATCCTGCGCGCCGATTTTACGGAACATATCGCCGCGCCGACGCAACTCATCGTCAACGCGCTGCAAAACGCTCAAGCCAAATTCACGGTCGCTCTCAATGGCGACGACGCGGGCGTGCGGCAGGCGGCGGCTCGCGTAGCATTTGAACTCGACGCCTTTTTTGAAATCCACGAGGTAAAATTCCACCTGCTCCGGACTGCACCGCAGCGCGAGGTTCGTGATGATGACATGGAACAACGTGGATTTGCCGGAACCGGTCTTGCCCGCGATGAGCGCGTGCTGGCGCGTGCCGCTGCCGATTTCCAGATATTGCAATTTTGTCGCACCCGAACGGCCAATCGGCACGCGCAACAGTTCCGTGGTTTCGTCCCGCCACATTTCGGCTTCCGCTGGCGCGATCTGCTCAAACGGCACTTCGACGCGGCTGGCGTCCTTGCTGTCCTCGCCGACGCGCTGCAAAAATTCCGTGGCGAATTCCGGCGGCGGCGGTGGATCGAAAATCAATTGCACGCCCGGCGAACGCCAGTCGGCCAGTTCAAAGCCACGGTCGTTGCGGACAAGACAGACGCTGTTTTTGCGCAACTCGTCGGGGACAAAATCCTGCGGCAGCGCGTTTCGTTGATCCCAGTGGATGAGCGTGAAGACGCCGCAGCGTGCGCCGCTCGCGGCGATGTTGCGGAGGCGCTTTGCCGCCGTGTCGCTGAAATTTACCGGGAACGACGCGATGACAAGGAAATGATATTTTTCCGCGACGCTGCCGGCCTGCGCATTGTATTCCGCGATGGTCGCATATTCATTGCGCAGATACATCTGGATGATTTTTTCCATGTGCTCGTTCAGCTCCGCGAGCTTCTCCTCGAACTGCGCCGTCTGCGTCCAAATGCGGCTGTTGATGCTGCCCGCCTCGTAATCCGCGAGGTGCATCAGCGCGGAAAAATTCTGCCCCAGCCCGACCGGATCAAAAATGGTGAAACTCAATTTGCCCGGCGGCGTGGTGGCCAGCAGCCGGAAAATGATGTTGTTGATCGCGCCGAACGCCTCGTCGCCGCCGGTCTTGCCGGATTCAAACAAAATGGAGCCTTGCGCCGGAAACACCAATGAAAGCGGCGCGGAAATGGTAGCCGGGCCCGGCCATTTCAAACGTGAATCCTTTGGCAAAGTCTCGACAAACTTTTCCACGCCGACCTCCAGCTGCGCAAACTTTGCGGCGTTTTGAAATTCCGCCGGCGGCGTCCAGTTTTTCCAAGACGCGACGTCCCACGCCGGGAAAAATTTTTCCGCCGCGTCGTTGGCTTCGCGCAACTGCTCGCACAACGGCGCGATTTGTTTTTTCCAGTCCGCTTCCAGTTCCCGCCAGCGACGCTGATGTTCGCCTTCGATCTGCGCTATTTTGGTTTTGTGCGCCCCGGCGATTTGCCGGACTTGCGCGGCGTCCTCCTCTTTCAAAGCCGCCAAAGCCTCGGTGAAACGCTGTTGAATCCGGTCGGATTCCTCATCGCGCCACTGCTCGTTTTTTTGCACGAGCCGCGTCGCCTTTTCGCTGATGGTGGTCGGTTGGATGGTGCGAAAACGCCTGATGTCCCGGGCCGCCTGCCGCCATTCCTGATTGAAGGCCTGTTTGCTGGCCTCAAATTCATTTTTGATCCGTTCCTGTTCCCGCTGAAAATGCGCGCCCGATTTTTCAACGCAGGCGTCAAACAACCGCCGCATTTTGGCTGCGTCCGCGGCAATCGCGTTCGCCAGCGGCGCGGCGGCGCGGCCACCAAAAACATAAGCCAGGAAGACCAGTAAAAATGCTGGCAGCGCAGTGCTAGATTGAAAATATGGAATCGCATTCCGCCCAAAATGCGCCAGCAAGGGGTCGGTCGCCACGACGCCGAGCAGCAGCGCAGCGAGCAGCCAGACGGGAATGAACTTGAAAATTTTTGGCAGCGGAAATTTTCCAAACCGGTTCAAATCACCGGAAATTTTTGCCTGAAGCCTTTGGAATTCGCCGAAAAGAACATTTTCGTCCGGCGACAAATCCGGTTCCGGCCACTGGCGGTTGGGTGCGAGCAGCCGCCGGAATTTTCCGTAGCCGCGAAAGGCGCCGCGTGCCTTCGCCTCCAATTTCGCCAGTTCGCCGCCGGCGACGGCCAGGTTTTGCCGGAAATTTTCGTAGGCAACCGTGGCGGCGACCAGTTCCTCGTCGCGACGAACTTCCGCCGCCTGCACGCCCTGCCGGGTGCGGTCCTGCCACTCGGTGTCGCGCTCGCTGATTTCACCCAGCGCGCGCCGGTTGACGGCGGCATGGGCGCGGTTGATGCGCGTCCGGCGGTTTTCAAACCGGGACTGGAGAATTTCCTTCTGCGCTTCCAGCGCGGACTCCGCATTCGTTTCCCGCGCGCGGGACGCGGCTTCCTGCGTTTGGTTCCGCGTGGCGAAGTCATTTGACTCGGCGGCGGACTGGAGGCGGAATTCGCTTTCCAGTTTTTCCTCGCGCGCGACGAAATCGCGGACGGCGCTTTTGAGCGAGTCCAGCAACGCAAGCATTTCGTTGACGCCGGGCCGGCTATTCACAGTCGCTCCTCACTTTCTTAAAAAGTTCCTCCAGCTTTTCCATGACCATGGCCGCGCGGTCAACGTGCGCGGAAAGTTCGGCCATGAACCGGCGCTCGAACTCCTCGCTCTTCGCGTCGCGCCAATAATTTTTTGTCTCGGCCCACTGGAGCAAAATATCCCGCGTCAGCCCGACGAGCCGGCCCTGGTTTCCCCTCATGCTCATTTTTTCCCCTCCGGCATGGCTGGTTCGGCGGCGACCGTTTTTCCGTCGCGCGTCGGGGCGACGTTCCGGTAGGCATCCAGCGCCTTGAGCGACTGGTCAAGATAGGCGACGGCGCGCGTCATGTCGGTGACGAGAAAACCTTGCAACTGCTCGGTCTGTTTCATCAGCGGTGCGGCGCGGTTTTCGAGTTCGCGATCCCATTTTTTCAAACAGCCCAGCCTGGCCTCAACCTCATGGACGGCGCGTTGCGCCCGTTGCACCGTCACTTGCAGCAGGGCGGCGGTTCCCGTTGGCAGGCTGGACATGGTGGCGTTGAATAATTCCTGCTTCGCCTCCTCCAGTCGCCGTTCACGCCGGCGCAGTTCATGCTCCCAAAACGTGCGCTGATCGTTTTGCAGCCAAAGCCGCATGCGGGTCAGTTCGCCGCCGGCCTCTTCCAGCACGGGACGCGCCTGGCCAAGAAACACGATGAGCTTTGCGCGGAAGGCCTCGATGGCCTCGACCGAAGTGATCTGGGCTTTTTCGGCCATGCGTCAACGCTGGTTGAGATACTCCTCGATGCGCTGCGCCTTGCGCAGCAGGAACGGCGTGTGCTCCTTTGAAAGCTCGACAAATTTTTTCAGCGCCTTCATCGTCTGCTTGAACTCCTCGGCGAATTTTTCGTGCTCCTGATCCGACCAGGTGTCGCCGAGCGCCGCGAACCGCGCGTGCAGCAGGATCAACCGGTTTTCGAGGTCGCTGTTGAAGCGCTGCAGTTCCTCGGCGAACCGCCGCACTTTCTCCGGTTCCATGATTGCCTGCGCCATGTTTTGCCTTTGGTAAATTGTCCCGGCGCAATATCGCAAACCTTCCGGCGTTCCGCAATGAGCGGGTTATCCTGAATTTCATCCCACCGCGCGGCATGCATGCACGCTGCGAAATGAAAACCGTGATCCGGCAGGCCATTTTGACAATAAAAAAACTCCCGCGAACTTTGACGCCCGCGGGAATTTATTTTTCCGCCCTCAATCAGTTCACCGAAATGTCAATCTGCTTCGGCTTGGCTTCCTCGGCTTTCGGAACGGTCACGGTCAGGACGCCGTCCTTGTATTGCGCCTTGATCTTGTCCGCCGCGACGGGCGCGGGCAGCGACAGGGCGCGCTGGAATTTTCCGTAGTAACGTTCCTGCCGGTGAATTTCTGTGCCTTCCTCGACTTTCTCGATCTTGCGTTCGCCGGAAATGACAAGCGCGCCATCTTGCAGCGAGACCTCAATGTCCTCGCGCTTGAGGCCGGGCAATTCCGCGCGGAAGATGTAGTTGTCCTTGTCTTCCTGCACATCGAGCGCGGGCGACCAAACAGCTTGTGTTCCAAACAGCCGGTCGAGTTCATCCTGCAAGTTCGTCAGCCGGCCAAAACCGGCCAACGCGGGTCGTTCACATTGTATCAATTTCATAATTTTCTTTCGGTTGAATGTTTTTTTGCTCTAGCAAGAATGACTTTAGCTTGAGCGATGCCAACTGCTCAAATGACGAAAACCATTGTAAAATCAATGGATTTTTCAATTTAGATTTTTCTGCGGCGAGTCGCACCGGGAAATTCCGGCACAAAAATTGTGCCAACTGCGCCAAAAATTCACTTCCGCTTCCGGCAACAAAAAAGCCCCAGGCGATTTCGCTTGAGGCTTTGGTAAAAACGAAATCCGTTTAATCAAACGCATGGCCCGCGCAGCAAAGCACGTCACGGACTTTGTGGCGGACGAGTTCCTTGACCTTCGCGCGCGCGGGGGCGAGATATTTGCGCGGATCAAATTCCTTCGGGTTCTCGAAGAAAACTTTTCGGATCGCCGCCGTCATCGCCATGCGCAGGTCGGTGTCAATGTTCACCTTCGTGCAACCCACGCGCCGCGCGATTTCAATGTCCGCTTCCGGCACGCCCGCCGTGTCCGTGCCCATCTTGCCGCCGTATTTGTTTATTTCGTCGGCCAAATCCTTCGGCACGCTGGACGCGCCGTGCAGCACGAGCGGATAATCGCCCATGCCCGCGTCGAGCAACGCCTTCTTGATCGCCTTCAATCGTTCCAAATCCAGATGCTGCTCGCCTTTGAATTTATACGCACCGTGAGAATTTCCAATCGCCACCGCCAGCGAATCCACGCCGGACGCCTTGACGAATTGCACCGCCTCGTCAGGATGCGTGTAAGCGCCGCCTTTGGAATAGCCGCCGCCTTCCTCGCCGTCGTCGTGCTGCGCGCCGACGAGCATGCCGAGTTCGCCCTCGACCACGCAATTATGCTGATGCGCGTAGTCCACGACTTTTTTGCAAATTTCCACATTTTTCTCGAACGGCTCATGGCTCGCGTCAATCATCACGCTCGTAAAACCCTCGTCAATGCATTCTTTGCACAACTCGAACGAATCGCCGTGATCCAGATGCACCGCGATGGGGATCGTGGACAGGCTGACCGCCGCCTCGATCAATTTCTTGAGATAAATCGGATTCGCATATTGGCGCGCGCCCTTGGAGATTTGCAGCATCACCGGCGCTTTTTCTTCCTCGCACGCCTCGATGATTCCCTGCAAGAGTTCCATGTTGTTGACGTTGAACGCGCCCAGCGCGTATTTGCCCTTCAACGCCTTCGCAAAAAGTTCCTTCGTGTGTGTTAATGGCATAAGATTTCGATTTTAATTTGACAGCGGATTAATCCAATTCTCCTGACAACAAAAAATCATAGCCAAATTCCGGCGAAAGGAAATAAAAAATGCCGTCGCGTTATTCACAGTAAAATTCCTTTGCGCCCTCGCGCCTTTGCGCGAAAATAAATCGTGCAAGCGCGATTTCTCCTCGGCCCCGCCGGCAGCGGCAAAACCTTCCGCTGCCTCGCCGAAGTGCGTGCCGCACTGGCCAATAATCCCGATGGCAGCCCGTTGATTTTTCTCGCGCCAAAACAAGCCACGTTCCAGCTCGAACGCCAGTTGCTCGCCGATCCTTCGCTCAACGGCTACATACGCCTGCAAATTTTATCCTTCGAGCGCCTCGCAAGATTCGTCCTTGAAAAACTGAACATCGCGCCGCCGGATTTTTTGAACGATGAAGGCCGCGTCATGGTTTTGCGTGCGCTGTTCATGCGTCACGAACGCGAACTGAAACTCTTTTCCAAAAGCGCGCGCCGGCCTGGCTTCGCCCAGCAATTGAGCCAGTTGCTCGGCGAACTGCAACAGCATCAATTCACACCCGCCAAACTTCGCGCGCTGGCTGAAAATGAAAATCTTCGCGCCGAACTCCGCGACAAACTTAACGATCTCGCGGTGCTGCATGAAGCTTACGCGAACTGGCTCACCGGACACAATTTGCAGGACGCAAACCATCTGCTTGATTTCGCAACCGATGCGCTTCGCTCCCAATCCACGATTCACGATTCACGATTCACGATTCAACATTTATGGCTCGACGGTTTCGCCGAAATGACGCCGCAGGAATTGGATTTGCTCGCCGCCGTTTTGCCGTTGTGCACAAATGCCACGCTCGCTTTCTGCCTCGACGAATCCGCTGAAAAAGAAAATTCATGGCTCTCAATCTGGAACGTCGTCGGCAAATCTTATCAACAATGCCGCCAGCGAATCGAAAATCTCCCGGGCGTAAAAATTGAAGCCGAAATTCTCCCGCGAAATTCGGACAAAAATCGCTTCGGAAAAAATCCGGATTTGCACTATTTAGAACAAACTGGTCAAAACCAACTCAAAATTCAAAACTCAAAATTCAAAACTCCGTCGGCATCGTTTCCTGCGCCAACGCCGGGGCCGAATCCATTTTCGCCGCCCGCGAAATTCTAAAATTCGTCCGCGCCGGAAACCGTTTCCGCGATTGTGCCGTTCTCGTCCGCAGTCTGGAAAATTATCACAAACCGCTCGCGCGCGAATTCCGCCGTTACGAAATCCCTTTTTTCCTCGACCGCCGTGAACCCGTCGCGCATCACCCGCTCGCCGAACTCACGCGCGGCGTGCTCCGCACGATTATTTTTGATTGGCAGCAAAACGATTTGTTCGCCGCACTCAAAGCCGGATTTTGTTCCGCAAACGAAAATGAAATTGACGCGCTGGAAAATGCCGCGCTCGAATTTGGCTGGCGCGGCAAAAAATGGCGCGAGCCGTTGCCGGATGAAAACTTTGAGCGGTTGCGGAAAAAAATCCTGCCGCCGTTTGAAAATTTTTACGCGCAACTCGCCAAATCAAAATCCCAGCCAGACGGAAAACAACTGGCTGAAATTTTGCGCGGACTTTGGGACGATTTGAAAGTTGAGCGACAACTTCAAAACTGGAGTGACGCCGATTCAACGATTCAACGATTCAACGATTCACGCAACATTCACTCCACCGTTTTCGAGCAGATGAATTCGTGGCTCGAAAATCTCGAACTCGGTTTTGCGAACGAAAAATTGCCGTTGCGCGACTGGCTGCCGATTTTGGAAGCCGGTCTCGCAAACCTGACTGTCGGCGTCATTCCGCCGGTTTTGGACGAAGTTTTGATCGGCGCGATTGACCGCGCGCGCAATCCCGATTTGAAATTCGCGCTCGTCCTCGGCGTCAACGAAACTGTTTTTCCGGCCACGCTGGCTTTGCCTGCGATTTTGACCGAAAGCGACCGGGATGAACTCGGGCAAACAATTTCGCTCGGCCTGGATTTGCGCGACCAAATTTCGCGCGAGCGTTTTTACGGTTACATCGCCTGCACGCGCGCGAGTGAAAAACTTGTCGTCACGTTTTCGCGCCAAGACGCTGACGGAAAAACTTTGAATCCGTCGCCATTTATCGCGCAGTTGCAGCAAATTTTCTCCACGCTTGAAGTTGAAGAATTTCAAAACGAAATCAAATTGTCCGACGCCGAACACGCGAACGAAATCGCGCCGTTGATTCTTGAAATCCAAAATTCAAAACCCGAAATTCAAAACTGGCTGGAACTCTTGCAAATTCCGCCGCTTGCAGATTTGAACAAAAGCTTTCAGCAATTGCGCGAACCGGACCCGGCGGAAAACCTGTCGCCCGTGAGCGCGGAAAAACTTTATGGCTCGACACTGCGGACTTCCGTCAGCCGGCTGGAAGAATTCGCCGCGTGTCCGTTCCGGTTTTTTGTCCGTTCCGGCCTGCGCGCCGACGAGCGTAAAGTTTTTGAACTGGACGCGCGTGAACGCGGCAGTTTCCAGCACGACGTTCTGAAAATTTTTCACGAACAATTGATGGCGGAAGGCAAACGCTGGCGCGACCTCGCGCCCGCCGCCGCACGGGAACACGTTGGAAAAATCGCCGCAGAATTGACGGAAAATTATCGCGACGGCTTGTTGCGTGACACGGCGGAATCGCGTTTTGCCGCGCACGCGTTGGCGGAATCGTTGCAGGATTTTGTCGCGGTCATCGTGGCGTGGCTGCGCGAGCAAAATGAATTTCGACCCGGCGGCGGCGGAGCTGGAATTTGACAACAAGCCCGGCGCGCGCGCGCCCGCGTGGGGAATTGATTTGGACGGCGGACACAAGTTGTCGCTGCACGGACGCATTGACCGCGTGGATTTGTGGCGGTCCTTGCGGACGGCCACCGATGAAGCCACCGTTATAGTGATTGATTACAAATCGAGCGGCAAAAAACTGGACAAGATTCTGGTCGAACATGGCGTGCAGTTGCAGTTGCTCGCGTATCTGAACGTGCTGCGGCACTGGAAAAATCCGCAGGAAATTTTTGGCGTGTACCGGCTGGTTCCCGCCGGAGTTTTTTACGTCAATTTGCGAGGACAGTTTGAAAGCGGCGGTTCGCGCGAAGAAATTCTAACAAATGCCGACGAATCGCGACGCATGGCTTATCGCCACACGGGACGATTTGACGCGGGCGTTTTGGACAAGCTGGACCGCACTGGCGCGGCGGATCAATTTAATTATCGTTTGAATGCCGACGGCTCGTTACGCAAAGGTTCGGTTGAAGCGTTGCCGCGCGAAGAATTTGAAAAATTGCTGGACGGCGTTGAAACACAATTGCGCGAAATGGGCGAAAGAATTTTTTCCGGCGCGGCAGAAGTTGATCCGTATCGCAAAGGCAAACAGACGCCGTGCGAATTTTGCGATTATCAAGCCGCGTGCCGGATTGACAAATGGACGCACCACTATCGCGTGCTGCGCGCGGCAAAGGAAATTATCAGTGATATTCCTGAATCGTCTTGACCGCGTAGCCGGATTTTTTCAGCGCGGCGATGCCGCGCGCGGCGGCTTTCGCGCCGCTCAAAGTCGTCATAATCGGCGTGCCGGTATAGATGGCAGTCGTGCGGATTTTCACCTCGTCTTCGCGCGGCGACTGCCCGGCGGGCGTATTGATGACGAGCTGGATTTCCTTGTTTTTCAGCAGGTCAATCACGTTCGGCCGGCCTTCAAGCAATTTCAATATGCGCTGCACTTTCAAACCTGCTTTTTCCAAAACCGCCGCCGTGCCGCTGGTCGCGACCAGTTCAAATCCCAGGTCGGAAAATAATTTTGCGACCGGCGCGACCTCCTTTTTGTGCGCGTCGCTGACGCTGATGAAAACTTTTCCGCTCGCGGGCAGTGGCGAGTTCGCCGCCATCTGCGATTTCGCGTAGGCAATCCCCAGATCGGCGTCCAAACCCATCACTTCGCCGGTGGAACGCATTTCCGGCGAGAGCAAAATGTCCTGGCCGACAAATTTGTTGAACGGAAAAACGGATTCCTTGACCGCCCAATACTTCGGCCAGATTTCTTCCGTGAAATTCAATTCCTTCAAAGTTTTCCCGGCCATGACTTTCGCCGCAAGTTTGGCGAGCGGAAAACCAATCGCTTTGCTTACGAATGGAACCGTCCGCGAGGCGCGCGGATTGACTTCGAGAACAAATACTTTTTCGCCTTTGACGGCGTATTGCACGTTCATCAAGCCGATGACTTTTAATTCGCGCGCCATCGCGTGCGTGTAAGTGCGAATGGTTTCAATCACATTTTTTGAAAGCGAGTGCGGCGGGAGAACCATTGCAGCGTCGCCGGAATGCACGCCGGCGAACTCGATGTGTTCCAGCATTCCGCCGATGACAATTGTTCCGCCGTTTTCCAGGCCAACATCAGTGATGCAGTCCACGTCCACTTCCGTCGCGTCCTCGAGAAATTTGTCCACAAGCACCGGACGTTCCGGCGAAGCCTCGACCGCGAACTTCATGTAGTGTGAAAGTTCCGCGTCGGAATAAACAATCTGCATCGCGCGTCCGCCGAGAACGAAACTTGGCCGGACCAAAACCGGATAAGTCAGGCGCTTGGAAATGACGAGGGCTTCGTCCACATTCGTCGCAAGACCGTTCGGCGGCTGCGGGATTTTTAATTTGTCGAGCATCGTGGCGAACAATTTTCTGTCCTCGGCGATTTCGATGCTCTGCGGCGAAGTTCCGATGATGTTGACACCATTTTTTTGCAGGCCAAGCGCAAGGTTGAGCGGCGTCTGGCCGCCGAATTGCGCGATTGCGCCCCAGCATTTTTCGCGTTCGTAAATGTGCAGCACGTCTTCGAGCGTGAGCGGCTCGAAAAATAATTTGTCGCTCGTGTCGTAATCCGTCGAAACGGTTTCGGGATTCGAGTTGACCATGATGGTTTCAAACCCGTCTTCCTTGAGCGCGAACGCCGCGTGGACGCAGCAGTAATCAAATTCAATGCCCTGGCCGATGCGGTTCGGGCCGCCGCCGAGAATCATCACTTTTTTCGCCGTGTTGCCTTTGACTTCGTCGTCGCCGCGGTCGTAAGTGGAATAATAATACGGCGTATAAGCCTCAAACTCAGCGGCGCAGGTGTCCACGAGCCGATAGCTCGGCACGAGATTTATTTTTTTGCGCCACGCGCGGATTTCATCCTCGGTTTTACCGACGAGGTGGGCGATCTGCCGGTCGGAAAATCCGAGCGACTTGGCTTGGGCGAGTTTTTCTGCGTTGAGCGATGGCATCGGCGAAATTAAATCCGCAACAGTAAGCCGGAAATTTTTCCGCGTGTCCAGCCGGAGTGTGCATTCGCTGCTTGCCGGGCGCGCGGCTTTGCGTTACGAAACGGCGTGCGAACAATTGAAAAACGACTCTTGTGGTTGTGCTTGTTTGTTCCGCAGCTCGCTTTCGCGCAAATTGATCCGGTCAAGCGCGACCTGATCCAGTTCGGCTACAACCAGGCTTTTGAAGGCCACGCGCCGCTGGCGGCCTACGCCTTTTTTTATCACAACCAGCCGGATTTTTTCCGAACGAACCTCACACTGCGGCTGGCCATCGCGCCAGCCTATGCGGATTCCGAACTCGGCTTCATCAACGGCCTGGGACCGAACACGGATTTGGGAATCGGCCTGGCTGGCGGCGGGTTCGCGGACAGCTACAATGAAATCCGCGACGGCACATATTATACGAGCGAATCGTTCGAGGGCAACGGCGCGGAAATTTCCGGCAGCGTTTATCATCTGTTCAATCCCGCCGACCAGATTCCGTTGAACTACGTTTTGCGCGGCACGGCGCATTATGCCGATTACAACCGCGACAACGACACCGCCGCCAATTTTCAACTGCCGAACAACCACGCCGATTTCAGCGTCCGCACCGGCCTGCGCTGGGGCGGCGTGGAGCCGACATTGTTTCCGCCGCTGGCGATGGAATTGTCCATCTGGTATGAAGGCCATCTGCGCACCGCTCCGGGCGCGTATGGCATCAACGATGCCGACGAACTCGAATCGCAATCGCACTTGTTTTGGTCGGAAGCGGCGCTGGCTTACACGCTGCCCAAAAGCCAGCAGAGTTTTTACATCCGCCTGACCGCCGGGACGAGCGTGGATGCCGACCGTTTCAGCGCGTATCGCCTCGGCGGGTTTCTGCCGCTCGTGTCGGAATTTCCCCTGTCGCTGCCCGGCTATTATTTTCAGGAGTTCAGCGCGCGGCAATTCGTGCTGCTCAACGCCAACTACCTCGTGCCGCTCGACCCGGGAAAGCTGTTTGACCTGGATTTGAACGCGTCCACGGCGGTCGTGGATTATCTGCCGGGTGAGGGGCAGCCGGGCAACAGTCTCACCGGCGTGGGCGGCGGCATTTTATATCACACGCCGGACAACCGGTTGAAACTCATGCTCAACTACGCCTACGGCATTGACGCCGTCCGCGCGAACGGGCGTGGCGCAAGCAGTGTCGGCGTGCTCATGCAAATTGACCTCGGCTACCTGCACAGCAAAAAATTCAGCCAGCCCGAACCATTGCCCCTGCACGGCTGGCAACGGTTTTTCAACTGAAATCAAAAACGGAACGGCGCAAGATTCCGCGCCTCTCCATCCGCGATTTATTTCGCGCGGAGTTCGATTCAACTTGCGCGCCGCGCCGCCGCTTGGTTTATTGTTGGGACGGGGCGCATATGGTGGAATTGGCAGACACGCTACTTTGAGGTGGTAGTGCCGCAAGGTGTGCAGGTTCAAATCCTGCTATGCGCACCAATTTTTCCAGGGCAGTTGCGGAGTTTTGACTCGCGCACAGTTTCCGCACGCTGCTTGCGGAAATTGAAGGCTGCAAAATCGGATTCCAAAAATTATCACGCGTCGCATGACAGAGCCGGTTTCATTGCCGGGTTAAACGGCTTGAATCTCGTGAATCAATATTTTCCGCTGCAAATCATGGAACAATTCCAACCAGAACCGGCTCCTGAATTCGTTGGCTTTGCTCCGCTTTTTTTGAGCCAACTTTGCCGATCTGATCAAACTGATGCGCGTCGGGTTGTGAGTCATTGAGAGTGTCAGTGACTGCAACTTCTCTCGCGACCGCGCCTGGCCGTGAAGGCTTGATGAATCGCCCCAACTCCACGAGACATCGTAAAGCCATTCTTCTTTGGCGCGCGCGGACGTTCGGCGGCCAACTGTTTTTTTACCGGTTATGCGCATGAACCACATTCCGCCCCGCCGGTTCAGAACGCGACTAGGGGATTCCTTGCCGCCATTGGGAAAATCCCTTGGTTGCGGTGCGTGAGCGTGAAACCAAGCGCAGGGCGAAGTTAGGCCGAACAGGTTTGAATCCCGGCCCTGGCACAGAATTTTCTCGTGCAGCCGCACGGGCGCAAGTTACGATGGCACCATGTCCGACGCCTACGGCCAGTTGCTCGACGCGACGATCCAACACTTGGAAGACCTGAAATCGCGCGGCGTGAGAAATGTCGCCGTCGCGCCAGAAACGTTCCGCGCGCTCACGCAGCCGCAGCATAAAATTTCCACGCAGATTTCAACTCCCATGCCAAAACCAACCGGACTTTCACCCGACGAACCACAATCGCAAATCGCAAATCCAAAATCGCAAATTGGAAAGGCCGCCGCGTTTGCTGAATTGCAGAAACGCGCGCTGGCGTGCGTGAAATGCCCGCACCTCGCGTCATCGCGCAAAAATGTCGTATTCGGTGTCGGGAGCATTGACGCGCAATTGATGTTCGTCGGTGAAGCGCCGGGCGCGGACGAAGACGAACAGGGCGAGCCGTTCGTCGGTCGCGCCGGACAGTTGCTCACGAAAATCATCCAGGCCACCGGCCTTTCGCGCGCGGACGTCTACATCGCCAACATCTTGAAATGCCGGCCCGACACGCCCGGCCAGTCCGCTGGCAACCGCAAGCCCACACCCGACGAAATGGCCACTTGCATTCCATATCTGCACGAACAGATTGATTTGATCCGGCCCAAGGTCATCGTCGCGCTCGGCGCGACGGCGGTGGACGGGCTGCTCGGAAAAACTTTGGGCATCACGAAGCTGCGCGGCAACTGGCAGACGTATCGCGGCACGCCGCTCATGCCGACGTATCACCCGGCGTATCTGCTGCGCAACCAGGCGATGAGCGAGAAGCGCAAAGTGTGGGAAGATATGCTGGCCGTGATGGGAAAACTCGCCATGCCCGTCAACGAAAAGCAGCGTAATTTCTTTTTGAAGGTGTGAAATTCAGCCGCGCGCTTCCAGAAATTTCTTCAACTCCTCCGCCGCCTTTCCGCCAAAGCCCGGCACGGCGGCAAGTTGCTCCAGCGTCGCCGTTCGCAACCGCTGCACCGAGCCGAATTTTTTCAGCAGCGCCGATTTGCGCCGCTCGCCGATGCCGGGAAATTCGTCCAGCACGCTCTCGGAAATCCGCTTGAGACGCAACTGCGCGTTGTAGGAATTCGCCACGCGATGCGATTCGTCGCGGATGCGCTGCAACAATTTCACCGCCGGATGATCGAGGCCGAGCCGCAATGGTTCGCTTTTGCCCGGCAGATAAATTTCCTCAAATTCCTTCGCCAGCCCGATGACGGGAATTTTTTCGAGGCCGAGTTTTTTCAATTCCGTGCAACGCGCCATGCTCAATTGTCCTTTGCCGCCATCAATCAAAATCAAATCCGGCAAATTGGATTTCGTAAGTTGAAGTTGGGAATTTTTAACTGGGATTCTCTGTCGCACTTTCCGGCTCGTTTCATTAACGAGCTTTCTGCAATTCCTTCGGGACAGCATGGCCGTCATCGTCGTTTTTTGTTTTTTGGGTCGGCGCGACGCTTTCGTTCAGCAGCCGTGAATATCTGCGCCGCACGACTTCCGCCATGCTTGCAAAATCATCCTGACCTTCGACCGTTTTGATTTTGAAGCGGCGATAATTTGCGCGGTCGGGTCGTCCGTTTTTGAAACTTACGAGCGACGCGACGGCGAACGTGCCGCTGATGTTTGAAATGTCGAAGCCTTCGATTCGCAACGGCGGCGCGGGCAAATCGAGAACACTCGCCAGTTCGACCAAATCATTTTGCGGCTGGATATTTCCCGGCAACGAATATGGAATGCGTGTAAATTTTTCCGTCTTCTTCCAAGTCGTTTTCAAATCGCGAACCAGGTCGCGCAGGCTTGCGGCTTTTTCAAAATCCTGATTCTTCGCCGCCTTTTTCATTTCGCCTTCGAGCTGTTCCTGCATTTCGCGGCACTGCCCTTCGAGAAAATTGCACGCGGCCTTGACCTGTTCGAGATATTGCTCGCGCGAAACATTTCCGACGCACGGTGCGGTGCAGTATTTCAGATGCGCGTAAAGGCAATGTTTGTAATCCGCTTCGCCCGGCGTGAACACGCGGCAACCGCGCAGATTAAACTGCCGTTGCGCGAGCGTGACGACGTTCCGCGCCGCCGTCGCGTTGACGAACGGCCCGAAGTAGCGCGCGCCGTCGTCTTTTTTGAAACGCGCGAAAGAAAAATTCGGAATCGGATCGTTCAGATTCACTTTCAGCATCAAAAATCTTTTGTCGTCGCGGAAGCTGATGTTGTAACGCGGCTTGAATTCCTTGATGAGTTTGCTTTCGAGCAGGAGCGCCTCGGGTTCGCTGCGGACGACGTGAAAATCGAAATCGTGGATCGCCTCGACGAGCGCGTTGAATTTCAAGTCCCAGCCCATGCGCCGGCTGGATTGAAAATACTGGCTGACGCGCTTGCGCAAATTGAGCGCCTTGCCGACGTAAATGACCGTGCCGAACCGGTCGCGATGCAGATACACGCCCGGCTTGTGCGGCAACGCGCTGATTTTTTTGCGGATGGAATCACTGACTGGCACGGAAACAATTTACAACGGAAGTCAATTTTCGGCGACGAAGAATTATTTTGACCGCCGAGGCGCGGAGACGCGCAGAGATTTTTTATCCGCAGATTACGCGGATTACACAGATTTCAAAAAATGCTTTCTGCGAAAATCTGCGGCATCTGCGGATTGAATAAAATATTTTCTCGGCGTCTCTGCGCCTCTGCGGTTTATTTTTTCTGCAATTGCCGGTGCACGAAAAAATAATAAAGCCCGCAAAACACAATCGCCGCGCCGCCGACCCAAATGGCCACGTCGCGCAGCTCGCCGCGCATCAATTTTTCGTCCTGCCCGGCTTTCACGCCGACGCAGCAAAGCACCGAACACCAAATCAACGCGCCGAGAATCGTGAAAATGGAAAATTTTGCGTAGTCGAATTTCGCGATGCCCGTGGGAATGCCGACAAGTTGCCGCGCGCCGGGCAGCATCCGCGCGACGAACACGCCCATCGCGCCGTAGTGCGACATCCACTGCTCGGCCTTTTCCAATTTTGCCGGCGGAAAGAAAATAAATTTTCCGTAGCGCAGCACGAGCGGACGCCCGGCGGCGCGCACCAGCCAATACATCGCCGACGCGCCGAGCCACGAACCGAACGCGGCGGCGATGACGACGCCGATTTCCGCCGGCAGGCCGGTGAAATGAAATTGGAAAATGTTCAGGCCGTCCGTCCACGCCAGATGCGCGGCGGGCGGGATGATGAATTCGCTGGGCAGCGGCAGGAACGAGCCTTCCAGCGCCATCAACAGCGCGACGAGCGGCAAGCCGCCGGTCTTGAGCGCGGCGAGATACCACGCGATGAGCGGTTGAAATAAATTTTTAAGCATCGTGTGTCAGTTTGATTTGGAAGAAAGTTTTTTGTAGTAAGCCTGAATTTCTGCTTCTGTCGCAGGTTGCGGCCAGACCCAATCGAGAGCGTGAGGATTTTGCCAATAATAATTTGAACCTTCGACATTTTTTTCTAGTGAAGGATTTCCGCCATCATCCATGCCGTTTTCGCCGACGGAATAAAGCAGGAATGTTCCGTCCGCGTTTGGCCGATAACGCAACGGCTCGCCGTCCATGCAATCAATCGGAACAGTTTGCAGCAAATCAGGCGTCAAATCTTCGAGCGTGGCTGGAAGCTGATGATGCCGCATCTCGTAGCGTTTGAGTGCAATTGCAGTGACCAACACATTTCGTGCGGTTTCGATTTTTATAGCTCTGCGAAGCGTGGAATACAAGGCATTCGCAGATTGGGCGGAATAATTACGCAAATCATACGAAGCATTTTGATCCAGTTTCAGCCCGGCGAGAGCGAACGATTTCACAGATTGGAAAGATTGGTTAGTTTCAGCCATCTGCGTTGCGGCAAGAACAACTTGAAATGATTGTAAGCCTTGCCTTTCGTCCTGATATGACCAAAACCATCGCCAACGAAGTTCGTCCAATTTTCGAAGAAACAAGGAGCGCGTTTTCAACGGCATCATGTCCCCACCGCGATTGACGGATTTATCGGATGTATAATAATATCCCCAAATCTCGTTAAATCTTTTTGAAGACTTTCGGATTTGTTCGAGTTCTTGCGTTTGTTCGGCTTGTTCAAACTTCATGGCTTGCTCAAGCGGAGTGGTAAATTCTAATGATTGCCAGTCTTGTTGTAATTGCGCCAAGTCGTCGTCCGTGGCATCCGGGCTTTGCAGAATTTCCCAAGTTGCGCTCGCGCCGATGGCTGCGATGGCGATGCGAACGAGTTGCGAGATAAGTATCCGTTCATCAGCTTCTCCTCCGACAAGAGCAAGCATCGCGCAAACATTCGCACAGGATTCTTTCGGATTCCCTTGATGCAAATCGTAAAGCGCCGCTGCATTCAACCATTGAGCCGACCGTTTGAGCGAAGCAAGATGCGGAATGGGCAAATCATAACCTTTTTGGTAATCCAAATTAAAATCCAGAATCGGATGATTGGTCAGGCTCTGAAAACTGTCGAGTTCGCTTTTTGCGGCGGCCAGTTCCCGGCCTAAATCTTCCCACTGATTTATTCCCTCAGAAGTGCGAATGTCCGGTTGCTGCCAGCCAATCATCGCTCTGCCAGGCGCAACCGCGCGCATCGCTGGCGGCGGATTGGTCTCGGCAATGCTCTCGCGTGCAAGATTTGTAAGTGAATTTATTATGAGTGGAACTCCGTTTTGCTCCGGCGGCACGGGCGGTGGAATCACTTGCGCCAATTCCATCGGCTCGCCCTTGGCTTTGAGTTCGGCCACATAATTCTCAACGGCAAATCGCAATTGATAATGGCGGACGACCGGAATGAGAATCGCCACGCCGATGACAATGCCAGCGACAATTAAAATTTTTCTGCGGCGGCTCATGCTTTAGGATTTCAATCTGCTAATTACGCGAATCTGGCCCAATTAAAAAGCTAAATTAAGCCTTTCACGAATTTTGCGGCGGTTGTCTGCGAGACAGCTTTTGATAAATCGAAAGTTCCGATTTCAGCGCGGCACGACGACGCGCAGTTTTTCGCGCTCGATGGAAAACGTCGCGGGCAGTTTTCCCACCCATTCGCCGTCCAGTTCAAACGCCGCCGCCGATTCGCTCGCCAGTTCAAATGTTTCCGCGCTGAAATGTTGCGCGACGCTCGCGGGCAGTTTTCCGCGCAGCAACAAACCCGGCGCGGTGCGCAACAATGCCGGCCAGTTGACGCGCGGAAACACGCACACGTCCAGCATCCCGTCGCGCAAATCCGCCTGCGGCAAAAGCGCGAACGACCCGCCGTAAAACCGTCCGTTGCCGACCAGCACCAGCTCGCCCGACGCGCTTTGCCCGTTCGCGCGCACGGTGAGCTCCGGTTTTTTTTCGCGCAAGGCCTTCAACCCGGCGATGACGTAGGCGAGTTTCCCGACCTGTTTTTTTTGCCGCCAGTCCACCAGTTCAATCGCACGCGCGTCCAATCCCGCGCCCGCAAGCTGGCAAAAATATCTTTTTTGCAAAACGCCGTCTGCGGAAAATTCCACGCGCGGCAAATCAATTTTTATTTCATGTCCGCGCTGTAAAACTTCCCACGCGCGTTCGACGCGCAGCGGAATTTTCAGTTCGCGCGCAAAGACGTTCACCGTGCCGAGCGGCAGCACGCCGAGCCGCGCGCGCGCGAAACCGTCCGGCGCGTCGCCAATGCCGTTGAGCACTTCGTTGACCGTGCCGTCGCCGCCCGCCGCCACGATCAAATCGAATCCGTCCGTCACGGCTTCCGCCGCAAGCCGTCGCGCGACGCCGGGCGCGGTCGTGGCCTTGAGCGCGCAGTGCGCGCCGATGGCGTCAAGCTGCCGGCGAAAGCGCCGCGCTTTTTCGCCGCGCGCCGCCGGATTGAAAATCACGCACGTTGGCACGCGCGCATGATTTTGGCGCGGACGGTTTTAGTCGAGGAGAAAGCGAATTGCATTTGCTTCATGTTTCCGCAAAGCTTGGTGTGATGAATGAAGAGAATGACGTGACAAATTGGAAGGTTCCCAAGTGGCCTTTTCTCGTGGTTTACGCGGCGATGCTCGGCTTCGCGTATTGTTTCATCCTGCGCGCGCCCCAGTCCATCCATCACTGGGAAATCGCCGCCGCCTGTGTCGCCCTCGGAGCCGTATTCGGCGTGATCCCGTTTTATCTCGATTATCGCGCGATGGGAAAAGCCATTGAAATCAACGGCCTCGGAACGGTTGCGGAGAAAATCCAGAACCTCGAAAAAATTTCCGAGCAAATCGGTTCCGTCACGAACCATTGGACGGTCATCCATGATGCGGTTCAGGCCGAAGCGGGAAAAACCGCCGCCGCCGCCAGGGAAATCTCCGACAAAATGGCCGCGGAAGCCCGGCAGTTTTCCGAGTTCATGCAGAAAATGAACGACAGCGAGAAGGCCGCGCTGCGGCTGGAAGCCGAGAAGTTCCACCGCGCCGAAGGGGAGTGGCTGCAGGTGCTCGTGCGCGTCCTCGATCATGTTTTTGCGCTGCACACTGGCGCGCTCCGCACCGGCGACCCGAAATTCATCGAACCCATCGCGAATTTTCAGAACGCCTGCCGCGGCACCGTGCGCCGGCTCGGCCTCACGCCATTCGTCGCCGAGGCGGATGAACCGTTCGACGCCGAACGCCATCAGGTCGCGGGCGGCGAACCCAAGCCGATGGCCAATGCGGTCGTTGCCGAAACGGTCGGCACCGGCTACACGTTCCAGGGAAAACTGCTGCGCCCCGCCATCGTGCGCCTGCGCGAAGCCACCGCCGCAAAGCCAGCGCCCGTCGCAGAATCCGCCAACGCCGAAAATGCGGGCGAAGAGCTTCCACTCTGATCGGCGGATCAAATTTTCACGTTTTCCGTCTTCCGCGCCGACAAAAAATGCAGCCAGCAATTGGTGACCGGGCGCGCATAAATTTTTGACAGCGCGCTGGCGTAAAGTTTCAATTGCTTCCTGTAATCTTCCTCTTTTTTTGAAAAATCGCCTTCGCCAAGGTTGTCGGTCTTGAAATCCATCAACCAGATTTCTTTCGGCAACAACACGGCCAAATCCACCCTGCCTTGCACGACGATAAATTCGTTTTCAAGATTCGCCCCCGATGTTTTACCAAGAATATAGTCCAATTCCGTAATGCTGAATTTTACGGTGAGCGCCAGTTCGCGTTTCACAAATTCCATGGGCTGCCTTCGAATTTTTTGCCCCGGTGCTGAATTCCAAAATGCCGCGACATTTTCCAAGTTCAACGCCGCGCGTTCATCCGCTGATAAAACTTTTTCTTGCTCCAATCGTTTTGCCTCGGCTGCGAGTGATTCCAGGCTGGCTGCGCTTTCAAGGGAAAAATGCTGGAGAAACTTGTGGTGCGCCGTGCCGGTGGCCGCCGCTGAAATTTTGCCGCGCGCACTGCGCTGCGGATGAAGCAAAAAATTTCGCTCGGCAAAAATGGGCGCTGATTCTTCGTCCAATTGATCCGCGGCCGTGCGGCTCAAAGCCGTTACAGGCTGCTTGGCCTTGAGTTTCGTCGCCTCTTCAAATCCATAATTCCACGTCAAAATTTCACGAAGTTTTCGTTTCGTTTCATCATAAAGTTCCGGTAGTTCGACTTTCGCTTTGGATTTTTCCACTGTTGCTTCATCGGCCAGTTGTGAATCATCCGCAATCCGCCAGCGCAGATTTGGCAATTCGCCTTGCGTTGCCGAACTTGCACCGTTTTGTTGAGCGAACCAAAGCCCAAGCCAGTCGGCGTAACTTTTCGCCGCCAGGATTTTTTGCAGCGTGATTGCGGCGGATTTATTCCAAAGATTTTCCCATTTGTTCTCCGTGACGCTGCCGGTCAAAATCAGATTGTCGCGCGCGCGCGTCATCGCGACGTAAAGCAGCCGCAGTTCTTCGCCCGCCTGTTCGCGACGTTGATGCCGCTGCGCGAGCCAGTGCGGCAAACTTGGATAACGCCGTCCGCTCGTTGGCGGTTTCACTTTCGGGCAAAGGCCGAATTCCTCGTCAAAAATGATCTCGCCGCGCAGGTCTTGCATGTTGAATGATTTCGCCAGATCGGCGACCACTACGACGGGAAATTCCAACCCCTTGCTTTGATGAATGCTCATCAGACGCACGGCGTTTTCTTCGGCGACCGGCGCGATCTCCGGTTCGGTTTCAATTTCGCGCTGCGCCTCGATGAATTTCAAAAAGCGGAACAAACCCTGCCGCTGAAACTGATCAAATTTCTCCGCGAGGTTCAAAAACCGTCCGACGTTCGCGTACCGCTGCGCGCCGCGCGGACGTGATTTGAGCCAGTCGTCATAATGCGTTTCCGCCAAAATCGTTTCGAGGCATTGCGAGAGCGAGGATTGCTGCGCCAGTTTCCGCCAACGATGAAACCGCTCTAAAAAAAATCCCGATTTTCCCGCGCGTTTCATTTTGGACTGTGAACTTTTGGCTTTGGGCTTGATTCAATGCGAACCAAAAATGCCCGCTCGCAGCCAGGCGAATTTCCGCCAGTTCGTCGAGCGACAAACCGACCGAGCGGTGAGCGCAAAACAGCGATGCACGGAACATCCTGCAACGGATTGTCGAGCAATTGCAACAAACTCAAAAGATCGAGAATCTCGCTGCTGTCGTAAAACCCGCCGCGCTCGACGACGAGCGGAATTCCGGCGCGGTCGAATTGTTTCGCAAAAATCTCCGCCTTGCCCGACGGCGCGCGCAAAAGAATCGCCATGTCGCGCCATTCGACGGCGCGAGATTCCTTTATTTCGTCGTCCCAAATTTTATGATCTGAATTTTTCAATTCCATCAATCGCAACGCGAGCAGCCGCGCTTCCTTTTCAGATTCTTCCAAATCCGCCAATTCGTTCGCGGCGGATTCAATTTCCAAATCGGCCTCATCGTTGCGTCCTGTTTTGAGTCGCAAAAGCAATTCCGTTCGTGGCGACGAATCTTTTGTGACGTTGAAATCTGCGCGCGTTTCCGGCGAGCCGAATTTTAATTTTGCTTCTTCATCATAATTCACGCCGCCGATTTCTTCGCGCATGAGCGGCGCGAAAACGGAATTCACGAAATTCAAAAGCGATTCACGACTGCGGAAATTTTCCGTGAGCGGAATCGTCTGGCCGTTTTTTCCACGCCAATTGGTTGCGTAATCGCGGAAAATTTTCGGGTCGGCGAGGCGGAAACGGTAAATGCTCTGCTTCACGTCGCCGACGAGGAAACGGTTTGCGTCTGAACCTTCGCGTGAAAGCGCGGAAATGATTTTGTCCTGCGCCGCGTTGATGTCCTGATACTCGTCCACGAAAACGAAACACAACTTTTCGCGCCAGCGTCCGGCGATTCCGGTCGGTTTTCCCGTTTCAAAATCCCAAAGCAGTTTCAGCGCAAATTGTTCGAAGTCGTGAAAATCCAGAACGCCGTCGTCGCGTTTGCGCGCGGAAAAATTTTCGGAAAATTCCCGCGTCAATTGCAACAGCGTTTTCATGCGGCCGCGAATCCAATTCCAGTCTTCCGCAAGCGGGTCGTTTTCTTTTGTGGCCGCGAGCGAATTCATAAATTTGGCGTCATCAAAAAAATCTCCGAGCGGCTCGCGGAATTTTTTCGTTCCGCGCAGCCAGCTTTCATCGGCGGCGGAAATTTCCTGCAAGGCTTCGGACGGATCGGATTTGCGGAGAATTTCTAGACATCCGGCGGCTTTGGGATTTTCAACACGCAAATTTTCGAGCGCGGGCAGCCAGTCGTCGCGCCAGTTTGAAACGGCGGTGGAAAACCATTCGCGCCATTGGATTGGTTTGGCGGCGGAAAAAATTTCGATTTGCCCCGCAAGCCATTTTTCCGCATCCGGGCGCGTTTGCGAATAATGGTGCAGCCGCAAAACCAAGGCGCGGATTTTTTCGTCACGGCCATTGCCGTAAATTTTGATCAAATCCTGGACGGCCAGTGAAAACCCGTCCGCGTTTTCGTAATGCGAATTGAATTGTCCTTCGAGAATTTCATCGGCGAGCAATCGCGTCTGGCCTTCATCCAAAATTGCAAGCTGCGGGTCAAGGCCAAGTTCGTGGAAATGTTCGCGCACGAGGCGCAGGCAAAAACTGTGCAGCGTGCCGATGTGCGCGGCGTCGAACAATGCAATCTGTTCGGCCAAATGCGAGCCCGAATCGTCCCGCGACTTTTTTTCGAGCGCGGCGCGGAGGCGCTGTTTCATTTCCGTCGCGGCGGCTTCGGTGAAGGTGACGATCAGAATTTCATCAAGCGAAACTTTTTCTTCGCAAATCAAGCTCAAACAGCGCGCGACAAGCGTGTGGGTTTTGCCGGTGCCGGCGCCGGCCATGACGAGGACGTTGCCGCGCGCCGCGACGGCGCGTTGTTGCGATGTTGTGAGATTGTTTTTTTCCGATGCCAAGATTTCCGAGTTTCGGGTTTCAAGCTGGAAGTTTCAAGTTTTCAGCGTGAGCAAAAGCATTTACTTTTCGTGCATGGCAGAAAGTTTGCGGCTCAAAGACCAGCCGGTGAGCGAGCGGCCGCGCGAACGGCTCGTGGCGCGCGGGCCGGATGCGCTGACGCACGCGGAGTTGATCGCCATCCTGCTGCGCACGGGCCTGCAAGGCGCGAACGTGGTGCAGGTGGCGCAAAATATTTTGCAGAAGTTCGGCTCACTGAACGCGCTGGCGCTGGCGACGGTGGATGAGCTGAAGCAGATTTCCGGCGTTGGCCCGGACAAGGCGGCGACGCTGGTGGCGGCGTTCGCGCTGGCGCGGCGGATGGAGCAGGAGCGGCGCGAGGAATCGCCGGTGCTGGACAATCCGGCGACGGTCGTGAACTTCATGCGCGAGACGAACCGATTGCTGAACGTGGAATCGTTTCAAGTGCTGCTTCTGAATGTGCGGAAGAAGTTGATTCGCGCGGAGGAAATTTCGCATGGCTTGCTTGACACGATTTTAGTGCACCCGCGCGAGGTTTTTCGCGCGGCGATTGCGGCGAACGCGGCGGGAATTGTGCTCGTCCACAATCATCCGAGTGGCGACCCGACACCGAGCGACGCGGACATCAAAGTGACACGAGATTTAATCCGCGCCGGACAACTGCTAAAGATTGAAGTTGTGGATCACGTCATCATCGGTCGCGCAACGGCGGAGCGGGCGAAGGATTTTTCGTCGTTGCGCGAGCTGGGGTATTTTCATGCGTGAACATAAATCGTTACATCGGCGCGCGAAGAAAACTCGATTTAACGATTCAGCGATGTAACGATGTAACGAAATGATTCATCCGACTGCCATCATTCATCCGCAGGCGAAGCTGGACGCGACCGTCAGCGTCGGGCCGTATGCCGTGATTGACGCGGGCGTTGAGCTTGGAGCAAATTGCGTCGTCGGGCCGCACGTTTATCTGACGGGCGAAACAAAAATCGGTTCGCATAATAAATTTCACGCGGGCTGCGTCATCGGCGATGCGCCGCAGGATTTGAAATACAAGGACGAACCGACGCGCGTGCGCATCGGCGGCCACAATGTTTTCCGCGAACACGTCACGGTGCATCGCGCGACGAAGACGGATGGCGAGACCGTCATCGGCTCGAATAATTTCCTGATGGCGAATTGTCACGTCGGCCACAATTCTCATTTGGGCGACCACGTCATCATCGCGAACGGCGCGATGCTGGGCGGTCATGCGACGGTGCAGGATCGCGCGTTCATTTCCGGCAACTGCCTCGTGCACCAGTTCACGCGCGTCGGCACGCTGGCCATCATGCAGGGCGGCTCGGCGATCAGCAAAGATTTGCCACCGTTCACCATCGCACGCGGCCACAATGGAATGTGCGGGTTGAATGCCGTCGGCCTGCGGCGCGCGGGTTTCACGGCGGAGCAACGGCTGGAATTGCGCAAACTTTATCACGCGTTGTTCCGCAGCGGTGAAATTTTTAGCGCGGCCATCGCCGGGGCACAGAAAAATTTCAGCAGCCCGGCGGCGAAAGTTTTGCTAGAATTTGTGGCGGGCGCAAAGCACGGTTTGTGTTCCGACACCGGTCGCGTGGACGGCGAAAGCGAAGACGAATGAATGCGATTTACAAAATCATCGGCGAGGACGGGCACGAATACGGCCCGGCGACGGCGGAACAAATCCGGCAATGGGTCGCTGAAGGCCGCATCGAGCACCGGACGCCGATTTTTGTGGACGGCGCGAAGGACTGGAATTTTGTCGGGCTGCTGCCGGAATTTGCGAACTGTTTCGCCGCAGGCGGCATGCCGCCGCCGATTGCACCGCCCGAACCCGGGGCTTCAACGGCGGGACGGATGGCGAAAACAAGTTCATTTGCAACCGCCGGTTTGATTTTCGGGATTTTGTCGGTGACGTTCGTCTGCTGCTGCGGCGGATTTCCCTTCAACGTCCTCGGCCTGATTTTTTCGATCGTCGCGCTGGTGCAGATCGGCGAGCGACCGGAATCGCGCACCGGTCGCAACCTCGCCGTTGCCGGACTCATTTTGTCCATCGCCAGTTTTCTGATCTTCCTGATTCTGCTGACCTCCGGCCATACGCACATCAATTTCAACACCGGACAGTTTCAATGACGATATATGCCAAAACTCAAGCCGTCCCTCCAAAGATAAAAAATGCCGCCCCTGCGTCGTTGGCAATTTTTGCAGTCGTCGTTTTAGGCGCGGCGATTCTCGGTGCCGGGGCGATGATTTTTTTCTTCAATCCCAGCACGCACGGATTTTATCCGGTGTGCCTGTTCCATGCGCTGACGGGGCTGAACTGCCCCGGCTGCGGCATGACGCGGGCGCTGTATGCGCTGCTGCACGGAAACTTGCGGCTGGCGTTGAAGGACAACGCGCTGTTCGTGGCGTCACTCGCGGCGCTGGCGGTTTGGAGTGCGCGTCTTGTTTTTCTAAAATTAAAAAATCAACCGGCAATTTTTAACCTGCCTCCGAACTTTCTGTGGGCGTTTCTCGTCATCGCAATTGTTTTCGCAGTGGTGAGAAATTTGCCGGAATTTGGGTGGCTTTCGCCCTGAAGTCGCGGGAAGTTTTCGCTTTTGCCGCCGCGATGGCTCGTGTTCAATCTCCGGCATGAATATGACACATCCGTTGACGACGACGACATTTGAACTGTCCGGCTATCGCGTGGTCAAATCGTTCGGGGTCGTGCGCGGCATCGTGGTTCGGTCGCGTTCCATCGTCGGGAACTTCGGCGCGAGCATCCAGGCGATTTTCGGCGGGAACATTTCGCTCTACGCCGATTTGTGCGAGCAGGCGCGCGAGGAGGCGTTCAACAAAATGCTCACGCACGCGGGGCAGCTCGGCGCGAACGCGGTCATCGGCGTGCGCTACGACGCGACGGAAATCGCGCAGGGCATCACCGAGGTGCTATGCTACGGCACGGCGGTTTCGGTCGAGGCGCAGAATCGTTGAAACGTGAATCGTCCAATCGTTGCATACGACGGGGCGCAGCAGCATGAAGGCATTAAGCACTGACTCTTTTCTGGCGCGGGTGCTGGCGAAACTGGCGGCGGCGGTTTGCCGCCATCCGGGCTGGTTTTTTTACCCGCAAATCCTGCTGTTTGTCGCGTGCGTCCTTTACACCGTCTTTTTCCTCCAGTTCGACACGAGCCGCGACAACCTGGTCGGCTCGAACAAAAAATACCACCAGAATTATCTCCGGCTCAAAAAGGAATTTCCCCAGCAGAGCGATCTCGTCGTCGTCATCGAAAGCGAGAACATCGAAAAAAACCGCCAGTTCGCCGAGCGGATTGGCGCGAAGCTGGAAGCAGAGACGAATTTGTTCACCGACGTTTTTTACAAGGGCGACCTGCCGATGATGGGCGCGAAAGCCCTGTTGTTCGTGCCGGAAAACGACTTGGGCAATTTGAAAAACACTTTGCAGGATGACGCGCCGTTCATCCGCCAGTTCACGCAGACGACAAATCTCATTTCGTTTTTTGAGCAGATCAACACCGCCTTCCGCACCGCACCGCGCGAAACCAACGCCCAGACCGAGTCATTGATCGGGTCTTTGCCCGCGTTGACGCGCATCGTGACGCAGGCGGACGCCAGCCTGAACCATCCGGGCACGCCGCCCTCGCCGGGCGTCACGGCATTGTTTGACGCGGGCGACGAGGCGGTGCGCAAGACTTACATCACATTCGCCAACGGGAAAATTTTCCTCGTGACGGCGCACGCGCCCATTCACGACTTGAACGGCAAGGCGGTGGAACGCATCCGGCAATTGATCCAGGAAACGCAAGGTGAAGTTCCCGGCCTGAATGTCGGCCTCACGGGCGAGCCGGTGCTGGAGCACGACGAAATGGAGCAGTCGCAAAAAGACACGACGCTCGCGAGCATCGTGGCGCTGGTTTTGTGCGCGCTGATTTTTATTTACGGCTACAGCGAAACCGGCCGGCCGGTGAAGGCGACGATTTGCCTTGTGATCGGGCTGGCCTACACGCTCGCGTTTGCGACTTTGACCGTCGGGCATCTGAACATTTTGACGATTACATTCGTGCCCATTCTGATTGGACTGGCGATTGATTTTGGCGTGCATCTGGTCACGCGTTACGAAGAGGAATTACGCAAGGGCAAAACGAAGGAAGAGGCGCTGACGAAAGCGATGGTGTTCACCGGCCAGGGAATTTTCGTCGGCGCGCTGACGACGGCGGGCGCGTTTCTGGCGATGTGGCTGACGAATTTCAAAGGCATCCAGGAAATGGGCATCATCTGCGGCGGCGGCCTGCTGGTCTGTTTCATTCCCATGATCACGCTGTTGCCGGTGCTGCTGTTGCGTGGCCGGCAAAACGTGCTGGATCACAAAATTCATGATGTTGAGCGCCGAGCGCGCATTGAAAACATCTGGCTGGAGCGGCCCGTGCTGGTGATGGTCATCGTGGTCACGTTGTGTGCTCTGGCATGGACGCAAGCGCGCAAAGTTTATTTCGATTACAATTTGCTGAACATGCAGAGCGCGGGGATGCCGGCGGTGGTGTTCGAGCAGAAGCTGATTGATTCGGCGGACAAATCGGTGCTTTACGGCGCGGTGATCGCCGATTCATTGCCGCAGGCCGTCGAGCTTCAGAAGCAGATTGAAAAATTGCCGACCGTCGCATCCAACGGCGTGCAATCCATGGCGCTTTTTCTCAACGAAGACCAGACGGAAAAACTCAAGCTCATCGGCCAGATCAAAGAAGAAGTCGCGCCATTGAAATTCAACGCGCCCGATTTGCAGCCCGTGAATGTCGAGAATTTCAGCAGCACGCTGTATTCACTCTACGGTTATCTGGGCGCGGCGCTCGACGAAATCAAAGACAGCAACACGAACCTGACCGCGCAACTGACCGCGCTGCGCGAAGCCATCAACAACCTGCGGAAGGAAATGCTGGGCGGCGGCGCAACGGCGCGCGCGGAACACGCGGATAAACTGGCGGAATTCCAGCGGGCGTTGTTCAGCGACATCCGCGAGACGTTTCAGACCTTGCAAAATCAGGATGACCGCGCCCCTTTGCGCGTCGAGGATTTGCCGCCGGCGTTGCGCCACCGTTTTGTCGGCGTCAGCGGCAAATTTCTTTTGCAGGTCTATCCGAAATACGACGTGTGGCAGCGGAAAAACCAGGAAGAATTTATCGCCGACTTGCGGACCATTGATCCGAACGTCACCGGCACGCCGGTGCAACTTTACGAATACACAACCCTGCTGAAAAACAGTTATGAGACGGCCGCGTGGTATTCGCTCGGCGCGATCGCCATTTTGGTCTTCATCCATTTCCGCAGTTTCGGCGCGGTGATTTTGTCACTGCTGCCGGTCGGCATCGGCACACTGTGGCTGGTCGGACTGATGGGCTGGCTGAAAATCCCGTTCAATCCGGCGAACATCATGACGCTGCCGCTGGTCATCGGCATCGGCGTGACGAACGGCATTCACATTTTGAACCGTTTCGCCGAGGAACGCACGCCCGGCATTTTGTCGCGCAGCACGGGCAAAGCCGTGCTCGTGTCGGGATTGACGGCCATCGCCGGATTCGGCAGCCTCATGCTTGCCAAGCATCGGGGCATTCACAGTCTGGGCTGCGTGATGGCCACGGGCATCGCGACTTGCATGATCGCGGCGCTGGCATTTTTGCCGGCGTTGCTGAACTTGCTCGGCCGCAGACGGTCTTTGATAGAAAAACCCGATGCCAGCAGAACATCGCCGACACCGGGTCAGGAGGAACCGAGGTAAAACCTCAAGTGCGTGAAGAATAATGCAAAACGCCAAAAAGTCAACATCAATGTTAAAAACAACTTTTAATGACGCCAAAACGCGGTTAAAGAGTCCTGCAATAACGATAACGTAACTTGAACCGATTTTTGAAATCAAATTACCTCGCACCGAACGTTTTGAACGCTTTCGGAAAATTCGCTTGCTGCTTGAGAGTCGGGTTTTTGGTTTTGGTGCTGGGATTTTCTTCCGCTGGCTTTGCCGAAGATGGATTTCATGCCGGGCTGCTTTACGATCAATTTCCGTTGACGCTGGATTCCGGACAGCGCACCGAAGCCGTCGGGCCGCTCTTCTACGACCAGCAAAAGGATTCGGAAAAAACCTGGGCGTTCCCGCCGTTTTATTCCCACGACACCGATCCGTCCGTTGAATCGCACGAGGACGATTTTCTTTATCCGTTGCTCACCTACGAATCCTACGGCCAGGAATATCGCTGGCAACTTTTCGAGCTGTGGAGTTTTGCCGGCGGGAACACCCAGCAGGAATCCCGTCAAAAACGGTTCACGATTTTTCCGCTCTATTTCCAGCAACGCTCGCCGGTGCCGGACGAAAACTATACGGCGCTCCTGCCGATTTACGGCCACCTCCAGCACCGGCTGTTCCGCGATAAAATCTTTTTCGTCATGTTCCCGATTTACAGCGAGACGCAAAAGAAAGACATCGTCACCGACAATTATCTCTGGCCGTTTTTTCATGTGCGGCACGGCGACGGCCTGTCCGGCTGGCAATTCTGGCCGCTGGTCGGCCACGAACACAAGGACGTGACCACCCGGACCAACGGCTTCGGCGACACGTCCATTGTCGGCGGCCACGACAAATTTTTCGCGCTCTGGCCGGTTTATTTCAACGACACCACCGGCATCGGCACGGACGACCCGGAAAAATTTTGGGCCGCATGGCCGCTTTACCTGCAAACGCGCTCGCCCAAACGCGATTCCACCACCGTGCTGTGGCCGTTTTTCAGTTGGATTGACGAGCGCGAAAAAAAATATCACGAGTGGCAGGGACCATGGCCGTTCGTGATCTTCGCGCGCGGCGCGGGCAAGACCACCGACCGCGTCTGGCCGCTGTTCAGCCAGTCGCACAATGACATTCTGGAGAGCGATTCCTATCTCTGGCCGGTTTACACGTTCAGACGCACCCATTCCGACCCACTGGACCTGCGGCGCACGCGCATCCTGTTTTATTTGTATGAAAACACGGTGGAAAAAAACACGGCGACCGGCGCGGACAAACGGCGCGTGGATGCGTGGCCGTTTTTCACATATCACCGGGATTTCAACGGCAACAACCGCCTGCAAATCCTCGCGCTGGTGGAACCGGCCGTGCCGGACAACCGTGGCATCGAACGCAACTGGTCGCCGTTGTGGTCGCTTTGGGCTTCGGAGAACAACCCCAAGGCCGGCGCGAGCAGCCAGTCGTTTTTGTGGAATTTATACCGCCATGAAAGCACGCCCACATCTAAAAAATGCTCGCTCCTGTTCGGCCTTTTCCAGTATCAATCAGACACGGATATGAAAAGGTTGCGCCTGTTTTACATCCCGGTGTTCAAAACGCACCCTCGATCCGGCCAACTGGCAAATTTATAACGCGCCCAAGTTATGTTTCAAAATATTGGTGAAATCGTCCTGCTCTTCTGGCGCACGCTGTGCGCGCTGCCCTTCGCCTGGCGGCAACGGCAGAAAATTTTCGACCAGTTTTTTGAGATCGGCAACGCCAGCCTGCTGATGGTGTGCGTGCTGTCGTTTTTCATCGGCGCGGTCATCGCGCTGCAGACCGGCCCGGTTCTGGTGGAACGCGGCCTGGCCAGCGCGGTCGGCGGCCTTGTCGGCATTTCCATCGCGAAGGAACTTGCGCCCGTGATGATGGCCATTCTCATTGCCGGACGCATCGGCTCGGCGATGGCGGCGGAAATCGGCTCGATGCGCGTGTATCAGGAAATTGACGCGTTGCGCACGATGAACATCAACCCGATCCATTATCTGGTTCTGCCGCGCGTGCTCGCCATGGCCGTCGCGCTGCCGTTGCTGGTGGTTTTTGCGATCCTCGTCGGCTGGTTTGGCGGCGCGGTCGTGGCCCAAACCAACAGCCATATTGGCGTTCCGTTCCAGGCATTTTTTAGCGGCCTGCGGGATACGGTTGACCTCAAGGACGTGGCGAACGGCGTGTTCAAAAGTTTTTGTTTCGCGGTGATCATCGGCGCGGTTTCGTGTCATCAGGGTCTGGTGACCATCGGCGGGCCGCGCGGCATCGGCCGTTCCGTCACGAAGGCCGTGGTGAACTCCATCGTCCTGATCGTGATTTTTGACTACATCCTCACGCGTTTTCTTCTGAAATAATGAGCAATCCGGACAACAATGATCCTGGCGTCAGCCTCCAAGTGCGCGGCCTCCGCAAAAGTTTTGGCGGACAGGAAGTGCTCAAGGGCATTGACCTTGATGTCCAGCCAGGCGAAATTTTTGTCATCATGGGACCGAGCGGCAGCGGCAAAAGTGTTTTGCTCAAACATCTCATCGGCCTCGAGACGCCGGATGCCGGGGAAATTTTGATCAATGGCGAATCCGTCGAATCGGCTGAAGTCGCGACCAAATACCGCATGGCGCTCGTGTTCCAATCCGGCGCGCTGCTCAACTCTCTGACGGTCGGCGAAAATGTCGGGCTTTATCTCACCGAGCACCGGCTGAAATCGCCGGCAGAAGTTGACCGCATCGTCGCCGAAAAATTGCAGGCCGTCGGCCTCGCGGACGCCACGGACAAAATGCCCGGCGAACTTTCCGGCGGCATGAAAAAACGCGCCGCCATCGCCCGCGCGCTGGTCGTCGAACCGCAATTGATCCTTTACGACGAACCCACGAGCGAGCTTGACCCGCTTTCCGCCGTGGTGATCGGCGAGGAAATTCTGAAACTCAAAGGCGAAATTCATGTCACCTCCATTGTGGTTTCGCACGACCGCGAACTGGCGTTTGGCGTGGCCGACCGCATCGCCATCATCAACGAAGGCCGCATCATCACCGTCGGCACGCCCGACGAGGTGAAGCAATTCAACGACCCGCTCGTCCAGAAATTTTTGCGCGCAGACTTGAAACGTGAACCACAAAATAAATAATTTATGAAAAATTCGCTCGAAACCCGGCTCGGTATTTTTGTCGCCCTCGCAGTCATCGCCGCCATCGTGATCATCGAAATGGTCGGCGGCGCGGATATTTTCCAGCGCGGCTACCACGTCAACGCCCAGTTCGACACCGTGCAGGAATTGAAGGTGGGCGACAGCGTGAAAATGGCTGGCGTCGAAATCGGCCGCGTCGCCAAAATCGAACTCGCCGACGGCAAGGTCGCGGTGACCATGAAACTTCATCCTGACGCCATCGTCAAAACGGACAGCCAGGCGGTCGTAAAATTCGCGGGCTTGATGGGCCAGAATTTTGTCTCCATCAGTTTCGGTTCGCCCGACGCCCCAAAAGCCGTTGACGGCGCGATGCTGGAAACGGCGGAACAGCCCGATTTGAGCGCCATCATGGCCAAGCTCGACAAGGCGGCGGCGGGCATCGCGAACGTGGCGAACAGTTTCTCCGGCGACTCCATCAACAATTTGCTCGGCCCGCTGACGGATTTGATCAAGCAGAACAGCGCGCGCATTTCCGCCACGCTTTCAAACATGGAAAGCATTTCGAGCCAGATTGCGAGCGGGCAAGGCACGGTTGGCAAAGTCATTTACGACCAGACGCTTTACACTTCGGCGCTCACCACCGTGACGAATTTACAGGACGCCGTGACCGAGGCGAAACAACTGGTCAGCGGCATCAGCAGCGGCCAGGGCACGCTCGGCAAGCTCGCCACGGACGACGCGCTTTACAATTCCACCGAGGCTTCGATGACGAACCTGAACCAGATTCTGTTCAAGATCAACCACGGCGACGGCACGATTGGCAAGCTGGTCAACGACCAGGAATTTTACAAGAACGCCAAGCTTTCGCTGCAAAAACTGGACAAGGCCGCCGACAGTCTGGAAGACACCGGGCCGTTGAGCGTTATCGGCATCATCGCTGGCAGATTGTTTTAAGCGAAACGCGGCGAGCCGTCCGCGCCGCGTTCAAGCCAGACCAAGGTTTTTCAAGACCTGGATCGTTGAACGTGATTTGTTCAATGTGTAGAAATGCAGTCCCGGCACGCCCGCCCGCAACAATTCCTCGCACTGCCGCGTGGCATATTCGATGCCGAATTGAATCGCGGCTTCCTCGTCATTTCCCAGCGCGTCCAGTTTGGCGCGCAGTTGCGGCGGCATTTTTGCGCCGCAGAGCTGGGTGAATTTGATGACCTGCGCCGGGTTCAAAATCGCGATGACGCCGGGCACGATCGGCACGCGCACGCCCAATTTGTTGGCGACGTGATCGCGGAATTCAAAAAAGTCGGCGTTGTCGAAAAACAACTGGGTCAGCACAAAATCCGCGCCGGCGTCCACCTTCGCTTTCAGATGTTCCCAATCGGCAAATTTTCCTTCTTTGCAGGCGACGTGGCCTTCGGGAAATCCGGCGACACCGATGGAAAAATCGCCCGATCCGCGGATGAATTTGACGAGTTGCGAGGAAAATTCAAAGCCGCCGGGCGTGGGTTGAAACTCACCGCCGCCGGGCGGATCGCCGCGCAATGCCAGGATGTTTTTGCAGCCGAGCGCGCGGATTTTTTCGAGCAGCGCGCGGACTTCCCCGCTTGTGTGGTTGACGCAGGTGAGATGCGCGAGCGCGGTCAGCTTGTGTTCGCGCTGGATGCGATCCACGATCATCAAGGTCTTTTCGCGCGTGCTGCCGCCTGCGCCGTAAGTCACCGAGCAAAAATCCGGCTTGGCCAATGACAACGCCGGAATGGTTTTTTCCAAAAGATTGCGGTCGCCTTCGTCTGTTTTTGGCGGGAAGAATTCAAAGGAAACGACCGGCTGGTTGGCCGCGCGTTTCGCCGCATAAATGTCGCGAATGAATTCCATTTAAGAAGCAATTGTGCCGGAAAAATTTGTGAAGGGAAAATAAAAAGCCCCTTTCGGGAAACCGAAAGGGGCTTGGTGATTCAAGTCAGATTAGAACGTGTAGACGGCTTGTGCCGCGAGCAGGAAGGCATTCTCTTGCTGGCTTCCGGCAGGGGTGAGGTAGCCCGCGCTGGTGCTGTTGGAATGATCCCAACGAACTTCCAAGCGCGTCAGCACATTCGCCCATAGGGCATATTGAAGCGTGGCCGTGATTTCCTGAGCGTCATTGCCACTAGCCGGTGGCAAATTAGGCGCAGGAAGGAATGCACCAGCAGTATTAAGCGGTTTTGCCTCAAGATATTCAGCACGCAGATTGAGGCTTAACTTGTCGTTGAATTGATAGGTGCTGTAGATAGCAGCATCCCATTCATTGGCGTTGACGTCATGTGCAACCATATAATCGAATGCAGCGCCGAACTTCAATGCAGCGATCGGGGTTGGCAAAGTAATGCCGGCGTAGAAGGTCTGCCCGCCAGCACCATTGTAACCGCCGCCGGTGGTATTGGGACCACCTCCATTTTCAGAGGTGTTACCGCCAGTGATGATTGTAGCAAATGACAACGTTCCACCTTTGGCCCAACCAAAGCTGTCCGGTGCGGTCAAGGTCGGACCCCACATAAAGCTCGGATGATACAGGCCGCTGGTTGAAGCAGCCGTGTAGGCACCACCACCAGCATAAGATTCGTCAACTATGCCAGCTTGCATTGAGAGCCAGTCGGTTGCCTTGTAAGCGGCCAAAACGCCTGTGTGGGTCGTCGGTTCCATGTTATAGCCGTAGGATTTGCTGTAGTTCGGATTGTTGGCGGTGGTGGTGCTTTCATAGCCAACAATGGTGTCGAAAATACCGAACTTCCAATCAATGCCATTGCCCACCGGCGTGCGCAAGGTGATGTAGGCTTGACGGATGTTATTGTTCAGCCCCATTGCACTGGCGACGGGACCAAAGAACAATTCAACGTGGTAGCCGGAAGCCCAAGGGCTTTCGTCCTCCGGATGGTCAATCGCAATATCAACCACATTCATGTTGATACTGTTAGCGGAGTTGTTGTAATAATAATTCGGGCCAGTGCTGGCGTTACTAGCGGGAACACCAGGGGTGCCGCTACCGACACCGCCGCTCTGGGGTGTGAATTGCGCCGACACATCAACATAGCCGCTGATGGTGGTGTTAGACAGCGCAGTGTTCAACTGGCTGATCTTGGTTTCGTCTGCGCGTGCCGACGAGGCCGAGGTCAAACTGACCACGCCGACTGCCGCGAGACCCAATGTCCATTTATTAAACTTCATCTGGTTCCTCCGATGTTGTTTGGTTATTTGTTTGTTTTACCTGCTTTTAAGGGACAAACCCTTTTGCCCCAGCACCTACACGGTGCGTTTGACATTGAAGCTATTGAAAATCCGAAGGTTTGACAACAAAAAATTTCAAGTAATTTATGCTGCCGCAAGTTGTTTATTAAAAGCATGTTATATTATTTCATGGCAAACCGATGTCTTTTTTGGGGCGGCGGATGTTTCAAAACAAGACACTTTTTTCCGAGTAGAATGATTCATGCGCAAAATCTTGAGGGATTGCCGGCATGGAACAATTAGTGCTTGGAAAACGGTGGCGGCAGGATTGCAGGCTTGCGATTTGAGCGCCTAACTTTAACCGGGTTTGAAGAATAAAAAATATGCCATCATTTGCCTATACAGCGAGAGAGACGACCACTGGCCGTGAAATCCGCAACTCGGTCGAAGCGGCGAACGAACAAACGGCCATCGCCGCGCTGCTCAACCGGAACCTGCTCGTCGTTTCCATCCAGGAAAAAATTTCCAAAAAGGGCAAGGCGCAGGGCGGCAAGGTCGCCCTGGCCGATTTGGTGGTGTTCACGCGGCAACTGGCCACGATGATTGAAGCGGGCATCGCCATCGTGCAGGCGCTTCAGGCGCTGGCGGAACAGACTCCGAACAAAATCATGCGCGACGTGATTCGCGATGTCTGTTCGCGCGTGGAAAGCGGCGAGAGTTTTTCCGAGGCGCTGATAAAACATCCCAAAACCTTCAACAAGCTCTATTGTTCCATGATTGCAGCGGGTGAAAAGGGCGGCCTGCTCGCAGAAATCATGGCACGTCTGGCCACCTATCTCGAAAAAACCGAGCGCCTTCGCAAAAAAGTAAAAACCGCCCTGATGTATCCGACCGCCGTGACGGTGGTGGCGATTTGTATCACCACTTTTCTGCTGGTAAAAGTCATCCCGACCTTCAAGGAAGTCTACACCGGTTTCGGCGCGGCATTGCCGGGACCGACACAAGTTTTGATGGACATCAGCGACCTGGTGCGACACTACCTGCTTTTGTTCATCATCGCTGCGGGTGCGGGGATTTGGGGCTGGCTTTATTACATCAAAACCAAAGCGGGACGTGAATTCTGGGACGGACGCCGCATCAAGCTGCCCATCTTCGGCCCCATCGCCCACAAAATTTGCCTCGCGCGCTTCACCCGCACGCTCGCCTCGCTCGTCCGCAGCGGCGTGCCCATTCTTGAAGTGCTGCAAATCGTTTCCCAGACCGTCGGCAACGTCGTCATGGAAAAAGCCATCAAGAACGCCGCCACCGACATCGAGCGTGGCGAAGGCATTTCCGCCGCCTTGGGCAAAAATCCGATTTTCCCCAGCATGATCATCCGCATGTTGAGCGCCGGCGAACAGACCGGCAACATTGACAATATGCTTGAGCGCGTCTCGAACTTCCTCGACGAAGAAATCGAATCCACGCTTTCCGGCCTGATGTCGCTCATCGAACCCATGCTGATCGTTTTCCTCGGCGTCGTCATCGGCGCGATGGTCATCTGCATGTTCCTGCCGATTTTCAACCTCGCCAACATCGTCAACGGCAACGGCCACTAAACCGTCCGCGAAATTAAAAAACCGCCGGTCGAATTTTTTCGCCCGGCGGTTTTTTCCCCCGATTTGTAATTTACACCGGCACCGGCTTGCCCGGTTGCGGCTGGATGATTTTAATTTTTGGATGACGTGAACGGATTTGCTCCTCGAACCACGCCCGCGCCTCGTCGTCACCGTGACCGAGCAAAACTGCGCGCGGCGAAACCTGCCCGACAAAATCCAGCAGGTCATCGCGATTCGCGTGCGCCGTCAGGTCGAAATCCTGAATCTCGCATTTGCGCGTCAGGCGACCTGCGCTCGGGCTGAACACAAACGTCTCGCCGTCCTTCGCCGCCTTCAAACGTCCGCCTGGCGTGCCCGGATCGGCGTAACCCACGAAAAAAATCGCCTGCTTTTCGTCCCCCGCCATCCGCATTGCCAGATTATGCGCCGCCGTGTTCTCGCTCATCATGCCGGCCGTGATGACAAAAATTTTCCCGCCCGTCAGCTTCATGTTTTCCGACTGGCCTTTTTCCAGAACCTGAAGATTCAGCGCCTGGTTCAATTGCAGATTCGAGTGCTGCCGGTGCGCGCGGTGCGCCTCCAGATCGTAAATCTCCGTGAACACGCGGCCCAACCCGCCAATATAAATCGGCTGCGGTTTCAATTTCCCCTCGCGCATGAGCAACGCCAGCATCGCCAGGATTTCCTGCGTGCGACCGAGCGCGAACGCCGGAATCAAAACGCTGCCTTTGCGTTTGAGCGCGTTGTGGATCGCCGCGACCAACCGTTCAATTTCACCTTCGCGCGTGAAATCTTTCGGCACGGCGCGATTTCCGCGCGTCGTTTCCATGATCAACACATCCGCCTTCACATCTTCAAATCGCGCCGCGCGTAAAATGGTTTGATCGTGAAAACAAACGTCGCCCGTGAAAAACAAAGTCTCTTTTTTGCCGCGCACCATCACGCCCGCCGAGCCGAGCGTGTGCCCGGCGTCAAAAAATTCCAGCGTCGGCGAGGCGAACCCGGCGCGCATTTTGTTGAAGGAAGCCCATTCGATCTCACGGTTGTATTTGAAACCTTGAAATCGCGCCGCGATGTCGTCCACCTCGTCGTGCGTGTAAAGTGGATATTCGCGAATGCCCAATTCGTCGCGCTGGCGTGTCATCACGTTCACCGAATTGTGCAGCACGCGCTCGACGATGAAATAGCTCAACTCGCTCATCAAAACGTGCGCCTTGGGAAAATGCCGCAACGCCACCGGCAGCGCGCCGACGTGATCGTGATGGCAATGCGAAATCGCAATCGCATCCACGTCGTTGTTTCCCGCCCTTGCGAACAGCGGCAAACCTTCGCGGCCCTCGCGTTTCGGGTGCATCCCCGCGTCGAGCAAAATGCGGTGATTGTCAATCTCGACCAGCCACGCGCTCGCGCCGATGTCCGTGTCGGGATTCAGATTCGTGATGTTCACAAAAGGCATTTCACCACAAAGACGCGAAGGCACAAAGCGAAATTAAAATCTTCGTGTGCTTTGCGTCTTTGTGGTTATTTTATTTTGCGAATGCCGCCGCCGAAAAAAATTTCCGCCCGACAGAAAGTCCTCGCCCAATGGCGCGGGGTTGACCTTGCGCCGATTGAGGCGGCCAAAGCCGTCCGCGCGCGCGCCGCGGGCAAGGTGGTTGCCAAAGTCCTGTCGGACTTGAAAATGGATTCGCGCCGCGCCGACATCGAAATCGTCAAGGTCTGGAATTCGCTCATTGACCCGAACCTCACCGCGCACGCGCAGCCGCACAATCTGCACAAAGGAACCTTGTTCGTGAACGTGGACAGCAGCGCGTGGCTTTCGGAGATTGTCCGTTACCGCCGCAAGGAAATCCTCGACCGGCTGCAACACAGCTTCGGGAAAAATCTGATCCAAAAAATTTCCTTCCGCATCGGTTGAGCGCCACGCGAAATGTAACAATTTTCGTTTTGGTTTCTGCGATTGCCCCTCGTAATCTGGCGCATTATGGAAAGCGTCCGCCGCGCCGTGATTGATGTCGGCACCAACTCAATCAAGCTGTTGGTGGCGGACGTGCGCGGGCGCGACGTGCAGCCGGTGCATGAAGAAAGCCGGCAGACACGCCTGGGCAAGGGCTTCTACGAATCAAATCGTTTGCAGCCCGAAGCCATCGCCCGCACCGCCGAGGCCGTCTGGGAATTCGCCGAAGTTGCGCGCGATAAAAATTCAAATTCGATTCGCGTCATCGCCACCAGCGCCACGCGCGACGCGGTGAATCCAACTGATTTGACCTCTGCCATCGAGCGCGCGTCTGGCTTGAAAACGGAAATCATCTCCGGCGCACGCGAGGCCGAATGGGTGTTTCAAGGCGTGACGACCGACGCGAAACTGGCGCAACAGCCGCTCTTGCTTCTCGATGTCGGCGGCGGTAGCACGGAATTTATTTTGGGGCGCGGCGCGAAAAAAAGTTTCGCGCACAGCTTTCCGCTCGGCACGGTGCGGCTGATGGAAAAATTCCCGCATGGCGAGCCGCCGACGAAAAGTGAGTTCAATTCCTGCCGCGACTGGCTGAAAAATTTTCTGCAACACGAGATTCGCCCGCAACTCGGACCCGCGTTGAAAAATGAATCCGGCGAAATCCAACTGGTCGGTACCGGCGGCACGACGAGCATCCTTGCGCGCATGGAAAAAAAGCTGGACCGCTTCGACCGCGAAAAAATCGAGCAAACGGTTTTGAGTTTTGAGCAGGTCGTCGCGCACCGGAAAAATTTGTGGAAACTGCCGCTGGCCGAACGCAAAGAAATCACCGGCCTGCCAAAACTGCGCGCCGACGTGATTTTGACCGGCGTTTTGATTTACGAAGCCGTCATGGAAGAGTTCGGCTTCAAACAACTCCGCGTCAGCACGCGCGGCCTGCGCTTTGCGGCGGTGATGGATTGACAGACATTTACGATTGATGATTTTTGATTTACGATTTGCCTGAAGCCGCGCTGGCGGAGCAATCATCAATCGCAAATCATAAATTCCCATGCGTGTTTTAATTGTCGGCTGCGGTTACGTCGGCGTGCCGCTCGGCGCGGAACTCGTCCGGCTCGGCCACGAAGTTTTTGGACTACGACGAAGTGTTTCGGCGGAAAATGAATTGAAGGCCGCCGGCATCCAGCCTTTACTCGGCGACGTGACCAAACCTGAAACGCTGGCGAAATTGCCGCGCGATTTTGATTGGGTTGTAAATTGCGTCGCGGCGGGCGGCGACGCGGAAAATTACCGGCGAACTTATTTTGAAGGCACAAAAAACTTGATCGAGTGGCTTGCGCCCAATCCGCCGAAAAAATTTGTTTATACGAGCAGCACGAGCGTTTACGCGCAAAACGACGGCTCGCAAGTCAAGGAGTCCAGCCCGACCGAGCCGACGGCGGAAACTTCCAAAATTCTCGTCGAAACAGAAAAGGTTTTGCTCGACGCGTCGCAAAAAAAAATTCCAGCGGTAATTTTGCGCGTCGCCGGAATTTACGGGCCGGATCGCGGCCATTGGTTCAAACAATTTCTCAAGAACGAGGCGACGATGGAAGGTGACGGCACGCGTAACTTAAACATGATTCACCGCGACGATCTGGTTGGCGGCATTATCGCCGCGCTTGAAAAGTGGGCGGGCCGGCGAAATTTACAACGCCGTGGACGACGAGCCGGTGAGCCAGTTGCATTTTTTCCAATGGCTCGCGCAGGCCGTGGACAAACCGCTGCCGCCGTCCGTGCCGGAAAATCCCGCTGAAAATCGAAAGCGCGGCTCGACGAACAAACGCGTCTCCAATCGCAAATTAAAAATGGAAATCGGTTATCAGTTCAAGTATCCGAATTTCCGCATCGGCTACAGCGCGGAACTGTTGCGGCTGGATCGCGCGGGTGAATTGCATATCGTACCGGACGTGCGGTGAATTTCAGTTGTGAGTAATTTCATTTCGACCTTCTGAAATTTCCCGCGTAACTTTCCCGCCGCATGTCCGCCGAAGCCCAACTCACGCCCATGATGGCGCAGTATCGCCGCATCAAAAGCGAACTGCCGAAGGATGCGCTGCTGCTCTTCCGCCTCGGCGATTTTTACGAGATGTTTTTCGAGGACGCGCAGGCTGGCGCGCAACTGCTCAACCTTTCGCTCACCGCGCGCAACGGCGTCCCGATGTGCGGCCTGCCGCATCACGCCGCCAACAGCTACATCGCCCGCATTCTTGAAGGCTGGACGCAAGGTCGCGATTTGCGATCAAATGGAAGACGCGCGTCCCGGCCAATTGACCAAACGCGAGGTCACGCAAATCCTTTCGCCCGGCACGCATTTCGACGAACGGATGCTGGTCGCGGAACGGAATAATTTTCTCGCGTCCGTTTTTCCGAGCGGAAAAATCTTCGGCCTCGCGCTCGTGGATTTGACGACCGGCGATTTTCTGACGACCGAGTTGGAAAACGATTCCGCGCTGCTCGCCGAATTGGAACGCTTGCGTCCGGCGGAAATTATTTTTCCAACCGAAGCAGTTTCGCTGCGCGATTTGCTGCGCGGCGCGTTCCAGATTTTGAGCGGCTTACGACGACTGGACGTTCGCGCCGGAAACCGCGTTCTTCACGGTGAAGGAACAATTCAAGGTCGCGTCGCTCGACGGTTTCGGACTGAAAGACAAAACCGCCGCCATCGGCGCGGCGGGTGGCGCGCTGCATTATCTCACGCAAAATTTGCGGCGCGACGTGAAGCATCTCACGCGCATTTCGTTTTATCAGCGCAGCGATTTTCTCACGCTCGATTACACGACGCTGCGGCATCTGGAAATTCTCGAACCGCAGCATCACGACGCGCCGCGCAACGCCTCGCTTTACGGCGCGCTCAACAAAACCGTCACGCCGATGGGCGCGCGGCTGCTGCGTCAATGGCTTTCGCAACCGCTCTCGCGAGTTGAGCCGATTCGGCAGCGTCAGGACGCGGTGCAAACATTCATCGAGAATACCTTCGGCCTCGACGCGTTTCGCCAGCAACTTGCGAAAGTGCGCGATCTCGAACGCACGCTCGGCCGCTTGAGTTCCGGCAGCGGCAACGCGCGCGATCTGGTCGCGCTGCGCCTGGCGCTCGAACAAATTCCGGCGCTGAAAGAAACACTTTCGTCGGTAGGGCCGAGCTGCCGTTCGGCCTTGTTGAAAGAAGAGAATGAGGCTGCGCAGCAGCGCAGCCTTACCTTGATTGGCGGATTAAATTCGCAAATTTCTGAATCGCCCGACCTGGTCGAATTGATTTCCCGCGCCATCGTGGACGAGCCGCCGTTGCCGATCAAAGAAGGCGGCATGATCCGCGACGGCTTCGACACGAACCTCGACGAACTTCGCACCGCGCAGCGCGGCGGCAAGGATTGGATTGCCAAACTCCAGGCCGATGAAATTACGGCCACTGGAATTTCTTCGCTGAAAGTCCGGTTCAATTCCGTTTTTGGTTATTACATCGAAGTCACCAAGTCGAATCTCGACAAAGTTCCGCCGCATTATCATCGCAAGCAGACCGTCGCGAACGGCGAGCGTTTCATCACGCCGGAGTTGAAAGAAATGGAAGGCAAAATTCTCGGCGCGGAAGAACGCAGCGTGAAACTGGAATACGAACTGTTCCAGCGCGTGCGCGAGGAAGTTTTGGGACAGTTGCCAAAAATTCAGCAGACCGCTTCCGCGCTGGCGCAATTGGATGTGCTCGCTTCATTCGCGGAGACGGCACGGCTGCATAATTATTGCCGTCCGCAGGTTGCTGACGAAGGCGTGTTGCAAATCCGCGACGGGCGTCATCCGGTTTTGGAACAGCAACTCGTCGAGGAACGCTTCGTGCCGAATGACACCGGAATTGGCGATTGCCGATTGCCGATTGCCGATAGAAAACTCCGCGTCCGTGCAAAACAAATCGGAAATCGGAAATCGAAAATCGGAAATGCCCCAGATCGCGCTCATCACCGGGCCGAACATGGCGGGCAAATCCACTTACATCCGGCAGGTCGCATTGCTCGCGCTGCTCGCGCACACGGGCAGTTTTGTGCCAGCGACGGAAGCGCGGATTGACCTAGTGGACCGCATTTTCACGCGCATCGGTGCGAGCGACGATTTGTCGCGCGGACAATCCACGTTCATGGTGGAGATGACCGAGACGGCGAACATTTTGAACAACGCCACGGCGCGCAGCCTCATCGTGCTGGACGAAATCGGGCGCGGCACGAGCACGTTCGACGGCTTGAGCCTCGCGTGGAGCATTGTTGAATTCATCCACAATCAAGTCGGCGCGAAAACTTTGTTCGCCACGCACTATCACGAATTGACGGAACTCTCGGCGCGATTGCCGCGATTGAAAAATTTCAACGTCGCCGTGCGCGAATGGCACGATCAGATTGTTTTCCTGCGCAAAATCGTCGAGGGCGGCACGGACAAAAGCTACGGCATCCAGGTCGCGCGGCTGGCGGGCGTGCCGAAGGAAGTTTTGGAACGCGCGAAACAGATTTTGTCGAACTTGGAAGAATCCGAACTGACGCCGGAAGGCAACGTGCGTCCGCAAACACGGCAGCGCGGCAAGCTGCAAAATCTTCCCGTGCCGCCGCAGATGGATTTGTTCGGCTGATTGCGCCGCGCGGGCGCGTGTGATAAAACACCGGAACTTTTATGCCAAACAACATCGAGCAATTGGGGAAACACGAAATCCCCGGGCGCGTCGCCTTTGCCAAAAACGGCAGCCTTACCAAAATCAACGTCAAAACGGATTCAAGCACGGCGGAGATTTATCTGCACGGCGCGCACATCACTGGTTTCCAGAAAAACGGCGAACCGCCGCTGTTATTTTTGAGCAGGCAAAGCCAGTTCGCCGCCGACAAACCGGTTCGCGGCGGCGTGCCCATTTGTTTTCCGTGGTTCGGCGCGCGTGAAGGAGATGTGATGCACGGTTTTGCGCGCGTGAACGGATGGGAATTGATCGAAACTTCCGCCGCGAACGACGGCGGCGTGAAGTTGAATTTCCATTTGCCGGAAAATGTCTGCGTGAAAAACGGCTGGCCGGCCGCAAAGGTAAATTTTGTCGTGACCGTCAGCGACAAACTGGCGATGGAATTGATTGTCACAAATCCATCGAAAGAAAATTTCACTTTTGAAGATTGTCTGCACACTTATTTTGAAGTCGGCGAGATTGAAAATATTTCCATCGTCGGACTGAAAGGAATTTCTTATTTGGACAAAACGGACAACTTCACGCGCAAAATGGAATCCGGCGACGCGTTCAAAATTTCCTCGGAAACGGACCGTGTTTTTCCCAACGCGCCCGGCACGGTGGAAATCCATGACACAAAGTTGCGCCGGAAAATTTCCATCAAAAAATCCGGCTCGAACTCAACCGTCGTCTGGAATCCGTGGATTGCCAAGGCCAGGGCGATGCCGGATTTCGGCGACGAGGAATACAAGCGGATGGTCTGCGTCGAATCGGGCAACGTGGCCGAAAACAAAATCACGCTGGCGCCGGGAAAAACTTCAGCGTTGAGGGTGGTTCTCGGCTCGCAGCCCGGCTAGACATTCCGCAACCCGTCCCGCGCCCGGCATTCTGCGTTTTCATTTGCTTGAAATGACTCGCGCATCTTCCGCCGACCACGCAAACTCGAAATCAAATGAGTTCTTCCGGTGACACTCCGAAATTTCGCATCGGTTCGGTGAAATATCTGAACGCCGTGCCGCTCACGCGCGGCATCGAAAGCAAACTCATCCTCGCCACGCCCGCCAAGCTCGCCGAAATGCTCCGGCGCGACGAGCTCGACGCCGCGCTCGTCAGCATCACCGAGGTTTTGCTCAACGACCGCTATGATATTTTGGACGGCATCGCCATCGCGTCGCTCGGCGAAGTTTACAGCGTGATTCTCGCGCACAAAAAACCGCTGGAAGAAGCGAAGGAAATCTTCTGCGACACCGCATCGCTCACCAGCGTGAACCTGTTGAAGGTTTTGCTCGCCGAGAAAAATTTGTTTCCGAAATTCGTGCCGCTGGAAAATTACGAAACGGCGCAGGAAAAAGATTTTGTCCTGCTCATCGGCGACCGCGCGATTGATTTCCAGCGTGCGCCGCACACGCATGAAATTTTCGATCTTGGCTACGCGTGGACAGAAATGACGAATCTGCCCTTTGTTTATGCGGTTTGGGCGTTGCGGCGCGGAATCGAGAACAAGGAACTTCGCTACGAATTGCGCGAGGCGAAAAAATTCGGCATGGAAACTTTGGATTATATCATCGAATCGCGCGAGCAATACGACAGGGATTTTCGCCGCGATTATTTCGAGTGGAACATCCACTATCATCTTGCTTCGGATGAAAAGCGCGGAATCGAGAAATTCTGCGAACTATTGACGAAGCACAATCTCGGCCCGGTGTTCGAACCGAAATTTGTTTCTTGATTGGGCACAGAGAATAAACAGTCTTTTTTTCTTTTCTCAATGACTCTGTGTCTCTGTGGCAAAATTATTCCGATTCTTTTTCCAATTTCGCCAGCGTTTCGGAATCGCGCACGTCCACCCACCGGCCCTGGATTTCCAGTCCGGCCAGTTTTTGTCCGCTGGCGATGAGTGCGCTGATGGCGTCGGTCAGTTCATATTCGCCGCGCGGAGATTTTTGCAGGCGCGCCGTGAATTCAAAAATCGCCGGGCGGAAAATATAAATGCCCGCGTTATACCACGCCGGCACGCCGGGCTTGAGCCAGCCGTCGCGACGCAATTGCTCCAACTGTTCGCGCGACGGTTTTTCCACGAGCCGTTTCAGGCAGAATTGTTCGTCGAAAAAATTCAGGCCGCCCTTCGTCACGTCCTCGCCGGGCGTGACGGTGATGACGCCCGCGAAATCGCCCTCGCCAAAACGCCGGAGCATCTGCGGATACGTTTCCGGCGCGACGAGGATGTCGCCGTAAGTCAGCAGAAACGGCGAGTCGCCGACAAAATCCTTCGCGAGTTCCGGCGCCTTGCCCGTGCCGTCCTGGACGAGCTGCCGCCCAAAGGAAATCTTCGCGCCGAATTTTTTGCCGTCGCCGAAATGATTTTCGATCACGTCCGCGCGCCAGCCGGTGACGATGAAAATCTCGCGGACGCCCGCCGCGACGACGCCCGCGACGATGTGTTCGAGGATCGGTTTGCCCGACACGCCGAGCATGGGCTTGGGCAACTCGCTGGTGAGCTCCCTCATGCGCGTGCCTTTGCCGGCGGCGAGGATGACGGCTTTCATTTCAACCACAGATGAACACAGACGGACGCAGATGAAAAATAAAATTTCAGATTTGCTGCTGGCAATAAATTTTTAGCCACAGATGAAACACGGATGGGCACGGATTAAGCACGAACGAAAATTAAGGCAACAACACGGCGCGGATGAATTTTTCAATCCTTGGGACTGACCCCTTTACGGACTTTAGCGCGTGGATTTTTTGCCCTCGTTCGCGTAAGCCTTAAGAATCTCCGTAAGCATCGGTCCATACTTTTTCTTCAACTCAGGGCATCGCGACGAGTTCTTCAGTTCAACACCTTTACGTTCGCTACGAATCAGGCCCGCTTCCCGGAGAATCTTGAAATGTTGCGACATCGTGGACTTGGGAATTTTCGTTTTGCCATTGGGCAAAAAGGCGGCGCAGTTCATGGTGCCCTCAGCCTGTGCCAGTTCTGCGCAGATGCGAACCCGGACGGGGTCGGACATGGCATACAAAAGGCCCTGCACGGTAATGTCCTCAAGAGATGGATGATAAAGTGGCCGCATGAACGAAACATATCACAGCTTGACATGATTGTCCACTTGTTCTATTGTTCGGAACTAACGAACGTCTTGGTCAGCTAACAACCTAAAAAGGATAAAAAATATGAACGAAAGTATATTAATAACCGGAGCAAATGCTGGGCTTGGGAAAGAGACTGCCCGGCAGTTGGCATTGAAAAAAGAAACAAAAAAGGTAATTCTTTTTTGCAGAAATCAAGCGAGAGCAGAGGCGGCAAAAAAAGACCTTGAGGAGAAAACGGGGAAAAAGATTTTTGAAATTATTATTGGGGATGTTACGGATGCAAATTCTGTAAGAAAAGCAGTAGAAGAAATAAAGGAACCTGTTGATGCAGTAATTTTGAATGCAGGTGGAGTAATTGGGAAAACGGCTGCGAAAATTACGCCTTCCGGTATGAATGAATTAGCTGCTACGAATATTTTAGGTCATGTAATTCTAGTGGACGAATTAATTAAACGTGACAAGTTAAGGAAAACAGTTCTATCAGTCAGTGCGGAAGCTGTTCCAGGAGTAAAGATGCTCGGAGTAAAACCAGTTTCAATGAGGACTTCTTCGGTAGATGAGTTTGCTGCTGTTCTTGATGGATCATATTTTGGTAAGAAGTTCAATGCATTGCAGGCATACGCATATGTCAAGTATGCAGAAACCATGTGGACGTTATCAATGGCAAGAAAATATCCCAAGCTCAAATTTGTTGTCGTGAGCCCAGGGAATACAAAAGGAACTCAGGCGCCAGATAGTCTTCCCCCGCCAATGCGGTTTATGTTGAAGTATGTGATGATGCCTATTGTATTCCCATTGATGGGCGGAATGGTGCATAAGCTGGAAGTAGGTGCAAAACGCTTTGTAGATGGCATTTCCGATGAGCGGTATAAAAGCGGCGTTTTTTATGCCAGTAAAGAGGGTAAGTTATCAGGGGACATGGTGGACCAGAGCACTTTTTTTACTGATTTGAAAAATACTACATTTCAAGATAACGCCAACTAGAGCAATTCACCAGTTTAAAAATAGGCTATGAGTGAGGATCAAAAGCTGGCGTTGACCTCTGAGTTTTTCGGAAATTAGGCCTGAAAATCTGTGTTCAATCCGTGTTTCATCCGTGGCTAAAATAAATTCATTCCTCAAACAGCTTAAAACTTCGTCAGCTTTTCCAGTTCCTTCACGCGTTTCTCGATGTCGGCACGTTTGGTTTTTGTCGTGCAGTTCAGGCCGAAACCTTCGCAGCAAAAGGACGCGGTCACGCTGCCGTAAATCATCGCGCGCCGGATGTTCGCGTCAATCGCGCCCTTGGCCGTCGCCAAAAATCCCATCATGCCGCCAACGAACGAATCGCCCGCGCCCGTCGGGTCAACGACCTTGTGCAGCGGATATGCCGGGCAGATGAAAAATCCCTTCGGCCCGGACAAGACCGAGCCGTGCGAACCTTTTTTGATGATGACGTATTTCGGGCCGAGCGCGTGGATTTTTTTCAGCGCGGCGAAGACGTTGTCTTCCTTCGTGAGCTGATGCGCTTCGCTGTCGTTCAAGACAAAGCCGTCAATGCGCGGCAGAAGTTTCAGCAAATCGTCGAGCGCGATGTTCAGCCACAAATCCATCGAGTCGGCCACGACGAATTTCGGCTTCTTCATCTGGTCGAGCACGCGATGCTGGAGCGCCGGCGCGATGTTGCCGAGCAGGACGAACTGGGAATTTTGATAGGACGCGGGCAGCACCGGTGAAAAAGTTTCAATCACGCCGAGTTCGGTCAGCAGCGTGCGGCGGTTGTTCATGTTCAATTCATATTCACCCGACCAATGAAACGTTTTTCCCGGCAAAGTCTGCAGACCTTCGAGATCAATTTTGTGGCGGCGATAAAGTTCGATGTATTTCTTGGGAAAATCTTCGCCCACGCCACCAACGAGTTTCACCGGCGAAAAAAAACTCGCCGCGACCGCCGCGTGGCTGGCCGAGCCCCCGAGCAGTCGCGGATTTTCCGCTGTCGGAGTTTTGATGGAATCGAGTGCGGTCGTGCCGACGATGAGAACGCTCATGTTTTGATCAATTTAGTTAAGAGTGGAAACGTTGATTTCATTTGCGCGAAAATTTGTGCTTATTTTTTCTGGATCAATTCGATTTCGTAACCTTCCGGCGCGTCAACGAAGGCGATGATGTTGCCGCTGCTGGTGGCAGTCGGGCCGTCGGAAAATTTCAGGCCGTGCTTCGCGAGGTGTTTGCCGAATTCTTCGAGGCTGTCCACCACGAACGCGAGGTGCGTGAGGTCGGGCTGGACTTTGACCGGCTCGCTGCCGGGGAAAAAACAGATTTCAATCTCCTCCTCGCTGCCGGGCGTTTTCAGAAAAACCAGTTCCGAGCCGCGCGGCGATTTGTGCCGGCGCGACTCTTCGAGGCCGAGGATGTCGCGGTAAAATTTCACCGTGCGTTCGAGATCGTTCACGCGATAGCGCGTGTGCAGTAATTTTCCAACTTTCATGCGCGGAATTTAGCGAAAAGTTTTCACAGAAGCAAACAAAGTGAACAAAGGCGAAAATTTCTTCTCTGTTTTCTTCGTTGCCTTCTGTAAATTGTTTTCATGGGCAAACGACGCGAAGCGCGCGAACGCGCAGTGCAATTTCTGTTTCAGCACGACCTGAACCCGCCGGAAAATCTCGAACTCGAGCTGGCGCAGTTCTGGAATTCGCAGCGCGCCGCCGCGATCGAGGACGAAAAGGGCGCGTCGCATTGGGGCGAAAAATTTGAACTGCCGCCGCCGACTACCGAAGAGGCTGAAACACGTTTGTTCGCCGAGCCGCTGATTCGCGGCACGCTGGAGCATCGCGACGCGATTGACGAAAAAATCAAAAGCCACGCGAAGAACTGGGACTTTCACCGCATCGCCGCCGTGGACCGCAATATCATGCGGCTCGCGATTTACGAAATGTTGCATCGCGAAGACATCCCGCCGGTCGTCAGCATCAACGAGGCGGTGGACATCGCCAAGAAATTTTCCACGCAGGACAGCGGCAAATTCGTGAACGGGATTCTGGATAAAATTCGCGGTGAAATTCTGCGTCCGGCGAAAAATGCGAAATGAAATTTGCCGATTTACATCTGCACACGAATTTTTCCGACGGAACCTTTTCGCCGGAGGAACTCGCCGGCCACGGCGCGCGGCTTGGCTTCGCGGCGATGGCGTTGACGGATCACGATTCAGTCGAAGGTTGCGCGCGCATGACCGTGGCGTGCGACGCGGCGGGGATTGAATTTATTCCCGGCACGGAACTCACCGCTGAACTTGGCGACACGGAACTGCATCTGCTCGGTTATTTTCTCGACACGCACAATGAAAAATTGCTGACGGAAATTTCCAAGTTCCAGATCGTCCGGCAAAACCGCATTCACGAAATGGTCGCGGCCATCAACAAACTCGGCGTGTCGCTCACGGCGGAAACGGTTTTCGCGCTGGCGAATTGCAAATCTCCCGGACGCCCGCACGTCGCGCGCGCGCTCGTGAAAGCCGGACTCGTCGCGAACCTTGACGAGGCGTTCGAGCGGTTTCTGAAAAAAGGCCGGCCCGCGTGGGTGCCGAAAGCAAAAATGTCCGCGCTTGAAGGCATCGAGCTGATTCATCAGGCCGGTGGCCTCGCGGTGATGGCGCATCCGGGTTTGAATCGCACGGACGAAATCATTCCCGCGCTCGTCGAGGCCGGACTCGACGGCATCGAATGTTTTCACACGAAACATTCCACCGCGACTTCGGAGCGTTATCTGCAGATCGCCGAGAAATATAATCTGCTCGTGACCGGCGGCTCGCGACTGCCACGGCTTCAGCAAAAACAAACCGCTCATCGGCACGGTGAAACTGCCTTACGAATACGTTGAAAAAATGAAGGCGAAAGTGGCGAGCGAAAACTTGCAACCACGGATGGGCACAGTCTGTTGCATTGATTCAGATAAAGGTAAATTAGCAAATCGCTGGTAAAATTAAAGGCTATTCGTGTTAATCCGCCACAATTTTTCACAATTCGGCGGAGCTTTCACTGACAATTTCACTGACAGTGTGACGGGTTCAATTTTCATCCGGCAACATGACGGTGATAGCCGGTTGCGGGTTGTCCATGTCGAGTGCGCCACAGGTGGCGATCAACTTCACAAGACGTGGGGCGCGGTTGTCGTTGCGAACATACAGCGCAAACGGCAGGCGGCTTTGTCCCTGCGCTGCCTTGCGGATAGCAAAGCGGAGCATCCAGACAACATCCCAAAGGCGTCCGGCTTCATCCTGCCCGCTGACGTTCGGCGGCACGGTCACATAAGCGTCAAAGACGTTGCGCGTAAGAAACACCGGAAACCGGATGCCCGCTTCGGCGGCAACGGTTGAAACGTCAACTTGGAAGCCGTCGGCGATGGCCTGTTTGCGGGTGTAGCTGAAAATGACTTCGCCAAAGGGCGATTCGTTCTGGTTGGTTTTCATGGTGGGTTAGGCGTAAAAATAACCAAGAGCGCGAAGTGATGAAAAATTGCCGTTGCCGATAATCACATGGTCAAGCAATTCCATTTTCAAAAGCTGACCGGCGCGGATTAGGTCGCGGGTCACTTTGATGTCTGCCTCTGACGGGGTGCTTTCGCCGCTTGGGTGATTGTGCATGACAATCAACGCACTGGCGGCGGTCATGATGGCAAGGCGGAACACTTCGCGGGGATGGACTAAAATCGTGTCCATCGTGCCGATGGAAACGATTTGATGCCCTTTGACTTTGCGGCGCGTGTTCAAAAGCAAGACGGCCAAACATTCACAGTCGGGGTTAAAATGCGGATGGGTGGCAATGTGCAACCGCCAATAATCGGCGGCTTTGTCGGGTGTCTCGCAAGTCTGCAACCTGTCCGGCGTCGGACATTCGCGCAACGCGGTCACTCTGTATTCATACGGGCTGGCGGCAAACTTGAACGGCTTCACGATGGATTCCAAGCTGGGAAAAATGGCGGTGGTATTCATGGCAATTTCTCCTTTCAAGCGGCGCGTGAATCGGCGGCGAAATAGCTGCCATAACGTCTGCGCGGGTCATAGTTCGCCCGCTCGAAACGATAAGTGCCGCAAGGGTGCTGCCATGACTGGCGTGTGTTATTCCAATGAAAGCCAAGCTGCGCCAAAATCTGACGCAACTCCGGCGCGGGCGTCTCACGAAACGCAACCCAAACCCACTTGCCGACAACTTCCGAAAGATTGAACAAACCTGAATCGCTGGTTTTCAAAAGCTCCAAAACTTTTTCGGTGGGCAGGAAGCGGTTTTTCTTCCGTGCCTCGGTGTCAATCGGCAAGCGATTGTCTTTCTTTTCCGGCTGCGCCGGTGTGCTGCTGCTGCTCAACTGTGCGGATCGGCTCTTGAGTCCAGAACCAGTTTTTTGTGATGTAGTTTTCATAGTCTTTTTTTTTCTGCTCTGCTGTGCGTATTCGGTCTGTCGCCCGTCACAAAAAAGCGGAGCCGCCAGCCCTCCCCCGTGGGAGTAGTCTTTAGAGGGAACCACGAGCGGGCGGGCTGGTGAAATTCGGCGACGCTGTGAGGGCGACAGAAAGAAACGCAGCGCAGAAAAAACCGGACTTGAAAACGCGCTGTCTATTTTCCCGGCGTCGTCGGCCAGCGCGAAAGCCATTTATCTGACTCTTTGACGGCGGGGCGGAGTGTGAGGGCTGCGATGCGCTGGGTGCCTGGGCGCGCTCGGCAGATCTGCGCGCAGCCTGACGGCGAAGTGTCAGACCAATTTGGTTTTACCAGTGAGGCCGGACAGTTTCATGTAGTGAAGCGAAATGAAAGCTGGCCGTGCTCACGGATACTGCCGATGGCTTGGCCGGGCGAAGCCGCGCGGCCATACTGCTTGGGTCTTGCCCTTGCGAAGCATCGTGGGCTATTGCTTGTCATGGCCGGACGAAGTCTCGCGGCCTTTTGCCTTCCGTGGTGACGGATTCATCACAAGAAATATCTCGACATCCGCCATTTTGATTGTGTTGAATGGTCTTGGGCGAAACGACACCATTATGCTGCTCAAAACTGTTTTCATACGCTTTTACAGATCGTTCAACTACGATTATTTGCGTAAACATCATATTGACGCTCCAGCAAAGGCCAAACCATGGGAAAATGTAGGAAATGCTTTTTTCCCGTATGTGCGCATTCCGATTGACCCTCACGTAACAACAGTAGTTGGTGCAAATGAATCAGGTAAATCACATCTGCTGTCGGCAATAGAAAAGGGAATTTCCGGCAAAGGAATTTTGAGTCAGGATTTTTGTCGATACTCGCAGTTTTTTGCGGTTACGAAAGGGGATATGCGAACTCCTGACTTTGGGTTTGAATGGGCTGGACTTTCAACTCAAGAAAAAAGAATTATTCGCGAACTTTGCGAGATTACAGCAGCGACCGAGTTTGATTCAGTTTTTCTCTTTAGGACCAGCTCCCAAAACCTTGAACTGTTTTTGCCGGGCGACCCGGAATATCTTCGTTTTGAGATTCCTCCGCCAAGATTTCAAATTTGTTACCGCGAACTTTTCGGATTGATGCTGACATTGCACTACCGGACAGTGTGCCGATTCGCGAACTTGCGCGCGAGGCAATCGGTGGCAGCGCCCCTCGGATGGAAGTTTTAGAGCGTGAACAAAGGTTTGCTGCTGTCGAAGGTCTAAACACCTTGCTCAGCCATCAGGATTGGTTTCAGGATTTGCCAAAGTTCACTGCTTCTGCGCAGCAACTTCAACCCGCGCTCACCGCTTTGGCGGGAATTTTTACACCCCCAAAAAACGACGGCAACGATACTGGAAGAATTCGGGATGGACAAATTCAACTAGCTCGCGATCTGATTTGCAAAGTCGCGCAAATCGACGAACAAGCATTGCAGCAGCTATATGACGCTCTCCGCAAAGGCAACGAGGGACATGCGAATGGAATAATTGAAAAAATCAACAAAGCTTTGGCTACCCGACTTAACTTCCCGCGCGTTTGGGTGCAAGACCGGGATTTTTCTTTAATGGTCTCACCACGTGAGCATGATCTCGTGTTTACGATTCGTGACCGGACGGGAACAGAATACTCTTTTGCGGAGGGAGTAGTGGGCTAAAGTATTTCTTGTCGTATTACATTCAGTATTTAGCTCACGAAACAAAAGGGCCGGATACTGAAATCTTGCTTATGGATGAGCCGGACGCCTATCTCTCCAGCCAAGCGCAGCAGGATTTGCTCAAGGTTTTCAGATCATTTTCGGAACCGGCAACTACTGGACGGCATCCCGTCCAAGTCATTTACGTGACCCATTCTCCGTTTTTAATTGATAAAAACAATGCTCACCGTATCCGCGTTTTGGAAAAGGGGGTTGGTGATGAAGGAACACGGGTGGTCAGAGATGTTTCGCGGAATCATTATGAGCCACTTCGCTCTGCTTTTGGGGCTTTCGTTGCAGAAACCACATTTATAGGAAATTGTAATCTCATGGTAGAGGGGCCTTCCGACCAAATTCTGCTTGGAGGTGCCACAACATATCTCCGTTCGCGTGGGAGGCATGATTCCGAAACGCTGGATTTAAATATTATCACTGTCGTCCCTGCGAGTTCCGCATCACATATCCCGTATTTGGTTTATTTAGCACGTGGTCGTGATGTTGAACGCCCGGCCATAATTGTGCTTCTTGACAGCGATGAAGCAGGCGACAAAGCCAAAAAACAGCTTCGACGTGGTGGCCCGCTCCAAAAGCAGTTGATAAAAGATGATTTCATATTACAGATAGGCCAATTGAAAAGTGGTGATGTTACACCTAAAACTGCTCATTTAGGAACGCTCGTTGAACTGGAAGATTTGATTCCACTCTCGCTATGCGTCCGTGCCGTCAAACAATATGCCAAGGAATTTTGGAATGCTGACGATAAAACGATTGCTTTAATCACTGCCGAGTCCATTTCGTCCAAATTTCGGGACGGTCATTCTGTTTTTGATGCAATTGAAAGTTGCGTCGAAAGACTGCCCGGGGAATTTCATATTGAAAAAATTGGATTCGCAAGGGCTGTTGTAGACTCCCTTCCGATTCCAAGCAGAGGTGGTTCCGTCAATGTGGTCCTCCAAACGGAAATTGTGGAATTTGAGGACAATATGGTCATGCTGCTTACAAAATTGAGGGCGATGCAAAGAGCGGCGGAAAAGGAGCAAAATGCAGTTCGCGTGTTTCAGAAGGTTGACCGCCTCAAGAAAGGATTTATCCAGGACTATCCTGACGAAGCCAGCCGTGAGGAAGCAGCGTTTATCCTCAAAGAAATCGAAGAAGTCCTTGACCATTCAGAGAAAGCGACCTTGCACGTTCGACCGTTCAGAATCTGAAAAGGGACTTTCATCTGGGGAAGGATTTATTCCAGCCTGTCCCCAATTATCCTCTTCTCAAAATTGGGTTAGAGCAGATCAAATATGCTGGAGTTATTGCATCGCAGGAGAAAGCGAATATAGAGCCGATTGCGTCAGTATTGCCCACCGCGAGCAAAACAGAATCTCATTCACCGATGAAAACTTCTGAGGGGTGAAAGGCGAGTATTGTTGGCGAAGTGTGCGCAATAGTTTCGTTCGCAAAGATCGTTTTATTCAGCGATGTCGGATAAGGCTTGAAGCGTATAACGAGGTCTTCCTTGACCTACCTGTATAACGTGGAATTTTATCGAAACGTGCCTATGCAGAAATTCTCTGTTCAAAATATCAGCATCTTCAATTTCCGCGCCGACTTTCCCGCGCAAAATTACCTCTTCGCCTGAAACCTTAAACTCAAAGGTTCTTCCTCTCGGTAAAACACCTTGAAACTCTCCGCGAAATTCTTGGTCTGATTCAATGATATTATTAGATTTCAAACGCGCAGCCGTGGCAAGAACTTGATCAACTCCGCCGAATCTAAAAACAGTTTCCTTAAATTCGAGACCGCACCATGCGTCTTGTTCTGCGAGATAATCTAAAAATTCAGAAACTTTTTTTACCGCCCGTGGATGAATTTCGTCAACCAATTCGGCAATATCATCATCGGTTCCTTCGGAGGCAACTTGAAGAAGTTTTTCCAGCTTTTGCATTGCAACTTCCGGCCTGTTTTCGGGCTTATCTGCTTCGGGAAATAAATCTACCTGCCCGGTTCCGTTTTCAAGTTGGAGCGTTGGAAGCTCGAACTCAAAACCAAATGAACCGATAGCGGTTCCCGTGATCAATAACTGATTTTTTTCCTTATCGGGGATTGGCCCCATATAACGCAAGTTTTCCGAAATTCCTGCAACGACTGCCGAGAAAGCATCTGTGAAAGACGCTGATGCTTTTGCAGCAAATTCGGCAGATGCGCCATGTGAGCCGAAGACTGGTCTGCCTCTAAATGTGAGACGTGCCTTGCGAGGCAATTGAGTCACTTGGAAGCCTTTTATTGCTTCTCTCGCTAAATTCAGCCGTGATTCCAAGCCGATTCTATTGATTACATTTGTCTGTGGAATCTGCGCAAGGAGCGCCTCTAACTCCTTTACTTCCGATGAAATATAGATGTATTCATCGTAATTCATGTTCTCACAAGCTCCTGTTCTTTTTGAGTCATTAGAACTGCTGCAATATCGTCCTCCGCCGCAGATATGTCCACTTGAACAAATCCTTTCCAAACGCCATTCCGCCGATGAGACCACATGCTATACCAATAAGAAACGCTCCTCACCTCACTTCCACCCATGTTTTTCCCTAAAACATGAGGATACGCATCAACATGGTAACGCGATTTTGTGTTGCTCACGTCAAATAAATCTAAAATTTGAGGGGCAAAAGTTGCTTCGTCAATGCCAGGGGGAAGATGGAAAAAAGTTACTACATCCACATCGTGAGGAGATTCGCCTTCAAGGATTTCCTTGTTCTCCAAAAAACTTCCATCGAGCCATTGGAATCCGTTTTGAATGCCTCTTTGACGAAGCTCGGCACGATAATTTAACAGACCTCGAAGAATTTGAATTCGTTCAGGTGAAGTTGCAAAGCGTTCCACTACTTCGCTGATCGTAGCGGTATAAGGGGAGCGATCAGGACTGTGTCCCTGAGCGCCGGGCCTGATGGGTGGCAAAACCGCAGATATGTTCCATGCAGGTATCACAAGGTTCCCGATAATAATTTAGGTTCGCTGATAAGCTAAATCTTATAAATGAAATGGCCATTTTTTGCAAGCAAAACACGATGCTCGGGGAGATCGGAAAAAGTCGGTTAGGCCGCTGGTAAACCAACTAATTAAGGTTTTTGAAGCAAATCATCAAGAAATTCGGATGCGGGTTTAACGCTGGTAACAAACAGGCGGTCACGTGCGCGCGTGCAAGCGACGTAGAGCAAATGGCGTTCGGTGTTGTAAACTTCTTCTAAGTCTGAATCGTCTGCTACGGACTGGATGCGTTCTTGCAAGGGAATGACTTCATCATCGCAAGCCATGACGACCACGGCGCGGAATTCAAGTCCTTTAGCAAGGTGCATGGTGCTGATAGAAACTTGATCGTTGGTCGTTTCGATATTTTCGTCGAGTATCTTGAAAGACATTCCTGTCTGTTGAATAGCAGCACGAGCACGATCTATTTGCGCCGCAGAGCGGACAAATATGCCGAACTCATGGGGCGCAATACCTTCCTTTGCAAGTGTCGAAATCCATTCCGCCACGGCTGCTCTCTCGTCCTTTTCGTTGCTGAAGACCCGAATTTCTGGTGGCGGGCCGTTAAACACCGAAACGGTATCTGCACGCTGCTCAATGTTTCCATCGGCATCGGACACTTCCGGGCCGAGTAAACGGTCTGCCTGCGTTCGGATTTGATGCGATGTGCGATAATTGACGCGAAGACTGCGAGAGCGTCCACGAATATCCACGCCCAGGGCCAACCATGAAAAAGGCTGCTGAAAAATGCGCTGGCCAAGATCGCCAGCGAAAAAGAGAGCGTCAGCGCGACGTGCGCCAATCGCTGCAAGAAACCGCAAATGAGCGACACCAATGTCTTGCGCTTCGTCAACAACGACGAAATCAAAGGGAGGGTTCTTATCTTCTCGAATCGCCGCTGCCAGTTTGGTGAACATTTCTGACTGCGTGATCATTTTTCTGGAGGCCAAGCCTGCCCGCACCTTTTCAAAAATTTGCCATAGCACCTGGCGCTGTGGTTCTGGGAGCCGGGTCTTCCTACCTAGCCGCACTACATCACGATAAGACTCCCAAGTTCCTAGTTGCCAAGCATCAACAACCTGTTCCCACTCGGTGAACAAAAAATGCTTGCTGAATTTGTGGTTGGTAACGTCTTTGGCCGCCGCGCTCAAAAGCTCAAGAATCACTTCGTGAGGTGCGAGATTGGCCTGATCAAAATGAGTTTTGTAAAGGCGTCCTCCAATGGCATTAATCGAATGCACTTCCAAACGATCCGCTAAACGCGGTTCGTTGCTGATCAATCTTCTCAGTTTGGTGCGTAAAGAATTTGCCAGTATGTGCGAAAAGGTTGTGAGCAAGACTCGTGTGTCGGGATTCGTGCGCGCCAAAAACACGGCACGATGAACCGCCACAATCGTCTTACCTGTGCCTGCGGAGCCAGAGATGCGTGCCGGGCCGTTGTAGGTGCGTTCAACGAATTGGCGCTGGTCTGGATGAAGAAAAATTGACCACTTGTCCCAAGGAAATTCCAATGCTCGTTCCAATTCCTCGACATTCGACATGACGCGGAATCGGCGTTGCGCGTCGGGATGCTCAAATGGGTTGGCTGATGTTGCGACCGGCGTTGCCACACGCGGTTTGCCGCCAGTTGCGAGTTCCAAAAGGGCTTCTGCGGCTTCGCCGGGTAGTCGGTCGGCAAGCATGAGCAGGGTGTCTTCGTTGGCTTGGCGAACATCGTTCAACCATTCAGCAGGCACGCCGTAACTCAAAAGTTCGTCGTCCTTAACATTGGAAAAAAGCGGGGGCTTCTTGACGGCTTCCGGTTTGAGGACAGGTGTCTCCACATAAGACGGAATAAGAATCTCCTGCACCGTCTCGCGGATTTCGACCAACTGCGCGGCTCCGGTCTTGGGATGGGTCTCCAATTTACGGCGTTCAGCCCATTGGTAGGCTTTATCGTGATGGTCAACGTAGCAAAGTAATAGGCTCGCCTCGTTCTTGTGGACAATCAGGCGGATGTCACGGCTAACGCGCACTGACCAGAAATTTTTATCCTTTGCTTTGTCGAGTTTGTGAAAGCTCATTCCGCTACTGGCCGGATTGAGTTGCAGATCGAACGCAGTCGTTTTCACAGCCTTTTGTTCGTCGCCGGTTAAGCGTGCCAAACTGTCGGTGAAAGTATCTGCGATTCTGAATTCCATGCGCCTAGACCTTAAAAATTTTCATCACTTCGTCCCCAAGATGATTGATGACCTTCACCGCAATGCGGCCTTTCTTGGGCTTGTCGAACGGGCGTGATGTATCGCTATTTAGGGTAGCCCAGGCTTCTGGGTTAATTTCGGCTTTGAGGGTGGTTTTCAAGGCACCGTAAGGGTCATTCGCGCCAAGAAAATAAGCGTGACGGACGAAGAAACTTTCTTCGTTGTAATCTGTATCAATGAACCAGCAAGCGATGCCGTCGGCGTTGTCGCTGATTACTTCGCCGGTCTGAGGTTTGAAAACGTCCACACCGTTTACTTTCACGCGAGCTTGCCGTCCTTCTGCGGTAAGACTGTAATATCCGGCTCGCCGAAAATGACAAAAAGATTGCCCTTGCCGGTGTTTTTCAGGTCTTCGGACATATGGAGGTCAGCGTTCATGCGGGCTTTGAGCACGGGAATGCGCCCCAGTTTGTTGAATTCGGTAGTGTGCGCCTCGTAGTTGAATGCGCAGGCAATGAGCACGTCGAAGTCGGCATCTCCCGCCTCGCGAGCAGCGAGCACAAGGTCTTGACGCTGGACGGTGCCGAACTCCGGGCCGATAAAAATCGCAGCCCGTCTTTCTTCTCGCCTTCCATGTAGCGGCCTTCCGCGCAAACCAATTCGCCGGGCCACGGCGTGAGCGCGGTGAATGTGATCTTGTCCTCTTTGTGCGCTTGTTGGACACCAGCGGCTTTGAGGTTTTCCAATATCATTTGCGGGAAACTCTGCTTCGCTTCGTATTCGGAGCCACTCTCTTTCAGGGTATCAATCAGTTCATCATTATCATCCACACCGAGTATGCGATGGGGAGAAAGGCTCTCGACGGTGAAAGGACCTGCCACGCGGACTTTTCTTCTATCTTCGTAGGGTTTGTCATAAAGATGTTCAAATTCAGCCTTGGCGGCGATGGACTTGTCGATTTCCTTCTGCCGGGCGATGCGTGCCTGCCACCAATCGACGTGTAGCTTCTTCGCCGTGTCCGACCACTTGGCATCGGCCTCGCGCGGAATCTCCCACTCCTGCCAAGCTTTCTTAAGCGCGGCGTTCAGCTTCTCGCGCAGCGGCTCCAGCTTTGCTTGCCACTTGTCCCAAATAACATCAACCTCAGTGTTATTGGCAATGGATTTGAGTGTGATGTGCGGCACGCGTTCATAGACAAACCCGAGACGGATGTTGCCGTGCACCGGTTGCGAAGAAGGTACGGTACGTGTGATTTCTGCTTCTTTGATTGACCTTCGCGGGAATCGGCGAGCAGGTAAAAGGGATAACGCGCGCCCATGATACGGGCACGAGCAAGTGCAAGCGCGACGCGGGATGTGTCAATCGTGATCCAGCGACGGCCCCATTGCTCGGCCACATACGCAGTCGTGCCGGAACCACAAGTCGGGTCGAGCACGAGGTCGCCGGGGTCGGTAGTCATTAAAATACAACGTTGAATATTTCGTCGAAGGTTTGAACAACGTATAGTCTGGGGTCACTGTATTCGCCGGTGATAACGTATCAACCCATGAGTCAATGCAAGAGGCTGTGGGGCTGGGTAATCACGAAAAAATCTTCACAAACCGGAGAGAATTACTGCTATTCATGAATTCGATTGGCCTTTTTAAAGCCTTGCCATCCCAGCCGGATGACGTCGTCCAAAATCTTTTTCCTCACCGAAAGGCCTCCATTAAACTCGAAAGAATCACCTTTACCTTCGCTGTAGTCGTGACTGCTTCGTAAGATCACCCACGAATATGCAGTGCGCCTGGATTTTGGATGCTCATCCGAGAAGAAGAAGTTTCCGACAGCTCTCCACTATTTCGCTTTTCTCATGTTTAACAATTTATAGAAGGATAAAAATCGCTTTCGTAACCCTTCTCCACGAGCACGCTACGATACTTTGCCGCACTCGGTCAACCACACGATGTAATCGAAGTTATTTGCCAGAAACTAGCCGAGGTTAAAGAACTCGTCTTTTTGAACGAAATCAGCGCAAAAGTTCTCCTCGCCAAAAACCTCATCGAGAAGCGCCCGGACACGATGGACATTTTCATCGCCAATCTGCACAAAGATGGAACCGGAATCCGTGAGCAGATCCCGGGCAACGGTGAGGCGGTCGCGAAGGTAGGTGAGATAGCTGTGGATGCCGTCGCGCCAAGTGTCGCGGAAGGCTTTGACCTGCTCCGGTTCGCGGGTGATGTGGTCGGACTTGCCATCCTTAACGTCGCGGCTGGTAGTGCTCCATTGGAAATTGCTGTTGAATTTGATACCGTAGGGAGGGTCGAAATAGATACACTGCACTTTGCCGCGCAAACCCTCCCGCTCGGCGAGACTGGCCATGACTTGAGGCGTCGCCGAGAATCATGCGGTTGGTCCAGTTCTGGTCGTGCTGGTAGAACTCGGTCTTGTCCACGCCTTTCGGAATGCCATTGAAATCGGCGAAGAGATCGGCAGTGATTTGTCCGTCTCCATGTTCGCGTTCCTTTGTCTCGCGCAGAAGATCATCAATGAGGACTTTCGGGTGAACCTTTTCCTGAATGTAAAGCGGCGGGGCATGAACAACAAGGTCGCTCCAATCCTGTTCATCTTTTCCGCGCCAAACGAGTTGTGGGTCAAGGTCGCGATTGCGCCGTTCATAGGCCATGCGCACGGGGTTCTGTTCCTCCTCTTTAGGACGGATTGGAATTCCGCCGTGGGAATGTTTTTCCGCTTGGCCTCGTCGTGCTTGAGCGTTTCGACAGTTTTGGTGCTGGATTTCTTTGCCATGCTATTTCTCCTGAGCCGTGGGCTTGGTGGTGGCGGACTCGATCATCTTGTCAAATTCGCTTTCGACTTTGGCCTCGAAATCGGCCTCGATCTGATAAACTTCGGTGAATTCGGCAAAGGCCCAGCGGCCATAGGTCCCAAGGTGGTTCACGCCGGGAACCCAATAGGTTTCCATGGTGGATTTTCTTTTCCTTTGCGTCTTCGCGCCGGTAGCCTTTGATTTCCACAATCAGGTGCAAGAGGTCGTCGTCGCCGTGGCCATCGTCCACCAGAACGATAAAGTCGGGCAGATATTTCCGTGTTTCAGAGCCATAGCGATACGGCACTTCCAGACCGAGATTGTGATTCTTGACGTAGGCTTTGACTCTTGGGTGGGATTCCGCAACGCGGCAGAATTCGCCTCCCAATCGCTGTCCAGCACGACCCAATTGATATGGCATTTGCGGCGGGCCGTTGTTTCCCAGCGATCGGTTTTGGAGGTGTTGAAACTGACATGGTTGGTGGAACCAACGGGGTTGTAAGGGTCGAGCAGTGCCTTGATGGGGCGCTCGCCGATGAAGGCCCTGGTAATGCCTGCCGTGATGCGGTTGCAGGCCATGTCCGCAAGTTCCTGATACATGAGCAATGCCGGATAGGTGTCGCCTTTGCAAACGAGGCAGGTGTCAAGCCATTGTTTGGTGATGCGTTTCAATTGGCCGAAGAGATGCAGCTTGGGTTCCTCGCCGGGATCGCGCCATTTCGTGTAAAGCAGGCGTTGGGTGACGTGAAAAAGCAAAGTGGACGGGCGCATGTCACCAAGATGCTTCAAGCCAGTCCACGCCTTCGCCAATGATGCCTGAGTTGCGTGTAATGGACGGGCCAACCAGATCGGGCTGAGTTCAAGGATGGAGTCCTCGTTGAATTCGGCGGTCAGCCGTTCCTCCGGCAATTCCACGCGATAGCCTTCGACGCGGGGAAAACGGATTTCCAGTGCGTCTCGTTCGGGCCGGACGGCTTTGACCTGGATGGTCTCGCGCGGCGGCTGCGGCGGTGCGATGACCGGCTTGGCGTTGAAATCAAACGGAATGCCGAAAACATCCGCATATTCCACATTGAACAGGCCTTCCTCGTTCAAGTCATAAGATTGGCGGCGCAACGCGCGGCCGATGACTTGTTCGCAAAGAAGTTGTGTGCCAAAAGCGCGGATGCCCAGAACATGGGTGACGGTATTCGCATCCCAGCCCTCCGTGAGCATGGACACGGAAACCACACAACGGATGGAGCCGCCGAGCGTGCCGTATTTGCCGACGGTATTCATGACTTCGCGGAGCAATTCCTGGTCGGTGATGCTTTCGGCTTTGCGCTGGTCGCCGGTGCGTTCGATAATTTCGCGGCGGAAGCGGTCAATTTCATCAGCGGCCATGCCGCGAAAATTGTCATCAAGAGCATCGCCCGCCTCAAGCTGTTCGCTATCGATCAGCAGCGTGTTTGGGCGGGGCAGTGGATTGCCGGTCGTTTCGTCAAAATTGCGGAAAAGGGCGAGACGGCCATTTTCCAGTGTGGACGTTCCGTCCTCATTTTCACGGTGGAAACCGGAGACGAAATCATAAACCAGCTTGGAGATGGCAGTGTTTTGGCAGACGATAATAAAACACGGAGGCACGCGGATGCCCTTTTCTTCCCACAATTTGAAGGTTTTTTCGTAGTGGCCGTAAAGTGCCTGTAGGGCGGTTTGCAGGCGCGTGGGAAGTTTAAGGGGATCAAGCTCGTCAGAGTTCCCTCGGCCTTTCTTGGGCATGTCCTTGCGGATGTTTTCCCAGAGATTGCGGAACATCGGCATTTCATCCCCGGGAATGTTCTCGGCCACGGGGACGCGTGGCAGCTTCACGATGCCGCATTCAATCGCATCCATGAGAGAGAAGTCGCTCATCGTCCAAGGGAAGAGGGTGCCTTCGGCATACCCGGAGCCGCTCAGGAAAAATGGCGTGGCGGACAGGTCAATGACGCGGCTCAAACCCAGCTTGCGATTCACGGCTTCAAGACCGGAGATCCAAAGCCGGGCGGCCTCATTGTTCTTTTCTGCTTCCTTTCTCTCGTCGCCTTCAATTCCTCCTCGTCGGGTTCTGCGGGTTTTTCGCGGTAGCAGTGGTGTGCCTCATCGTTGACTACGAGAATGTTTTTCAACCCCATGAGATCGGGCATCACCCGCTGGATCATCTGACCCTCTGTTTCCAGGGTGTTCAATTCGTCTCCGCGGCCCTGAAGCAAAGACCGCCCACCGGCGGAAAGCTCAATATGTTCTCGGAGTTTGAAGGCGTGGAAATTGGTGATGACAATCTTGGCGCGATTCACGTCGTCGAGCATGTCGTCCGGAACTAGTTCGCGGCTGCCGTAGTAGCTGTCGGGGTCATTTGGCTGGAGAACGCGGAGACGATCTTTGATGGTCAGGCCGGGTGGCAAACTAGAAAACCGCGTGTGAAGTGTTTGCTGCCTGGCCGACGAACCGCATTGATGGTCTGCCACGCAATCAGCATGGCCATAACCGTGGTTTTGCCGGCGCCGGTGGCCAGCTTTAGGGCAAATCGCATGAGTTCTGGATTTGCGTCCTTGTTCGCCGCCGCAAGGTGGTCGAGAATGCGCTTGCCCGATTTGGATTGCGGGGCGACCTCCGTCAGCCAAATGGCCGTTTCCGCAGCCTCCACCTGACAAAAGAACGGACGGACCCCGATAAATCGTAGTGCCGCCAATGTTGAAGGAGGCGGGCCGTCTCCGGCGTAACCTGCCATGGCTGGGATTGGGAAGTGCGCGCCATTGATCCACATGCTGGCGCAATTCATTGATAATCGAAGTCGGGTCATACTGCTGTCCCTTCGTCGAAAGCCCCTTTCCTTCATCGAAAACAATCTCCTCCTGGCGGGTTGGGATTTTGCGTTTCTTTGGTTTTGGAATCGGCGTGATGAACTCTGCCCGCCGGCGGATTTCAATGATTTTTTGGGTTGGCTGCCCTTGGGCGTCAAATTCCCAGTGCCTCACCGGAAGCACGTAGGGCGAATTTAGGATCGGCTTTTCAAAGAAGGGGTCAGACATTTGTTGTCCTGAAGTTGTGTGAAGAAGAGCGAATCCGGCGAGATTCGCCGAATGATTGAACAGTAATGAAAAATTTCGAGGTCACAATCCTTTTCCAGGGATTATCCATAATCTGCAATGGGAAAGGTTATCCGCCTCGAACGGATTTTAGCAACTCGAAACCGTAGAAACTCAGTTCGGGATGCCCGGCAATCTCACGCTACGAGCTAAACATCAATCACATTCTGCTCCTTGATAATCTTGGGCGCGACGATAACGGCCTGCGCTTTTTTCCTTTGCCGCACGACAAAAAACACGCAGCCGACCCAGGTTGGAATCATGTCCAGACCGGGAACAACTTCGACAAGAAATGAAGGCAAAAAAAGCCAGTGAAATCCGAGCAAGACGGGTCAGGGACGCCGAAAACCACTGCATCCAAAACAAATGAAAAAAACATCGCCACGGGTGCGCCGATGACGGTGAGTTCCAGGGCCGCGATGGGAAATTCGATCAAATCTGCGACGATGGCAACTGCGTAGGCAGTCAGAATTCGCTTTCGGGTTAATTCAGGCACCGTCATCATTTTTCAAATGATTTTAATCTCAAGCGTCTCGACGTGTCAGACGTTTCGAGAATCGAGCCGGTCAATTTTCTGCTTTTCCCACCGCCCCGATGCCCCTAAAGTTGCGCGTCACAATCGCAATCGGATCAAATCAAACGACCTCCTAAATAAATATTGTGGGTGCTCATCAACCAATTGAGGCTCGACCGCTGAAACGTCCACCGTTTCCATTCAAATTTTATTTCTACTTCGCGGCGGCATTCTATGTGGTGATGTGGATTTGCTGGATTAGAGGGCAATACGGCAACGATGGAGCGGCATGGCTTTCGGTGATTTTGTTTTGCGTTGCCTTTTACAACGTCCTGCGGGGCTTCTTCGCATACGACTTTAATGTGGATGAAGTGGCATTAAGAAAGCTCGTTCTCGACCCGACGCATACGGACGAAAAGCGCGGTTCGCCAATAATAACGACTTGAAGCAGTCGGGCATGGATAAATCCAATGGCCTTTTCCTCGGTTCGCTCAACGGCCAGGACATTTATTATCCGGGCGAGACGCACCTGCTGACGATTGCGCCGCCCGGCGCGGGCAAAGGCACGAGCATCGTCATCCCGAATCTGCTGACTTATCCCGGCTCAATCATCGTGACTGATCCCAAAGGCGAACTGTTTGCCATCACCGCACGCCATCGGCGGGAGAAGTTGGGCAACAAAATCATCGTGCTTTGTCCGTGGGCAAAGAAATTGAGTTCCGAATTAGGCATTGAAGTTTCCGACCACGGATTCAACCCGTTAAGCATCATCCAGCCCGGCTCGGACATTAAGGACGAAGCCGAGTTAATCAGTTCGCTGCTGCTGCCCGGCAGCGCCAACATGAAACCCGAGGACGATTTCTGCATTCAAGGCGGGCAATCGCTTCTGACAGCTTTCATGTTGCACCTGAAAAGTCAGGAAGAAACCCTTGGGCTGCTGACTTTGCCGCTGCTGCTAATATTTGCACTTGCCGCTGACAGAAATGACCGCCGTTTTGTTTGCCATGTCGCAGAATGAAAATTTCGGCGGCTGCATCCGCGAATACGGCGGCAAATTGCTGGAAATGGCGGAACGGTCGCCGAAACAATTTGAGGGCTTGCTTGGTTCGGCCCAAAAAGCCCTGCGGATTTACGATCCCATCAGTCCGCTCGGAGAACACGTTTCGCGCGGCGAGATTGATTTCAAGGCGCTCAAGCGCGAGCCGACCACCATTTATTTAATCATGCCAAGTGATCGGGCGCACACGCACGCCACTTGGTTAAGTCTGGTCATGTCGCTGGCGATTGAACTGGTCGGGCGCGACCGTAGCAATCGTCGCGTTTTATTCCTGCTCGATGAAATGGCAAATCTCGGTTATATGCCGAACATCCTGCGCGGCATGGCGCAGTATCGCGGCCAAGGTTTGCAAGTCTGGTCAATCATCCAGCAAATTTCACAGCTCGAACGATTATACGGCGAGCCGGGTGCGGCGCAGTTTGTTGGCACTTGCGAAATGATAAATATCTTCGGCGTATGGGACCCGAAAACAATTGAATTCATATCCCGCTGGCTCGGCCAGACGACGGTGCGCAACCAAACTTTCAATGTCAGCAAGATGCCCAATCCCTACGATGTTGCCGACGTGAATTATTCGACGGCGGACAAGGCGTTCACGCTGATGCGTCCAGAGGACATTCGGATGATGGGCGAAGACGAGCAACTGATCTTTTATCGAAATGTTGCGCCGATCAAAGCTAATAAAGTCCATTATTACACGCACAAGCAATGGAGCCAGTGGTCTGAGCCGAATCCATATCGTCGCTAATCAATTCTATGCAAGAGCATTTACACGTCGGGCGGCGAACTTTTAAGCGGCAGCTTCGCAATTATTTGATCGTATTTTCGCCGCTCTTATTTTTCGCCGTCTTCGGTTTTCCTTTCATGCGTCAGAAAACGTCATTGATAAACGGCAATACCTACGCGGATTATTTTTTCGGAGCCGTTGAACGATATGAAATCGTGGACGGCAAAGCCGCGCCACTGTTGATTCTGGTTCCAATGTGGTGGCCGCATAAGAACGCCGACGGCATGAAATGGGTGGCCGACACTTGGGATCAACAAAACTGGTCGGATCAAAAATGAAACTTTATGGCCGACGATAAAAACAATTGGAATAAACATCTTCACGGAAAAGCACAGACGCCTTTCAACGATGCCGCGCAGGGGAAAGTGAAGCCTCCTGTGCAAGAAGTGGAAAAGAAAAGCGGCGAAACAAGCATGGTAAATACCAAGCTCGCGCCTGTGCCAAGGCCGCCGGGCATGTCCGGTAATGATCTCGCTCGCCAGAAGCACTATGCCGCTTTGGAAACGGAACGCAAGGCCGCCGCCGCAAAGAACCGGAAGCAAGAGATTTCTTTGGAAGATCAAAAACAGATAGACAAATTAAACGAACGACTCCGCCAAGCTGCTGCGCGGGAACGCGAGCAAGACAGGGGAAGATAGCCGCAAAAGATTTTTCAAAAGCCGCCGGATAAAATTGCCGCCAGAAACGTATCTTTCTCTGTATGGCATTAAAGACAATATCAGATTCGGCAGCAAAAACGGGGGCAGAGGAAAAATTTTCCCGCCGCGTTGAACTGGTCATGGCGAGCGTGGATTTGCACCACACCGGCCTTTTGAATTACCTGCGCTCCCTCGCCGGCCATCACGACGCCGAAGATATTTTGCAGGAGCTTTGGAAATTCGTCGTGGTGCATTTTGCCGAAGATAAAATTGACTGCCTGCCTCTCCTGCGCCGCAAGGCGTATCAATTGTTCGTGGATCACTACCGCCGCAGCGTGGCGCGCGGCAATTTGCTGGAACAGGCAAGCCAAGTGCCGCCGCCGGAAACGCAGGAATATGTTTATGACGACGCGGACGAGCCGCGCCTGCAAGCGAAGTTCTGGCTGGAATTTCCGGTTGACCTGACGGACGAGCAAAAAAACGTGCTTTGGCACTATGGCCGGTATGGAATGACATTTCAGGAAATCGAAAACAAATTGGGCGTCAAAGCTTCGACGGCCTGCGATTGGGTAAAGCTTGGGCGTGAAAAACTGGAACCGTTTTTGAATGACAATTAACCACAAAACATTATGAAAGAAAAACTGACTGAATCGGCACAGAAAGCAATGACGATGGAAAACACGCTGCGAGATTTCGGCGTCAAGCCGGTCGAGGGCAAGCGTGAGGAAATTTACAAGAACCTCATCGCTGAAAAGGAAAAATACATGGCGGTCGAGCGTATCCACGGCAAAAGCGTTGACCGTGACTTGTCACGCTAACGGCCACTAACCACAAAAAGAACATGAAAACGAATTCAAGCCGGGAGACATTGAAGGCATTGCTGGCTGACAACGGGCCTTTGGATATTGACGTTATTCCAGTTCCTGAACGGCGCGAGCAATTGTCCAATTTTCTTGCACAGGAAAAAGAGAAGTTCGTGGCAATTGCGCGTGTGCAAGGCAGGAATAACGAACGCGAATTGTCTCGCTGAATTTTTGAGAACCAAGCAAAAGCCTCCGTTGAAAAACGAAGGCTCTTTTATTTTCAAGGGCGGCTCACTTGTCATGTTCAAGATCGCGTGCCTTTACTTTGGCGGGATTCGGAATGGGCGTCATGTCTTTAACCTCGGCGGCTTTTTCAAACAGCCATACTTTTTCGATGGCGTGGCGGTCCGTTAAAACTTTCGTCGTCCGTTCGCGTTCTTTTTCCCAAAAACCGATCTGCTCCGATATTCTTCCCTGAACGTCCCGGAAATTTCTTTTCAAATCCCTCAATTCCAAAAGGTCTGTCCGCGCTTGGCCGCGCACTTTACTCCACCAGGACGGATTGGCCGTTTTTTCGGACAAGACTTTGATGGCATTTTGACGGTCTTTAATTTTGTAATGGTCATTCAAACGCGCCTGTTCCTTTTCGAGGAGCGTTTGATAATGGGCGGAATGTTTCGCCCGTTCCTGCATGTGACGATCTTGCAAACGGTTTTGCGCTTCGGGAGTCGGCAACGCCCGCTGCGGTTCTTTCGCCGGAAGTGCTGGCACGGATGACGGTTTCGCAGTCGGCAATTTCTCCGGTTCCACAACTGCGGACTTCGGCGGCGAAAGTTTCTCGGCGGCTTCCTTTTGTCGCTCGTCGTATTTCTTGCGCTCCTTGTTTTGAATTTGGCCGCGCAGACTGGCGGCGTCGAACAAGGCGCGTAAATTGAGGTCGCCCAATTTAGCTTTAAGGTCTTTCGCTTTGACGCCCGGCAACTGGCGTGCCGGGTTGGAAATCTTCCCGAATTTGTCCACCAGCACGATGCGCTTGCGCCCCTGTGCCAGATGAAAGCCTTTGTTTTTAAGCGCCTGAATAAAAGCCTTGCCGTCCGCCGCGTCGTTCCAAGCCTTCACGATGTCCAGATCGGCATAGCGCGTTTCTTTGCCTTCCTTTCGCTTTTGAACATTTTCCTCCCGCTGCTTGCAATAAACTTTCCCGTCCTCAAGTTCGTAGGCATGGGCAAAATCCGAAAGCTTCTGTTTGGAATTGGTCAAATCAGCGGCAATGCCGGTGATGGGATGAACGCGGTTGACGATGACATGAACATGGCGTTGCGGTTCGTCGCGGTGCGCGACGATCAACATTTCATGTTCGGTGAAGCCCAAAACAGCCACGGATTTCTTGGCCGTTTCCAGCATGTGTTTCCTGTCCGGGTTTTGTTCGGGATGCCAAGCCAGCGAATAGCTGAAAACGGGCTTTTGTAGCTTTCTGCCGGTTGCCTTTTGGCCTGACGCCTCTTTCAGGCGGGCTTGCTCATACACCGTGTAGGCCATGACCTTCCAAGCCTTGTCCGGGTTGTCCGTGAGCATATTCTCCGTGTGCGTCCACTCTACGCGGTGCTTCGTGGCCTGCTGCTTGTCATGGCCGAAATAAGCATACGCCCCTTTGAAGCTGCGCCCGCCCCGCGCAATGCGCGGTATCATTCCGGCACCCTCCCGTCCACCTCCGCCATGACGATGGCGCGGATTTCGTCACAGAGCGCCGCGACTTCGGGCGGCACATTTTTGAGTTCGTCCGCATTTCTTACCAATTGGTTAAGACGCTGGCCGATCCAGTCGAGGCGCTTTATCACGGCGGGGTCAAGGCGGTTGTTGGGGGCGACGATGATCTTATGGTTGCGTCGCGTGGCCAGCATCCGGCAAAGATTATTTGGCTTCAGACCCGCACGCATGGCAACTGCATGGATGGGCAGGTATTCATTTTCCGACAGGCGGAAAATGATCTGCCGAGATTTGTTTACAAATGGCGTTTTACGGGGATGTGACATAGGAACACCTGCGTAAGTAAAACGGATCGTGGCGGCAATTCATCCGGCGGACGCCGGACTTCCTGGGGGATACAACGGGGGTGTTTACACCCCCTTGGCGAGAGTTTTGTTTACAAAACAACATCTCGCTACCCTGCAATCTTAGCATGACAAACGTGTTTACAACAATAGGTGGAATGCACGCACACACACGCAACCTCCGCCCTCCTGCTTCCTATGGGCAATGCCCCTTTCCGCGCTATCGTTGGTTCACGGTAGTCTTCAATGTGGCTGTAAACATTTCGACAAGGGTGTCGGATTCAGATTGCCCGCAAGCGGGAAGATTTCCAATTTAACGAAACCTTAAGGCAGCAATCAGTGGCCGGAGAAATTGTAAACAAAACGGAATAGGAACTCGAAGTTCGCAGATTGCGAATTCCGGCTTCAAAAATTTTGAACCAGAATTTTCAATTCCGGTTCACGCTTCGCGTAGGATTCTTTTTTTCGGAACAAAATTTTGCGCAGCGAATTAAGACGAATTTAAGTCTCTCCAAAATATAATTTAGGTAGGTGAACCAAATCAGGGGGACTTACATGGTAGATGAGCTGTCGAATATCAAAAGTTCGTTACAAGATAACATTTGGAATGCCTATGAGTTTGGCATTCAACTTCCCGAAGGCTGTGTGGCTTTTTACAACGAACATAAAAAATGCTTTGTTGATGGCGGAAGTTTGAAGCCGCTGGAAGGCGAGTTCGCGGTGATGGCCGCCGAAGCGTTTGCCGCCCTGCCGCGCCGCCAGCAAGAAAACAATACTTCGTATTTTACCTTCTGCGCTCTTTATAGCGACGTAGTGCGCCGCGAAGAAAATCAAGTGGCCTCGGCGTTCAATTCTGCCACGCACCATCGGCGCACAGGTGAAGCTGAACCGGTGGCGGATATTATCCGGCGCGTATTCAGCTCATTGTTAGCCCCAAAGTTTTAATTTTTTACGCACTCCGCCGGATAGCAGCGCGGTCACATGCGTTTCTTCATGCAGACATGAAAGACGATCAAGTAAAATTTCTGGCGCTGGTGGGAAAACCTCCGGCGCGGTTGGTTGCGGAGCAAGTCGCATGGGTGCTGAATTGCCAGCCGCACGACGTTCCGATTTTGGTCGCTACGCGACTTCTAAAACCGTTGGGCAATCCGCCAGTCAACGGCATCAAGTATTTTTCAGCTTCGGATGTTTTGGAATTGAGCAATGACCGTGGCTGGTTGACGAAAGCAACGAATGCCATCACACAACACTGGCAAAAGAAGAACGGCAAAAGTAGTGCTCGATTACAACGAAGCAACAACCTCGTCGAACTTTTGCCCTCGCTGACAATTGGCGCGGACAAACAGACTGCCTGAATCGTTTTCTAAAACTTTTACGCCGCCCGGAGGAATCCGGCGTTGGATACATGGTCGCTGGAGGATTATTTTAATGGCAGATGAGAAGGTTCTTTAAGACCTTTTACAACGTAATCCGCCCATATTTTGTAACCCTCCGCCGTGAAATGGCTTCCCGCCGCATAATAGCGCAGGTTTGAAATGCGCTGCATACGGGGATCTGCGGCCAGATCAATGACAACATCACACGCGTGGTCGCGGACACAGTTTTTAACAATGAGACGATTCACCTGCTGGACATCGTCCTGCAAGTTATTATCTGCACCACCATCAAAGCCGCGTGAGGGCATCGTAATGTCCAAGAATTCAGCACCGGCGTTATGAACCTTGGTGGCGTATTCCTTAAGAGCATCATAGGCAGCGGCCTGTAATGCAGAGCCTCCTTGTCCTGGCGTCGCATACATCATATTTCCGGGCTCCCCACCATTGATAACGATGATTCTGCCTGCGTGGTCATTCTTTGCCTTCTCTATGAGAGGTTTTACCGTGGCATCAAAGTCATAGTTCTGTTGCGGCAGTGTGCGGGAGGAAATTCCCACGTTATAGCCGATCCAGTCCTTCCCGAGTTTCTTCATGACATCGGATGGAAAATCAGTGCCGTTCGGGAACGTAGTATTACCCCCGGTAGCGCTGGCGTTATCTGGATAGCCAGCAACAAGCGAATTGCCATCGAAGAAGATGTAGTTTTTTGCTTGTGCGGAAATCGGGTTTAACGACAAGAATATGCACAAACCAAACGCGGTGGTATTTCTCAGCGTGCGTTTCTGTTTTTGGGCACCGAACAAAAGAGACTACCACCTTTGCATTTTTGAGAGCGAAAACGCGCCGAGAATCCCAAGACAAACTCTCACCACTTTGGTTTGTAGATTATATTTGTATAACCCTATTTAGGCAAGGGGGAGCCTAGCTCTCAACGAATGGCTAATTATCCGCCGCCGGAAAATAATTACGCAAACTCTTTTTTCAAAAAGAGTCGTGAGGAATTAACTTGGAAGATATTTGCGGAAAGCGAAAATGTTGAACCAATCGGTGGCGGCCATTGATTAGGAATCGTCCGCGATAACACGGTATTCCAGCGGCAAGGAAAATTTTGCTTTTAACAGGTTTAAGTATTTTTGGTCTTCTGGACTTGGCGCATTGCGGCCGACGATAAAAAGCCGAACAGGCAATTTTCTTTCACGAGGCGAATGAAATGCGTATTCGAGAATTTGACCAAGTGCCTGTCGGATGACGGTTCGTGGTTCCAAGTCAGATTTAATTTCATACAAAATAAGCTCCGTTTCCGTTTGCACGCTGACATCAATAAAATCTTCTTCGGGGACAATTCTAGCTCCGGGAAATTCTTTTTTTAGTTCGGCGATAAGTTTTGCCTGCAAAAAAATATGTTTAGGGTCGTATTCGACTGCCTCCGTTGCGCGTCGAAAGACTTTCCCCCTAACGACGCCTGACGATGCTTCTTTTCGCCGACGCATTGAAGATGTGCCAGCTTTCCGTTCAAGCTTGGCAAAGTCGTAAAGCATATAACGGTTCAGACCAGCAATGGGATCATCTTCGGAAATGAATTCGTCGTGATAAGAAATTACATTTTCCGAGCGGAAACGGATATTCAGGACGTTGCTGGTTTCCGGCGAATTATTCAAGGCGCTGACGTTTCCGTTTACGCTTTTGATTTCTTCCAGCATGGTTTTGAACCAGCCATTCTTTTTGAAGATTTTCAGGGCTGCTTCCGCCTGCCGGTCATCAAGGCATTCGACGGCTTTGATGGTGGCTACCAGCCGACGGCGTTTATCAGGTTCAATAGTAAACAGCGAAATATCAACTGGCTTGTTCGCTTCCAAAAGCTTGCGACGGCTATCATTTACGCCTTGCATGAAAGCATAGCGCCATCCTCCAATTTTCCATTCAGAGCGAAATAGCCATTCTTCATGGCCGAAGCCGTTCTTGTGAGCATAAGTATTAGGCGCTTCGTTTTTTCTGGCATCGCCACTAGGGCGTTGCCAGTTTTGAGAATTGAAAGTGATGCGTGTGATTTTCTGCCGGACAGAGTCCGGGCGGCTTGTGGTGTGTTCAATCCCCAATTCGTCCGTTAAATGTATCCATTCGCTCTCATCCAATTCGCGAATTGTCCGCGAGCTTCGGCCATAAAATTTGAATTTGGTCGAAACGGGAAGATTAAGTGAAACGATGCTCGGCAATGGTGAAAAGATTTTCTCCCATTTAACTTTGCGGCTGTGCTTATATTCAAGTTTTCTGTCGAATTCATAATCTCCGGTGATTGTTCCGATGGCGAAGATTCCTTTCGCGCTGGCCGAGGCGACAACTTTGTCGCCGATGCTGATTAGGTTGATGAAGTTGTTTAACTGATTTGCATCTATGCTCGAAAATCCGGCTTTGGAGCAAGCCGCACGGAGCGCTTTCTTGTCCATATTTTTGGCATCGCCAATTTCGTCCCAACCAATGGCGATACAGCCATTGGCTTTCTGTTCATTCCACAGAAATCCATCTTCACCGGGGCTTATGCGCCAAAATTTAGTCATGAATAATATGAGTTACTTGTTCAATTTGAGATTATATGACGTGCTCCGTCCGCCTTCGGCGCTGCGCTCAAGAACACCCATTTTGACCAGTTCCTGAATATCCCGCGTCGCGGTATCCTGCGACGATTTTGTCAGCTTTGCCCATTTGGTCGTTGTCAGCTTGCCCTCAAACCCGTCCAGCAAACGATTGAGCACCGAGCGTTGCCGCTCGTTCAAAGACAAGCCGTCCAGTTTTTCCCAGAAGCGGGCTTTTGCCATCACGCTTGCCAGCAAACTTTCCGCGCCGTCAATGGCCCGGCCAAGACATTCCAGAAACCATTTCAGCCACGGCGTTATCTCCGTCGTGTCCTTTTGCGTTTCTTCAAGGATGTCGTAATATTTTTTCCGTTCCTGCCGGATTTGCGCCGACATGCTGTAAAAGCGCTGGCTGCTTTTTTCGGACCTTGCCAGACACAGATCGGCGATGGCGCGGGCGATGCGCCCGTTGCCATCTTCAAAGGGATGGATGGTCACGAACCACAAATGCGCCATGCCCGCTTTCAAAACCGGGTCAAGCTCCGCTTCTTTGTTGAACCACTTGAAAAACGCCGCCATTTCCTTTTCGATCCGGGCGGCGACGGGCGCTTCGTAATGAACTGTCTCGCGCCCGATGGGGCCGGAAACAACCTGCATTGCGCCGCTTTTATCATCGCGCCATTTGCCGGTATTGATCCGGGTCATGCCGCTGCGCCCTGACGGAAACAAACAGGAGTGCCAGCCAAACATTCTTTCATCGGTGAGCGGTTTGGCGTAGTGGCGGGTGGCGTCCAGCATCATGTCCACCACGCCGTCAATGTTACGGTCGGAGGGAATAAGCCCGGCGACATTCATGCCCAAGCGGCGGGCGATGGAAGATCGCACCGCTTCGGGGTCTAGTTTTTCGCCTTCAATCTCGCTGGATTTAACCACGTCGGCAGTCAGGGTTTGCAGGACGGCCTCCTCCTTCAACTTGAAGCCCAAGGCTTCCATTTGCCCAAGGAGCCGCCCTTGGCGGTGGCGCACGTCCGCCAGCAGGCTGGACAGGGCTTTGCTGTCCCAATGAAGCTGCGGCCAATCTTTTTGCTCGTGGATATACATGGTTAATCTCCGCTTATTCTGCGGATATAATGAGGCGTATTCTCCGCAAAGTCAACGGCATTATCCGCAACTCATGCGGAGAATAAGGGGGTTATTCTCCGCATTCTGGCAAAAGCCATTTGAAGTGCGGGCCTGAATTTAGAAACTGCTGTGCTGCGGTTTTATTAATCTTTTTTTAGGGCTTCCCGCGTAATTTCAACTCATGAATGTGGCTGAATTTATCAACAATCGCGAGGTGGGAAATGGTAAAGGTAGATTGGGACAAGGTAGCGCACTCGAATGAGCGCGTCCTGCAATTAGCCTACACGGTCAAGGATGCCGCCAGAATGACCGGCATGAGCTGCACCCGCTTGTATGAGGAACTAAAGAGTGGCCGCTTGGTTGCGAAGAAGGTGGGCAGAAGCACGTTGATTCCGCATGAAAGCATTGAGGCTTGGTTGAAAAATCTCGAAAATTATCCCGCAGCGGGTTACAATGCCGATACCAATAAGCTCAAGAATGAACCGAGCTAATTTTGGGGGTATTTTTAGGGGTATCCTTCGGGGTCGTTTTTGAAAAAAGATAATTATTACAGATACTTGGATTAAAAAAATCGCTCCTGCTCGAGGAGCCAACACCCCATCCAGCAGCGTCCAGCTTCATCCCACCTCATTCAGAAAAACCAATGAACACGGCATTAAGGTGGCCTAGCCGTCCTGTTATGTCCAATCAGACAAGTTTACAGCCGGAATTAAAAGGGGTATTATTAGGGGTATCGCAAGAGCCGTGGAAAAGAGGATACCCCCAAATGCTGACCGTGACCGCCTGCACCAATGCAAAACCAAAGGACAAACCGTATAAGCTGAGTGATTCTGCGGGGCTATATTTGCTGGTCAATCCCACAGGCAGCAAACTCTGGCGGCTGAAATACTACTTCCTGCAAAAAGAACGGCTTTTCTCCATCGGCGCTTTCCCTTCCATTTCACTAGCCGCCGCTAGGGATGAACGCGACCGGATTAAAAAACTGGCCGATGAAGGAATTGATCCGGCGGTCGCTAAAAAGGAAAAGGAACTCCAAACAACCATCGCTGCCGAAAACACTTTTGAGGCAATCGGCAGGGAGTGGCATAACCATAACAAAGGCGCTTGGGCGAAGCGGTATGCAAAGGACATTTTGCACCGGATAGAAACTGACATTTTCCCTGAAATTGGCGCTTTGCCAATTACCGTCGTTAAGCCTCCGCAACTGCTGGCAATGGTTCGGAAAATTGAAGAGCGTGGAGCGCATGAGATTGCGCTTCGAGCCGTTCAAATGTGCGGACAAATTTTCCGGTTCGCCATTGTCACCGGCAGAGCCGAATCAACCCTTCGCGGGATTTGAAAGGTGCGCTCAAGCCATATCCAAAGAATCATCATCCCGCGCTCGAAGCGAAAGACATTCCAAGTTTTCTTCTCAAACTTGACGCAACGAAATTCGCTCATATCCCCGAAGCATCCGAACAACAAAACTTTTAATGCTGACGTTTGTTCGGACGAACGAATTGATTAGCGCGACAAAGGCCGAGTTCGATTTCAAAGCCAGAGAATGGCGTATCCCCGGTGAAAAGATGAAAATGAAACGGGATCACATTGTTCCGTTGTCACGTCAAGCAATGGCGTTATTCAAAGAGCAATTCGGGGACACCGGCGACAGCGATTGCAAGGAACAATTCGAGGCCAGCGAAGATAGCGATTGGCTGTTTCCAAATCTTAACAGCCCCAAAAAACACATGAGCAATAATACTGTGCTCGATGTCATTCATCGCCTCGGTTACAAGGGCGACATGACAGGTCACGGATTCCGTGCGCTGGCAATGTCCACCATTAAGGAAAAGCTTGGCTACCGGCATGAAGTCATTGACCGGCAACTTGCACACGCCCCCAAAAGCGGAAATGACGCGGCTTATGATCGCGCCGCCTTTCTGGACGAGCGCAAAAAGATGATGCAGGAATGGGCGGATTATCTGGATGCCGCATTAACGTCCGCGCAGAAAAAGGGCAAAGCTTCGCCGCTTTAACCGCATCGGTAAATCAGCGACGTTCCACCGATAACCGTTTCGGTGTAATCCACGCTCAAATCGCGGGCAATACTATCGTAATCGAGATGGTTTTTGACGCTTTCGGGAATCTCACCGAAAAGCCCCTCGTCCACGAAATGTTCCGCTAGTTCACGCAGGGAATCCATTTCATACAGGTCAACGTCCAGTTTGTCGGGATCGCCCGTTTTCAAGTCGAAACTGCAACCGCATTCGCCTACGGCAATGATGATTTTCTGTTTCTGGTCGGGGTTGAGGTTGTCGCACGCATCAAGAAACGCTCCAATTTCTCCTTGATGAACACTGACAGCTTTGAAAAGTGCCGCGTCCAACTCATCGCCGTCAATGAATTGAATTTCATATTCTTCAACGGGCAGCGAAAACGCATCTCTCACGCGAGCGGATTGCTTTTGAAATCCTTCAACGGACGAGAAATAAAATCCATTAGCAGAAATGTCATACGGCTGCGCGAAGAAGATAGTCTGTTTTTTAGTCGTCTGCATCTTGGTTCTCCTGTGTTTGCATTACCCTTTCGGGGGCGCAAGACATAGCCCGAAAGGTCATGCAAATTTTTCGGGAGAGACGGCCAGACGATGAAACACGCCTTGCGTTTCATCGCACGGCCAGATGAAAGAAAACCTAACACAAAAAAAGCGGCTTGGGCAAATTGCCCTAGCCGCTTTGATTTTCATTCCGCCACGTCGGGCGTTTCGGTTTTGGCTTTCGGCTGGAAGGCCACGAACCGCTTGCCGTCCACCAGAATGTTAAAGCCGTTGCCCTTGCTGTGTTTGTAAGCCCGGCCTACGGGGACAAGAGCGTCTTTGCCCTGTTCGTAAATGTAGAACGAGGGAAGTTGCGTCGGTTTGTTTTCGGTTTGCGTTGTCATTTTTAATCTCCTTGGTTGCGTTACCCTTTCGGGGACGCCAGACACAGCCCGAAAGGGTCATGCGACTCTTAAAGGAGAATTCGTTTGGCAGCGTTGAAAATAATCGAAGCAATTTCCACGGCTCAATAGTTTGCGGGTTTCAAAGCGGCGCAGATGCAAACAGAATCCGTCATAACGGATGGGCTGGAAACAGCATTCCGCGTGTAGCAGAAATCAGCCGCGCAATACTGGCATCAAAAGAAACGATTTCCGTTTCGGCATTCTGATTATTCGAGGCTGGTTGATCGGCGTCATTTTCTCCCCCGTCAGCCAAAACCATCACAACTTTCAGCCTTGACCATAGCAGGCTTCGCCCCGGTCGCCGCAAGCCCGTTGGGCTTCTCCACTGCGTTCCATCGAGTGCGGCTGGGGCGAGACGCGCTGCATGTGTCGGCGTCATCAAGGTCGTGAGTGGTTCACGGCCTCCTAATAAAAGGAGAAAAAAGATGACGCAATTTACAGCACAACTCGAACTGGACTTCATGAGTGAAACGGAACTTCGTTCCAAGCTTTGCCAGATTTTTAACGCTCTGCCCGGTCTGCAACAATTCTCGCCGGAATGCAAAGCGACGTTGGCAGCGTTCGACCAAGTTCAGAAAGCACTGCGCCGCAAATTACACAGCCCGCAGCCGTGAGAGAATTGCCCGCAAGAATACGAGCCGCGTTGAATTGAACGCGGCTCGTTTACGTCGCGGCAGGTTAGCCGCTACCTCGTCAAACATAATTCTTTCCGCCATGCGGAAAGCTGCGCGTCAGCGATCAGGCCAGCGCGAGCGAATGATGTGTCCAGAGGCCATGCCTCTGGCGCGGGGCTTGGGGACGGCGCAAGTCCCCAAAAACACCAAAAGCGGTTGAGTCGCCGGGAACTCAACCGCTTCGCTTTTTGGCGGCTTCAAGCCGCGACTAACTTTTGCTGCGTGGCTGCTGCTGCCTTCGCTTCGTATTCCTCAAGGGACGGGGCAACGATGATTGCCTTTTTCGCATAGGCGCGGTGAATCGCCTTGCTGTTATGCCCAAGCGCAGCCTGGGCAAACCGTTCCGGCATCCCGACAACCTTTGCCCGCTCTGCCCATGCGTAGCGGTAGCAATGCAGGGTTACGCCGGACACGCCCGCCTTGTGACAACGGCGGCGGAAACGGCTGGCGCGGTCGTTGGCCGTGAACGTGGACAGCTTCGGGAATAATGCGCCGGTGGTCGGTAAATGGCTCAAAACCGTTTCCAGCTTCTTGCTAATGGTGAACTGTGCCAGCGAGCCAGTTTTCATTCGGAAATAGGAAATCGTCCGGCTCTGCCAATCAATGTCCTCCGCCTTGAAATTAACGGCGTCGCTCTGCGCCGCGCCGGTTTCCCAAAGCAGTTCAAGGTAAAGTTTCCACTCGGCTTTCTTCTCCTTCGCCAAGACGCTTTCATGTTCAGCCTGCGTGATGCCGCGCCGGTCTTTGGGTTCGTATTTCGGCCAGAGATACGGCGCGACAATCGGAATCGCAATCCAGCCAAGATGCACGGCGAAGTTATGCAGCCGTTTCAAAAACTCGTTAATGGAAACTTGGTTTTTCTTGAACACCGCAAAGAAATCGTCGGCGGTCGTCTCCATCAATTTCTTGTTTCGCAAGGCGTCAAAGGACGGCGATTTGAAAACGCTCTCGTAACGCTCGCGGCTGCTTTCCTTGCCTCGGCTCTGCATCTGCTCCATGACAACTTGCCAAGTGCGTTCCACAAAGGCGGGGTCGCTGGCTGTCAGGTAGGCGCGGGCAAGGTGCAAGTTTAGCACCGGCTGCCGCTGCGCCGCGTTGCGGGCTTCTAATAGGCTCTTGGCCTCGGTTTCGTCTTTGGTGCGGAGACTCGTTTGCTTGCCGTTCGCGCTGTCTTGGATATAGAATACGTCTCCGCGCCGGAACAGGGTGTATTTTGTTTTCATGTTGCATGGTTCTGAATCATGCAATAGATACGTTGCTGCCGGTTAGTTTATCTAACGGCAGTAGGCGAAGTTTCAGCGGGATAGTTGCCGGATAGTGGCGGATTGTGTTTCAATCCGCCGCCATGCTGACAGTTTCGCTGACAGTGGCCGTCCACTGGCTCAAGAAACCCTGCATTGGCGCGGGGTTTGTAAACTTGAACACAGATGAACACAGATAAACACAGATTTTTGAAATGAATTTCAATCAAAAACTCGATTGGCTAATTGACCAATGGTGCGAACGCAGAGCGATTCGACCGCTAAAATATCTTTTGCGGGCGTATCCAAGTGTTTTGGCTCACAAAGACCAATTGGGTGATTTACTGGAAGCACTTCGCGACGTAAAAGGTTTGTGTAGAAATGAATTAAGGCAACAAGAACTTGATTATGTAATTTCATCCATCAATGAATTGGAAGATTGCATGAAGCAAAAAGTTATTTCTTGAAATTCTTATCCGTGTTAATCCGTGTCCATCCGTGGTTAAAATCTCATGGGACTTTTCGACAAATTCAAAGCCGGTCTTGCCAAGACGCACGCCAAGCTCACGCACGAAATCAAACGCATCGTCACGCGCTCTCCAAAATTGACGGCGGACTCGATTGACGAGCTTGAAGCTGCGCTCATCGCCGCCGATCTGGGCATGGCGATGACGGAGCAAATCATTTCCGCCGTCAAAAAAAATTACGAATCGCAGGGCGGCGCGGGTTTGGATTTTCTGGCGATTGCGCGCGGCGAAATTGAAAAAAGTCTTTCAACAAATAAAAATGGATTGGTGAAAGCGCCGAGCGGTCCGACGATTGTTTCCATCGTCGGCGTCAACGGCACGGGCAAGACCACGACGAGCGCGAAGCTCGCGCACTTCATCCAGTCGCAGAAAAAAACCGCGTTGCTCGCCGCGTGCGACACGTTTCGCGCGGCGGCGATCGAGCAGTTGAAACTGTGGGGCGCGCGCTTGAAGATCGAAGTCATCGCCAGCGCTTACGGCGCGGACGCGGCGTCCGTCGCGCACGACGCCGTGACCGCCGCGCAGGCGCGCTCGGCGGATTACCTGTTCATTGACACGGCGGGACGTTTGCACACGAAGCACAACTTGATGCAGGAGTTGCAGAAGTTGCATCGCGTCATCGGCAAACAACTGCCCGGCGCGCCGCACGAAGTGCTGCTCGTGCTCGACGCGACGACCGGCATGAACGCGCTGAACCAGGCGCGCGAGTTCAACAAGATCGTGCCGCTGACCGGCCTCGTCGTGACCAAGCTCGACGGCACGAGCAAAGGCGGGATGGTCGTGGCGATCCAGAAGGAACTCGGCCTGCCGATCAAATTCATCGGCCTCGGCGAGCAGCCGGACGATTTGCAGCCGTTTGATGCGAAACAATTCGCGCAGGCGTTGTTTGAGGAATAAACAACCCGTCTGTCGGAAGAGCTTTGAAACTTGTCTAAATTGGATTCACAAGATAAACAATCAGGCGCATGAATCAATTTACCCGCCGGGTTTTGTTTTTCCTGTTCTTCTTTTCCGGGTTCGCCAGCCTCGTCTATCAGGTGGTGTGGACGCGCATGGCGTTCGCGTCGTTTGGCATCATCACGCCAGTGTTGTCGGTGGTGCTGTCGGTCTTCATGCTGGGGCTGGCCGTCGGTTCATGGGCGGGCGGGCGTTTCATCGTTTCGCTAGTGAAAAAAACCGGGCTTTCCGCCGCCGTTTTTTATGCGGGTGCGGAATTGCTGATCGGGCTGGGCGCGTTTGCGGTGCCGAAATTATTTGCCATCAGCGAACGCCTTTTGCTGCCGACGGGGCAGATGGATTCGTCCGGTTATCTTTTGCTTTCCGCGCTGGCGCTGGCGATCTCGATTTTCCCGTGGTGCGTGTGCATGGGCACGACGTTTCCGTTCATGATGAGCTATGTCCGGGAACTGGATGCCCGGAACACGGGAAGTTTCAGCTTTCTGTACCTGGCGAACGTGCTGGGTGCGATGAGCGGGACTTTTTGCACCGCCGTCCTATTCGTGGAAAACCTGGGGTTCCGCCACACGCTTTGGGTGGCGGCGGCGGCAAATTTCACCATCGCGTTCATCAGCGCCTGCCTGGCGTGGGAACAGCAGCAAAAAAAAACTTCGGCGGTGGAGAACGAGGTCCAAATCGAAATGCCCGTACCGGTGACAATTTCCCGGGCATGGATGATCAAGATGATTTTATTTTCAACCGGCTTCATCGCGATGGCGATGGAAGTGGTCTGGTCGCGCGCGTTTGCGATAGTGTTGAAGACGCAGGTTTATTCCTTCGCGATGATCGTCTTCACTTATCTGGGCGCTACTTTTTTGGGCTCGCTGGCGTATCGCCGTGATTTGGGTAGAAGCCGGATTCGTTCCAATGGCACGCTGTTTTCCGCGCTGGCCATCACCGCTTTCCTGCCGGTGCTAGCGAACAATCCAAGGTTTATTGTGGAAAAATACTGGGTCGGGGAAATTGATCCGGCGAGCGCCCTCATTCTGCTGGGCAGCATCTGTCCATTCTGCGCGTTGCTGGGATATTTGACACCAAGCCTGATTGACGAATACTCCGCCAGCCAGCCGCGTCGCGCCGGACAGGCCTATGCCATCAATGTCTTGGGCTGCATCCTTGGTCCGCTCGTTGGTTGTTATTTGCTGCTGCCGCTGATTAGCGAGCGCTGCGCCTTGATTTTGCTGGGGCTGCCGTTCGTTGCTTTCTGGCTGGTGCTGTGCGGTTCGCAAACCTGGTTCAGGCGCGCGGGTTTCGGGCTTTTGCTGGCAGCCGTGCTGATCCAGACAATATTTCTTTCCAAAGATTTCGAAGGCGCGCTACTACAGAAAGCCAAAAACACCGTGGTGCGCCGCGATTACATGGCTTCCGTCATTTCGGTGGGAAGTGAAAGAGATGACAAATGGCTGCTGGTGAACGGGATTGGGATGACCAAACTGACGCCAATCACCAAGTTCATCGCCCATCTGCCGCTTGCGTTTCATCAAGGACGGCCAAAATCAATTCTCGTCATTTGTTTTGGCATGGGGACGACGTATCGCTCGGCCTTGAGCTGGGACATCGACACGACGGTGGTGGAATTGGTGCCGAGCGTGACCAAAGCCTTTGGATTTTACCACGCCGATGCAGAAAAATTCGTCAACAATCCCAACGGCCACATCGTCATTGACGATGGCCGCCGCTATCTCAGCCGGTGCGGGGGAAAATTTGACGTCATCGTGGTGGATCCGCCGCCGCCCGTGGAAGCCGCCGGTTCGAGCCTGCTTTTTTCCACGGATTTTTACACGCTGGCCAGGCAGCATTTGAACACCAACGGCATCGTGCAGATGTGGTTTCCCGGCGGCGAAATGCTCACCGCGCAGGCCGTCATCCGCTCCATCCATGAATCCTTTCCTTATGTGCGCTGCTTTCCATCGGTCGAAGGCTGGGGGATTCATCTGCTCGCCTCCATGGAGCCAATCGCGCAGCTTGACCCGGCGCAACTGGCCGCCCGGATGCCCGCCGCCGCGAAAAAGGATCTGTTGGAATGGAATGATTCCCAGGATGCGGCGGCCTATCTTGCGCGGGTAATCACCAATGAGGTTTCCGTCCCATCAAGCCTCAATCCTGATTTGAATGTCCAAGTCACCGACGACCAGCCGTTCAATGAATACTTTTTGCTGCGCCGGATGAAACATTAAATCTGGCGCGCCGCTGGTGAAAGGCGGGAAACTTGTTCAGGAAAAATGCGGACAGCCGACTTTGGGCGAGGCGCGCCAGAAAATCCAGATTGGCTGTCCGACATGGATTCGAACCATGAATAACGCCTCCAAAGGGCGCTGTGTTACCATTACACCATCGGACAATCCGCCCACACATTAGATTTTTTATGCCACCCGCGCAAAGGGAAAAATCATGGCGCGCTTCAATCATTTGCCACGATGGTAATTGAAGCGAGCCTCAAGTGAACCGGCCATGAGCGAAATTCCGTCTTGTCATCCGGTGAAATCGTGATAGTGTTGTTGTCCCTTTTATGAAGACGGACATTCATCCGAAATATGTGGACGCGGAAATCCGTTGCGCCTGCGGCAACGTGATCAAGACGCGTTCCACCAAATCCACCATCATCGTCGGCATCTGCAACTCCTGCCATCCGTTTTACACCGGCCAGCAGAAATTCGTGGACACCGCCGGCCGCGTGGACAAATTCCAGCAGCGCGCCGCCAAGACCGCCGCCGCGCAAGCCGAACACGCCGCGAAGAAAAAGAAAAAAGTTTAGCCGCCCGCTTTCATTCCGCCCGCCCGCGCATTTGCGTGAGCGGGCGGATTCTTTTTTGCGAAAATGGATTTAAGACCGCACATTGAAAAATTCCGCCGCCGCTTTGTCGAAATCGAATCCGCGCTGAACGACCCAAAGGCATTCGACAATCCGCAGCGCGCGCAGGAATTGTCCCGGGAATATTCGCGACTGAAAGAACTGGTCGCGACGGGCGACAATTTTTTCAAAACGCAGGAGCAGCTGGCGGAAAACCGCGCGCTGCTCAAAAGCGAACCGGCGGAATCCGAACTCGCGCAACTCGCGCGCGAGGAAGTGGCGCGGCTCGAAATTGCGGAAAAAAAGTTCGCGCAACAAATCCAGTTCGGCCTCGTGCCGCCGAACCCGACGGATTCGCGCAACACGATCATCGAAATCCGCGCGGGCGCAGGCGGCTCGGAATCCGCGCTCTTCGCCGCCGATTTGTATCGGATGTATTGCCGCTACGCCGAAACGCGCGGCTGGAAAATCGAGGCGATGGATTCCAGTCCGTCCGACCTCGGCGGTTTCAAGGAAATCATTTTTCAGATCAACGGCACGGACGTTTTCAAGCGCCTGAAATACGAAAGCGGCGTTCATCGCGTCCAGCGCGTGCCGGCCACCGAGGCGCAAGGGCGCATCCACACGAGCACCGCGACCGTCGCCGTTTTGCCCGAGGCCGAGGAAGTGGACGTGGAAATCAAACCAGACGAAATTGAAGTCACCGTCTGCCGCGCGTCCGGCAAAGGCGGCCAGGGCGTGAACACCACCGATTCCGCCGTGCAAATCCAGCACAAGCCGAGCGGCCTCACCGTCCGCATCGCCGACGAGCGTTCGCAAATAAAAAATCGCGCGAAGGCGATGACCGTCCTGCGCTCGCGTTTGCTCGAAAGAAAAATCGCCGAGGAAAATGCGAAATATGCTGCGCATCGCAAAGACCAGATCGGCACCGGCGACCGCAGTGAAAAAATCCGCACTTACAATTTTCCGCAGAACCGCGTCACCGATCATCGGATTGAGCTCACTTTATATAATTTGGCAAATGTCATTGAAGGCGAAATTGATCCGTTGATCGAACCGTTGATGACGCACGATTTGGACGAAAGGCTGAAATCGCTAAATAGTTGAATCGTTACGTCGCTGCATCGGGCGACGATTCACGATTTAACAATTCAACGATGTAACGATTTAACGAACTATGAAATTACCCGCACACATCAAGGGATTGGTTTTCGACTGTGACGGCACTTTGGCCGACACGATGCCGCTGCACTGGCATGCGTGGCAGATGATCACGCAGCGGCACAACCTGCATTTTCCGCAGGACCGTTTTTACGCCTACGGCGGCGTGCCGTCGCGCGACATTTTGAAATTGCTCGCGGAGGAACAAGGCCGCTCGCTCGACCACATCGCCGTCGCGCATGAAAAAGAGGAAACTTACCTGCAAACACTCGCGCAAGTGGGGCCGATTGATGCCGTCGTGGAAATTGCGAAGGAAAACTTTGGAGAAAATTCCGATGGCCGTCGCGTCCGGCGGCACGCAGAAAATCATCGTGCAAGTGCTGGAGCATCTGAAGATCCGCCATTTGTTTAATGCCGTCGTCACCAGTGAAATGGTGACGAACCAAAAACCCGCGCCGGACATTTTTCTCGAAGCGGCGCGGCTCATCGGCGTTGAGCCGAAATTTTGCCGCGCTTACGAAGACACGGATTTGGGGATGCAGGCGATCCACTCGGCGGGAATGGACGCGGTGGATGTGCGGGAATTGTTGAAGCCGTTACATCGTTGAATTGTTAAATCGTGAATAGGGAGAAATTTCAGCCGCGCATTTTTCGCGCCGGAGGCGCAACCGAAAATAGCCCGCAGTTTTAACTGTGGGATTGCCGTTCCAAAAATAATTTCAAGCCCCAACGGGGCGCCAGGAAAATTGCAGCAGAAGGTTCGGTCGTCCCTGCGGGACTTGATGTCATTTTCGCGCAAAACCCGCAGTTAAAACTGCGGGCTATTTTCAAACGCCGCTTTGCGGCTGGCCGCGCGGCGGGAATGGACGCGGTGGATGTGCGGGAATTGTTGGCGAAATAATTTTACGCTTTGCAGTCTATCTAGGTATTAGGCCACGTCATTCGTCACCCGCCAATTTGCCTCTTAACCAAGCGACTCCTCCAAAAACCACAAATCCTAAAGGCCCCCACCATCCAATATGAACGGTCATATGGCACGCAAAAACCGCTCGCGCTTTTGGAACGGATTATTTCCGCGAGCAGCAACGAAGGCGATTTGATTCTTGATCCGTTTTGCGGTTGCGGCACGGCGGTTCTCGCCGCGCAAAAATTGCGACGCAAGTGGATTGGTATAGACATCACCAGTTTTGCCGTCGCACAGATTGAGGATAGGCTGAAAAAAATGTTTCCAGAAAACGCCTTCACGCAAGGACAACAGCGATTAAATACATTGTTGACGGATTGCCGAAAGATTTTGAAGGCGCGAAAAATCTGGCCGCGCGCGAGCCGGACGGAAAATACCAATTCCAATGGTGGGCTGTGCGCTGGCTTTTGGACGGGCAATTGCGCGATGGAAAAAAGAAGGGCGGCGACGGCGGCATTGATGGCGTCAAACATTTCACCATTTACGAATCAAAAACAAAATTCGATGCGCTTAAAAAGCCGGATTACAAAAAAATCGGCACAATCATTATCAGCGTCAAGGCCGGAGAAAATGTTAGTCCGACAATGGTGAAAGATTTGATTTCAACCTTAATGCGCGAACGCGCGGAGATCGGATTATTCGTCACGCTCGCCAAGCCGACGACTGGAATGATTACGGAAGCGGCCACCGCCGGATTTTACCAGATGCCAAACGGCAAAAAATATCCTCGAATCCAAATCCTGTCGGTTGAAGGTTTGATGAATAAAACGGAACGCGCCGAGCATCCAGATTATGAGCCGGACGTGAACTATAAATGGGCAGAAGCAACACCAAATGCCCAACAGCAAGATTTGGTTTAAAATCCTAAAAAATCAGCAACAATCTAGTAGGACATAACGGGCGCGTTTTGCAGCCTATCTCGTTTCATGGTTTGACTGTATTTTGAATGCAAGTTTCTGCCAAGCACGATTTTGAATGGAATTTTTCCAATTTTCGCTGGCGACAAAAGCGTCAAATCAAGAGCTTCCAAGTTTTTTCGATTTCTCCGTCGCGGCGCGGACGGCGCTCATCACGGTGGCGCGGAGCTTGCCTTTTTCCAAGGCGTGCAGGCCTTCAATCGTCGTGCCGCCGGGGCTGGTGACTTGATCCTTGAGCGCGCCGGGATGCTGGCCGGTCTCCAAAACCATCTTGGCCGCGCCGAGAACGGTCTGCGCGGCAAGCTTGGTCGCGATGTCGCGCGGCAGATCCGGCGGCGACGCCGCCGTCGCTCAACGCCTCGATGAATTGATAAACGTAAGCCGGGCCGCTGCCGCTCAAGCCGGTCACGGCGTCGAGCAAACTTTCCTTCACCTGAAACGCGACGCCGACGGCGGACAAAAGTTTTTTCGCCAGTTCGCCATCGGCTGCGGTCGCGGATTTTCCGAGCGCGAAGGCGGAAGCGGCTTCGCCGACGAGCGCGGGCGTGTTGGGCATGACGCGGATGACGCGCGCGCCGGCGGGCAAAAGATTTTCCAGTTTTGAAATCGTCACACCAGCGGCGATGGAAATGAGCAGGTGATTTTTTGTGAATGCGCCGGAAATTTCTGCAAGCGCAGCGGGAACCTGGTCGGGCTTCGTCGCCAGCATCAAAACATTTGCGAATTTCAAAACGTCGGAATTTGAAGCGGTGGTTTTTGCGCCGGTTTGTTTGGCGAAGATGTTTCGCGCGACGCCATACAAATCTCCGGCGATGATTTCCTTCGGGAAAACAATTTCCGCGCGGACAAAACCTTTTGCCAGCGCAGTCGCCATTTTGCCCGCGCCGAGAAAACCGATTTTTAACTGGGTTGCCATGGGAATTTTGTAACAGGCAATTTTGCCGGGCGAAAGTGAAAACGCGCCGTCAATTCGCAGCTTGTGTTCAGCGGGCAAAAAATTATTCTCATGTTTGATTTTCAAAATGTCAAACCGCCGCACATGGGACACTTTTGAGGAGATGCGCGCCGCCGCAGTCGCGGGCGACGCGCAGGCGCAATGTTATCTCGGCGTGTGCTTCCAAAACGGCCAGGGCGTCACCCAGGATTATCAGGAGGCGATCAAGTGGTTCCGCCGCTCGGCGGAGCAAGATGATCCGGTGGCGCAATGTTACCTCGGCGTCTGCTACATGACCGGCGCGGGCGTGCCGCAGGAATATACCGAAGCGGCGCGGTGGCTGCGCGAAGCGGCGGAGCAGGGCGATCCGGCGGCGCAGTTCAACCTCGGCCTGCTTTACGAAACCGGCCAGGGCGTGCCGCAAAATTATGCCGAGGCGATCAAATGGTATCGCGAAGCGGCGGAACGCGGCTATCCGGCGGCGCAGTTCAATCTCGGGGTTTTTTACGAAGCCGGGCAGGTCGTGCCGCAGAACTTAAAAATGGCCGTGCAATGGTATCGCGCGGCGGCGGAACAGGAATGTGCGCCCGCGCAATGCAATCTGGGTTTGTGTTACCAGACCGGACGCGGCGTCGAGCAAAACAACGCGGAGGCCGTGAAGTGGTTCATCCGCGCCGCGCGGCAGGGCGACAAAACCGCGCAGCACAATCTCGGATTGCATTACGCGCAGATGGAAGCCGCGGAAATCGCGGCCATCGAAGCCGCAAAAAACACGCCGCGCTGAATCAGCGCGCCAATTCCGCGAGCTTTGCGTTCGCGCGGCCATCGTCAATGGTTTCGACCGCCAAATCCCAGCCTTCCGCCTGTGACTTCGTTTTGCCCGCGACAAACAACGCGGCGGCGGCATTGAGCAAAACCGCGTCGCGCTTCGGCCCGCGCTCTTCGCCGGACAAAATTTCACGGACGATTTTTGCGTTTGCGGTTTTGTCGCCGCCGAGCAAATCGGCGAGCGTCGCGGGCTGCAATGGAAATTGTTCCGGGCAAAGTCGTGGAAACGGTGAAACCGCACTTCTGATAAAATTCCGCGATGGTGTTTTCGCCGAGCGTGGAAAGTTCGTCCAGAAAACCGGCGCCGGAAACTTTCCCGCAGACGACCATCGCACGGCGGACGCCGAGTGATTGCAAGACGTGCGCAAGCGGTTCGCAAAGTTCCGGGCGCGGCACGCCCATGAGCATCGCAGACGGTCGCGCGGGATTGAGCAGCGGGCCGAGCAAATTAAAGATTGTCCGCTGGCCGCGCTCGGCGCAGATTTTTCGCGCGGGTGAAATGTTTTTGAAAGACGGATGATAATTGGGCGCGAAGAAAAAGGCGAAGTTGTGTTCGCGCAATGAATTCGCGGCTTCCTGCGGAGTCAAATCAATCCGCACGCCGAGCGCTTCAAGCACATCCGCGCTGCCGGCCCGCGAAGTAACCGCCCGGTTACCATGCTTGGCGACGGTGACGCCGGCGGCGGCGCAAATAAGCGCGGCAGAAGTCGAAATATTGATTGTGCCGAGGCGGTCGCCGCCGGTGCCGACGACATCGAGGATTTCGCGCGAACGGGTTTCGGCATCGAGCGGCGGCGCGATGGATTTATCGCGCAGCGCGCGCGCGAACGCGGCGATTTCTCCGGGCGTCTCGCCTTTCTGCGCGAGCGCGGTGAGAAAATCGGCCTTGAGATTGGCCGCAACTTTTCCGTCGGCCAGTTGTTCAACTGCCTGGCGCACCTGCTCGTCCCGGAGCGGTTGCGCGGCGGCCAGTTGGGGAATGAACTTCTCGATCACGGCGCGATTCTAAAGCACAATGCACGCGGCTCAAACCGAAAGTGTGCGTGACAGCCGCGTAAAATCGCGTAACTTGAAGCCGTTTCCCGCGTCTCGTAACTGGCACGGCTGAAATAAAAAAATTTATGTTGAAATGGTTGATTATTGTTTCCGCAATCTTCGTGGTTGCGGCGGGAGGCCTTTGGTATTTCAAGCACGGAAAAAATGATGCGCCGCAGTATCAGACGGTGACGGTCGAGCGCGGTGATTTGACGCAGGTGGTGACGGCGACAGGCACGCTGAATCCGGTGGTGAACGTGACCGTCGGCAGCCAGGTTTCGGGCATCATCAACAAGCTTAACGTGGATTTCAATTCAACGGTGAAGTCCAACGAGGTCATCGCGGAGATTGATCCTTCGACCTATCATGCGGCGGTCGAACAAGCCACCGCCGACCTGGCCAACGCCAAGGCAAACCTGGAGTTGCAGCAGGCCGAGGCGGAGCGCAGCGCGGAGTTGTTCACAAACAAATTGATTTCGGGCTCCGATTACGACACGGCCGTCGCCAACCTGCACGAGGCCCAAGCCATGATGCAAATCAAACAGGCCTCGCTGGACAACGCGAACGCAAACCTGGGTTATTGCAAAATCCGTTCGCCGGTGGATGGCATCGTGATTTCGCGCTCGATAGACCTCGGTCAGACGGTCGCCTCCAGTTTCAATACGCCGACGCTTTTTCAGATCGCGAATGACCTGACGAAAATGCAGATTGACTCGAGCGTGGCCGAGGCGGATGTCGGCGGCATCGTGGAAGGCCAGGCCGTGGACTTTACCGTGGACGCGTATCCGTATCGCAATTTCCACGGCGTCGTCACGCAGGTGCGGAATTCGCCGACGACGGTCAACAACGTCGTCACTTACGATTGCGTCATCGGCGTGACGAATGCGGATTACAAATTGAAACCCGGCATGACGGCGAATGTTTCCATCGTCATCGCGCAAAAAGAGGATGCCTTGAACATTCCGAATTCGGCCTTGCGTTTTCGTCCACCCGACACTGCCGTTGTGCAAACCAACAGTTCTGCGGCTGTCGCGCAAATTTCCCAAACCAACAACGGCGGCGGTCATGCCGGCGCAACGGGCTGGCAAGGCCATCATAACGGTGGGCACGCGCGCGGTGAACGTCCGGTCATTCACACGGTTTATGTGCTTTCGGGCGAAGGCAAGGGTGCGAAGTTGCAAGCAGTGCAAATCAAAACCGGCATCAGCGACGGCATTTCGACCGAGGTGGTTTCAGGTTTGGACGAGGGCAACAAGATTGTCACCGGAATGGCCAATGCGACCGGTGCCGCCACAACCACATCGAATCCGTTCGGTGGCGGCGGAATGCCACGGATGCGCTGATCCAGGTTTTCGGAAAATTTCTGTGCAGACAAAACACGTCATCAAGCTCGACGAAATCCACAAGACGTATCACACGGGCGAAGTGGACGTTCATGCCGTGCGCGGCGTCTCGCTGGAAATTTTGCCGGGCGAATTTGTCGCCATCATGGGCTCCAGCGGTTCCGGCAAATCCACGTTGATGAACATGATCGGCGCGCTCGACCGGCCGACGGAAGGGCATTACTGGCTGGACGGCATTGACATTTCCACGCTGGACCGCGATGCGCTGGCGGACATCCGCAACGAAAAAATCGGCTTCGTTTTCCAAGGCTTCAACCTGCTCGCGCGCACGTCCGCGCTGGAAAATGTCGAGATGCCGATGCTTTACAACCGCGAGCGCATCGCCGCGCACGAGCAATTTGAACGCGCCACGCACGCGCTCGAACTCGTTGGCCTCGGCGAGCGCGCCGACCATCATCCCAACCAGCTTTCCGGCGGACAGCAGCAACGCGTCGCCATCGCGCGCGCGCTGGTGAACCGGCCCTCATTGTTGCTCGCCGACGAACCGACGGGGAACCTCGACAGCCAGACGAGCATCGAGGTGATGGGCGTTTTTCAAAAACTGAACGAGCAGGGCATCACCATCATCATGGTCACGCATGAACTGGACATTGCGCGTTACACCAAACGCACGGTCGTCTTGCGCGATGGCAAAATTGTCACGGACGAACCGGTAAGCGAACGTTCTGTTGCGGAAAACGAATTGCAGGAACTGCGGCAGGCGCAACAGGCGGTGAAACTCGCATGAGAATTTTTGCTTCATTAAAGATTGCCGGGCGCGCGCTGCGCCGGAATAAGATGCGTTCGCTGCTGACGATGCTCGGCATCATCATCGGCGTCGGCGCGGTGATTGGCTCGGTGAGTTTGACGAGCGGCGCGACCAAACAGGTCGAAGATCAGGTTTCCAGTTTGGGCGAAAGCGTCATCACGGTTTTCTCCGGCAATTTCACCAGCGGCGCGATGCGCGGCGGCTGGGGCAGCGCACCGACATTGACGGTGGGCGACGCACAGGCGATTGCCGGACTAAAAAACGTCGTGGCCGTAAGCCCCGAAGTGCGCGACCGCGCGCAAGTGCTGGCGAATGGCCTCAATTGGAACACGCAGGTGATGGGCGAGTCGCCGGATTATCCGCAAATCCGCAACTGGCCCATGGGCAGCGGCGCGATGTTTGGCGATCAGGATGTGCGCAGCCTGGCCAAAACCGCCGTCATCGGCCAGACCGTGGCCGACCAGTTGTTTCCCAACGAAAATCCCGTCGGCCAAACCGTCCGCATCCGCAACCTGCCGTTTCTAATCGTCGGCGTGCTGGGCTCCAAAGGATTTAATCTTTTCGGACAGGATCAGGATGACACAATTGTCGTTCCTTACACGAGCCATATGCACCGCATCACCACACGCACATTCGTGAACGACATTTTGGTGCAAGCCGCCAACGACAAGGTCATTGACAGCGTGCAGAGCGACATCACGGATTTACTGCTCACACGGCATCACAGCAAGGAACAGGATTTCACCGTGCGCAACCAGTTGGAATTGATGCAGGCCGTCACGGCCACTTCGCGCGCGATGAGTTTTCTGCTCGCGGGCGTCGCCGCCGTTTCGCTCGTCGTGGGCGGCATCGGCATCATGAACATCATGCTCGTCAGCGTCACCGAGCGGACGCGCGAAATCGGCATCCGCATGGCCGTGGGCGCGCGCGCGGCGGACATCCTCGTGCAATTTCTGATCGAAGCCGTCACCTTGAGCGCGATCGGCGGCTCCATCGGCATTATCGGCGGCATGGCCTTTTCATGGCTCATCGCCCACTTCAAACACTGGCCGGTCGTCACGCCGTTTGGCTGGATGGCCATCGCCTTTGTTTCCAGCGCCGTCATCGGCATCATCTCCGGATTTTATCCCGCGTGGAAAGCGTCCAAGCTCGACCCGATTGACGCTTTGCGCTACGAATAGCGCGTGACCGCCAAAGTTTTATCCACATACACGCCGGAGCTTTTTCAAAAAGCCGTCCGGCGCGCGGCGGAACTTTTGCGCGCGGGCGAAGTCGTCGCGTTGCCGACGGAAACGGTTTACGGCCTCGCGACCAACGCGCTCGATGAGACAGCCGTCGCAAAAATTTTTAAAATCAAAGGCCGCCCGGCGCACAATCCCATCATCGTCCACGTCGCCAGCAATGAAATGGGAAAAGGCTGCGTGACGAATTGGCCGAAATTGGCGGAAAAACTTTCAAAATCATTTTGGCCGGGGCCGCTGACGATGGTTTTGCCGCGCGCGGAAAGAAATTCCTGAAATTGTCACGGCAGGCGGCGAAACCGTCGGTATTCGCTGGCCGTCGCCATCCATTCATTCAAGCAGTGATTCGCGAATGCGATTTTCCGCTGGCCGCACCGAGCGCAAATTTGTCCAATTCCATTTCGCCCACGAACGCGGAGCACGTCCGCAAACAACTTGGCGGAAAAATTTCGTTGATTGTGGACGGCGGACAATCGCAAGTCGGCATTGAATCCACGGTTTTGGATTTGACGGTTTCGCCGCCGCGCATTTTGCGTCCGGGAATGATTCACGTCGAATCGCTCGCCGCCGTTTGCGGCCAAGTCCAAAGTCCAAAATCCAAAGCACAAAGCCAGGAAACTGCGTTGCGAAGTCCGGGCTTGCTGAAAAAACATTATTCGCCGAAAGCAAAATTGTTAATCTTGAATTGGCGCGACGACGCGGAGTTGCAAATCACAAATTCAAAATTCCAAATTCAAAATTCAAAATTGCTTCAGTCATCGCGCACACGCATAATTCCTTCGGGCAAAAATTTTGCCGACGTAAGCGTGATGCCTCACGACGCAGAGGCATTTGCGCGGGCGCTTTACGCGGAGTTGCACCGTTGCGACGAGGCGGGCGCGAAATTGATTGTCGTCGAAGCTCTGCCGGAATCATCGGAGTGGTCGGGCATCGCCGACCGCTTGCGGCGCGCGGCGGCTTGAATTATTGCGCGGCTTCCCAGCGCTGGCGGTCGGTCAAAAACAACCGGTCGGGCAAAAATCCTTTTGGCGCGTAGTGAAGCGGAAAGCCGGCGGGGAAATTATTTTTGATCACGGCATCCAGGATGAAGTTGCCCCAACTGATGTCGCGCGTCTGCACCCAGTCGGAAATAAATTTGCCGTCCATCGTCAACGGCGTGAGATAAAGCGCCTGCACCGGTTTCAGATAATCGTTCACGGCGAAAAAGTCCGACTGCGCATCAAGCGTGAGCCAGACGCACTGGCGCTGGCCATACCAGGCGACCGCCCACGGCACGTCGCTCATCATCAGTTCATCGGGTTTCATCCAATTGGCGGTCTGCTGGATTTCCGGCGGATAATACGGCGGATAAACCACCGGCGTGTTTCTCGACGACGACAGCGTGAAAACCAGCGGCAGACAGCACAACGCCACGAATCCCGCGATGATGGCGTAACGCAATTGCACCAGCGGCAAGGTCATCTGGTCCAGCAGCGTGAAGAAAAAACTCGCGCCGAAAATAAACACCAGCGGCACGAGCAGCACCAGCAGGTTTTCAGAATTGATTTCCGGCACCAGCTCCGAAAGCTGCGTGCGGCCCAGCGATTGTGCGACGATGAAAACGGCCAGGCACATCAGCAAAAAATAGCGCA
>CAVTVI010000018.1:0-292553 GCA_963738175.1 uncultured Verrucomicrobiae bacterium
TTTTCTTCCTTCAATTCATTTTCCGTCGCGGCGATTTTGGATTTGCTGAAATCGTTGAGCAGGACGTTCTGGACGATCTCAAAATCCTTGCCGTCGCTGCGGATCGGATAACTGAAGATCAAACCTTTCTCGATGCCATAGCTGCCGTCGGAATGAACGCCCACGCTGAACCAGTCGCCGGGTTGCGTCGGCGTGGTGAGATTGCGGACGGTGTCCACGACGGCGTTCGCCGCGCTCGCGGCGCTGGAAAGGCCGCGCGCCTTGATGATGGCCGCGCCGCGCTGTTGCACGGTGGAAATGAAATCGCCCTTGAGCCACGCTTCATTTTTGATGACATTTGGGACGGGTTGGCCGGAAATTTTCGCGTTGAAGAAATCGGGATACATCGTCGCGCTGTGATTTCCCCAGATCGCGAGGTTGGTGACGGCGGTGACATCCACGCTGGCCTTTTTGGCGAGCTGGGATTTGGCGCGGTTTTCGTCCAGCGCGGTCATGGCGAAGAAACGTGTTCCTTCGGCACGCCCGGCGCGTTGTTCGCGGCGATGAGCGAGTTGGTGTTGCACGGATTGCCGACGACGAGCACGCGCACGTCAGCTGGCGGCATTTTTGGCGATCGCATTTCCCTGGCCGGTGAAAATCTTGCCGTTGATGCCGAGCAAATCTTTTCGCTCCATGCCTTGCTTGCGCGGCACCGCGCCGACGAGCAACGCCCAGTTCACGCCTTTGAAACCCTCGTCAAGGCTCGATGTCGGAACAATTCCTTTGAGCAACGGAAACGCGCAGTCGTCGAGTTCCATGCAAACGCCGCCGAGCGCGGCCTGGGCTTTTTCGTCGGGGACTTCGATCAAATGCAAAATGACCGGCTGTTCCGGCCCGAACGCCGCGCCGGAGGCGATGCGAAACAGGAGTGAATATCCGATCTGGCCGGCAGCGCCGGTGATGGCCACGCGAATGGGTAGTTTTATTCATAAATTGAAGTGCGAGTATAATTTCCAAACTCGGCTTCATGCAAGCGCGGAACAACTTTTCATTCTCATCGTCATCCTCATGCTCATCCTCAATTTTATCTTTTTCCGAGAATGAGAATGACGATGAGGACGAGGATGATTTTTCTTGAAAAAAAAATTATTCCGCGTAAAAAGGAACCGTTCTTTGAAACAGCGGAAGATTTTTCCGCAACAATCGCAGTCAAATGTCAGGGAACCCGGTGTGAATCCGGGACGGTTGCGCCACTGTAACGGCTACAAACTCCCAATGCCACCGAGCAAAAGCTCGGGAAGGCGGGAGTGAGGTTTGAGGCCGAAGTCAGGATACCGGTTTGATTGCACTCGTCGGCTCCGAGCGTATCGGAGCACTTCTCCGCAAAGAGAAGGATGGGATCAGTCCGCCCAAACTGTTTTTGGGCGGGTTCGTCGAATTCACCTCCATTCCTCGTTTGCGAAGCCTGGAGGTTTTTTATTTTCAAAAAATCTTCCGGCCTCGCGCTGGTCTCTCAATCGCAAAAACCGTTCGCGGGAAAAATCATTTTCCGCGGACAAAATTGAAAGATCAGTCCATGAAAAAAAATCAGTTGTTCATGCTGGCATTGGCCGGCGCTTTGTTCGTCCCCGCAATCACCCGCGCGCAGTTTGCCGACACGGTGGTTTCTTACACTCAAGGCAGCCTTGACCCCGATTACCCAAACTACAATGACCCCAATGCCGCGCTCGGCGCGCCTTCGCAAGTCACGCCTGGTGAATATGGCGGGCCGGTTGATCCGTTTGATCCGCCGTATCTCCCCAGCCAGATTGTCGGCGTCGGCACGGGTGGCTCTCTCACCTTGCAGTTCAACTCGCCGATTCTTAACAATCCTGGCAATCCATTCGGCATAGATTTCATCATCTTCGGTCACGCCGGATTCAACATTGTCAATGGTGATTACAGCGGCGGCGGCATCACCGACGGCTCGTTGTTCACCGGCGGCACCAGCGACGTGCAAGTCTCCGTGAGCGCGGACGGCGTGACATTCTACAAATTAAATCCCGCGCTGACGCCCCAGGTGGACGGATTGTTTCCCACCGATGGCAGCGGCAATCCGCTGGTGGCGGTCAACCCCAGCCTGACAGCGTCCGATTTCAACGGCCTGGGCTTAAGCGGCATCCGATCGCTCTACGCCGGTTCGGCGGGCGGCGCGGGTTTCAACCTTGGCTGGGCGGTGGACGGAAGCGATCAAAGCGTGACGTTGCCGTCCGTTGATTATGTGCGGCTGGACGTTTTGGGTGACGGCACGGTCGCATACATTGACGCCGTTTCCGTTGTGCCAGAACCGGCGACGTGCGCACTCGCATTTGTTGGCGCCGGATTATTTTTGCTGCGTCGGCGCATCAAATAATAATGCGGGCAATTTTCATCTTGTGGGGACTGGTCGCCGCTTCGGTCTGCGGAGCGGCGACCTTGACCGAGGATTTTTCCGCCGATCCGTTGCAAAGCGGCTGGCAGATTTTTGGTGACACAAATCTGTTTCAATGGGATTCCACAAACCAAAATCTCGACGTCACTTGGGATTCATCGCAGACGAACAGTTATTTTTACAAACCACTCGGAACGATTCTCGCCAAGTCGGACGATTTCAGTTTGTCCTTCGATTTGCAATTGAACGACATCACATGGAGCGGCTCCACCGAATTGTCCGTTGGCTTTTTTCATTTTTCGGATGCAACGAACGCGGTTTTTTCCCGTCCGGCCGCCGATACGCCAAACCTTTTCGAGTTCGATTATTTTCCCGACAACGGTGTTGGCCAGCCCGCCGTCGCCGCCACGCTGACCGACACGAATGTGAACTCCTCGCACAAAAAAGATTTTTATTTCGTATATGACAACCAGCCGTTGAACACAGGAATTATTTATCGCGTCGTCCTGACGCACGCCGCCGGACAAACCAACCTCAGCGGCCAGATTTTTGCCGATGGGCAACTTTACACTTCGCTTCCGGATATTTTTCACGGACCGATTGCCGACTTCCGGATCGACACGGTTTCCGTCAGCAGTTATCAAAATTCCGGCAGTTCACTTTTGGCCCACGGCGCGGTGGACAATTTTGCCATCGCGCTTCCGCCGCCGCCGGTTCAAAATTTTTCCGGCGCGTTCACAAATGGAATCTGGCAGGCGCAATTCATCAGCCAGAGCAACTGGCTTTACACGCTTCAACGCTCGACAAATCTGATTTCATGGGATGACATTTCAATTTCAACCGGCGGCAATGGAACGAATTTATTTTTGCCGGACCCCAACGCGATTTCCGGCAAATCATTTTACCGCGTCCGCGCCGAACGGCCATGAACCCGCAGGATTTTCATAATCCAAACCAATGCCCATTGTGCGGTGCGGCGAATCATTGCCAGCTCTGCTCGCCCGCCACCTACAAAGGCTCGTGCTGGTGCGCGCGCGTGGAAATGCCGGCGGCGCTGCTCGCACGCGTGCCGGAAAATTTCCGCAACCGCGCCTGCATCTGCCGCGATTGCGTCGAAAATTTTTCGCGCGAACTCACCGGCCAATTCGACATTCGCCATTCGTCAATCGTAATTCCGTCCGCGTTCACATTGATCGAACTGCTCGTCGTCATCGCCATCATCGCGATTCTCGCGGCGATGCTGCTGCCCGCGCTCAACAAAAGCAAGATGTCCGCGCAACGTGTCAACTGCGCCGAACAACCTGCGCCAGCTCGGAATCGCGACGCAATTGTATTGGGACGAAAACTGCGAAAACTGTTTCCGCTGGATTTACAATTCGACCAACGACGGGACGATTTACTGGTTCGGCTGGCTGCATAATGACGATTTGCCGGAAGGCCAGCGCCCGTTCGATTTGTCGCAGGGCGTTTTGTTTCCGTATCTCGGCGGCAGCGACGTGCGGCTTTGCCCGGCACTTTATGCGACGGCGGCGCAATTCAAATTGAAGGGCAACAATGTGATTTTCAGCTACGGCTACAACAAAAATCTTTCCGCCGCCAGCATCCTGCCGCCGGTCAAGGTCAATCAGATTAAACACCCGACGGACACCGCGCTCTTCGCCGACGCCGCGCAGGTCAACGATTTTCAAGACCCCGCCTCGCCGGACAACCCGCTGCTCGAAGAATGGTATTACCTCGACGTGGACACAAATTTTTCCAGCGGGAGTTATTATCCCAACGGCCACTTCCGCCATTCGCAACGGGCCAACGTCATTTTCTGCGACGGCCATGTGGGAATGGAAAAGATGATGTCCGGTTCGCTGGATAAAAAATTGCCGAACCAAAATGTCGGCCAGTTGCGTCCGGAGATTTTGACGCTGCCGTGATTTAATTTTTGATGGACAAAATTTTTAGCAGGCGCAAATTTAATGAACTGTAAACTTAACCTCGCTTCCATGAAAAAAACGCGCATGATTTTCATTTGCCTACTGATTTTTGCTTTAGGCTCTGCACTTGGTTTTTTTGTAGGCTGGAAGACTGGCTTGCACAAAGGATATACCAGGACTGTAAATGATTATTTGGAAAGCACGCAGAGGAACTTGGAGCATGAAACACGTGCCTATTTGAAATGTTTGCAAGCTATTGATTCAGGAAGTGAAGTGGATATTTCGAATCTTCAGCATATAGCTTTGGGACGTTTGAAGCTTTATGACTTTGGGGTGCAATTTGACCGCACTAACGGTTTTGATTGGGATGACGACCAATTCTATACTAACGTCACATTATATTTAGCGAGTCACCCGAAGAAATAATTTCTCAAACCCCAATCTGCTTCTGAATCGCGCCGCAGATTTTTTGCGACCACTTTTCCAAAACTTTCGCGTCGCGGCCTTCGAGCAGCAATCGCGCTTTCGGTTCCGTGCCGGAATAACGCAGCAGCACGCGGCCGCCTTGCGCCTGCAATTCTTTTTCCGCGTCGGCCACAAATTTGTCCACGCCGTCAATTTGCGCGAACGGAATTTTCTCGCGCACTTTCACGTTCGTCACAAGCTGAGGAAATCGCGTCCAGCATTTCGCGAGCTTTGAAAGCGGCTGCCCTTTCGCCTTGATGATCCGCAACATTTGCAGCGCGGCGACCAAGCCGTCGCCCGTCGTGCCGAAATCGCGGAAAATCAGATGGCCACTCTGCTCGCCGCCGAAGTTGAAGCCGCCGTGCAGCATTTCATCAATCACGTTTTTGTCGCCGACGGCGGTGCGCAGGATTTTTCCACCGGCATTTTTTATCGCGGCTTCGAGGCCGGCATTGCTCATCACGGTTGCAACGAGCGTTTTTTTCGCCAGAGTTTTTTCCGCAATCATGTCGAGCGCGGCGATGGCCATGATGTCGTCGCCGTCAATCAACGCGCCGGTTTCGTCGCAGAGCAAAACGCGGTCGGCGTCGCCGTCATGCGCGATGCCGAGTTGCGCCTTGTGCTCGACGACTTTTTTGCACATCGCCTCGGGGTGCATCGAGCCGCAATTTTCGTTGATATTTTTTCCGTCGGGCTGGATTGCCGTAAACGACAACTTCCGCGCCGAGTTCGCGCAGCACGCACGGCGAAGCCTTGTAAGCCGCGCCGTGGCCGCAATCCAAAACAATTTTCACGCCTTCGAGCGTCTGGCCGCGCGGAAAACTCGCCTTCGCAAATTCGATGTAGCGGCCGAGCGCGTCGTCAATGCGGACGGCTTTGCCGATTTCTCCGGCGGTCGGGCGGATGTTTTCGATCTCGCCGCTGAAAACGAGATGTTCGATTTTGTCCTCAACCTTGTCGTCGAGTTTGTAACCGTCGGCTCGGAAAAATTTGATGCCATTGTCCGCGTAGGGATTGTGCGAGGCGGTGATGACAATGCCCGCGTCCGCGCGCAGACTGCGCGTGACGTAGGCGACGCCGGGCGTCGGCAGCGGCCCGATGAACAGCACGTCCACGCCCATCGAAAGGATGCCGGACGAAATCGCGTTCTCGAGCATATAGCCGGAAAGCCGCGTGTCCTTGCCGATGACAATTTTGTGTTTGCCGCGACCGCGCGCCTGCGATTCGAGATTTTTGAAAACGTGAGCGGCGGCGCGTCCGAGTTTGAGCGCGGTTTCCGCCGTGACGGGTTCGACGTTCGCCGTGCCGCGCACACCGTCCGTTCCGAAGATTTTCATGGGAGCAGTCATTTATTTTTTGCCGGTGACGGCGGGATGATGACGCCGACCTTCGCCGGTTCGACGTTGATGAGCGTGATGCCGGACGGCACGGAAACGTCCACGCGCCGTTTCAGATCCTTGGCGGATTCGATGCCGGTGAGGTCCACGGTTGCGCGGATCTGGTTCGCCTCCAAAACCGCGACGGCGTCGGGCGAGCCGCTGACGGTGACAGAAACCGTATTGGGCGCGACGCGGTAAAGATGCACGTCGGAAGCCGTCGCGACGATCGAGACCGGCAGGTTGCCGTAGGTCAGCGTGCTGGGGCCGGCACGCGCCACCGGCTCGACGGATTCCAGCAAAATCCGATGGACGGTCAGCCAGATGCCCGCCGCCAGGATCAGCGAGAACAATTTCCAGCCAAAATCTTTGTAAAACAGGTCGCGCATCGCAGTGAAAATTTATTTGCCGCCCGGCTTCGCCGCCGGGCGCGGTTCGTGTTTGGTGATGACCGCCGGGCCGGCGGCGCGGTGGCGTTCGCCGAACTGCGCGCGCAGCCATTTGACGAAGCCATGCGTTTTTTCCGGGCGCAAAATCACCGAGGTCAGGAACGCGCGCAATTCCTCCAGCGTCACGCCGCGCACGAGCTGGCCTTTATAGGCATAGGAAATCATGCCGGTTTCCTCGGACACCACGACGATGGCCGCATCGGTCTCCTCGCTCAAGCCGATGGCCGCGCGGTGGCGCGTGCCGAGCGATTTGTTCAAATCCTGCCGTTGCGTCAGCGGAAAAATGCACGCGGCATAGGCGATGCGGTCGCCTTTGAGAATCACGCCGCCGTCGTGGATCGCGTTGTTCGGGAAAAAAATCGTCTCGAGCATTTCCGGCGTCGCGTCGCAATCCACCGGCAGGCTGGACTCGACGGCCTCCTGCAACTGGATGGACTGTTCGATGGCGATGAGCGCGCCGATTTTCACGTCCGCCAGCCGTTCGCAGGTCTGGATGACGACCTCGATGCTTTCGCGCTGTTCACTCGTGGTGGCGAACAGCGGCAGGTTGCCGAGCTCGCCGAGCATCCGGCGCAATTCCGGCTGAAAAATCACAATCGCGCCGATGACGATGAACAGGGACGCGCTGCCGAGCATCCAGCGCAGCACCTCCAGCTTCAACAGCGTCGTGGCCAGCGCCAGCGCCAGCAGCACGACGACGAACCCGATGACCACCGGCCAGCCGCGCGTGCCGCGCACAAACCGGAAGGCGTAATAAATCAGCACCGCCAGGATGAAAATTTCCAGCAGGTGCCGCCAGCCATTGGTTTCAAAGTAAAGCCAGATTTTATCCGCTTCGGCCATTATGATTTTTTTCTCCGGGACAACAGCGCTTCCGCCATCCGCAGCGCCTGCACGGTTTCCGCCACGTCGTGCGTGCGGATGATCTGCACGCCGGATGCCACCGCCAGAATCGCGCACGCGAGCGACGCGGGCAAGCGTTCATTCACGTCCGCGCCGAGCAATTTTCCGATGAATGATTTGCGTGAAACGCCGAGCAGCAACGGGCGTTTCGATTTTGTAAAACTTTGCAAGCCCGCGAGCAACTGCAAATTTTGTTCCAGCGTTTTCCCAAAACCGATTCCCGGATCAAAAACAACCTGTTCCCGAGAAATTCCCGCGGCTTTTAATTTCCCCAAACGCTCCTGAAAAAATTTCCCGACTTCGCCGACGATGTTTTTTTGCTTTTGCAATTTGTCAAGTCCGCGCGCCGCGTGCATACAAATGTAACCCGCGCGAAATTCTGAAACGATTTGCCACATTTCACCGTCGCCGCGATTCGCGGAAACATCGTTGACAATGCTCGCGCCCGCTGCGAGCGCTGCGAGCGCGACGGCGGGCTTGGTCGTATCAATCGAAATCGGAATTTTGATTTGCGGCGCGAGCTTTTCGATGACGGGAATGACGCGGCGCAATTCCTCGGCTTCGCTGACGGGTTCGGCGCCGGGACGGGTTGACTCGCCGCCGATGTCGAGGATGTCCGCGCCTTGTGCGACCAGTTTCAGCGCGTGGGCGATGGCAGCCCCGGCGTCCAGAAATTTTCCGCCGTCGGAAAAGGAATCCGGCGTGACGTTGACGACGCCCATGACGAGCGCCGGTCGTGGAAAAATGAATTCAAATTGGCGCGCGCGAAAAATCATTTTGATTGACTGGCGCGGACACGCGCGCTCAAACCTTCGTTCTAAAATACGCGATTGTGCCAGTCAGGCCATCAGCCAGCTTCACTTTTGGCTCCCACTTCAAAATGGATTTGGCCTTGGTGATGTCCGGCTTGCGCTGCTTGGGATCGTCCTGCGGCAGCGGCTTGTAAACCAGTTTGCTTTTGGATTTCGTCGCGCGGATGATCGCGTCGGCGAATTGCAGCATCGTCAATTCCACCGGGTTGCCAATGTTCACCGGCAGGTCGTAGTCGCTCATCATCAGGCGGTAGATGCCTTCGATCAAATCGGAGACGAAACAAAAACTGCGCGTCTGCGTGCCTTTGCCGAAAACGGTGATGGGTTTGTTGGTGAGCGCCTGGCTGATGAACGCAGGCACGACGCGACCGTCGTTCAAGCGCATTCTCGGCCCGTAAGTGTTGAAAATGCGGACGATGCGGGTTTCGACTTTGTGTTCGCGGTGATAAGCCATCGTCATCGCTTCGGCGAATCTTTTCGCCTCGTCGTAGCAGCCGCGCGGGCCGATGGTGCTGACGTTGCCCCAGTATTCTTCCGTTTGCGGATGCACGAGCGGGTCGCCATAAATTTCCGAGGTCGAGGCGACGAGGAAGCGGGCGTTTTTATTTTTGGCGAGGCCGAGCGCCTTGTGCGTGCCGAGCGAGCCGACTTTCATGGTCTGGATCGGGATTTGCAGATAATCAATCGGGCTGGCGGGCGAGGCGAAATGCCAGACGTAATCCACCGGGCAGTCGAGGAAAATGAATTCCGTCACGTCCTGCTGGATGAATTTGAAATTCGGGTTGCCGCCGAGGTGCGAGATGTTGTCCACCGAGCCGGTGACAAAATTGTCGAGGCCGATGACCTTGTGGCCGCGCGACAAAAGCAAATCGGTCAAATGCGAGCCGAGAAATCCGGCGGCACCGGTGATGACGGAGATGGGTTGTTTATTTTTCATTGTTGGCAAATCGTTACATCGTGAACGTTTAATCGTTACATCGTATTGAAGCGCGATTTTGATTCAACGATTAAACGGTCCGTTTTTTCACTTGGCTCCCGTGCCGCGCAGGACGACGGGAATGGTCAGGAACAAAATTTTCAGGTCGAGCCAGAACGACCAGTGGTCAATGTATTCGAGGTCGAGCCGCACCCAATCCTTGAAATCGGTGATCTGGTTGCGCCCGCTGATCTGCCAGAGGCAGGTGAGGCCGGGCTTCACGCTCAACCGGCGGCGGTGCGCCAGATTGTCGAAGCGCCTGACCTCGTCCACGGGCAGCGGACGCGGGCCGACGAGGCTCATCTCGCCGCGCAGGACGTTGAAAAGTTGCGGCAGTTCGTCGAGGCTGTATTTGCGGAGGAATTTTCCGACGGGCGTGATGCGCGGATCATTGGTCACTTTGAAAACGGGGCCGGACATTTCGTTCATGGCTTCGAGTTCGTGCTTGAACTGCTCGGCGTTGGTGACCATCGTGCGGAATTTGTAGATCGTGAACGGTGAACCGTTGATGCCGGAGCGTTTCTGCCGGAAAAACACCGGGCCGGGCGAGCTAATCTTTATTGCCAGCGCGATGAGGGGAATCACTGGAATTACGGTCAACAACACCAGCAAAAACATCGCGCCAAAAAAATCCAGAAGCTGCTTGGCGAGGCTCTGCCACGAGGCTTCGGGCGTGGTGCGAAAGATCAGCAGCGGGCGGCCGAGCAGTTCGTCGAAGCTGGTGCGGGAAATCTGCGTGCTAAAAAAATCGGCGACGAGCCAGACCTCGATGCCTTCGAGTTCGCAGGCGCGGATGACGTATTCGACCTGCTCGAAGTTGGTGTGCTTGGCGCTCAAGATGACGCCGAACACCGAATGGTCGTGGAGCAGGTTGACGATCTGCTGCACGGGCGTTTCGATGAGGTTGAATTCGGACATGACCTCGACGCTGGCATCGGTGTGCTGCTTCAATTCCTGCCGCATCCGGTCAATTTCGCGGGCCGTGCCGACGAGGACGAAGCGGCGCTTGAATTGCGACTGGACCATCCGGCTGCGCAATGCCGCCCGCACCAGCTCTTCCTTCAAATAAATCAGGCTGAAACTAATGGCCGCGAAGAAGAAAATCATTCCGCGCGGCGTGACAAATTGAAACACCCACATCACCAGCACCAGACCGATGGACGTGATGGTACAGCCTTTGATCAACGGCCAGATGATCGCCCAACGCGGGCAAAAAACGGGCCGGTTGTAGAAATTTTGCGATTCAAGGATGAGCGGCCCGACGGGAATTAGCGCGGCATAAAGCCACACGAGTTTCTGGGAATCCAGCGTCTCGTTGGAAATGGGCGAGAGGTGCAGCCAGGCGACGATTCGCGGATCAAGGCGCAGAGCATACGCGATCCAAAAACTGGCCGCAAACAGGCAGGCGTCCGCCAACTGGTGAATCTGGGTCCGAATCTGTTGGTCGCGCCGCAACATGGTTTTTTACTCGTTCAACGTCCGGGCGGCGGGAATTGATATTCCGGCACGGAATGGGCGATCAGTTTTTTCATCCGTTCAAAAGTCGCGTCCTCTTGCCCCGGCGCGCAGTAGGTAAAATAGGAGACGTAAGCCCAGCGCTGCAAGACGCCGGTGCGCAAAAGGTCGCGTCCCAGCCACCACATCCGCTGGTAATTGTCCGTCGTCTGCTCGCCGTCCGCCACGAACCAAAAAACATAAAGCCCGCTCACCGGCTGTTTCTGTCCGTCGGCCGTCTGGTAATAATTGCCGATGACCCATTTGGCGACGGGCAGTTGATAACTTTGCGTGCCCGCCACCGGGATGTTCACCACCGATTTATCTCTGATGTTCCAGCCCTGTCCCGGCAGGCAGTAATCCGGCTTGTGGATGCTCGTGCGGTCCGCACCCATCAGGACGGCGGTGGCGTAAATCGGCGCGCCGTTCGTGTCGAAATAGCAGCGTTCCGCATAACTCGTGTCCGGCGGCAGAAAATTCAAAACGACCTGCGGCTCCGGTACGTTCGTGGAATTGAAATCCAGCACGCGCTCCGGCAAATTGATTTTCTTCATCACGCTACCGGGAATCGGCTCGGTCTTGATGCCGGGCTGGCCGAGTTTTTGGTTTGCCCGCAGCCAGGTCAGCGCGCCCGCCGTTCCCGCGATTAAAACCAGTGCGACTGCGAGGATGAGCCATTTTTGATTTTTCACGCGCGTTCCTCCCCGGCGGATTTATTTTTGGCTTCGCGGTTTTCCAACCAGCGCCCGACCCAGAGCAGTCCGACAATCCCCGGAACGTATGGCAGCAGGCTGATGATGCCAAATGGGCCGCCTTCGTGGACGTAATTGCCCCATGATTGTCCGCCCATTTCCGCCGCGACAATGATGGCCAGCAGACGCAGCGTGTTTCCCAGCACGGCAAAGGGAACCGCCAGAGCCATGAGCAAAATCCGTTTGCCCGGCGAACGAAACGCCGCAAAACCATAGACCGTCGCGAGCAGGAAAACGGCGATCAAGCTTCTCATGCCGCCGCAAGCCGCCGCGACTTCGTATTGAAAAGTTCCTGAAGGATCAATCAATTGCGTGCCTTGCCGGATGATGCTGATGCCGACGAGGTGCGCGATCATTTCCACCAGCCACGTCACCAGCATCCGCAGCGGGAACAAAATAAAATTCAGGTGCGACGTCATGGGAACCGAAAAAATAAAAAGGAAAAACGGATATGAACTGTGCCGCAGCCATTCGCGTCCCCAGGCCAGTCCCATCAACGCGTAAATCCCCGCGATCAGCGCGACGGTCGAGAGCAGCGGCTGCTGGACGAGAAAACCCAAAAGGTGCAAGACCAGCGCCACCGCCAGCAGCCACAATCCCGGCCACCATGCCTGCAACGGCAGCGCGAGCAGTTCCTTGCGCTTCCACCAGAAAATGCCGATGACCAGGAACGGGATGAGGTTGGCGTAACTGCCGTCGGCGTCCTCGCTGTTGATATTGTAGGTGACGTAAAGCCATTTGAAGAGCGACGTGGTGGGGATGTAACCCAGGATTGAGTTTCCCCAAAACTGGAACAACAGCGCCCAAGCCGCCAGTAGCGCGAAGAAAAATCCCTTGTTTGGCAGCCGCTGCCAGCATTCCATCGTGTCCGTCCACCAATCCGGCGGCGCTGCCCTGTTTTTATCTTCGTTCATGCGTGCGTTGTTCCAGCCTTCAGATAACAGAACGGCGGCGTTTGCTCAAACAAATTCGCGGTGACAAAATGAGTGCGGCCTCATTCCAGCGGGTATTTTTTCAGGCCGGAAAGCTGCGCGGCGATTTTCAGCGCGAACAGCGGATTATTTTTCAGGTAGCGCATTCCCAGCCGGCGCGGCTCGCAGGCCATGCGGAACAGCCATTCCATGCCCGCTGCGCTGCATCCAGCGCGGTGCCTGCCGCACGCGCCCGGCGTGAAAATCGAACGCCGCGCCGACGCCGATCATCAGCGTCACGTCCAGCTTCGGCAAAAATTCCGCCATGAATTTCTCCTGCTTCGGCGTGCTCAAGCCCACCCACATGATGTCCGGCTTGGCGGCGCGGATCATTTCCTGCAATTCTTTTTCTTCCGCCGGATTGAGCGGACGAAATGGCGGCGTGTAGCAGCCAACGATATTCAGTTTTTGAAAACGCACCGTCAATTTTTCGCGCAATTCCTCCGCCACGCCCGGCGTGCCGCCGTAGAAAAAGTGGCGGCACGGATTTTTCTCGCTCCACGCGCAGACTTCCAGCATCAAGTCTGGCCCATACACGCGGCTCATTTCGCGGTGACCGCGCAGTTTGCCCATCCAGACCATCGGCATCCCGTCGGGCGTGCAAAGAAATGCCTCGTTCAAAATGCGCCGGAACGCCGCGTCCTTCTGCGCGAGCATCACGCCATGGGCGTCGCGCACGCAAATATAGCCTTTGCGCTTCGTCGCGGACGGCGTCGGCGATTTCAGCCAGCGCGGTTTTCAAGATTCAGCACGCTGATGCCGACGCCGAGGACATTGACGCGGTTCGTCATTTTTGATTTATGATTTACGATTTATGATTTACGATTTGGAGTCGCGCGGGCAAATCATAAATCATAAATCATAAATCGTAAATGAAACTGGTCGTTTTTGCCCACACGCCGCCGCCGCACCACGGCCAGAGTTACATGGTCAAGCTCATGCTCGACGGTTTTGGCGGCGACTGCCGCCGGCAAAAGGAAAAATCACCGGACGCCTTCGGCATCGAGTGTTACCACGTCAACGCGCGCTATTCCAAAACCCTCGAGGACGTCGGCGAATTTCAAGGCAGCAAAATTTTCCTGATCCTGTTTTACTGTTTGCAGGCGCTTTGGTGTCGCTTCCGCCACGGTGTGACGACTTTTTATTATGTTCCCGCACCCGGCAAGGCCGTCGCCGTTTATCGCGACTGGCTGGTCATGTTCATCTGCCGCCCGTTTTTCAAAAAAATCATTTTGCACTGGCACGCCGCCGGCCTCGCCAAATGGCTGGAGACGTGCGTCCAAATCCGCTCGCGTGCCATCACCTACCGGGTGTTCAAGCCGGTGGATTTGAGCATCGTGCTTTCCCGTTACAATGTCGCCGACGCCGAAAAACTTTTGTCACGGCACATCGCCATCGTGCCCGTCGGCGTGCCGGGGCTGGACACGGACTTTGCCGAAAAAATCCTGCCGCAACGCCGCGCGCGGATTGCCGCCCGGCAAAAAATCCTCGCCGGCGAAACTTCACCCGCCGCCGATGCCGCAAAAATCATCAACGTCCTTTTTCTCGCCCATTGCACGCGCGAAAAGGGCGTGTTCGACACCGTCGAAGGCGTCGCGCTGGCCAATGAAAGGTTCACCGCCGAAAAATCGCCGCTGCATTTCCGCCTTACGCTCGTCGGCGCGTTTGCTTCCGATGACGAGGAAAAGGAGTTGGGCGATTTTATCCGGCAGCGCGGCGTCCAGAACACCGTCGAAATTCTTGGCTTCGTTTCCGCCGAACGCAAGGCGCAGGCGCTGGCCGCCGCCGACATTTTTTGCTTTCCGACTTATTATCTCGCCGAAAACCAGCCCGGCAACTTGATTGAAGCGATGGCTTACGGCCTGCCCATTGTCACGACACGCTGGCGTTCCATCCCCGAAATGCTGCCGGAAAATTATCCCGGCCTCGTTGACCCGAAATCGCCGGAACAAATCGCCGACGCGCTCCGGCGGATGGCCGCGAATGATTTCACCGGCATCTTGCGCGAACTTTTTCTCCGCCGGTTCACGCTCGAACAACATCTCGCCGGCATGGCCGCCGCCATCCGCAGCATGGAATGAATTTACGATTTATGATTTATGATTTATGATTTCACTGTCTGAACACGCGCCGGGCAAATCATAAATCAAAAATGGTCATCGGCCTGCTCCAACTCAATTCGACCGTCGGCAATTTTTCGGCCAACCAAAAAAAGCTTTTGGACGGCTACGAAAAAGCCGTCGCGCTCGGCGCTGAATTTGTCCTCGCGCCGGAATTGTTTTTGTGCGGCTATCCGCCGCGCGACCTGCTCCAGCGCGCCGATTTCATTGACGCCAACCTCGCCGCGCTCGAGGAAACTGCCCGGAATGTCGGCGTAATTCCGCTTTGCGTCGGCTACGTTGACCGCAATTTTGAAAAACCCGGACGCGCGCTGCGCAATTCCGCCGCCGTTTTGCAAAACGGAAAAATCATCTGGCGCACGCACAAAAGTCTGCTGCCGACTTACGACGTTTTTGACGAAGACCGTTATTTTGAGCCGGCGGAAAAAGTTGAGCCGTTTGTTTTTGACGGCAAAAAAATCGGCATCACGATTTGCGAGGACATCTGGAACGACGAGGATTTCTGGCCGGAACGGATTTACCGCCGCGACCCGGTGCGCGAACTGATTTCGCAAGGCGCGGAAATCATTCTTAACATTTCCGCGTCGCCGTGGCATGACGGCAAGGAACGCACGCGGCTTGAAATGCTTCAACGTGTTGCGCGTGACGAAAAAATCCCGCTCGCGCAGGTCAACCTCGTCGGCGCGAACGACGAATTGATTTTCGACGGCCACAGCGTCGCGCTCAATGCCCGTGGCGAAGTCGTTGCGATGGCAAACGGTTTTGCGGAAGGAATTTTTGTCGCTGATTTGAATTTAAGCAGGAGTCGAGGTAACGAGACTCAAATTAAAGAAAAGTCAGAGACTCCTCACGTCGTCTCCTACAACTTTCCGCCGCGCGAGCAGCAGATTTTTTCCGCCCTTTCACTTGGCATCCGCGATTACGTCCGCAAATGCGGGTTCAAATCGGTGATTGTCGGCTTGTCCGGCGGCATTGATTCGGCGCTGGTCGCCGTTCTCGCTGCCGACGCGCTCGGTGCGGAAAATGTTTTGGGCGTGGCGCTGCCCGCGCGCTATTCGAGCATCGGCAGTTTGACGGACGCGGAATTGCTCGCGAAAAATCTCGGCATCCGTCACGAGGTTTTGCCGATTGAGCCGGCGTTTCTTGCAGTTGAGAAGCAACTGGAAAAAGTTTTTGCCGGAACGAAGCCAAACGAGGCCGAGGAAAACGTGCAGTCGCGGCTGCGCGGCGTGACGCTCATGGCGCTCTCGAACAAATTCGGCGCGCTGGTGCTGACGACGGGCAACAAATCGGAAATGGCCGTCGGCTATTGCACGCTTTACGGCGACATGAACGGCGCGCTCGCGCCCATCGCGGATTTGTTCAAGACGGACATCTACAAAATCGCGCGCTGGGTGAACCGCGAGGGAAAAATCATCCCCGATAATTCCATTTCAAAACCGCCGAGCGCGGAGTTGCGCCCGGACCAGATAGATCAGGACTCGTTGCCGCCTTACGAAACGCTGGATGCGATTCTGGAACTTTATGTCGTGAAAAATTTGAGCAAACCGGAAATTGTCACGCGCGGTTTTGACGCCGCAGTGGTGAACGATGTGATCAACAAGGTTAATTTCAGCGAATACAAGCGTCGGCAGGCGGCACCGGGATTGAAGGTGTCGCCGCGCGCGTTCGGCATGGGCCGGCGCATTCCCATCGCGCAAAAATTTCGGACGAAAGTTTGACACCTTCCGGCGGTTTGGCAGCTTCTACCACTCAAAATGAAATGACCGCGACGCCACAACCAAAACTTGTCTTTGTCATCGGCGTCTGGCGTTCAGGCACCTCACTGCTGTATGCGATGCTGAATCAGCATCCGCAGATCGCGCTGACGTTCGAAGTGGAGCCGTTCGGCTTTTTTCCGCTGTCCGACCGGCATCTTTGGCCGGACGACTGGTCGGCGCGGCTGGAATTTTACAACCAGGCCATCAGCCGGCACCGGCTGGACACGGCGGCATTGCCAAAAAAAACCACCGGGCGGGACGGCTTGCTGACGATGTTCCGCCTTTGGGCGGCGCGCAAAAACGCGACGGTCATGGGCGGCAAATCGCCGAGCTACCACCGATATCTGCCGCAGATCGCCGCGATTTTTCCCGAGGCGGAATTCGTCATCATCTGGCGCGAGCCGCTGGCGTGCTGCCGCAGCGTGGCGCAGGCGGGGCGGCGAACCCGGTTCTTCCGCCAGACCGGCATCCGGCTGCTCTCGTTGCTGGGGGTGGAAAACCTGGCGCGGGGCGTGGAACGAATCAGACGCGCCGGCCGCCGTGTGCATGAGCTGGCCTACGACGATCTGCTGGCCGGACCGGAAGCGGAACTGCGGCGGCTCTGCGAATTTCTCGGCGTGCCGTTTGACGCGCGGATGCTGGACTGGCAGAAAGCGGATCTGTTCATGGTGCCGCCGAGCGAAAATCATGCACATGTGCGTCATGGCAAATTGAGCCGCCCCGCGCCCCGTCCCGAGATTTTGCCGGAGGCGTTCATCGCAAAAGCGCGGCGTTACGAGGCATTGTGGCGGGAGCGGTTCGCGCACCTGAAGCTGGCGCGGGTGTTGCATGTGCCGCCGGGGCAGCCGCGCCCGGACGAGGCGGAACGCATCGGCGACTGGCTGGCGCTGCAGTTGGTTCGGAGCTGGCGGGCTGTCAAACGGGTTTTTTTCCGCCACGCCCCGCTGGAACTTTGGGTCTGGCTGCGCAGCCTCAGTGATCGTTTCTATCCGATGCAACCCAACGGGAAAAATCTCGCACGAGTTTCCTTGCCGCCGACGTTGGCCGGTCGGCGGCTGAAATTTTCCATCGTCACTCCGAGTTTCCGTAATTCCGACTGGCTCAAACTCTGCATCGCGTCCGTGGCCGACCAGCAGGGCGTGGAGGTCGAGCATATCGTGCAGGATTCCTGCTCGGACGACGGCACTCAAAACTGGCTGCCGCACGACCCGCGCGTGAAGGCGTTCATCGAAAAAGACAAGGGCATGTATGACGCGGTGAATCGCGGCTACCAGCGCGCGACCGGCGACATCCTCGCGTATCTGAACTGCGATGAACAATACCTGCCCGGCGCGCTGGCGGCGGTTCAGGAATTTTTTGAAAAAAATCCGCACGTCGAAGTCGCGCTCGCCGGCACCATCGTCACCGACGGCGAAGGCAATTATATGTGCCACCGGCATTCCATGACGCCGCAAACGCAACACCTCTGGTTTCGTTTCCCGATGCTGACCAGTTCCATTTTCATCCGGCGCAAAGTCATCCACGAACGCGGCATTTTTTTTGACACGCGCTGGCGCGACCTCGGCGATTTCCATTGGGTGCTGGCGCTGATGAAAAACAACGTGCCGATGAAAGTGTGCGATGCATTTACGTCCATTTTTGCCGACACCGGCGAGAACATGAACCTCAAGCCGAACGCGATCCGCGAGAAGGCCGAGACCGACGCCATGACGCCGCGCTGGGTGCGATTGTTGAAACCCGTCTGGATTGTTCACCACCGCCTGCGCCGCGTCGCCGCCGGACATTTTTCAATGTCGGCGACGGACTATTCCATTTACACCAAGCAAAGTCCAGAAAAGCGCGTGACGGTTGACGTGCCCAAACCGACGCCCATCTGGTGGAACCGACTGTGAATTTTGCCGTGCAGAATTCACCATTTGTCGCCTTGGATGAGATAACTGCCATAAATAGAGAGCCAGGGAAAGTGCTGCCCGAGATACGAGCTCACCCGGCCGCTGCCACAAACCTTAATGCGCGAAAAGCCGGTCAGATGCATTCGATGCGCCAGCGCATCAGGAAAATGCTGGGTCAAATGTGATTCATCCGAAAGCACGCTTAAATTTTTCAGCTTGTTTTTGAGGTAATTGGGGTTGGGCGTCGTCAACAATAAGCGGCCCTTCAATCGCAGCACCCGGAAAAATTCCGCCAGCGTCGCGTCAATTTGCGATGGCGGAACATGTTCAATGAATTCACCGCCGACAATCACATCAAAGCTGTTGTTCCCGACCGGGATTTCGTTTGAAAAACCGCAAATCGTCTGCGAGTAGACTGCCTTGTCCAGCACGGACACCCGTTCGGGAACGCAATCCAAGCCGGTCAGCTCATACGCCGGGTTGAGGGCTTTGAGAGCGAGTCCGCCTCGGCCAGTATTGCAACCCGCGTCCAGAATTTTTCTCGCATGATTCGGGAAATGGGACCGCATCTGCCGGTAGCGGGCGGGCGTGAACGAGTCCGTTTCGCTTACCCGTTGGGAGCGATTCGCGTCAACCAAGTTAAGATTCTGGTTTGATGGCATAAAAAATATCCGCTGGTTTCACGTCCGGCGTTTCATTGGCACCAGTGATTGATACGTTTCATTGACGGCTTTCCGATAATTCTCCTCCGAAAACGCCGTGGCAATCCGCTGCCGGGCGGCCCGTCCCTTTTCTAAAATCATTTTCCGGTCGCGATTGATTTCCGTGATGACGGCGGCCAGTTGCGTCACCATCTGTTCGCGGCTGACAACCGGGATTTTATAGCCGCATTTTTCCGTCACGATGCTTCCGGGTCCGCCGCAATCCGCGACCACCGGCACGCAACCGGCCAGCATCGCCTCCATCAGCGTCAATCCCGCGCTCTCGCGGATGCTTGGCAGCAGATAAACATGGGTTGCGCCGAGTTCACGCTGATAATCCTCGAATTTCGCGTTGTCGGCAAAAACAACTTCCCGGCCCAAGCCGAGCCGGGCCGCCAGTTTTTTCAAGTGCGGCACTTCCGGCCCGTTTGAGTTCACCCGGTAACGGAAATCCACTCCATTTTTTTTGGCCCGGGCCAGCGCCGCCAGCGCCAGCGCCACGCCCTTGCGCCCCTCCATGTTGCCGGAGGCAAACAGCCGGAGCGGGCCGTCCAGAATTTTGCCGGTGTCAAAGCGCGCGAAGTCCGCGATGGTCGCCTCCGAATAAAAAGCCTGCGACAATCGCGAGACGTCCTGGCCGGAGCCGCGCAAAGTTTTCACCAGTTGTTCCGTTTCCGCGTTGGCCGCAAAAACATGGGCGGCCCGGCGGATGCAATTGCGGACGGCGGGTGAAAACCGGGAAACAACATTGGACGACATCCGCAACAGTTCAAAGACTGTCGCCGACGGGCTTAAAATGGGCAGCAGCCGGGGCGGAAAATGTTCGTTGCCGCCGACGGGGCCGAACACAAAGGGAATGCCCAGTTGCCACAGCGGCGAGGCCACCCGCCAGGTCATGGCGCTGACGTGATGCACGAGATCAAATTTTTCCGCGCGGTGCAATTCGCGCGCAACCGGCAGGACGGCGCGGGAATAATCGGCATATTCCTGCCAGCCCTGAAGCCGCGCCGCGAAACGGTTTTGGTAAAATTCTTTGACCCGGCCCGCGTAATGAAAACGGACGCCGGGCGGGATCATTCCTTCCGCCGCCGCGCGGGCGAGGCTGTCGCGGTTGCGGCTGCTGGTGATCACCTGTAATTCGTGGTCGCGCGCCAGGCAGCGGATCGCCGACCATGCGCCGTAATCCTCGGAACCCAGATAGGGATTGGACGAGTAGGCGGAGATTAAAATTTTCATCGGTCAATATCGCTCCGGCAGAATACGCAGGCGCGTTCCGCCCGCGCGATGAAAAATTTGCAGAGGCAACGGGGACGGTCTCCAGCGCGGCGACAAAATTGAATTGCCACTTTGCCGCTCGTCGGGCAGCTTTTGGATCCACATGCAAAGGAAAATTTCAGATGCCGGCGCGGGAGGATTCGTGGCATCAGCGGCTGGTAAATAAATTTTGATTATGCGAGTTCTCATCACAGGCGTCTGCGGATTTGCGGGCGGCACCTTGGCCCGGGCTTTGCTGGAATCGGCGGAAAATCTTCAGGTCGCGGGCATGGATAATTTCATCCGCCCCGGCAGCGAACTGAACCGCCGCGAACTCGCCAAACTCGGCGTAAAGATCATCCATGCCGACGTCCGCAGCGCGACGGATTTTGAAACACTGCCCGCCGCCGATTTCGTGATTGATGCCGCCGCGAATCCCAGCGTGCTCGCGGGCGTGGACGGCAAGACCAGTTCGCGCCAGTTGCTCGAACATAATTTGTGGGGCACGGTCAACATCCTCGAATACTGCAAGGCGCACCGCGCCGGTTTGATTTTGTTGAGCACCAGCCGCGTCTATTCCGTGCCGCCGCTCGCCGCGCTGCCGGTGGAAATTTATCAGCGCGCGTTCCGTCCAAAGTCCGGCGCGAAATTGCCGGACGGATTGACGGCGGCGGGCGTCAGCGAAAAATTTTCCACCATGCCGCCGATTTCGCTCTACGGTTCCAGCAAACTGGCGAGCGAAACCGTCGCGCTCGAATACGCGGAAACTTTTAATTTTCCTGTCTGGATAAATCGCTGCGGCGTGCTCGCGGGCGCGGGACAATTTGGCAGACCGGACCAGGGAATTTTTTCGTTCTGGATCAATTCACATTTGCGCCGGCGTCCGCTGAAATACATCGGCTTCGACGGACAGGGCCATCAAGTCCGCGACTGCCTGCATCCGCGCGACCTCGTGCCGGTGCTGCTCGCGCAAATGAAACATCGCGGCAACGGCAAGCCGCGCATCGCCAACTTCAGCGGCGGCGTAAAAAATTCCATGTCGCTCGCGCAACTCACGGACTGGTGCGACGCGCGTTTTGGAAAACATGGCGTGCAAAGTGATGCCAATCCGCGACCGTTCGACATTCCGTGGATGGTTTTGGATTCGTCGCTCGCGGAAAAAACCTGGAACTGGTCGCCAAAAATATTGTTGCCGCAAGTTTTGGATGAGATCGCAAAACACGCGGAGCAGAACCCAAACTGGCTGGAGATTTCCGGCGCTTGATAAAATCCTTCCGGGAGAACGCGCTTAATCTTTCGGGCTGGTTGGAGAAGGAATTGTTTGTCGGCGCAGCATTTGGAGCTGGTGGCGGTTAGACTGTGGCTGGGAAAAGTAGCGGGCAAGTTTTTTTCCTGCCATCGGCCAGTTGTCAGCGTTTCCTAGCTGGATGTAATCTCCGAATGGAGGGCCTACTGTTTCCCATTGTCCGCCAAGCCAGTGAGTATCGGCATTTTTTTCTTCAGGTTGTATTACCAGCAGCGATATGGAATTGCGTTCAGCCGCGCTCAATTCTCTTTTACAAAATTTTTGGCTGTCCGACGCCGCCCCATGATCCGGCACATAGACAACCTTCGCAAACTGCTTGACATCAAAAAACATGGGGTAATCCGTGAACACCACATCTTTGGCCCGAATATGTTCCCGCAGAAAACTTTCCACCTGCCGTTCATCCGCCATTTTGCAAAATAGTCCAGCCAATGCGAGGCGCAACGGCAATCCCAACCCGATGCTTAACCCCACCACCCCAAGAAACAAAGGAAACAACCGGCGTGCCGAGCCGGCCGCTGACTTGCTCAAGTTCTCAAATAGATTCAGAAATAATAAACATTCTGGCAGAAAGACTAGGTAGGAATAAAAAATAACAAAGTGCCCGGTGGCATTCAACAGGAACGGAGCAAGGCAAATTAGCAGGAGAAGCAACAAGACGGGTCCGGTGAAACACCGCGCGTCCCGTTTCAGCCGGACTGTCAGGCAAAAGATGATGCCGGCCAGAAGGGGCGGCAGGCTTAAATCATCCGAATAATTGCGGAGGCTGTGCTTTATTAGGTATAAAGCGGACGCAAGGAATGACGTGCCGCCCCGTTGGTCGGTCACGCTGGAGACCGTGACGATAAAATCTGGCAAGACGTGATGATAGTCAAAAAATAAAACTAGCAAGAATCCGCCCATCATCGCCCCCAATGTCACAGCGATGACGTCCCTGAACGGAAATGGGCGGAGAAGCAACCAAATGACGAAGCAGAAAAAAACAGCAACCAAAGTGACCTGAAGCCCGATCCAAACAATGGCAGCCGAAACGAGAATTTGTAACCAGGCTCGCCAGCGGCCCGACTTCATACAAAAGGTCAAAGCCAGAATTAACAGGAAAACGGCCCCTAGCATATCAGGCCGGCAAATGCGAAAAGCTGTTGACATGCCATAGCCAAACTCCACCATCAAAACCAAGGCGATTCGGTTAATTGGGCGAGACAACAATTTAAACCGCCAGGAAACCTGCCAGATAAGAAAGCCCGCACAACCAGCTAAAAAGAAGTTGAGCGATCTCACCGCCAGCAGGGAAGCGCCCGCAATCGAAAGCCATGCGGTTAGGGACATGGTGTAAAGGGGACAATTAAGGGCGGGAAAGGTGTTGTTCGCTTGGTAAGGCCAGACCCGCGTCACATATCCGCCGTGTTGCACATAATTGATCGCTGGCTCGGAAAAGGAAACTTCATCCGCCCAAGCCGTCGGATACCAACGATAGGTAACGCAGTTAAGACAGAAACAAGCCGCCAGCAAAAAAAAGAGCGCGATCCATTCATCATGAGCTGGCCTGCTGGAGGGATTGGCGCTCAATAAGTTGGCGTCAACTTGAGACATGAAATGAATCTAGTTCGTTGAGGGTAAAACACAATTTGATTTTAAAAATGGCCGGGCTGACTGGCCAATGGACAATTTTGAAAGGACGGCTTGCGTTAGAGGATGATTGATTTTTATGGACATTCAATAATAATGCGTCGGCCAACCAAACTGGAACCCGATAATAATGCACCGTGCGAACTGATAAAAACAATGCTAATCCCGCCGCGCCGCCGCTGAAATTATTTTCCGTGATCATCCCGGCGCGCGACGAGGAGAAATCGTTGCCGGCGACGATTGAACATCTGCATCTGGAATTTTCATTGAGCCACGTCCCGCACGAAATCGTGGTGGTGGACGACGGCAGCCAGGACAACACATGGGACGTTTTGCAGCAGTTGAAGGCAAAAATCCCGGTGCTGCGCCCGATCCAGAACACCGGCGAACACGGCTTTGGCCGCGCCGTCACGTTCGGCCTGCGGAACTGCGCGGGCGACGCGGTGGTGATCGTGATGGCCGACGAATCGGACGATGCGCGCGACGCGGTGCGTTACTGGAAACTGCTGAACGAAGGCTGGGACTGCGTGTTCGGCAGCCGCTTCGTCAAGGGCGGCGGCGTGATTGATTATCCCAAAATAAAACTGTTCGTGAACCGGCTGGCGAATTTTTTCATCCGCTGCATTTTCAGGATTCCGCTGAACGACACGACGAATGCGTTCAAGGCGTATCGCCGCACGGTGATCGAAGGCTGTGCGCCGCTCATCGCGCCGCATTTCAACCTGACGGTGGAGATTCCGCTCAAGGCCGTCGTGCGCGGCTATTCGTGGACGGTGGTGCCGATCACCTGGCGCAACCGGCGGTTCGGCGAGGCGAAATTGAAGATCAAGGAGATGGGCAGCCGTTATTTTTTCATCTGCGCGTATGTGTGGCTGGAAAAATATTTCAGCCGGGGGGATTACAAAAAAAACAACCAGCCATGACCGCCAACCAGCCGGAGGAATTGCGCCGCATCTACGGCGCGCGTTTTGAAAAAAACCTGGCCTACCGCCAGCGGGTCTGGGGCGTGCTGGTCCGTGAATTTTTTCAGGACCATGTTTCGCTTTCGGCCACGGTCCTGGATTTGGGCTGCGGCTACGGCGAGTTCATCAACAATATCCGATGCGGTCGGAAGCTGGCGATGGACTTGAATCCGGATGCGCCCCGGTTTCTGGCGGGGGATGTGCGCTTTCTGCAGCAGGATTGTTCGACCCGCTGGCAATGCGACGACCAGTCTTTGGACGTCGTTTTCAGCAGCAATTTTTTTGAACATCTCCCCGGCAAGGGCGCGTTGAAGCTGACGCTGGAGGAGGCGTTCCGCTGCCTGAAACCGGGTGGAAAGCTGCTGGCGATGGGGCCGAACATCCGTTTTTTGGCCGGTGAATACTGGGATTTTTGGGATCATCACCTGGCGCTGTCCGACCGCTCGCTGGCGGAGGGGCTGAAAAACTGCGGCTTCACCATCCTGGAAAACCACGACCGTTTTCTGCCTTACACGATGGTGAACCGGCGCGAGCAGCCGCTGTTCATGTTGTCGCTTTACCTCAAGCTCCGCCCGGCTTGGAAATTTTTTGGAAGGCAGTTTTTGATCGTCGCCGTGAAAAAATAACTTTCAAGGAATCTCCTTGATGATGATGTCTCCGGACTCGTAATCCGCAGGCCAGGATTCCACCAGCGGGGTCAAGTGCGATTTTGCCAGTTCACGCGGAATCTCCGTCTGGCCGGGATTCACCACTTGGATGGCATTATTAAAAGGTGATTCGCTCACTGCCACCAGTTTGTTGTAACCGAGCGATTTTAATTTGGCCAGATTTTCCGGCTGGTCAAAAATGTGCGCGTCCCAGACGGAAAGCCCCTGCCGGTTGGAGCGGAATAATTCCTCGCCGCCCCAGCTGCCGCCGATGACAACCAATTTATCAGCCGGTGCCGTATGCTCGCGGATGATCTGCGCCATTTTCGCGGTGTAAGGGTCATAAGTCAGGCTCCTCATTCCCATCAATCCTTGCAGCAGGGAAAGCCCGACCAGCCCGGCTGCAAAAAAACTCATCGCGAGGCTTCGGACCTTGCGGGAAAATTTTAGTTTCCAAGACGGACATCCCTTCCGCGCAAAGCATGGCCACCGCCGGGGCGAACATCAGGTAATAATGCCAGTGATGCAGCACCAGATGGGTGAAAACCAGCGTCGTCACCACCGCTCCGGCCAGCAGGCAGCGGGCAAAGGGATGGCCCTTCCTGTTCACCAGCGCGAACAGAACCAAGCCGACCAGCACAAAACTTCCCAGCAACGCCGTCAAACTGCGCCAGCCGCCTTTGATCCAGTTGCCCGCCGACAGCCGGTAATGCCAGTCCCCAAAAAACCAGAACTGCATCGCCGCGTTGCCTGCCACACGCAAATCCACAAACGGAAAAACCGCATTGGCCTGCAAAGCATCGGTGTAGTGCGTCCAGAGCAAAAAAATCACGCCCGCGACACCACCCGCCGCCGCCAGAAAGCCCAGCCGTTTGAGATTGAAGCCCGGCTGCCACAGCGCCAGAAAAAACAGGGCCAGTCCGGCGGCCATGAAGAACGGCAGTTTGGATACGGCGGCCAGACTTCCGCAGGCGCAGGCCGGCACCAGCCATTTCAAGCCCGGCTCCCGCACCAGTTTCACGCCGCAATAAAGAAACCAGATGACCATGGCCAGGGAAAAACCATCGGTGGCCGCCGTGCCGGCATTGAGGAACACCAATGGTTCTGCCAGGAAAAAAATCAGCACCCACCAGGCGCTCCGCTCGTCCAGACAGAGGCGTGCGATTTGAAACAGCGGGAACAGGCAGGGCAAAAAAAGCGCCAGTGCGACGATGTTCGCCCAGCCCCACCAAGTGCCGAAAAGTTTGAAAGCCAGTCCCGCCGCCATCTGCCACACTGGCAGTTCCTGAATCGTGGGCGTTCCCGTGGCGTTGAATCCGACGATGACTGTGTTCGCCAGATCAATTTTGGTCTGCGCGTAATGCAGCGCCGTGCCCAGATGGATGTCGCGAAATTGTCCGTGCCCGCGCAACGCGCTGCCGACATGAAAGGCGATCACGAGGACGATCAATGCGGCGAGAATCGCCTTCAAATCGTTGTTCGATTTTGTGGTGGTGTTCATGGATGATAATTCCGCGTCGGTTGATTGCTTCATTTAGTCGAATATGTCGGCAGCCCCTTCAAAGTCAAGTGCTGCAGGCACCCGGGAACTTGCTTTTGACATGGCTAAATCCATAGCCTTGTTGAAACCGGCCTCAAGACCATCCGCGATCCGCCTCATGGATTTATTTTTATGAGATAGCTGCGCACCGGATGTTCGGGATTAACGGCTTGAATATGCGTGTCTAATATCACCCCATGATGTTGTGCCAGCCATTCGTCCAAATTCTGCCCGGCCATTTCGGGAAAATATCCTTCCATGACCAGATAGTGGATGCCGAGTGAATTCAGGTCTTCTCTGGTATCGGTTGGCAATATCCGCTCAACCTTGCGGTTTCCAAGTGGCAGCCACAGCCCGGGTTCTCCCGCTGCGAAACCGGCGGCATATCCGATAATATTCTCATCCGGCGGGAGTTTGCCGGAAAAACAATATTTAGATTCCTCGGCGCGCAAACGGGCGGAAAATGGTCTGGCTGCCTTCTGGACAATGTGGAAATTCGGATAAGCCGCTTCCAAATGATTGACAATTGTCTCAATCGGGAAAAGTGGGCGATCCCGCGACACTAGCAACAACATTCCGGTGAACAGCAAGAGTGACAGGCTCAAATTTTGCCACCAGCGTCTTCGAACCAGAATCGCGTGGCCGAAGCCAACCAAAATGACAGGAAAGAAAAATGGATAATAGGCCGACAAATGCCGGGCACTTTGATTGGTGCCAACCGTGGCCATAAACAGCAGGAGCAATCCAAAGGGGGCCAGGCGCAACCATTGGGCGTTGCGATTCGCTGATGGCGGGCTGGCCGCCAAGTTTTTTTGATTGATCCGCCGCACCGCCAGCAATGAAGCCACGGTCAAGATGCAGATTCCCAGGCCGAGGCCGGCGATGGCGGCGTTGACGCCATGGACGTTGGGGCCAATAATGCCAAAGTTTTCGAAGGACTGGAAATGCGATCCAAACGGGGTTTGCACAAACCGTTCCATGGCCGCGTTCCATTGGCCCGCCCAGGGAAAAAACGGCGGCACCAAATTCTGGATGGGTATGCAAAATGCGTTGCCAATAATTCCCCAGAACGGCGAGTCCAGGGTCTTGAAGATTTTTTCCCCGGTCTGGCTTGTAGGCAACCCCGTCCAATTGTGACAGTGCTGGAAGTTGAAGGCGGTGATGGGCGCGATGGAGACCAGCAGGCTGATGGCGGCCACAGCTGTGCCAGCCAGCGGACGTTTCAGCAACAGTTTCCAACCGGGTAAAATCGCAATCACCCAAAGCAAAGCCAGCGGGACATCGGTTTGCTTTACACCGGTGACCAGTGCTGCGGCCAGCATGGAGAGCCATGCGTCCCCAACGCTGCCGCTTGCCCGCGCCCTTAAAGCCAGCGCCACCGAGGCCAGCGCATAGACCACCGCAAAAAAATCATTGATGTCGGACGACGCCTGCATGGCATAACACCATCCCGATGATAAAATCCACATCCACCACCAGGCTACACGCGGACGCACTTGCAAACGTGTGAACATGCTGAAAATCAACCCCGGCAGGAGCAGGAAGGAAATCCAGTTGATCAGGTAAATCCAGCGGTCGGTCCGGGTGAACAAAATCAGCGGGGCTGAAAGCCACTCAAAGTTGCATCCAAAAATATTCAGCCGGAAGTCCAGCCCCCGGATCCAGTGCCATTGTTCGTGTCCCAGCCAGTGCAAGACACGGGGAATACGATACGCATTTGAATCTCCGTTTATCGGGGTATACAACGCGCCGCCCACAAGACACATGAAGGCCAGGGCAAGAAACAGCAGCGGGGCCGGTCGCGTAAAACGGCGGCGGAGTTTGCGCGCCAGCCGTCCCGCGCTTTGCGTTGGGTGCCATCCGGTTTTTGGCAGCCCCCATGCCAATGCGATCCCAAAAATGGCGAAGGCCGCCAGATAACCCGCCCGGTTCAAGGCGTGCAACGCCGATAAAACCCAGCCCGACCCCACCAGTAACGTGGACAACAGAATCCATAAACGAACCGCAGTCAGCATAGGGTTACAAATTGAACTGCCGCGCCGATAGCTGTCGAGTCCTTTGTCTGCTTTGGGATGAAATTATTTTTGTTGATGGGGGGATTCATCAGCGACCGGGAATGTGTGCGGCCAGAAATTTTCCCACGCGCGTGGACACTTCCTCTTCGCCTAGGTTCCACAGGCAGAATGGCGTGGCGAACCGGCAGTAGTCCGAACACGGCTTGTAGGGACACGCCTTGCCTTCCATCCATTCCGACGCCGGATGCAGCGGCGCAAACCATTCCGGCAGTTGCGGGCCGAAGAGCGTGAAGGTCGGCACGCCGCACATGGCCGCGAGATGGCCGGGGCCGGAATCATTGCCGATGAATGCGCCCGCCCGGTCAATCAGCGCCAGCAGTTCCGTCACGCTGCCCGGTGTGGCGACGGACGCCTCGCCGGAACGCAGCCACGCCTCGCGCTGGTCGGGATCGCAGGCGATCTGCACCCGGAAATTTTTTTGCCGCAAACGGGACGCGAGTTGCCGATAGCTTTCCAGCGGCCAGACGCGGACCGGCTGTCCGGCCCCGGTGTGGATCAAAATCGTCCCGCCGTTGCGCGCGGCGGGGATGAAAATTTTTTCGCGCGGCGGCAGTTCCGCTTCCAATGCGCTGGCGAGGACGCGCCACGATTCGTAGCGGTGCGCCTCCGGGTGCGGTCGCGCGAGCGCTTGGGTCAGAAATATCCCGCTGCCCATGCGTGGGAATCCGAGGCGGTTTCGGACGCCAAAAATTTTCAGGAGCAGATGATCGCGCGGATCCCAGCGCGCCGAGAGGCCGAAGTCAAAACGGGCGTCCGCCACCCGCCGGCACTGGCGAACCATGTCCGGAAACGGCCAGTGCCAGAAATGATATTTGTGTTTGAAGGCCGTCCAGGGCGCGGTGAAGGTTTCCACCTGGATTTCCGGCCAAAGCCGCGCCTGCAAATCCCGGGCGAACGGCTTGGCGAGCAGGGTGACTTGATAAGTTTTCGCCGCCGCGCGCAGGAATGGAGTGGCAATGGCCAAGTCGCCCAACCCCCAGAGTTCCACAATCAGCAGTTTGGGTTTCACACGCGGGAGTCAGGGGCGGCAGTGGCGGGAGGTTGATTTTAACGCTGGTAGAAGGGTTGGAAGCGTGGCCGGGCGAGCGGGACGCTTCCGGCTTTGTCCACCACCGGCAGCGGTACCGGCATTGGGCGGCGGATGCCGCCGTTGATGCTGACGCTCAAGCCAATGAGGACGGCAAAGTCGGCCAGGTCATTTTCAATGCCGCCAAAGATGACGAGAAAAATCAAAATCTTGACCGTAAAATAGGCGAGCAAAAAGGTGTTGACAGTCTTGAAGGCCGGGTCGCCGTAGCGGTAGTTGTCATACAGCGCGCGGACACAGGCGAACCAGAACCACAACAGGGCAATGGTTCCCCAGATGCCGAAGGGTATAAGCACCGAGAGCGGCCCGCTATGATAGTTCTGGGAGATGGTGGACGCATCCGCCGAGGCAAATTTAATACTTTGGTTCTGGGCCTGGGCCAGATCGTCTGCCGAAATGGCGTAACCCTTGCCCAGCAGCAGGTATTTCGGCACCAAGGGATAGGTGTCCCGCCAGATCTCCAGCCGCCACTCTTTGCTGCCTTCGGCGTCCTGACGCGCCGCCTGGCTGATGTTCAGGGGCAGGAAGGCCAACGATCGCTGAAAGGTGAAAGGCAGCCTGCTGGCAAACGGGATGAGCACCAAGATGCCAATCAGCCCGGCAAACACAAAGAATGGCATCACCCTCGTCCGGTGCAGCCGTTCCATGAAAAATTGGACGGCGAAAGTCAGACTGCAAAAGATGACGGCTGAACGGAAGCCGCCAAAAAAGATGGCGGTGAAAAACAGGCCGAAGAGGAATATGCGCCAGAGCTTGCCCGACAGGAAGACGCCACGTGGCCCATAGCGGGAGAGCACAAATAAAAACCCGGCAACCCCCAGATTTCCCAGTCCTGCATAACGCGGGTTAAATCCAACCACCCCCGTAGTTGATTGCATATCGTAGCCGTTGAAAGGGAAAAAAGCGAAAATGAAATGCAGCGACGAGGGTAAAAAGGGTGCCAGATCCCCGATGACCTTGCTGAAGCCCGCCAGAAAAAACAGGCTGACATACAACGCCACCCGTTTGGACGGAATTCGCATGGCGGTCACGGCAAAATAGCCCAAAATTCCGAAAAAGGTTGTGAAATAACGTCTGCCGCCGGAAACCTCGCTGCCCATCGAGTGCAGTCCGATGCCGCCCGTCATTTCCGCTGTCATGAAAATCACGGCGGCAAAAAAAAGCAACGGCCGGGTGATTTCCGGTGCCGAAAGGAAATGCGCCCGGCTGTTCACCGTCCGTTGCACTACGGAAATCCCCAGGCTTAATGCCGTCAGCAACAGCCACACCGGCGGGTTGCCCGGCAGAAAAAAAATCGTCAGGGTCAAATTCCAGCCGGCGATGAGCAGGAAATGATGCCAGCGGAGCAGGATCGGCGTGAGCAATATGAGCGCCAGAATGCCCGCGTAGCTGAAGGTGGAACGATCCGCCGGCGCGGCCAGCAGATAACCGATCCACACCGCCAGCGGAATGCACGCCGCGTAGATGATCAGCGACCGGATGACGGCGGGCGTGTTGTTGCTATTCATTTGCTGACAAATTTCGACCAATCGGGCAGCGTGTGCGCTGTGCGTTTGACGTTGCCCAATGTATTCCAACTCATAAACCGGCTGCAACCGCAATTATGCGGCCGCCCGGTTTTTTTCAGGATATGAAAATCCTTTTCACCAGTCCGTTGCCCTTTGCCATCGCCCACGGCGGGGCGCAGATTCAAATCGAGCAAACCGTGTCGGCGCTGAAAGCCGCCGGGGTGGAGGCCGAACCGGTCCGCTGGTGGGATGCAGATCAACGCGGCGACCTCATCCACCATTTTTTTGGCCGGACACCGGTCGAACACATCAAGCTGGCGCAGCAAAAAAAAATCAAAGTCGTCATCGGCGAATTGCTCACCGGGCAGGGTTCGCGCTCCCGCTCCCAGTTGCGCCTGCAAAAAATCGTCAGCCGCACGGTGGAAAAACTCGCCCCGCGGAGTTTCACCGCCGCCTTCAATTGGGATTCCTACCGGCTCGCCGATGCCTGCATCGCCCTCACGCCGTGGGAAGCCCATTTGATGCACTACCTGTTTGACGCTCCGAAAGAGCGCATCCATGTCGTGCCGAACGGCGTGGAGGAGGTTTTTCTGAATTCGCCAAAAGCCGTGCGGGGGCAATGGCTGGTCTGCACCGCCACCATCACCGAACGCAAGCGCGTGCTGGAATTGGCCGCCGCCGCCGTCCGCGCGCAAACCCCCGTCTGGATCATCGGCAGGGCTTACGCGGAAACCGATCCTTACGCGCAGCGATTTTATGAACTGGCCCGGCAGCATCCGGACATCATCCGCTACGAAGGCGCCATTTCAAACCGCACACAACTGGCGGAGATTTACCGCGCGGCACGCGGCTTTGTGCTATTGAGCACGAAGGAAAGTCTGAGTTTGTCCGCTTTGGAAGCCGGGGCGTGCGAATGTCCGCTCCTGTTGAGCGACCTGCCGTGGGCGCGCACCACGTTTTTGCAGGCGGCCAGTTATTGCCCGCTCACCTCGTCGGTCGCGGCGACGGCAAAAGTGCTGCGGGAATTTTACGACGCTGCGCCGAATCTGCCCGTGCCGCCCAAGCCGCCGACATGGCTTGAAATCGGCCGGCAGCTCAAGGGCATTTATGAAAAGGTCATCGCCGGGGAAACATCGGATCACGACCGTGAATAATTTTTGACAAAAGAACCGGATGAAAATTCTTTTTGACCGGCACATTCCCGCCGGCCTCGCCCCCGGCGGGGCGCAAATTCAGGTGGACCGCACCTTGGCTGCGCTTGTCACCGCCGGTGTCGACGCCGAATATTTGCGCTGGTGGGACGAAGGGCAGCAGGGCGACCTCATCCATTATTTCGGCACCTGCAACAATGGCTATCTGGAAGTCGCGCGCAACGCGAAACGTCCGGTGGTCGTCACCACGCTTTTCACCGAAACCTGCAACCGTTCGAAAACGCGGCTGGCACGACAGGGCTGGGCGACGCGCGCACTGCTGGCGTTGCCTTTTGGCGGCGGCATCAAGCAGCAGCTTTCATGGCAGACTTATCACAACTGCACGCACAACATCGTCGGTCTCGAGGCCGAACGCCGCGTGTTGCAAGAGGTCTATCGCGTCCCTTCCGAAAAAATTTCCATCGTCCCGCTGGGATTGTCCGACGCTTATCTCAATGCAGCAGCCGGTTCACGCACCGAAGCGCACCTCATCACCACCGGCACCATCACCCGGCGCAAAAATTCCCTCGCCCTCGCCGAAATGGCGCGCGCCGCGCAGGTGCCGGTTTTGTTCGTCGGCAAACCTTATCATTCGGACGATCCTTACTGGAAGCGCTTTGAAAAACTCATTGACGGGAAGTTTGTGAAATATCATCCACACGTCGGCAGCGAGGCGGAGATGATCGCGCGGCTGCGCGCGGCGCGCGGGTTCGTGTTCATGAGCGAGTTTGAAAATTGGTGCCTGTCCGCGCATGAGGCGGCCGCGTGCGGACTGCCCCTGCTCGTTCAAGACCAGAATTGGTCGCGGGAACGGTTCAGCGATCAGGCGCACTATTTTCCAACCATCGGCGTCACTGCCGGCAACATAAAAATTTTGCGGCAGTTTCATCAGGACGCGGCGAAGCTGCCCGCCCCGCGCGTCAAAATTTACAGTTGGAATGACACTGCTGTGGAACTGAAAAAGATTTACGAACGCGTGTTGAACGCGCCGGGCTGAACCTTTTTTCTTGCGCGCGCCGTTCAACGTGCTAACAAGCCGCTGCCGAAAATCAAAAACGCCGCCATGCCGAAAATCTCCGTCATCGTCCCTTGCTTCAACGAGGAAGATGTGCTGCCAAAATTGTTTGCGCGGCTCGGCGCGGTCGCCGGGACCTGGAACGCCGACTGCGAAATCATCTGCGTGGACGACGGCTCGCGCGACCGGACGTGGGAATTGCTCAAGGCGCAAAACCAAAAAGACGCGCGCTGGCGCTGTCTTTCTTTCGCGCGGAATTTCGGCCATCAGGTCGCCGTGAGCGCGGGGCTTTTTTACGCGACCGGCGATGCGATGGTGGTCATTGACGCGGATCTGCAGGATCCGCCGGAACAGATTGCCCGGCTTCTGGAAAAATGGCGCGAAGGTTTTCAAGTCGTTTATGCCGTCCGCACGAAACGCGACGACGCGAAGGTGAAACAATTTCTGGCGTGGGGATTTTATCGCCTCCTGTCCAAGGCGGTGCCTTTCAACGTCCCGGCGGACGCGGGCGATTTCTGCCTGCTGGACCGGCGCGTGGTCACGGTGTTGAACGCGCTGCCGGAACGCAACCGCTACCTGCGCGGACTGCGCGCATGGAGCGGCTTCCGGCAGACGGGCATCGAGTTCGAGCGGCACGCGCGCGCGGCGGGCGCGCCGCAATACACCTTCAAGAAATCCTTCCGGCTGGCGATGGACGGCGTTTTTTCCTTTTCCACCGTGCCGCTGCGGCTGGCGACGTATCTGGGTTTGATCGTTTCACTGGTCGCGTTTTTAGGCGCGCTGTTCACGCTGTGCCAGAAAATTTTCGCGGAACAATTTGCGAAATTCGGCCTTACCCCCGGTCCGCACGGAATTCCCACGATTGTGGTTTCAATTCTTTTTCTCGGCGGCGTCCAATTGATCTGCCTCGGCATCCTGGGTGAATATCTGGGCCGCATCTACGACGAGGTGAAAGGCCGGCCGCATTGGATCATCCAGGATCAGGCCGGCTTGGACGCAAAGACGATTCCTGAACGCCCGTGAGCACTTCGCGGTAAATCTCCAGATGCCGCCGCGCGATGACCGCCGGATAAAATCTCGCCCGCGCGCTCCGGCTGGCTTCCGCCGCCAGCTCGCGGGATAAGTCTGGCTGCGACAGGATTTTTTCCACCGCGCCGACCATGCTGGCCGCGTCGAGCGGGTCGCACAGCCATCCGGTTTTTCCGTCCACAATCAAATCCGGCACGCCGCCGACATTGGCCGCCACCACCGGCACGCCGGCCGCCGCCGCCTCCAGCACCGTCATCGGGCAGTTGTCTTCCAGCGACGGCAATGCGAGCAGCGTTGATTCGCGCAGCCACGATTTCAATTTCTCCCGATCCACAAAACCATGATGTTCACACCACGCGCGCGTGCGCAGCAGCTCGAAAAAATCGCGGGCATAAGGATCGTCGTTTGATCCGGCGCCGAGGAAGACGAGCCGGATTTTTTTCCGGGCCGCCAGCGGGTCGAGCGCGCGGATGAAGGCGTTCTGGTTTTTCCGCCGGCTGATGGCCCCGACGCACAAAATGACCGGCGGCTGGTCGGGATGGATTTCCGGCCGCACGTCAAAAAAACTGGCGTCCACCGCATTGGGCACGACCCAGGTTTTTTTCGCCAAAGCCGCCACGGCTTCGCGGGTATAATGGGTGATGCAAACCACGCCGTGCGAGCGCGGGATGGTGAAAGTTTCCAGCCGCGCCGCGTTCCACCAAAAGGAAAACGGACGCGCCCGGTTCACCTGCGCCACCAGCCGCATATTGCCGTGGATGGTCAGCACGTTGGGGAAGCCGGAAAAAATGGCGCCCAAGGCACAGTCGCGTTCCGTGCCCTGGCCGTGGACGATGTCCGGCTGGATTTCGCGCAACTTTTTTTTCGTCGCGCGGACGCAGCCTTGATACAGCGTGCGCAGCCAGCCGATTTTCGGGACGTGCAGGCTGTGGAAAAAAATGTTTTCCGCCAGTTTTTCCGGCGAGGAAACCATCGGCTGCTGCGTGCAGGAAATGACATGCACCTCGGCTTCCGGCAATTGCGCGAAGCCTTGCAGCAGCGCTTCGGGCGCGGTGCCGAACCACGGGCGCGGCTTGTCATATTCCCGGTGCGGCTCGCGGTTGTCGGTGGTCAGGATGGCGATTTTCATGGGCGACGGAAAACGTACCCGCAAACCGGCAAGATTTGAAGGGTGGAATTGGCGAAAAAAAATCTGAAAATAAAATCCGCCGGAAACAACTACGGATTTGAATTTGCCGGCAACCATCGGACATCTTGGATGACATGATGGGCGTCCACCCGGACAACTGCCGCGCGGCTCAAGCCGTAATGATTGAGATGTTCCAGCACCTGTTGATCGCCCCGGTAATAAAGAATGCTGCGCCGGGCGTAGTAACTGATTTGGGGTTCGACGCAAGACACGGGGGTTTGCAGGCAAATCACATCGTTCGTTCCGGCAACCCGACAATAGCCCGGCGTTTCAACGCCGGGGTGCTGGCGCACGGCCACCATCCGTCCCGGCGGGCCGGCGGAAATTTGATTTAACAACCTCCCTCATCCCGGCCAAATCATTCCCTCACCCGGTCTGCGACCACCCTCTCCCATCCGATGGGCGATGGACAAGAAGGAGAAACATCCGCCGCCTGCTTGAAAATCCACGCACTGGATTTGCCGGACAGCCAATCGAAAAAACAGAAACGCGCGATTGCCATTCCTTCTCCCCGGGGGAGAAGGTCAGGATGAGGGCGGGCGTCAAAACAAATTAAATCAGTTTGTTTGTTCTCCCTCACCCAAACCCTCTCCCCATGGAGAGGGCTTTCACGTCCGTCGCTCCCTTGAAAATCCGCGCGCCATGACATTCTGCCCCGTTTTTTGACATCGTTGGGCCGGTTTGTTCAAAATTTTGACGTTTCCGGGTGCGCGAGGGCATTTCCCAATATTGGGAAATGATAAAAGAACATTGGGAAATGATTTCCCAACCTTGGGAAACGACAAAAGAATATTGGGAAATGATTTCCCAACTTGGGAAATGATAAAAGAATATTGGGAAACTGTTTCTCAATATTGAGTAACGATAAAAGAACATTGGGAAATGACTTCCTAACCTTGGGAAATGACGAAAGAATATTAGGAAATGCCGCCACAACCTTGGGAAACGATTTCTTAACCTTGGAAAATGATTTCCCAAGTCTGGGAAACCATTTTTTAACCTTGGGAAACGGCAAAAGAACCTTGGGAAACCGTCCCTTTCGCCCCGTCCGCCGCGTCGTGGCGGCGCTCACTTCGCCAGATTTGCCAGCAGGATACGGCGCACTTCTTCAATCGTCAACGGATTGCCCTGGCACGAATGGCCGCTGCGCACGATGAATTCCGATTCCGCATAGTTGCAATGCCACTTCATGCTTCTGCGCACTTTCCCTTGACTCGCCATTCGCTGGCCAACAACCTCGGCGGGATTTATCTCCTGATGCGATGAAAATTGCCCTTTGTCTTGAATATCCCATCGCCCTTCGTGGCGGGGTCAGCGTACTCGTCGAGACTTTGCTGGAGGAATTTTCCCGGCGCGGGCACGAAGTCGTGCTGGTCTCCAACGACCCGCCCGGCAGCCTGCGCGATTCCAAAGCCGGTCGCCTGATTCAAAAACATTTTTCGTGGGACACGGTCAGGCCGACGCGCGCGCAATCCCGGCAACTGGCCGGCCAACTGGCCGATGCCGGGGTCGAGTTGGCGCATTTTCATCTTGGGGGAAATTTCGGCTTCGGCAACCGCTTTCCCTTTCGCAGCCCGATTTATTTTCTGGCCCGGCTGGGCGTCCCGTGTGTTTCCACCGCGCATCTGGTCGTCGGACTTTTTGACGGCTACTGCGGCCCGCAAAAACCGTTTTGGTTCAAGGCGCTGATGCTGCCGCTCGCATGGTGCGGCAAAATGCAGCAACTGCAAAGCGTCCGCCGCGAAATCGCCGTCTCGCGGCACGATTTGGAAAAAATGCAACGCTGGTATCGGCCTTTGCGCGGACGTTTTACCCAGATTTACCATTCGCGCCTGCGGAATGAACCGGAACAGTTAGAAAGTCCAAAACGCGCGCCGGTGATTTTGAACGTCGGTCACATCGCCCGGCGCAAAGGCCAGCTTGTCCTGGCCGAGGCATTCGCGCAAATCGCCGGTGGCTTTCCCGATTGGACGCTGCAACTGGCCGGGCATGATGACGATGGCGAAACAGCGGAAAAAATCAGCCAGCTCGCGCGCGCGCAACAGCTCGAAGGGCGCATCCAACTGCTCGGCAAACGCGATGACGCGCCGGAACTCATGCGCCGTGCGGCGATTTATGTGCAGCCTTCGTTTTGGGAGGGCTTGCCATTGTCGTTGCAAGAGGCCATGTTCCACGGATGCGCCTGCGTGGCCACCCGCATCGGCGCGCATGAAGAACTGATCCGCGAAAATCAGAACGGACTTTTTTTTGAACCCGGCGACCGCGCGCAGCTTGCCGTCGCCCTTGAACAGCTCATGCGCAATGACCGGCAGCGTGAAAATCTTGGCCGGGCCGCCGCCGCGTCCATCCGCGAAAAGAAAATGACCATCGAAGGCATGGTGCTACGCCATCTTGATTTGTATGATATTGAAAGAGGGAAATAAATTTTTATTTTGAATCCGACACATTGCAATGTATTTTTAATTTAGCGCCATGCTTCTGAAACACTTGCTCAAATTAAGCGTGATAGATTTGATGACGACTTGGTCGCATCGGTTCATGCGGGCAAAATTGCGAGGACAAGGCATATTCCTTGACCCGCAAGCAATCTTAATTCTTAACAATAGAAATTACCATTTAGGCAAAGATGTCTCGATTGGCGCATTCAGCTATGTCACAGTTGATAATGATCCTTTTGACTCAGCTTATGATGGTGGTTTGTTTGTCGGGAAAGGCGTGTATATCGGCCAGTGGAACAACATTCGCGCCGCCGGTGGAATCATTCGAATTGGGGATTATACGATGATTTCCCAAATGGTCAGCATTATTGCAGCGGGACATCAAACCAGCCGCAGCCAGCCAATCAGTGTTCAGCCTTCTGATCGCGAACGTGTGGGCGTTACAATTGGAAAAGATGTCTGGCTTGGTGTGGGTTGCACCGTGCTTCCCGGCATTGAAATCGGCGATGGTGCAATCATCGCCGCTGGTGCGGTGGTGCGTGAAAATGTGCCGTCCTTCGCAATTTACGGCGGGGTGCCTGCCCGGCAAATTGGCACACGCGACCAAAAACCAACTTGAAACCAACTCATAATTTATGAAGTCCTCAAAACCACCTGAAGGCAAATTTGTCGTTGCAAACCCCGGCCACGGTTCCATCTGCGACAATGAAGCGCTCGCGCTGCACAAGCACGCGCTGCTCCGCTTCATCGCGATGGGCACCCGGCGCGGCGTCACCGGGCTGCCCGACGAAGTCACCCGCTTGAAACCAGCCATCGGCCTTTGCACCTACATCGCCGCACGAACCCTGTCGGCTTATACCGCCGAATCGTTTAGGTTTCGACTGCACCCGTGGTTCGACCATTGGGTAAAAAACCAACTGACGCCCGGCGACCACTTGATTTCCAGTTACGGGTTCAACAACGAAAGTTTCAAGTGGGTTCGCGCACATGGCGGCAGGACTTTTCTGGATGCCGGCAATTCACATCCTGACAATTTCTGGGAAATCCTGACCGAGGAACAACGCCGCTGGAAATCACCCTGCCCGCCCGTCGCGCGGCATTATTACGAGCGCGGCCGCGCTATGATGGAGCATGTGGACTACGTTCTCACCGCCAGCAATTTTGTGGCGCAAAGTTTTCTGGCGCGCGGCTTCAAGCCGGAACAATTGCTGCCGCATCCGCGTCCGCTTAATCTGGCCGCCTTCAAACCCGCCGCCGTGGAACGACCCAAAGACCGGCCTTTGACACTCATCCACACCGGTGCGCTTTGCCTGCGCAAAGGCACGCCGTATTTGCTGGAGGCCGTCCGGCTGGTGCAGAAGAAAATTCCCAACGTGCGATTGATGCTGCGCCAGACCGTGCGCGACGACGTGAGGGAAATTCTTGGCAAATACAACGACCTGCCCATCACCTGGCTCGGCTGGGTGCCGCATCATGAACTGGCCCGGCCGTTGCAGGAGGCGGATATTTTTGTGCTGCCTTCGCTTGAGGAGGGCATGGTGCTGACGGCGGTGGAGGCGATGGGCTGCGGTCTGCCCGTGATTCTCACGCCGAACTGCGGCGCGAATGATCTGGTGACCCCGGGCGTGAGCGGCGAAGTCGTCCCCATCCGCGACCCGCAGGCGATGGCGGACGCCATATTGAAATGGGCGGATAAAATTCTCGCACCCGGCTACCAGCCGCGCGTGACTATCAATAAAGAATTGCTGACGTTTGAATATTTTGAAAAGACATTCATCGGGCAGCTTCGTCAATTGGGATTGCTTTCCTGACGACGCACCAGAACTTGGATAACAAGACCCGCCGTCGTTCACAAAAAAATCGTCTTTTAGAACCGGTTCCTTCATCTTCTTTGTATGATTCCGAATCCGATCAAATTTGTTTCCAAGCCGGAATATTTTTTCCGCCCCAGCCAAGTGTTTCGCCGTCTGTCGCGTATTGGCAGGCCGGTGCCGCCGCATGCCGCGGTGCGCCTGCCGTGGGGTGCGGTGGTGCAGGTGCATACGGGCGAGAATGTCGGCTCCGACATTTATCATTACGGCATCTTCGACAAAATTGTGCCGGAGGCTATCTGGCGGCTGCTTGACCCCGGTGAAACTGCATTTGATGCCGGGGCGAACATCGGCCAAAATTCATCTGTTATGGCGGCACGCGCTGGCTCCAATGGCCGTGTGATTGCCTATGAACCACACCCAGAAATTTTTCAAGAGCTGAAATCCAATCATGAACGCCAGGCCGATTTCGCTGCCGCGCCGGTTCAACTTGAGAACATTGCCCTGGGCGCGACGACCGTCACGGCTTTGCTGACAGAGGGGGACGAGTTTTCCCACAACCGCGGCTCGGCTTCATTGCAAAACGAGGCGGGCGGCAGAAAGGGCATCCAAGTGAGCGTGCGGCGGCTCGACGATTTTTTGAAGGATGTAAAACAAGTCGGCGTTTGCAAAATTGACGTGGAGGGCCATGAACTCGGCGTGCTGCAAGGCGCGGAAAAAACGCTGAAACGGCGCGGCATCCGGGACATTGTTTTTGAGGATTTCAATCCCAAACCAAGTCCGGTGACGATTTTTTTGGAGCAACATGGTTTCACATTGTTTGAACTGCACGATACCTGGCTCAAGCCGCGCCTAGCACCCTTAAATGTTTCGCTGCCTGTCACCCGTCCAGGCTTCTCCTCGAATTATCTTGCAACGCTGGATGCGCCGCGCGCCGTGGCGCGGTTCCGTTCGGCGGGCTGGCATTGCCTGCTCAACTTATGATGCGCGTTGCTCTGGTTGCCGGCGGTCTGGGGTTGGGCGGTTCAACCACCTTTACCCTGTTTTTGTCGGCGGCGCTCCGGCGGCTGGGTGTGCCGACGGAGGTTTTCAGCTTCCGCGCGGATCATCCATTGGCGAAGGAATTTGCCGAAGCCGATGTTCCCGTTCACACCGAGAATGAACACCGGCTGATTTACGAAGACCGTCTGCAAAATCTTTATGCCCGGATGCGCGTCTTCAAACCGACGGCGGTGTTTGCGGTGCTCGGCGCGGAGTCGTTTGAAATGCTCCGCCACCTGCCGTCCGGCGTTGTCCGTATCGGCATTTTCCATGATCGCGCGATTCAACCGCAAATTTTTGCTCCGCGCTATCGTGCGGCGATGGATCATCTCGTGGTGGTGGCGGCTTATTTGCGTGAGGACGTGCGGTTGCTGGATACGGGGTATCCTTGTACTTATCTTGCTCATGGAATCCCGCTGCCTGACGGTGTTCCGCCGCGCGCTTCGTCTGACCGTTCCGCGCCGCTGAAGTTATTGTATTATGGCCGACTGGAAAATGGTTCCAAGGGCGTGCGGTTGTTTCCGGACATCGTTGCAGCGTTGAAGCGGAGACAGGTTCCGTTTTGCTGGACCATTCATGGTTACGGACCGGAGGAGAAATTTCTCAAGGCGGCGCTGGCCGAAGAAGTTTCCACGGGACAAGTGCGGTTTTCGTCACCGGTTCCTTACGACCAAGTTCCAGCACTGGTGCGGCAACATGATGTCTATCTGCTGGCTTCGACCAACGAAGGTGGCCCTTTGACGCTGCTGGAATCCATGGCCTTGGGCTTGGTGCCGGTGTGCGGCGATATTCCCGGCCTGGTGCAACAGGTCATCACACCGGCGAACGGCTTTCGCGTGCCGCGCGCGGACGCGGATGCGTATGCTCGCGCCATTGCCGGACTGGATGCCGACCGCGACTTGCTGGAAAAAATGTCGCGTGCGGCGAAAGCCACCATCGTGGCCGATTTCAGCGACGAAGCGATGGCGCGACGTTACATTTCCTTTCTGCAATCGTTTCCATCACCAGCGGAAAATATTTTGTGGCCTGAAAAAATCCGGGTGCAGCCCATCCTGGGCGGCAATCCGCTTTCCCATACCGGCCCGATGCGGATCGCCCGCCGGGCAATCAGGAAGTTGCGAAAAAGTTCATAAACAAATGCTGAATTCAAAACCCGGTTGATTTAGAATCCCCGCAAGCTTATGAAAAAATGGCTGAAACAAAAATACCACCTGCTGCCGATTATCAGGGAGTTGAGACAAATCCAGGACTCCATCAGCCAGTCAAACATGGTCCAGATAAACAGCTTCATTCAAAGCGAACTGGCCACCGCAAAATATAAAGACCCGAAAAAGCTGAACCATTACGAGCGCCAGGTTTTTTCCCAAAACGGCGAAGACGGCGTCATCACCGAAATTTTCCGGCGTATCGGCGTCAAGAGCCGCCGTTTCGTCGAATTCGGCGTGGGCAACGGGCTTGAAAACAGCACCGCTTTTTTATTGAGTCAGGGCTGGCGCGGGAGCTGGATTGAAGGTGATGTCAATTTCGCCCGGGAAATCCAATCCGAATTTGGCAGTTACTTGAAGGAAGGCAGCCTGAATTTTCTTAACAGTTTCATCACCGCCGAAAACATCGAGTCCCTTTTCAAGCAAATGGATGTGCCTGTCGAATTCGACCTGCTGTCGCTGGACATTGACCGGAACACATATCACGTCTGGAAAGCGCTGAAGGCGTTCAAGCCGCGCGTGGTGGTCATTGAATATAACGCCATTTTTCCTTCATCTGTAAAATGGATCGCGAAATATGACGCCGCGCGTGTTTGGAACATGACTTCTTATTGGGGTGCCAGTCTCAAAGCCTATGAAGAACTCGGTGAAGAATTAGGTTACGCGCTGGTGGGTTGTGACTTTTCCGGCACAAACGCCTTTTTTATTAAAAAGTCCGAAGACTTGGATTTGTTTGCCAGGCCTTTCACTGCGGAAAATCACCATGAACCGCCGCGATACTGGTCCGTCCGCCGGGAAGCCCATGACCGCTGTCTGGATGACAGTCAATAGACATTTCGGCGGTTAGTGAATTTTAAGCAGCCGTCTTACTGGCAAAGGCAATTTGCCAGCGAGTTCGGAAACGATGTTTGCCGGCAGCGCCAGGCGGAGTGACGCCCATCCTCCGACCAGCGCCAAAATTCCGCCCGTAAAGATGAGGCGGAGCCAGGCAGACTGATTGCGCACCAGCCATTCCGCCGCAAGCCAGCAGGGAACCATCACCAGCAAAACCCGCAGCAATGGAAGCTGCCAGTCCCATAAAAATGTTTTCCAGCCGAGGCCGCTTGACCCGGCCACGCGCCAGACTCCAGCCATCCAGGTGAACAAGAGAGTGGCCAGAATGGAACAGACCAGCATGCCGGTCAGGCCGAAGCGCGGCAGCAGCCACAGCCCGGCAGCGATAAAGACTATCCCCTCCAGAAAGAAAATATATTTCAATCCCCGGATTTCTTTGAAAGTAATGATCATCGAGTTGTTGCAACATTGCTGGGTTGACAATACGAGCCAGACCGCCAGCAGGATGTTGTCCGTCGCTGACCAGGAAAATCTGCCATGCGTCCAGAGAATCACAAACGGCCCGTTGCACGCAGCGAAAAGGACGCCGCATATGCCGGCGAAAACATTGGTGGTGATGAACAGCCCCCGGTAGCGGTGCCACAACCGTTCAGATTCACCGCGCACCTGCATTTCCGCGAAGGCGGGCATGGCGTTGCCGATTATTTTCCACACGATCTGGCTGACAAGCGTGAACACCTTGGTCATCACCGACCACAACGCCGCCGCTTCCACTCCCAATTGCCGCGAGACCAGCACGGTCTGACTCGAGACGATGAGTTGCACGCCGATACTGATCAAAAACACGTCGGTGCCGTAATTGAACAATTCATGGAACTGCTCGCGGGATGCCCGTCCCCATTCTTCCGCCTTTGGCCAAAATCCGAGTTTTAGACAGGCCAAGCCGTTGATAACGGTTCCACAAACCCAGCTTGCCGCCGCCCCGGCCAGCAGGCTGAAAACGCCAAACCCCAAATGAAATCCAATCCAAAGTGTGGCAAATCCCACGGCGAGTTGGATCATGCCGGTATAATTGGAGACATCCATCCGTTGCCACGCATACAGGATTTGTCCAAACATGCGCGAACTGAACATCGCGCTTGTCAGCAGCACTTGCCCGGTCATCAACCAAAAAAAAGGCCGGGCCAGATCACTCGATAACCGCAGCCACCCGGCCATGAACCAAACCAGGCTCAAGCCCGCCGCCAATGTGATCAAACCTTGCGCCAAACCAACCAGAAATCCGCTTTTAATCGCACCACCATAACGACCGTTGTCCCGTTCGTCTTTGTGGTCAATCAGGATGCGGGCGATGGAGCTGCCCATGCCGAGGTCAACCAGAGAAATAAAATTGGCCACTTGCAGCGTGAGCGCCCAAAGTCCGAATTGCGCCTTGCTCAAGTAGTGCAAGGCCAGCGGCACCGAGGCAAGCGTGTAAAGCACGTTGACGCCCAATGAGGCATAACTGGACAGCAGAGAATGGGCAAATCGCTTGGAGCGGGACATCGCGGGCAGATTCTGCCGCAGTCAGGGCGGGCAGCTCAATGTAATTGTCATGGATGTGGCGACGTCCTTGTCTTCAAATTGACGCACTTCGAAAAACTTGAAGATTGAGCGTCCGCCGTCGCTGTGTTTCCATGTCCGCCCAACCGCAATTTCAAGCGAAGCAAATTATGCACTGCGTCATCGGTTCCGGCCCGGCGGGCGTCGCGTGCGCGAAGGCCCTCCTCGCGCGCGGCGCGAGCGTGCTCATGCTTGACGCCGGAATCGAACTCGAACCCGCCCGCGCGCAAACCGTCCGCGAGTGCGCCGCCGCCAAACCGTCCGCGTGGAATCCAAGCCAGATTGCCGCGCTGAAAGGCGGCCTGGCCGCCGATACCACGGGTGTGCCGCTCAAACTGGTTTTCGGCTCGGATTTTCCCTACCGCGAAACGGAGGGAAAAATCCCGTGGCAAAACCACGGCACCGGCCTGAAACCGTCGCTCGCGCTCGGCGGCTTGAGCAATACCTGGGGCGCGGCAATACTGCCGTATCGCGATTCGGATATCGCCGATTGGCCGGTCAAAAATTCCGAACTCGCGCAACATTACCGCGCCGCCGCCGAAATTACCGGCCTCGCCGCGCACCGCGACGATCTCGAGGAAATTTTCCCGCTGCACTGCGAAAATCCGGGCGAACTTCAATCCAGCCGCCAGGCAAACTTGCTTTTCGGAAATCTACAACGCCATCGTGAAATTTTGCGCGGACGCGGCTGGCATTTTGGGCGCGCGCGCCTGGCCGTGCGCGCCGCCGACAACGCCAGGGGTGGCGGCTGCGTCCACTGCGGCTTTTGCATATATGGCTGTCCCTACGGCTGCATCTATAATTCCGCCGACAGCGTCCGCGAACTGCGCGCGGAAAAAAACTTCACCTACCAGCGCGACGTCATCGTCACCTCGCTGCGCGAAAATTCCGAAAAGGTTTTCATCGCCGGTTTTCACCGCGAAACGCGCACACCGCTGGCGTTCGAGGCGGACCGTGTTTATCTCGCGGCGGGCGTGATCCCCACCGCACAGATTTTACTGCGCTCGCAGGCCGCCTACGACCAGCCGCTGATTTTGCGCGACAGCCAGTATTTTCTTTTTCCGCTCTTGCTCGCCCGGCGCACGCGCGATGTGCAGACCGAGGCGCTTTACACCTTGAGCCAGCTTTTCATCGAACTCAACAATCCGCAAATCAGCCGCCACAGCGTGCATCTGCAACTTTACACCTACAGCGACATCATCGGCCAGGCCGTCCGCAAATCGCTCGGCCCGCTGAAACTGTTCGCGCGCCAGCTCGAAGAACGCCTGATGATCGTGCAGGGTTACCTGCATTCCGGCGAATCGGCGACAATGGCGATGACGTTGAAACGCGACGGCGAAAAGGATTTTCTCCAACTGGACGCGCAGCCAAATCCTGAAACGCGCCGCACCATCAAAAAAGTCCTGCGCGAGCTGCTTTCGCAAACGCGGCGGCTTGGCGGCGTGGTCGTGCCGCCGATGTTGCAACTGGCCGAACCCGGACGCGGCTTTCATTGCGGCGGCTCGGTTCCGATGCGCACGCAGCCGGGAAAATTTGAGAGTGACACGCTGGGACGACCGCAAGGCTGGTCGCGCGTTCATGCCGTGGACGCGAGCGTGCTGCCGAGCGTCCCGGCCACGACCATCACTTTTTCCGTCATGGCCAATGCCCACCGCATCGGCTGGGAAACGGCAGCGCCGTAATTTTTATGAACGACAAAAAAATCTGCGCGATCACCGGCAGCAACGGCTACGTCGGCGGCTGCATCAAAAATTATTTCGCCGCGCGCGGCTGGGAAATTCTGGAATTGACACGCCAGCCAAAGCCCGGCGCGGGTGGAATTAAATTTCAACTCGGCGCGGAAATTCCACCGCAATCGCTCGCGGGCGTGGACGCGCTCGTGCATTGCGCCTATGATTTCAAACCGCTGCGCCGGGACGAAATCCGGGCGGTGAACGTCAACGGCGCAAAAAAACTTTTTGAGGCGGCGCGCGTGGCGGGCGTTGGAAAAATGATTTGCATTTCCTCGATCAGCGCCTACGACGGCTGCCGTTCGCTTTACGGCAAGGCAAAACTGGAGATCGAAAAAATCGCGCTGGAAAACGGCGCGCTGGTGATCCGTCCGGGCTTGGTTTATGGCAGCGGATCGGGCGGGATGTTCGGCAAATTGACCGCGCAAATCCGGAATTCGTCAATCATTCCGATGATTGGCGACGGCTCGCAAATCCAGTTTCTGGTTCACAACGAAGATTTGTCCGCGTTCATCGAGCGCTGCGCGAACGGCGAAGTAAAAATTGCTCCGAGAATTTTGACGGCGGCAAACGAGCAGCCGTGGCCGTTCAAAAAGTTGCTGCTGGAAATCGCCCGCGCGCTGGGCAAAAAGCCGAAATTCATTCCGCTGCCATGGCGGCTGGTCTGGCTCGGCCTGAAATCGGCGGAAATGTGCGGACTGAAATTAAATTTCCGAAGCGACAGCCTGATCAGCCTGATGAACCAGAATCCGTCGCCGGATTTTTCGGCGAACTCGAAAATCGGCCTCACTTGCCGTCCGTTTGAAATCGAAAAATTGCAGTTTTAATTTTCCTGCGGTGTCGGCGGCTTGCGCGTGGCGGTTTTCAGGCCGAGCGCGCTCATGAAGAAGCTGGAGAAAATTGTCTGGATGCCGAGGACGACGAGGGTTGTCGCCGGAATCAGGCGTCGCAAATTTTCTTCCGGCGAAAGTTGCGCGGATGAAATGTAACCTCTTTCCAAAACCAAATCGCGCGCACTAGCAGAATGACTCCGCCCAGCAAAACGAGCAGGCCGAAAACGAGTCCCTTCTCCAAAGTGAAAACTTTGAAGACGCGCGTCAGCTTCGAGTCTTCCGGCAGCAGCCCCTCGGCAATCGCAAACACTTTGGTGAAAAATGCGAACGCAACGAGTTGGAAACCGACAATCACGGTCATGCAGGCGACCACAAGCGTGCCGACATTAAACTCGACCGCGCCCAACCGGAAATTTGCGAACGCCAGCGCGGCGGCGAAAATAAATCCCAAGGCGGAAAGCACCAGTCCCGGTACCAGGAACAGCCAGCGCGGCGAAAAAAGCAGCATGAAGCGCAAGTGCCGCCAGCCGTCGCGCCACGGTTTCAAGTGCGGCGGGCGCGAGCGTCCGTCCTTGTGCAGCGTGATGGGCACCTCGGAAATTTTCAGCCCCTTGAGCGTGGATTTGATGACCATTTCCGACGCGAATTCCATGCCGGTCGTCTGAAGATCCATTTTTTCAAACGCGGTTTTCGTGAAGCCGCGCAGGCCGGCGTGAAAATCGTGCGCGGGGCATTTGAAGAAAAGCCGGCCGATGAATGAAAGGATCGGATTGCCGATCCAGCGGTTTTTCCACGGCATCGCGCCGGGCGAAATGGTGCCGCCGCCAATTGGCAAACGGCAGCCCATGACCAGTTCGTCGCCGGCCTGGAATTTTTTGACGAAACCGGTCACGTCGGAAAAATCGTAGCTGTCGTCGGCGTCGCCCATGATGATCCATTTGCCCGCCGCCGCGCGGACGCCGCCGATGAGCGCGCTGCCGTAGCCTTTTTCCTTCACTGGAACAAGCCGCACGCCAGCTTTTTCCGCGATAGCCTGCGAGCCGTCGGTGCTGCCGTTGTCGGCGATGACGATTTCGCCGCGCACGCCGGCGCGCTGGATGCCGAGCTTTGCTTTTTCGATGCAACGCGCGAGCGTTTCCGCTTCGTTCAGGCACGGCATCAGGATGGTCAGTTCAACGGGTTCGCTCATGGATGAAGTTTAATCGAAAAAATGGCCGTTTGGCGAGCGTGGTTTTTTTGGTTTAATTTAATTTGATCAGATACCAGTCGAGCGGACCGCTGGAGGCGCGCAGGTTGAGCGGAATGGTTTGAATGACTTGCGCATTCATTTTTTTCAGCCAGTCGGCCAGCGAACCGCTGAACCATTTCCCAAACATTTCATTCCGCACGAGGATATATTCCACGCCACGCGCCTTCAAATCCGCCGCCGTGTCCTGCGGGCAGACGTGTTCGATCCGCCGCGAACCGAACGGTTGCCACAATGAAGCTTCCGGGTCGTCGTACAGGGTCGCGCCCAAAACTTCCACACCCGGCGGCAACGCGGCGAGCGCGGGGGCAAAGGCATTGGGACGCGTGCGATAAACGGAATAAACTTCCCGCACGCGCGCCGGAACATGGGACAGTTTTTCCAGGATGCTTTGGGCTGGCAGCAACGGGCGGGCGGGCGAGACGATCAACAGTCCCGCCGCGATGGGGAAAATTGACAACGCCGTCACGCGCCACCAGCGCCGCCGCACAAGCCGTTCCTGGCCCGCGTTCGCGAGCAGTATGGGCAGCACCAATGCGTAATACGGTGCGATCTCCCGGCTCACGGTGGTCGCGTTCGATTGCGTCATTAAAAACAGCAGGGAGACGAACGGTGACCAGCGCACAAGTATTTGCCAGGTTGAAGCGCGCATGGGAAATGTGGATCGTGGCGATGAAACCAGCCGGGATGCCGCCGCGCTGATGATCAATAAAACGGTTACGCCAAACCCCAGCCCCGCTCTTTCTTCCATTTGCATTTGCGGCATGGCGAACGAGTTGACGCCGCTTTCCAGGCCGGAATTCATCAGTTCACGCAATGCAGACGGGAGCGAAACCAAAATTTCATGCCAGCGTTCGGTCAGTGGAAAAACCGGCGGCGTCAGGTTTTGAAGTAAAATCAGCCCGGTGTTGGCACCAACCAAAAAGAGCGGCGACGATTTGACGTTTGCCATTTCAAGCCGCCAGCCAGACCAGTCGCCGCAATAATGCAGGTTGAGAATTGCCGTCGGGAGAAACGACGACATCAAGGCCATCACGCCCAAAACCGCCGTCCGCAGCGGCCAGCGCTTCAGCAATCCCAACGAAGGCAAAATTGCCACCGCCCACGGCAGCAGCAGCGGCAGGTTCGGCGTTTTGGCCGCCGTCGTCAGCGCCACCGCCAGCGCGGACGTGAAAAAATCGCGGGCCGAACGGGTCTGTTGTGTCCGCAAAGCGAAATCCACCGATGCCAAGGCGAAGATCGAACCAAACAAATCGCTCCCGATGCTGCCCACTTGGAGCACAAAACAATAGCCCGTCGGCACTATCCACATCCAGTGCCACGCCGCGCGCCGCCGCACGCCGAGCCGTGTGAACACGCTGAACACCAGCCCCGGCATTAGCAGAAACGAAACGACGTTGATGACAAACAGCAGCCGGTCGGTTTTTGTCAGCGCAATGAAGGCTGCGGAAACCCATTCAATGCCGCAAGCCCGGGTGTTGATGCGCAGAAAATTTGAATGAATCCAGTGCCATTGACCCGCCGCCAGCCAGTGCAATACGCGCGGCAGGCGATACGACAGCGCGTCGTAATTGCTCGGTGCATAAATCACACCGCCGAGAAAAGCCAGCGCCGTCAGGATCAGGAACGCGAGCGGAAACGGTTTGTGAAAACGGCGGCGGAATTTATGACGGCAACCGCCTGGAAAAATTTGCGCGGAAGCTTTTTGTTTCCAAACGAACAGCGCGACGACCCACAGCGCCAGCGCGACCGCGTAACCATCGGCGTTCAACTGGTGAATCGCCGACAAAAACCAGCCCGCGCAGTTCAGATATGCGCAGAACCAGACCCAGATTAAAACGAGCGTCGGCATTTTTAGGCTTAAGTTTCCCCGCCGCCGATTTTGAAAGCAATCAAATTGGTTCGTTCAATTTAAGATTTGCGCCCGCGCGCAAAATCGTAAATCGTGAATCAAAATCATCAATTCATTATGCCTTCATTCGACATTGTTTCGCAGGTCAACACGATGGAAATCGAGAACGCCGTCAACCAGGCCAAAAAGGAACTGGCCAACCGCTTCGATTTCAAGGGCAGCAAATGGGAAATCGTTTTGGAAAAAGCGGAGATCAAACTGACCGCCGACAACGAGTTCAAAGTCAGCACGCTGAACGAAATCGTCGTCGGCAAGCTCGCCAAGCGCGGCATCTCCATGAAAAGCATCGAGCAATGTCCGCCGGACATCTCGCCGCTCGGCCACGCGCGGCAGAGCATCAAGATTAAAAATGGAATTGCCAGCGATGTCGCCAAACAGATCACCGGCTTCATCCGCGACGGCAAGTTCAAGGTGACGACGCAGATCCAGGGCGACGAAGTGCGCGTGAACAGCAAGAGCCGCGACGAATTGCAGACCGTCATCGCCGCCGTGCGCGCCCATGAGTTTCCTGTGGCCGTGCAGTTCGTGAACTTTCGCGATTAGCTGTTGCTGGAGGATTTTCTGGCGGCGTTGAAATTGTTGCGCCGGATTAGCGGCTTGACCAAATCCGCGAATTGGCGGATTATACAGCTAATGAAGAGTGAATCTACAGTGAACGTGACGGAGGCGCAGGCGAACCTGCCGAGGCTGATCCGGCGGGACAGCTTTGCGATTTCGCGGCACGGCAAAGTCGTCGGCTTTTATCTTTCCAAAGACCGGATTGAAGCGATGATTGAGACGATGGAATTGCTCGGCGACGAAAGTTTCATGGCCGCGTTGCGGGAATACAAATCCGGCAAGATGAAGTTCAAGGACATTGACGATCTGGATTTGGATGAAGACTAAAGTCCACGTCGGCAGGCAAGTTGAAGATTTTTTGAAGGCGCTCGCGCCACAACCGCGCCGCGCGCTCCGGCAAGCGATGAAAAATCTCGCTGACAACCAAGGCGACGTGAAATTACTGGAAGGAAAATTGTCAGGGCTTTTGCGTCTGCGCGTTGGGAAACTTCGCGTGATTTTTGAAGTGAGGACAATTCGCGGCGAGCGTGTTTATCTTTGTTTCTACGTCAATTATCGCTCCATTGTTTATGAAATTTTGGAACAATTGCTGGCGTCGGGGCTGATTGAGGAATTGAAGCAAAACTAAAGCGCACAAATTGTAACTTTCAATTTGAATCTTGTTTTCTAGCTGCTCCGCATTTCCAACATGAATCAAATTGCGGCTCCGACTGTTCGCCACACTTGGGACATTTCCAAGGTTTGCCAACAACCTTCGGCGGCTCGTCTTTCAATTTTGCAGACTCGTCAATCTCATCCAGCTTTTTTCGATTCACTATCAGAGATACAACAGCAATCACGAAAAACACGACGGCCATCGGCTGCCTAATGAAAGGCGGAATCGTCTCGCCATATCTATTGGCCAACATTACGGCAAATATCTTCATTTCATCTCGTGGAAACCTATTCTTTCACTTTTGCCGCGTCGAGTTTGATTTTTTTGAAAGCGCCGGAGGCGCGGCAGATAGTAGCCCACGGTGAAACCGTGGGTCAAAGACCACAAACCAACCAAGCCCCGGCAGGGGCGACAGATAAAACCGTCCGTTTTATTTTCTACCGCCCCTGCCGGGGCTTGAATTTCTTTTGCACAGGCATCCCACGGTTTCACCGTGGGCTATTATCTTTCGTCGCTCCGCGACTTCACGCAATTTGTTCGACACGTTAATCTGTTACGCGCGCGTTTTGAAAATTTATTCGCTTGCGGCGGGGAATTTTCGCATCATGCGCGGGATGAAATCCATGACGGGTTACGGTCGCGGCGAATGCGCGCGGGACGGTTTCAAGATCACCGTCGAGCTGGGCGCGGTCAACCGCCGGCAGTCGGAGATTTCCGTGAACCTGCCGCGCGAGCTGGAGCTGCTCGAGGCGCAGGTGCGCGACGCCATCAACGCGCAGGTCGCGCGCGGACGCGTGACGGCGCGCATCGGCATCCACGCGGCGGACGGAAAATCGTCAGCGCGCGCGCACATCAACCTGCCGCTCGCCAAAGCTTACGCGACGGAACTGGCGCGGCTGGCGAAGTCGCTGAAAATCTCCGGCGAGGTTTCGCTGGACCAGATTTTACGCGCGCCGGGCGTTTTTCAGAGCGACGAGGAATTGGTGGACGCGGAAAATATCTGGCCGGCCATCGAAAAAGCTTTGAAGCAGTCGCTCGCCGTCGCTGGTGAAAATGCGCGAACGCGAGGGTGCGCATCTGGCGGAGGATTTGACGGCGCGGATCGGCATCATGCGCGCAGCGGTTGAAAAAATTCAGAAGCAAGCGCCAGCGACGGCGGAGAACTATCGGCAAAGTTTGCTGGAACGAATCAGGAACGCGGGCATTGAAAACATTGCGCCGGATGACGAAAGACTTTTGAAGGAAATTGTCTTGTTCGCGGATCGGTCGGACATTTCGGAGGAATTGACGCGGCTGCAAAGTCATTTCAAACAATTTGAAGATTGCCGCAAATCGAAAGAGCCGGTCGGGCGCACGCTGGATTTTCTGGCGCAGGAAATGAACCGCGAGATCAACACCATCGGCTCCAAGGCGAACGACGCGATCATCTCGCGCGAGGTCGTGACGTTGAAAACGGAATTGGAACGGTTTCGCGAACAGGTGCAAAACGTCGAATGAACAACAGAAGCAAGAAGCAAGAAGCAAGAAGTCAGGAGTCGAAAACGACGCCAGACAAGAAATCCGCGCCGCTGCTGATTTTGATTTCCGCCCCGTCGGGCGGCGGCAAGACGACGCTGTGCAACTTGCTGCTGGATGCGCGGCGGGACATGACGCGCGCCATCACCTGCACAACGCGCGCGCCGCGTCCCGGCGAGCAGGACGGCGTGGATTATCATTTTTTCAGTGCGTCGGAATTTTTGAAGCGGTTGCACGCGGGAAATTTCCTGGAACACGCGACGGTCTACGGCAACAGCTACGGGATTTTGAAATCCGAACTGCTCGGCAAATTGCGCGAGGGAAAAGATGTTTTGCTGAACGTGGACGTTCAAGGCGCGGCGACCATCCGCGAGAAAACGGAAAGTGAGCCGGAATTAAAACGCGCGCTGGTCACGGTTTTTCTGACGCCGACGCCGTTGACGGTGCTGGAAGCGCGCCTGAAAAAACGCGGCATGGACGCGGCGGCGGTGATCGAAAAGCGCCTGGCCGTGGCGAAACAGGAAATCGCGCAGTGGAAAAATTTCGATTATCTTTTGATCAGCGGGACGAAGCCGGAGGATTTGCGCCGGATACTGGCGATCATTGAGGCGGAAAAAATGCGCTCGGCGCGTTCGCAACCGCCGGAATTTTGAATTAGAATTGCAACATGAGTGTTTCGAGAAAAATTGTTTTGGGCGTGACCGGCTCAATCGCCGCGCACAAGGCGGCGGATCTGGCGTCGCTGCTCACGAAGGCGAAATGCAACGTCCGCGTGGTGATGACGGCGGATGCGCAGCATTTCATCACGCCGCTGCCGTTCAAGACTCTTACGCGCAATCCCGTCGTCACGAATCTTTACGACGAGGAAAATGGCTGGCAGCCGATGCACATTCAACTTGCAGATGAAGCGGATTTATTTTTAGTCGCGCCCGCGACGGCGAATGTGATTGCGAAAATGGCGAATGGTTTTGCCGATGATGCGCTGACGTGCATCGCGCTGGCGTTGAATCCGAAGGTGAAAATTCTAATCGCGCCGGCGATGAACGGAAAAATGTGGCTGCACGCGGCGACGCAGCAAAATGTGGCGACATTAAAAAAGCGCGGCGCAGAATTCATCGGGCCGGACGAGGGAATGTTGTCGTGCGGTTACGAAGGCATCGGCCGTTTGTGGCCGGTGGAAAAGATCGCAGAAAGCGCATTGAAATTGTTGCGTTAAATTTCTTCGCGGCGGTGAATTTATGAAACCGAGCCATGAGCGATGGCTGAAGCAGCTTTTCACGTCGCTGGAAATCCCGGCGCCCGACCCGTCGCGCCTGCTTCGCCGCATCGTGATGATGGAGCGCAACATCATGCTGCCGGTCAAGATTGTCTTCATCGCGATGGTTTCATATTCATTCGACATCACGGCGTGGGTGGGGATGGCGAACAGCACGCTCGACGTGATGGTGGAAACGGTGCAGTTCATTTTCTGGTTTTATATCCTGGCAAACATCATCCTGGCGGTGCTTTTGCAGGCGGCGGAGCGGCTGCCGCTGGCGGTCGTGCAATGGACGGTCGTGACGGGCAGCCTGGTGGATGGACTCTTCATCGCCGGGCTGGCGTCGTTGTCGGGCGGATTGGACAGCATTTTATTCTGGCTGTTCGTCGCATTGATCGTCCGCAATGCGGTGAGCGTGCCGCCGGGGTTTTCGCAATTGTTTCTGAACGTCGCCATCAGCCTTTGCTACGCGCTGGTCGGCGCGCTGGATATTTTCGTGACGAGCAGCGACGAAACATTGCGCGTGTTCGACATGACGCCGCAAGATGATTGGGGCGAACCATTTCTACTGCGGCTGACGGTGTTGTTGTTGACGACGGTTTGCTGCCACGGCGCGCAGTTGTTGCTCGAACGCCAGCGGCTTGCCGTCGAGGAAGCGGGCGAATTTGCCGCGCGCGAAAGCCAGTTGCGTTCCGCCGGACGGCTCGCCGCCGAGTTCGCGCATCAGATAAAAAATCCGCTGGCCATCATCAACAACGCCGCGTTTTCGCTCCAACGCGCGTTGCGCGACGGCAAAACCGGGGTCGGACAGCAAATCGAAATCATCCAAGAGGAAGTCGCGCGCGCTGACAAGGTCATCACGCAGATCATGGGCTACGCGCAGTTGAGCGAAGGCCGCGTGGAAAAATTGAGCGTCACCGAGGAACTGGAGCGCGCCATCACGCAGGTTTTTCCGCCCGCCGTGACAAACAAAATAAAGATCCACCGTGAATTCAGCCGCAGTTTTCCGCCGTTGCTCATGCAGCGCGGCCACTTGTCGGAAATACTCGTCAACCTGTTGCAGAATGCCCGCGAGGCGCTCGGCAACCAGGGCAATGTTTTTGTCGCCGCCGATTGTCACCGCGATTATTCCGTGGAAATTTCCGTGCGCGACGACGGCCCGGGAATTCCGCCGGAAAAAACCGGGCGCGTGTTCGAGGCTTATTACACGACCAAGGAAAAAGGCAGCGGCCTCGGCCTGGCCATCGTCAAGCACAACGCCGAGCTTTACGGCGGAACCGTGCGCGCGGAATCGGAGCTTGGAAAAGGCGTGAAATTCACCGTAATCTTCCCGGCGAAAGCATTGATGAGATTTTCCAAATGAGCGCGCCACTGCCACCCGTCCTCGTCGTGGACGACGAGAAGAACATGCGCCTGTCGCTTCAGACCATGCTGAAGGACGAAGGCTACGCCGCGCGCGCCGTCGAATCCGCCGAGGCCGCGCTGGAGCTTCTGGCGCAGGAGGAATTTTTCATGGTCATCACCGACGCGCGGCTCGGCGGCATGAGCGGCTACGAATTCCTAAAAAAAATCCACGCGCAATGGCCCGACTTGCCCGCGCTCATGCTCACGGCCTACGCCACGCCCAAACTCGCGGTCGAGGCGATCAAGGCCGGCGCGATTGACTATCTGGCGAAGCCGTTCGCGCCGGAAGAATTGCTCCACGCCGTTGCGCGTTGCGCCGAACGTTTTCAATTGCTGCGCGAAAACGCCGAGCTGCGTTCGCGCACGGAACACATTTTCCGCCTCGGCGAAATTGTCGGCGAATCAGAAAAAATCCGCGACATCCGCCAGCTCATCCAGACCGTCGCGCCGACGGACGCGCGGGTTTTGATCCTCGGCGAAAGCGGCACCGGCAAGGAGCTTGTTGCCGGCGCGTTGCACACCTTGAGCCGTCGCCGCGCCGCGCATTACGTCCGCATCAACTGCGCCGCGATTCCCGAGACACTTTTGGAAAGCGAATTGTTCGGCCACGAAAAAGGTTCGTTCACCGGCGCGTTGAAACAAAAACTGGGCCGCGTCGAGGAAGCCGACGGCGGCACGATTTTTCTCGACGAAATCGCCGACATGAGCAAGCCGCTTCAGGCCAAACTGCTGCGCTTTCTCGAAGACGGCAGCTTCACGCGCGTCGGCGGCACGCAGGAATTGCGCGTCAACGTCCGCCTCATCGCCGCGACCAACCGCGACATCGTGCAGGCCATCGCTGCCGAACATTTTCGCGAAGATTTGTTCCACCGCCTGAATGTCGTGCAGTTTCATCTGCCGCCGCTGCGCGAACGCGGCGAGGATGTTTTGCTGCTCGCCGGACATTTTTTGGAACAGTTCCGCGCCACGATGAACAAAAACGTCAGCGGCCTCGCCCGCGCCACGCGGCAGAAACTGCTTTCGCATCGCTGGCCCGGAAATGTGCGCGAACTCCGCAACGCCGTTGAGCGCGCCCTGATCCTGGAGACGGCGCGCGAAATCCAGCCCGCCAGCCTGCCTGATTTCCAGGTCGAGGCGCGGCTCCAAAAAACTGCGCCCGGTCCGGCGGCGGCAAATGAATCGCTCGACGACACGCTCACGCGCATTGAGCGCGAACTCATCACCGGCGCGCTGGAGCAGAATGATTTCAACCTGACACGCGCCGCTGAATCCCTTATGCTCACCCGGCATTCGCTCCGTTACCGGATGCAACGGTTGAAAATGAACCCGGGCGACGAGCCGGTCGAGCCGTCCGTCGCCGGGAAAAATCCAGAATCTTGATTGTGATGAACTCCGCCGACACATTGCTGGCCGCCATGGAACCATTGCCCCAATGGGTCAATTTTCTGGCGATGGCCCTCGTGATTTTGCTGACGGCCATCGGCTCGTTGATTTGGTTTCTGGCCTTCCGCAAAAAGCGCAAGCGCAAGCGCAAGCCGCATCATCACGAAAAACGCCAGCTCAACCCCACGCTGGCCCAAACCGGCGGCCTGCCGCCCCTTCGCGAAGAAAAAAGAACCGACGCGCCGACGCCGTGATGCAACACAGCCGCGCCATCACCCGCAAAAGCGCGTCCAACCTCGCGCTCGCCTTCATTTTGCTGCCGCGTCCCAAGCGCGACGCCATGTCCGCGCTCTACGCCTTCTGCCGCGAAGTGGACGACGTGGCCGACGAAGAATCTGTTCCCGCAGAAAAGCGCCGCGCGCAACTCGCCGAATGGCGCGACGACGTGAGACGCGCGTGCGAAAATGGTTCGCCGCAATTTCCCGTGAACCGGGAATTGCAGCCCGTCATCAAACAATTCCGCCTGCCGTTCGAATTGTTCGACGAATTGATCAAAGGCTGCGAAATGGATCTGGAAATCAAACGCTACAAAAATTTTGAACAGCTGGAATTGTATTGTCATCGCGTCGCCTCCGTCGTCGGCCTGTTGAGCATCGAAATTTTCGGCTACCAAAATCCCGCGAGCCGCGACTACGCGGTTTATCTCGGCAAGGCGCTTCAACTCACGAATATTTTGCGGGATGTGAAAACCGACGCCGCGCGCGGCCGGATTTATCTGCCGCAAAACGAACTGAAAAAATTTGGCGTGGCTGAAGCGGAAATTTTGAATTCAAAATGGTCGGAGAATTATCAGGCGCTCGCCACGAGCATCGCGCAGACGCGCCAAAAATCTTTACAAGCACGCCAGGCAGACCCTGCCCGCCGAAGACCGGAGCGCCATGGTCGCCGCCGAATTGATGGGTTCCGTCTATTGGCAACTCCTGAAAAAACTTGAAGCCAATGATTTCAACGTATTCGGTGAAACTCCCGTTCGCATCTCCAAGCCGCAAAAACTGGTTTTGATTTTTCGCGCGTGGCTGCGGTTTCTCTGCAATTCCAAAACACCCAATTACGGCGATTGAAACAACGCTGCTGTTTCAAAACAATTTCCCCAAAACTTTCGCCAATTGTTCCGCTGCGAACTTGGTTTTCTTCTGCAACTGCATCAATGCGCCGATTTTTCTTGGCGATTTGGCGATGGCCAGAAATAATTTTCCGTAATCCAGATTCTTGTCCGGCTTGGAAAGCGCATTAAAATCCAGCGGCAAATCTTCGTTGGCCGTGTCGGAAATCACGCGGACGGTGGCGCAGGGAATTCCGCGCTCGCGGCAGATGGCGTGGATCGCCGCCGATTCCATCTCGACGGCGTCCGCGCCGGTTTCGGCGCGCAATTTTTTCTTTTCGGCGACGGTGGTGGCGATGCGGTCGGCGCAGAAAATTTTTGATGGCTTCGCCCCTGCGCCGAGAAGTTTGGCGCGCAAAGTTTCATCCGAGGTTTCAAAAATAATATCGCCGAGTTTCAAATCTGGATTCAGTCCGCCGGCGAAGCCGCAGGTCAGCACCAAATCTGGTTCGTAGGAGACGACGTCAGGAGTCTCTGATTGATTTTTAATTTGAGTCTCGTTACCTCGACTCCTACGGGAATTCAGAAATTCGCGCAGGGATTTTTCGGCGTTCTGGCGGCCGATGCCGGTGAGCAAAATGGTGATGCCGGTTTTGCCCGCCGCGATTTTCCGAAACGGCGCGGCTTCTTCTTTCAGGGCGAAGCAAATGAGTGTGGACATTTATTATATCTCAAAATTTTGTTGTTCTTGAAAATAGCCCAGCCATTTATGGCTGGGTAAATCGTTCAATAAAAATAAAAAGTCCCGTCAGGGACGACAGAATCTCAATCCAACATCTCCGGCTTGTAATCGTATCCATGCTTTTTGAGAAACGTCTCAAATTCTTCACGAAAACTTTTCTTTCGATGATGCTCCTCCTGCGTCTGGATGTAACGAACCGTGTCTTCCACGCCGGAAACGCCGATGCTAAACGCGCCAAAACCTTCCTGCCATGCGAAACCCTGTGACCGCAGTTCGGGAAATGTATCACGCAACCATTTGGAGGAATTGCCCTTTAGCAATTGCATGGCTTTGGAAACAGACAATGTCGCGGGCAGACTCAAAAGCAAATGCACATGGTCGGCCACGCCGCCGATGGCGAGTGCTTTCATGTCGTTCTCGCGGGCGATGCCGCCGAGATACGGCCAAAGACGTTCGCGGATGGCGGGCGTAAGCCACAGACGGCGTTCCTTGGTGGAAAATACGCAATGTATCAGGCATGAGTTGAAGGAGTGCATTTTCTTTCGTCCCTGACGGGACTGGTATGGTTTGTTTGACGCTTTACCCAGCCATAAATGGCTTGGCTATTTTCAAAGACATTCCAGTTCACATCTGTATTTTAGCGACAATCTCGTCGTATTTTTTCGTGCCAGCGATTGACTCGAACTCGGAAAGAATCGTGTCACGATTTATCGTTTCGAGTTGCCGCGATAAAACTGCCAGCACAAATGCTCCTTCGTGTTCAAATTGTTTTTCCATCCAACTGATTCCGCCGTTGAATTTGCAGCCCGGCCATTTGGCAATCCATCTGGGACACTCATAAACATTACCGTTCGGCTTCTTCACGATACCGGGAGACCAGTGAACGCCCACAACGCCAGAATTGTTCCGACGCGTTTTCCTTCCTTTGCTCGACATTTTCGGCGGCAACTGTGGCAGCATTTCCTTAACCCACTTTCGGCCTGCACGCGTTGCTTTAGCCCAACTGCCATATTCTTTCAGGCTGAAGTTTTCTTGGTGCATTTCTTTTTGACGCATCACACGCGCCATCACACATTTTTCTTTTGTATTTTTCGTGAGATACATGGTTTTCCTTTCATTTAATTTTCATTTTATCCCCGCCAGCCGTTCCTTCCAGATTTTGTAAAGTTCCACGGTGGCGCGGACGTCGCGCAGGCAGTATTCGGCGATGTCGCGGAATTTTCCGGCGGCCAGCAGCGCGCCCACGTCCATGCCCGTCACGCCGTGGCTCTTGGGCGATTCGATGCCGAAGGCTTTGCAGTAAAAATCCAGGTTGAACCGCCGCGCCGCGCCGTCGCGCCCGCTCACGCTGTAAAAGGTGAACTGCTCCGCGAGGTCGCAGTGCGGTTCGGTGGCGTAACGGTAGCCGAGCCAGTTTTTTTTCGAGATCGGCACGTTGAGCAGCGCCGAGCGCAGGTAGATGAACGGCACGTCGAAGCCACGGCCGTTGAAGGTGACGACGGAATCGTATTTTTTCGCGACGTCCCAAAATTGCGCGAGGAGTTCCGCTTCATCGGCACACGGAATAAATTTCACCGGTGCATCGGCTTCTTCGACTTCCTCGAAATCTTCGGCGACGAACAAAGTCTGGCCGCGCTGCGTCTCGGCATTGAGCATGGCGATGCAGACGACCTGCGACGTGAACGGCCAGAGGCTCATGAACGTGGTGATCTCCTCGCGCTTGGCGTTTTTGGCGATGGCGTCGCCAAGTTTTTCCGTCTCGCGGAAAAGATATTCCTGCTGCGCCTCGTCGAAATTTTCGAGCGGCAGCGCGGTGGTCTCGATGTCGAAAACGAGTGTGGCCATAATGTGCAGGACTGGTGCCCCCGCCCGGAATTGAACTGGGATCAACGGTTTAGGAAACCGCTGCTCTATCCATTTGAGCTACGAGGGCAACCTTGTAAAATAAGCGTATTATTATGATTTGAAGAATAATTTTGACAATCTGATACTGCAATCTGATACTGTTTGCATGAACGGCAAACAATTACAGCAAAGAGCCGCAAAACCCGGCAAGGTTTGGCAGCCGACGCAGTATTCAAATTTGATTCGCTATATTCCATCAGGGACATTTTTTGCACGATTGCGCGTTGGTGGCAATCTCATTCGTAAAAGCCTCAAGACGGATTTATTGACGGTGGCCAAGCTCCGGCTGGCTGATTTGGATAAAAACGAGCGCGGATTTGTAGAAACTCGCAAAACCGCCAGCAAGGGACGCATGACGTTCGGGGATTGTCTGGCCATTTACAAAGCGCAGACCGAAACGAGCAAGCTGTTGAAACCCTCGGCCAAGCGGTATCGTGCCGAGGTTACGAATAGCATCTTGGAATCTTGGCCGGGTCTGGAAGCCCAAGACGTTCGGCGCATCAGCCCCAACGATTGCAACACATGGGCGGCGAAATTCAGCAATCAGTATTCAGCCACGCGTTTCAATGGTGCGGTCGGCGTGTTGCGGGCAATTTTCAATGTGGCGGTGTCCAATGACACGATCTTTCGCAATCCGGCTTCGGGGATCAAACGTGCCAAAGTGCGTTCCAAAAGTCTGGCCCTGCCAGAATCGGAACAATTTGAGAAGTTCCTAACAGAATTGGAAAATGGCGGCGGGCGGGATTCGCAAAACTGCGCCGACTTGGTTCGCTTCCTTGCCTTTGGCGGTTTTCGCAAAAGTGAAGCAGCCAGTATTACCTGGGCGGACTGTGATTTAGGAAAAAAGGAAATAATTGTGCGTGGCGATCCTGAAACCGGCACGAAGAATTGGAGCATCCGGCGCGTGCCGATGATTCCCAATATGCTCGAACTATTGCAACGATTGCGCACCGAATACCCAAATGAACTGCCTAGCACTCCCATCATGCGCGTTCGTGAATGTCAAAAGTCAATGGACAGGGCGGCGAAAGCCGCAAAGATGGCGCGCATTACACACCACGATTTGCGACATCTTTTTGCGACACTTTGTATCGAATCCGGTGTTGATATTCCTACGGTGTCGCGTTGGCTCGGCCACAAAGACGGTGGCGCACTGGCGATGCGGGTTTATGGACATTTGCGCGACCAACATTCAGTGGCGATGGCGCAACGGGTAACGTTCGGAAAATTTACAGATGAAGCGAAAAAATAAAAAGGAAATGCCGAGCAGTGGGATTGTAAAACAATCTCAACCGACGGCTTTTGAGGTGATGATGAATGTGCAATGTGATTTGCGAGCCGAGGCGGGGCTGAAGCCGCTCCCGCATTGGACAAAAACCCGCGAGACGCCGCAATGGACGAAAAATATTTGTCAGAAGCTGAAAAATACGATCCTCAAGCCGATTTTGAAGCTCAAACCAACTCGTAAATTTAGCTGGCGGAATTATGGCCGATGCATCGGCATCTTTGAACGGTATAAGACATTTCTGGCAAAGGATGTGCCGCGAATGCTCAAAGAAGATGGCTTAGATAAAATTGGGAAGAAACGGTGGGCTAAAATTGAACCGCTGCTTGGTGAAAAAAACGCACGCTAATATTACTTGAAAATTCTCGGGCGTCGGCGAATGACAAGGCATCCCTGCCAGAATTGGCATTGGAAATTTTTGCAGAGGGATTGGTGAATCTTGAAAAACACAAACAAACGGCTTTTGCTCACTTGGCTAACCAGAGCGCAAAAGCAACGGCGATGTTTTTGAAAGGCATGGGTGAGGGCTACACCGCATTCTTGAATGAAGAAGGAGAATTCAGCGGCGATGATCGTCGTGCTGACATTCATCTCGAATTGATCGCATGGCAGCATGACATTGAAAAGATGCGCAAATCAGTCCTGCCCAAGACGCGCAATGATCTTTTCCGCGAAATCAAAAAACTGCCTGAATTCAAAACCAAAACGCAAAGTTGGTTTAATGATGTTCTAAAGGACATTAAACTTACCGGATGGAAAAAAGGCCATCCCTATCAATTTTCCACGCCTGATCTGCTTCAGTTTTAATTAGGGGTTTGCCCGTTCGGCAGAACCACCATATAGCCTTCGAGCGCCTGTCGTAATTTTTATGCGTGATTACGACAGAAAAGATCGCGACCGAAAGCCAGCCGCCCAAACTTGGCCTCAACCGTCTTGAAGCGGCGAAAGCCATCAGTGTCAGTCCGGCTACCCTTGATCGTTTGACCGCACGCGGTCTGCTGCGTCCATGCCGCGCCACCTACCGTCCGATTTATTGGGTCGGTGAACTCGAACGGTTCCTCAAGGAAAACTCCAAACCGTCGGAGTGGAACCTATGAATTCCGATGACGAACAGACAATTAAGGAATTCATTCCGGCGTCATGGTTTCATCCCGTCGGCATCTTCAAGGTGCTGGCGCGGTTCTGGGATTGGCTGCCGGATGTCAGCGGTAAATTATTTCTCACCTTCACGCTCGACCCAAAAAACTACGCCAGCGAAGAAGCCGCGTTTGAAGACAGCCGTGACTGGTTGCGGAAAGTCTTTTTCCAACTGCGTAACGGCGTCGAGCACGAAGGCAAAACTTACACTATTGATGCGCCTTACTGCATCAAGGTCGAATTTCACGAAAGCGGTTGGGTGCATATCACGCCATTTTCCTGACGCACCGCTTCCTGCTCAAAGAATTGCTGGCTGAATTGTGGGGCTTGGGCTGGGTGAAAGTTCAACGCATCACCAACACGGATTTTCATTATCTCCTGAAATATGTGACGAAGCCGGACGAATTGCTCGAATGGGTGAAAAAGCGAAAACGACTGCGCGTATTTCAAACGACCAAAGACTTTTTGAAACCGCTGCCGCTCAAACCAAAGCCATTTCGCTCAAAGAGCTGCGCAAGCGCGCCTCCTACACGATGGACGAGCGGTTTTGGCGCTGGGCGTGCATGGCGGTCATCTGGCAGCACGGCAAAGCCCGGACGGTGAAATTTCAGATCCCATATCGGGAACTGTTCGACCAGCTAGTTTTATCCGCTGCGCTGGATGGTCGCTACAAAGGCAACGGCGAAATAGTAATAACTAGGAAGGCAGGGTTAATAACATGGCTGAAAATGCAAAATCAACTCAAGGCGACAAATTGAACGGGCTGTTAGTTCGGGGCGTCGTGGTGTACAGTTCGGCGAAGGTGTTCAACGGAAAGACGGTTCTGGCAAGATCGTGTGTGTAAGGCACGAACTGGCGTTGCAACAGGTCTGGCAGTATAAGAGGAATACGAGGACTTGAAAGACGGCAAGGTGAAACTGGACGGCGACAAAGTAGTCGAGTTTCAAAGGCTGCCGGAAATGCAGCAAGTGACGCTGAAGGTGCTGCGTTGGGAAGAACGGGACAAACATCTGGTCATCAAGGAAGCGCAAATGGTGGCCTAGACAGCATGGTGAAAGGCGCGGGTGCGCGGGCTTGCCCGCGCCCCGCGCCTTAACCTTGTTTAATCCTCTAATAACTGTCCCGGTTGGATCAACCTTCTGGCCAGCCTGACCAGGACCACTTGCTTGGACATTGATTTTTGGCTTGCATCTTACCACGGTAATGCTAGTCTTACCACATGATTGCTAAAGTTTCAGTCAAAGGCCAGACGGTTATCCCGGAAAGCATCCGCGAAATGGCGCGTATCAAGGCCGGGGATCAACTGGATGTCGGTTACTCTGGCGGACTCATTGTCATGCGTAAGCGCCAGTCCCTCACGCCGGCGCGTGTGCGGTCGCTGCTGCTCGGTGGTCGCGGCCTGCCGGAAATGACGGCAAGGGATGAAACGGCGGTGGCCGCTGCGTGCAACGAGTGCGCCGTCGCGTCAAAGCGTGAAAGTCGTATTCGACACCAACGTCGTCGCCAGCGCCAGCTTCTGGCGGGGTGCGCCATTTGACTGTCTGGCGGCTTGGGCACAAGGCCGGTGCGTGGCCGTGGTCAGTTCCGGCTTGCTGGCTGAATATCACGAAACCGTTCAAGAACTTCGCTTGGATTATCCCGGTTACAAATGTGTGGAATGGGTGGCCGCTTTGACTGAATCCGCTGAACTGGTTTTCCCCGTTGAACGCGCTACGGGCGCAACGCCTGATCCCGATGACGAAATGATTTTGGAATGTGCGCTGGCGGCGGAAGCTGACTTCATCGTGAGCGGCGACAAAAAGCATCTGCTGGCGTTGCGACAATTCCAGGGCATTCCGATTGTGAGTCCGGCGGATTTCTTGCGTCGACTAGCTGCTGAATGAGTCCCAGACTAACACTTCATCTGGTCCGAAAAAGTGAAGTCACGCCGCAATTAAAATGACGAAGCTTGATTGAATTGTTAAATGTGTCATACTATCCTTCAATGAGTCGGCCAGAAAAAGTGCAAGCAGCCTTAAGGCTTATGGGTAACCCGTATGCCTCGCTGTCACTTTTCGATGACGCCAGTGAAGACGCGGCTGTTGAACCAAGCATTGAACAAAAGCAGAGATATTTCAGAAAGTTGGAAAATCCCCACGCTTTCGGTTCCATTTTCGGGGATGGCGATGGCGACCTCTGGCAAGCAGCGGCAAAACGGAATAAAATCGGTGTTCTGGAACAAGAGCTGGATGAGGTTCTGTTTTCATATAGACCTCATGTTGCTCGAACCGAATGGAAAAAACTGATGGATTACCGGTCTGATTTTCTCAAACAAGCCAGCGATACACCTGAAAAGGTCGAGCATATAATCAACCGTCTCCAAAAATTTAGATTTTCACTGTTGCCTGACGAAAAAGTTGAATTTAACCGCGCTCCGGCTAATCGTATAATCCGCGAACTTGGAAAGATATTAGCTTAAATTAGGCAATGCCAACGAGCAAGAACGCATCGCTTTTACGCTCTGTTCTGTCAGAGGTCGATGGCATAGCAAGTAGAGTATCAAGGCAAGAATTTCCTGTATTGCTTCGCCCAATTGCAGAACTTCGGAAAGTCACTTCGGTAGATTTTTGCCCGCTTCTCGTTGACGCAATGCTAACCACCCATTCGGAGGGATTTCGAATTCTGTTAAATTCAGACGGTGGGAGAGCGAAGGAATTAAAAGAACGATTCAACAACGAATCGAGGGTGAAGACAATGAATTCGCGATTAAGATTTTCTATTGCTCATGAACTAGCTCATACTTTTTTTTACGACATAACAAAGAAAAGACCGCAACTTGCAAAAACATTTACTTCGGGTGGTGGGCGAGCGGCGTTGGATAATCTAGAGCGCAACTGCAATACAATTGCCTCGCATTTGCTTTTGCCAACATCAATGTTTCGCAGAGAATTCCTGCGCTTGAAAGTTATCACACCAGAAATTGTTTTGAATTTCGCCCGGAAGGCTGGCGTTTCACCTCCTGCACTCCTCACACGGCTAAATAAATGTGATTCGTTATTTATCGAACGATATTTTAGAGGCTGCATCGTTCTGCTTGAACAACACGAAGACAAAACCAACGTTCGAGCAATTGCGAAACCCAAAAGTTTGAATATTGCCCGCCAATTATCTCTACTGCGTTCAGGGAATCCCTGGAAATTGAAAGCACATGATGGTTCTAAAATAGATCCAGTTTCACTTCCACCAACTTCATTCGCCGAGTTGGAAGTCGCAACAGCGATGTCAAAAAGTCAAATACGATATAAAATTTGCGTTGCGGAGGCGGGTAGTTTTGAGGGGATTAATTCTTTTTTGATCACATTTGAAGAAAATTAAAATTCGCGGACTGAAATAAGTTGATGCGATACATTCCAAGCGGTCTAATTTGGCAAAAACAACATTATGAATACAACTCTATATCTATTATTAGCCGAGGCATCCTCCAGTGATTCTTGGGCCAAGGCAATTGTGGGTTTGATTGGGGGTGTAATAGCTGCATTTTTTGGCTTTCTGCTAAACCAGTATCATCAGACAAATAAAGAAGCCATCGCAACACTTGAGGGATATAAAATATGCCTTCAATCTACGGCAAATGAGCTAGAATTTTACGCATCCAAATTAAAAAAACTGTCACAAGACCTAGAAGAAGTCGTTAAAAAACTGACTCAGTGGAAAGTCGATTGGATAATTCCATCATACGGCGTTTATCCAGATTTCCTAGAAAAGTGTAAAATTACCATAAGTGAACACCAGAAAAATTCATTAATTGTAAAAAATGTTGGTCATTGTCATTTTGAGCTGTGTCACATATCAGCGAGACTGGATCTCTTTAAAAAACAAATGGAGACACAATTATCGCAAGACGGTGGGGCTAGAACACATGAATTGAGCATACGCCTTATAAACTGTGAAGGCTTCAAAAAATTAGTTGATTCGAACGTGGTTGTATTTACAAACACGCGTGATGAACTACTTGCAGAGGCGAAATTAATAGAAAAACAACTTCTAATAAAAAAGGAACGTAGTCTATTTGCTTGCCCCGACGACTAGATTTAATTTCGAAAAATTATTCGCGACTAGCAGCAGCGGCAGCAGCGTGAACACCGTCGTCGTTCGCGTGTCTGCGGCGTTTTACCCATTCTTCTAATTCTTTTTGTGTCAGTTGATATTCATCATTTTTCAATCCTCGCAAATCAAAGAATTGAACATAAGCAATAACCTCATCTGGCTTCAGTAGGATTTCATGTTCTGTAAAATTTTTGAGGCCGAATATTGTTTTTTCTCCTCCCATCCCGTAAGGGGAGTTTATTTTTCCGCATATAATGCTCAAGCCTTTAGTTATTAAAGTTGATGTTGGAATAAACTGACCCACGATCCCTTCAGTCGGCATTTTAATACTCTCAGCGACATCAATCACCACATATTGGTTTGGCTGAATTGCGAATGGTTTTTTTACCAATGAATAATTGTGAATTTGTTTAAGATCTCCATTTTGTTCAATAATTGAAACCCCTCCAGGTTTTAGGGGATAATGAACAATTTGCATCAAACGTTCGTTGAACGGGGTAATGCTTACAACGTTTTCTTTAACCAATTCAAGTAACTGATTTTTATTTACAAGGTTTCCAAACATATTTTTTAAACAGTGAACATTTTTTTACTTTCCGGTCAACGATATTTATCAATCAAAAATCCACGTTTCACCCGCCGCGCTCTCGCCCGTCGCTACAGTTCTCCGTCTTTGCGACGGAAGCGGTGTTGCGGTTCGGAAAGATCGCCTCGTGCGTCTTGGAGAATGGCAACGCCGCTTTGGTCGCACTAAAATCGTCCCGGCGCAAAGTCCTTTGGTTTGTCCGTGCCGGAACGAGACAGGCCGAAAGTCTTTGCGCCTGCCTGCCGGTGAAATTTTTAAAAGGCAAAATCTGATACTGCAATCTGATACTACCCAGCCTTTTTTAGCCGATTTTTGATGATTCGTGAAAAAGTCGAAATGAATAAAACCCAATAAAGACGGGGCTGGAAGAGGTGTGATGAAATGTGAAAAAGTGCGTTCTTGAATTAGGAAACCGCTGCTCTATCCATTTGAGCTACGGGGGCGAAATAACTCCGTCGAAAATACTCCCGCCGCCGTGAATGGCAAGCGCAACGCAGTGAAGCGGATGGCGTCCGTTCGCAAGAACCATTTCCCTTTGCCGCCGCGCGTGTTTCCATTAACTTGCCGCCATGTTCAAACCAGCCGACCTGTTTGACCTGACGCAAACCGAGCACGCCGCGATTTTTGCCGACTGCAAATTCGCGTGGGACGCGCTCAAGAAAATTGAAAGCTATCTTGCGTCAGTGCCGAAACAAAATCCGCCCAGACGGTTTCCCGGCGCGAGCATCGGCGAAAAAGTTTTTATCGGCGAAGGCACGGTGGTTGAACCCGGCGTGATGATCAAAGGCCCGGCCATCATCGGGAAAAATTGCCAGATCCGCCACAACGCCTACTTCCGCGAGAACGTCATCATCGGCGACGGCTGCGTCGTCGGCAATTCGAGCGAACTAAAAAATTCGCTCCTCTTCAACGGCGCGCAGGTGCCGCACTACAATTACGTCGGCGACTCCATCCTCGGCCACCAGGCGCACCTCGGCGCGGGCGTGAAGATTTCCAATTTGAAGATGTTCCCCGGCAATGTTTTCATCGAGGTGGACGGCGCGCCCCTCGACACCGGCCTGCGCAAGTTCGGCGCGCTGCTCGGCGACGGCGCGGAAGCCGGCTGCAACGCCGTGCTGAACCCCGGCAGCATCCTCGGGCGCGGCGCGGTGATTTACCCGAACGTTTTCTGGCGCGGCATTTTGCCCGCGAACATGATCGCGAAAAACAAATCCCAAATCGAAGTCATCGTCAAAAGGCCGAGGGGAAATTAAATTATTAGAAATTATGAAAACAATTTTTGCCCTGATATTATTTTATATTTCGTTGCATGACGCAAAAGCTACAACAAATAATATTTCCGCTGCTTCAATAAATTTTCAGTGGATAGTGAGCGGAAAATTCGCTGGAGATTCTGACAGTTTGAAAGCAACAAATGGATTTGGTGCCCGCCTTGACCTGACTGAAGATGAAAAGTTTTTTGCCAGGTGGGATACGCCAGAAATACCATATTATACGCCTGTTACAATTGCGCGCCGCGGAGTGCCGATTTTTACAGTTGTGATTTTCGTAGACCCTGGCCAACGCTTCGATAAAACGGCAGATGTTAAGATTGATACTATGATTAGGAAGCCAGACGGTTCTATCTATGGACAACAGACTAACATGATAGGATCAATATTCCGAACCGATAAAGCCAGAGGACGGCAACAACTTGCCTACGATTACATGGGCATTCGGATTGAACCAAAAGACCCGGCGGGTATTTATACTGTCGAAGCTGTTGTAAAGGATAACGTCAAAAAAGTTGAATTACATTTGACGCAAAAATTCACCGTGGAGAAATAGAAATTCTCTGCGTTCGTCGCTCCGCAACTTCAAAAATGCCCCGGCGATTTTTATAGAAATCAAGTGACGAGATTCTTTTTCTTTGAAAACAATTTGAAGTCGGAGACTTGTTGCGTCGTCTCCCGCGAGTCAGGCGGGTTTGGCGATCAAATCGTAATCCGTGTGCCCGACGACTTTGACTTTTGCGAATTTTCCGACCGGCAGTTTGCCGCGCACGTAAACGCGTCCGTCAATGTCCGGCGCATCGGCCTCGCCGCGGGCGACGAGGTAGTTTTGATTTTTTAATTTTGAGTTTTGAGTTTCAGCTTCGCGAATGAGGCCGTGTTCCCACGATGAAACGCTCGCCTGTTGAAGTTGTTTTTCATTCGCCACGCCTTCGACGAGAACTTTGATTTCGCGGCCAACGAAAGATTCGGAAACTTGTTTTGCGATTTTATGCTGCGCGGCCATGACGAGTTCGCGTCGCTTTTGCTTCACCTTGTCGGAAATTTGTCCGGCCATCGCGCCCGCGCGCGTGCCGTCTTCTTGCGAATAGGTAAAAACGCCGAGCCGCTCGAATTTCGTTTCACGGACAAAATCAAGCAGCGTTTGAAAGCTCGCCTCGGTCTCGCCGGGAAAACCGACGATGAACGTCGTCCGCAGCGCGATGCCGGGAATTCCCGCGCGAATTTTTTTTATCAAATCCACGATGTATTGCTGCGAGGTTTCGCGCCGCATCCGTTCGAGCATGTTCTCGTGAATGTGCTGGAGCGGGATGTCCACATAGCGCGCGACTTTTTTGCAATCGGCAATCGTCGAGATGAGTTCGTCCGTCCAATGCGCCGGATGCGTGTAAAGCAAACGAATCCAAAAATCACCCTTGAGCGAATTCAATTCGCGCAGCAGCGAGCAAATCGTCGTCGCATCTGCAGCAAGTGATTTGGCGGCGGCGGAAAATTTTTCCGGCGAAGAAATCGCGCGCGAATGGTTCGGTCGCAAATCGAGTCCATAATAAGTCGAGTCCTGCGAAATCAAATTGATCTCCTTCACGCCGTCAGCAATGAACGCCTTGGCTTCAGCGACAATATCCTTTTGCGTGCGGCTTCGATGCGAGCCGCGCATCCGAGGAATGATACAGAAACTGCACGGATGATTGCAGCCCTCGGCGATTTTCAGATACGCAAAATGTTTTGGCGTGAGTCGAAAACGCGGCGTCTCGAAATCAGGAATGAAAGTTGGACGTGCGGTGACATCAAACAAAGGCGCGGTTGGATTTTTTGCGCTGACGACAGTTTTGGTTTGGCCAAATTTCTCCGAGCCGCGCAGGGATGCTTCTTTTTCGTGGGCGGAAAGGTCGCGGTCTTTTTCCAATTCAGCCAGACGCGCGGAAATTTTTGTTTTGGAATTTTTGCCGTTTGATTTTTCATCCGCAATTTTTCCCGCGCGATTTGAAACGGCCTGACTGACGATGTTTCCAACCTGTGCGACCTGGTCAATGCCCATGAAGGCGTCCACTTCGGGCATGAGCTTGGGCAGTTCCTCACGAAAACGTTGCGAGAGGCAGCCGGAAACGATGACGGCCTGGCCGCGCCGGTTCGCGTCGCGCAGCTCGACGGATTCAAGAATCGTGTCCACGCTTTCTTCCTGCGCGGAGTCAATGAAGGAGCAGGTGTTGACGATGACGGCGTCGGCCTGCGCAGCGTCGTTGGTGATTTCGACGCCGCCTTTCATGAGCGAGCCGAGCATGATTTCGGCGTCCACCAAATTTTTGGCGCAACCGAGCGAAATCAAACCGACGCGCAATGGACGTTCTTTGAAATTTTTCTTTGTCACAGACGGTGGAGGTTAGCAAAGTTTCAGCGTGAAGCAATCTTGCGAACGGTTTGCGAGGACGCTCGCCCCGCCAAAAATTGACGGACTCAAATTATTTCGCGCTGGAATTGGTGGGAGCATTTTCCACGGAGTTGGTCGTGGTCAGCGGTGGTGCGTTGGTCGAAGTGGTTTCGGCGGGCATGGCCAATTGCGAGCGGATGACGGCGCGCGCGGCATAAGGCAGAAGCGGATTTTGCGTGTCGAGCATTCCGTTCAACACGGTGCGGTTGAGCACATCAAACGGCGGCAGGCCGATCCGGTAGAGGTTGTTTTGCGTCTTGCCAACTTTCTTCTGATAATGATCATAAACTTTCCGGGCGAGCAGATTGAAACCGGCGGAACGGTCGTCCTGCCCGATGGCCATGTCATAATACGACCTCGCCAGCAGACCTTCGATGACGCTTGTGGTGCGTTCCAGCGAGGTGTCACCGACTGCGTCCTGCACGCGCGCGACGGCGAATTCGTCCAGCGTGAGGTTGCGGGGATATGAATTTGTGTCGCCGTCGAGAAGGGTCTTGTTCGGGTATTTTTCGCCGAGCGTCTTGAACCATTTGGCGGCCTCGGCCACGCGGTTGTTCTCGTAAAGAAAATAAGCGGCGTCGCCCAGAAAATTCCGGTGGGCGATGGCGATGGCGTCGCGGTTGGCCGCGTCTTCCCGCATCAAGGTTTCGTAGGCGTCGTTGACCCTGGAGGTCAGCTCCAGATTGGGTCCTGTCGCGAATTGTTTGGAGAATGGGTCGTCAATTTTGCGTCCGTGATGAAAGGCCTGGAGCATGGATTGGTAGATGACGCGGCGCAGCGTGATCAAATCATCCTGCTTGATCTTGTCGGGATTTTTCTTCGCCGCATCCAGGCCCTGCGCGGCCCAGTAAATCGAGTGCGCCTCGGGCAGCCGCCAGTCGAGCGGGCCGTATTGGCCGTCCACCTTTTTGGCAAACACCGGGTCAATCTTGTATTTTTCGCGCAGCACCTGCGCATTCGTCCGGGCCTCGGCGGTCGAAGGGTTGATCAGTTCGGAAAAATTCGTCCCGTTCGCGCCGAAGAACGGCGTCATCTCATCCGCCCACTGCTGTTTGTAATATACGTTTCCGTCGTCGAGGTTCTGCCCCAGCTTGCTTTGAAAAATCCAGCCCAGCTGCTGGTAAAGCAGCGTGTCATTGGGGTTGTAACGCAGGCCGTAATCGCGCAGCAGGGCGATGCCGTTTTCAATCCAGCGCCAACGGTCGGAATAAATTCCCGGCGCGTTTTCCTTGAACTTGACCGAGATGTTCCAGGCCATGTTCCACGCCTGAAACGCCCAGACCTGCGGAAAGTGCGGTTCCAAATCCGTGATCCAGTCCGCGAGTTGCGCCGCCTCGAAAAATTTGTCGTCCTGCTGCAAATCGTTCGCGCGAATCCAGAGCGCGTTGGCGATCAACCCGCGGAACCCGCCCAGCGCCACCGTCGTGAACGCCAGCACCGGCGGCGCGTTGTCCAGCGCGTTCATGCGTGTCAGGCCAAGCTGCTCGCGGTCGCGGTTCAAAACCTTTTGCATCCGGTCGGAGCCGGCCAGCAGCACGGCGGCGAGCAGGAGCAGCAGGATTTTTTTGGCGCGGAGGTTCATTGCGTTCCCTGCGCCGTCGCCAGTTCCCGCCGCTGGAACAGCGCGATGCCCGCCAGCGCGAGGATGCCGCCGGCCAGCAGGACGATCTGCCCGAACGCCAGGCCCAGTTCGCTCCAAGGGATGGCGCGCCCGCTGCTCAAGGCGTCAATCGGCGAAAAATTTTCCACCAGCTTGATGACCGACAGCATGGCCTTGAACATCGGGATCAACACCATGTCCGCGCCCGAATGCCCCATCACGCCGGTTTCTTCGTTGCCGGCCGCGATGGTGCCCGATCCGATCGCGTCCGACAGCGTGCCGCTCGACAGGCCGACCACCATCATCGCCAGCGAAAAAAATGCCGCCACGGGAAACGACAAAAAGCTTGCCGCCGCCAGGCCGAGCGCCGCGAGCAGCGCCATCCAGCATAAAATGATGCCCAGCCCGCGCGCGAAATTCAGCGCGAAACCGCCTTCGGGATACAAAACCTCCATGCCGTCCTCAAGCGGGAACAGCAGCGCGGTCTCGTTCGGATTGACGAACACGATCGTCATCACGCCGTTCGTGTCAAACAGGTTCGGCGGGATTTGAAATTCATGCACCGTGTCCGGTGCGAGGCTCATGGGCGACTCCGTTCGCCAGAAATTAGTCGTTCCCGGCACGCCGACCTGCCACAGCGCGAGATAGGTGCCGGAGGCGCTTCTTTGCGCCGCGTTGAATTTCACGCGCAGTTGCAGCGGCTGGTCGCGCAGATAATTTTTCGCAAAGCCCAGGTCAATCTGCCATTCCCGCGAATAACTCGGCGGCACGAGTTGAAAATCCGCCTTCACTTGCTCGCGGATTTGCCGTTGCACTTCCGGCAAATCCGCCGTCGTCACCGGGCTGCTCTTCAAACGCTCCCGCAAAACCTGCGCCGCCTCCGCGTCAATCTCCGCATCGTGACTTTTCTCCTTCGCCGAGCCGCGCGCGACCAGAACCTGTTCGCGTAAATTCTTCTGTTCCGCCACCGGCAGTTTTGTCGCGCGCCATTGCAACAAGCCGTAAACGCACGCGCCGGAAATCGCGAGCAGCGCGGCGTTGAGCGAAACAATGCCAAGCCATTTGCCAATCCAGATTTGCCAGCGCGCAATCGGTTTCGTCGCGACGACTTGAATCTGACATTCCTCAATATCGCGCGCCAGCGTGCCGCACGAAAGCCACAGCGTCGAAAGCCCCAGCAGCGCCGTGATCGCGCTCAACGTGTAGGTCAAGAATAATCTGCGTGAACCCGCGCGCCGTGCCGTCGTCCTTGATGACCAGCGGCAAACCGACGACCGCCAGAATCAACAACGCCGCGATGACGAGGAACAGCCGGAACCGCAGCGCGGCCTTCCACGTCAACCAGGCGATGGCGAAAATTCTTTGCATTTCAAAATTTAACTAACCGCAGAGACGCGGAGGCGCAGAGTTGAAACTGGAAATTCTCTGCGTCTCGGCGACTCTGCGGCGAAATCATTTTTTATTTCCCAGCAACGATGAAAGCTTTTCATCGGCTTTGGACAAATCAACCAGCTTCGCTTCCGGCACCGGCTTGGCTTCTGGAATTTTTGTTTCCATCGGCTGCGCCAACGCCTCCAGTTTTTTGTCGTCCAATTTCTTTTCAGTGACAGGCGCGGAAACTTTTGTTTCAGGAATTGTTTGCGCCGCCTGCGGCAACGACAATTTTTCCAAAACTTTTTCTGTCTGTGGTTTTGCCTCCACGCCGCCGCGCAGATACTCGGCCACGCGCGCGCCGGATTGTGCGCCGCTGGTTTCGTTCGCTGCGCGGGCCTTGTTGACCACGTCGAGGAAATAGCTTTCGAGATTCTGCGTCGGATTATCCACGCGCACTTCGCCGGTCGAAACGTCCTTGCGAATGATTTCCAGAACGCGCTCCAAAGTTTCGCGCGGCAAAACCGGCGTGGTGATTTGCAGCGTGTCCGGCGTCGCGAGCAGTTCTTTCAGCGTGCCGGCGGCCTGGATTTTTCCGCCGTAATAAATCACCACGCGATCGCACACATCTTCGACATCGGAAAGCAGATGGCTGCTCAAGATTACCGTCTTGCCGCGACGCGCGAGCGCGATGATCAAATCTTTCACCTCGCGGCAGCCAATCGGGTCGAGGCCGGCGGTCGGCTCGTCGAGAATGACCAGATCAGGATCGTTGATGAGCGCCTGCGCGAGTCCGATGCGGCGCTGCATTCCTTTGGAAAATTCGCCGACGGCGCGCGTCTGCGTTTTGCCGAGGCCGACCATTTCGAGCAATTGTTCCGCGCGATTGTCGCGTTCGCCTTTCGAGAGATGAAAAAGATTGCCGAAAAAATCCAGCGTCTCGCGCGAATTGAGGTAGCGATAGAGATACGATTCCTCCGGCAGATAACCGATGCGCGATTTCGTCTGCACGTGGCGCGGCGAATGGCCGAAGACCTCGATGTGCCCCTTCGTGGGGTTCAGCAAGCCGAGCAGCAGCTTGACCGTCGTGGATTTGCCGGAGCCGTTCGGTCCGAGCAATCCAAAAACCTCGCCGCGACGGACTTCAAAATCCACGTTGTCCACCGCGCGCGCCTTGGGGCGGTTCCAGAAATCCTTGAAAACTTTCGTCAGCCCGCGCACGGAAACGACGACTTCTTTGGATTTATGATTTACGATTTCCGATTTACGATTTGGTTCGGTCAAAGTCATGGTTCGTTTGCGTGTTTGCGAAAGATGGCAGCAAGGTCGGATTTTGTCATCCGCTTTTCGGCGATGGCAATCATGGCGTTGTAAATCAACACTTCGTCAACCCGCAGCTTCACGTCGTTGCCTTTCAAAAACGTCAACGCCGCCGCAACCGCCGTGCGTTTATTGCCGTCGAGATAAGCCTGCGCTTCGGCAATGTGAAAGGCATAGCTCGCCGCGATGTCGAACACGTCGCCACGTCCGTAAAGGTAAGTGTTCCGTGCGGAAGCCAGCGCCGATTCAACCATTCCACGATCGCGAACGCCTGCGCTGCCGCCGAACAAAGCCAGCGAATCGGCGTGGAGTTGTTCGATGATTGCCGGGCTTAAAAATTCCGGTTCGCGCACAAGTCAACTGGCCAGTTTGCGGAACAGCCCCGCGTGCTCCGAAAAAATTTCCGCGCTCACCGCCTTGGCTTTGCCCGCGTCCATGTAACGCACACCCGGCCCGTCATGCAATGCGTCTTCAGTCGGCAAGCTCTTGATAAAAGCAAAAACCTGCTCCTGCTCCTCGCGGGGCAGCAGCTTGATTTTTTCAATAACTTCGATTGCACTCATAACCTCAAATTAGCAGATTTTTGCCGCGCCAGCAAGCCCACTACCCAAATTTATGCCAATTTTGGCGTCAGTTGGCCGGAAATTTTTTGCGGCGACTCTTCCGCTTCGGGATGGAAATGTTCCAGTTCCTCGCCTTTGCGCACGAGGCGCGCGCTGTTGAAAATCACGATGAGCGTGCCGATGACGTGCAAAATCGCGGCGGTGATCGGCCCGATGTAGCCAAACGCCGACGCCGACAGCCCGACGATGATGAAGCACACGCCGAACGCAAAATTCTGGTTGATGACGGCGCGTGTGCTGCACGAGAGTTTCACGAGGAACGGCAGCCGGCGCAGGTCGTTGTTCATGAGCGCAATCGTCGCGCTGTGGATCGCGACTTCGCTGCCGGCCGCGCCCATCGCGATGCCGATGTCGCCCGCCGCGAGCGCGGGCGCGTCGTTCACGCCGTCGCCGATGACCGCGACTTTGTAACCTTTCAATTTCATCGCGCGGACGAATTCGACCTTGTTCTGCGGCAAACAATCGCCCTTCGCTTCTTCGCAACCGATTTCATTCGCGACGCGCGTGGCGACGACTTGGCGGTCGCCGGAAATCATCGCGATGCGGCGGACGCCGGCTTTTTTCAATTCGGCCAAAGCTTCCTTCGCCTCGGCGCGCGTCTGGTCTTGCATTCCAACCCAGCCGACGCACTTGCCGTTTTGCGCGACGAAAATCAAACTCCAGCCTTCCGTCTCGTTCAAGTCCACGGATTTCTCGAAGCTCGCGTCAATGCCGTTGTCCTTGAGCCATTGTGCGCGGCCGACCAAAATTTTCGCGCCGTTGATTTCCGCCTTCACGCCGCGACCGGCGGTTTCGGCAAAATCTTTCGGCTCGGCGAGCGGAACTCCGGCTTCGCTTGCGAGCGTCGCGAGCGCTTTGGCCGTCGGATGGTTGCTGTATTTTTCGGCGGACGCAGCGAGCAACAAAAGTTCGGCGGGTTTTGTTTCACCAATCGGCGCGAGGCGGCTGACGGCGAGTTGACCGGTCGTGAGCGTGCCGGTTTTGTCGAAAACGAACGCGTTGATCTTCGCGGCGAGTTCGATGTCGGCGACATTTTTAATTAAAATTCCCAAACGTGCGGCGGCGGAGAGTGCGGCGACCATCGCGGTCGGCGTCGCCAAAATAAATGCGCATGGACAAGAAACGACGAACACGGCGATGACGCGGCTCAAATCATGCGTGAACGCCCAGACCAGCGCGCCGATGACCAACACGAGCGGCGTGTAAAAACCCATGTATTGATCCACGATTTTTTGGATCGGGAGCTTGGTTTTTTCCGCAGCAATAATCAGTTCGCGCACGCGACCGAGCGTTGTGTCTGTTCCGGCGCGGCTGACTTTGATTTCCAAAACGCCCGTCAAATTTTGCGTGCCGGCAAAAACTTCGTCGCCGGATTTTTTATCCACCGGCAGCGATTCGCCGGTGATGGTGGCCTGGTTGAACGAGCCTTGGCCATTCACAATCAAACCGTCCGCTGCGATGTTGTCGCCGGGACGAATTCTGATTACGTCGCCAACGGCAAGTTGACTGGCCGCAACTTCTTCTTCATTTCCATCTTTCAAAAGGCGGCGCGCTTTGGTCGGAGTTAATTTAATCAAAGATTCAATCGAGTCGCGCGCGCCTTCCGCCGTGCGCGTTTCGATGATTTCGCCGGTGAGCATGAAGAAGGCGACGATGCCGGCGGTCTTGTAATCTTCCGACGCGAACGCGGCGAGCACGGCGATGGCGACGAGTTCGTTGATGCTCAAGCGGCCGCGCCGCAGATCCTTGACGGCGGTGACGATGATGGGATAGCCGAGGATGATCGCGCCGATCATGGCGCTGGCGCTGGAAACAGTCGTGCCTTGCTGAAAAATCCAGTCCACGACATAGGCGTTGAGGACGAAGACGACGCCGGCGATGGTCTGCCACAGATGCACGACGGAATGTTCGTGGTCATGGCCGCAGCCGCAATCATCGTCGTGTTCGTGTTCGCTCAAAAGGGATGTGACTTGCATAAAAATTTACGATTGATGATTTGCGATTTACGATTTCAAAAAACTTTTTTGCCGAGAACTGGAAAATGATTCAGCCAGTTTGTAAGTTTAACATAAATCCACCCGAAGCAAAAACTCCATATTGGAATCAAAATACATCCCAAAATGCCCAAGACAACATGGCTTTTTATTTTCAGCAGCCCCTTAATTATACCCAAAAGAAGAAGATGCGGTTGCAATGCCCAGAGAAATTTTAACCAAAAGCCACCCCATCCGTTGAGCCAGATTCTGCTTTCGTGCGGATCAGCCTTAACTAATGGCCAACCCAATTCCGCAGCAATAAACAATGTCAAAAAAAAGTGTGCAATCGCCACTTTCCACATTCTTCGTTTTTGCGTCGCGTCCATTTTCATTTTACGGATTCGCCGCCGGTTTCGGCTGCGGCGGTTCGCGGTTCAACATTAGCCTAAGTTCGCGCGGTTTGCCATCGGCGCGCTGCGGCAGATAGATTTTGTCCTGCACGTTCGTGAACGCCACTTCCATCGCCTGCACAAACGTCTGCTGTCTGAACAAATCGGAGTTGGCCGCGTATTGCGGCAGCAGGTCGCCGAACCGCTTCGCCTCGGCGGTGATGGATTCGACGTAGCGGACGCGCTCGGCGGCGGCGGCGTTCGTGACGGACGTGGCCTGCGCGCCGGACTGGTTCAAGACCTGGTTCTCGTAGCTGTGCGCGTCGTTGAGAAGTTTGTTGCGGTTTTCGCGCGCGGTCGTGACCTGCGAAAAAATGTCCTGCAACTGGCGCGGCGGAATGCTCTGCACCTCGCACTGGTCAATGACGATGCCAAGCTGCGCCTGCTCGACCAGGTCGCTGACGCGCTGCAGCACGGCGTCATGAAAACCGGCGACGTCGCGCGTGAGGATGTCGTCCACGTTGAACTTCGCGGCAGTGAACAGCAGCGCGTTGTCCAGTGCGTTCTGCACGGTGTTCGAGGCGGACGCGAAGTCGAACACAAACCGGATCGGGTCATCAATGTGATAATAAAGCGTCGCGCGCGTGTGGATGATGTTGCGGTCGGCGGTGAGCGCGTAGCCGTCAATCGCCGGGTTCAGCGACGGGCCAGCGGGCATTTCCTCGCCGCTCAATTCCGCCTCCGGCGTAGTCAGATACCAGCCGTTGTTGGAAGAAACTTTCTGGATTTCCGTGATGGGAATGCGAACGACTTCATCAATCGGATACGGCAGCGACCAGTGCAATCCCGAAGTCAGCAGAGCCTTCGACCCTTCGCCGACCGGCTTGCCAAAACGGAGAATCACCGCTTTTTCCTGCGGGCCAACGGTAAAAAAGCCCGAGCAAAAAAACGCGACGACCATCAGCACCATCACGATTTTGACAATCGCAAAACTGCTGCTCAACGCCTCGGCCAGCGCCTGCGAACCGGCGTCGTCCGCTGCCACGGGCGCGGGATGCTCGTGCGCGTGATCGTGATGTTGATGCTCGTCGCTCATGTTCAAAAAATCTATTTTGTCGGCGCAACTCACAGGAATGCCGGTGAACAAATCAAACGGCGGCGTGCGTTCGTCGAAAATCAAAGTCGAGCGCTGGTTGAGCGATTGTTGCAGCGCGTCAATCCGCAACAGAAAATTCGCCAGCTCGGGATTTTGCTGGAACACCGGCAGCACTTTCGCGGCCTCGGCCTCGCCTTCGCCGCGGATGCGCGTGGCGTCGGCCACGGCGTTGTTGACGACCTCGGAAGCCTGCCGGTCGGCGGCGGACCGGATTTTTTGCGCCTCGGCCTCGCCTTCGAATTGCGCGCGGCTGATGAGCACCTGGCGTTCGGAAGTCATGCGCGCAAAAACCGCCTGCGTGACGCTTTCCGGCAGGCCGATTTTTTTGAAGCCGAGAAATTCCAGCTCGATGCCGCAACTGTTCGTCTGCAACTGCGACTGCACGGCCTGTTCGATTTCAGTTTCAATCGCGTCAAACTGCAAATCCTTCGGGTCGGCGTTCACAAATTCGGCGAGCGTGTGCTTGCCGATAACCGCGCTTTTGGCGCTGCGCAACATGCTTTCGAGCATCCGCTGCGCGGCGGGCACGGAGCCGCCGGCGAATTTCGGGAAGAACGACTTCGCGTCGGAAATTTTCCAGCCGACATAAACGCTCGTGAGCAGATTGTTATTGTCCGCCGTGAGATTTTCGCTGAACTTGTCCTCGAAATTCTGCACGCGCTGGTCGAATTTATAGACCTTCTGGACCGGCCACGGCCATTTGAAATACGCGCCCGGCTCGGTCAGGTCGCGCACCGGCTTGCCGAACGTGGTGACGACGGCGACCTCGGACTGGCGCACTTGAAAAACAAACAGCAGCAGCGCGAAAATGACGATCAGCACTGCGCCGATGACGACGGTTAAAATATTTCTTTTCATAAAATCATTCGGGAGGCACGGTTGTGTTCAAAAGGTCGGTGCGAATTTTATCTTCCAGATCAAAAATCACGACGTCATCCGTGTTGGTGACGAGCAAAATATATTTGCGCGCGTTGGCGGTCGCCGCCGCGAAGGTCTGAAAATACGCGCGCTGGCGGTAGACGGATGGCGCGGCCGCGAACGCCGGAATCTGGTTGGTGAACAACGCCGCGTGCGCCAAGGCCTGGACTTCGAGCCGCTGCCGCGTCGCGTCGGCGATGTTGGTCGTCGTGAACGCCAGCGCATCGGCCAGCGCGTTCGTGCGGATGGCGTCGGCGCGCGCGCCCAGAATCGCGGCCAGCTTCGTCTGCTCCGCGCCGACGACTTTTTCGTAATCAGCCGCGACTTTCACTGGCGGATGGATGTCCTGCAGCCCGACAAAAAGAATTTTCACGCCCAGCTTGCGCGCGTCGGCGGAAGCTTGAATCTGATCGCGCAAGGTTTGCGCGGCTTCCAAACGCGCCTGCGACATGACGGAATTCAAATCCACGCCCGCGAGATAATGCACGACCGCGCGCGTGGCCAGATCCTGCAACAGGTTCGTGGGTTCGGCGTTGTTGTAGGCCCAAGCCATCACGTCGTTGATCTGGAATTGTACCGGAATGCTGACGGTGATCAAACTGACCGGCGGCGCTTTCAGCGTGTCGTTCGTGTCGGCGTTCTCGTCCTTGATCGTGACCGACTCGCGGTTGCCGACGAGAAAATTTTCCTCTTTTGCGTGGGCAACGCTCCACAAAATCGTGTTGCCGTTTTCACTTTGCGCATCCGGCGTGTAACCGACATCGAAAGTTTGGATCTGCTCCGTGCGATATTGATAAACCCGATCCGCCGGCCACGGCAGTTTGAAGTGCGCGCCAGGCGACAAAACGCCGCCCGCGACGGGCTTGCCAAAACGTTCCAGCACCGCCTGCTCGCCCGCGTCAACGAACACGACGCAGGTGGACAAAAGCAAAACCGCGAATTGCGCGAGCAGCAGCACGAGCAGGTTTCGTTTCAGCAACTGGAAAAACCAAGTCTCGGAAACGTTGAAGCCAAACTGGTAGTCAATGGTCTGCGCCGCCGTCGTGAACAGGCTTTCCGGCTGGCCGAGCAGGCCGACGAGACGGCTGTCGTAAATCGGGCGGGAAATTTTTCCCTTCACGCGCGGACGATAAATTTCCAGCAGCAGCGTGATGAGGATTTCCGCCGCCATCAGGCCGAGCAGCACGCACAAGGCTTTCGCGACGAAAAAATCAAGGTTGGGAAATTCCGCCTTGACGCCCGCGATTCCCAGCGCCGTGAGGAAACAAATATATGCACCCAGCAGCAGAAAACTTGCGCCGGGCCGCAACAGCCGGTGGTTTTCCAGCCGCGCAATCGTCGCGGAAAACCGCCCGAACAAAAACAGCAGCAGCGCAAAAATGGCGAAGAGCGCCAGCGCCGGCATCGCGCGGTCGGCCACCACGCCGGTGGTCGCGTTGGAAATCCAGCGCCAGAGCAGCCACGCGCCGCCTGCTTCGAGCAGGAACAGCAGCACGCCAAAACCGGGGACAAAAAATTTCTCGAACTGCTCGCGCGCGCGTTGCGCCGGAAAAACCTCCGAATCTTTTGCTTCAAACAGCGTCGAACCGCCTTTGGTTTTGGCGAGTTCGTCCAGTTCGAGTTTTTCCAGCCGCTCATTTTCTTCCAGCCGCATCTGGAACCAGCTGACAAAGGCCACGAGCGCGCCAAGGCACAGAAAAATTGAAGCCAGCTGCCCCGCCAGCGAACGGGCGTAACCCGTCACGATGAAAGCGGCGATGAAAATCATCACTGCTGCAATCAGATTCACCAGACCGTTTTTACCTGCGTTGCGTTCCATTTATTTCTTGTCAAGCCGTTGAGTGGTTAAATCGTTGAATTGTTTTTCCGATTCAACAATTCAACCATTTAGCAATGCAACGCTTTATTAACTTAATTCTCTTTCTTCAAACAGCGCCGTGGCGACGGCCAGCGCCGCGCCCGCGTAGCCGACCACATAGACAAACGCCTTGCCGACGTAGGCCCACTGAAACGTGCTTTTGCCCATTTCCAAGGCGTCTGCGAGCCAGAAAAGCTGCCAGTTCGGGATGATGGTGTAAAGCGCCGACGCCCACCATTCGCCTGCTTCCGCGCGGCGGCCGAAGAAATAATCCGACATCAGGCCGACCAGAAAAATCGCCGAGCAAATCGCCAGCGTGGGAATCGTGTCGAATCGTGTCGAACACGCCAGCGCGACGGCCGCCAGAATCCACAGCGCGAACAGGATCAAGATCCCCGCCGGAACCAGCCGCCAGTCCACGCGCGCTGGCGTGGCGACGCTTTGCATCTGGTGCGTGAACTGAAAAATCACGAACGCCGCGAGCGTTGTCAGCAACACCATCGCCAGAACTGCGTCGCTCACGAACGGTCGTCGCAGGAAAAAGTTGCTGAAGCCCGCCAGCGCGTAGGCCAGCGCCACGCCCGCTGCGATGATGCCGAGTGCCGTCACATCCGTTTTGCCGTAGGCATCGAACGCCATCCAGCTTGCCAGCAGCACGCCGATGAGGTTCACATAGGCCAGCACCGTCAGCGCCGCCGCGACCCCGGCATACTTGGCCAGCAGAAATTGCGCGCGCCCGACCGGCTTCGACAAAACCGCCAGTGCCGTGCCGCTGCGGATTTCCCGCGCCAGCGACGATGACGCACTTAAAACCGCACCGAGCAACCCCGACAAAAACATCACCGCCAGCGCGCTGTTTTCGATCAACTTCGGCTCGTCGCCGAACGCGAAGTAATACGGCACCGCCAGGAAAATTTCAAAAAGAACCGACCCGGTCATCAGCAGCAAAAAAACCGGCTGCCGGATCAGTTCCATGAAAGCGTTGGCGGCGATGGTGAAAAATTGTCGCATTTAGTCGGATTGAAGATTACAAAACCGCGCCTGAAACAGAAAGCAATCTTCGCGAGGATTGGAAAAGAAATCGCGCCTTGCGTTCAAACGAAAATCTTTGCCGGAGGAAAATGTCAGGAAGTGTGCCTTTTGCCCCAGACAAACCAAAGCAATGGCCCGAGAAACGGCGCGAGAATCATGACGATGACCCAAAGCAATTTTGTGTTGTCGGCCTTGTTTGAGCCGATGCAGCTGAAAAGTCCCGCAATCAAAAAGACGAGGGGAAGTGCGAGCAACAGGATAATTCCAAGCCATCCCGAAATGATGCCGATGGCAATCGCAAACATCACAATTGCCGCAAACAATAGATAATTTCGTTTCATGCGTGTCTTTCTTTACTGCATGGCTCTTGCGATGGAATTCCACCACAAATCATGCAGTTCGCGCAAGTCCCAATTAAAATTATTGCCGCCGGTTCTAATTGTCAATTTGTCGCCGCCGACTTTGCCGATTTGAACTGCCGGAACTCCCATCAACTTTGCGCGCTCGACGACTTTCACGGCGTCGAGCGGTTTGCAACTGATGACGATGCGCGACTGTGTTTCGCCGAACAACAATGCGTCGAGGCGAACGTCTTTGAAATTCGACAAATCAATCTGTGCGCCAATCAATCGTGGAGTTTCGCGCGCGACGAGCTGGCTGATGCAACTTTCGGCGAGCGCGACCGCCAGACCGCCATCGCTGCAATCGTGCGCGCTTTTCACGAGGCCGGATTGAATCAAGCCGAGCAACGTGGTGTGCAACGTCTTCGCGGTTTCCAAATCACAGCGCGGCGGCGAGCCGGTTTTCTCGCCGTGAATGACTTGCAAATACGCGCTGCCGCCAAGGCCGAAAATCGGATCGTTCGCGTCCACAATTTCGCCGAGCAAAATGATCGCGTCGCCTTCATCCTTGAACCATTGCGTCGTGACGTGTTCCGGTTTTTCCACGATGCCGACGACGGCAACCGTCGGCGTCGGGTCAATCGGGCCGCTGGGATTTTGATTGTAGAGCGAGCAGTTGCCGCCGGTGACGGGCGCGTTGAAAAATTTACACGCTTCGGCAAGTCCGCGAACACTTTCGCGCATCTGCCAAAATAATTCCGGCTTGTGCGGATTCGCCATATTCAAATTATCCGTCGCGCCGAGCGGAACCGCGCCGCTGCACGCAAGATTGCGGCACGCTTCCGTCACCACGGCTTTCGCGCCTTCATACGGATCGAGATAAACGTAGACGCCGTTGCAATCCACGGTCATGGCGATGAGTTTTTCGGAAACTTTCTCGTCGCCGATTTTTGCTTTCAATTCAGCGGTCATCACCGGAATTGAATCGCTCTTGATGCGAATCACTGCCGCGTCGCTGCCGGGCAAAACCACCGAGCCGTCGCGCACTTGATGATCGTATTGCCGATAAACCCAATTCTTCGACGCGATGCTCGGCCACGCCAGAAGTTTTTGCAAATCATCGGCGGGAGTTTTCGTGTCGGGAATTCCGTCCAGCCGAAACGCGCGGACGGCTTTCAAATATTCCGGCTCGCTCGACTCGCGCTGATACACCGGCGATTCGTCGGCGATTTTTTTCGCGGGAATATCGGCGACAATTTTTCCGCCGTGACGCACGACCATCCGTCCCGTGTCCGTCACGAAACCAACTTCCGCCCACGGCAAATCCCACTTGTCGAAAATGCGTTTCACCTCGGCCTCGCGGCCTTTGTGGACGATGATGAGCATCCGCTCCTGCGATTCGCTCAACATGATTTCGTAGCTCGTCATGTTCGGCGCGCGTTGCGGAACTTTGTCGAGTTCGATCTCGATTCCCGTGCCCGCGCGCGCAGCTGTTTCGCAAGTGGAACAAGTCAAACCCGCCGCGCCCATGTCTTGAATTCCCGCGACGCAACCAGTCGCCAGAAGTTCGAGGCACGCTTCGCAAACCAGTTTTTCCATGAATGGATCGCCGACTTGCACCGCGCCGCGCTGTTGCTCGGCGGATTCCTCGGTCAAATCTTTGGACGCGAACGCCGCGCCCGCGAGACCGTCGCGACCCGTCGCCGGGCCGACGTAAAAAACCGGATTGCCAATTCCCTTCGCCGCGCCGCGCGCGATTTGTTCGTGGCGCAGCACGCCGAGACAAAAGGCGTTCACGAGCGGATTGCCTTCGTAGGATTTGTCGAAATAAACTTCGCCTGCGATGGTCGGGAATGCCGAAACAATTTCCGTAATGCGCGATGCCGCTGACGACGCCGCTGAACAAACGCTTGTTATTTGCGATTTCCGATTTCGAACTGGAAAATTCCGAATCGCTGCCATTGGTGATCGGCCCGAAACGCAACGAGTTCACCGCGCAAATTGGCCGCGCGCCCATCGTAAAAATATCGCGCACGATGCCGCCGACGCCGGTGGCCGCGCCTTGAAACGGCTCGACGGCGCTCGGATGATTGTGCGATTCGATCTTGAACGCGATGGCCAGGCCGTCGCCGATGTCAATGATGCCGGCGTTTTCCTCGCCCGCGCCGACGAGGATTTTCGGCGACTTGGTCGGGAACGTCTTCAGCAGCGGGCGCGTGTTTTTGTAGCTGCAATGCTCGCTCCACATGACGGAAAAAATTCCCAGCTCGGTGTAGCTCGGCTCGCGTCCGCCGAGGATTTCTCTGGCGTGCGCGTATTCTTCCGGCGTCAAATTGTGTTTGGCGACGAGTTCGGGTGTGATGGCGGGTTCGGTCATTTAGAAAATATTTTTAAGGTCTTTCCGCGCAATTAACTGCTGCCACAACGCTCTCGTTGAATTGCCACGGTAAAGTTGTGCGGACAAATTTGCGTAAATTTTATTGTCATCACCGTCGAATCCCAAATCATTCCAAGAACCCAATACTGCCAAAAACCCAAGCGGTGGAAACATTGCGGCAAGGATCTGTTCAGCTTCGGTGGAATACCAACCCGAAGGCACTAAATCCTTGTGATAGGTCTTTCAATCACAACGGTAATTGGCTACCAGCCAAACAATCTAATCCGGCTTTGGAAACAAGCGGCAAAATTATCGAGATTAAATGCCTGCGCGCGAATTGATAAATTTGGTCAAGGGTTTGAATTCCAAGCTGACGCTTGATGATTTTTAGATCATTTGTCTGATCCGGCGTTCTTTTTGTGTTTCGAGCAATTGCTCCGTATGAAACGCGCCAGATCTTCTTATCAGGAGCGTTTGGATTATTTCCCTGCCAGCGAGCTTCCCAAAAATCCGAATCTATTTTGTAAACCGATTCAAGAAGCCAGCGTCCGCCTCCGCCAATGAAACCTGCCAACTGATGATCTGGGGTTTGAGGATTTGGTGTTGGAATGTGCGCGATTTTCAATCTCGCACAATTTTTGTTTTTCAGAAATTCCAACCATTTGAGCGGAGAGTCAGCCAGCATTTCTTCGGTGAAACCGGATTTCGCTGGATTCAAAACCAAAAACTCAACTGTGTTACAAAATTGGAAGGTTGAGTTTGTTGGATAAAAACGCACCAACATTATGGCCGCGCAAAAATGCGTTGCCGTATGAAGCTAGAGTCACAAGTTGTGCAAGTGTGCCAATCATTTTTACGCAGCCTTCGCCGCCGTTTTGTTTTGCAACGCGGCGATCATGCTTTCAAAAATAAATTTGCCGTCGGCGCTGCCAAGAATTTCCTCGCTCGCGCGGTCGGGATGCGGCATGAGCGCGGCGACGTTGCGGCGTTCGTTGCAGATGCCGGCGATGTTTTGCAGCGAGCCGTTTGGATTTGCGCTGTCAGTCAGATTTCCGTTCGCGTCGCAGTATTGCCAGAGAATTTGTTTGTTCGCTTTCAATTTCGCCAAAGTTTCTTCGTCGGCAAAATAGCAGCCTTCGCCGTGCGCGATGGGGATTTTCAAAATTTTCTCCGCCGGAATTTTGCCCGTGAACGGCGTTTCAAAATTGTTCGTCTTCAAAAAAACCTGTTCGCAGTGGAATTGCAGGTCGCGGTTGCGGATGAGCGCGCCGGGCAGCAGTCCGGCTTCGCACAAAATCTGGAAGCCGTTGCAGATGCCGAGGACGAGGCCGCCGGCGTCGGCGAATTGTTTCACGGCCTGCATCACGGGGCTGAACCGCGCGATCGCGCCGCAGCGCAGATAATCGCCGTAGCTGAATCCGCCGGGCACGATGACGGCGTCGGCGTCGCCGAGCGAGGTGTCCTTGTGCCAGACAAAATTCGCGGTGTGGCCGAGCACGCGGACGGCGTGGACGCAATCCTGGTCGCAGTTGCTGGCGGGAAATTGGAGGACGGCGAAGTTCATTTTTATCTTTGCCACAGAGTCACCGAGGCACAGAGAAGGAAAAATTAAAACTCTGTGTCTCTGCGTCTCTGTGGCTGAAATTTATTCTATTTCCAATCTGTAATCTTCAATCACGGGGTTGCTCAAAAATTTGTGCGCGGCTTCGTCGAGCGATTTGCGCGCGGCTTCCTTGTCGGTGGCGTCGAGTTCGATCTCGAGATATTTGCCGACGTGGACGGCTTTGATGCCGCGATGCCCCATGTGTTCGAGGGCTTTCAGGACCGTGATGCCTTGTGGGTCAACGACGGCTTTTTTCGGGGTGATGATGATTTTTGCTTTCATGCGCGCGCGAAAAGACTTTGCGAAATTTTTTCGCGGTGCGCGAGAAATTTCTGGATGCGAAATTTTTTTTGCGTTGCAACAGGCATTGAAATTCTCCGCGCGCTGCGTCATTGTTTACGCATGAGCGTCATGCAACATTCTGAAGAATCTCCGGCCTGCAACATCAGCGAAGTCCGCAAGGCCGTCGAGCCTTGCACCATCGTCATCTTCGGCGCAAGCGGCGATTTGACCGCGCGCAAATTGATTCCCGCGCTGTATCATCTCGCGAAGGACAAGCAGATGCCGCCGGCGTATCGCATCATCGGCTTCGCGCGGCGCGACAAGACGGATGAATCGTGGCGCGCGGAATTGCGCACGGCGCTCGACCAGTTTTCGCGCACGAAGCCCGTGGACGAACAGGTCTGGAACGAGTTCGCCAAAAATCTTTTTTATTGCATCGGCGACCTGACCGACGCGGCGGCGTATCAAAAGTTGGAGCAAAAACTGACTTCGTTCGGCAGCGCGCCGTTGCGGAAAAACCTTTTGTTTTATCTCGCCACGCAACCGAGCCAGTTCGCCGATGTCATCCAGCAATTGCACGATTCAAAATTGTTGCATCGAGAAAACGGCGGCGAGCACGGCTGGCAACGGCTCGTCGTCGAGAAGCCGTTCGGCCACGACCTCGCGTCCGCGCAGGCGTTGAACACCGAGCTGACGCGCTACGCGCACGAGTCGCAGGTCTGCCGCATTGACCATTATCTCGGCAAGGAAACGGTGCAGAACATTCTGATGTTCCGCTTTTCCAATTCCATTTTCGAGCGGCTGTGGAATCGCGAATCCGTTGACTTCGTCCAGCTCACCGTCAGCGAAAAACTCGGCGTCGGCGAGCGCGGCGGTTATTACGAGGAAGCCGGCGCGATCCGCGACATGGTGCAGAACCACATGCTGCAAGTGCTTTCGCTCATCGCGATGGAACCGCCCGTGTCGCTCGAAGCCGAGGCCGTGCGCGATGAAAAAGTTAAATTGCTCAAATCCATCCGTCATCTCACGCCCGCCGATGTCGCGAAACAAGTCGTGCGCGGACAATACTTCGCCGGCTCGGTTAACGGCGAGCCGCGTCCCGGTTACCGGCAGGAAGTCAAAGTGAAGCCGGATTCCAATGTCGAAACTTTTGTCGCGATGAAGCTGCTCGTTGACAACTGGCGCTGGAGCGGCGTGCCGTTTTATTTGCGCACCGGAAAAAATCTGCCGCAAAGCGCGAGCGAAGTTCGCATTCAATTCAGCCACACGCCGAATGTTTTGTTCGCCGCGCAATGCGGAAACAAGCTGGACGCCAACGCGCTCACCTTGCGCCTGCAGCCGAACGAGGGAATTTCCCTGCACTTCAACGGCAAGGTTCCCGGCATCGGCACCAGCGTTCGGCCCGTGCGGATGCACTTCAGCTACGATTCCGAGTTCGGCGCCTACACGCCCGAAGCCTACGAACGCCTGCTGCTCGACGCCATCGTCGGCGACGCGACGCTCTTCATCCGCCGCGACGAAGTCGAGACCGCGTGGCAGATCGTGGATTCCATCCGCAAAGGCTGGGAAAACAAACCGCTGACGAACCGCGAATTTTACGCCGCCGGCACATGGGGCCCGATTGCAGCCGACGATCTGCTCGCGCAAAGCGGCCACGAATGGCACGAGCCGCAGGTGATAAAATAAAATGGATCCTGTATTCACGCTTCAATGGCCGGAATTTCTTTTGGCGAATCGTTTGCAAAAACTTTTGCCGAAGAAAGATGGCTATTCGATTTTGATTCCAACTTCTCGCCAAGAGAAAGGAATAGATTTGGCGGTGTTAAAAAAGAGTCATGGACAAAATCGAGTGGTGACGATTCAGATTAAAGCTTCGCGCACTTACTTTGGAACGCCACCGAAAAAGGAAAGCACAAAGAAATTTGCTTTTTACACTTGGTTCAATCGTTTTGAGGTTCCGGAAGAAGCTGATTTCATTCTCCTATTTGGAATGTATGCACCTGACGCGGGGCGCACCAAGCCAGTAACGTCAAAATGGTATGGCGATTGCACTTTGCTTTTCACGAAAGATGAGATGAAGCAGTTGATGCAAGATTGTCTGACTGTCGGTGGTCAGCCAGACAAAATGTTTGGTTTCGGATTCAACGATTCATCTGCGGTTTTCCAGACAAGAGGTGACAAAGAAAGAAAATTAAAACCTTACTCTGATTTTCTTTTGAATAAACGAATCAAATTGGTTCAAGAGCTATTAAAAATTTGAGTGTGCAAAACTTTGAACTGATTTCCTTCGCCACGCCAACGAACTGGCCGCGCATGCCGCCAGCGCGTGGCTGGACGAAATCGCGGCGGCCAAAATCCTGTCCGCAAACGAAAATTTTCAGCGATTTTTCTCCGGGTTAGGTTTGTAACCAAACGGTTATTTGCGGATTTTCATCCAATTTCCCTTAAAATCAACGATTTCCATATGGGGAAAACACCCCATAGATTTTTTAAAAAAGTTTGAACATAGTTGAAAGATGATGGTCTGAATTAGTGCGAATGATTTCGCTGTTCGTTTAGGGTTGGCATAGTGGTTTTGCTCGTGGTGCGGCTCGGACAGCGACCCCAAGTTGGTCGCACCACCCTTCTGAGCGCCCGGGTGAGGGCGTATTAAACCTCGTCACCAAGCAGGGCCGGACGAAAGTCCGGCCTTTCGCTTTTTTTACGGTGAATAACCGGCGCGAAATCCGCATTGATTGGAACGCAACAAACAATTAACCTTTTCACGCATGAAACATCAGCTCGATTTTGAGAAGCCGGTCATCGAACTGCAAACCAAGCTGGACGAACTCCGCCAGCACCCGGAAAAACACTCGCTCGGCATCAGTTTTGAGGAGGAAATCCAGATCATCGAACGCAAGCTGGAGGAAACCCGGCGGCAGATTTTTCTGAACCTCACCGCCTGGCAGCGCGTCCAGCTCGCGCGCCATCCCAAACGTCCTTACACGCTCGATTACATCAGCGGCGCGTTCACCGATTTTCAGGAATTACACGGCGACCGGCTTTTCGCCGAAGATCGCGCGATGGTCGGCGGTTTTGCGAAACTGGGCGAACATCGCGTCGTCGTCATCGGCACGCAAAAAGGCCGCGACACCAAGGAAAACATTTTGCGCAATTTCGGTTCCGCGCATCCCGAAGGTTACCGCAAGGCGCTGCGCCTGATGCGGCTCGCGAATAAATTTTCCCTGCCCATCATCACGCTCATTGACACGGCGGGCGCATATCCCGGCGTCGCCGCCGAGGAACGCCACATCGCCGAGGCCATCGCCGTCAATCTGCGCGAAATGACTTTGCTCGAAGTTCCCATCATCGCCGCCGTCATCGGCGAAGGCGGTTCCGGCGGCGCGCTCGGCATCGGCGTCGCGGATCGGGTTTTGATTCTGGAAAATGCTTATTACTCGGTCATCAGCCCGGAAGGTTGCGCGGCGATTTTGTGGAAAGACCGCGCCAACGCCGCCAAGGCCGCCGCCGCGCTCAAAATCACCGCGAAAGATTTGCTGAAATTCAAGCTCGTGGACGAAATTGTTCCGGAACCGATCGGCGGCGCGCACACGGACACGGCTGCGACGGCGGAAAATTTGAAAGTGCATCTGCTCAAACATCTCGAGGAAATTCTGGCCCTGCCCGTCGCCGAAAGATTGAAGCTGCGCTACGACAAATTCCGCGCCCACGGACATTTCATTGAGGAAATCGAATCCACTGAAAACGGCGTGGTTCCCCAGGCCGCCGGATAATCAGCCGTGCTTTACCCGCTCACATTCCAGCCGATTTTCAAGGAACGCGTCTGGGGCGGGCGCGAACTCGAAAAACTTTACGGCAAAAAACTTCCGGCGGGCAAGGTCATCGGCGAATCGTGGGAAATTTCCGACCGGCCAGGTGATGAAAGCGTCATCGCCAGCGGGAAATTTGCCGGAAAAAATTTGCACTGGCTCATGGAAAATTTTTCGCGGGAAATCCTGGGTGATGCAAAACCAGCGGGCAAAAATCGTTTCCCGCTTTTGGTCAAAATCCTCGACGCGCGGGAAAAACTTTCATTGCAAGTCCATCCGCCCGCGGGCAAAGCCGCCGAACTTGGCGGCGAATCAAAGACTGAAATGTGGTTCGTTGCCGACGCCGCGCCCGGCGCGGAATTATTTGCCGGACTCAAACGTAGCGTGACGCGGGCGGAATTTGAGGGAAAGATTTCGGACGGCAGCGTCGCCGATTGTTTTCATCGCATTCCGGTCAAGGCGGGCGACGCGATGTTTCTGCCGAGTGGACGCGTTCATGCCATCGGCGCGGGCATTGTGATTTTTGAAATCCAGCAAAACTCGGACACGACGTATCGCGTCTTCGACTGGAACCGCGCCGGCCTCGACGGCAAGCCGCGCGATTTGCATCTCGCGCAATCGCTGGCGAGCATTGATTTCAGTGATTTCGAGCCAAAGCTGGCGGAGACAAGATTCGCGGGTGACAGAAAAATTCAGAAACGCGCGCTCGTCAATGACTCGTTGTTCAACGTCGAAACGTGGAAACTGGATTCCGGCGCGGGCGGTTTGTTAAAAGCGAAGAAGCTGCAAATCGTCGCGGTGACGGGCGGCGAAATTGAAATCAAGAACGGTTCGACGGAAGTTGATTTATCCGCCGGACAATTTTGTTTGGTTCCGGCAAGCCTGGAACGGACGGAAATTCTGGCGAAGTCGGACGCGGTGTTGCTGCGCGTCGAGGCAAATTAACGTATCCAGCCAAAACGCAGCGGTTTTATCCCGCGCGCTGTTTTTCCAGCTCGGGGTTGAACTTGTCAATCTGCACGGGGATGACAAACGGATTGGAGAGCGTTTTCACGCGGTTGAACCCGACATCCTGCGTGTGCATGATGGAGCTTTCAAAATCGCGGAAGTCGTAGAACTTGGCGAGTTCGCGGAATTCATTTTCGTTGTTGAGGTGCGAGACGAAGATGTTTTCGGTGTTGGAAAGGATGTTTGGATGGATTGAAGAAACTTCCTGCGTGGCATAGACGGTCGCGATGCGTGCCTTCGCGCCTTCCTTCACGATGCGCGGCCAAGTCTCGGTCAGCGGCTCGGTGCGGCCAATGAGGTTGTGCGCCTCCTCGACATAAATGACGATGTGCGGCGGGTGCGTGCCGCGGCTGAAGGTCGCCATCGAGCTTTCGAAAATGTGCTGGGCGATGCGTTTGCTCAAACGGTCGCGCTGTGCGGTGTCGCCGACGGAAAGGTCGAGGATGACAATTTTTCCATCTACGAGGTGCCGGTAAATTTCTTCGCTCACGTCGGTGGTGCGGCTGGGCGAATGATATTCCTTGAACGGTTGCAGCAAGCGGTAGCCGGGGATGTAGCCGCCACGGTCGTTTTTCTGGAGCAGCATATTGACGAGCGCCTTCGTGTCGGGATCAAACCACGGATCGTTGCCGCTGGCATAAAGCTGCTCCTGAATCTGGTGCGCGAGGTCGAACCAGGTGAACATCTGCGCGGCGGTCAGCCCTTCATTCGGATCAACGGATGGATTCACCTGTTTGCGGACGGTGGCGTTCACCTCGAACTGAAACTTGAAGTCTTTGGGCAGTTCAAATCCAGCGCGGGCGAGGACGGCCCGATACGCGGCGACCTTGCGCTGGTAACGGAGGTTTTGCTTGTGCCAGTCTTCGACGTCGTCAAATTCTTCCTTGCGCGGTTCATCGAAAACGATGCTCATGAACGCTTCGAGATCCGCCGAGCGCGGGAGGTTGTTAGCCTCGATGAGCGCGCGCAGCGTGGCGTGGCCCTCCTGAATCTGCGTGTAAAAATTATTCAGGATCGGTTGAAAGCCAGCCACCGGAATGATCCGGTAACGCACGGTATCTTTCGGATAAACCTCGGCGATGGAACCTTTGTCCTGCAGGTTGGCGTTGGCGTATTCGCCATTTAAGTCATAAATAATCTGGCCGATTTTCAGCCCGGATTGCGAACTCGTGCGCATGACGACGGACACGAGCTGTTTCACCGTGTTGGACTTGCCCGTGCGCGTCATGCCGAACACCGCCGTGCGCCGCGCGAGAAAATCCACGGCGTTGAAATTAAAAGTCACCAGGTTCGCCGCGTCGCCGCGATGCCGCCGGTCGGTGGAAGTGTAACGCACCGTGCCGATGGGAAAACGCGGCAGCCCGCTCTTGAATCCCATTCGCAACGCCTCCTGTTCGGTCGCGGCGGCGCGTTCGGGGCTGATGTAATTGATGATCGTTTCCAGCGCGGCGGCCTTCGGACAAAATACCTTCAACTCCGCCGCGTTCAAATAGGATTCGATGTCGCTGCCGAGCCGGAGCGCGCCGTTCGATTCGTAAAAAGTCCCGAGCACGCGGCACGCCAGCCCGCTGAATTGCAGATTGCTTTTGGTGACTTCATCCAGTTCCTGCGCGGAGATTGTGGCCGTGCGGTTTTTGAAATTTTCCACTTTCGCACACATCAGTTTGTCATCCACCGGCAACGCCGCCGCGCCGGTCACACGAAGCAAAATGATTTCCCTGGCGGCATCTTTGGTTTCCGCTGGGGCTTTCGAATCAATCGCCGTGGCGAGCAGAAAACAGTTCAGCGGGATTCCGTTCGCCCGCGTTTTCCAAAGGTCGTTGGTGAGAACAATGGCTTTTTCGTAATCAAGCTGGCAGACCCAGCCGACGAATTGTTCCTCTTGAAGAAGTTGGGTCAGCGGATTTTTTTGCATTGCTTGGCAAATCATCGGCGGTTTGGTCACGGTGGCTGCCGAGGGAATATCCGGCAAAAACGGCGAAGGCGGCAAGTTTTTTTCAGGTTTCTTTTCGCGCCCGTCACACACTTCTGCCGGGAAAATGAAGTGGAATGGTTGCAAACAAATCCATTACAGCCGGCAAAGCCGCCTGATTTGCTAAACGCGAGATTTCAGTTAGATTGCCTCGAATCCCAAGATTTCCGGGCATTTGAATACTTTGTCCGCCAAAGCAGTCAAAGCTTGTGAAACGGTTAATGATTTCGAAAACAACGTCTCATTTATGAAAAAATTGGCTATTAAAAATTTTCTTTTTGTTTGGGCGGCAGTCGCGTTTGTGCTGGTTGCCGGAGGTTGGCCGCAAAATGCCGGCGCCCAGACACCGCCCGCTCCGGCGGCAACGGATACTTCGATCCCGCCCGCAACACCAGTCGTGCCGCCGCCGAACATTGTTCCCGGCAGCCCGTATGCGGAAGTGGTGCGGCTCACGCAGGCGGGCGTGGACGAGAGCATCATCACGACTTACGTCGCGAATTCCACCAGCACTTTCAATCTTGATTCGGACAAGATTATTTATCTCACCAATCTTGGCGCGCCAACCAGTTTGGTGACGGCGATGATGCAGCGCGACCAGCAGTTGCAGCAGCAATTTGCCGCCGACCAGGCCGCGCAACAAGCGCAGCAGGCGCGCCGCCGGCAACCGCGCAAACCGCTCCGGCTCCCGAAACCACTCCGTCGAACACCACGGACGCCACGCCGCCACCCGCACCGGACCAGCCGGTCACGGTGAATTATTTTTACAACAATCTTGCGCCTTACGGGACTTGGGTGGTGGTCGGCGGTTATGGCCGCTGCTGGCGGCCCACCGTCTGTGTCTATAATTCAGGCTGGCAGCCGTATTGCGACAACGGGCGATGGGTCTATTCCGACTGCGGCTGGTATTGGGCTTCGAGTTACGCGTGGGGCGCGACGTTCCATTACGGACGCTGGTTCCGTGATGCGAGCTTCGGCTGGTGCTGGTATCCCGACACGGTCTGGGCGCCGTCGTGGGTGACATGGCGGTATTCGAATAATTATTGCGGCTGGGCGCCGTTGCCGCCGCGCACGACCTATCAGGCGGGCGTGGGAATCGTCTTTAACGGCGGCGCGGTGAGCGTGGGCTTTGGGTTTGGTTTGAGTGCAAGCTGTTTTACCTTCGTGCCAGCGCAACATTTTTGCGATCCGCATCCGCGCAACTATTGCGTCGCCCCGGCGCAGGTGACGCAGGTTTACAACAACACGACCGTCATCAACAACTACAACATCAACAACCGCACCATTGTCAACCACGGCATCGCGGTGGAAAACATCGCCGCCGCCACGCGCACAACGATCCGGCCGGTTCCGGTTCACCAGATAAACACCACGTTCGCAAACGGTGGCTCCGGCCAGCCGTTCAACCGCTCCGGCAATGTTTCCGGCGCAACCTATGCGACTCATGTGCGCGATTTCGGTTCGCCGTTGCGAACGCCGGGTTCTGTGCAAAATTATTCTCCGCAGCCGCAACATAACGCAGTGGTTGCCACGGCTCCGCAGCACCCGGTGCCGGTGGCCAATTATCATTCGCAACCGCAAGTGGTGCCGATTCAAGCCCCGCCGGCGAATCATAACTATTCCACCCCGCAATCCGTGCCCGCCCAAGGGCAGCCAACGGGAACACCGCGTAACATGACGCGCGATTACGAATCACATCAAAATTATTACCATTCATCCGCCGCCGCGCCGCAAAGCTCGCCGGCCCATGCGCCCGAGTCATCGCAATCGCAACCGGGCACCTCTCACGGCGGGAATCAAAACTGGCCGGGGCATTGATATTGGGCTTGATCCGCCAAACGCCGCGCGGGAAATTTCCGCCCGGCGTTTTTGCTTTTGCAACTTCGCCGCCGCTGGCAAAGTGTCCGCGTGGGAATTTCCTTGCGGCAATTTGAACAGATGAAAGAACGCCTCGGCGGCCGACCGTCGCGTGAAAAATCTCCGCCCGCATCACGCATCACGCATCGCGCATCCAATGAAATCATCCTTGGCGTTGACCCGTCGCTGCGCGGCACCGGCTACGGCATCATCAAGCTGGCAAAACCATTTCCCGAAACGCTCGCGCACGGCACGATTTCCTGCCCGAAAAACTGGGAACGCTCGCGCTGCCTCGCAAAAATTTCCCAAACGTTGCGCGAAGAAATTGAAAAATATCGCCCGACCGTTTGCGTCATCGAAGGACTTTTCTTCGCGCAAAACTTGCAGACCGCACTCATCATGGGCGAGGCGCGCGGCGCGGCGATGGCGGTGATTGCCGAAAGTGGAATTGAAATTTTTGAAATCGCCCCGCGAAAAGTGAAACAGGCGATTGTCGGTTATGGCGCGGCGCAAAAATCCGCCGTCGCAAAAATGGTTCAGCGGTTGTTGAATTTGTCGAAGCCACCCGCGCCCGACGCGGCGGACGCACTTGCTCTCGCGCTCACCCACGCACAGGAAAATTCGCGCTACAATCTTACGCAGTCAAAAAAAATCTGATGATCACTTTTCTCCACGGCAAACTCGTCGAAGCGCTGCCCACGCAAGTGGTCGTGGACGTGAACGGCATCGGTTACGAGGCGCTGATTCCGCTGTCGTCGTTCGACAAGTTGCCGCCACCCGGCGGCGATGTGAAACTGCTGACGCAACTCATCGTGCGCGAAGACGCGCACATTCTTTACGGTTTCGCCAGCACAGTGGAACGCGATTTATTTCGTCTGTTAATTAACAATGTCAGCGGCATCGGGCCAAAAACGGCGCTGAACATTTTGAGCGGCATTTCTGTGACGGCGTTTCGCGGCGCGGTCGCCGGCAACGATGTAAAATCGCTTTCACAAATTTCCGGCGTCGGCAAAAAAACTGCCGAGCGCATCGTTGTGGAATTACGCGACAAGATCGGCGCGGCCGGCGCGTGGGAAGCGGCCAGCGCGAAACATTCGCTTTCGCCCGACGATCAAAAAATAAATGACGCCGTGCTCGCGCTCATGGCGCTGGGCTTCAAGCAAATTGAGGCGCACGATGCCGTCCGCGCAGCGCAGACGATGCTTGGCGCGAAAGTCACCGTCGAACAACTCGTGCGCGCCTGTCTGAAAAAAGGATCGTGATGGCCGAAGCAAATCCGAAATCGGGCGTGGTCGTGGCGCACAAACCCAAATGGCATCAGCGTTTGGCCGCGTGGCTGGTCTTCGCCTTGATCCGCATGGTGTCGGCCACGCTGCGTTGCCGGTGGCATGACCGCTCAATATTCATTCACGAGCCGGGAACCGGTCCGGCGATTTATTGCATCTGGCACAACCGGCTGGCGCTCTCCATGCCGGCCTATTTCAACTACGCAAGGCAGCGCAAAAAAACACCCGGCATGGCGGCCATGGTCAGCGCCAGCCGCGACGGCGGATTTCTCGCCGCCATTCTGGAATGTTTCAACGTGCAGCCGGTGCGCGGGTCATCGAGCCGGCGCGGGCCGCAGGCGCTGCTTGAATTGACGGGCTGGGCCGAACGCGGCTACGACCTCGCCATCACGCCGGACGGCCCGCGCGGGCCGCTCTATGTCGTGCAGGAAGGTGTGATGTCGCTCGCGCAATTGACCGGCCTGCCGGTCGTCCCATTTTCGTTTTACGCGAAGTGGAAAATTCGTTTGAAAAGCTGGGACCGGTTTCAGATTCCGCTCCCGTTTTCCTATTGCGAAATGCACCTGGGCAAGGCGGTCTTTGTTCCGCGTGACGCCACGGACGAGCAACGCGAACAACTGCGCCGACAACTCGAAACGGAATTGCGCGCGATTTCGCGTGATTGAAAAATGATTGCCCGCGTCAGTCTGGAAATTGCGCTGCGGAAGGAATTTGATTATTCAATTCCGGCGGAATTGATCGGGCAAGTCGAAGTCGGCACGCGCGTGCAAGTGCCATTTGGCGCGCGGAAAATTTTCGGCACTGTCACCGCGCTCGCCGAGGAATCCGCGCATACAAAATTAAAGCCGATTTTCAAAGTCATCGGCGCGCAAACTTTGGTCACGCCGAAGGTTTTGAAATTGGCGCGCTGGATTGGCGAATACTATTGCTGCGCGCCGGAAACCGCTTTGAAAAGTGTTTTGCCGGAAGCGATTCGCAAGGAAAAAGACGGCTGGAAAAAACAGCGGTTCATTCGCGTGCTTCAATTAATTGGTGAATTTCCAAAACTCACGCCACGCCAACAGGACATTTGGCACATCATTGAAGAACGTCGAGAAATGTTATTGCCTGAACTACTCGAACTTTCCAAAGCAACTATCGGCGTTGTTCGCAAACTTGAAGATTTCAAACTTGTCGAAATGACTTCCGAAATTTCCGAGCGCGATCCTTACGCGCGTGAAACCATTTTGCCAACGCAAAATATCGTGTTGAATCCGGCGCAATCCGTCGCGCTTGAGAAAATCAAGGCGGCGATGGACAAACCACTCTCAACTTTCAACTCTCAACCATCAACTTTTTTGCTTCACGGCGTCACCGGTTCCGGCAAAACAGAAATTTATTTGCAAGCACTCGCTCACGCTTTGGAACAAGGCAAAGGAGCAATCGTCCTCGTGCCGGAAATTTCTTTGACGCCGCAGACCGTTGAGCGGTTCAAGGCGCGGTTCAGTTCAGGGAAATTGCAAACGCTCGTGGCAGTTTTACATTCGCATTTGAGCGCGGGTGAACGTCACGATGAATGGCACAAGATTCGCCAAGGCCGGGCGCGCATCGTCATCGGCGCGCGTTCGGCGATTTTTGCGCCGGTCGAACCGCTCGGCCTCATCATCGTGGACGAGGAGCACGAGACGAGTTACAAGCAGGAGGAAGCGCCACGCTATCACGCGCGCGACGTGGCGATCATGCGCGGGCAGATGGAAAACGCCGTCGTCGTGCTCGGCTCGGCCACGCCGTCGCTCGAAAGTTTTTACAATTGCAAACGCGGGAAATTCGCGCTGCTCGAATTGCCGGAGCGCGTGGACAATCAAAAAATGCCGCACGTCCGCGTCGTGGACATGCGGCAGGCGGCGCAAAAGGAAAAGGGCACGCCGCTTTTTTCGCCGCAGCTCAAGGAAGCGATTCACCAGCGAATTGAAAAAGGCGAACAAACAATTTTATTTCTCAACCGGCGCGGCTATTCGACTTCGCTGCAATGTCCGAAGTGCGGCTACGTTTGCAATTGCCCGAATTGCAGCCTCGCGCTCACGTTTCACCGGCAGGAACAAAAACTCGCCTGTCATATCTGCGGCCACGTTGAAAAAGTTCCGTTGGTTTGCCCGAACGAAAAATGCAAAAATCCCGCGATCCGATTTTCCGGCACGGGCACGCAGAAAGTCGAGGAGACGCTCGCCAAATTATTTCCGAACGCACGCATCAAGCGCATGGACGCCGACACGATGAAGCGCAAGGATGATTACCGCAAAGTGCTCGGCGATTTTCGCGCGGGCAGGACGGACATCCTCGTCGGCACACAGATGATCGCCAAGGGGCTGCATTTTCCGAACGTCACACTCGTCGGCATCATCTACGCCGACCTCGCGCTGCATCAGCCGGATTTTCGCGCGGGCGAACGCACATTTCAACTGCTCACGCAGGTAGCCGGTCGCGCCGGTCGCGGCGATGTCGAAGGCGAGGTGTTTGTGCAGGCGTTCGCGCCGTTTCATCCGGCGATCCAGTTCGCGCGCCGCCACGACTTCAACGGTTTTTACGAACAGGAAATCGAATTCCGCGAACAACTGAAATATCCGCCCGTCAGCCGGGTTGCATTGCTGACGCTCAAAGGCCGCAACGAGGAAAAAGTAAAATTTTCGGCCGAGCATTTGAAAAAAATTCTGGAGTCCAAAGCCCAAAGTCCAAAGTCCAAAGTTGCTGCGGGCGAAACGACTTTAGACATTGGACATTGGCCTTTGGACTTGATCATCGCCGGGCCTGCGCCCGCGCCGTTGCTGCGCGCGGAAACTTTTTACCGTTACCAGATCATGCTGCGGACGCGGGCGATGAGCGCGTTGAGCCGCGAACTGGCGCGCATCATCCAATCGCTGGCGCTGCCCGAAGACGTCACGCTGGCCGTGGACATTGATCCGGTGAATTTGATATAAGCACTATTTAGCACGAAACAAAATATTTTGAACTTCTGCAGCAACATTCGGAATGTCGTTCGTCCAAGGATATTTTGCTCGGTAATCATATGCTTTTTGAAGATACATGGAAACTCCGTTGGTTTCCTTCAGATCAACATCAATTGCTGATGACGCCGCTATGTTGCCATCAAGAACTTTTTCAAGCATCGTGAGGCCGTTAGTGGAATTGCCTTCTCTGAATTGCGTCAAAATGATTACCAATGCGTCAATCATTTGATCGCTGTCAACACGACGCCAAAAAAGATAATTGCGCATTGAAGATCGTCTCATTAAATGTTCGGTCTGATTACGCCCAATAAAATATCCGGTTACAAAGATAATCGAGGCCGCTAAAACAAGAGCGATTTTTGTCTTCATATTTTCATTTAGTTAAAACGGATTCTTACAATTGGGAGTTCAATCTTTTTAATTCCCCGTTGCCACAAATCGAAATGATACAGCGCGACGACGACGAGGGAGTGGCCGATTTTTTCGTCGGCGACGAGTTTCGGGATTTCCGCGACGGGCACGAGGCGCGTGATCAAATCTTCGCCGCTGTCGAATTCCACGCCGTGTTGCAGGCGGCAGTTTTCAATCAGCACGGTGTAGGTGACGTTGCTCAAGATCGCGGGGTTGGAATGGATTTTTCCGAGCAGGCGCGCGTTCTCGCCCGCGTAGCCGGTCTCCTCGCGCAATTCGCGGACGGCGGTCGCCACCGGGTCGGTCTCGCCCGCGTCCATCATGCCGCCGGGAATCTCCAGCTCGACGGTGTTCGAGCCGTGCCGATATTGCTCGACCATCACGAGCTGCCAGTCGGGCGTGACGGCGATGACGTTGACCCAATTGACGGAATCGAGAACGTAAAAATCATGTTCCTTGCCGGTGCGCGGGGAAATTTTCACGTCGGAACGCAGCGTGAAGATGCGGAAGTCGCCGATGAGTTTGGAGCGGAGTGTTTTCCAAGGATGAATCATTTATGATTTATGATTTACGATTTATGATTGGCGTCAACACAAACTGCTGCGGAACGGTCAAATCATAAATCATCAATCGCAAATCATAAATTTCTGTTCGCCGCCCAACCTTGTTGCATCAAATTCAACAAATGCTTCAATGCCTCGTCGTAGCTGCGATTTTTTTCAGCGGCCAATTGTTTGGCGCGCTTGTCCAGTTGCGCGGCCATTTCCGAAGATTTTTCGGACGGACAGCCGAGCGCGACGAGGACTTTTGCGAGTTCGGAGATTTCCACAGGGAAATTTAATCAGGAATAGAAAAACGCAGGAAGCGGAAAATTCCCGTCCTCCTGCGTTTTGAATTCGATTTTCAGCGAATTACTTCACCGCGTCGAGCGGCACGATTTTGATGCTGATGATGCCCATGCGTTTGTCGGGACGATCCTGCGGATGTGTCGGCGTGGTGGCAATTTTTTCCAGCACGTCGTCGCCTTTAATCAGTTTGCCGAACGTGGTGTATTGCCCGTTGAGGAAGGACGGATCGCCGTGGCAGATGAAAAATTGCGAACCGGCGGAATCGGGATCGTTTGAGCGCGCCATGGAAATCACGCCGCGAACGTGCGGATGGTCATTGAACTCGGCCTTGATCTGGTAGCCGGGACCGCCGGTACCCCACATATCTTCCTTGCTCGGATCTTTGGTGAGCGGGTCGCCGCCTTGAATCATGAAACCCTTGATGACACGGTGAAAACAAGTGCCGTCGTAAAAGCCCTTTTCCGCGAGCTTCTTGAAATTGGCGATGGTGTTCGGCGCGGCGTCGGTCCAAAATTGGATGACCATGGTGCCTTCGGTGGTGTTGATGATGGCGACTTCGGGGCTGTTCGTTGGATTGCTCATTGATGCTTTGGTTGGTGTGTTCGTTTTGGTGTCGTCGGCCCAAGCCGTCGCGATTCCGGCGACGAGACCAAGGGCGCAAATCAGGTTTAATGCTTTCATAGGCGGAAATTTTTCCAGACGCGCGGACAAAAGTCACGCGCAGAATTCATTTCCGGTCATTCATCGAGCGCGTGATGAGGCTGTTATCCTTGCGCCGTGAGCGCCGCCGCGCGAAAATTCCCGTCACGATGGCCGCGCCCAGCAACACCGCGCCGATAATCATAAGCCGTTCGTTGTTGGCACCTGCGTTTGGTTGCGCTGGCGCTGGCGCGGCGGCATTGGTTGGCGATGTCATTTGTCCCGCCGAACTCGTCGTCAATGGATTTGCGGACGGCAAAACGGATTCGGCCGGAGGCGGCTGGTTTGTCGTCGTTGGCGGATTTGCCGGTGCCGTTTCTGTCGGCGGCGGACTGGACTTGGTTTTGGTGCCGATGATGATGAGCGGCTGGCCGACAATGACCGGCGCGGGTGGCGGCGGAGCATTCGTCACTTTTGGTGCTGGTGGCGGTGGTGGCTCCGGCAACGGCGGAAACTGGGGAAAGTTCAGCGGCGACGGCGGCAAACTCACGGCTGCGCCGACGTATTGGCCGAGTTGCGAGCGCAACACGATGACAAACGGTTGTTTCGCTTTTTTTTGTTCGTCCAGTTTTTGCCCGAAAATCTGGTTGATGCCGGCGTCGAATGGCGTTCCGCTGACTTTCGCCTCACCGTCGCAAAAAATCAGCACGGTGAGCCGCTCGGAATCCTGCACGACCTGGCTAAGCACCGGTTGCAACGCCTCGAAGCTCGCAGTTTTGGCGTAATGCCGTTCGCCCACAAACTTCACGAGGTTCGAGGCGATCGTCGCCGCGTTGTCGGGATCCCAGGCTTGCAGCGGATAGTCTCCCGGACGCAATTTTTGGCCGAACGTCCACACGCCCATGCTGTCGCCCGCGTGCATCCGCCCGCCCAGGCTCAACGCCAGCGCAATGTTCAACGCCTTTTCCGTGGCTTCGAGGCGGGGTTTCATGTCGCGCGACGTCTCGAAAACAAACAGAAAACGGTTTTGCACCGTTTGCTCCGTCGGCTGGGCGCGCAACGCCGGAACCAAAATAATTCCGGCCAGCAGCGCGGCGAAAATTCGCACGGTGCGAAAAAGTTTGGTTTGGTGCATTTAAGTTTCCATTAAAAGTTACGATTGGCCGCTGCGGTTAAACCGGTTCCGCTCCGCGCGGTTGTGCCGCTTCAAATTATCCTGCAATTCCGCCAGCGCGCCGCCGATCATGCCGATAAAATTCGCGCAGCTCGCCACCGAACCGCCGAACCCGCTGACCATGTTGCGCTCCGCATAATCATCCGTCACCACGAGCACTTCGCCGTATTCCTGAAAACGGTGCGCCGCGCGCTCGATCATGTCGTCCGCCGTCTGCCCGGCGCGCGAGAATAAAACCTCGACCGTTCCCGCCGCCTCGTTCTTCGGTTTCCCCCGCCGCGAACCGGTGCCGTCAAAAAAAACCGTGATCGGCGTGCCTTGGGAATCCTGATACCGCGCGAGCATTTCCACCAGCGCATCGCGCGCGGCCTCGGAATGACGCGCCGCGCCGGGGGCCAGTTCCGGCCAGTTGTGCAACAGGCTGTAGCCATCCACCAGAATCCGCACCAGCGCCATGCGCGCATCCTAGAAGATTCCGCACGCCGAAACAAATTGTCTTTTTCCGGTGCGCGCGATTAAATGGATGCTGACAATTCGCCATGGCCGCCCAATCCATTTTCAACAAATCGAACCGCCGCATCGCCGCGCTCGCACTGGTCATCCTGGTGCTCGACCAGTTCACCAAATGGCTGGTGCTGAACCTGCTCGAACCGGGCGATGAAAAAATCGTCATCAACGGCTTCTTCAAATTCGTCCACTGGGGCAACACCGGCGCGGCGTGGAGCCTGTTTCGCGGCAACAACGGCGCGCTTGCTTTCGTCGCGCTCGCCGCGCTGGTTGTGCTGTTCTTGTCGCGACATCATTTCGACTCGCACAAACTGTCGGGACAAATTGCGTTCGGACTGATTTTCGGCGGCATCGCCGGAAATCTCACCGACCGTTTGCTGCCAAGTCGTCACGCTGTCGTGGATTTCCTTTATTTTTATATTCAACAACGTAACGGAAACGAAATTGGATTTCCTGCGTTCAACGTCGCCGACAGCGCGATTTGCACCGGCGTCGGCTTGATTTTTCTCATCACCTGGAAAAACGAGCACGCGCCGAAATCTGCAGAATCAACGAAATGAAAAAGTTTTTCTTGTTCGTCTTTCTTGTTTTTTTTGCAATTCTTTTGTCCGGTCTTTACGGAATCATTCATGATCAAATCAGTTACACCGTGTCGCCGGAATATTTTACCAAATTCAAGTTTCAGCAGTTTGGAATCGCAGGAGATGAATCTTGCCTGACCGTGTCCGCGCTTCAATAGTCGGTTTTCTGGCTTCGTGGTGGATGGGCATTCCGATTGGTTTGTTGGTTGGCGGAAGTGGATTTATCCATCCTAGCCATCAGCGAATGCTTAAAGTTTCCTTGATGGCGTTCGGCCTTGTGATTGCAATCACGCTTTCATTCGGATTATGCGGTTTGCTTTACGGTTATTATGAGACGTGGACAATCAATCTCGCAAATTATCAAGGCTGGTTCATTCCGAATGACGTGGTGGATTTGCGGCGATTTCTTTGCGTAGGTTATATGCACAATGCGTCGTATCTTGGCGGAACATTGAGCATTTTTATCGCCTGTATTTTTCAAGTGTTTATCAGAATCAAGGATGCCACCCGATGACTGTGCGCAAAGAAAATTTCATCGTCGAAAAATCGCTGCCGAACGAGCGGCTCGATAAATTTCTGGGCGAAAAATTTCCCGCCGCCTCGCGCGGCGCGTTGCAACGCTTGATTGAAGAAGGCCACATCCGCGTCAACGGCGAAATCGTCAAGCCCACGCATCATCCGCACGCGGGCGAAAAAATTGAAGTTCACTGGCCGGACGCCAAGCCCGCCGAAGCGCAGCCGGAAAAAATCCCGCTGGATATTTTGTTCGAGGACAAATCGCTGCTCGTCGTCAACAAACGCGCCGGACTCGTCGTGCATCCCGCCGCCGGACACGAGGAACACACGCTCGTCAACGCGCTGCTGCATCATTGCAAAGGCTCGTTGAGCGGCATCGGCGGCGTGGCGCGACCGGGCATCGTCCACCGGCTCGACAAGGAAACCAGCGGCTGCCTCGTCGTCGCCAAGAATGACGAGACGCACCTCGCGCTTTCGGAACAATTCGCGTCGCGTGAAGTCAAAAAAATTTACCACGCGCTCGTCTGCGGCGAACCGGCGCGCGCCACCGGCGAAATCCACGCCGCCATCGCGCGGCATCCCACGCACCGCAAACGCATGGCCGTGCGCGACGACAGCGATCGGCCGCGCCGCGCACACGAGCTACCGGATTCTCGAACGGCTTTACGCGGCGACGTTGATGGAGGCGCAGATCCACACCGGGCGCACGCATCAAGTCCGCGTGCACTTTCAATTCATCGGCCATCCGCTCGTGGGCGACGACACTTACGGCGCGCGGCAAAACGCGCGGCTCACGGAATTGACGAACTACGCCGCGCCGCGCGTGATGCTGCACGCGAAGCGAACTGTCGTTCATCCATCCGCGCCGGAAAAAGCTGATGACGTTTGAAGCGCCGCTGCCGGAGGATTTTCTGGCGGCGTTGAAAATTCTTCGGGTGAAAAATTAAGCGGACGATTGCAGCTAGTCACTGCCGTTCGTATTCGCCCTTGCCGAGGCGTTTGTAGACTTGGAAACCGGCTTTCTTTGCGTCCGAGAAGGAGACCGGCTTGAGCTTGTGCGGCGAACTGAAATTGGAGAAGACTTTGCGCACCGGCTTGCGGCACGCGGGACAATTCGTGAGCGGCTTGGCCGAGAGCGGACGGTTCAACGTGAATTTCCCGCCGCAGACCTTGCAGTCGCCTTCGCACAGTTCGTATTCGTAAAGAGGCATGGTGGAATAAATTTAGCTGCGAACCAAATTAGTCAAATAAGCTTTGAAGAATTTCTTCTGGTCGAATTGCATCCTCTGAACTGGGCGTGTAATTCGGATCAATTATTTTCTTAAACACAGGCTTCCATAAATAGCATTTCCTAACGGTCAGTTCACCTGTTTGATAGCGTTTAATATTTTTGTCCAACATGTTTCGCCCGTTTCTGCTGATACTCCAATCATCATTGCAATCTGTCGGTATAAGCCAATCTCTTTCGTAACAATCTTTCCGCGCCCAAGCTAATAGTGTGTGATATTTGGGCTCATTTTGATTTTTATAAGGAGGCAAGTCGTGGCGAGTTACATCATACCAGCTATAACGTGAAATGTAGTCAATGACCTCTCTTTTTCTATTTGAGCCACCAAGCGAATGAAGTGTGTAAAGAACAAGAATTACTCCTTGCCCACGGTTGCCATAAGCAGAAATTTGGCTCAATGGTTTCTTGCTCATGCCGCAGAACTATTTTATTTCTTCAAAAACGCGCTGAACAAATCTATCGGCAGCGGCAGGAACGTCGTCGTGTTGTGTTCGCTCGCCATTTCGCGCATGGTCTGGAGATAGCGCAGTTGCAGCGCAATCGGTTCCTTCGCGATCAACGCGGCGGCCTGCACCATTTTTTCGGCGGCCTGAAATTCGCCCTCGGCGTTCACGACTTTAGCGCGGCGTTCGCGTTCGGCCTCGGCCTGTTTTGCCATCGCGCGTTTCATGCTGTCGGGCAGCGAAACGTCTTTAACTTCGACAGACGTGACCTTGATTCCCCACGGCTCGGTTTGCCGGTCAATGATTTCCTGCAATTTCTGGTTGATGACGTCGCGCTGCGCCAGCAGTTCGTCAAGTGCGGATTGACCAAGCACGCTGCGCAAGGTTGTTTGCGCGATGAGCGAAGTCGCCTTCCAATAATTTTCCACTTTGACGACCGCCGCGTTCGGGTCCACGACGCGGAAATAAATCACCGCGTCCACCGTGGCGGGCACGTTGTCGCGCGTCATGATTTCCTGCTTGGGCACGTCAATCGTCACGACACGCAGATCCATCCGCACCATTTTGTCAACCATCGGAATAAGAAAAATGATTCCCGGCCCTTTCGCGCCCTGCAATTTGCCGAGCCGGAAAATCACGCCGCGCTCGTATTCGCGCAAAACCTTGATCGCCGAGGATAAAATGAAAAGCCCGACGACGAGGATCGGAATGATAATGGCTGCACCTGTTTTGAAGATGTTGACGAGATGTTGAATTGAATCTTGATCCATAATGTTTTCCTTAATTTGTTTTCGGTTTCACTTTCAAAGTCAGTCCGGTGATGCCGGTGATTTCCACTGGCTGTCCGGCTTCCACCGGCGTTTCGCTCACGGCGTTCCAATGTTCGCCTTCGATAAACACCTTGCCGCCCGTCGAGTCAATCCGCGAAAGCGCGTTCACCGTTTTGCCGATCATCGTTTCCGCGCCCGCACTTTTCGGCAATCGTTGCGCGCGGATGCCTTTGCTAACGAAGAAAAAGAAAAACGCGGCGGTCACGAGCGTCGTGGAAATGATCCAGCTCATCGGCAAATTGTAACCCGACGGCGCGTGATTGAACAGCATCAGCGCGCCGAGAAAAAATGCGATGATGCCGCCGCCGGTCAACACTCCGTGCGTCGGCGCAAAAATATCCATGACGAACAGTGCGAGCGCCAAAAGAATCAGCGCGAGTCCGGCAATGTTCAGCGGCAAAGTCGCAGACATATACAGCAGTAAAATCAGCGCGAGCGCGCCTGCGACGCCGGGAAAAATCGCGCCCGGATGGCTCATCTCCGCGATGATGCCATAAATCGCGATGAGCAGGAGCAGCATCATCACTTGCGGCTGCCAGAATAGTTGGAAGAATTTTTCGCCCGGAGTCATCGGTATTTCCACGACGCTCGCGCCGGCGGTTTTCAAAATTTTATCGCCAAATTTTTTGCCGTTCAATTTTTGCAGCAAATCGGGAACGTTCGTCGCGATCAAATCAATCACTTTCAATTTCAACGCTTCTTCGCTCGTGATAGCTTTACTGTCCGTGACGGAAGATTTTGCCCATTCGACATTGCGATTGCGTTTCTCGGCGATGGTCTGCATGACCTTCGTGTAGGCGTTGCCGACCTTTTGCATCATAATGCTGTTGGTGGTTTCATCTTCGCTGCCCATGCTCACCGGATGCGCCGCGCCGATGGTGGTGTGCGGCGCCATCGCCGCGACGTCCGCCGCGAGCGTAATGTAAACGCCCGCGCTGCCGGCCATCGCGCCTTCCGGCGAAACATAGACGACCACCGGCACGCGCGACGCATAAAAATCCTGCACGATGTCGTCCATGGAATTGGCGAGGCCGCCGGGCGTGTTCAGTTCGATGACGAGGCACTCGTCGTTTTGACTGGCGGCGAGGTCAAGCGCGCGGGAGATGTAATTGGCCGTGGCCGGGCCGATGGCGCCGTTGATCTTGATCAGCCCGACTTGCGCGGCGTGAGTCGCCGCTGCGCCGAAAACCAGTCCGGCAATTGCGATGGAAATCCAGCGCTTCATAAATTTTTGGCCTCAATTGAAGATTAACCGAAGCCGAAACTGCCGCAATCAATTTCGCTTTTGCGATTATTCCGCGATTTGCGCCCGCACCAGTTCGCACATTTTCACCGTCAATTGGTCTTTCATGCCGTAATAAACGCACTGGGCATCTTTTTGCCGGGTCACCATTCCCGCCGAGGCCAGCAGCGCCAGATGTTTTGAGACGTTCGCCTGGGTCGCGCCGGTGGCTTTGACGATTTCGCCAACGGCCAGCGGCTTCTTGCAAATGGCCTGGAGGATTTTCAATCGCATGGGTTCGCCCAACAGTTTGAAATGCAGCGCAATCCGCCCCAATTCGGCGTCGGTCAGCTTTCGCCTGGTTTTCACGGTTGACATATTACTAATTGGTCATACAATCATATAGTAATTATGAAAATGGTTCAAACAAAAAATTCCATCACGCCGTGCGAGCTTCGCCGCCGCCTTTCCGATGGCGCAGAAGCCGAGCTTTTGGACGTGCGCACGCACGGCGAATTTTCCACCGCCCACGTTCCCGGCGCAAGGCTGATTCCGCTGGACGAGCTGGATTGCGCTGCGTTTCTAAACCAGCGCAGCTCCGCGGACAAACCGATTTATGTTCTCTGCCAGTCCGGCGGGCGCGCCCGCAAGGCGATTGACAAATTTCAGCGCGCCGGATTTGAAAACTGCGTGCTCGTCGAGGGCGGCACGCAGGCGTGGATTGACGCCGGGCTGCCCGTGAATCGTGGCGAAAACAAGGTTTTGCCATTGATGCGACAGGTTCAAATCACCGTCGGCCTTGTTTCCGCGACTGGCGCAGCGCTGGCGCTGGCGGTGAATCCCTGGTTTGCGGTCGTTCCGCTGGTCACGGGTTGCGGGCTTTTGTTCGCCGGGCTGACAGGCTTTTGTGGGTTGGCGCTTGTGCTGGCAAAAATGCCGTGGAATCGGGCGATGAATTGCGATTCCAATTGCGCTGGCAAATGAAGCCGTAAAGATATTTGTCAGCGCGCAAAATTCTCCGCCATCGCCACGGCCTTCCGCATGGCTTTGGATTTGTTCACCGTTTCCTGAAATTCATTTTCCGGCACGGAATCGTTCACCCAGCCGCCGCCGGCCTGCACGTAGGCTTTGCCGTCCTTGAGCAGCGCGGTGCGGATGGTGATGCAGGTGTCGAGGTTGCCGTTGAAGGAAAAATAGCCGACGCAGCCCGCATACGGCCCGCGCACGGTCTGTTCGAGTTCGGAGATGATCTGCATCGCGCGGATTTTCGGCGCGCCGCTGACGGTGCCTGCCGGAAACGTCGCGCGCATCAGATCGTAAAGCGTCTTGCCGGCGGACAATTTTCCCTCGACCTGCGACACGATGTGCATGACGTGGCTGTATCGCTCCACGATCATCAAATCTTTCACCTGCACCGAACCAAAATCGCACACGCGCCCGATGTCGTTGCGCGCGAGGTCCACGAGCATGACGTGCTCGGCGCGTTCCTTCGGGTCGGCGAGCAATTCTTTTTCGAGCGCGGCATCTTCGTCGGAATTTTTTCCGCGCGGACGCGTGCCGGCGATCGGGCGGATCTCAACCTTGCCTTCCTCGCAGCGCACATGGACTTCCGGCGACGCGCCGACGAGCGAAAATCCGTCCAGCTCCAGCAAAAACATATACGGCGACGGATTGATGGAACGCACCGCGCGATAAACGTCCATCGGCGACGCCGTGACCGGCGCGGAAAACCGTTGCGAGCCGACGACCTGGATGATGTCGCCCGCCGTGATGAGTTTTTTGGCGGCGAGGACGTTCGCGCAAAATTTTTCGCGCGTGATGTTCGACGCGAACGCGACTTCGGGAACTTCATTCGGCACGCTGACGGGAATGTGTTCGCTCGGCTGTTCGAGCAGCGACACGAGCCGTTCGATTTCGCTCGTCGCATTTTCGTAGGCGTCGGCGGGATTTTCCGCCTCGTCCAAAAAGGCGTTGACCAGAACGGTGATGGTCTGCGCGACGCGGTCAAAGATCAAAAGCTGGTCGGCGACGAGAAAAACCATCACGGGCGTTTTCAATTCGTCCTGCGGCGGGCGCGGCACGACCGGCTCGACGTCGTGGATGAATTCGTAACCGATGAAACCGACCGCGCCGCCGGTGAATCGCGGCAATCCCGGCAGCGAAACCGCGCGATATTTTTTCATCACGCGCTCGACGACGACGAGGCCGTCGGCAACGGTAGGGCTGACCTGCTGGTCAGCCTGGACGCGCGGCAGCGCGTCCCTACCAATCAAAAAGCTTTCGACGACTTTTCCGTTTTCCAAAACTTCGACGCGATTTTCCGTCTGCCGGATGACGGCGCGCGGATTGCAGCCGACGAACGAGTAGCGTCCCAGATGTTCGCCGCCCTCAACCGACTCGAACAAAAACGATTCGCCCGCACCGCGGATTTTGCGATAGGCCGAGAGCGGCGTTTCAATGTCGGCGAGCAGGCGGCGCGTGACGGGAATCACGTTGCCCTGCGCGGCCAACTTCAAAAATTCATCAGGCGTCGGCGAATACATAGAGAATTAAGAATGAAGAATTTTGAATGAAGAAACAAACAATTTGCGTCGCGCAAATTTATTGTTGAGGTGCAAGAACAGACTTTCCATCCTTCAAAGCCACTACTTGTAGAACAAAAGAATGTAAGTATTTCCAATCGTGATTTTTAAGAACTCGATTTGCAAATTCATCTGGAAGTGACGGATTTGTTTTCACCATTTCTTTAATTATCACTCTGGCTTTGTCGTCATACCAATCGTCGCCGCCCGACATCCAATCAATGCCGGGATGCAATTCTTGAGGGATTAAAAGTCCCCAGAAACGCCATTTCTCATAGCCAGATAGATTTGGATGTTTGCATTCCGCGCCAAGGTCTATTGCAATTCTTTGGGTAATTGAAGTGTGTTCGTCAATTGTGTGCTGATAAATTGGAATTGTAAAAATCTTGATTTGATAAACATCTTTTCCATACAGACAATCAGGACAAGATTCGACAAATATTGCTCCATCAATGCAAAGAAACCAAAATGCAGAAAAAACAATTACCGCAGAAAAAATGATGATGAGTTTTCGCTTCATTTCTTTTTATAAATTTCCTCCGGCGTTTGCAATTGCGGCTCGGTGATTTTGAAACCGCCATTTTCAACCGAGCGGAAAAAGCACGATTGATAACCTTCGTGGCACGCCGCGCCGGTTTGCTCGACCTGGATGAGCAGCACATCGCCGTCGCAATCGAACGCGATGTCCTTGACGGTCTGCGTGTGGCCGCTCTCCTCGCCCTTCATCCAGAATTTCTGGCGCGAGCGGCTCCAGAAATGCGTTTTGCCGGTGGCGACGGTTTTTTCCAGCGACGCGCGGTTCATCCACGCCATCATCACGACGCGACCGGTTTTTTGTTCCTGAATGATGGCGGGAATCAAACCCTGCGCGTCAAATTTCAATTTGTCGTAAAAACTCATGATTGGATTATATCACCACAAAGGCGGAAAGACACAAAGCGGATTTTGTCCAATCTATTGCGGTTTTTGCTCTCGCAATGACGGCAGGTGGTTGGTCGCAGTGGCGACATTGTTCGTCGAAATGTCTGGGACGGAATTGGTCGGCGGATGTTCGCTGTTGGCGAGGTTTCGTTCGAGCCGCTTTTTCATGTCCGTGAGCGCGCCGTTGGTCACGGCGGCGAGTTGCGCCCGGGCTTCGGCGAATTGCCCGGCGTAAATTCTGATCCGCGCGAGATGGATGTAGACGCCTTCGCACTCGACTTCGTCGCGGGCGATTTGCAGGGCGTTCGACCAGGCGACAAGCGCGTCGTTCGTGCGGAGCGGGCGGATTCCGTAGTAGCTCTGCGCGTAATCGGTCGCGAGCGGGAAATTATTCGGGTCGAGTTTGATCGCTTTTTGGTAAAGCGCGAGCGCCTTGTCGAACACCTGCGGTTCGGTGAGGCCGTAAAATTCGCGCGCGTCCTTGCGGAAAAGATAAACCGTGGTCGCGAAATTCTGGTAATAAACCGGCTCGTTGGAATTCAATTCAATCGCCTTGGCGTAATACACAAAGGCGTTCGTCACGGGGCTGAATTCGCCGTAGTAATTGGCGAGGTTGTTCCAGACGGCGGGATTTTTCGGGTCAAGCTGGCGGGATTTTTCGTATTGCGCGGCCGCGTTTTCCTCTTCGCCGATGTCGTTAAGAAAACTGCCGTAGGCGAGATAACCGTGCGCATTGTCCGGATAACGCTTCAAAAAATCCTCGTAGCCTTTGCGGACGGGTGCGAAGCGTTCCATGATGCGCTTGTTCAATTCATCCTTCGGCACGCCGCCGCCCTGCGCGTAGAAATCGGAGTTGTCGCGGATCCATTTGTCCACCTCGGCCTGCGCCGCGTCGTCGTCGGCCATCAGCTTCTGCAATTCCTGTTCCGCCGGGTCGTTTGTGTCCGGCACGGTCACGGAAATGCCGGTGGCCTGCTGGATTTCATTGCTGACGGCGACGGAAGGCGGATTCGTCGCCACCACGACGGACAAAAGATGGGTCAACAGGCTCACGCGGATAATTTAGCATTTTGGAAACGCGAGTCGAGGCGCAAGCAAACAACCTGAATGTTTAATTTGATTTGTGCGCGTCAATTAACATCCGTTCGTGGTTGAGTTTGTTGAGAATTTCTGCAACTTTTCGCGGCTCGGATTGTTTAATTTGAACTTGAATGGCTTTTAACTCGGTAAAAAATCTGGTCGCGTCGGTCGCGGAAGCGTCGCCCAGCCAGTTTGAGGGCTGGCAGAAGGCGTGGCGCGCCTCGGCGGACGGCGGCTCGACGGAGCCGCTGCTGACGTTTGTCGCGCGCGAGCGCGGCGTGGCGGAGGACGTTTTCATGCAACGTCTCGCGGCGTCGCTCGGCTGGCCGTATCTGGATCTGCCGAAACTCGCCATCGCGACGGAAGCGCGCAACAAACTTTCCACGAAGGTTGCTTTTCAATATTCCGTCCTGCCTGTCGCCTTGGAGAACAATGCATTGCAGGTCGTCGTGAGCGATCCGTTCGACGCGGCGATGATGAACGCGGTGCGCTTCGACGCGCACATGCCGGTGCAATTCGCGCTCGCGACGAAGGCGGAGATCGAGAAGGCGCTGAAAAAATATTACGGCGTCGGCGCTGAAACCCTTGAAGAGATGGGCGAGGAATCCATGGAACTGGAGATCGCCAACGACAAGGAAATCACCGAGGACGACCAGGAAGCCAGCGTCATCAAGTTCGTGAACCAGATCATCTGGGAGGCGTTCAAGGATCGCGCGACGGACATTCATTTTGAACCGGCGGAAGATGAATTGCGCATCCGCTATCGCATTGACGGCATTTTGCACCAGACGCCGATGCCGCCGCAATTGAAGCGCTATCAGGCCGCGCTCATCTCGCGCATCAAGGTGATGAGCGGAATGAACATCGCGGAAAAACGCCTGCCGCAGGACGGGCGCATCAACGTCCGCATCAAGGGCGAGGAAATTGACATCCGCGTCTCGACCGTGCCGACGGTTTATGGCGAAAGCGTTTCGCTGCGCTTGCTGACGCGCGGAAAAATTTTCTTGAGCCTCGAAAAACTCGGCTTCGCGCCCGCCGAGGAAAATGCCATCCGCGAAATCATCATCAAGCCGCACGGGATTTTTCTCGTGACCGGCCCGACGGGTTCCGGCAAATCCACGTCGCTCTACGCTTTTTTAAGTTCCATCAACTCGGTCACGAAACGCATCATCACGATTGAAGAGCCAGTCGAATATGAATTGAAGGGCATCAACCAGATCGCCGTGCGCTCGGACATCGGGCTGACGTTCGCGATGGGCTTGCGCCATATTTTGCGGCAAGACCCGAACGTCGTGATGGTCGGGGAAATTCGCGACCAGGAAACGGCGGAAATCGCCATCCGCGCGTCGCTGACGGGACATCTGGTTTTCTCGACGCTGCATACGAACGATGCGCCGAGCGCGTTCACGCGGTTGATTGACATGGGCATCGAGCCGTTTCTCGTCGCGTCGTCGGTCGAGGCCGTGATGGCGCAACGCCTCGTCCGCACAATCTGTCCGCATTGCAAAACGGAGCAAAAAGTTGACGCGGAATACTTGCAGCGCATCGGTTTCCCCACTGCCGACATTCATACGGCGAAAGTCTGGCACGGCGCCGGTTGCGAGGAATGCCGCCAGTTCGGTTATCAGGGGCGCAAGGGCATCTACGAACTACTCATCGTCACCGAGGCCATCCGCCCGCTCATCATGAACCGCTCGTCCGCCACGGCCATCGCCCAGCGCGCGATGGAAGCCGGAATGCGCACGCTCCGCACCGACGGCTGGAACAAGGTGAAAGCCGGCGAGACGACCATCGAAGAAGTGTTGCGCGTGACCCAAATGGAGGAACATCTCGAATCGCTGGCCGGCGGCGAACACACCCAGTTTATTCCGCGCCAATGAAATTACGAATTTCAAATTACGAATTTCAAATTCTGCAAATCCGTTGGACGCACGGCATGCCGGTTCCAATTCGCAATTCGCAATTTGCAATTCGCAATTAACCTATGGCCCGCTGGCATTCCTGCAACATCCTGCAAACCGCGCCCGACGCGAACCGCCTCTGGCAGTTCGACGCCAAGAGCGGCGCGTTGAACCGCGAATTGAGCAGCGCGCCCGGCCAGCCGTTGCCGGCAAAACACGTCGCGAAATCATGGAAGTCCTTATGGCAGCCAAAGCTGAACGTCGCGTGGCTGCCGCCGGAAAAGATTTTCCTGCGCGTCATCGAACTGCCCAAGAGCAGCTTCGGTGAAACGCTTGCGATGGTGGAGTTGCAACTGGAAAAGCTTTCGCCGATTCCCGTCACGCAGATCGTCTGGACCCTCCAGATTTTGCCGCAGTCGCCGGCGGAAACTTTGCAGACCATCATCGTGGTCATTGTCGAGCGCAAGGTGGTGGAAGAATTTCTCGGCAAACTGGAATCGCAGGGTTATCTCGCCGACCGGCTCGAGGCGCCGATGCTCGACCAGTTGGCGGTGACGACCGCGACCGAGGACGGTGCGTGGATTTATCCTGCATTATTGAATGGCCAGAACGCCGCGCTCGTGGCGTGGTGGTTTGGCGGCGCGCTGCGGAACTTGAGCTACGTCGTGCTGCCGACCGGCGGCGACCGCGCGAAAAGTTTGAAGGAGCAGCTCGCGCAACTGGCCTGGGCGGGCGAACTCGAAGGCTGGCTCGCGGCGCAACCGAAATGGCATCTGGTCGCCGACGGCGCGCTGGCCGGTGAATGGGAGATTTTTTTGCGCGACGGTCTGGGCGATCCGGTGCAAGCGTCCCAACCGCTGCCGTTGCCGGAACTGGCCGCGCATACGGTGCGGCGCGCGGCGTCGGCGGATGCGAGCAACGCGGCCCTGCTGCCCGCCGAATTTTCCGCGCGCTACCGCGAGCAGTTCTTTGACCGGCTGTGGCTGCACGGCTTGTTCGCCACGGGAATTTTTTATGCGGCCTGCGTGGCGGTTTATTTTTGCGCGACGACCGTGCTCGGTTTCCAAACGGGCAAAGTCGAGCAGCAGGTTTCGGCCATCAGCGGCAGCTATACGAACGCCCTTCAACTCAAGGCGCGCTACGAAGTGCTCAAGGAACGGCAGGATTTGAAATACGCCGCGCTGGATTGCTGGAAACTCGTCGCGGAAAAATTGCCGGCCGGAATTTCCCTCCAGCGGTTCAGTTTTGGCGACGGACGCAGGCTCTCGCTCAATGGCACGGTGTTCTCGGGTCAAATCACCCAGATCACCGAGTTTTTCGATGCGTTACGCAACGCGCAGTTGAACGGCCAGCCGATGTTTAATCTCGAAGGCGGCGACCAGCAGCCGAACTACCGTGACAGCGGCAATCAGGCGAGCTGGAATTTCAGCCTTGAACTGCGACACACGGAGGAGACGCAATGAAAAAATATTTTGCCCAACTCCGTCCGTTGGAGCGCCGCCTGGCCATCGGCGTTCTGGTGATCGTGTTTCTCGTGTTGAATTATGTGTTTGTCTGGCCGCACTTTTCCGACTGGGGCAACCTGCGCAATCGCCTGGATGCGGCCCGCCAAAAATTGAAACTTTACCAGACGGCCATCGCGCAGACGGATACTTACCAGAAACAGGTGGACGGTTTGCAGAGCCAGGGCCAATTTGTCGAGCTGGAAAACCAGGGCCTCAATATGCTGCGCACCATTCAGACACAATCGGCGCAGAGCGGCGTGAGCATCGTCAACAACTCGCGCCAGATAACGCACACGGACGACGCATTTTTTATCGAGCAGGTACAGAACATCACGGTTCTCGCCGATGACAAGTCGCTGGTGGATTTTCTTTACAAGCTCGGCTCCGGCGCCTCGATGATCCGCGTGCGCGATCTGGAGTTGCAGCCCGACAGTGTGAAACAACATCTCAACGCGAACATCCAGCTTGTCGCCAGCTATCAAAAAAATGCGACCGCCGACAATTTAAAACCCGCAACCGCAAAGGCAAAATGAAAACGACCACGCTCGCCCTGATCCTATTTTTAATCGGCCCCGGTCTCCGGGCGCAAACAGAGCCGGCCATCCGCCAGACACCCAGCCGTGTCCGCCCCGCCAACACCAATCCGGCGCCGATGCCCGCTTTGCCCGCGCCGCCAGCCGCGCCCGTGGTGCCGGCAGTTCCGGCGGCGGCATCCACCGCCTCACCGGCGGACACGAACGCCGATGATAATTCATCCAGTGCCCAGCCGCCGGAAGAAATGATCCCGGCGGGCAACATTAATTTTCAAGGCGTGGACGTGAGCCAAGTGCTGGAGGTGTATGCGAAGCTGGTCGGCCGCACGCTGCTGCACGCGGGGTTGCCGGCCGCTACGATTGTTTTGAAAACAGAAACGCCCCTGACCAAGACCGAGGCGATCGAGGCGCTGCAGGCAGTGCTCGCGATGAACGGCGTTGCCATTATCGACATCGGCGACAAATTTGTGAAAGTTCTGCCGTCGGGAGATGCCGGCGGCGCGGGCGCGGCATTCAATAATGCCGATGCAGCCAGCCTGCCGCAAATGGGTTCCTATGTGACGCACATTGTGCAGTTGAAATACGTCAAGCCCAGCGAGATGGTACCGGTACTCACGCCGTTCGCCAAGTTGAACTCGATTGTCCCGCTGGACAGCAACGGCATCCTGATTATCCGCGACTACGCGGAAAACGTGAAGCGCATGCTGGAAATGATTGATCAAGTGGATGTGTCCGTGCCGGCGGAATATATTTCCGAAGTCATCCCGATCAAATATGCGCTGGTGGATGATATTGCCACCGCCTTGAACAGCCTCGGCGGCACCGGCAGCGGCGCCAACGTCCGCATCGGCAGTTCGTCCACTCCCACCACCGGCGGCACCGTCAATGGTTTCGGTTCTTCCGGTGGCGGGCAAGGCGGTGGCAACGGTTATCAAGGCGGCAACGGCTTGAATGGCGGCCAGCAGCGCAGCCAGACTGGCAATTTTGGAACAACGGCCAATGGCACGCCGGGCGCGGGCGGCACGACTTTCCAGCAACGGTTGCAGTCCATCATTCAACGCGCCGCCGGCGGCGGGCAGCCGGATCAAATCCAGATTTTCGGCCAGACAAAAATCATCGCCGATGACCGCAGCAATTCGCTGCTGGTTTTTGCGACGCGGCAGGACATGGCCATGATCACAAATATCGTGGCCAAACTGGACGTGCTGCTTTCGCAGGTGCTCATTGAATCGGTCATCATGGAGGTGTCGCTGGGCAAGGGAGTCAGCACGGGCGTTTCAGCTGTCCAAAATCCGAGCGCCATCAATTCGCCGGTCTTCAAAGGCGGCGGCGGCTACAATAATGGGCCGTCATTTCTGGCGTTTCTTTCCAATAATGTTGTCAACACGTCCTCAAATGGCACCAGTTCCTTTGGCAACGCCATTGCCAGCGGCGGGTTAAGTTATTTCGGCCAGTTGTTTGGCACCGACTACGACGTGGCGGTTCAGGCGGCGGCTAACGACAATTCGACGACCATCATTCAGAAGCCCCGCATACAAACTTTTCAGGCGCAGAAAGCGTCGTTCTTTGTCGGCCAGACCGTGCCGTATGTGACCAGCACTTACAATGGCGGCACCACGGGCATTGGGTCGTCCTTCTCGCAACTCTCGGTCGGCGTGGAGTTGGACGTCACGCCGTTCATCAATCCCGACGGCCTCGTCGTCATGGAAATCAACGAGGAAATTGACGACATCAACGGCTCGACCGCCATTGCCGGCGTGGGCAATGTGCCCAACACGGACAAACGAACGCTGGTTTCGGAAGTCGCCGTCAAGGATCGCGACAGCATTATCCTCGGCGGAGCCATCCGTTCGGAAAAGGATCACAGCAGCAGCGGGGTTCCCATCCTACAAGACATTCCGCTGCTCGGCGTTTTGTTCAGCGCGAAGACCAGCAATAAAACCCGCGACGAATTGCTGGTGTTGATGCGTCCGACGGTTTTGAAAACACCTGAACTGGCTTCGTTGCAGGCCAAAAAAGAAGAAGAGCGTTTGCCGGGCATCGCCCACGCCGAAGCCCAGGACAACAAAGACGAGCAAAAAGAAATCCAGGCCGAGGAAAAAGTCGAGCAAGCCGAGGCCGCCAAGGACGCGCGAGCCGCCGCAAAAGCCGCCAAGAGACACGGCACGGGAATTTCCACCAACGCACCGCCAAGCCAGATGCCCGATGCGAATGCGGTTCCGTCCGACAGCAACGACAACACCCAGCCCAATCCCGCCCCCGGACTGAATTGATATTTCAATTTCCCGGCGGCGGACGATTCGTGGTAGAGCCGCCGGGGATTATAATATCTTCCAGCGTGCGGATCGGGTGCAACGGGATCAGCAGCAATTTCGGCAGCACAAAAATCGGCTCGCTTTTCGGATCTTTCAGCGGGCCGGTGACGTGGTATTCAAACAACTTGCTCACCGGCCACAAAACCGTGCTGACCAGCGAACCGACCAGTGGTGTGTCGCGCAACAATTGCGCGGTGACGTGTGCGTTCACGTTCTGTTGCAGGTCAATCGTCCCGGAATATTCCAGCCGCGTCATCGTCGAACGGATTTCCAGCGAGTCGCTGAAAATCATGCCGTTGGTGATCACAAATTGCGCCGAGGCCTCCGTCGCGCGGCTGTTGCCCAGGCCGGGTGCAACCGCGTTCAACACCGGCGACAAAATGCTGACGATCGGGATGTCCCAAAGCAACCCGTCGCGCAGGTTCACGCGCCCATGACCGCTTAACGTCCGCCAGTTCTCCGTGCTGGCGTTGGTCACGACGAGTTGTCCGGCCAGAATCCCTTCGAGATGGTTTGTCGGCGTGCTTAACTCCAAAGCCAGCAGGTGCAGGTTCACATTCGTCACGTTCACTTCATAGTGATAATCCGCGCCCTCGTGCGGCACATGAAAGTCAAAATCCGCAAACCCATTTGCGGTTCCGCCGTAAAACGCCGCCACCGCATTCGTCAACAGCAGCGTTTGTCCGCGCCAGCGCAGGGTTCCGACGATGTTGGTCGTCTTGAGCTTGAGCCACTCGAACGGCGCGCCTTTGATGACGTCAAACCTCATGTCCACCGCCGCCATTTCGTGTCCGCCGTGCAAGTCGCCCAATGGAATCTGGCCGTTCACGCGCGCCGTTGGCGGTTGCAGAAAATGATACGGCTCCACTATTTTACCGGTCTTCGGCCCGATGGCGCGCGCCACTGGCTGTGGATCGGCGGTGCTTAAAATATTTGTGAAGTAAATCATCCGCGTGTTGAAATCCAGAGTCACGCTGTCCGCCGTCGCCATCTGTTCGCCCGTGTGCATCAACGGCTGCAAAAATTCCAGCACCCGGTTCGTGTAATTCAAAATCGTCGCCGCATCCCCAAACCGTTCGCCGCGCACCGTAAAATTTGTCACCGTCAAGCGCCCGTTCACCGCGATGCTGTCGTAATCATACAGACGTCCGCTCACGTCCACATCCAGCGCCAGCGGCTCGGACAATTTGACGATTTCCAGACCGTGCGCCGCGTTGCTCGCCGTCAGAAATGGCCGCGCCGCCTCCGGGTCGAGCGCGCCGCGAATGTGCCAGCGATATTTTTTCGTCGCGTCATCCTCGTAACCGCCGACCTCCAGTCGCGTTTTCGCCTGCGCAATCGCGAGATCGGGCAATTGCCAGACCAGATCCAAATAGGAAAAATGCGTGCGCGCCGAATCAAGCTGCGCGCCCAGCACTTTGCCATTGTTGAAAGCCAGTTCGCCGTTCAACCGCACGGTCGGACGCACTTCGCCATTCCAGTCCGGCTGCGCGTTCGTCCACGCGGGCAAGATCAGCGAGCCGTCGAATTGCACCGACGGCGGCTGTGGCCACGAAAATTCCGCGAGCCGCGCGTCGGTTTTTCCCGTCAGCAACGCTTCCACCGCGTGAAGGTCGAAGCACGAGGAATTGGTGAAATCCAGTTTGCGCGAGGCGACATTTAACTTTGCGGCAGCATCGAGTTTTCCACCACCCAATTCAATGGACAAATTGGTGACGACCAGTTCCGGTGCGCGCCAAAAACCGCCGCACACGACCGAGTCGGCGTTGAGTTTTTCCGACTGCAACTGCGTGCCACTGGCCGACCATTGCAGTTGATACGGCTGCACATTGGTCCAAAAACCCCACGACGGATCAAAATTCGCCGGCACGTCGGCAGGCAAAGTCAGGTTTGCCGTGAACTGAATTTCATGCGCGCGGAACCACGGCGTCTGCGCGGCTGGCGCGCTGGCCATAAGCCGGATGGAAAACGAATGGATGTCTCGCGCGTCGCCTTCAACAACCAGGTTCAACGATGGCGTGCCGTTGAAATGAATCCGGTCGAGCGTGTCGGAAATTTTTTGCATTTGCGCCTGCCAGTTCGGAAAGTTGGCGGAGCCGCCGCCGTGAAAAATCGCCCATTCGCGCATTTCCGGCGCGTGGGCGATTTCGCCGGACAGCATGAGTTTTGCGCCGGAGAAATTCGCCTGAAAATTGTCGAGCGACCAGGTGTCGTTGGTCTGAAAGCGCAGGGCGGTCTGGATGTTGTCGAGTTTCAACGTGTTTGTCGGCGAGACCGGCCACAGAAGTTTTCCCTGGCGCAAAACCAGTCCGTCCACCTGCAATTGCCGATGCAGCAATTCGCGGTAATCGAGTTGCAACTGGACTTCGGCGAGCGTCAGCACCGGGCCGGCGGTTTGTTCGCCGCCGATGCGGACATTTTCCGCGACGATGCCGCGCTCGAAGCGCAACCGCATCCTGGAAAATTCCAGTTCGACTCCGCGTTCGTGCAGCGTGGCGACGAGCCGCGTCTTCAGAAAATCCGGCAGGCCGATGCGGTTGAACCACAAGACGGCGCACACGGCGGCAAGCAGCAGCAGCCACGCGCTGATGCGGCACCAGCGGAAACACACGCGGCATTTGCGCCAAAAACCCGAACGCATATCACGGGACGTTCGCCGGAATGGTGAGATAACTCAAGACGAACTGGTAAAGCACCGGCGGAAAAACAAACGCCCAGCGCTCGCCGTCGAGCGTGACGGCGGCCAGCGCGGTGTGCGCGGACGAAAGTTCCGTGCCGAAAGCCACGGAAAGTTTTTCGCCGCTCTTGAGCTCGACGGTGATCTCCAGATTGTCCGGGTTCAAGCCGAATTTTTCCGGTTGGGTCACGTTGCGCCCGACCCAGCCGGTGGCGGCCAGCTCGCCCAGCCGGTGCGTGGTTTCTTCAAGTGCGGGCGGATTGATGATACCCTGCGAACCGGCGGCGAGCGACCACCTGTTCGCCCCGTTGCGAACCAGCACGCGGGTTTTCCCGCTTTGGCGCAGCGTGATTTGCGCGACATTGGTCTCGGCGAAATTCCAGATTTGTCGGTCGCGAAATTCCCAGCCCGCCTCCGGCAATCGGTTAAAATCTTCCGGCGTGATGGAATAAATAAAATCCTCGTCGGCGCGATGGACAAAAATGCCGTTGGTCTGCACCGCGAAATCCAGTTGCGCGATAACAGCGTTGCTGTCGCCCGCCGTCGAGCGCAGAATAATCCGGCACGTCGGCGCCGCGAGTCCGTAGGCGGTCAAGTCGGGCGCGGTGACGACGTCCTTGACAAATTCAGCGACGCGCATGTCGGCCAGCAGCTTGATGAACAACTGGACGCCCTCGGCGTTTGCCGGAAATTTTTCACCGGCGATTTTCCAGGCGTTTGTGCCCTGCTGCTGCAAGGTGAAATCATTCTGCCCGCGCACTTCGATTTCGGCGACGGGCGTGCCCAGTTCGAGCAGATGCGGATCGCGGAAGTCATTCACCGTGCCGCGCCACGGCGCGAGCGGCTCCTTCGCGGTCGTCACAACCGCATCCCAGCCTTCGCGTTTCGCGTAAATTTGCGTCGCATCATTCGTCGCACTTTTGCCGGTGTGGATGGCGGAGATAAAATTCGTCCCGCGATTGAGCCACAAATCCAGATCAGCGGGCTGCAAACCGAACGCGGTCAAATCCGCTTTGGCGTCATCCGTGATGAACTGCGCGGCTTGCGCGGCCTGCAATTGTTGCAACGCGTCGGTGATGCGGTCGCTGTCGGCGCGCGCCTGTAGCGGTCGGATCATGCGCCAGAGACGGTTTGTCGCGTCGCGCCGCAGCTCGATGATTTTTGTGCCGTTGGTCAGCACGATGGAATCGCAATCGGTTCCATCCGCCGCCACGAGCGCGGTGCTGCGCCATTCACTGGCCGAGCGCGGAATAAGTTTGAGCCAGTCGGCGTCGGCCACAAATGCGCCGTCCACGCCGACGACGCGCAAAAAAACCTGGTCGCCGGGCGCGGTCTTGTTGCCGACCTGTAGTTGCCAGTGCTGGTCGCCCGCCTCGATCACGAGCGAGGTTTGCGGCGAATCAAAACCAAAATCCGCCGACGCCGTGCGGTGTTCGCGAAGTTCGCCGGCACCGATGCGCGTGGCGGGCGTGAGCTTTTGCAACGCATCAAGCAGCGCTTCGATCGCGGCGGGTTGCGCCGGATAGGAAATGGGTTTTTCCAGCAGCCACAAGTTGTTGGTGCGGTCGGCGCGGATCTCGAACGCGCCGGCGGGAATCACCTGAATGCTTGTCACCGCCGACGGCTGCAAACCAGGCAGGACGTTCTGCGTCAAAGCGGCCGGCGGCCGCAGGTAGCGATCCAAAAGAAAGATGGACGCGAACAACACCGCCGCGACGACGAACCATGTCCATGTGTTTTTCGCGTTCATTATTTTCTCCGCGCCAGCCAGACCAGCCAGCCGAACGCCAGCACGCCGCCGGGCAGCGCGCCGAGCAGGAGCCAGCGGACATTTTTCTGCTGGGAGCGCGTCATTGTCAGGCGGAACTCCGTGACGGGCCGCGGCCCGATGCCCTCGAGCAGCACCGTGCGGTCGAGCAGCCAGTTCGCGGCGTAACCGACGAAATCGCGGTTGGCGACGGATTCAATCTGGCGGTTGCCGAGAAAAAAGGAATCGCCCACCACGATCAGGCGTGTGGTGCCGCGCGTATTGGCGACGCCGGGAACGGATTTTTGTTCGACGGCGGCCATGACCGGGTAACTGCGCGGCGCGGCGGTGGAATCGCCCATCAGCGTTGACTGCGGGCCGGAAAAGGCGAGTTCGTCCACTTTCGGCGCATCAGCAGGCGGGTTTTGCCAGTCCACCCGGACGATCGGGCGGGGCAAAACCAGTTGCAGTGCGAGCTGCGTGAGCGGATTGACGGCGGGATGCGTACTGAAGTTGTAAACAATCACATCCTGGCCGGAAGTTGTGTTTCCCCGATCCACCACGACGTCGGGAATGACGTTGACGCCCCATTTTTGAAGGATGGGTTCGAGGCCGGTCGGATGCTTGATGGAAAAATAATTGAACAGCATGAACAGCCGTCCGCCTTGCGCGAGGTATTGGTCAATCTTCTGGAGTTCGGTTTCCGAAAATTCCGTGCGCGGGCCGGCGATGACGAGCAGGTTGCAATCGTCGGGGATCGCGTTGTCGCCGAGCAGTTGCAGCGGCGCGGTGGCGATGTAATTTTCGGCCAGCACCGCGCCGAATTTCTGGTAATCCGTCTCGCCGGAATCGGACAGCGACGGTTCGCCGTGGCCTTGCAGGAAATACGCCTTGAGCGGCTTGGGGTTTTCCACCGCGAGCAGCATGGCGGTGAACATCATCTCGCCGTTGAACGCGACCGGCTTGCGGCGGAACTCGCGTTCGGTGGCATTGGGCACCTGTTCCAGTTTGACCTGCGCGAGGGCGTCGCCATTGACGATTTTCACATGGCCGCCGCAATCAAAAATCACGAGGTCCTTGTCCTTCGCCGAACTTAATTTGTATTGGTCCTTGATTTTCTGCGCCTCGCCCGCGTCGCGCAAATAGTCCACGGCCTTGACGGAGATGTTTGGGTTCGCCGAGCGGTATTCGTTCAGCAACGCGATGATGGTCGGATACCAGTCGTCGGTCTTGTCATAATAGACCGTCACCGCAATCTGGTTCGTGATCGAATGCACCACGCTCAACGTGCGTGCGGATAATTTCACCTGCGTCTGCGAACTCAAATAAAACCGCTTGTAAAATTTCGCGCCGAGACAATTCACCATGACGACGACCGCCAGCACGAGTGCCGTGCGCACGACCACGTCGAAGCCGATTTTCCAGCGGCGGCGGGGCGAGAAACTGGGTTGGGATTTGGCGGCCATTTTATTTCCAGCGGCGGCTTTCCACCACGCGCAGGGTCAGGAACAAAAAGAAAAACGTGGCGCCCGCATAAAAAACCACCGTGCGCGTGTCCACCACGCCGCGCGCGAAATCATTCATCTGGTCGAACAGGCCGAAATAAGACAGCGCCTGCGTCTGCCATTGCGCGGTCACGGGAATTTGTTTCGCCAGATAGCCGAGCGCAAACAAACTCACGCCCAGGACGAAACTGATCATCGCCGCCACCATCTGGCTCTGCGAAATGGCCGACGCAAAACAGCCCAGCGACAAGAACAGGCAGCCCGTGAGGAAAATCCCCAGATACATCCCGCCCACCGTGCCCGCGTCCAGCGCGCCCGACTGGCTGGTGAAATGCCGCACGATGAACAGGCACGCCAGCGTCGGCAGCCACGTCACCATGTAAAAAATGATCGCCGCCGTGAATTTCGCCGCGACCACCTGCAAATCGCCCACCGGCGTCGTCATCAAAGTTTCAAAGGTGCCGGAAGCTTTTTCCAGCGCGAACAGCCGCATGGTGATCACCGGCGTGGCGAGCAGCAGGATCAGCCAGAAAAAGAAAGTGCTGTAGAACATTTCCGTCACCGTCGTGGTGAAGGGATCGTTGCCCAGAGATCCCAGCAACACCACAAAACCCAGGCCGCTCAAAAGCGTCACGGCGGCAATAATGACATAGCCCGTGATTGAAAGGAAAAAAGCCGCCAGTTCCCGCCGCAGCAATGTTGCAAAAATTCGCATCAGTTTTCCTCCTCTTCATTCGGCTTCGTGACTTGGACGTAAATATCCTCCAGCGAATGGCGGCTGCGCGTCAATTCGCGCAACACCCAGCCACGCTCGCGCGCCAGCATGAAAATCGCCGGCCGCAAATCGTAGCCGTCTTGCGGCGTCAAAATGCACCGCTGAAAATTTCCCTCGCCCGCCGACACGTCAAATTGCTCGATGCCCGGCATCTGCGCCCAAACGCCGCGCAATTCATCCGCCGGCGCGTCAATTTCCGCGACGATCTGGCTGCTGCCCTGCATCAGCTTCTGCAAATTTTCCGGCGTGTCCGCCGCGAGGATTTTTCCGTCATACATGATCAACATCCGGCTGCACATCATTTCCGCCTCCGGCAGAATATGCGTCGAAATCAAAACGGTATGTTTCTCCGCGAGGCTTTTGATCAATTGCCGCACCGAACGGATTTGATTTGGATCAAGCCCGATGGTCGGTTCGTCCAAAATGATCAAATCCGGCTCATGCACGAGCGCGTCCGCGAGACCCACGCGCTGTTTGTAACCTTTGGAAAGCTGGCCGATGATGCGGCGGCCCACGTCCGTCAAACCGCATTGCTCCATCACCGTCGTCACGCGCTCGCGCGATTTTTTCCAGCCGAGGCCTTTCAGCCGCGCTCGAAATTTCAGATACTCGCGCACGCGCATTTCGGGATAAAGCGGATTATTTTCCGGCATGAAACCGATCCGGCGGCGAACCTCGACCGAATCGTAAAAAACATCGAAGCCTGCCACGCGCACCGTGCCGCTGGTCGCCGGGAGAAAACTGGAAAGAATCCGCATCGTCGTGCTTTTGCCCGCACCGTTTGGGCCGAGCAGGCCGACGATTTCGCCGCGCGCGACCGTGAACGAAATGCCCGCCACGGCGGTCCGGCCCGCGTAGCGTTTCGTCAAATCCGTCACTTCAATCATCGCGTTCTCGCTCATCAAAACTTGGCGCAGAGTTTAACCGAAAAATGCCGCCGACAGCCAACAAAAATTCCGGCGCACTTTTATAAACAGTCAATTTCGCCGTTCGATGCGTTCAAAATTTTATCCGGCGGCTTGACTTTGACGGACCGCAGGCGCAAAAAATTCGGAAAGTGTTTTCGCCAACTGAAAATCTTTATGCCGCCTGGCGCATGCAATTCCTCGCGGCCGATGTTTTGCACGATGAAAACGGTTTGCCGTCGGAGCGCCTGCTACAAGCGGTCTGGCAGCACCAACGATTGCGCCGCGACCAGCTTAAAACCGCCGATGGTAAAATTGTGCGCATTTTTCACCCCGGATTCGCCAGCGTCGAGGGCGGGCCGGATTTTTGCAACGCCGTTCTGCAAATCGGCGATGACGCTCCGCGCTCCGGCGACGTGGAAATTGATCTGCGTTCGAGCGGTTGGCGCGCGCACGGCCACGGCAATAATAAAAATTTTCAAAATGTTCTGCTTCATGTCGTTTGGGACGAAGCCAGGCCGACTTCAAATGAAAGTGTTCCGGCGGTTTTGTCTTTGAAAAATGTTCTCGACGCGCCGCTGGCGGAATTGAGTTTGCAGCTCGAAAATGAACCGCTGCGCTCGCTCCCGGAAAATTTGCGCGGCAAATGTTGTGCGCCGCTGCGCGAATTGGACGAAACAAGATTGACCGAACTTTTAAGACAGGCCGCGCGCGTCCGGTTTGAAAATAAAGCGGCGGCGATTCTGACCCGCGCAAAAAATTCCGGCTGGGAACAAACTTTGTGGGAAAATCTTTTTCGCGCGCTTGGCTACAAGCATAACGTCTGGCCGATGCAAAATCTCGCGGAAACCAAATCCCGTTGGGCGCGCGGCGCAAATTCAGCTTTTGAATTTCAAGCGCGGCTGCTCGGCGTCAGCGGGCTTTTGCCGGGTGAATTGACGCGGGCGCAAAAAAATTCGGACACTTATCTGCGGCGTGCGTGGGATTTCTGGTGGCGCGAGCGCGATGAATTTGAGAATTGCATTTTGCCGCGCGCTGTCTGGAAATTTCACGGCCTGCGTCCGGCGAATCATCCGCAACGGCGCCTCGCGCTCGCGTCGCATTGGCTTGCCGACAAAAATTTTATTTCAAAAATTGAAAACTGGAGTGCGGCGGAGATTTCGGACAAAAAACTTTCAGGCTCGCTGCTCGAAATTTTTCAAATTGAACGCGATGAATTCTGGTCGTGGCACTGGACGTTCAAATCGGCACGCATGAAAAAGCCGCAGCCGCTGCTCGGCGACGCCCGCGTAACAGATCTGGCGGTGAACGTGGTTTTGCCGTGGCTGTGGATCCGCTCGCGCGAAGGCGGCAATAAAAAAATTCAAAACGAAATTGAGCGGAGATTTTTCGCGTGGCCGGCGGCGGAGGACAATTCGGTTTTGAAACTGGCGCGGCAGCGTTTGCTCGGGGGTTCAAACGCGCGTCTTCTGAAAACGGCGGCCACGCAACAAGGTTTGATGCAGATCGTCCGGGATTTTTGCGAGCACTCGAACGCGGTCTGTGAGCATTGCCGGTTTCCGGAATTGGTGCGCGGCTGGGAGGCGCAGACGGCTACTTGACTTCGAGTTTTGCGAACGCGTCGTTGAGTCCATTTGACTGTGGCTCGCTTGCGACGGGAACTTTGGCTTTCGGCGTCACGCCATCAGGCGTCTCTTTTTTTGAAACCGGCGCAGGTTTGTCTTCGGCCTGGTTCGGATTCTTGGCGCGTTTGTTGCGCGGGAGCGGGCTGATCATCACGTTGATGCCACGCCCGATGAGTTTGGGCGGAAAATCGGGATGGCCGTAGGGCGCGATGTCGGCGAGAAATTTGTTGATGACCTCGAAGCCGACCTCCGTGTGCGCCATTTCACGTCCACGAAATTTCAGCGCGATCTTCACCTTCATGTCCTCGCAAAGAAAATCTATCGCGTGCGTCAGTTTGATGCCGAGGTCGTGCGGGTCAATGCGCGGGCTTAATTGCACTTCCTTGACGATGGAGGCGTGCTGGTGCTTTTTGGATTCCTTTTCCTTCTTCGCCATTTCGTAGCGGTATTTCCCAAAATCCACGAGGCGGCACACGGGCGGCACGGCGGTCGCGGCGATTTCCACGAGGTCAACTCCGTGCTGTCGCGCGAGGTTGATGGCATCGGTGAGCGGGATGACGCCGTGCTGGTGTCCGTCCACCCCGATGACGCGGACTTCGCGGGCGCGGATTTTACCGTTGACCCGGACGAACGAAGCAGGCGAGGAATTGCGTGGGGAGAAAGGGCGGCTCAAGACACCCTCGTTGGTTGTGACATGACTTTAATTTTTATCATCAAGCAGATTGCCGCAGCGGGCAATTCATAATGCTGCCCTTTATTTAAGCGTTTATCGGCGGGCGCGCAAGTAAAAATTGCGTGTCGGGGCATCAATCGTGATGATGCCGGAAAAGCCAGCTTCGGTTCGCGTAAAGATACCAGACGATTAGCACGTTGAAGGCCAGCACGCCAAAAATATACCAGTGCGGATGCCGCACCAGTTCGCGCAATTCAATCGGGATGAAAAAGGCCGATTCGCCGATTGCCAGCCAGCCGGCCCACGGCGCGCGATACATCAGCCCGATCCCTTCGACGAACGAAATCAGGCTGTAAACAAACGTGACGACGGCGACCCAGCGCACGTTGGCCGGGGTGATTTGATCCAGCCGGTCGCCGACTTCCGAACAAAAACGACTTTCAGGATCCAGATGCACCCACACCACCAGTCGGTCGAACAAATCTGACAAGTCCTGTCCGGCCAGTTTCAAAACCCCGAACGCCAGCGCCAGCGCCAGCGTGCCCTTGATCAGTTTGCCGGTGATAATGACATACAACGTCGGCGCGCGTCTCTTCGCTTGCGGAATGATTTTTGTGTCGGACATCAGGCTAAATTTGTATTTTTTTCATTAAAAATAATTTTGGTTGCATACCCGTCAAGATAAGCGCGCAAAACTGCGCTATCAGTTACATCAGACTTAATGCGCCAGGTCAAGCTGGTGGTGATTCAGGTATTGTATCATTTTGCTTTCTGAAAGTTTTTTAAGCCGTGAGCATTGGTTTTTGGTATTTGCGCACCCCCAAAAAGAGGGATGCCAGATGGTTGGGCTGCTGCTAGAGTCCGGTTGAACCCAAGTTCCGTTAATCGAAGTCAACCCCGTCAATTAACTTCTATGAAAAGACAAATGGCCATTCTTGCGGTTTCATGTTTGTCGGTTGGTTTAACGCAGTCGCAACCCGTCCTTAATCCAAGGACGGGCTCAATTTCCCCGTGGGCGAATCAAAACGCCGGGTATCAGATCACCGAGCGCGGCGGCGATTATCAGATCTGGCAGAAGACCAGTTATGAGACGCTGGCTTCGGGGAAACAGGTTGCGCATACGCATCAATACACGGAACTGGCGACGGGTCTGAATTACCAGCAATACGGGCAATGGGTGGCAACGAAGGAGGAGATAGACATACAGCCTGATGGCAGCGCGGCGGCGACCCATGGCCCGCATCAGGCTTATTTTCCCGGGGACATTTACAATGGCGAGATTGAACTGGTGACGCCGGATGGGAAACGGATGGAAAGCCGGCCGATGGGTTTGAGCTATGATGACGGGTCGCAAACGGTGTTGATCGCGATGCTGACCAACTCGGCGGGAGAATTGGCGGGCTCCAACCAGGTGATCTACCCGGACGCCTTCGCGGGTCTGAAGGCGGATTTGCGCTACACCTATCGCAAGAGCGGATTTGAACAGGACATCGTGTTGCGGGAGCAACCGCCCGCGCCCGAGGCGTATGGTCTGAATCCCAAGACGGCGCGTTTGCAGGTGTTGACGGAATTTTTCAACACGCCGGAGCCGGCGTCAACGGAAGGATTGGCTGACCCGAAGCGGGGATTGCAGGACAACCTGTTGAGCTTTGGCCAGATGAAGATGGGGCGCGGGAAGGCCTTTTCGCTGGCGCATCCGGCCCACGGGGTGCGGCCCGAAATCCCGGTGTATAAAAGCTGGCAGCATCTGGAAGGGCGGACCTTTTTGGTGGAGGAACTGGCCTACGAACAGGTTGCACCGCAATTGGAGACATTGCCGCAGGCGGCAAAAAGCGCCGGGACCAGCCTGAGTTCAACCCGGTCGGTGTTAAATAAGGTGTCATCGCGGCGGTTGTTGACGCCACAGCGGTGGGTTCAAGCCGGGAATAAGGCGGTGCAACTGGCCAGGGCGGACGCGGATCAGGCGGCGGGAGTGGTGCTGGATTACGTGACGATCAATTCGGGTGGATCTGATTATACGTTTCAGGGCGACACGACATATTATGTGAGTGGGGAGTGTGATTTTAGCGGCAATCTCACCTTTGAAGGCGGGACAGTCATCAAGCTGGATAACAGCGGCCAGATTGACGTGACCTACAGCGGGGGCATCACTTGCAAAACCGGCCCCTACCGGCCGGCGATCTTCACGTCGGTCAACGACGACAGTGTCGGGGAAACGATCAGCGGCATAAGTTCGGGCACGCCGGGTGTTGGTGATGTGAATACGTTTTTGTCGGTGGACATCCTTTACGGCCTGACGCTGCACGATATGCGTTTCAGCTATTGCAACTTGGGATTGAATCAAATCGGCGGCCAGATCTACTCGACGTTGGGCATTACCAACTGCCAGTTTACGAGCGTGGACATTGCGATTCTGGCGGGTTATGTGACGTTGGAGAACGTGTTGTTTTCCGGGTCGCAGGAAGACTATGCGGTGGTATTCGGCGGGACGGAAGATAATGCACTGAACGCGGAGAACGTTACGGCGGACGGTTTTTCGGTTTTTGCGCAGTCAACCGGCTATCAGGATTGGTGGCCGTCGGGCTGGGTGCCTATTGTCACGCTGAACAATTGCCTGATCACCTGCGGCGAGATGGCAGATTGGGGCTGGGGTGCCTACGGATATTTGGTGACCAATGCCACGGCCTTCCTGCCATACCCGACCAGCCCGGTTTATCAATCGGCTGGCGGTGGCAATTATTATCTGGCGGACAACACCTATCGCAACACCGGCACGGCCAACATCAGTCCGCAGTTGCTGGCCGCCTTGCGGCAGAAGACCACCTGGCCGCCGATGGTCTATTCCAACACGACGATTTCCGATAATCTGCCGCTCACGCCGCAGGTGCCGCGCGATGTTGACCAGCCGGATTTAGGCTATCATTACGACCCGCTGGATTACGCCATGGGCGACGTGATCGTGACCAACGCGACGATCACCGTCAGCCCCGGAACGGTGGTTGGTATTTTTGGGGTCGACAATGGTTATTACAGTTACGGCTTGAGCATTGGCGCCAATGCTCAATTGCTTTGCTATGGCACGGCCGCCAGCATGAACCACATTGTCACCTACAATACGGTGCAAGAAAGTTCCTGTGAGGGCTGGCAAGTTCCCACGATTGCTTCCCTGACCGATTACCTCGGCGGTGCTGGCGGGATGTTTGATGTCCGCTTCACGGACTGGTCGCTGATCGGTCCGCCCAATGTCCTGCATTTGCTGGTTGCCCAATCCTATCCCGCCAACCTGCGGGATTGCCAATTCCATAGCGGCGGGCTGTCTACTTTTCTGGGCCCGACGATCAACCTGACCAACAATCTTTTTGAACGGGTCTATCTCTCGCTCTATCCGGAAGACAGCAGCATTCCCGTCTTGTGCAACAACCTGTTCTATTACGGCACCCTGGATTTGCTGCCCTTTGGGACCTGGCACGCGGTGGTCAAGGACAACCTGTTTGACCATGCAACAATTGTAAACAACAGTGTGTCCTATACCTACACCGGTGGATATAATGCGTATCTGTATGGTCAGAACCGGATGCAGCCCACTTATACCAACGACTATGTTCTGCTTGCTCATGGCTTTCCCTATCAGACCGGGCCGCTGGGCAACTATTATGAACCGACCAACAGCCAGCTCATCAACCGTGGCAGTCAGACGGCGGCGGCGGCGGGCCTCGCGAACTATACCATCCTGACCAACCAGGCTCCGGACAGCGGCACGGTGGACATCGGCTTTCACTACCAAGTCAGCGGAAATGACTCCACGGGCACCGACTTCTGGCTCGCCTTTGGCAATACATATTTTATCTATAACAGTGCTCCCAATCTGTTTCTTTATATCTCCAGCCCAGTGCCAGCTACAGGGACTATTTCGATTTCTGGGCATATAGTCAATGGACCTGTTTTGACGGTCACAGGATGTGGCGATGCCACGGTGAACGGGACTTATACGCTGACAAACACAACGGGGCAGGAGCTAATTGACGGATTTTATCAAACTGTTTACGCGAAAGGCACATTGCAAGTCGGTTATTTCGCCGGGGAGTGGGATCTTTTTGAGTATGATAGTGGAACCGATAATTACAGTTTTTTATATTATTTGTATTATCCGTTTGACCTCAGTCTTGATGGGGCCGCTTGGACTGCATATTCGGGCGCTACCACTCCCGCGCCGACAAGTTCATGCGTGCAAGTCCCGTTCACCCAATCCTTCTCCGTGACTCCGGGGATGGTGACCAACGTCGCAATTCCTTATACGGCGATGATCACCAGTTATGACGTGATTGCAACCAATGGCATCCATATCAAGGCCAGTCAGCCGGTGTCAGTTTATGGATTCGACGGCTACGATTCGGCGAGCACGGCCTTTACGGGTTATCCAACACCGCTGCTGGGAACCAATTACTGTGTGATGTCCCGTGCGTCCATGATACCGCCCGACAGCCTTGCAAATTGCTACTCCCAGCTTGCGATTGTAGGAACGGCGAGCAACACCACGGTCACCATCACACCTTCGGCAACAGCACATCTTGCCGGACACTCCGGCACTTATACCAAAACCCTGCAGCCGGGATGGACATACCAAATCAACAGCAGCAACTATACGAATGATGTGACCGGAACCCGGATCACCTCGGATAAACCCATTGTCGTCATCGCGGGGGCGAACATGGCTCGGGTACCGGATAGCAATCTTACAGACATGGGATATCCGCTTTCCTCTGATGATGGAAATCCGCTGGAACAGGTGCAGCTGCCGGTGTCATCTTGGGGCACCAATGTGCTGGCCATGGGGTTTGCTGATCGGACAGGAGGGGATCTTTATCGTGTTCTCGCGGCGAACAGCAACACGGTAGTGACCATCACAACCACCAATGGCGTGGTGTTGGTGACGAACCTTGCGGCGGGAGCGGTTTGCGAGACAAACCTTGGCGGGCCGGTGCAATTTCAGGGCAGCAAACCCATTCAGGTTGCCCAATTTGAAAACGAGGATGAACTCGATGATGAAATAATCGACAGCGAGGGAGATCCTTGTGAGATATTATTGCCGCCGGCGGGGCACTATTTGACCTCTTATACCATTTACAGTTCGTATTACAGCGATTCCTATCTTTTTGATCCCAACTACTTGAATCTGATCGTTAATCAAACAGGGATATCAACAATCTTGGTGGATGGCATGTCCGTGGCGGCGACCAATTTCGTGGCGATTGGCAGCAGCGGTTACTATGGAGCACAGGTTCCAGTGACGCCCGGTACGCATACGGTGAACAGTTCCCAGCCGGTGGAGGTCCAGCTTTATGGATTTCCAGGATATGATTATTATGATGATTCCTATGGCTATATTGGCGGCATCGTTAATTTCCCGTAGCGGAAGATCATGAAAAATAACAACAGGTAATTTACATCTATGATCAGATTTTTAAACCTTTAATGTTGCCTGCCCAAATAGAGGCGTTGAAGAAGCTCATGCAAAACACTTGATATTTCAGCGGATTTTAGGCAGCAAAAATTCCAGAAGTTCAGAAATATTTTTACGCTCTTGTCTGCCGTCGTCGCGATAACGAATCGTCACCGTGTCGAGTAACTCCGGTTTTTCACCCAGTGTGTCGAAATCAATCGTCACGCAGAACGGCGTGCCGGCCTCGTCCTGGCGCGCGTAGCGTTTGCCGATGGAACCGCTCTCGTCGTAAAAAACATTCATCCACGGACGCAGCAAATTGCGGACTTCCTGCGCCTTCTTCACGAGTTCCGGTTTGTTTTTGAGCAACGGAAAAATGCCCGCTTTGAACGGCGCGACGCGCGGATGAAATTTCATCTTGTAAATCGTCTCAGCTCTTGCCTTTCGTCGTCGGTCTCGGTGGTTTCGGAATACGCATTGGCGATGAGCGCGAGGATCAAACGATCCACGCCCGCGCTTGGCTCGATGACGTGCGGGATGTATTGGCCTTTCGCCAGACCGTTCGCGTCGTCCGTTGCCTGTTCTGAATTTGTTCCGGCGTTTCATCCGGCTTGGCGGATTTCGTCAGATAATTTTTGCGGTGGTCGTAATAACGCTTCCACAAATCGTCCTGTTTTTCCTTCGGCAACTTCGCCCACGCGGCGCGCAGTTCGTCGTCAAACACGCCCATCGGCTTGCCGGAAAATCTTTGGTGCTGCGACAAGTCAAAATCACTGCGCGCGGCGATGCCTTCCAGTTCGTCGCCGGCCACGTTGCCGTGCTCATCTTTTTTGCTGAACGGGAACTTGAACAAAATGTCCGTGCAGGCGCGGGCGTAATGCGCGAGTTCCGCTGGCGTCTGGATGATGAAAACCGAGCGTCTCGCGCGACAAGACCGATGCCTTCGTAAAAACGCACGCGTTCCTCGACCCAATATTGATGCCACGCCTGCCAGCCCCAGTTCGGTTCGGGAGATTGGACTTGGATGACGGTTTCGGAAGTCGGTCGTGAAAACGCTGCCGTGAATCGCCTCGATGACTTCGTCCGGCTTGATGAAAAATTCCAGTTCCATCTGCTCGAACTCGCGCGAGCGAAAGGTGAAATTGCGCGGCGTGACTTCGTTGCGAAACGCCTTGCCGATCTGCCCGATGCCGAACGGGACTTTCTGGCGCGACGTTTCCAAAACATTTTTGAATTGCGCGAAAATCGCCTGCGCGGTTTCGGGGCGCAAATAAACAATGTTCTCATCACTCTCAATCGGACCAGCATGAGACTTGAACATTAGGTTAAACGGTCGAGGTTCAGTTAGAAGCGCGCCGTTTTCTGGATTAAAAGACTGAGAATCTTCCACCGTTGAACTGCCTATCTCAATAACAACTGGATTTTCAATCCCATGTTTTTGAAAATACTCCTTGGCGAGTCTGACTGCATAACCATGCTCCTTCTTCGGCAAAAGCAAAACAGAAAAGCCCGTAGTGTGGTGAGCTTTCACAAAAATCCAGCCTCTCGAAACCATATCGCGGAATTTCTGTCGTTTTGTTTCGATACTTTCACCAAGAATCGAAATGCATCCGTCGTGAGAATTTGGATCCAGTTGTATTTTTGCGCCTTCAAAGAAACTATGGACATGAGGCATTAAATCTTCTTTGCCTTGTTTTCGTAAGCGCTCCACCAACTTGGGTTCATCTGTTGCGTTTGAAAAACTTTCGAAATCAACCGCTCCGGCAAAATGAATTACTTTGCCAGAGAGCTTGTCGATTTGATCGGCCCGAAATCGTTTCTTTGTGATAGGACATTCGACACATCAAATCCGCAAACGTGTCCACATGGCCGCTGGCTTTCCAGATTTGCGGCGACATGATGATGGTCGCTTCGAGGCCGGCCACGTCGTCGCGCTGGCGGGTCATGGCGTGCCACCAGAGTTCCTTGACGTTGCGCTTGAGTTCCGCGCCGAGCGGGCCGTAGTCCCAAAAGCCGTTGATGCCGCCGTAAATCTCGGAGGACTGAAAAATGAAGCCGCGCCGCTTGCACAGCGACACGATTTTTTCCATGAGCGGATTTTCTTTTGGCTCGGCCATAATTTGAGCCGGTTAGTGTTTGCCAATTGCGCCGAGAAATCAATCACGAAGGCGCGTGGAAATTGGAGACAGAATTAACGAAATTTTTCAGAATTGAAAATTGAAGAGTTACGGCGCGTCGTTTTTTTTGCGAACAGCTTTTCCGCCATTGCGTGAAGCTCACGCGCGCCGCGTAAAATTTTCACGCGATTTGGTTGGGCGCGAAAAACTTTTTTGCGTTTTCATTCGGATTTCGGCGAAAAATCCAGTTGGCACCGATAGTGCTAGAAAATTTTCAGAAATCTGATTGACAGTTGAAGCGATTCAAGTAGAGTTCGCCCACTGTCCCCGGACGAAAACAAAAAAAACCGAAAACTGTCAACTTATGAAAAAATTCCTGAAGCAAAAAGCGGCGTTCACGCTCATCGAGCTGCTCGTCGTCATCGCCATCATCGCCATTCTCGCGGCCATGCTGCTGCCCGCGCTCGCGGCGGCCAAGCGCCGGGCTCAAAAAATCAACTGCGTCAACAACCTCAAGCAAGTCGGTTTGGCCTTCCGCGTCTGGGAAGGTGACAATAATGACAAATATCCCATGGCGGTCAGTTCCACGTCAGGCGGTGCCAGCGAATATGTCGCACATGGTGCCAACACGCCGCCGGATGCCACTATCGGAAACCCCGGCAATCCAGGTATGCCGTTCATGGTCATGTCCAACGAAATTGGCAACCAAAAAGTTTTGTATTGCACCTCCGACAACTACCATACCACAGCCCCCACAAACTTTTCGTATAGTGACTTGCTGGGAACTAGAGCCCCTACTGGAGGTGCAACGGTTGCCAAACAGAGTACCGCCGGCAAGATCAGCTATTTCGTCAATGGCGACGCAACGGAAACCGACCCGCAGGCAATTTTGGATGGTGACGAAAACATCGGCAACCAAACCACAGCTGGCGCGAGTGGTTCGTCGTATGGTTTTACCCAAACTGTTACCGGAGGTTCGCCCACTCAGGCTGCTTACAAGCAAATCACCCTCGCAGCGCTTACTCAAAACAACAGCGGCTAATAATTACGCCTGGACCTTGGGTGACTTCCACCAGAAATCCGGCAACCTCGGCATCGCTGACGGCAGCGTCCAGTCGGCCAGCCAAGGCGGTTTGAATTCCTATATGTGTAACAGCACTAATCAGGTTCCCCAGCCAGCGCTCAACTTCCCATGGTAACGTTTTAAGTCCGGCTCCCAAAGGCACCCGCAAGGGTGCCTTTTTTATTTCCTCAAGCCTTCATGGTCGGTGGTCGGACCAGCGGTTCAAAAAATGGCGCACAATGCCGGCACCGCAATCGTTACGCGCCTTCGCCGGTGTTCTTCCTGGCCGCGCGCTGTTCGGCAAAAAAACTTTGCAGCAGCGCGCGACACTCCGACTCGCGCACGCTATGCGTGATTTCGCAACGGTGGTTGAGCGTCGGGAATTGCAATAAGTTCAGCGCGCTGCCCGCCGCGCCGCCTTTTGGATCGCTTGCGCCAAAAACCACGCGCGCCAGCCGCGTGTGGACGACCGCGCCGGCGCACATCGGACACGGTTCCTTGGTCACATAGAGCGTGCAATCGGTCAGCCGCCAGTCGCCGACGGCATTTTCCGCCTGCGTGAGCGCGAGCATTTCCGCGTGCGCGGTGGCGTCCTTGAGTTCCTCCACTTGATTGAACGCGCGTGCGATAATTTTCCCCTCGCGCACGACCACCGCGCCGACGGGCACTTCGCCTTTCTCAAAAGCCTGCGCCGCCTGACGCAGCGCCTCGCCCATGAAATAATCGTCGCTGTGCAGGTCAATGATGGGTTCGCTCATTTTGTTTCCTCCAACGTCCAGTCGTTCCGTCCGTCGGCGTGGCAATGGCAGTGCGCGGCGAAAAAGCCGTCGCGAAATTTCCAAAACCACGGCCAGATTTGTTCGCGGTCGGTCTGCGGAATTTTCAAATCAAAAATCTTTTCGCGCGGGAAAAATTCAAAGCGTCCTTCGGCGTGGACCGGTGGGAGCGATTTCAATTTCACCTTCACCTCGAACAGAAACATCAGCCAGTGCGTTTGGTTTTGGTAGCCATGTTCGCTGACAAGTCCGGTCAGATGCAAATCGGCGGGCGAGATTTGCAAGCCGATTTCCTCGCGCGCCTCGCGGCAGGCGCAGGCGTAAGGCGATTCGCCGATGTCCATTTTCAATTTCCCGCCGCACGGACTCCACAAGCCGCGATTCGGCTCCTGCGCGCGTTCAAGCAAAAGGATTTCATCGCGCTCATTGAAGCAGTAAAGCAGCGTGGCGATTTTGTAGGGCAGCGGCATTGGCGATTTTGGATTTGCGATTTACAAGTGCTTATGTTTAACCCGGCCCATCGTAAAGCGTAAATCGCAAATCGTAAATTCTTCATTCTTTCTTCCGCCTCGCTCTTCAAATAAACTCTCCGCTCCATTTTAATGAAAACTTACAACATAGCGGCGCTCGCGGGCGACGGCATCGGCCCGGAAGTCATGCGCGAAGCCGTCAAGGTTTTACGCGCGACGGAAAAGAAATTCGGCTTCAAGCTGGAAATCACCGAAGCGCCCGTCGGTTGGGCGGGAATTGACGCCGCAGGAAAAGCGCTGCCGGATGCGACGCTCGCGCTCTGCAAAAAATCCGACTCGATTTTGTTCGGATCCGTCGGCCTGCCCGACCGTGATCCGACAATTCCGAAAGAAGAACGGCCTGAACGCGCCGCGCTGTTGCGACTACGAAAGGAATTTGGATTGTTCGCCAACTTGCGCCCGGTAAAATTGCCAAAAATCCTTTCGCACGCGTGTCCGCTGGCGAAGGAACGGCAGGGCGATGGGATTGATATTTTGGTCGTCCGCGAATTGACCGGCGGGATGTATTTCGGCCAGCCGAAAAAAACGGAAGATCTTGGCGGCGGAAATTTCCGCGCGATTGACACGATGGTTTATACCACGCCGGAAATTGAACGCATCGCTCGCACCGCTTTCATTGCTGCCATGGCCCGCCGCCGCAAAGTTACGAGTATTGACAAGGCCAATGTGTTGGAGAATGGCGTGCTTTGGCGAGAAGTAGTGACACGGGTTAATCGAGATTTTCCAAAAGTGTTACTCGAACATATGTTCGTGGACAACGCGGCGATGCAATTGGTTTTGAAGCCGACGCAATTTGACGTGATGCTTTGCGAAAATATGTTCGGTGATATTTTGAGCGACGAGGCGGCGGCGTTGGGCGGTTCGCTGGGAATGCTGCCCAGCGCGAGTTTGGGTGCGAGTAACGGCGAAAAGATTTTTGGATTTTATGAGCCGGCGGGTGGCACCGCACCGGACATCGCTGGGAAAAACCTGGCAAATCCCATTGCGCAAATTTTATCCGCAGCGATGATGCTGCGTTACAGTTTTGAACTGCACGACGCGGCGGCGGCGATTGAAAGCGCCGTGCAGCGTGCGATTGAAGCCGGTAACCGCACCGGCGACATTTTCAGCGCGAATGAAACCGGCGCGCGCAAAATCGGCACGCGCGAAATGGGCGATGCAATTGCGGCGGCGATTTGATAATTTAATCCCCGAAACGAACATGAAAAAACTTATCTGGATTTTGCTGGTGGCCGCCGTCGGCGCGCGCGCGGCGGATGTTGCGCCGACCAATTCGCCCGCCACCAACGCGCCGCCCGCGAAAAATGACGCGGCGACGATTCCCGACGCGACGCACAAGCCGGTCTTCACGACCAACACCGTCACCATCGCCGGGCAGCGCGTGAAATATGTGGCCGAGACAGGAATGCTGCCGATCCTCAAAGACGATGGTGCGACGCGCGCATCCGTTTTCTACATCGCCTACACGCGGCTCGGCGAGACGAACGCGTCCACGCGGCCCGTCACGTTTTGTTTCAACGGCGGACCCGGCTCGTCGTCCGTCTGGCTGCACCTCGGCGCGCTCGGCCCGCGCCGCGTGAAGATGAATCCCGACGGGACGCTGCCGCCGCCGCCGTTTGGACTGGTGGACAATGACTATTCGATTCTGGACAACAGCGATCTGGTTTTCATTGACCCGGTCGCCACGGGTTTCAGCCGCGCGGCGAAGGATGAAAAAGCCGACACGTTTTTTGGCGACTCGGCCGATCTGGATTCTGTCGGCGAATTCATCCGGCTCTGGACGACGCGGCACGAGCGCTGGCTCTCGCCAAAATTTTTGTGCGGCGAAAGCTACGGCGTCTTCCGCGCCGCCGGCCTCGCCGACCATTTGCGTTCGCGCTACGGAATGTATTTGAACGGATTGATCCTCGTCTCCGGCGTCCTCGATTTTGCGACCATTTGGAACAACGCGGGCAACGACCTGCCATATCCGTTGATTTTGCCCGCTTACACGGCGGCGGCGCAGTTCCACAAAAAATTGCCGGACGATTTGCAAAACGATCTGCCCAAGGCGCTCGCCGAGGCGCGCGAATTTGCGAAAGGCGAATACGCCTCGGCCTTGCAAAAGGGCGATGCGCTCTCCGCCGACGAACATAAAAAAATCGCCGCTGAACTCGCGCGGCTCACGGGCTTGAAACCGTCGGTCATCGAGGACAACAATCTGCGGATTGACGAAGGAGTTTTCCGTAAACAATTGCTGCACGACGAAGGTTTGATTCTCGGCGCTTACGACGCGCGGCTCACCGGGCGCGACGACGATGCCGCGTCGCCATATCCTGATTTCGACCCGTCCGACGCGGCAGTGCATGGGCCGTTTTCGGCGGCGATCAACAACTACGTCCGCAGCGAATTGAAATTTGAAGACGACCTGCCCTACGAAATCATCGCCGGCGTCCAGCCGTGGAATTACGGTGTGAAAAATAATTACGCCAGCGCGGGCGACAAGCTTGCGTCCACGATGAACCAGAATCCCTACATGAAAATCCTCGTGCTGGGCGGGCGGTGCGATCTGGTCTGCCCGATTGACACGGTGCATTATGCGCTCGACCACATGGCACTCGACGCGAATTACCGCACGAACATCATCTACGCCGAGTTCGACGCCGGACACATGATGTATATCAACCTGCCTGACTTGCAGAAAATGCAGACGGACGTGGAAAATTTCCTGAAGCCGTAAAAATTATTCGTGGACGCGGATCAGCGTCTTGACGGCGTGGTTGCCGGCGGCCATTGACTTGAACAATTCCGGGAGTTGGCTCAACGGACATTCGCCGTCCACAAAATCCGCCGCGCGGATCACGCCCGCCTCAATGAATTCCAGCGCGCGACGGATCGTGCGCGGTGTGTGATGAAAACTGGCGAGCAAAGTCAGATTGGAATAATGAATTAATTCCGCATCGAGTGAGACTTTTGTTCCCGTCGGGCAGCCGCCGAAAAAATTCACCGCGCCGCCTTTGCGGACAAGTTGAACGGCGGCTTCCCAGGTCTCGGGACGGCCAACCGCTTCAATCACCGCGTCGAATTTCATTTCCGTCGCCGCGCGGATTTTTGAAACCAAATCCGCGCCGTCGCCGATATCAATGACCTGTGACCCGCCCCAAGATTTTTCGCCGTCATCCAACCGCTCGCACGTCTTCCGGCGACGATGACATGGCAGCCGAGATTTTTTGCGAGCGCAACGAACATCAGTCCGATCGGCCCCGCGCCGAGAACCAAAACATTTTGCCCGGCGCGCAATTTCAAATCTTCCACGCCTTGCGCGACGCACGCCAACGGTTCGGTGAGCGCGGCGTCGCGGAAATCGGTTTCCGGTTTGAGGCGCAAAAGATTTTTTTGGACAAGCCGCGCGGGAACGACGATGGATTCCGCATAAGCGCCGTTGAGAAACAATAAATCTTCGCAGAGATTTTCCTGATTATTTTTGCAGAAGAAGCATTCGCCGCACGGCGCGGAATTGGCGACGACCACGCGGTCGCCAGCCGACCAACCCTCACCCGGCCTACGGCCACCCTCTCCCATCGGATGGGAGAGGGACGGGGTGAGGGCGATTTCTGAAATGACGCCGGCCAGTTCGTGGCCGAAGACGGCGGGCGGCACAATCATCTTCGCGTGGTAGCCGCGCTTGAACACTTTCAGGTCGGTGCCGCAAGTGAGCGCGGCCTCGATGCGGAGGCGGACTTCGCCCGGCTGGAGCGCAGGCGGAGCGAGGTCTTCAATCTGGATTTTTTCCTGCCCGTGCAGGACGGCGGCTTTCATGCGGGCAGTCTACGGGCGCGGACGGCCAGAGCGGAAGAAAGTTTTTTGCGTGTCGGCAATTAAAATCACTGGGCCATCCATTGTCCGCGGATGAGGGACTTTGTCTCCGGCGTGAGCGGCGGCAGATAGCTTTGACCCCTTGTAAAATTCAGATCGAAAGACCAGTGACGGGTGGGCGCGTTGTAGTAATTTGCATAGGGGGGGCCTGAAGTGCTGCCACCAGGACCTACCCAGTGATTGGTAGCATATTGGCTGGGGAACATCACGACAATAGAGCCGTTGTAGGTCAATGTGCCTCCCCAGTTCTCCAGCAAACGCAAGAAGTTTTCTACACCGCCGCTATAGTCACCGCTGATGGTGGGATCTGTCGGGACGATGCCTTCAAGCATCGCGGCGTTGACCGTGGTGCTGCTGGGGGAGGGATTGGCATTGGTAACACTGTCATTCCAACTGTCGGAAAGGATGGTGACGGAGTCAGCCATGAGCGCGGCCGGGGAGGTATGAAGCCGTGGCGGCAAGGCTGCCGTATTGATTGGTGGCATAACCGCTGTTATCCTTCGCGTTGTAATCGCCCAATACATACAATGGAAACTGGGTGACAAGGGTGAAACCATTTTTTGTCGTGCCATAGATGGGTAATTTTATTCCGTTGGCAACGCGCACCGCCGGAAGGACGGTGCTGCTTGCGGCAACGCCGTTATAGATATACACAGAATCAATATGGTGGCCGCTGTGAAGTTCTTCAGACGTGTCAAAGGCGGCACCTCCGTTGGTCGCGACGCCATTGGTCGCCCAAGTGTAGAACTTGGCGACGTCAAACTGGACGGCTTGAACGGCTTTGCCTTTCCCGCCGATTCCACTTCCGCCGTTCCAACCTTCGCGCCAGTCGTAAAAGAGAACATTCGTGAGGAACGAATAGCCGGCAAACCGGACATTCCCGGCATAGTTGGTAGAACTTCCAATGGAACCGCCAGAATTCAGGTTGGTGTAAACCCAGTTAGTGGCGAAGTTGATGGGACCCTTCAGGATGTAATAATCGGGCGGCACCGGTTTTAGTGAACCATCGCTTAAATAGACGAAGGTATTGGTGCCAGCGGGGGCGTTGGTGTTAATACCGTTCGCGGTATTGGTGATGTAGAGATCGGCGGCGTTGGCCAGATAAGTCTGGCCATTGGTCGAATATCCCGCCGCAGTCCCCAAGGCAAAGGCGGGTGGCGGCAACTGGATGATGGCATGAACGGCATTGGGGTCGTTGTTGGTGCCAATTGGCATGACCAGCGAATCGGCTTGAACGCTCGGCTGACCTGCCACCGTGAAGGTCGGTCCACCGTCCTTGGAATAATTGAGGGCAAATGGATCGTCGGCCGAGGTATTAACGTTCGTTCCGACGGCGGTGACTGTTGACGAAAAAGTGGTATCCGACGCGCCCGCCCAGATGCCTTGGTTGCAAAACACGGGGCCGGCGATGGTCATGGCCTGGCCGGGGGCAATTTCCAGGTTGATATTGTAGAAAATGGCGAATTGAAAAATGGGGATGGAGGCAAAATCAACCGTCTCGGTGACGGTGGCCGGCACATTGTAGACAGAACTTCCCGTCGAGAGATTGGGCGTGGCTTTGGCGCTGATGGTGCAATATTGTGCGTAACCAGTCAAACCCGCGTATTGCGAGTTCAAAGCCACCGCGTTGGTTGACGGTGTAGGCATATTGACATAAATCGCATTCGTGGTCGCGCCCGTGGGATCGCTGTAGTTGTAGCTGACGGGCCAGGCCGTCTGGTCAACCGGCAGCGTGGCGTAGTAGGCCGCGGTCGTGAGGCTTTGGGAATTGAAGTCACGATCCATCTGGGCCAGCACCCTTTCAACGGCGGCTTCGGCCGCGCTCGAACTCATGTTATATTGGTTGTTCCGCCCGGTTATCTTGGCATTGCCGGAGACCCAATACATCATGCTCGCAAAGATAAGCAGGGCAACGCCCAGAAATATCATCGTGATGATCAGGGCAAAACCGCCGCGTCGAACCGGTCTGGATGTGATTTGCATAAGTCTCCTCATTTGTCTCCTCATTTTTCAGTCAAGCGCCCGCCGGCAGACCCGCGTCCGCAACTGGTAATAATCATACGCATTGAACCCAACGCCGCCGATGTAGCCGATCGGATATTCCCATTGGTAGAATTGCAAGACCATCCGATAAACCTGGTTGTTCTTCGGATCATTCATTACTACGTTGCCTTGGAAATCCTCGGCGTAGAAAACAATCGTGTTCGTGATGTAACCGACCAAGGTATTGGTCGTGGCCACGCCACTGGAATTCACCATATACGCTTTCAAATATTTAATTGGTGCCCGTAATGGACTGGGACTGATCCAGATAGTAAATCGTATAAGGAACCCCGCTCGGGGCGCCGTTCGTGGTCTGAAAAATTTGCAGCGCATTGCCCTGCGCCGCCGTGTTATTAGTCGTGGGTGAAAAGAGGGTGGGATCCCCGGATGTCGGAACATTTCCCACCCGCAAGGTTTTCGCCTGCCGGATGTCGTCCCGGATTTGATTCAGTGCCTTGCGGCCATACGCCGTGGCAGATATTTTGGTCGCCGCGAGCTGGTAGACGCGCAGCGCAAAAATCTGGATGGCGATTATGACGCCGATGAAAATGATCAGATAGACCGTGAGGGAAATCATCACCTCCACCAGCGTGAAGGCGGAAACGCCTGTCCGGCGCGAATGGGGCGGGATGTTGGGAAAAAATTTCATTCGTCAGGTGCGCGTTGCGAGATCGCAGTGTTGGTGCATAATGTGCCGTCCAAGGGAAACGTCCACACGACATCCGAACGGATTTGCCGCAGAGGCACATTGTTCACATAAATATTCGTGACCGTGATGTAGTTTATGATGTTTATCGGAGCACCGGTTGTCGGAACGTCCAAAGTGTCGGTTTGAGTATAATTAGTATGGCCCTGCGAGGTTATGCCCCCTTGGTCAATGTTGACGCCGGCATTGTCAAACAGCTTTATCTCATCGGACGTTCCCGGCCCGTTCGTCACCGGCCACTGCTGCGAATCCCATTGCGCCGAGCGCGCCTGCTCCAACCCCTGCTGGGCAAGTGACTGTGCCGCCAGCGACATCGAACTCAATTCCGCCATGCGGTTGGCCTGCACATAGCCGTAAATCAACCCGCTGATGGTCATCCCAAAAATGAGAAACGCTATCAGGATCTCCATCAACGTAAAACCAGCGCACCCCGCCCGGCCGTTTTCTCGTGCCAAATGCAACGTCATAAACTCAAAAATAAAACCATACCGCCTCTCAAAACTAGCACGTCACATACCATAACGTCACATCGGACCCTCCCCGGCAGAAAAGCTTGCGACCTCCGCAATCCGTGTCGCGAAAGTTGACAGACCTGTCCATAATCCAGATTCAAGACATCCGCGCCCGTCCCGGCGGCGTCTTCACAAAATTCGTCTCCCGCAGATAAACCGGCTCCAGTTTTTCGCCTGCGCTGAAATCGTCGCGATTCGCGGCCAGTTTTGCCAGCGTCACGGCGCTTGGAAAAATCATGCGGCCAAACCACCGCGTCGCCTCCGGGCCGATCAAAATTTCCCCGGCCTTCGCGCGTGACTCGACTTCTGCGGACGCCACAATTTTCAACGGCCCGGCTTCTTTCCGCTCGCTTGCAGAAACAGCATAAGTTGCCAGATAAAATTCGCCGCGCTGCGCGTCAATCACCACGTTCACACGCCCAAAAATTTTCTCCACCTGCGCCTGCGCCGCCAGGCATTCCGCGCTGCCGATGCCGAGCAGTTTCGCGCCCGTCGCCAGTTGCCAGCCCTGCGCGATGGAAATCGCCACGCGGATGCCCGTGTAGGAACCCGGCCCCAATCCGACGGCAAGACATTCGACTTCTTCGCGCCCGATCTTTGCCGCCGCCAGAACTTTTTCGATCATGCCAAACGCATGCGTCTCGCGCCCGCCGACTTCGGAGGTTTCGGACAGCACACGCCCATCGCGCGCGACCGCCACGCTCCGTTGCGACGACGAAAATTCAAGCGCAAGGATGATCATAAAAAGTCGTCATAAATAATCTTCCGTTCCGACTCGGTTAAAATTTCAATTTGCACCTTCTTCAAATCGCAAATCGCAAATCGCAAATCGTAAATCCGCTCCGCCCATTCAATCACCGCCACCCCGTCCGGCTGCAAAAATTCTTCCACGGCCGCCGACGAAATCTGCGCCGTCGTTTCCAGCCGGTATAAATCCAGATGAAATAATTTCAGCCGCCCGCCGCCATATTCGTTCACCAAAGTAAAAGTCGGCGAATGAACTCGCGCGGAAATTTCAAGCCCGCGCGCGATTCCTTTTACCAGTTGCGTTTTGCCCGCACCCAGATCGCCGGACAGCGCGAAGACAAATCCGTGTTGCGCCTCGCGGCCAAATTTTTCGCCGAGCGCTTCCGTCTCCGCCGGACTATGCGAAATGAACGTAGCCATGCGCGTTGAGTTTGTGCGAGCCGCTTTTGTCGCGGACTAAAATACCGTCACCCGCGACGATTTTCCCGATGCAGCTTAATTTTAGTTTCGGAAATTTTTTCTTCCAGGCGTCCAGCAATTTCACCGCGTCCTTGCTGGCGACCGTGAACAGCAATTCAAAATCCTCGCCGTCCGTCAGCGCGGCTACAAATGCAGGTTTCGCGACAGGACTTTTTTTTGCCATCGCTTTTACTTCGCGTGAAATAGGGACCGCTGATTTCAAAATTTCCGCGCCGGTTTTGCTCGCGTTCAAAATATGACGCAAATCACCCGCCAGTCCGTCGCTCAAATCAATCATCGCGTGGACGGGAAAATTTTCCGCCAGCCAGCGCGCCTCGGCCAGACGCGGCTCGAATTCCAGGTGCTTTTCCGCGAACGAACCGCCGAGTTCGCCCGTCACAAAAATCGCGTCGCCAGTCTTTGCGCCGCCGCGCAGAATTTGTTTTCCGCGCGCGACGGTTCCGAGCAATGAAATCGAAATCAGGACGCGTTCAGGATTCGTCGTTGTCTCGCCGCCTACAATCGCGACGCCGTGTTCGCACGCGAGAGAATTCATTCCGTCGTAAATCTTTGCGACAAATTCCGCGTCAAAATTTTCCGGCAGCGCAATCGTCACGAGCGCGGCGGTGGGCGTTCCGGCCATCGCCGCGATGTCGCTCAAGCAGCGGGCGAGCGCCTTGCGTCCGATTTTTTCCGGCGGCGTCTCGCGCGTGAAATGGAATCCTTCAACGACTGCATCCGTCTTGAACAAAATCAATTTGTCCGCCGCGCCCAAATCCAGCACGGCGCAATCATCGCCCGCGCCGGTCACGACCGATTCATTCGTCGGCAGTGCGCGCGTCAGCTTGGCGATGAGTTCAAATTCGTTCATGCGTGGGCGGGACGGTTTTGCCAGAGCAGCACGGCGAGATTTGTCGCGTTGAACAGCGCGTGCGCGGTGATGGGCGCGAGCAGGTTGTCCGTTTTTTCGTAAAGCCACGTCAGCGCCAGTGCGAACACGAACAGCGGCACGAACGTCGGCGCGTTCAGATGGATCAGCGCGAACAAAAAACTGACGCCAAACCACGCGAGTTTCGGCCAGCCGAGCTGCTTCACGAACGGAAACAGCATCCCGCGAAAAATAAATTCCTCCGCGACCGGTGCGATTACGACCGCGAACACGCCAAGATAGACGGTCGTCCACCAAGATTTTGCGTCCGTCACCAGTTTCACGGCGGCCTGGTCTTCGGACGGCCAGCCTAGTTTTTCCAGCGTGTGGATGGACGCGCCTTGCAGCAGCAGCACGATTGGCAAAACCACGACGATGAATCCAATCGCCGTGAGCAATGTGGTTTTTAATCTTGGCCCGCGAAAACCGAACGCCTCGCGCCAGCCAACCTGATGTTGCCGCAAAAAAAATAAAATCAGCAGCCACGCCGCGCCTTGAAAGCAAAGCGTGCCGACCACGATGTTGCCAAAACTTTCATCGTGAATGAAACCGTGGACGCCGAGTTTGTGCAGGACATTGACGGCGACGATGCCGATGCCCAGGCAGGCGACTTGCGCCGCGCACAACTGCATCACAGCCTCGGCCCGCCACGGTTTTTCCGACAACATGATTCCAGTTTATCGCGGCGGCGCGAGCCGAGACGATGCAAAATTAAGCGCGCAAAAACCCGGCTCGACAAACCGGTGAGATGGAAATAAAGTCCCAGAATCGTGAAATCACACACGAATCAAGAACCATGCTGAATTGTCTGAAATTCCGATTTTTGAAAAGCCGCTTGCTGGCGCTTTTGAAGAAATGTCTTTTGGTTCAGACAAAGGAAATACTTTGTGGGTCAAATTTTCTGATAAAAATAGTATCAACGAATGGATTGGGAAATTTGGTGTTGGCGGTCATGGCGGCCAGAACGAGTTTTCACAAATTGCTGAGCCGGACATGATTTTTGCGTTTACTGAGGGTGGTTTTGCTTATTCGCGATAATGATGCAACAGAGACGTAAGCTTGTAAATCAATACACATATAATCGAAAGCGGCGTTGCGATAATAACTTCAGTCGTACCAAAAACGACCAATCGTTGATTGTCGCGGATTATACTCCAACTTCATTGAATTGAATTTGGAGGTAAAATTTTATTCAGTTCAGACCGAAACTTGCAAAGGATGGGATCCGCGATTTCGAAAATCGAAGGCAATGTTTTGAGTGGATTGCAATTTCAAATTATGGAGGCGAAGAAAAAAGATTTAGATTCGATTTGGATTCCTTGAAAATTTCAGACTGGGAAAAAGCTTCTCCAAAAATTTCTCGCGGTAAAAAATCTTGGTGGAAGTTTTGGTAATTCAGGTTAAATCTCCACGACCTGCTTGTATGCCGGCACGATGACTTCGGCTTTCGGTTTCATCGCGCGCAAGGTTTCCGCGTGCGCAAGGCATTGCGTTTCTTCGCCGTGGATGCAGACGATTTTCTTGATGTCGCCGGAAAGTTTTTCGACGTAACGCTTCAATTCATTTTTGTCCGCGTGGCCGGAATAGGTGTCGAGGGAAACAATTTTCGCGCGGACGTTGTAAGGTTCGCCGAAAATGTTCACGGGATTTTTGCCCGCGACGATTTGATTGCCGAGCGTGCCTTCCGCGCAATAGCCGATGAATAGCACCAGATTCTTCGCGTCGCCGAGATTGTTTTTCAGATGATGCCGGATGCGTCCGCCTTCACACATGCCCGATGCGCTGATGATGATCATCGGTTCGTGCCGGTCGTTGAGCCGCTTGGAATCCTCGGCGCTCGCGATGTAAGTGAGGTTGTTCATGCCGAACGGGTCTTCGTTGTTGCACAGCGTGTCGTAAATCGTCGGGCGCAGACATTCGGGATGCTTTTTGTAAATGGCCGTCGCGTTCACGCTCAACGGGCTGTCCACGAACATCGGGATGCGCGGAAGTTTGCCGGCGCAGATCAATTCGTGCAGCACATAAACAATCTGCTGCGTGCGCCCGACGGAAAACGCGGGGATGATAATTTTGCCTTTTTGCGCGAGCGTTTCGCCGACGTATTTGTTGACCAAATCGTCCGCGTCCGGGCGGTCTTCGTGGACGCGCCCGGCATAGGTGGATTCGATCTGGAGATAATCCACATTCTCGACGGGAATCGGATCGCGCAACAATTCATCGCCGCCACGCCCGATGTCGCCGGTGAACAGCCAGCGAAATTTTTTGCCGTTTTCCTGAATGTCCAAAATCACCTGCGCCGAACCGAGGATGTGTCCGGCGTCGCGGAACGTGACGTTGACGCCAGCAACTGGTGAAAAAGTTTTTTCGTAATCGTGCGCGACGAGTTGCTGCACGCATTTCTGCGCGTCGGGCGTCGTGTAAAGCGGTTCGACCGGCGGCTGATGTTTTCGCGCGCGAACTTTGGAGACAAAAATTGCGTCCTGTTCCTGAATGTGCGCCGAATCCAACAGCATGATGCCGCACAAATCTTTTGTCGCGGACGTGCAATGGATCGGACCGTCATAATTTTTGCACAAGCTCGGCAATTTGCCTGCGTGATCCAGATGCGAATGGCTCAAGACGACGGCGTCCACCTGTTTCGTGTCGAACGGCAAAATTTTATTGAGCGCCTCCGATTCCTGGCGATGGCCCTGGAACAATCCACATTCGAGCAACAGGTTTTTGCCGTTGATCTCAATGAGATACATGGAGCCGGTCGTGGTGCGCGCCGCGCCGAAGAAGTGGATTTTCATCGCGGAAAGAAAACGCGGCGGACGCGGAAAGTCGAGTGCAATCCGGCGATGGATTACAAAACATTCTGCTGGTTCAACAATCTCCGCTGCAAATCATGGAACAGTTCCAGCCAGAACTGGCTGCGAAGCTGGCTGATTTTATGTTTCCGCTTCTGGGCGACCGATATTGATCTGATCAGGCTGACATGCGTCGGATTATGAGTCATCGTGAGAGTCAACGACTGCGACTTTTCCGCCGCCCCAGCCCTGCCGTGGGTGTCCAATGAATCGCTCCAACTCCACGAAACATCGTAAAGCCATTCATCTTTGACATGCGTTTGTATCATAATCTGTCAAACCAACCGTTTTGCATTGTTCAACGGCAAAAAAGCATCAATGATGCCAAAACCGGCGGGTAATTCATTTCAACGGGATTGGAACGGAAAATTCAAGCCAACCAAATTGAAATTGCGGCAATTGTCATTGGCGCAATGTCAGCGCAACCGGGTTTTAATGGAAACCGGCGTGGCGCGTCCGAATTTTTACCGCCCTTGCAAGAAGGTCTCCGCCAGCGAACCTTTTTCCGTGCGGATGACCATGCCGGTGTTCACGTTGTGCCGCGCAAACCAGCCGTCGCTGGTTTCAAGCACAAACTGGATGTTGTCCGTTGCGGCAAGCACCGGATTGGTGTCGTTCATTTGCAGATGATGGATTTCCTGAATCACGCCATCGGGGCTGATGTAGGCGGCGGAAATGGATTCGGGGCAGTTTTTCATCCAGAACGATGCGCGCATCTGATACGGCAAAACAAACAGCATCGAATCGGTGTCCTGGATGTTGGTGCGGAACATCATGCCGGTCATCTCCTCTTTTTCGGTCAGCGCGAGTTCGGCGTCCAAGGTTTCCGCGCCGAGATAAATTTTCATCGTGGGCAGTTTCGGCTGCGCCTGCTTGGGCAGAAGATCGTCAAGGGACGGCGGCGCGGCGACGGTTTCAGTTTTTTTGCAACCGGCCAGCAGCGTGGCGGCCAGCAGCAACGCGAGGTAATTTGCAATTTGCACGCCGACAAAATGCCGGATGCCGGGCGCATTTTCAACTGAACTTCACAGTGGCACCGCAATTCACCGACATAAAATCGCAAGCCACCGGCAGTCCAAGGTGTCGCCACCTGTTATGTTAAAGCCGGATGAAAAATAAGTTCCATCGGTTTGCGTCAACCCATTCGCGCACATCAATTGACTTACGGGTCGGCCGGCTTATTTTTCAATATTGTGAATAATACCAATCAAACCATGCCCGCGCTCGTCCGGCTGGACCTGCTTCCGCCGCGCGTCTGCGCCGTCGTCCGCAAGATCGCTACCGATGATGAGGAGATGCAGCGTCTCAAGACCCTCGGCGTGTGTCTTGGCCGTCGCGTGGAACTGGTCAAGATGGGCGACCCGCTTATTCTCAAAGTTTTTGGCTCGCGACTGGGGCTGTCCGCCGCGCTCGCGGCGAACGTGCAGGTGGAAATCTGCCAGCCGGGCCATTGCGCCCTGCGCGAAAACAATTGCGCATGAACGTGATTCAGGAAAGTCCAGTGGCCGCCCCGCCCCGGCACCACGCCTTCACGCTCGCGCTGGTCGGGAATCCCAACGCGGGCAAAACCACCTTGTTCAATGCGCTCACCGGTTTGCGCGCCAAGACCGCAAACTTTGCCGGCACCACCGTCGAACGCAAAGTCGGACGGCTGCACCTCGCCGGGCAGCAGATCGTTGTCGTTGACCTGCCCGGACTTTACAGCCTCGACAGCACCTCGCCTGATGAAAAACTCGCAAGCGATGTGTTGCACGGGCGGCTGGCGGAACATCCCGCGCCCGACGCCGCGCTCGTGGTCGTGGACGCGACCAACCTCGAACGAAATCTTTTTCTCGTCAGCCAGCTTCTGGAACTGGACTGCCCGGTCATCGTCGCCTTGAACATGATGGACATGGCCAAGCGCGACGGCATCCGCATTGACGTGGCGAAACTGCGCGCCGAACTCGGCTGCGTGGTCATGCCGATTTCCGCCCGCAACGGGACGGGACTGGCGGAATTGAAGCGCGAACTTGCCCGGCTGGTCGGCGGCGCGATGCCTGAATCCGTCGCCCACAGCAAGCCGGAGTGCGGCAGTTGCACCGGCTGCACGTTTCAGGCGCGCTACGAATGGACGGAACAAATTTCCACCAAGGTCATGGACGCGGAACTGGCGCGGCGGTCGGCGTGGACGGAAAAAATTGATGATGTCGTCACACACCCGGTTTTCGGCGTGATCGTGTTTCAGATCGTCATGATTTTCATTTTTGCGCTCATTTTCTGGGCGGCGCAAATCCCGATGAACCTGATTGACCACCTGTTTGCGACCGTCGGAAGCCATGTGAGCACGCTGCTGCCGCCGGGCGATCTGCAAAGCCTGCTTGTGAACGGCGTCATCGCCGGCGTCGGCGGCATCCTGGTTTTTCTGCCGCAGATTTGCATTTTATTTTTTGCGTTGTCGCTGCTGGAAGACACCGGTTATCTGTCACGGGCCGCGTTCGTGATGGACAAAATCATGCGGCGTTTCGGCCTGCCGGGCAAGGCGTTCGTGCCGATGCTCTCCGCGCACGCCTGCGCGATTCCCGCCATCATGTCCGCGCGGGTGATTGAAAATCCGCGCGACCGGCTGGTCACGATTCTCATCACGCCGTTGATGACCTGCTCCGCGCGCATCCCGGTTTATGCGATGGTCACCGCCTTGATTTTTCCAAATTCGCCGCTCAAGGCTGCGCTGATTTTCACTTCTGCCTATGCCATCGGCATCATCGCGGCGCTCGGTTGCGCGCTGCTGTTCAAGCACACCATTTTGCCCGGCGGCAGCAAGCCGCTGATGATTGAACTGCCGCCCTACCGCCTGCCCGGTTTGCGCACCGCATTGCTGCACACGTTTGACCGCGCGAAAATTTTCGTGAAGCAGGCCGGCACCGTCATTCTCGCGATTTCGCTGGTTTTGTGGGCGCTGTCGCATTATCCGAAATCGTCCCCGCCCGCGACGGCGGTCGCCATGCAGACACAGGCCATGCAACTGGAAAAATCCGGCGAACAAGCGAAGGCCGACGAACTGCGCACCGATGCAAATCGCCTGACCGCGCAATATTCGCTGCAAAATTCCTTTGCCGGTCACATCGGCCACGCCATCGAACCGGTCATCCGCCCGCTTGGTTACGACTGGCAGATTGGCATCGGCATTGTGAGTTCATTCGCGGCGCGCGAGGTCATCGTGTCCACGCTCGCCATCGTTTACGGCGTGGGCGAGGACGCCGCCGACAACAATCACAAATCGCTTTACGACACGTTGCGGCGGGCCAAACGCACAGACGGTTCGCCCGTGTTCACCGCCGCGACCTGCCTGAGCCTGCTTGTGTTTTACATTCTGGCTGCGCAATGCCTTTCGACCCAGGCCGTCGTCCGGCGCGAGACGAACAGTTGGAAATGGCCGCTGTTCCAAATCGCCTACATGAGCGGCCTGGCCTACGTCGCGGCGCTCGTGGTTTATCAAACGCTGCGTCATTTTGGTTACGCTTGAACGGGCGGACGGAGCCGAGCCATGATTTCTTCCGATGGCAAAGGAGATTGCCGGACAATTTCAACCCGCTTGCGCCCGTGTTTTCAACTCCGCTGATCAATTTTCGCTCATGGCCAGGGCGACACCGCGCCGGTCACCGTGTTGCTGGCAAGGACGAAGAAAAATTGCGCGGGCAGGTTTTCACTGATTGAAAAACTGGTCGCGGTCGTCGTGCCGATGACCGGCCACGCGCCGGAGGGCACGGCAAAATTGGTTTGCGCATGGACGTTGAAAACGATGTGGTTGGTGGAATACGGCCATTGCCATTGCAATCGCGAACTCGTGATCCCAGTTTGGTTTTGGGCAAATAATTCAAGGCCGGCAAATTGTTCAAACAACATCGCCGCAAAAACGGTGGCAAAAATCTTTTTCATGAATCTGTACTGCAGAATGTCCCTGTCCTTTGCAAAATCCGTGCCAGCCGCAAACTTCCGGATTGTTTTTTTCAAAAACACGCTGATTCCTGGCGGATTTTTCTTTTTTCTGCTCCATGCCCATCAGAATTTTTTTAATTGGAAGACCGGGATGGAACGAAGCCATACACCTGATGGAAAGAAGGCAGACACCGGCGTGCAACGGTCTCGCCAAAACGAATTTCAAATCATTTTGTCCATCGCGGTCCGTTTCTTCAGACACCGGATCTTTCGAGGTTGCTTTCGGGCGGGCGAAACAAAGGAGTGGCGCTCCCACCCGGAATCGAACCGGGATACGCGGATTAGAAATCCGCTGCTCTATCCATTTGAGCTATGGGAGCGCAAATTTTGAGCAGGATACCCGCTCCCGGCTTTTTGCCAAGACTGCGGTTGAATTTTGCTTCTTATCGTTGCGGGCGGATAGAATCTCAAGCTTGTCCATAATGAGACAAAATTTAATGAGGCTCGCGTCCGTCTTTTGACGCCGCTTTCCATTTACGATTCACGGTTTTTGATTTACGATTTTATCCGCGTGCTCAATCTCGGACAACTTTCTGAACTATTGGAGAAAAATCGCGCCGCCGCGTCCGCGCGCGTGCAGGAATTTTCCATCGGCGGCAGAAAATTCAACTTCAACTCGCAGCCGGCGATCATGGGCGTCGTGAATCTGTCCGCCGATTCGTGGTATCGCGAAAGCGTTTGCCTGTCGGCGGAAGCCGCAGTTCAACGCGGAAAAATTCTCGCGGCGCAAGGCGCGGACATCATTGACGTGGGCGCGGAATCCACGCTCGCGCACGCCGCGCGCGCGGACGCCGCCGCGCAAAAATCGAAATTAATTCCCGTCATCAAAAAACTGCGCGCGGAAAAAATTCTCGTTTCCGTCGAAACCTATTCGCCCAAAGTCACGCGCGCGACGCTCGAAGCCGGCGCGAACATTTTGAACCTGACTGGGACGGCGGCTTCAAAAGAAATCTTCAAAATGGTCGCCGACCATGATGCCGCCGTCATCATCTGTTTCGTGCAGGGCAAAAACGTCCGAGCAGTCGGCGACTTTGATTTGAGCGCCGATCCGATTCCGATGATGCAAGATTTCTTTGCGCGCCAGATTGAAACCGCGCAACGCAGTGGTGTCGAAAAAATCTTTCTCGATCCCGGCCTCGGCTTTTATTACCGCAATTTGCAGGACAGCGCGGTGCGCGTGCGGCATCAGATGAATGTTTTCTTGAACACGTTTCGTTTGCGGACGCTGGGCTTTCCGATTTGCCACGCGCTGCCGCATGCGTTTGAATATTTCGGAGATGAAGTGCGCTGTGCCGAGCCGTTTTTCGCCGTGCTGGCCGCGCTGGGAAAAGCCGATCTGTTTCGCACGCACGAAGTCCCGCGCATCAAGGCTGTGCTGGACACGATGAAAACTTTTTGACGCGGTTTATTTTCCGCTCGTTTTGCCGCCAATCCAGTCGAGCAGCAGAAAGGAGCAGGCGAAAAATGGGAAAATCCCGTAAAGCGTGTCGCTGACGGAATGTGAATGGCGATCCACCGCCAGAAAAACGGTGGCGCAAAAAACAGCAACCGCCAGGAAAATAATTGCGCCGGGAACGGAAACCGGGAAATAAAACCAGCCGATGCGTTTGAACCAATTGTTAAACATAAAAGTTTGACGGACTATCTCAAATTGCGTTCAACGAAATTATTTTTTGCGGCAAAGAAAAACGCCTTCCTCTTCGGATTGCGTGATCCACTGGCCGAGAATTTCCAAACCGTTCCGGCCAAGCTGCCGTCGAACGCGTTCGGGCGTGTAGCGATATGAAAAGAAAAGCCGGATGGATTCGCCAGCGGCAAAATCAAATCTCCTGTCTTCGATTTCAATCCGGCGCGCGCGGGTGAAATGGAATCGCGCGACAATCCGTTTCAAGCCAAAGTCTCCGGTTTCAATTGTGAATTTCAGTTTGCCGTCGTTTTTTCCGACGCCAAGGTCGAGCAGAAAGGTCATCAGCCAGCCGCGCGTTGGCGGATTGTCATATTGCGGCAGAACTTTTTTCACGCCAGTGGCGTAATTTTTTCCGGGCGCAAGGTTGGCGCTAAACAACAAAAAATCCCTTGGGCGAACTAATGAAGTGAGTTCCGGCAAAATGATTTGCGGTTCAAAATTTGGAATCATTCCAAAAAATGTAATGAGTCGTGCGGCATCCGGCGAATTTTGCTTCGCAAAAGCGTCGGGCAAATTTTTCGCCGTTGCCAAATCACAGACAAATGGAAAACAGTTTTCCCCCGGCAAAACCGCGAGCGCGGTCTGGCGCGCGGTCAAAACCATTGCCGTGCTGACGTCGCACGGCGTGTAGAAAATTTCCCTGCCGCGAGCGTTCAACAATTTCAACAGCCGCGTGTCCTTTTGCCCGCCGCCGCAGCCGAGGCCGATGACGTGCACGCTTTTCGTTTTTATTTTTGCGGCGGCGGCTTCAAAGCTGTTCTCGTAAATCGCGCGACAGTTTTCGTCATTGCGCGTGGGCGAATAGATTTGGTGCAGCGCAAGCCATTGTTGCGTCTGCTTGACGCTGTCGTAATGAAACTTGTGGTTTATTTTTCGCGCGCGGAGCGATTCAAGCAAATCGCGTCGGACGTTTTCGGGAAACTGGCTTTCGTGGATTGAAATGTTCGCCGTTTTCACTTTTGCGGGAAAATCTGGTAGAGCAAAAGATAAACGATCACGCCGGTCACGGAAACATACATCCACAGCGGCCACGTCCAGCGAGCGATTTTTTTGTGAAGGTCGAAGCGTTGCAATCGCGCGCGATTAAGGGTGACTAAAATCAGCGGCACAATAACGACAGCCAAAATTGTATGCGTCAAAAGAATTATCAGGTAAATCGGACGAAACCATTGCGGTTCTAAAAATCGCGTCGGGCCTTGATGCAAAACGATGGCGAGATAACCGTGATAAATAAGGTAACACGTCAAAAAAATAATCGAGGTGGCGAATGCCGAAATCATGCAGTTGCGGTGCGCGATTTTATTTCCGCGCTTGATGAAAACAAATCCGGCGGCCAGGAAAATTGCGCTCAAACCGTTGAGGCTGGCGTTGACGGCGGGCAAGTCGTGAATGTTCATGGCTCGCGTTCGAGTTGGCGAACGGTGGCAATTAATTTTGGCTGGACGCCGTTCGTCCAGTCCACGCCGTCGCCGCCGGTTTCAAAAATGCCGCGCAGTTGCGCGCGTTTGTCCACGATGACAAAAATCGTGGTGTGGATGAACAGGTCGGCGACGCTTTTCTGGTCTTCGAGTTTCACGGGCACGGCGCTTAATTTCAAACTGCCGCTGGCGAGCGCGGCGATTTCCGCTTTTGTTCCGGTCAAAAATGTCCAGCGGTTGAAATCCGCGTTGAAGCGTTCGCCGTATCGTTTCAAAATTTCAGGCGTGTCGAAATCAGGATCGGTCGTGAGCGTCACCAATTTCGCGTTGCTGGTTTGCGGCAACAGGTCTTGCAGCGATTTCATCTGGCCGGTCATGCGCGGACACGGGCCAGCGCAACGTGTGAAAATAATGTCGGCGACCCAGACGTGATTGCTCAAGTCGGCGAGCATGGTGATTTTTCCATCCTGATTCGTCAGCGTGAAGTCCGCGACCTGGCCGAGAACGGGCGGCGCGTGCTTGATGACGCGGCTGATTTCCGCGAGCGACAGCAGATAGGTCAGGCCGAGCAGACCGAAGAGCAGGCTGACGCCGAGCCAGAGCGTTCGCGGAAGTTGTTGGGGAGTTTCAGCCATGCCCGCGATTGGGTTGCGCGCGCCGGCGCGAAAAATTTATTCAAAACTCGTGGCCGCGCCGGATTTTGACTTCAGCCATTTGTCGTAATCTTCCTGGGTTTGCACAACAAGAAAACCGCCGGTCATGGCGGCGTGGCCGTTGCCGCAGAGTTGCGCGCAGTTGATCTGGTAGCGGCCAACTTGCACCGGCACGAACCAGCAGGGAATCCGCAGGCCGGGAATGCAGTCCTGGCAGACGCGCATGGCGATGATTTTCAGCGAGTGAATCACGTCCTTCGAACTGCAATACACGATGACGGGCTTGTTGACGGGAACGTGAATTTCGTTCAGCACCTGGATGTCGTCCTTGCCGTTCGGATCCGCCGGGTCAACGCCGAATACATTGTCAGTGGTGACGAACTTCATGTCCTGTTTGCCGAAAATTCCGTCCGGGCCGGCGTAGCGGGCGTTCCATGCAAATTGCTGCGCGACGAGCTGGATGACGGTGGAATCTTTTGCCGCCGGAAATTTGTCCACGGCTTTCGCCCACAGCGGCACGGCGATGAAAATCAGCAGCACGGCCTCGGCCACGACCACGGCGAGTTCGGCGTAATTTGAAGCGTGGCTGGTGACGCCGATGTAATCGGCCTTCGGGTTGCGCGAGGCGCGAAAACGGTTCACGGCGTAGAAAAAATAAATGATCCAGCCGATGAACAGCGCGAGCATCAGCCAGTGGACGTAGATGATGAGGTCGTCAACATTCTGGCCGTTTTGCGAGGCCAGTGGCGGCATTCCCAGCAGCTTGGCGGTTAATTCTTTCATGCTTTGGCTTCAGACAAATTTTCGGCGGCGGTTTTCGCGGCCAGCGCGGCCTCGCGGCGGATGATGAAAATGAAAAACGCCGCGATGGAACCCAACACGCCAGCGATGACGACGAACAGGGTCAAAATTCCCAGATTCATGCCGTCGGTCAGCGGCGATGGCGGCATGTTGCTGTTGGCGCTGCCGCACGCGGGACACGCGAACAATTGCGACGTAGCGAGCATGACAAAAGCGAACGCGGTAAAAATCATTTTGCGAAACAATTTCATAGGTAGCTGATTTTTTTTAATTTTTTCAAAAAATAAATTCCGTAAAGGATGACCAGAATCCCAGCGACAACAGCTATCCCGCCGAAAACCGGGCGGCCGTCCGCGAACGCCCACGCCGCGCAGCCGAACGACAGCGCCGTCAGCAGCGTCACAAAAATCAGATGGAAGGCTTTCAGCGACATTTCAGTGCGTCTGGGTGCCGGTCGGAAAATCGTGCATCGCATAAATGGTCAGGATGAACAGCCCGGCGACAAAAAATACGGTGAAACTCAAGACGGTGTAGATCATTTTCTTCTCGGACAACAAGTGCATGAGAAAGCCGGCGACAACAAAGGCGTTGACGCAGGCGATGGTGAGGATCATCGCCACCTTTCGCCGGCCAGCCATAATGTGGCAGAAACGATGCGGCAATCATCAGCGACGTCGTGCAGACGACGGCGATGAAAACATAAATGCAGCGCCGGATATAGGTTTTGAAATCCACCGGATGTTCGACTGGATGCGATTCGCTCATAAATTCGTCACGTCAAATATAAGACCGGGAACAGGAAAATCCAGACCAAGTCCACGAAATGCCAGAACAGGCCGGAGACTTCGATCCGGTTGGTGAAACGCTCCGGGTCGCGTTTCCACAGTTTGCTGCCCGGCCCCCAAAGGTAGCCGATGACGATGCTGCCGCCGAGAATGTGCAGCGCGTGCAGGCCGGTGAGCGTGAAATAAATCGCGAGAAACGTGTTGTGCCACGGCCCGTAGTTTTGCATGGACTTGATTTCCGAACGCGGAATTTTTATTTCGTCGCGCGGAATGTTCTTCTGCGAACGCAAATCATAAAGCAGGGTTTCGTCGCTCACAATGCGGCCTTCAATCGTGACGGAATCCGCGTCGCTGGCAATCATGTGTCCGTCGGCGAACGTGCCGTTGGTCAATTTGATTTCGTAGTGAATCCATTTGTCATGATATTCATACATTTTCACGCACAAAAACGACAGCGCCAGCAGCAGCGTGCAGGCGTGGAAAAACTTGAATTTTTTGAACTGCCCGACTTTGCACGCGACCCACGCGAGCAAAGTTGTGATTGCGGAAAGGGCGAGAATAATTGTGTTGAGCGTCCCGAACCGGACGTCCAGCCAGCCATGCGGCCAGTAGCCGGGCGCGGCGCCGACGCGCAGCAAAATGTAGGCGGAAAAAAGCCCGCCGAAGAGCATGACTTCGGACGCGAGAAAAAGCCAGATACCGAGCTTGGCGTTGTAAAGACCGACGTCCGGCCGAACTTGAACTGTGTAGGGAATGTCCATGAATTATTTAATGCGCGGTTGAAATTTTGGGCGCGGGCAAACCGTCCGGCGGTTCGTTTTGCGGCGTGAAATCCGTCGCGTGGCCGGGCACGCTGTATTCATAGGGGCCGCGATAAACTTTTATTGCGCGCGTAAAATTTCCGTGCGGCGGCGGCGTGGGCGTCTGCCAGTCGAGCGTCGTCGCGTCCCACGGATTGTCGTTCTTCACCTTCTCGCCGTGCTTGATGCTCCAAAAAACATTGATGATGAACGGAATTTGCGCGAGGCCAAGGCACATCGCGCCCCACAAGATCGGCGTGTGCAACGCCATGATGTTCTCGCTCAAGCCGCCGATGACGTCCGCGCCCGCGCGGCTGTTGACGGCGGCGGAATAATTTGCGCCGCCATCGGACATGCGGCGCAGCATCCCGGCCATGCCCTGCACGAACATCGGCATGAAGACGACGTTCATGAACACCAGCGAACCCCAAAAATGCACGCGGCCCCAAAATTCATTCATGAACCGCCCGGTCATTTTTGGATACCAAAAATAAACCCCGGCGAAGAGCGCAAAAATCGTCCCCGGCGCTACGACATAATGGAAATGCGCAATGATGTAATAGGTGTCGTGCAAGTGAACGTCGCTGACGTTGAATCCGAGCGGCAAACCGGTCAGACCGCCGATGCCGAACATCGGCAGAAACGCGAGCGCGAACAGCATCGGCGTGTTGAAACGAATGGAGCCGCCCCAAAGCGACATAAAAAAACAGGTTAAAATAATCACGCTCGGAATCGAGATGATCATCGTCGTCGCCTGAAAGAACGTGGAGATTTTCGTGCCCATGCCGGTCAGATACATGTGATGCGCCCAGACGATGAACGACAAAAATCCGATGGCCAGCACGGCATACACAAGCGATTTGTAGCCCCAGATCGGTTTGCGCGTGTTGTTGGCGAGAATTTCACAGACAATGCCCATCGCCGGCAAAATCAAAACGTAAACTTCCGGATGGCCGAGGAACCAAAATAAATGCTGCCACAACAGCGGACTGCCGCCGCCGCTGACGTGTGCCAATTGTCCGCCGACGGCCAGACCGGTCGGCAGGAAGAAACTCGTGTGCGCGACGTTGTCCATCAATTGCATGACGGCGGCGGCTTCGAGCGGCGGAAACGCCAACAACAAAATAAACGCCGTCACGAATTGCGCCCAGACAAACCACGGCAGGCGCATCCACGTCATGCCCGGCGCGCGCAGTTGAATTATGGTTGCGATGAAATTCACCGCGCCGAGCAGCGACGACGAAATCAGAAAAACCATGCCGATAATCCAGAACAATTGTCCGTGCGTCGGAATCGAAGTCGCCAGCGGCGAATACGAAGTCCAGCCCGCCTGCGCCGCGCCGCCCGGAATGAAAAAACTCACGAGCATCACGAGGCCGCCGATGAAATACGCCTGATAGCTCGCCATGTTGACGCGCGGAAACGTCATGTCCACCGCGCCGATCATCAGCGGCACGACGTAATTGCCGAACGCCGCAAACGCCAGCGGCACAATGTCCGAGAAACACCATGATCGTCCCGTGCATCGCGCCGAGCGAATTGTAAAGGTCGGGCGAGATCACGCCCTTCGCGGCGGGCTGGCCGAGGGCTTTTTCCAGCAACGAGCCCGATGAAGCGGAACCGGCAATCCCGGATGCGCGATCTGCCAGCGCATCAAAATCATCAGGAAAAATCCGAACAGCATGAAGCACAGCGCCGTCAGTCCGTATTGGATGCCGATGATTTTGTGGTCGGTGGAAAAAACATAGGAGCGCAGGAAGCCGATGTCCTCGTGATGGCCGTGGTCGTCGTGGCCGTGATGGACATCAGCCTCGCGGAACGGCGGAAATTGGTGAACGGTCGTTTCCATAATTTATTTCAGTTTGTCCCAGACCATCAACGCCAGCAGCAGCGGCAGATAAATGATGGACGCAAAAAACAGTTGCTTCGCGCGCGTCAACGTCAATTGCCGTGAAAATTGGATCGCGCAAAATAAAAATCCCGCGCCCAAGATAATCGCGCCGACGAGATAAATTGTCCCCGTCATTTTGAAAACAAACGGACACAAACTCACCGCCAGCAGCGCGAGCGTGTTGCTGACGGATTGCTCCGCCGTGCGTTTGCCGTTGGCGTCAACATTCGACAACATTTTGAAACCGGCCTTCGCGTATTCGTCGCGATACATCCACGCGATGGCGAAGAAATGCGGCAGTTGCCAGAAAAACAAAATCGCGAACAACGCCCAGCCTTCGCCGGTCAACTCGCCGCGCGCCGCCGTCCAGCCCATCAACGGCGGCATCGCGCCGGGAACCGCGCCGATCATGGTGTTCAACCACGTCACGCGCTTGAGCGGCGTGTAAATGAAAAGATAACTGACGAGCGTGACCGCGCCGATGACGCTCGTGAGCAGGTTCACCGCGAGCGCGAGATAGAACTAAACCGGCGACCGAAGTCACGCCGCCGAAAATCGCAACCGTCGTCGGTTGCAAACGGCCGGAAGGCAGCGGACGATCTTGCGTGCGGCGCATCTTCGCGTCGTATTCGCGTTCGAGCAATTGGTTCAACGCGGACGCGCCCGCCGCGACCAGTGCCGTGGCAATGAGCGTGTTGAACATCAAAATGAAATTCATCGCGCCACGCCAGCCGAGCGTAAAATCCAACGGCGGTCGTCAGCAACACGAGCGTCGTGAGCCGCGCCTTGACCAGATCGGAGAAAACCGCCGTCCAGCTTTTTTCGACGGCGGTTGCGCTTAAAATTTCTGCGGATGACTTCTTTCATTTCACTTGTTTGCCATCATGGACGTTTGCACGCCAAACACCCCGAACGTCTGCGCGTCGGGCAATGCCGACGCCGAACGGCCAAAACCAATAATGCACCAGAGCGCGCCTGTCACGAGCGAAAGCGCGCCGACCATGACGTGCGCCGTCGCGACATCGGCGGCCTTGTTCGTCCAGATCGTCGCTGCGCCGAGCGCAACTTGAATTAAAATCAATGCCAGCCAGAAAATCGCGAGCTTCGCCAGCGAATCTTTTCCGCCGAGCCGCTTCCACGCGAGCCACGCCGCCGCCGCGACGCCCGCCAAAATCAAAAATGCGACGAGGCGATGGATCATCTGCAAGATAATTTGAAATGCGGTGATGGGATTTTCGCCGTTGATTTCCATGCGATGCGCGTTGTAGTTGGCGACGGCGGCGGCGCTGGTGTCCGGCCAGATTTTTCCGTAGGCGGCCGGAAAATCAGGAATCGCCAGTCCCGCGTGCTGATGCCGCATCGTCGCGCCGATGAGCAGTTGGACGAAAATCAAAATCGTGACGAACAAAACATGGCTGCGCAGCCCGCGCGGGACAAAATTATTTTCCGCGCGGTCAATTCGTTCCAGGCGCGGCTCGTGAACAACGCGATGGCGCAGACGAGGACGAAGAAAGTTTGCGCGACCGCGCCGTGAAAAATTCCAAGGCTGTCCATGTGCATCGTCACGCGGAGCCCGCCAAGAACGCCTTGTGCGACGACGAGCAAAAAAGCGATGACGCCGAGCCAGTGCATCCAGCGGCGTGAATCTTTCAGCCAAAGCCAGACCGCAAGAACCGTCGTTAAAAATCCAACGGCGGACGCGAGCAGCCGGTGCGTGTGTTCAAAAAATGCGCCGCCTTTCCAGAATTTTATCGGCAGCGCGAACATATTGTAGCCATAGCTCGTCGGCCAGTCGGGCACGGACATCCCGGCTTCGTGGCTGGTCACGAGACCGCCGAGGCCGATGAGCAAAAACGTGGCAAACGCCGTCAGCACGGCGAACCGGAACAGCCACGGATTGGCTTTTATCTGCGCGTTGTTGCTCATCTAAAAAAAGCCGCCGCATTTTTGAAAAACGCAGCGGTCGCCGGTTTCATTGAAATTATTTGGGTTCAAACGTAAAATTCACGGTCGCGTTGCCGTCCTTGACTTCGACCTCTTGTGTTTGCGCGCCGAGTTTGCGATGGCTGGCTTCAACCGTGTATTTTCCCGGCGGCACATTTTTTATTGTAAATTTTCCATCCTTGTCGCTGACGCAAAAATACGGGCTGTCAAACACGCTGACCCACGCGAACATCCACGGATGCACGTCGCACTGGAATTTCAGAAACATTTCCGGCTTCGGAAACGTGTAGGTCAAGTCCGCGCCGCCGGGCATCTGCACGTCGTTGAATTCCTGGTTGCCGTCCACAGTGGGCTTGGTGTGGACGTTGTGGATGCAGGTATCGGAATTTTTGACGATGATTTTCTGGCCGGTCTGAACCGCCAGAATGGACGGCGTATAGACGCAACCTTTTTGATCCATTACGGCGGGCGACGCGCTCGCGCCGGTGGATTTGCCGGTGACGCCTTTGAGTGAAACAACCACGTCGGCGAATTCGCCTTTTGGTCCGACCACATAAAAATGCGTCGTGGGCGTGCTTTTATACATCGCGGCGCAATCCGGGTTATCCATGAGCGGCGTGATTTCCTTTTCGGCGGGCGGCGTGCCTTTGAAGGTGATGACGCCGGTGATGTCCGCGCCGCGCACACCGGAGACAACGGCCAAGGCCGCAAGCAAAAGAATCTTCAAAGAATTTTTCATAGTTAGTATTTGATGCCTTAAAACGGTCGCAGCTTATCACACCATTTCGGCGGCGGGCAAGTGCTTCGTGAAAAATTTCACAAGGAATTAAGAAGGGTAATGGACGAAGCCTGCGCCGGAATTTCAGCCGCGCAAACTGTTCATCACCCGCGCCATTTCCAGCGCGGTTTGCGCGGCTTCCGTGCCGCGATTATGCTTTTTATCCAGACAGCGCTCGCGCGCCTGCTGCTCGCTTTCCAGCAACAGCACTTCGTGAATCACCGGAACCTCATGCCGAATTTGTATCTGCACCAGTGCGTTGCTCACCGCCTCGCCAATATGCTGCGCGTGCGTGGTCGCGCCGCGCAAAATCACGCCGAGGCAGATGATGGCGGAAAACGGCGGCGAGGCCGTGCGCGCCAGTTTCGCAACCACGACGGGAATCTCATACGCGCCGGGCACGCGCACGACTCGAACCGCCGCCCCGGCGCGCTTTAATTCGCTTTGCGCCGCGCGCAGCATGGCGTCCACATGGCGCGCGTTGTATTTTGAAGCGACGATGGCGAAAGTGCCGCCGCGCGCAGGGATTTTTTTTGGCCGGTTTTTTTTGAGCATCGCGGAATTATTTTTTTGATTCGTCCGAGGAACGCCATTTGCCGTCGTAGGTCGCCACCACCACGATGTCATCGCCCAAGACGGCGTGTTTTTCCTCCGCCGGCGGCGGGTTGGGCGCGGACGGTTTGGCCGCGTCTTCCACGGATTTTTTTGTGATCAGGCCCGTTTCCTCGTCGTTGCGGCGCGCGGCTTCCAGCAGCAAAACTTCCCAGCCGCTTTGCACGGTGCGTTGCGGCGGCGCCTTGAACGGCTTCAAATGGAACTCGCCACCTTTCAGCGACAGCAATTTATTGAAGGCTTTTTCGCCGGTCAGCGCGCCCACGGCGGCGTGCGTGATCGCGCCCGCCTCGATGTAAATCTGGCCGAGCATCTGCTGGTCGCGGATTTCCAGGATCGAGGAATGGCGCGCGTTGCATTCCATCTGGATGACTTCCTCCAAGCCAACCTGCCGCAGCGCGCCGCTGAAACCTTCGCGGTGCGTCCACGAAACCAGATCGTTCAGCATGTTGAAAACCATTTTGATGCCCTCGGGCGAAACCGGCTTCTCGATGAACAGTTCCGCGCCGTCGGCCAGGCAGGCTGCGCGGTTGCCTTCGTTGGCCTTCGCGGTCATCACCACGATCTTCAGGCCGGAATAACGCCGTCCGATGAGGCCGAGCAACTGGAGGCCGTCCACCAGCGGCATGACGATGTCCAGCACCACGAGGTCAATCGGATTCTGCTGCAAGATCGCCAGCGCGCGGTCGGCGGACGCGGCGGTGTGGATCTCCCACGTCTGGTTCGACAAAACGGAACACAATTCCGTGAACATTTCCAAAAACGCCAGGCTGTCGTCCACGAACAGCATCTGGAATTTTTTTGCGGGCACCTCGCCGGTCACAACCGGGCCGGCCGGTTTGATCTCCTCAATCGGCGCGGGCTTGGCCGCAGGTTTGGGCGGCGGCGGCGCGGCATCGGGCGGAGTTGTTGTCAGCAGCATCTTGCTGATGAACGCCGCGCCCGACGCTTCTGTCGGGACGGAAGCTTCCATCCGCAATTCCACCTCGCCCACGCGCAATGTCTGGCCCGGCTTCAAGACGCCCTCGACGATTTTTTTTCCGTCCACGAACGTGCCGTTGGTCGAAAGCAGGTCGTGCACGACCAGTTCCTCGCCGCGCAGCCGCACTTCGCAATGCCGGCCCGACACCGACGTCTCCGCGATCTGGAATGCGTTGCTGTCGTGGCGGCCGATCGTGACCCATTTCTCGCCCAATTCATGGGACATGACCGTCAGGGTCTTGTTGATGACGACAAGCTTGGGCATGGCTCAATGAAACAATCGCCGTCCGCCATTGTCAACCGCGCCGACGGCGAAGGTGGCGCCACGGGCGCGGACGGTTTTGGGTTTGCTGGATTCTAACATCTGGTTTGCCGCAATTTCTACAATTTTTGGACAATGGCAGCTTCCCTTGTCAGCAAGGCGCGTTCCAATGCCGCGGCTTTGCGGGAAGCGAAATGCATGGGAAATTGCCGCTGGCGCGTGCCGTTTTGGTTTTGATGGGTTTTAACATGATTCGGAATTTTAACGATGCTGCTCCAAAAGACGAAAATATTCATCGCGGGAAATTCCAGCGGTCTTCAAATTATTGCGGATGATGAAAACTGGGACTTCGCGATAAGCCGGGATCACAACCGGCCGGGCAACGCCTGCTTTTGAAATAAGAGCGATGGCTGCCTTCCTGCCGAGCGAATTGAAAACCAGCGGCGAGAAAAATCCGCTCCAAAGTTTTCCAGTCAACTGGCGCGAACTTGGGCATGGCCGCTCAAGCCGCTACGGGCGCGGAATGTTTCTCGATGGAAATCCAGTCGGGACAACGCCAGAGGACGCCATCATTTTCGTAACCCGCATCTTCCAAAACTTCCGTCAACGTGCCGTGTTGTTCCGCCGTCTTAATGAAAAGTTTCACGGCCTCGTCCAGCGCGGCGCGCGCGGCCTGCGGCGTTGCGCCGGAACTCGCCACGTCCAGCGGCATCGCGTGGGCGATGAATTGACTGCCTTCGCGCCAGATTTGGACGGTGTAATCAATATCCATAACGAATTTATCTTACCACGAATGAACACAGATGGACACGAATAATTTTTAGCGCGACGCGACGATGGCGAATGTGCCGCCGCTGGCGCGTGCCGTTTTGGTTTTGATGGGTTTTAACATCTGCAAAACTTGGTTATTTCAAACTCATGAGTTTGACTTCATCAAGCCAGAACGGTCTTCCTTTTGTAAAAGAAATAATCAAATTGCAGTCACTCCCTTCGGCTACAATCAGCGGCTCTGAAATTTCATCAAACGGGTAAGCAGCCCAAAATGTTTTGAATTCCTTTTCCGTTGGAAGCCGGAATTTAAGATTGCCGTTTTTCAAAATTAAATCAGCAAGTGCTGCGCGAAAATTCATTGTTTCAGCTTCGCTTTTAATTAACGCGGCTGGAAGCTCTTGTATTTTCCCGTTTGCCAACGGAATTTTAACAGTCATTTTTGTAAATGGCGGCGTAGAAAAATGCGGCGAGTTTTTAAGTATATTCCAAAGACCTGGACCACAAATACAAGGCGAAGAAATAATTGCAGCAAGTTGATTTGTGTTTGGCAGAAATTCTTTCTGCAATGTTTCTTTGGCAGTTTCAAACTGCCGATCTGTTACAGTATATTTTGCTGCTTTGGGCAAAGGAAAGTTTAGCGCAGCCGAATTTGTGTTTTGTGCATCACATTTGATTGTCGCGCAGATGAACAAAAGAATTAGCGCCAAGTTTAGTTTCATAAATTTCATTTTGAATTTTATTTATCCGCAGATTACGCCGATTGCACAGATTTCAAAATTAAAAATCTGCGTCATCTGTGAAATCTGCGGACTAAAGCAAATGCCCCAGCTTCTCCCGCTTCGTTTTCAAATACCGTTCGTTGTGCGGATTGGATTTTATCTTGATCGGCACCTGCTCGGTGATCTTCAGGCCGTAGCCTTCCAGCCCGACGACTTTTTTCGGATTGTTCGTCAGCAGCCGGATGGTTTTCAGGCCGAGGTCAACGAGGATTTGCGCGCCGAGTCCGTATTCGCGCAGGTCCATCCCGTAGCCGAGCTTCGCGTTCGCCTCGACGGTGTCGTAGCCCTGCTCCTGCAATTTGTAAGCCTGAATCTTCGGCGCGAGGCCGATGCCGCGTCCTTCCTGCCGCATATAAAGGATCACGCCGCGACCGGCTTCGGAAACTTGTTTCATGGCCTGATGCAATTGCGGCCCGCAATCGCAGCGGCGCGAACCGAACACGTCGCCGGTCAGACATTCGCTGTGGACGCGGACGAGAACATTTTTCTGTCCGGAAATTTCCCCGCGCACGAGCGCGAGATGATGCTGTCCGTCCACGCGCGAGCGATAGAGATGCAAATCAAAATCGCCGTAGTCGGTCGGCAATTTCACGACTTCAATTTGTTCAACCAATTTTTCGCGCGTGCGGCGGTATTCAATCAGCTCGGCGATGGTGCAGATTTTCAGGCGATGTTTTTTTGAAAATTTCAAAAGCTCCGGCAGCCGCGCCATCGCGCCGTCGTCGCGCATGACTTCGCAAATCACGCCAATCGGACGGCAGCCGGCGAGATGCACGAGGTCAACGGCGGCCTCGGTGTGGCCGGCGCGTTGCAAAACTCCGCCGGGCCGCGCGCGCAGCGGAAAAACGTGGCCGGGCTGGACGAGGTCGTCGGCCACGGCGGTGGGCGAGGCCATGACGCAAATGGTTTTGGCGCGGTCGGCGGCGCTGATGCCGCTGCTGATGCCGTGCGCGGCGTCCACGCTGACTTGAAAATCGGTGCGGAAACTTTCGCGGTTCTGCTGCACCATGCGGTCAATGCCGAGTTGCTGCAAACGCTCGGCAGTCGTCGGCACGCAGATCAATCCGCGCCCGAACTTGGCCATAAAATTCACGGCGGCGGGCGTGACGTGTTGCGCGGCCATGACGAGGTCGCCTTCGTTCTCGCGGTCGGCGTCGTCCACGACGATGACCATTTTTCCGCGTTTGCGGAGGTCGGCGATGACGGATTCGATGTGGTTAAAAGTTTTTTTCATTCGGCGTGATGCAGCGTAACCTTTCGCCGCGCGAATTCCAGCCGATTCAACTTGCATTTTCACGGGTCGCGCCACATTGTCAGAATGTAAGCTTTGAGTTGTAAATTATGTCATTTGTTTCAGACAAGGCCGGCGACCCGCAAAAGCCCGCGCCGTCTTCCGTTGAGAAAATGCAGCGGCTCGACCGGCTGGCGAACTTGGGAATGCTTTCGGCGGGCATGGCGCACGAAATCAAGAACGGCATGGTCGCCATCAAGACGTTTGTGGATCTGCTGCTGGAAAAAAACCAGGACTCCGAACTGGGCGAAGTCGTCCGGCACGAATTGGCGCGCATCAACGCCATCGTGACGCAAATGCTGCGGATCGCCTCGCCCGCCTCGGCCGATTTCAAGACCGTGCGTGTCCACGAGGTGCTGGATCATTCGTTGCGCCTCCTGCAGCCGCAGGTCAGCGGCAAATTGATCACGCTCCAAAAACATTATCGTGCGAAACCCGACGCGGTGCGCGGCGACGACGCGCAGTTGCAGCAGATGTTCATGAATCTTTTTCTCAACGCGCTCGAGGCGATGGGGCCGAACGGCACGCTGACCGTCAGCACGGAAATCGCGGAGGCTGGCAGCGGCGCGCGCGCGCTGAAAATTAAAATCCAGGACACGGGTATGGGCATCACGCCGGAAAATCTCGCAAAACTGTTCGAGCCGTTTTTTACGACGAAGAAAAATGGGACGGGACTGGGTCTGGCGATTTGCCAGCGCATCGTCACCGAACATCACGGCGCGATTGCGGTGCAAAGCGAAACCGGCAAAGGCTCGATGTTCAGCATTTCGCTGCCGTCGGCCGCGATTTGAAAATCAGTTGCCGAGCAGGTTGAACGGATCGGCGGTATCCTGGCCGACATACTGGCTGGGCATGGCTTTCAACGAGAAAGTGACGGCCACGGTGACATCGGTCGGGCCGGTGTTGTTGTTGATCACCCGCAACGACAGCGCGCCGGTCCAGCTCCGCAGATCGCGGTAAATCGTGTAAAGCTGCTGCTGCAAGCGTCCATCCTCCGCGTCGAAATAATGCCCCATCCGGAAACCCCAGTTGTCATCGAACCGGTAATACATCGTGCTGGTGATGGAATCGGCGCTTTGATTGAAGCCGTCAAAACCGTTCCGCAAATACCAGTAGCCCAGACCCCAGCTCCAGCGTTCGCCGGGCGCGAAGGTGAGCTGGTCGAACGCAAAGTTCAAATCGCCGTTCTCGACATCCTCGCGGATTTGCGAATCAAGAATGATCCACGAACGCGGCTTGAAGGCGAGGTCGGAGTAAAGGTCGCTGAACGTCTGCTGCGGGCTGAACGGCTCGTCAAGGTTGACGGCGTTGCCGCTGGGATTGAGCCGCCAGTCAATCGTCAAATTCCAGTCGAGCAGATTGTCGAGCTGGCCGTCGCGCTTTGTCTGGAGCGTGTTGCGCAGGCCGAGGCGGATCACGTTCTCGCTGTCCACGGAATCTATGTTGTTGTAATCGGGAAATTCAACCGGCAGAAGTTGCAGGCTGGGTAGCGCGGAATCGAACTGCGGCAGTTGCGACGGCGGCGTGCTGGGGTTCGGCACATAAACATAATTCGCCGACGGCTCGATGACATGGCGCAGGCCGTCAACCTGCAAAAATGAATTCGTCGCGCCGGTCCACAGTTGCGACGCCTTGAATGACACGCTCATGCCGGTGTTGAAAACCGTGCGGTTGGCCACGGAGTTCGTGCCGCCGGGGCCGGTTTCGGCGCTGTAATAAGTGTAACGTCCGCCGACGCGCGGCGTGACGTTCAGCCAGTTGAAAAAAGTCCAGGGCAGGAGCAGTTGATGATAGGTGTCGGCGCGCGCGGCGGAGTAATTGGGAAACGGCGTCACGCCGTTGGTCTGCGTGTAATACATTTTGTAATAACCCGCCGAGCTTTCGCTGTCGTAATAGACCGGCGTGTTCAAAACCTGCTGGCGGAGGCCGGTGAGCTTCACGTCCGGCAGGCGTTCGACCTGGTCGAAGAAATTATTGAGTTCCGGCGTGGTGAGCGCGTCGAGGCTCCAGTTGTCCGAATATTTATTCGCCTCGACAAATGTGTTCGGCTGCGGATTTTCGGCGTAGTCGCCTTCAAAAAAATCGTGCTCCAGAAACGCGTCGCTCTGGTAGTTCACGAGCGCCTTGAGGTTCAGGTTTGTGTAGGGCGTCGCCTGCCAGCCGAGATAGACGCGCTGGCGGTTTTCCGGGATCGGCCCGAAATTCGGCAGGCCGTTGGTGCCCTCGTATTGGTCGTGGTCGTGCGTGTAATAATACTTGAAGGCCGCGTCGCCCCACTGGCCGAGGTGCAGGTTCAAGTCCGGCCCGACGCCCGGCCCGCGTTTTTCGCGGTAGTCCAGATGGATTTTCCCGTCCACCGCGTCATTCAGCCACCAGGTGTAGGTGTTCAATAGATACGGCCCGTAGGCCGTGCGGAAACCGCCCGTAAAATTCCAGTGGTTCGCGTGCGGCCCGATGTTGCGGTGGTAGAACGGAAAATAAAACGCCGGCACGCCGCCGACGAACAGCACCGCGTTCCACATCTCGATGTATTTGCCGGGAACAATCTTGATGCGGCTCGCGCGCACGCGAAAGTCGGGATCGGCCACGTCATCGGTCGTCACGAATGCGTGGCGCGCGTTGTAAGTGCCGTTGGTCACGTCGCCTTCCAGTTCCCGGCCCGCCGCGAACACCGGCGCCTTGCCCGTGCGGAATTGTTCGCTCCGCATCTGGTGCGTCTTGAAATTGTAAGTGATGTGGTCGCCGACCCAGAGCTGGCTGCCCGTCTCGATGCGCACATGGCCGTCCGCCACGACATCGCCCGTCTGCTGGTCCAGCGACACGCCGTCCGCCGTCAGCACCGTCGAACCATATTTCACATAAACGCCGTTGGTGCCCGTCGCCGTGTCGCCCTGCATCATGATGCTGCCGACCGGCAGGCCGGGGATGATGTTGTTGAGCGCCTGGATATCCCACACCGGCTGTTCCTGCGCGCAGGCGACGAACGGAAAAATCACCGGCAGAAGAGCGAGCGCGGCGATGGCGGGAAATTTTCTCATCAAGCCCGGCCAATTAAACAGAACGCTTCCCGATAGCCAAGCGAGTTTTCATCGCGAAGGCAACAAGATTTGCCACCGAGGCACAGAGCCACAGAGAAAATAAAAAGTTTTCCCTCTGTGCCTCTGCGTCTCTGTGGCAAATTCAGTTATTGTTTCTGCGGCCAGAATGCAAAAGCGACGGCGGCCAGAACGCACACGAACGCGACGACATCGTTCCACCGGATTTTTTCATGGAGAAATAAAATCGCAAAGACGCAGAAGACCGAGAGCGTGATGACTTCCTGGATGATCTTGAGCTGCGTGACGGAATAGACCGAGCTGCCCCAGCGGTTGGCCGGGATCATGAAAACATATTCAAAGAAAGCGATGCCCCAGCTCGCGACGATGACCAGCCAGAGCGGCGTGCCTTTGAATTTCGCGTTCAGGTTGCCATACCACGCGAACGTCATGAAAATGTTCGAGCAGGTCAGCAGCACGACGGGCAGCCAGCGGGATGATGTAATATCCATTCCGAGAAAATGAATTCACCGCTGGCTCATGTCAAATGTGAATGATTCCACGGAACGAGCGTGACGGCGCGGGTATTTTTCATCGTCAACCGGCCTTCTCCTGCCGCCGCCGGATTTTCGACAGCGCCCGCCGCGATTTCTGGAGCGCCGCCGCAGATCCGTTTCCTTCCGCCGTGGATTTGGAAACCGTTGCCGCAGTTTTGGAAACGGCTGCCGCGAATTTTGGAACTCCCGCCTCGTTTTCGGGAGGTCTGGCCTTGAATTTGAAACCTTTCACCGCGCTTTTGGATGCCTTTGCCGTGAAGTTGGGAGGTCTTGCCGCGTCTTTGGCAAGGACTGCCTTGAATTTGGCAAGGGCTGCCGCGAATTTGTCTCCGCTTGCCTCGATTTATAATATTCTGCCGCAGAGCAATTTGCGGTAATTTCAGGTCAAACACGCCTCGTCCCGTCATTTTGGACATCTTTCGGCGCTTTTGGGCAGGCCGGTTTTCAGCCACGGAGTGGCGGACGAAAATAGCCCACGGTGAAACCGTGGGTATCATCCCCGGACAAATAAAAGCCCCGGATGGGGCGAAAGAAGTTTTCGCCGGTGATTGTCTGCCGCCCCTGCCGGGGCTTGAAATTTTTTGAACGATCAACCCACGGTTTCACCGTGGGCTACTTTCTGCCGCGCCTCGGGCGCTGGATTTCCCATGCCTGTGGCTTGATAAAAGGTTTGGACAGGAGCAAAGTCATGAATATGAAATCAGACGGGATGCAAAACAGGGAATCTATTTGGCCACGCAGCATGAGGACTCTCAACATATTTACTTTGCTTACCTTGCTTATGGCTTGGTCAGGCCACGCAGCGGATCAAATAAACCAAACCGAAGCACCGGATGGATTTTATGTCGGAGCCGACACTGCTCCGAGTTACGCGCTGCCAATTGTTTCAAATGATGGTGGCCCTGTGACCGTTCAAATCCGCGAGGATGGCACCTTCATTCCGAAGCATTTTGTTATTTCCGCTACCGATAAGATACCGGGTGGTTATTTTGTGAAAATTGACGGCCAAAGCACGAATGGGATGACGGATTTACCGGGCATTGTCGTCATCGCCAACCACAAGGCATATTTCGGCTATGCAAGACGAGTAGTTTCATCCGCGACGGTTGCATTGTTGTTGAACAATCGCGAGGAGGCAGAGTCGGTTGATTCAATGCTTGGAAAGCGTTTCTTGTTGCCGCCATCGCCAATTGGTTCGCCAATCACAAATCTGGATGCCAATAAGTATACAGTTCAAGACATGTCTCCTTCGACCAATTGGCACTGGGATCAAGCCATGGCAGATGCACTTTTAGCTAAAGCGAACCACGACCAAGACAATAATGTTATCAGCGCGTATTCAAAAATGATGCTTATAGCAAGGGTAAATGGAATGCCAGAGCGACCAAGTGAATTCCCTTTTCCCAATATTGAAGGCTATGCCAATCATCCCCCACCTGATTATGTGAACTTTTATGGGATAAATGACCACCATTCGAATTATCTGCTGTGCGAGTTTGATGTTGATGAAAAAAACTATAATCAATCTGAAGAACCAAAATGGTTCAACGCGGCACTTAAGCAAATTCGCCGGTTTGGCCGAAAAAGTTTCCTCCTATTGATTGGATCGCTGTTATTATAAAGAATGACGCTGAACACAAAGATGCGAGCACCTTCGAACAATCCCATAAGGTTGGGGCCATCTTCAAAGCCAGCGACGTGTTTGATTCGGCGCGCAAGTTCTCGCAATTGATTGCTGATGCCCAAATGAACGGCATCCTTTCAAATATGATCAGCTACAACCAACACCTGGTGATGAGCAGCGTTGGTTGATCGTGGAACGTCATGCAGCCACCAATCATCTTTCCACAAGCTCGAAATAAATTGCTTTACCAATTCGCCTTTCAATGGTCTTTCAGAGGCGCACCGGAATATTTTTGTCCTTCAAAAATCGTTTCACGTCGCCCACGGTGAACGTGCCGCGATTCATTCTTTGCCTTTCGATTTCTTCGGCTGGCGCGGTTTCTTCGTTTGCAGGGTGCGAAGCGTGTTCTGCAAAACCGGGATGACGCGCCGGTCTTTCGGGCGGTTGGCGGCTTGTTTGCTGGCGAGGATGCGTTCCAGCGGCAGCACTTTCAACCGCAATCTGCCGACTTTGATTTCCATGGCGCGTTTCCATTCGTCGGAAAATTTTTCCAAGCCGTCCATGCGGACGACGACGTCGAACGGCTGGCTGCCCGCGCCGCCGAGCATCGGCGGATTGTGGCCGAACGGCGGAATGTAAGCCGCGCCGACCTTGACGAGGGCTTGCATCAATTTCGGGTCGCTCAAATCGTCGAACCACAGGTCAATGTCCTCGGTGACGACGGGCGCGCCTTGCAGGGCGGCGGCGGAGAGCCCCACCACCAGAAAACGGATTTTATGGCGGAGCAGCGACTCCAGCAGGCGGAGTTCAGTTTCTGAAAGCGGCAAAACCTCGGCCACGGCGCAAACTCCGGTTGAGCCGCGCGAGCGGCGGTGATTGCAGTGAAATCAGCGTGAGACGGACATCTTCAGGATCGGCATCGGGATGGCGGGACATCACAACGTCAACGTCAGTGGCAAGTTTTTTAGCCCACCGATTTACCGCCGCCGATTTACGTGAGATGAATGCCGGACGCCTCATATCAAAAACTTAACCAATAAACCATCATCCGTCGAGGGTGATTAAACAATTTCAAATCCGCACCGGAATTTTTTTCTTCGCCAAAAACTGTTTCACGTCGCCGACGGTGAACGTGCCGAAATGGAAAATGCTCGCGGCGAGGACGGCGTCGGCTTTGCCTTCAATTAAAACGTCGGCTATGTGTTCGAGCGTCCCCGCGCCACCGCTGGCCACGACGGGAACACCAACAGCTTCGCTCACGCGCCGCGTGATGACCAAATCAAACCCGGCCTTGGTGCCGTCGGCATCAATCGAGTTCAAAACAATTTCGCCCGCGCCAAGTTCAACCGCTTTTTTCGCCCAATCAATCGCGTCGAGGCCGGTGTCCTTGCGTCCGCCGTGCGAGAACACGCCCCATTTGTCCGGCGCGATTTTCTTCGCGTCAATGGAAACGACGATGCACTGGCTGCCGAATTTTTCCGCGCCCGCGCGGATCAAATCGGGATTTGCGAGCGCAGAGGAATTGATGCTGATCTTGTCCGCACCGGCGCGCAACATCGTGAACATATCGTCCACGGATTTGACGCCGCCGCCGACGGTGAGCGGCATGAAGCATTGGCTGGCGGCGCGTTCAATCACATCCACCATCGTCGCGCGACCGTGCGCGCTGGCGGTGATGTCGAAGAAAACCATTTCGTCCGCGCCCTGCTCGTTGTAGCGCAGCGCGAGCGCGACGGGGTCGCCGACATTTTTCAATTCGCCGGCCTCGGCTTTTCCAAATTGGACGCCGCGCGTGACGTGGCCGTCGTGAACGTCGAGACAGGGAATGACACGTTTTGCAATCACGCTCCCATTGAAGCGCGGCGGGCGGCGCAAGGCAAACGCCAATTCGGCGGGCGCAGATTTTTCTTGAACATTTCGGGGCGCGGGTCAAAGTTAATCAGCGTTTAATCCGTATTTTTAACCGAGGATATTTCATGAAAACTCTCCACATCTTTTCAGCGATGATTGGAACTATGCTGGTGCTGGCGGCGACGGGCTGCCGTTCCGACTACGGCGCGGGCAATCCGTATCAGCCGGGGCCGACGGCGGGCAAGGCCGTGGGCGCGGGCGTGGGCACGGTGGCGGGCAACGTCGCGGGTGCCGGCGTGGGCGTGGTGCAGGGAACGACGCATGGTTTCGCCAATTCTTTCAACCCGGAATATCACTTGGTGCGTTATTGGAAGACCGAGACCACGAGTGACGGACGCACCATCCAGGTGCCTTGCGATATTTTGGTGGATCAATATGGCCGCCCGGCAGCCATGCCCGCGCCGACGGGAAATCCTGCGCCGCCGCCCGTCGCGCCGATGACGAGCACGAACGACGCGGCCAAGTGATTTGATTTCCAGAACTTCAAAAACTTAAAGTTTTTCATTGAAGACAATTCTTGGAGTTGCAAACAAACCCTGCGTCCGGTTGTTGTTTCTGGTCGCCGCCATCGGCTTGCTGGCGACCGGTTGCAAAACTTATCCAGGAGAAAAACCACGTCGTTGAATACTGGCGTCAAGGCAATCTCCCGAAAGCCGTGACCGAGGCCGACAAGATGGCCGACAAAAATGCCAACAACAAAAACGCCGTCATCTGGCGGCTGGAGCAGGGCGCGGTGCTGCGCGCGAACGGCCAATACGAGGACAGCAACAAGGCGTTCGACGCGGCGCAGGAAAAAATGGATGACTACGCGCAGAAGGCCAAGGTCCGGCTCGGCCAGGAAAGCGGCGCGCTGTTGTCCAATCAGGCCAATTTAGATTATGAGGGCCGCGCCTACGACGGCATCATGCTGAACACTTACATGGCGCTGAATTATCTCGCGCTCGGCGAACCGGACAAGGCGCGTCCCGAACTCATCCGCGCCTACCAGCGCCAGCAGGACGCCGTCGCGGACAACCAGAAGCGTATCCAAAAAGTTCAGGATGAAGCCGCCAAAAACAAGGACAGCGCGGCGATCCAGCGGGCGGAGAACGACCCAAGCCTTCAGGCGCAAATCCAGAACACTTCCGCGAATCTCAATAACCTCAAACCTTACGCGGCCTATGTCAACCCGTTCACCGTTTATCTCGACGGCTTGTTTTTCATGACCGATGCCGCCGACAATTCGGATTTGGAACGCGCCCGAAAATCATTTGAGCGCGTCACGGAAATGGCGCCGGACAACAACTACGTCAAAGAAGATTTGACGATGGCCAACAATTTGATCAACGGCCAGCCGCTGCCGCCGACGACTTTTGTCATTTTTGAAACCGGCTGCGCGCCCGTGCGCGACCAGATTCGCATTGATATTCCCATCATCGTCACGAAAGTTTCCTACATCGGCGCGGCGTTTCCCACGCTCAAGCCGCAGGGTAATTATATTTCCAGCCTGACCGTGACAGCGGACGGCAAAAATTTTGACACGTCGCTGGTTTCCGACATGGACAGCGTCATCGGCCTTGATTTCAAAAATGAAATGCCGATTGTCATCACCAAAACAATTGCCGCAACGGTTGTCAAAGGCGTGGCGGCCTACGCCGCGAACCAGGCAGTCGGACAGCAAAATGATATTGCGGGGTTGTTCATGCAAATCGGCACCGCCATTTATCAGGCCGCCGTCAACATCGCCGACGAACGCACCTGGACAACGCTGCCAAAACAATTTCAGATCTGCCATTTCTCCACGCCGCCGGACCGAAAGATTGAATTAAAAACGCCCGGCGAACGTCAAACAATCCAAGTGACAATCGGTGAGGGCACGATTAACCTGATTTACGTCAAATCTATCAATGCCACCAGCCCGCTGCTGGTGACGCAAATGAAACTGAAATGAAAACAAATTTTTTTCTTCCGCTGGCCGCCGTCGGTTTCACGGCCGGCCTGTTGGCCGTGGCCGGTTGCAAAACGTCGGTGAACTCGGTCGAGAACGCCCAGAAAACGGAACAGCGGTCAATGGTTGCCGACCAGCGTGCCATCACGGACAAGAGCCTCGGCAACAAGGTTTCCATCGTCGGCGTCAACTCGGCCATGACGCCCGGCGGTTTTCTCCAGGTGCAGGTTGAGCTGCTCAACAACACCCGCTCGCCGCAGCAATTCAGTTATCATTTTGAATGGTTCGACGCCAACGGAATGCAGATAAACACCCTCGCGCCCGTCGAGGTTCCCGACCAGATCCAAGGCGGCGAGGACAAGTTCATTTCCAGCATGGCTCCGACGGCCGCCTGCCGAGATTTTCGCGTCAAGTTTATCAAAAACTAAACCTCAATAACCGAAACATCCCATGAAAAATAAAATCCTTTTGCCCGTTTTGGCGGCGAGCATTTCGCTCGGCGTCGGCGGTTGTGGAACCAATGCCCATTATGTCCAGACCGGCGGCAGCCAAAGCGTCGTCACGATCGGCGCGATCAACATCCAGGATTATATGCAGGCCGCCGACGCCATGACAGGCGAGTTGCTCGCGTCCGGCGCGCTCGGCAAGGTGGCTGCTCCGCCCGCCGTGCTGGCCATCAGCCGCATCGTCAACAACACCGGCCAGCAGATTGACACCGACCTGCTCACGAAGAAAATCCGCGTCGCGCTGCTCCAGAGCGGCAAGGCCGTGACCACCACGACGATAGGATTGGGCGGCACCGCCGAAGACCCGATGGCCAAGGGATTCCAGCAGGAAATCCGCACCCCGGACTTCACCTTGTCCGGCAAAATCATTCAACTGGCGGTGAAGGCCGGCAACACCAGCCAGTCCACTTACAGTTTCCAACTCTCGCTGACCGATTCTAAAACGGGTCTGGCGGTCTGGGAAGGCGAAAAGGAAATCACCAAGCAAGGCACGCGCTCGTCCGTCGGATTTTGATGGCGCCGCCGGTCAGGAAAATTTCCGGCCGTTTTTTTGTTTTCCTGACAGCGAAATTGATTTACTTCGCGCCCCGACGAAATATATTCTGGGCTTGGTGGCCGATGTGGCGGAATTGGCAGACGCGCTAGACTCAAAATCTAGTATCTTCACAGATGTGTGGGTTCGACCCCCTCCATCGGCACCATTAAACAATGGAGTTTAATTTTTTTGGGGACAATTTGGGGACAATAATATTCAGGTGCGGGGACGGTTTGCCTACTTTGCCGCCTTACGATTTAACCCCATCTTCTTCATCCGGCTCAACAGAGTTGCGGAGTTGACTCCTAATAATTCAGCCGCACCGTCGGCACCCTTGATTTTCCAATTGGCTTTTTCAAGAATAATCAGGAGATTCTCGCGTTCGCGCCGTTGCAGTTCAGACTCGGTGAGAAATTCTTGTTCAGTGTCGCTCGCTTCCCGCGTCGCCCGACGCGCGGGAACCAGCGCGGTTTCTGCCGCCGGCAGATCGAATTCGAGCGTTCCGCCGCGCGCGAGAATGACGGCGCGTTCAATCACATTGCGCAACTCGCGGATGTTGCCGGTCCAGTCGTAGCCTTGAAGTTGAACAATGCCGGCGCGTGTCAGGCGCGGCTTGGCGCAGCCCATTTCCTTCACGGACAAATTGATGAAATGTTGAGCGAGCAACGGAATGTCTTCGTGGCGTTCGCGCAACGGCGCAACCTGAATGGGAAAAACATTGAGACGGTAGAACAGGTCTTCCCGGAACCGCCCCGTGACCGCCTCTTTCTTCAAATCGCGATTGGTCGCGGCGACAATGCGCACGTCGGCGCGGCGTGTTCGATCATCACCAACACGCTCGTAACATTTCTCCTGAAGCACCCGCAGCAGCTTGCTTTGAATGTCCAAAGGAATTTCTCCCACTTCATCCAGGAAAATAGTCCCGCCTTCCGCTGTCTCAAATCTTCCGGCGCGATCTTTGACCGCGCCGGTGAAGGAACCGCGCATATGGCCGAATAATTCGCTTTCAAACAAATCGCGTGGAATGGAGGCGCAATTCACCCGCACCAAAGGGCCGTCTTTGCGGGTGCTGCGATTGTGGATTTCATGCGCAACCAATTCTTTGCCCGTGCCGGTTTCCCCAAGAATCAAAACCGAAGCGTCGGTGGGCGCGACGAGATCAATTTGTTTTACGATGTTGTGCAACGCGCGGCTTTTACCGACCAGTTCGCCGAAGGCTTTGGCCTCCACCACCTCTTCTTGCAGGTAAGCGTTCTGCATCTCGAGTTGTGACTTGAGACGTTGAATTTCCTCGAACGCACGCTTGCGCTCGGTGATGTCCATCAGCATGGCGAAGGATCCCAGGAAACGATGCTCGGCATTCCGGACCGACGTTGCCGAAACATACGTCCATACCGTGCTGCCATCCTTGCGGCGGTATCTCTGCTCATAGCGCTCGGTCAGCCCCTGGCGACGGGCTGCTATTCTCGCTGACATCTCGGCTTGGTCGTCCTCGAACAGAAACTCATGGAGCTTCCTACCCACCATCTCCTGTGGTTCATACCCAAGCATTTCCGCCATGCGCCGGTTCACCAAGGTGGTTATGAATTGCTCATCAACTTCCCAAATGCCTTCGGACGCCGTTTCCACGATCCGGCGGTAATGTTGTTCGCTTTCCCTGAGTTTCTCCTCCGTTTGTTTGCGCTTAACGAGTTCAAGCTCCAGCCTTTGGTTGGCTTCCTCGATGCGTTTGCCTGCCACGCGAATTTCCTCGAATGCCCGCGCGTTGGCAATGGCCGCGCCGAAGTGATTGGAGAAAATCTGCTGCCAGGCAAGCCTGTCCTTCGTGACGTTGACGCGGGAAAAAATGGCAAGCACTCCCAAAATTTCGCCCCGATATGAAATGGCTGTTCCTACGCATTGTTGAATTCCGTCCAACTGTAACGATCCTAGGACAGAAAATTCGCCGCGAGCGTCCTTCAAATTCCGCAACTCGGTCAGTTGTCCGGTCGTGGCAATCCGGCCGATAAAGCCGACGCCCAACGGGATTCTTTCCTCGGTATTGAAAAAGAGCGTAGCCTCACCGACGTCGTCGTGAACGGTGTTTTCGCTGCCGACAACCAAATGCAAACAGCGCGTCTGGTCCGGGCATCGCGGTCTTTGTGGACAACGCAGGCAAAGGTCGCCTTTTCCAATCAACCAGGTTTCCACCCTCGCAAATTCAGGGTGTGCCTTCGCCGCGCCATGCGCTTTTTCCATCAACCCTTCGAGCGACCGCTCCTGGGCAATTTCGAGTAACAAATTCGACGCAAAATCGGTATCGAATCTGGTGTCATAACGTTTGTCGCTAACAGTCTCCACTAGGAAATTTAATATGCCAGCGGGGATGAAAATTCAACTCCATATCGGTTGAAAAATCAATTGTTTGATATTTCAACCCAAGCCTAAAACGGTCATAAAAGTTTTAAGTAGTTGTAAATGAATAACTTGTAATTACATCGCAGGCTTGGCACGCCGGTTGATATACAAGCAGAACAACGACGAAAAAGTTGATATGAAGACAAAGCAAGTCAAAGAAATCAATGAGCCAGAGTTCGAGACGGAAGTTTTGCGCTGCACGCAACCGGTGTTGGTCGGCTTTTTGACCGGCTGGAGCAAACCGTGCCAGCTCGTTGAGCCGGTTTTGGATGAAGTCGCTCAAGCCTGCAACGGCAACACAATAATTTTCAAAGTGAACGTGGATGACAATCCCGACTTGGGAAGCATCTACGGGGTTCAATCCATCCCCACGCTGATTTTTTTCTTCAACGGCAAGATTCGCGCACAAATTGTCGGCATGGTCAGCGCCAAGGCGATACTCGCCAAATTGCAGTCGCTCTCGCAGGAAAAAAATTCCGCCGTCGAACAAGACCCGGACAAGGCAACAACCCAACACTAAATATGAGAATCGCATTTCAATCGAAGCCGGAAGACAAAGCCCGTTTTTTTGTCCGCATCAGCGAATTCAGCTTCGCGGCCTACCCGGTGCAAATCAATCACGTCTTCCGCTGTCTTCCCGGCGCGGCGAGTTCGCCAGACCAATCGCGCAACCTGCGGCGAAACGGGTTGAGCCGGCGCATTTCCCGGTTGCTCCGCCGGGTGAGCGGAAAGCCAGCGGCAGCGCCGGCTGCCGGCAACCTTTCACTGGAGCAAGCCGTCCCATGAAAAATTTCCAAGAGAACCTGTTCACGGTGCCGGAAGATCAAATGTCAACCGCGTGCATCGTGTGCCAGAAGCCGCTTGTGGACAACCAATGGTTTTGCCGTCTGCCGCAGAAGGATGGCGCGCCCGATTCCGAAACCAAGAGGATTCTGCTGTGCTCCCCAAGCTGCGCCTTTCGCTATTTCGCATTTTCAGAAATCGGTGCTGCACAAATTTAGAGATCAAAACGACACACACAATTGAACCAAACAAACATGAACACAAACATGAACACAGATCGAAACGATTCGCACGAGGCAATCGCCGAAAACGGCTTTGACACCAACGGTCATCGCACGGCGACCGAAACGACAACCATTTTGCCGCGCCTTCATTCCAACGGCGACGAAAAACCCACGGGTTCGCCACCCGACCGGGGTGCCGCGAAAAAACGCCGGCGGCAAATCCTTGCCGCCGCCGCAGCGCTAATCCTGGCGCTGGCCGCCGGCGTTTATTATTTCCAGTTCGTCGCGCCGTTTGAATCCACTGACGACGCGTTTGTTGAAGGACACGTTACGGCCATTGCGTCGCAAGTTCCGGGACACGTCGCCCAATTGCTCGCGCAGGACAATCAGGAAGTCAACAAAGGTGACTTACTGCTGCAAATTGATCCGCGCGATTACGAAACGAAGCTGGCACAAGCACAGGCCAATCTGACGGCGTCGCGCAGCCAATTGGAGCAGGCTAATTCGCAGTTTTCCGCCGCGCAAGCAACCGCGCAAGAAGCGCGGGCAGGTCTGGTCGCAGTCGAGGCGCAAGCCAGTTACGCCGAAACCAATCTGACGCGGCTGATGACCATCGGTGTTTCAGGCGTGTCGCAGGATCAGATTGACGCCGCCGGAACGCAGGTGCGCGCTACTTCCGCCGACGTGCTGGTCGCCCGCAGCAAAATCAGCGCAGCCGACGCGCAGGTGACGTTGGCACAGGCAAACATAGCGACTGCTGAAGCAAACATTGGTCAAAGCGAAGCGTCCGTGCGCGAGGCAGAGCTCAATCTTTCCTACACCAAAGTCACCGCGCCCGACGCGGGCCGCGTCACGCGCCGCGTGGTGGAGCAAGGCAACTACATCCAGCCCGGTCAATCGCTGCTCGCGATTGTGCCGAAAAATATCTGGGTGGTCGCCAACTTCAAGGAAACGCAATTGACGCATATGCGTCCCGGCCAGCCGGTCACGGTTGAGGTGGATGCGTATCCACAGTTCAAATTCAAAGGCCATGTGGACAGCATCCAAAACGGCGCGGGCGCGCGGTTCAGTTTGTTCCCGCCGGAAAATGCCACGGGCAATTACATCAAAGTCGTGCAGCGCGTGCCGGTGAAAATTGTTCTGGACGAGACGCCTGAAAGCGACCTCGCGCTTGGCCCCGGCATGTCTGTCGTTCCCAAAGTGCGCGTGAAATAAAAAGCGCGCGTCAAAAAAATCTCAAACCATTTTCAATTAAACCGGGAACCTTGCGCTTATGAACGGCGAAACCAACCAGCCAAAAATCAATCCGTGGATTATCGCGATCGCGGTGATTCTGCCGACCTTCATCGAAGTGCTCGACACTACCGTGGTCAGCGTCGCGCTGAACACGATCGCCGGCAATCTCGGTTCCACGGTGTCGCAGGCGACGTGGATTCAGACGGGGTATCTCATCTCGAACGCCATCGTCCTGCCGGCGACGGCGTGGTTTTCCGGCATGTTTGGGCGCAAACGCTTTCTCCTGGCGTGCATCGGCATTTTCACGCTGGCGTCGTTTGCCTGCGGTGCCGCGCCGAATCTGACCTGCCTGATTATTGCCTCCATTTTGCAGGGCGCGGGCGGGGGCGCGTTGCAGCCGATTTCGCAGGCGATTTTGATGGAAAGTTTTCCGCCGGCCAAACGCGGCGCGGCGATGGCGGCCTATGTGTTGGGCGTGGTGCTCGCGCCCGTGCTGGGACCGGTGCTGGGCGGCTGGCTCACGGAGAATTATTCGTGGCGCTGGATTTTCTACATCAACATTCCTTGCGGTCTGGCGGCGATGTGGATGGTGAAACAATTCATCTTTGATCCCGAATACATTCGCAATTTCAAACCGGCACGCTTGGACGGCTTTGGCTTCCTCGTTCTTGGAATCTGGCTGGGCACGATGCAAACGGTCTTGAACAAGGGGCAGGACGAAGACTGGTTCAATTCGAGTTACATCTGCTGGCTCTCGGTGATTTCCGTCGTCGCCTTCGTCGCGTTTGTCGTGCGGCAATTCCGAACCCGCGAACCTCTCGCGGACTTGCGAGTCTTTGCCGACCGCAATTTCCTGGCCGCCTCCATTCTCGTCTCAATCGTGTTTCTCTTGCTCTACGGCATCATGAATCTGCAGCCGCTGATGGCGCAAGGCTTGATGGGCTACACTGCGTATGTCAGCGGGCTGGCGCAGGCGTCGCGCGGCGTGGGCCTGGTGTTTTTCACGCCGGTGGTGGGACTTTTGATCGGGAAAGTGGACAACCGCCTGCTCATCGGCCCCGGAATGTTGTTGGTTGCGGCCGCCGCGTTGATGGATGGCAATTTCAACCTCGACATGTCCAACCACGACTTTTTCTGGCCGAATTTTATTCAAGGCATGGGCATGGCGCTGACCATGGTGCCGCTGATGACCGTGGCGCTGGCCACGATTACCAACCAGCAAATGGGCAACGCCACCGGGCTTTACGCGCTGGTGCGCAACCTCGCCGGCAGCATCGGCATCGCCGTGGCGATCGCGATGCAGGCGCGCGGCGCGCTGCGGCATCAAGCCTATCTGGCGGCTCATCTGACGCCTTACGATTTGCCTTACCAAAGCGCGGTGCAAACGGGACAAGCCGCGTTGACTCCTGCAATGGGTGCGCAGGCGGAACCCGGAACTTTGGGCGCGATCTACCAATCGTTGATCCTGCATTCCAACATGCTGGGCTTCGTTGATGAATACCGCTGGCTGGCAATGGTCTGTTTGTTGTCTGTGCCGCTGGTGCTGTTGTTCAAAAAAGGCGACGGCAAACGTGAAGTGATGATGCACTGAACTGATTTAGAAAAAACAAAGTCGAAAACCAAAATTATGAAAACCACCAACCTTGACCTGACCCTGGACATTTGCACTGAAGACGGATCGCGCACGCGCTTCCACCAACCAGACGAACACATTGCCGAGAAAACGCTGCGGCAATTGGTTTCGCCCCGGCTCTTCAGTCCGCCGTTGCTGACACTGGCTTCGGAACACAGCATCAGCGCCATTCCCACCCGAACGATTGACATGATTCTGGCGCACACGGCGTCGCCCCCAACGCTGCCGCTGCCGAGCGGGTGGGTGGATGCAGTTGAAGTCAACGACGACACGTTGCTCAATCTTGCCGACCTGGAAGCATCGGCTGCGGCAGAAAACAAACACGTCATGCTGGCGGAAATCCACACGGTCGGTGACTGGATGATCCGCCTGAAACTGGAAACGTTTATTCCGGCGACGATTCACGAAAAGCGCCAGCTTTGGAATCATTTGCTGGACCTGCCCGCCATTCCGTTTCGATTGAAGGCGGGCGGAATTGGGGCCATCAATCCCGCGAACATCGTTCGCGCGACCGTGTGTCCACCGCTTGACGGAATTGCCGAGACAGCACTGGCGGCGGATTTAATGCAAAGCATTCGTTTCTAAAAAAACCCAAAACAAAAAATCAATTATGAAACTAAATCATTTGTCAGCTGTGGCACTTCTGGCGCTCTTCGCCGGTGGCTGCGCCAACATCCCCAGCGTCGGCCCGAACTATCACGCGCCCGAAACCAAAGTGCCGACGCACTGGGCCGAACCACTGGCCGGCGGCGAAACCAATTCGACTGCGGCCACGGCGGCGTGGTGGAAAAATTTTAACGACGCCGAACTGGACTCGTTAATCACACGCGCGGTGAGTTCCAATCTTGATCTGCGCATCGCGCAGTCGCGGGTGCGGGAAGCGCGCGCGCAATACGGCGGCGCTTCCGCCGACCTGTGGCCGACTGTCAACGCCGCCGGTTCTTATGCGCGGCAGCGACAAAGCCAAGACCAGCCTGTGCTTGGTTCGTTTCCGGCGCTTCCGTCAAGCGCCTTTGAAAACAATGTCTATCAGGCGGGTTTCGACGCGTCGTGGGAAATTGACGTGTTCGGCGGCAAGCGCCGTGCGGTCGAAGCGGCCAAGGCGCAGTTATCCGCTTCCGAATTTGGCCAGCGTGATGTTCTGGTGACGCTGCTCGGTGAGGTCGCGCGCAATTACGTTGACCTGCGCGGCTATCAAACACGGCTGGCCATTGCCAATCAAAACATCGCCGCGCAGGAAAAAACGCTGGCCATCACGCAGAATCGTTTCACGAACGGCCTCGCCACGGACCTTGACGTGCAGCAAGCCTCAACCGTGTTGGCGACCACGCGCGCGGATGTGCCGACATTGGAAAGCGCAATTCAGATTGCGACGCATCGGGTGGAGGTTTTGATCGGACAGCAGCCTGGAACGTTGCAGACAGAATTGGCCGCCGTCGCGCCGATTCCCGCGCAGCCGCCGCAAGTGCCGGTCGGCCTTCCGTCTGAACTGCTGTTGCGCCGCCCCGATGTCAGCCGCGCCGAAAGACAACTCGCCGCCGCGACCGCGAACATCGGTGTTGCCAAGTCTGATCTGTTCCCGAAATTTTATCTCACCGGCTCGCTGGGGTCTGAAAGCATCAGCGCCAGCGATTGGTTCACCAGCGGCAGCCGGTTCTGGTCGGCTGGCCCGACGGTGCAATGGCGGATTTTCGACGCCGGTCGCATCCGCGCGAACATCAAAGTTCAAAATGCGCGCCAGGAACAAGCTCTGGCCGCCTACGAACAAACCGTGCTGACGGCTTTCGAGGAAGTTGAAGACAACTTGGTGCTTTACGCCAAGGAGCAAGTGCGTCGGCGCTCGTTGCAAGACGCGGTGAACGCTAGCCAAAAATCGCTCGACACGGCGAACAAACTTTATGCGAGCGGCTTGACGGATTTCATCCATGTGCTCGACGCCGAGCGCTCGCTGTATCAGGCGCAGGACGCGCTCGCGCAAAGCGACCGAACCATTTCCGCAAACCTCATCGCGCTCTACAAATCGCTCGGCGGCGGGTGGGAAATGGAAACCAAAACTCTGGCCATGAACGATGCGTCCGCTCAAAACAAACACTGACACCAAAACATTTTGAAAGGACAATCAACATGACAACACACGATCCAATCAGTTCGAGCAAACTGGCGAAGCAGGATGAAGCATTCACGGTTAAAGCGGAGCTTGAAGCCGAACCGGGCAAATCCGAGATGGTCGTCGTTTGGGTGTTTTTTGCCGTCTTGGTGATACTCACGGTTGTTGCCGGCTACATCTTCTGGAAAAAAGTCGTTTTAACCTCTTGAAACCATGTCTTACTTCATTATTCCAACCAACAAATGTGTGTTCCTCAAATGCGAGCGCGATACGCCGCTGGCTGAAATGACGAACATTTGGCGGGAAGTCCAAGAGGCATTGGCCGGGATGAAACAAAAACGGGTGTTGGTGAATGTCACGGCCTTGCAAACCAGCCTCGACATGAAGGAGCTTTTCGATTTGGCAAAACTTTTTTGGCAGGACTTCCCTGAATCCGGGCGGATTGCGTTGGTAGTCCGGTGGGATCAAACCAGATTCGCCAAATCGCTGGAAATGCTGGTTCGGACCGTCGGGATTTATTTGACGGTGTTTGTCAGCGAGGAGCAGGCCGGGGCCTGGATTTTGGAGAACGCCAAAGTCCCACAACCGGTGGAAGAATTCGCAAACTGAAAAATCAAAGAACTATTATGTCATGCTGTGTAAATCCAGTTAAAGAGGAACAATGTTTATTTGTAACTCACCAAGGCCACTCGCCGTTCCATGAAATGTTGTCCACGCGATTTGCTGCGAACAAATATCTGGTGATGAAGCATTGGAACAAAATTGTTGTGGACATCAGAAATTTGCAACCCATGCCCACGACAATGGAGGTGATTGCGCTGGCCAGCGACTTGTCCTCGGAGTTGCGACGTAGCACGCGGATTGCCTTGGTCGTCAGCCCGGAACAGTCTCAATACGGCAAACTTGTCGAGCGCGTCGCTCGGATTGAAGGCGTGAATCTGCATGTCTTTTTTGAAATCGCAAATGCCAAAGAATGGGCCAACGAAACGGCGCATGACGGTCTAATAAAAATGCCCGGCACAACCGCATGAAAAATCACCTTTAAGAAAATTTTTATGTTTCACGTTTTTACAGCATTCGGAGCGATTCTCGCGTTTTTCGCGCTGACATGGCACGACCAGTCGGCAAAGCCCGTCGTCATTGAACGTCGGCCAGTCAAAAAACAACCGGCGCAACGTCAGGCAGTCGAAAACAAAAACGTCGCCAATACAACATCCATGCGCCGCTCATTTGCCGTGGCCCGCAATTTTCCCGAACTGGCGCATTCGCCAAACCTAAAATCCAAATGAAATTCCAGCCTCTCATCATGAGTTATCTCCAAAATTTCAAACTGTCCGCTGTGCTGCTGGTTTTCGCAACGCTTGCCAGCGGTTGTGCGCATTATCCGGTCAATGCCCCGCTGATGGGTGTTAAGCCAGCCGCCACCGGATACCGTTTTGAAAACGTTGTGAGTCAGACGGACTCCGACGATACCATGCTGGTGCTCGCTTTTTCCGGCGGCGGCACCCGTGCGGCTGCTTTGAGTTACGGTGTGCTTCAAGAACTTGCCAAAACGGAAGTCGGGTCACCGGGCAATAAGCATCGCTTGCTGGATGATGTTAAAATGATTTCCGCCGTTTCTGGCGGAAGCATCACTGCGGCCTATTACACTCTCTATGGCGACCGAACTTTTTCGGATTACGAATCACGTTTCCTCAAAAAGCACGCGCAAACGGATCTGCTGATGCGACTCCTGGCGCCGTGGAATCTGGCGCGAGTGGCTTCGCCGAAATATGGCACCAGCGATTTGGCGGCGGAATACTATGATGATTTGCTGTTCCACGGGGCCACGTTTGCTGATCTGACTCCAAGACCCGGCCGGCCTTTCCTGATCGTCAACGCCACCGACCTGGCCATCGGCGCGCGCTTTGAATTTACCCAGAACCAATTCGACCTGCTTCAGTCCGATTTGTCGAAGTTCCCAATCTCGCGGGCGGTGGCGGCCTCGGCGGCGTTCCCTCCGTATCTTGCGCCGGTGATTTTGAAGAATTACTCGGCAGAGCATCCCACGGTGGAACCGGAATTTGTCCAATCCGTCTTATCCAATCCAACGGCGTCCAGCCGCTTGAAAAATATGGCTTTCCAGGAGCGCTCCTATGTTGATGGAGAGCGGCGAAAGTTCATCCACCTCGCTGACGGAGGGATCGTTGACAACCTCGGCCTGCGCGGACCCGTTGAACGAGCCATCCAGCTCGAAGAGTCGGGAATGATGCCACAGGCTCCCGTCAAAATTCCGCGGCGATTGGTCATCATCGTCATGAATGCGAGCGCCGAGCGAGACTATGGGTGGGATTCGCGAGATGGAGCGCTCGGACATAAAGCCCTGATGCGTTCCGTTGCGGAGATCACCGGGAATCGCTATTCGTTTGAAACCATCGAACTGTTCCGGGAAGTCACGGCACGATTGGATCGTGAACGCGAAGCGGCCTGCCTCCAAGCCGGAGGTTCGCAATCAGCCAAAATTGAAACCTATGTCGCGGAACTGCATTTCAGCCAGTTGCCCGATGAATCCGACCGCCACTTTTTCAATTCCGTGCCCACATCGCTACAACTTCCTTCAAAGACGGTGGACCGTTTGTGCCAGTTGGCCGCCAGCCAGCTTGCCGACAACGTGGAATTCAAACGATTGGTATCTGATCTTCGGGACCAGCCAATCAAACCGGATTCACCCACCCAACCCTCCGTTGCATCCGCGAAAGATGCAACACAAATGGCAAATCCATGAACACCACACTTATGAAAAACAGACCTGAAACAAAACAATCCATTGTCGAACGTTTTGACTGCGGCCCGGTGAAATTGTCCGGCGACTCCAATGCGTTTTATGAGCGACACGTCGCGTTCGACCATGTCGTCGCGGAATCGGAAACCACCGACCGTGACAAGTTTGAAGCCATCGCACGTTCCGTGCGCGATATGCTTTCGCAACGCTGGCTGAAAACCGAGCAGACTTACCAGCAACGCAACGCCAAGCGTGTTTACTACCTTTCAATGGAATTTCTGCTCGGTCGCGCTCTGGCGAACAACATCGCCAACCTTCGGCTTGACCCGGAGGCGCAACAATTCGCCAAAGAGCACCAGCTTGATCCGCTCCAGATCAACGAGCAAGAGCCGGACGCCGGTCTCGGCAACGGCGGCTTGGGCCGGTTGGCGGCGTGTTTCCTCGATTCGATGGCGACCCTCGGCATTGCCGGCACGGGCTACGGCTTGCGCTACGACTACGGCATTTTCCGGCAAAGCATCCGCAACGGCTGGCAGGTCGAACAACCTGACCACTGGCTCGCCCGACCCGATCCATGGGAAGTGGCGCGGCCCAACGAAGCCGTGGAAGTGAAGCTCAACGTGTCGTTTGAAATTCGCAACGGCGCGTTGCGCGTCGTCGAGGGGCGGCCTTCCGCTCTTATCGGCATTCCCTACGACCGGCCCGTGGTCGGCTACGGCGGCAAGACGATCAACACGCTGCGGCTGTGGGCGGTCAAGGCGTCGAATGATTTCGACTTTGCGCAATTCAGCAGCGGCGATTTCGTCGGCGCACTAGCCGAAACGCTCACCGCCGAGACGATCACACGCGTGTTGTATCCCGACGATCACACGACGCAAGGCAGAGGCTTGCGATTCTTGCAGGAATACTTTCTCGTCGCCTGCTCGCTGGGCGACCTGGTCCGCCGCTTCCGCGCCGCCGGAAACGATTGGTCCGCGCTGCCCGACAAGGTCGCCATTCAACTCAACGACACGCACCCGACGCTCGCCGTGCCGGAATTGATGCGGCTGCTGCTGGACGAGGCGAAGCTGAACTGGGACGACGCGTGGAATCTCACGCAACGCACGCTGGCCTACACGAATCACACCCTGTTGCCGGAGGCGCTGGAGAAATGGCCGGTGCAGTGGTTTCAAGATTTGCTGCCGCGCCATCTGGAAATCATTTACGAAATCAATCGCCGTTTCCTTGATGATGTCCGCGCCAAGTATCCCGGCGACGAAGGCCGCCTCGCGCGCGTCAGCCTGATCGAAGAAGGTCCGGTTCGCCAAGTGCGCATGGCGCATCTGGCAATCGTCGGCTCGCACAGCACCAACGGCGTGGCCGCGTTGCATTCGGAGTTGCTCAAGCAGCGCGTCGTGCCGGATTTCGCGGCCATGTTCCCGGAACTTTTCAATAACAAAACCAATGGCGTCACTCCGCGCCGCTGGCTGATGCTGGCCAACCCGCCGCTGGCGGCGGTCATTACCGCCGCGATTGGCGATGGCTGGATCGCCGACCTCGCGCAGTTGGAAAAATTAAAACCGCTCGCCGACGACGGAGCGTTTTGCGCTGCCGTCCGCAAAGCGAAACGCGACGCGAAGACGCGGTTCATCCAGTGGCTAGGAAAACCCGAAATTGATCCCGACAGCATTTTCGACACGCAGATCAAGCGCATCCATGAATACAAACGGCAACTCCTGAACGCGCTGCACGTCGTCGTGCTCTACAACCGTCTGCGCGAGAACCCGCAGTTCGACGTTGCGCCGCGCACCTTCTTCTTCGCCGGCAAGGCCGCGCCCGCCTACCATTTCGCCAAGCTCGTCATCAAGTTCATCAACAACCTCGCTGCCACGCTCGACGCCGATCCGATCACCAAGGGCCGGTTGAAGGTCGTCTTCGTGCCGGACTACCGCGTTTCGGTCGCGGAATATCTTATCCCGGCGAGCGATGTTTCCGAGCAAATCTCAACCGCTGGCTACGAAGCCAGCGGCACGAGCAACATGAAATTCATGATGAACGGCGCGCTGACCATCGGCACGCGCGACGGCGCGACCATTGAAATGGCCGAAGCGGCCGGCGAGGAAAACTTTTTCCTGTTCGGCCTGAACGCGGATCAGGTCGAGGCCAGTCGCGGCTGGTATAATCCAATCTGGCACTACGACAATGAGCCAGAGACCCGCGCCGCGCTCAATTTGATTGCCGACAATCATTTCAGCCGGAGCGAACCCGGCATCTTCACGCCCATCCTCGAGGCACTGCTGCAACACGGCGACCACTACCGGCATCTGGCCGACCTCGCTAGTTACGCCCAAGCCCATCAACGGCTGGGGGAATTGTATGCCGACCAGCCGGCGTGGTCACGCAAGGCGATCCTGAACCTCGCCGCGTCCGGCAAATTCTCCAGCGACCACACCATTGCCGAGTATGCCAAAGAAATTTGGCACGCCGAACCAATTTTGACCGAATAACCATCAACGACATCAAACGAATCGTCGAAGTGCGGCTCCGTTTGCCCAACGTATCTGCGTCGTGCGAATTGCATATTATGCTGACCATATTGGCAGTTGCATCCCGCCTCAAAATTTCCGAGAGTAGAAACCGTGCAAACGAGCTGGAACGGCTCTTGAATATCTATGAACAAAAATGAAATAAAAACTGGGCGATTTTTGGGGACAATTGGGGACAAAAATCGTGTGGATGGATGTGGAAAGTTGCGGATTGGGACAAAATGACTATGACCCGAAACACGCAAATTAGCGTTTATTTGCAATGTTTTTCCGCATCTATGCGAAAATAAGCGAAGTCTATTTCGATGTTTCGACCCCCTCCGTCGGCACCATCTAAAACACACGTTGTTCCCCTGCCAGAAAAATTTCTTTTCGGTTTGGTCAGTCCAATGCGCTTCGCACGGCGGCCAGAAATTGTTCCGGCGGGATTGGTTTGGCCAGGACGCAATGCGCGCCGAGTTGTTCGCCCATCCGACGGCATATTTTGGCCGGGAACCGGCTGGTCTTGAAGGTGGCGATGTATTTGACTGGCGAAGGATGCCGGCGCAGTTCCATCAAAACTTGAAAACCGTCCTCTCCCAGTTCGGTGATGATGAGGTCGAGCGGTTTGTGGCCGTGCAGGGCGATGGCTTCCTTGCCGCTGTCGGCGTGGTGGACTTCGTAACCCTCGCCGGCCAGCATCAAGCCGAGCATGGTTCGCGTTTCGAGATCGGCATCGGCAATGAGGATGCGTTTTGAACCCGAAGCACTCATGTCGTGGCGGGCATCGTGACCCAATTGGATTTGATCTTGAGCGTGCGCAGTTCGGCTTCATCGCCGGACGCGGACTCGCAAAACGTGATGCCGGGCAGACCGGAAAATGTCTGAAAGATTTTCCGCACACCGGCATGGTTTCCCATGATTATTAATTTCATATTGGTTTAATCTGCATGAGGAACGGGCGGCGCGTAATTGTTGCCCGCACATATTTTGAACTAGGCAGGCACCGCTATTTTTCTAGGGGGGACTACCTAGATGGTTTTTGCGGAAACGGATGAAACGCCTTAAATGGCCGAGCGATTTTCGAGGGCGAACTGCAACAGGCTGTGGCTGCCGGTCAGTTCGAGCTTGGCGCAGATGTTTGCACGGTGGGCTTCGACGGTGCGCGGGCTGATGAAAAGTTCCGCGCCGATCTCGCGGCTCGTTTTTTTCTCGGCGATGAGCTTGAGGATGCGCCGTTCGGCCTTCGTCAAATCGTCCAGGCCGGGCTTTTTTGCGGCGAGCGATTCGGCGCGATTGCGCCGGCGGACGAGATAACCGGTGATCGTCGAGCTTAAATAATATTCGCCCTCGGCGACCGCGGCAATCGCCTTCAAAATTTCCTCGGTGGCATTTTCCTTCAGCACGAAACCCTTCGCGCCGAAGTCCAGCGCGCGGTTGCAAGTCTCCTCGTCCTTGTGCATGGTGAGCATGATGACGCGCGTGGGCTGACGCGTGGTTTGCAATTTGCGCGCAATTTCAAGGCCGGACAAACCGGGCAGGTTCACATCCAGCACGGCCACGTCCGGCTTTTTTTCCTGGATCAATTGCAACGCAGCCTCGCCGTCACCAGCCTCGGCGACGAGTTCAAAGCGCGGATCGCCGGCGATGACCTGTCGCAGTCCGCTGCGGAAGAGCGGATGGTCATCAACGATCAAAACTTTGGTGCGTTGTGCCATCGGTTGAAAATTTTCACGGCCGGCTCCGCCACTGTTTTAACCGTCTTCGCCGGAAATGGGAATCGTTATTTCAAGGCGCGCGCCTTTGTCCGGCTGTGAATCCATTTTTATTTTCCCGCCGAGCATCCGGACGCGCTCGGCGATATTTTTTAATCCCAAACCTTTCCCGCCGTCGCCGTCCCTGCCGGTTTTGAAACCGCAGCCGTCGTCTTCGATTTTCAGCAGCACTTCATGCACGTCGCGCTCGAGCGTGATACGCGCTTTTTTCGCGCGCGAATGTTTGAGGATGTTGTTCAGGCTTTCCTGGGCGATGCGATAAATGTTCGTCGCCGCTTCGCGCGGGAAAACGTCGTCAACGGAATCGAATTTTCCGTCAATGACCATCGCGCTTGATTCGCTGGCATTGTCAATCAAAGCCCGGAGCGCGCGGGTCAATCCGAGAAGATCCAGCTGGTGTGGATGCAAGTCGTGCGAAATCTGGCGGACTTCGGCGATGGTCTGGGCGGCAAGGTCGTTGATGCGCTCGATTTGTTCGCGCAAATTTTCGGGGGCATTTTCGTTTGCCAGCGCAAGCTGGGCGCGGTTTTTGATGAGCAGAAGATTCTGGCCGAGACTGTCGTGCAATTCGGCCGCGATGCGCGACCGCTCGGCCTCCTGCGACGCGATGAGTTGCAGGGTGTATTCCGCGCGCGCCTGCGCTTCGCGTGACTGCGCCTCGGCGCGTTCGGTCTCGGCGCGTATGCGCTCGGTGATGTCGCGCAGGGCCGTCATCCGCAGCGTCTGGTTTCCGACGCGGACCATTTGCGCCTGCGCTTCCGCGAGAAAAACGCTCCCGTCTTTGCGCTGCAACCGGTGTCCATAAATGCTTTCCCTTCCGGTGCGGATCGCCTCCGTCACCAGCGCGTGCGATTCCGGCGCGACCAGTTCGATGATCTGGTGTCCGATGACTTCAGCCCGTTCGTATCCGAACATGGCGAGAAACTGGCTGTTCACATCCAGAATCCTTCCGTTTTCACTGATGCAAATCCCCTCGAACGCCGCCGCCGAAAGATTTTTGAACCGTTCCTCGCTTTCGCGCAACTCCCGCATTGTCCGGTCGCGTTCGCCGAGGACGATCGCCGGAATCAGGGCCACCGAGGTCGTCATGGCCAGAAGCATTTGCAGGATGAAGACGTATTCGCCCGATGAAATCTGCGCGGGTGTGAGGCCGATGGAAAATTGCGCGGTGAAAAAAGTCAGGAGCAGCGAAAGAAAAAGGCTCGCCGCCGTCGCGCCGTGCGTGCCAAAGCGCAACCCCGCCCACAATAAAAACGGTATCCCCAGCGATTTGTTTGGAGACATGACGCCTTTGTCCACGGCCAGCAAATACCAGACATAACCGCTTAGCCCCAGGAATAAGAAGATTGCCTCCACGATTTTTTCCCGCGAATTGAAATAATTTCGCGCCGTGTTTGATTTTGGAAACCAAGTCAGGATGAAAGGCGTGAATACCAGAATCGCCATCGCGTTGCTGCCCCACCAGACTTTCCACGAATGCATGAACGAAGCGCTCAAGCCGGACTGCACCAGCGTCGCCGCGCCGATGACCGCGCCCAGCATGGAACTGAACAGGGCGGCAAAGCCGACCAGCCCGAAAAATTCCTTGAGCGTCGCCAGCGTCGGGCATTCCGCCACGAAACGCCGCACCAGCCAGGCGCCCGTCACAGCCTGGGTCGCGTTCGCACAGTAGAAAAAAAAGATGACGGACGGGTTTGGCTTTGGATCGTGAAGCACGTCGAAGATGCAGTTGGCGGGAAGAACCGCCAGCACGAGCCATGGCCAGTCCCGTGTGCGGCTTAACAGCAGCGCCGCCAGAAACAAACCCGCCGGCAGCCAGAAGCTCACGAACGTTCCGCCCTGCGCCGACAAATAACTGCCGGCCTCGGCGCATAAGAAATAAGCCGCGCCGAACCACGCCGCCTTCCGCCACGGCGAAAGCGATTTCAGTTTGGAATCATCCAAAGCCATGACGCCCCATTGAACAAGCCGCGTTGGAAACAAACAATCTTAATAAAATTCTTCCGCAAAACCCGCCTTTTTGATATTTCAGTTCAATCCCTCTAAAGAGGGATTGCATAATTTCAGAAGTAATCTAAACTTTCTACATCAGCCCGAAAGAAAACACGTGAAATAATTTGTAACCAACAGAATCTCCCTGCCAATCCAACACAAATCCAACCCAGACCCCACGACTATGAAAAACACAAAACTGCCAACAGCTTGTCCCCCCGTTTCATCCAGATTAAGCTGGGCGAAATTATCCCGGTCAATTTTTGTCTGTGCGGTCGCTCTTGCCGGCTGCTTGGTTTCCGCCACCGTTGGGCAGGCGGCACAAGTCAACTTGTTGTATTTCCCCCTTACCAACAGCTCCGCGACCACCATGCCAAGCAGCACCAGTCTGGGCGGCATTAGTGTTAATTTGACCACATACGGCACCAACAACAGTTTCGGTGCCACGAATTTAACCGGTCTCGCCGGTTCAGGGGTGAATGGCACTGTCAACGGTGCCAGCGCGATATGTATTACAAATTTTGAAGCCGCCTGGGAACGCCACGCATTCGGCCAACGCCAACGTGCCGCAAATTCCGCCGCTGATATTGGGCGATGCCAATCTCGCCTTCGGCGCAGTCAACAACTTCGTGATAACGATGTGGTTTAAGCAACCTGTAGTATATTCAGATAATACCGGCAACGCGTTTTCCTTCCCCGGCTCTTTGTTCTTGGCACTGGAGGATCTCCGGGTGCGAACGATGCTGCCGCCAATACCCTCGGCGTAAAGTTTCAAGTAGGAAACCAATTCGTGTTCTCCATTAGTGTCCCACCACTACGACGGGCAATTCGTATAATGTTCCAGCTGAATACGGCTACCTTGACCACCACGTATACCGATGTTCGTCAAACAAGTGGTATTTCGTTGCTTGGGTTTATGATAACACCAATTTCTATCAGTTCACCGGCTCGGACACGTCATCTGCCACATTGCAAAACCAATTTGCTGCTCCAGGAGCTGGTCGATAATTTTGCCAATCCCTCGACTCTTCATCATTGCCAATCGACAATACAAAGGTGCTCGTGGGTTCAACGGCGGATGGAAGATTTTCGTTTTTACACCGATGTTGCCAGTGCTGGCAACAATGCCGCTTTTGTGGAAAACATCCGGAAGGCAATAGCTCCCCCGGTGCCAGTCATCAGCAGCGTCTATCCAGATGGCTCGTCACTCATGCAGGGCACCAACAAATTTTCTTTAATGCCACTTCGCCAGCGGTTCATTTACAAACATTACCTTAGTGGTGAACAGTGTGAATGTTTCGGGGAGTTTGACGTTTGTGACCAATGGCACCGGCCTCAACGAATATTAACGCAACTTACACCGGCTTGCCGCAGCAAACCCTCAACACCGCCATGATCACGGCAAGCGACGCCATCGGTCTTTCCAGCAGCACGACCGCGAACTTCGACACGTTCAGCCCGACCAACTTCATCGTCAAGGCGGAAGAATTCGACTATAATAGCGGCTCATTCATTGACAATCCAGACTATACTAGTGTGACGGATCCCAGCAGTTACTATGGATTGGACAGCACGGAAGGCATTGATACGCATAAGGGCGAGACAGCTGGCATGGATAATGATATCAACGGTTATCGTTTCGTTGATGGCTTCGGAACCAGGCCGCAAACACCTGTGAATGCCGATTTGCCATCACCAACAAGATTTGGTGGAGCCGATGTTCCTGAGTCATATGGTCAGCAACTGGTCGAGCGCCGAATGGCAGAATTACACCAAGACGTATCCCGGCGGGTTCAATACAACGTCTATGCCCGCGTAAGCACCAGCAGTGGCGCGACGATCAACTGTTGATCAGGTCACGGCTGGGCAGGGCACCTCGAGCCAGACACTTTCCCGACTTGGTCAGATTTACCTTCACTGGCAGCGGTGCTTTCCAATGGGTGCCCATAAGGCAGAATGGCACTCTGGCAGTGGTCAATTTGTCCGGCGTGGAAACCATGCGCGTGACCACTGGTGGTGGTGCCACCGCCAACTTCTATATGTTCGTGCCGGCCAACCCCAGCCTGCCCACCATCACCGACGTTTATCCCAATGGCAAGTATCTCTTTCAAGCCACGAACAAGTTGGTTTTCACGGTCGGCTCGGCGGCTGGAATTAACACCATCAAACAATTATGTTCAGTGTTTTTGAATGGAACAAATGTTTCCGCCAGCTTGTTCTTTAGCGGCGGTCCCTCCTTTGGACTGCAAGTTACACCGGATTGTTGATAAATCAAACTTACGCCACTGTCATTCAGGTGACTGATGACAATAGTGCCAGAGCCAACGCCTCGTTGACCATTGACACTTGGAACCCCATCATGCAGGTCGAGGCGGAAGCCTTTGATTTCGATCCCGCCAAGAGCCTCGTTCCTGGCACTGGTAAACGTTACATTGATAATTCGGTGTCCACGCCTCCGTTGTCTCCGGCTGCGAACAGTTATGAGGGTCAGGTGGGGATGCTTAAACATTGATGAGAGGTGGCTGGCGTCTCCGCATTGGGGCAACGATGTCAAATTACCGGCCGAATGATCGTGTGCCACCACTCCGGTCACCGACGCGCGCCGGACAGTTCAAGGTGGTGCTTTGGACTACAATGTAGGGTTCTTGGGACCGGCCATTGGGAGCAATACACCAGAACATGTCCCACCGGCACATACAATGTCTATGCCCGCGTCGCCTCCGGTGCGAATTTAGGGACGATCTATTCGTCGTGGTCTTCAGTCATCGCCGGATGGGGCACGACCAATCAGGTAACCCAGCACATCGGCTCGTTCGGCATTCCGACAACCGGCGGGTATTCGTCTTACCTTTACACGCCTTTGATTGACCAGTTCGGTAATTATGCAAATGTGACCTTGAGTGGCACAAATACCATCCGGGACGCGCACATGGTGTTTAACCAAACGGAAACCGGCCAAACACCACCACGTTCGGGCTCAACATCAACTTCTATATGTTGCTTGCCCCCAGGACTGACCTGCCTCGGATTGATAGTGTTGTTCCGAATGGAACCCTGCAGCCGTCCAATACCTTGACGTTTGTTGCCAGCAGTCCGACCTATGGCGTAACCACGAACAACGTTATGGTGACACTCAATGGTGTCAATATCACGAACTTGGTGTTCAGCGGTTCATCCTCCAGTTGGAATGTGAGCTATCCAGGTCTCCAGGCAAACTCGAACTATACTGCCGTTATTAACGTAACCGATAACAACGGCCAAACGCATGCTACCACGGTGCATTTCGACACCTTCAGCACAACTAATTACACTTGGGAAGCGGAAGATTTTGACTTCGATCCTGCCAACAGTCCCCTTCCAAATGGCAGCGGTCTTCGTTATATTGATAATCCGGCGCTCACCACCATTCCGGCGACCAACAGTTATTTTGGCCAGACGGGTCTCTTGGATACTGACTACTCATCAATATTCACAAGCGTTCTTCCCGCGCCCCTTGTTTATCGGTACGCCGTGATTGATGTTAACAACGCCAGCGTTATTCCGATTGAAGTCACCGGGGATTCGCTCCGGCCGTCATATCAAGCTGCGCGGTTAGCGGGGCCTAATCCCTATATTCAGGATTATGACATCTTTAATCTGGCAACCAACGCATGGATAAATTATACCCGCACGTTCCCGACCGGCAATTACTACGTCTATGCCAGGCTGTCGGCCGGCACCGGCCAGGTCAATCTAAAGTGCGCGCAAGTAACCGGCGGCGTGACCAATGTTTTGGGTTACTTCCGGGCCACGGGTGACAATTACACCACATGGAAACGACGTGCAGCTTATTAACACCAATACCGGCGTGCCGATTGTCCTTACTAACAGCGGAGTTGCGACGCTGCAAATGACCGGTAGCGGGCTTGCGAACGAACATGTGAACTACTTCACGCTTGTGCCGGTTGTGCTTCCGTTGCCGAACGTGGCCAACTTAACGGCAACCCGCAGCGGTGCTAATGTTAACCTTGCCTTCCCGACGCAATCAGGGTATACCTATACGGTGTATTACAAGAACAATCTAACCGATCCAACTTGGACGCAGTTGGCGGGAGGAGGAAATCCAGCCGCGGGGACTGGCTCGATTGTATCGGTGACGGACAGTCTTCGGCTTAAGCCACCGATTCTATCGGCTGCAAATTCAATGATTGAAATAAATTAATCAAATCGCAACACCGTCGCCCCTGAATCAGGGGCGACGGTAAGTTGCTTAAAAAGAACAATGAAAAAAGAAATGTTAGGTATATTTTCCAAAAAAGCGCTGAATGCCGGTTTGAGCCAAAGAGGCAGGGTTTGCTCGCAAACCGGAAATTCAAGATCAAAGGGTTTTACTCTGATTGAGTTGCTGGTGGTGATTGCCATCATTGCTGTTCTTGCGGCCATGTTGTTGCCGGCACTGGCCAGTGCCAAAGAAAAGGCCAAGCGCATCCAGTGCCTTAACAACTTAAAGGAGATTGCCGTCGGCATGACTGTCTACGCTGGCGATAATAACGACTTTGTCCTTTCGGCGCGACCCATACCGGTGGCACCTGCCGTGGCTACTGCATTTAACCAGTGTGCCTTGAATGTGCCTGATGCGACCGGGATGAAGCAAGTGGGCTTGACCGTGCAGGCGGCAAATGGGGCACCGAGCATCTGGTCTTGTCCCGGTCGCCCCACTGCCAATCTTCCATATTTTGACACAACCCAAGCCCCTAACCAATGGGATATCGGTTATCAATATTTAGGTGGCGTTAAAATTTGGTGTAAATCTTACTTCCTATCGGCAGCGGCCTGAATCCAAGCTTAAGTCCGGTGAAACTTAGCAAAAGCTTGCCGCATTGGTGCCTTGCAGCCGATACAACATTTTATGAGTACCGCAGGAGATGGGGTGACTGCCTACGGGTGGTGGTGCCTCACCACAAATCTATCAAAGCTTGCCGGCGCATCATAAAGGAGGATCTCTCCGGCCTCCTGGCGGCAATCAAGTGTTCACCGATGGTTCGGCTCAATGGATAAAAATTGATCAAATGCGATTTCTTACGAGCTTTCAAAGCGACGGAAGCAGAAATTTTTATTTTTATCAGGATCCTAAAGACTGGCCTGTCAAGTTGCTTCTACATATCAATGATTTGAAGCCGCCACAATGAGAAAACCTGTGGGGCAGGAGATAAGCGTCATCTCTTTAGGCGCATCATGTAAGCCGCGCATTTCTTGGCGGGGCTAAAGGTCAAAATGGTGCGCGTGAGATTGTTGTTGTTTAGCAATTTTTTGCCTTCGGGGTTGATGTTCTGCATTTGCGTTGTGTTGGAGGTTTTGATGTGTGACTGGCCTTGACTTCACGAAGGCCGCTAGCCGGACTAGCGGCATCATTCCGAACGGAGGTCCAATATGCCAGTGCCGCCCTAAAACAAGGCTTTATTCATGGGCAGACTTTCGAGATGCACGCCGATGCGTGCGTCGTAATCTTTTAAGTATTTGAAATTCAACTCAACTAAAACATGACTCATGTGTCACCCCAACGCTGTCCACCAATTCGAGGCAAGGCCACTTCAACAATGAACACATTGCACATTATCAGACAAAGCGTGCGTGACATCGCGCTTGCCTTTCTAACCATCGCCGGTCTGGCCACTACTTTAATCGCCCAACCCTACGTTCCTCCGGCCAGCCATCGTGCGGATGTGATATTGGATTCAGGTTGGCGGTTTATCCGGCAGGACGTTACCGGGGCGACTAACGCCAGCTTCGATGATTCGTCGTGGACGAATGTAAATTTGCCGCACACTTGGAACAATCTCGACGGACAGGACGGCGGTAATAATTACTATCGCGGCATTGGTTGGTATCGCAGCCATCTGACACCGGATGGCAGTTACACGAACCGCCATTTTTTTCTGAAATTCGACGGTGCGTTTCTGGTGACGGATGTGTATGTCAACGGGAATTATCTGGGCGAACACCAGGGCGGATTTGCGGCGTTTGTGTTTGACGCGACTCCTTACCTGAGTGTCGGCGCGGATAATGTCATCGCGGTGAAGGTCAACAACGCCTTTAATGCGAACATTCCGCCGTTGAACGCGGATTTTACCTTCTTTGGCGGCCTTTATCGTGATGTGCATTTGTTGGTGACGGATCCGGTGCAAATCTCGCCGCAGGATTATGGCTCTTCGGGAGTCTACCTGAAAACCACCAGTGTCAGTTCCAGTTCGGCGAATCTTCAAATCACAACGGTGGTATCCAATTCAACAGCGACGGCGCAAACGGTGACAGTGCGGGCGGTGGTGACCGACGCGGCGACGAACATTGTGACGACGCTGACCAATGTGGTAACGCTTCCGGCGTCATCGGTCTCGAACGTGGTGGCGAACACGGTCATTTCCAATCCGCATTTGTGGAACGGGCTTGCGGATCCGTATTTGTATCAAGCCTTCGTCGAAATCCGCAACGGCACCAATGTGACTGACTTGGTGGCGCAGCCGCTGGGATTCCGATGGTTCAGCGTGGATCCTACGAATGGATTTTTTCTGAATGGGCAGCACTACGATCTGCATGGGGTGGATATGCATCAGGACTGGTTCAACTGCGGCTGGGCGCTGACCAACGCGCAACGGGAAACCAACTTCATGTTTCTCAAGGAGATTGGCGCGACGGCGGTGCGGTTGTCGCACTATGAGCACCACGATTACACCTATCAACTCGCCGATCAAGACGGCATCATCCTTTGGAGCGAGGTTCCCCTGATTGATTACATCACCGAGTCAACCGCTTTCTACACCAACACCTTGCAGCAATTGCGCGAGATGATCCGGCAGCGTGGCAACCATCCATCGGTGGTTTGCTGGAGTGTTTACAATGAGATAACTTCAACCGGCCAGGACCCCACCAATCTCATCGGTCAAGAAGTCCAGCTCGCCAACCAGGAAGATTCCACGCGCCCGACCACGGCGGCGGCCAACTCCGGCGATAGCGACCCGCTCACGTTTGAAACGCAACTGGTTGATTTTAACAAATATGACGGATGGTATTCCGGCACGGTGAATAATTTTGCGCCCTGGGCCGATAACTTCCATGCTACTTATCCGACGCGCATGGTTGGCGTCAGTGAATATGGTGCCGGCGCGAGTATTTACCAGCACAGTGAAAATCCGGTCACCGAACCGGCCAACGCCGGGCTGTATCATCCCGAAGAATACCAGAACCTGTTTCACGAAACCTACTGGCAGGCCATGAAGGTGCGGCCGTTCCTGTGGTCCAAATTCATCTGGAATATGTTTGATTTCGCCTCGGATGGTCGTAACGAAGGCGACACGCCCGGACGCAATGACAAGGGATTGGTGACTTATGACCGGCAGGTGCGCAAGGACGCTTTTTACTGGTATAAGGCCAACTGGACGACGAACCCGATGGTTTACATCACGGGACACACGTTCACCAACCGGTTGACCAATTTCATCACAGCCAAGGTTTATGCCAACTGCGATTCGGTTGAACTCTTCCTTAATGGAAGTTCCCAAGGCAGTATGACCAGCTCAAATAGTATTTTTACCTGGCCGGTTACTCTTAATGCCGGAACCAATTTCGTTCAGGCCATCGGCGTCAAAGGTGGAATTGATGTCACCGATTCGCTGACTTGGGTTGCGCCAACTTCTCCGCCTGCGGTTGCCATCGTCAATCCGGCGGCGCCAACGGTTTACCTGGCCAACACAAATGTTGTGCTGTCGTTGTCGGCGACGGCGACTGATTACCAATCAAATTCCGCGCCCGCGATGACAACAGCATGGAGTCAAACCGGCGGGCCGGGCAAAATTACTTTTGGAAATGCCGCCGCGCTCACAACGACGGCGAGTTTCAGCACGAACGGAGTTTATAACCTGCAATTTCAAGCAACGAAAGGAGCCTTGTCATCGAGCGCCGGATTGACCGTCGTCGTCGGCAACGTGCCGTATGGCCCGACGCTCAAAGTGCGGTTTCCTTTTGACGATGCCGGCCCCGGCACAACCACGCCCAGCGACACCAGCGGCGGCGGCGTGAATGTCACACTGCAAATGATCAATCAAAGCGGCGGAAGCACCAACCTGCACGGAACCGCCAATTCCGGCGTGGCGGGTCTGACCAATCCCAACCGCGCGTTGAATCTCTCCATGAACCCCAACCAGGGGACTACAGGTGTCAGCGGTAATTTTGCTGCCGCCACCAATTCCAATCTTGGCTTTGGAACCGTCAGCAACTTCGTCGTGACAATGTGGATGAAGCAGTCGTATCTTCTGCCGGCGAACATCGGTCCGCGCATGTTCATTTTGGGCAACAGCACCAACAGCGATTGCAATACGGCCAACAGCATTGGAATGAAATTTCAGGACGCCGCCGATTTGTATTTTTTTGTCAACGCGGCAGGTACAAACACGGCGTCGTTTGGCTCCAACCTGCCGACGAACACTTGGATTTTTTTGGCGATGGTGTATGACCAGACGAACGTGACACTTTACGAAGGCACCGACTTGACACCGGCGACGTTGATCAGCACCACGGCGGCCGCCGGGCAGACGGTTCCGCTGGGCAGCGCGGCTTCTTTGTTTCTGGGCAACCGCCCTGACCGCGCCCGTTGTTTTGCCGGCTGGCTTGATGATTTTCGTTTTTATACCGGAGCCGGAGATTTGAGTTTTGTGGAAAGCGTTCGTCAATCGGCGTCGGGTCCGGCTGGACTGACGGGCGTGGCTGGCAACAATCAAGCCTTCTTGACGTGGAACGCCTTGTTCGGAGCAACCAGTTACAACATCAAGCGTTCGACCGTCAGCGGCGGATCTTACGCCGTAATTTCCACGGCCGGAATAGTCACTGGAACAAACTACGTTGATTCGACAGCAACGAATGGGACAACTTATTACTATGTGGTTTCAGCGGCGACTTCGATCAGCGAAGCGAGCGAGACTGCAAACTCTCCGGCAGAAGCCAGCGTGACGCCAGTGCTGGGGCCGCCTCCGGCTCCAACGGCAAGCTATAACAGCCCGATGTATGCGGGCATGACATTATATCTTACAGCCTCGACTATTTCAGGAGCAACTTACAATTGGTCAGGTCCCAATGGTTTCACCTCGACCAACCAGAATCCTTCCATAGTCAATGCAGGTCAAAATGCGTCCGGCACCTACAGTGTGACTGCAACCGCCAACGGCTTCACTTCATCGCCGGGCACAACGACCGTGACGGTCAATCCTCCGCTCATTTTTTCTTTTCAACCATCGTTCGCAGGCGGTTTTATTTTGAACTGGGCATACGGCACGCTTCAATCAGCCACGAATGTCACGGGGCCGTGGAATAACATCAACGGAGCAACATCGCCCTACACAAACATACCCGTGGGATCACAGGGATTTTACCGGGTTAGGCTCCAATGATTCGAGCCGCTGATGGTGGGCGGTCATAAACATAAAACATGAACCAGAACAAAAGATATACCGTGCTGATAGCCTTGATTGTGGCATTGGGCGGCTTTGTTTGGGGATTCGATGCCACGGTCATTTCCGGCGCCGTGCCCTTCATCCAAAAATATTTTAACCTGGGTGGTGATCGCGGTGATTTTCTGCTCGGCTTGGCGGTGAGCTGTCTCGGCTGGGGTGTTCTTGGTGGTACGGCGGTGGCGGGTTTTTTCAGCGACCGTTTTGGGCGGAAAAAAGTTCTGATTACCACGGCTGTGTTCTTCACCGGCTCGGCGCTGCTTTCCGCGCTGACCACAAACTTTACCTTGTTTGTCATCGCCCGAATCATTGGCGGCGTGGCGGTGGGCGGGGCCATTCTTATCGCGCCGGTTTACATCGCGGAAATCTCGCCGCCGAAATTGCGCGGAAGTCTGGTCTCGCTGAATCAACTCATGATCGTGCTCGGCATCTCGGCGTCCTTTTTTTCCAATTACTTTCTCTTGAACACGGGAGAAAACAATTGGCGTTGGATGCTGGGAATGGATGCCGTTCCGGCGGCACTTTATTTTTTCCTTTTGTTTGTCGTGCCGGAAAGTCCCCGGTGGTTGTTCGGGAAGGGACGGCAGGAACAGGCCAAGGGGATTTTAATCAAAGCTTGCGGCGCAGAACAGGCGGAAGAGGAACTGCACAACATCCGGCAAAGTTTTGCTGAAAAAGCCCCGCGCGTCCGGGTAAGCGGATTGTTCAGCCGAAAGATGAGTTTCGTCATATTTATCGCGCTGGCGATTGCGTTTTTCCAACAAATCACCGGCATCAACGCCATCTTCTATTATCTGCCCACCATCTTCGCGCAGGCGGGCGGAGGCACCAATGCCGCGTTCAAGCAGGCGGTGCTGGTTGGCCTGGTCAATCTGGGCATGACCTTCGTGGCGATCCGGTTTGTTGATCGTTTGGGTCGCAAACCGCTATTGCTGATTGGGGCGGCGGGAATGGCGATTTCATTACTGACGTGCAGCTGGGCGTTTCACAATTCCAGTTATCAACTGACGGAAAAATCGTTTGTCGTGCTCCAGGAAAATAAAGTTCCCGCCGATCTGATTACCGACTTGAAAAATTCGGAAAAGAACGTCTTCGCCACGGACAAGGAATTTATGACCGATCTTCAAAATAAATTTGGCGCGGAGCGGCTCAAACCTTATCACGATTCTCTGGTCACTGCGGGTCTGAACATCCGGGCTTCGCTGGTTTTGATTGCGATCATCGGCTTTGTGGCTTCCTTTGCCATTTCGCTGGGGCCGGTGATGTGGGTGCTGTTGTCGGAAATTTTTCCCAATCAATATCGGGGCATGGCCATGTCGCTGGCGGGTTTTTGGAATTCGGCCATCAGCGCTGGCGTCACTTTTATATTTCCCTGGGAACTGTCGCACTTTGGCTCGGCCGGAACTTTTCTGGGCTACGGACTGATGGCTGCCGCGGCTTTACTTTTCATTTTGTTGTTCATCCCTGAAACCAAAGGCAAGACGCTGGAGGAATTGGAAGGCTTTTTGATGCGGAAGGGATGAGCACCATCCAACCACCCGTCTGAATTCGACCATAACACCAAGTTTATTTAGCCATGAAACAAAAGCAACTGCCAGCGCGGCGTTCAGTTTATGTGGGCGTGCAAAAACCAATTTCTTGTCAATCGTCTCTTTGGAAATGTGCCGCGAGCATGGTGGCTGTGGCTCTGATGGCGTTTTCCGCGAAGTGTGCGGACACGCCGGTGGCGGCAGCACCCGTGGCCAGCACGCCCGTCAAGGTGGAAGTGCGCAAGACCGCCGACGGCAAATGGGAATTGCTGCGCGACGGAAAGCCTTACTTCATCAAGGGCGCTGGCGGCGACTATTCGCGCGAGGTGCTGGTGGCGGACGGCGGGAATTCGATTCGGCTGTGGGGTGTGGACGCCAACACACGCAAGGAACTGGATGCGGACGAGAAGCTGGGGGTGACGGTGGCGCTGGGCTATTGGGTGGGCCACAAGGCGGATGGTTTCAAGGCGGACGATCCGGCGACAGTCAAGCAGCAGTTGGAAGATTTCGAACAGGTGGTGCGGACGTACAGGAATCACCCGGCGGTGCTGGTTTGGGGCATCGGCAACGAGATGGAAACCAGAAATGACACGCCGGAGTTGTGGACATCAATCGAGGACCTGGCGAAGGCCGCCCACGAGCTGGATCCGAACCATCCGACGATGACCGTGATCGCCGAGGTCGGCGGAAATAAAGTGGCGAACATTCACAAATATTGCCCGGACATTGACATCGTGGGCATTAACTCGTATGCCGGCGGACAGAACGTCGGCGACCGATATCTCAAGCAGGTGCCAGCGGGGATGACGGCCAAGCCGTATATCATCACAGAGTTCGGCCCGCCGGGTCAGTGGGAATATTGGAGCAAAACGGCGTTTAAGGCGCTCAACGAAATGACGAGCGCGGAAAAGGCGACATGGTATGGCAATACATACCAGAAGACGGTGCTGGGGCATCCCGGCGAGTGTCTGGGATCGTATGCCTTTTTATGGGGCAACAAGGTGGAAGCGACGGCCACGTGGTATGGCATGTTTCTGCCAGACGGCAGCAAGCTCGCCGCAGTAGATACGATGCAGGAACTTTGGTCGGGCAAGGCACCCGAGTATTTCTGCCCGGTAATCAAAAAGTTGGCCATTAACGGCACCAACGAAGTCAGCGCGGGCGATACCGTGAAGGCCAGTGTTGACGCCAGCGATCCCCAGGGCGAGAAGCTAAAATACGAATGGGTGATGTATCGTGAACTCGGCACATACAACATTCAGGAGAATGGGGCGGGCGTGGGGCAGGCGTTTACCGAGGCCATCGTGCAGAACGGCGAGCCGCAGGTGTCCGTGAAAATGCCGGGACTGAACGGCGTTTACCGCATCTACTGCTATGTGCGGAATGAGCATGGTGCCGCAGCGGTGGGGAGCCTGCCGGTGCTGGTCACGGGCGGCCAGGAGCCGCCGTTTAAGGCACCAATCGCGAAACTGCCGTATTTGATTTACGGGGAGGATCAGGGAAACGTCTACGTTGCATCGGGTACGGATAATACCAATGCCGTGGCGATGGACGAACATTGCACCGACAACCCGCACTTCGGCAAGACGTGCATCAAGGCCATGTACAAGGAGTCTACCGGCAAGGGCGGCGTGGTCTGGCAGAGCCCCGCCAACGACTGGGGCGACAAGCCCGGCGGATTTGACTTCACCGGAGCCAGGAAGCTGACGTTCTGGGCCCGCGGCGAGAAAGGCGGTGAGAAAGCCACTTTCGGCTTTGGTTACCTCACGAAGGAAACGGCCAAGGACAAAAAATACTTGGACTCCGATAACGGCACACTGAACGTCACTCTGACGGCAGACTGGCAGTTTTACACCATTTATGTGAGTGACAAGAACCTCAAGCAGATCAAGTCTGGCTTCTTCTGGAGCGTGGAAGCCAATGGAGCGCCGGTGACGCTATATCTTTCAAACATTAAGTGGGAGTGAACGGGACTAACCGCTGCCTTTGCCGCGCCGCTTTTCCAGCTCGACGCGGATTTCGCGTACCCGGCCCTCCGTGAGACCGTAGGTGTAGACCGACCAGATGGCGATCGCGGACGCGACCAGCGGAATGCCGCAGTCACATGCGCGCATGAGATAAAGGGTTCTCGCCGATTGCGCGGCCTTTAGCGTGACATCGAAGCCCGTGGTATGAAGGAGATAACCGAAGATGAGCGCGGCTGCGGCCATGCCGAGTTTGACCATCCACCAGTAAATTGCGCCATACATCCCCTCGCGGCGTTCGCCTGTCTTGAGCTCGTCCAAGTCGCAGACGTCGGCCACCATGGCGCCGACGACGGTGAATAGCGAGCCGATTCCGAATGAAATCAGCGGAGCGGAGAGAAGCAACATATACGGATGCGCGGGATTATATGTGAACCACTTCGCCACGAACCCGAGCAGGGACAAGGAGGTCATGATGCAGAACGTCCGCCGCTTTCCGATCTTCGAGGACACATGCGTGGTCAGCCAGATGATGAGGAATGTCGAGACCGAACTGGTGATGCCAAACCACAGGTTCAGTTGCGATGCTTTGGTTGCGTCCCCGCCGAACAGATAGTATGTCATGTTGTAGAACGTGAACGAAGAGCCGAGCTGGTAGCCGTTGAAGACGAGGAACGTGGCCAGGCACAGCTTGAGGAACGGAACGGATTTCCATGTGGCGATGAAGCGCTTGAAGAACGTAATGGCGCTCTTCAGGGCGCCTTCGCTGTCCCGGGGCGGCAGGCTAATGCGCTCCTTGGTGAAGATGGCGGGCATGACGCCGAAGACGACAATAGACACCCCGATCATGATGGCCAAGGTGCGCGCGCCCTGGACGGCACCGTATTGACCAGCGAAGAATTTTGGGTTGTAGATGAACCAGTAGAAGCCGGGACACAGCAGCCATGCAACCTGGCCCATGATGTTGCTGAATCCCTGCAACCGAGTTCTCTCGTGGTAATCCGGGGTCAGTTCGTATCCGTAACCCACCAGCGGGATCGAGAAAATCGCGTAGGCGGTAAAGAAGATGACCGAGGCGGCCATGAAAACCCAGAAGTAAAACATCTGGGTGTGACCGGGATACAACTGCCACATCAGGGCAAATACGATGCCGGACAGAATGGCGCCCCAAAAGATAAGCGGGCGGCGGCGGCCCCACCGGGTCCGCGTGTTGTCAGAGATGTGGCCGATTACGGGATCAATGAACGCGTCGAAGAGGCGGGGAACAGACCCCAGGAGGCCCACCAAGCGCGGGTCCATTCCGAGGCCGAGATTCAAAATGATTGGCAGGGCGCCAACGGCGGCCGCCTGTAGATTGTTGGCGAGCATGCCCAGGCCGTACGCGAACTTCTGCATGAATGGCAGGCGATCCTCGGCCGCCGTTTCATAATGTTCCGTTTCTTTCATATAAATCGTTTTCCCTTGGTGTTCAAACGGCAACCGGCCTCTTGAATAACCGCGTGGAGACTCGTGGAGTCTAATGCTCCCGAAGGATGACAGCAAGCCCGTTCAGCGACGGTCGTAATGAAAGAAAGGCCGCCCATGCGAACATTCCATTTTCCATACATTCGGCAGAAAACTCCGCCAATTTCACCAGCCGATAAAATGTCCGCGCTACCTTGACGGCGTTCACTGCAACCAATATAACTTTTGCCATGAGTTCACCCTCCACCGCCGACCTGACTGCACAAACCCAATCCCGTGTCGGCCTGTCATTCGTGGAGAAGCTGGGCTATGGTTTGGGCGACACCGCCTCCCATTTTGTATGGGACATGGTGGGTTTCTGGCTCCTGTTTTTTTATACTGACGTTTATAAAATTCCGGCGGCGGCCGCTGGCACCATCATGTTAATCGCCCGGTTCTGGGACATGGGCATTGATCCAGTCATCGGCATTATTTCAGACCGGACCCGAACCCGGTGGGGAAAATTCCGGCCTTATATTTTATTTGGTGCCATTCCCTATGCCGTCCTGGCAATTCTAACCTTTACCACGCCTAATTTTGGAGAGACGGGTAAAATTATTTACGCCGGCGCGACGTATGTTCTCTTGATGACGGCCTATGCCGCAGTCAACCTTCCGTATTCTTCCCTGGCCGCAGTCATGACGGACGATACTTATGAGCGAGCTGGTCTGAACACCTACCGGTTTATCTGCGCATTTGGCGGGCAATTCGTGGTGACTGGCCTTGCCCTGACGCTGGCGAAGTTTTTCGGCGGTGGCGACAAAGCGCAAGGATTTCAATACACGCTGGTTTTGTTTGGATTCTTGAGTCTGATTTTCTTTTTCATCACCTTCATGACGACCAAAGAAAGGGTGCAGCCGTTAAAATCATTGGAAGGCTCGGTCGGCGAGGATCTCGGGAACCTGTTCAAGAATCCACCGTGGATCATCCTGGCCATTGTGGGCATTGTTTCCTTCGTGATGTTTGCCGTGCAGAACTCGGCCATCGCCTACTATTTCAAATATTACATCGGCAAAGAGGACAGCGTTCAGCTGTTCAATGTCATCGGCACGGTTGCCCTGATTGTTGCCCTGCCATTTTCAAAACCATTGGCCAAAAGGTTCGGCAATAAAAACGTTTTCATTGGCAGCTCCCTGATATCGGGCGTTTTCTTTATTTCGCTCTACCTGCCGGGAGAAAAGGATATTGTCACTGTTTATGTGCTGAACATCCTTGCAAAGATGGCCTACGCTCCCGCTGTTCCGTTGCTTTGGACCATGATCGCCGATTCCGCGGATTATTCGGAATGGAAAACCGGACGGCGGGCCACCGGCTTGTATTTTTCAGCCGCGACGTTCGCGCAAAAGGCCGGCTGGGGTATCGGTGCCGCCATAGCTGGCTACCTCTTGACAGCATTTAACTACGTTCCTAACGCCGTTCAAACCGAGCGAGCTTTGACCGGAATCAAGCTATTGGTTTCAGTTATTCCGGGAATCTTATACATGTCATGCGCAATATTCATGTTCTTTTACAGCATTGATTCCAAGACCACCGACCAAATGAAGGTGGACCTTGAGGCAAGAAGAGAAAAGGAAAGGGCCGGTTGACTCCAAAGGAACATCCAATTGCAGGAGACTACAAAGAGACTGCGTCATGACGATCAAGATCGAAAATGCCGGCGAAATGAACATGGTTTATTTGTCGTGTGTCAGGGAACTTTGATAAAATATCATTCAGCGTTTCTGGAAAAAGGACTTGGAATCGGAAGAATTTGCAATAGCTTAACCCCGCAGCAAAATAGAATCACAATGGCATGAAAAAGACTTTATACGTCGGCAAAAACCCGCTCCAGTTAAATTCCATTCCTGTCGAGGGACATCAGGTTGACCTGGAAGGAGAGAGCTTCTATCAGATCGCCAATTATGACCGGATGCGTCCCTTCTTCATGAGCATCGTCAGTGGCGACGACCATTGGATGTTTATCTCCAGCACCGGTGCGCTGACCGCTGGACGCCGCAACGCGAATCTCTCGCTCTTCCCTTATTACACCGATGATAAAATCCATGACTCGGCTGAAATCACCGGCAGCAAAACCCTGATCATCGTTGAGAAACAAGGCCGGAGCCATCTTTGGGAACCGTTCTCGGATCGTTACCGGAGCGTTTACCGTCTTCAGCGCAACCTCTACAAAAGTTTTTGGGGCAACAAACTGATCTTTGAGGAAACCAATGTGGACTTGGGTCTCACTTTCCGTTACGGCTGGTTCAACAGCGATCGCTTTGGCTGGGTCCGGCGCGCTTGGCTGACCAACTCCGGGGCGACGACCGTGCAGGTAAAACTGCTGGACGGCGTTCAGAATCTGATGCCCTGCTGCATCGGCAGCCAATTCCAGCTCGAATACAGCACGTTGCTCGACGCCTACAAAAAGAACGAATTGATCGCCGAAACCGGCCTTGGATTGTTCCGGCTCAGTGCCATCCCGATTGATCGTCCGGAACCCGCCGAGGCGCTCAGGACCAACACCGTCTGGTCTTTCGGGCTGGGTAAAAATCTCAAACTGATTTCCTCAACACAACTGAACTTCTTCCGGCAGGGGCAACCACTCAAGCAGGAAACCGAAGTCCGGGCCGAGCGCGGTGCCTACTTTCTCCATACGACATTGGTGCTGTCGCGCGGGCAGACCAAGGATTGGTATCTGGTTGCCGATGTCAACCAAGGGCCGTCCGATGTGGCCGAACTCAACCGCTTGCTGCGCCAGCCTTCCAAGCTGCGAAAGCTGGTGGACGCGGATATTGTTCGCGGCACCGAGGAGTTGAAACGCATCGTCGGCAAGGCGGACGGGTTGCAAAAATCCGCCCAATCACTTGGCAACGCGCGGCATTTCAGCAACGTGCTATTTAATGTGATGCGCGGCGGCATTTTTTATGACGACTATCAGGTGAATCCAGACGATCTGCGATCATTTGTCCGCCATGCGAACAAAGAAGTCGCCGCCCGTCACACCGCCTTTTTCCGCGAACTCGGCAAGAACATTGACCACCCTCGCCTACTGAAGTTGGCAGTCGAAAGTGGAGATCCCAACCTTGAGCGGCTTTGCCGGGAATATTTGCCTCTGACCTTCAGCCGGCGGCACGGCGATCCGAGCCGTCCATGGAATCGCTTTTCCATCGCCACGAAGAATCCGGACGGGACGCGGATTTTGAATTACGAGGGCAACTGGCGTGACATTTTCCAAAACTGGGAAACTCTCTCGCTTTCCTTTCCGGGCTACACGAGCGGCATGATCTGCAAGTTCGCCAACGCTTCCACCGCCGATGGTTACAACCCTTATCGCATCACCCGGGACGGCATTGATTGGGAGGTCATTGATCCAGCCGACCCATGGACACATATCGGCTACTGGGGCGATCACCAGATCATCTATTTGCTCAAGCTGCTGGAGATGCTGGAGCGGCACGAATCCGCCACCTTGCAAGATTTCCTGACGCGGGAAATTTTTTCCTACGCCGATGTTCCTTATCGGATCAAATCGTATGAGGAATTGCTCAAGGATCCCAAGGAAACAGTCATATTTGATCGGGAACAGGAGAAGCTGGTGCGTCGGCGTGCCGAATTGAAAGGCTCCGACGGCAAGCTCGTTTGTGATCGGCAAGGCCGGGTGCGGCTCGTCAATTTGAGCGAAAAACTCCTCGTCTCGTTGCTCGCCAAATTTTCCAATTTCATCCCGGAAGTGGGCATCTGGCTGAACACACAGCGACCGGAATGGAACGACGCCAATAACGCCCTGGTGGGCAACGGCGTTTCTGTGGTCACGCTTTGTTACCTGCGCCGCTTCCTGGCCTTCTGCCTGGAAATTTTCCGTCCGCTGGAAAAATCCGAGGTGAAACTGTCGGATGAAGTCGCCAAACTTCTGCTGTCAGTGAGCCGTGTTTTGGAAAGCCATCGCGCCTTGCTCTCGCACCATATCAATGACCGCCAGCGCAAACAGGTGCTCGACGGGCTGGCGCGCGCCGGCAGCCAGTATCGCGAACAAATTTACGCCAAGGGATTTTCAGGCCGCCAAACCCGGATCAAAGGCGGCCAGTTGCTCGACTTCTTCAAGGTCGCTCTTGAGTTTGCAGACGAGTCCATCCACGCGAATCGGAGACCGGACGGGCTTTATCACGCATACAACCTCATCAAGCTGGACAACCCACGGGAAATTCCCATCCGTCGTCTTTACGAAATGCTGGAGGGCCAGGTGGCCGTTTTAAGTTCGGGACGTCTGACGGCCCAGGAATCATTGAACCTGCTGGTCGCCCTCAAGCAAAGCGCGATGTATCGTCCCGACCAACGGAGTTATTTGCTTTACCCGAATCGCCAACTGCCACGGTTTGTGGAGAAGAACAACATCCCGCAAAAAGAACTCGACCGTTCCAAGCTGCTGCGGAAGCTGATTGCGGATGGCAACCGCCTGCTTGTGGAACGAGACGTGGCTGGCCGGTATCACTTCAATGGTTCCATCACCAATGGCCGGGATGTGGCTCAAATCCTCGAAAAACTTGCCGGCGCGGGGCATGCCCACCTCGTCAAGAGCGAGACACGGCTGGTTCTGGATCTTTTCGAACGTCTGTTCGACCATCAGTCGTTCACCGGACGATCGGGCACATTTTTTGGCTACGAGGGGCTGGGCTGCATTTACTGGCACATGGTTTCCAAACTTTTGCTCGCGACGCAGGAAACATTTTTTAACGCGCTCGATTCCGGTGCGCGTCACAATCAATCCTGCGAAAACTGGCGGAATGTTATTACGACATACGCGCAGGCATCGGCGACTACAAATCACCCTCCGAATACGGGGCTTTCCCGATGGATCCTTATTCGCACACGCCAGCTCACACCGGTGCCCGCCAGCCGGGTTTGACCGGGCAGGTCAAGGAAGACATTCTTTGTCGCATGGGCGAGTTGGGGATTTTTGTCAAAAAAGGGCAAATCCATTTTCGTCCGGCACTTCTAAAACAAAATGAGTTTCTGTCCGCAGGAACCGATTTTTGTTATTACGATCTGACCGGACGCGCCCGGCAACTCAAGCTTCAACCCGGTTCGCTTGCTTTCACATATTGTCAGGTTCCCATCATTTATCGTTTGGGGCCAAAAAATCATCTGAACATCCTATCCGATCAAAAACCGGCGGTCATTTGCGAAGGGTTGTGTCTTGATGCCAGAACCAGCCAGTCCATATTTGACCGCGCTGGCAAGGTCGGCCGGATCGTTGTGACATTGGACGAAAAGAATTGTTTTTTTCGCGAATAATATTCTATGGCGAATAATATTCTATGTTTTGCCGAATCCTGTAATTTGAACATCCTCCACAGACTCAAAGCAACCAGCCGACCGGACAGGCATCCGGGTCGTCGATTTGTTTCAGTCCGGAAGCTGTTCATTATTTGCATGCTCATAATTGCCGCGCCCGTTGTTTTCGCGCAGCAACCGGGCGAGAGTTTGACCAATGCGACGGATGTCATTTCTCCGCATCCTGCGGAGCAGGTTCCGATGGCGGGCAAATTAATCGAGCGGACGGTCAAGCCGGGCTGGTTTACACCTCAACGCCTGCTGGTCGGATTTTCAGCCGTCTGCTTTGTGTTGATTGTGATTGTGAGCTGGACCTTCATGCTGACGCGCAAGGAATCGGAGCTTCAATTCAAGGCCGTTTTGGCGGAGCGAACCCGTCTGGCGCAGGAGCTTCACGACACCGTCGAGCAAACGCTCACGGGCCTTGCCTTGCAGTTGGACACCGCTTCCAAGTTGTTTGCGCAAAATCCGGCGAGTGCGCTTAACCACCTCGAACTGGCGCGCAAGCTGATGTTCAAGAGCCAGACGGAGGTGCGCCAATCGGTATGGGATTTGCGGCGTCTGATGCAAGGACAATCCGATCTTCCCAGCGCCTTGCTTGAGAATGCGCGGCAAATTGCCAGCAGCGCCAACACTCGCGTTGACCTCAAAACCAAGGGAGAAGTGCGCGCCTTGCCGAAAATCATTGAAGAAAGTTTTTTGCGCATCAACCACGAAGCGCTCACCAATGTCATCAAACACTCCGGAGCGACTTCTGTGAGCATCCAGTTGGAGTTTGAGCCGCAGCGGGTGATTTTGAAAATCCATGATAATGGCCGGGGCTTTGTTCCGCAAAATGCCGCCGGTCCAAACGAAGGCCATTTCGGACTGCTTGGCATTTCGGAAAGAGCCAAGCGATTGGGCGGCCAGTTTAATCTGGTCAGTGTTCCGAATGAAGGAACAACTGTGCAGATTGAAATTCCTTTGGGCGCGGATCAGGAAACGCATTCGCCGGCGCGCGTCGCCTCGTGATAATCACATGAAGAAACCAGAGAAAATCCGCATCCTGATAGCCGACGACCATTACATTGTCCGGATGGGATTGATTGCGCTGGTAAGCACCGAACCGGACATGGAGGTGGTGGCGGAAGCGGCCAACGGCCTTCAAGCCTTCGAACTTTTTGCCAAACACAATCCCGACCTCGTGTTATTGGATATGCACATGCCGGTCAAAAATGGCATTCAGACCACCATGGAAATCCGGTCCAAATTTCCATCCGCGCGAGTCTTGATACTGACGGCATTCGATGGCGACGAAGAAATTCACAAGGCGCTGCAAGCCGGAGCCCAAGGCTATGTGTTCAAGAATTTTTCCGGGGAAAAACTCATCCCCGCGCTTCGGGCCGTGATAGCCGGACAGCGCTGGATTCCAAAAGAGGTCGCCATTCGGCTGGCGACCCGTAAAACATTCGAGGAATTATCACCCCGCGAGGTGCAGGTCTTGAACGAGCTGGCCAAGGGATTGTCAAACAAGGCAATCGCTGATACTCTGAATATTTCCGAGCATACGGTGAAAGATCATCTGAAAAGTATTCTGGCCAAGCTCCGGGTGGCGGACAGGACAGAAGCGGTCACGACGGCAATTCAACGGGGAATCATTCATCTGTGAAATGTCCAAAGCGGTTTTGAGGCTCGGTCAACAGTCAAAGCAGCCGCAAAAATTTGGTTTTACATATCCTCGAAGAACGATGTTAAGCGTTCTCATAAATTCCATCATTGCAAGGGTTCCTGCTTGCCGCTTGACTCGCAACCTTCAACTCTCAACCATTCACCGCAAATGTCCGAACGACCGCCAATCGAAGCCGCCGTGCCGGTTCCGCCGAAAGAACGGCCTGCGCGCATCGGTAATTTCCGCTTTTCGGCGGCGCAATTTCTTGTCGCGCTGGTGCTGTTCTTCGCAGTGACTCCGTTCGTGGAGCTTTTTCAGAACGGCGACTCAATTGACGGCGTGCTGATGACGCTGGTGCTGGTGTCGGGGGTATTTGCCGTGGGCGGCCGCCGGTGGAAACTGGTGGTGGCGGTGATTCTGGTTTCGCCGGCGGTCGTCGGAAAATGGGTCAATCAATTTCGGCCGGATTTGCTGCCGCCGGAAGTTCACCTCATCACGAGCCTGGTCTTCGTCAGCTTTGTCTTGCTGCAATTTCTCAATTTCATTCTCCGCGCGCCCCGGGTCAATTCCGAGGTATTGTGCGCGGGCGTCGCCGGCTATTTGTTGCTGGGAATACTCTGGATGTTTGCCTATATTTTGGTGGTGCGGATGGTTCCGGGTTCTTTTTCAATCAATGTCGGCGCGCCGACTGCGCATCCGTTGCAGGGTTTTGACGCACTTTACTTCAGCTTCATCACCTTGAGCACCGTCGGTTACGGCGACATCACGCCGCTTTCGCACGGGGCGCGGATGCTGGCGATGACGGAGGCGATGACGGGCACGATTTACATCGCGGTGCTGATTTCACGGCTGGTGGCGCTGTATTCGTCCCAAGCCGCCGAACCGTCCGGGAAAAAAGATTGAGCGGACACCGCAAAAATTTGTCATCAAATTTATGAAAACTTCATTGAATCGTCTCGGGTTGTTTGCCGGTCTTATCGCCGCCGCGCTGGTCATTGGCGCTTGCCAGAGTTCTCGTCAGGCCATGCCGGATGCGACTGCGATGTCGTCGGTGCAAACCAAGGCATCGCAGGCGGCGATGACGCCGCAGCAGGCGCTCGCGGAATTGCGCGACGGCAACGCGCGTTTTGTCGCGGGCAAACCGCTGCATCGTGATTTTCCGGCGCAGGTAAAGGCGACCGCTTCCGGCCAGTATCCGTTCGCCGTGGTCTTGAGTTGTCTGGATTCGCGCCAGCCCATCGAAATTGTTTTCGACCAGGGCATCGGCGATATTTTCAGCGCGCGTGTCGCGGGCAATGTGCTGAACGACGATATTCTTGGCAGCATGGAATTCGCCTGCAAAGTTTCCGGCGCGAAATTGATCGCGGTCGTCGGCCATTCCAATTGCGGCGCGATCAAGGGCGCGATTGACGATGTTGAACTTGGCAACCTCACCGGCTTGCTCACCAAAATTAAACCGGCGATTGACTCTGTTCCCGCCAGTGTCCAGCCGCGCACTTCCAAAAACTATTCGTTTGTTGACCAAGTGTCCGAGGCAAACGTGCGGCTGGTGATGAAGGAGATTCCCGAACGCAGCCCGATCTTGCGCGAGATGATTGACAAGGGGGAAATCAAACTGGTCGGCGGGATGTATGATTTGTCCACCGGCAAGGTTCAGTTTTACGAAAACTAGGTTGCCCGCGACTTCGCCATCAAGTCGAACCATGAAACGACAAGACCCGAAGCTTATTGTTCTCTTGTTACTGCTGATTACCTTGGCCGGCTGCCAGTCGGGAGGCGTGACATACTATGTCTCGCCCGAAGTGACGGGGCGAGTGCTGGCGGCGGACACGCGCCAGCCGCTGGCCAATGCAACAGTTCAGCGTGCCGGGTCAGGCCAGAATTTTGAACCATTCGGGCCGCCCAAAGGCGGACAGTTGTTAATACAAACCGGGGTTGCGCAGACTGACGCCGACGGCAGATTTATTCTCGACGGTAAAAGTGTCTTCGCCCTTTTCCGTCAACCGGGCTGGTGGACGGCACCCGTTACGTTTAGCCATTCCGGCTACGAATCTTTCTCGACGAACTACACCGGCAGCAATGTCACCAGCCATTCCGGCGCGGGTATGCCGGTCATTGATGCCGGGGACATTTTGCTCCAGCCAGTGGCCAGATAAATCAATCCGCCGCCACCGGTGCGCGCCGGCGGATTTATTTCAACGCTTCCTTGCCGCCGCCGTCCAAACGGGGTAAAACTTTCACGCGTGAAAAACGCGTGTGATGAAATATAAAAGGTTCCTGCGTTTCGCCGCAGCCGCTTCAATTTGCGGCGTCCTCGGATGGTTGCCGTTGCCGGCGCGCGGCGATGTGCTGACCGGCACGAACGATGAGCGGTTTGTCGGCACGGTGGTCGAGGAGACGACCAACAGCGTGGTGTTCGATTCCGAACTCGGCGGAAGGCTGACTTTTCCCCGGTCAAAAATCCGGAATCTCCAGCGGACACCAATTGTTGCAATCACAAATGCGACGGTTGCGGCAGTTGTCGTCACCAATGCGCCGACGAATGCCATTTCATGGACGCCGCCCGGCGTCGGCCACGACGGTTCCGACTGGGTTCAGCTCAAATCGGGCGAGTGGTTGCGGGGTGATTTAAAATATATCCAGAACAAAGAAGTCGAGTTTGACAGCGACGAACTTGATCAGCAGACACTGAAGTTGAAGGATGTCAGCAGGGTTTATCCGGCGCACCCGATGTTCACGCAGTTTGAGAACCAGCCGCCGGCCTACGGCATGGTCGTGATCAGCAACGAACTTGTGATGGTCAGCGGCGCGGAGCCATTGTGCCTGCACCGCGATTTGCTCATGGGCATCACTCCCAGCGGCGGCAAAAGCGGCATCCGCAACTGGTCGGGCAATTTCAATTTGAGTTTGAGCATCCAGTCCGGCAACAACACGCAGACCACGCTCACCACCAGCGCGGAACTCGCGCGGCGCACGCCCAGCACCACGCTGCTCATTGATTACCTCGGCAATTACAGCCAGGTCAACAACGTGCAGAGCGCCGACAACAAGCGCGTGAACCTTTCCTACGATGTCCGGCTCAACCAGGACTGGTTCGTGCGCGTCATCGGGCTGGAATACTATCAGGACACGCTGGCCAACATTTCCTACCGCCTCACCGCCAACGCGAGCGTGGGCTATTACATCTTTGACCATACCGGGCTGGAGTGGACGGTGTCGGCCGGCCCCGGCTATCAATACACCAGGTTCGAGACGGTGGAGGCCGACCAGGCCGACAGCGCGACCACGCCGGCCGCCGTGTTTAATTCAAATTTCAAGGAGGACATCACCCGGCGTCTCACGTTCATCCAGTCGTGGCAGAGCATCTTCACCGAGCAGGACGCGGGACAATATTCTCATCACGCCGTTTCAACGCTGGAATTTGAAATCAAACGGCATCTTAATCTGGACGTGTCCTTCATCTGGGATTACCTTCAAAGTCCCCAAGCCCAATCGAATGGCGTCATTCCGCAAAAGAGCGATTATTACCTGACGGTGGGCTTCGGCGTGAGATTCTAACCAAATCCTCGAACCGCCGACATGGATGCAACGGCTGAGATGAAATGTAAAAAATTCCTGCGCCGCAGCGCGCTTGTTTTGATTTGGGTTGTCCTCGGCCTCGGCACGCTCTGGGCGGCGGCGGCACTTTACTTTGATGTCAGGATTTCTTGGTTACGCGTTCCGCTCGCGGCGGTTTACGGACTTGGAATGTTGGCGGCGTGGGTTTTCATTCGCCGTCCGTGGAAGCTGGTCGTCACCGGAGTTGGTTTCGTAGTTGTCCTCACTTGGTGGTTTTCGCTGCAACCTTCCAACAGCCGCGACTGGCTGCCGGACGTGGCGGTGCTGCCGTTTGCGGACATCACCGGCAATCAGGTGACCATCCACAACATCCGCAACTGCGATTACCGCACGGAGACGGACTTCGATGTGCATACTTACGACAAGACTTTCAACCTCGACGCGCTGCGCACGGTGGATTTGTATCTCGTCACTTGGGGTTCGCCGCACATCGCGCACACGATGGTCAGCTTCGGTTTCACGAATGGAGATTACGTTTGCTTCTCCATCGAGACGCGCAAGGAGAAGGGCGAAGACTATTCGGCGGTGAAAGGCTTGTTCCGCCAGTTTGAACTGACCTACATCATCGCCGACGAACGCGACCTCGTGCGGTTGCGGACAAATTATCGTCAAGGCGAAGAAGTCTGCCTCTATCGTTTGCAGGCGACGCCGGAGCAGGGCCGGAAACTTTTCCTAGACTACCTCCGCCGCGCGAACGAACTGCACGAGCACGCGGAATGGTATAACGCGCTCACCGATAATTGCACGACCGCCATCCGAACCCAGCGCGACGTTGCCGACCGCGCGCCGTGGGACTGGCGGATGCTGCTCAACGGCCATCTCGACGAACTGCTTTACGAGCGCGGAACGATTGTCACTAATTTGCCGTTTGCGGAATTGAAAAAATTATCCAACATCAATGCGCGGGCAAAAGCGGCGGATGCGGCGGCTGATTTCTCGCAACAAATCCGCAAGGGTCTGCCTGGCTTCGGCGATGAATCGGCGGCGGTTCGTTAGCGCGCTCGCAAAATTTGAAATGACAGCCGCAGAGCGGCGTAAGAAAGTAGCCCGCAGTGAAACTGTGGGTTTGGCCGGTTGTTTCCCACGGTTACACCGTGGGCTACTGCCGTCCGCTGCTCCGCAGCTAAAAAAGATTTTGAAAACCGGAAGAATGGCCATGAGAAAATATCTACTCAACTGTTGCATGGCAGTTGTGCTGTTCGCGCTCGCCGGCTGCACGACGCCCATCGGGGCGGACAAGGTGTCGCCGCGACAAGCCTACCAGCATCTGCACCAGAACGCGCTCAACAGCAGCCAGTGCAGCGCGGACACAATGCGCGTGCTGAACCGTTATGATCTTGACGAGGCATTCAGAAAGGATCCCGATGCCACGCTCGCCAAACTCCAGTCTATCGCCTGCACCGACGACCGGCGTGATTTGCTTTATGCGCTGTCCGAGTTGAATTATTTTAATGCCGACCGCCAGAGCCGGAGCGTCAAGCCGGGCGTGCCGAAATATGCGCGCAACAGTTATTTCGCCTCGGCCATTTATGCCTACCTCTATTTGTTTGGTGAAGGCGAGCCGCCAAGTCCGTTCGACATCCGTGTCCGCGTGGCGGCCGATTTATACAATCGCGGTCTTGCGCAAGGATTGATGGTCGGCACCAACGCGCTGGTGGAAATGGACAGGCGGTCCGCGCCGGACGCCGCCCGGCGTGGTGGAAGTGCAGTTCACGCAGCCGGGGTTTCCGTGGAACCTCGATTTGATCAAGGCGTTTTATTCCGCCGATGAATTTGTCGTGCGCGGTCTTTCCACGCGCAACCGCGATTCCGGCCTGGGCGCGCCGCTGATCGCCGTCACGGAAAAAGTCGGAAAGTTCCAGGAACAATTGCGCGCGCCCGCCACGGTTTTTCTCCGCGTGTCTGGAAATGTGCGCGACTGGAGCGCGGGGAAATTGAGCGCCACGCTGGAACTTTATTCCGCATTCGATGCCGCGCAGGTGGAAGTGAACGGCAAGCCCGTGCCGTTGCAGACGGACACCACCGCGCCGATCGCTCAGGGATTGAACAACAGTCCCGTCTGGAGTTTGGGGCTTGCCCAATTTTTTTCGGCGGAGCTGCAAAACAAGACCGGCATCCGGCGGATGCAGCCATACGCGCCCGGCCGGATCCCGGTGGTGTTCGTGCATGGCACGGCGAGCAGCCCGGTCTGGTGGGCGGAAATGTGGAACACGCTCCGCGCCGACCCGGTGCTGCGCGAGAAGTATCAGTTCTGGATGTTCAATTATGCGAGCGGAAACCCCATCACCTACACGGCGGGAATTTTGCGCAACGATTTGATGGACACGGTCAAGTCGCTCGACCCGGATGGCAAGGACGCGGCGCTGCGGCACATGGTCATCATCGGCCACAGCCAGGGCGGGCTGCTGGCGAAGCTCACGGCGACGGACACCGGCGACAAACTCTGGCAACTCGTTTCCAAGACGAACATTGACGAGTTGAACATTGATCCAAAAACGCGCGAGTTGTTGCGCGCCAATTTTTTCTTCAAACCGCTGCCGTGCGTTTCGCGGGTGATTTTCATCGCCACGCCGCACCGGGGCAGTTATCGGAATCACGAGTTTGTCCAAAAACTCCTGAACCGCTTCATTGAATTTCCCAGCGACGTGGTGGATGGCACGGCCAATTTGCTGAAACTGAAGGACACGGTTCAACTTCCGGCGTCCGTGCGCAACGGCGTTCCTTCCAGCCTCAACGGCATGGCGACGGACAATCCGTTCATGCTCACGCTGGCGGACATTCCGGTCGCGCCCGGCATCAAGTGCAATTCCATCATCGCCATCAAGGGAAATGAACAGCCGCCCGCCGGCGCGGACGGCGTCGTGACATACGCCAGCGCCCATGTGGATTATGCGGAATCGGAATTCATCGTGCGCAGCGGCCATTCCTGCCAGGGCAATCCGTTGACGATTGAAGAAGTGCGCCGTATCCTGCTGGCAAATCTGGCGGAAACGAATTCGGCGAGGTAAGTGCAATGCCAGCCGGATGAATTTTCGTTCGAGATAATTTCGAGATAATCATTTAATGAAATCATACCAAACTATTTTCTCCCTGTTCGGCGCAATCGTTTTGAGCGCGGGCGGAATTTCACCGGCGTTCGCAGCGGATGAAGTTGCGCCAGCTACCAACACTTCGCCGTTCGCTCCGACCGTTCCCAACACAACTCCTGCGCCCACGAACGCGCCCGAAGGCATGGTGTGGATTCCCGGCGGCGAATTTTCCATGGGTTGCATCACGCCGTCGTCCGGGTTTTGCACCATGGCCACGATGCAATCCGTCAACGACACGCAGCCCATCCACCGCGTCTATGTGGACGGCTTCTGGATGGACACGAACGATGTGACGAACGAGAAGTTTGAAAAATTTGTCGCGGCCACTGGCTACAAGACGATTGCCGAGATTGCGCCGACGAAGGAACAATTTCCCACCGCGCCGCCGGAAAATCTCGTCGCCGGTTCCACGGTTTTCACGCCCACGACCAACGCCGTGGCGCTGGATGATTATTACCAGTGGTGGCGTTATGTGCATGGCGCGAACTGGCGTCATCCCACCGGGCCGGACAGCGACATCAAGGGCAAGGAAAATTATCCCGTCGTGCAGATCGCCTACGCCGACGCGGCGGCTTACGCGAAGTGGGCGGGAAAAAGATTGCCGACCGAGGCGGAATGGGAATTTGCCGCGCGCGGCGGACTCACCGGCAAAACTTATTTTTGGGGCGATGAGTTCAGGCCGAACGGCAAATGGATGGCAAACATTTACGAAGGACAGTTTCCGATGCACGACACGGGCGAGGATGGTTTCGCAGGCATCGCGCCGGTCGGACAATTTCCACCGAACGGCTACGGGCTTTATGACATGGCCGGCAACGTCTGGCAATGGTGCAGCGACTGGTATCGGCCCGACTATTATGCGCGGCTCAAGCTCGCGGGCATCACCGTGGCGCGCAATCCGCAAGGCCCGGACAAGTCGTATAATCCCGGCGACGACCAGCCGCAACGCGTGCAGCGCGGCGGTTCGTTCCTGTGCACGGACCAGTATTGCACCCGCTACATGCTCGGCACGCGCGGCAAGGGCGACGTTGACACCGGCAGCAATCACGTCGGATTTCGCTGCGTGCAGTCACCGTGATTTTTCAACCGGGCTTTGCTCCGAAGTTGCGCTGTGTTTTGATGGTGATAACATTTTGACGCGGATAAAATTCAAATGAACCAAACGCGCGATCAGTTTCGGCACGACGGCAAAATTTTCTTGCAGAAACTTTGCATCGTGCTTCTCCCGCTGGCCTTGACGGGCTGCTCTTTCCTGCACTTTAAGAGTTCGCCGTCGAAGGTTCAGGTCAGTTCCATTCAACTGACCAACCCGGCCACGGGGCCGGTCACGTTCACGGTGTTGCAGCAGCAAGTCATGCGTTTTGCCGATACTTATGCCGCCACCGTCGCGCAGGCGTGTGATGAAATCAGCGCGACGGCGACGAATTCGCAAATCCGCCTCACGACGTTGCGCTGGAAACTGGGGCAGGCCACATCCGCCTACACCGACGCGACCGGGCAGAACCCGGCGGTCAATGCGCTGGATATGCTCGTGCTGGTCAGCACGGCGCGGATAGTGGTGGAAGGTTACGGCGTCAAAACCTATGGCGACGCCATCCTGCCGTTGCTGGACGCGCAGCGCCGCCTGGAGACGAATGCATGGACGATGGCGGGTGGCGTGCTCCGGCCATCGCAACAACAGGAGCTGCGGGACTTGATCAATGAGTGGCGGCAGAAGAATCCCAACCAGAATTATGTCGGGCAGATCCGGTTTCGCGAATTCGTCACCGCCCTGGGCAAAATGCCTTCGCAGGCGACGGCCGCGCCCACGAGCATTTTCAGCCTGCTCTATCTCGATCCGCTGGCCGGACTCGACCCCACCGCTGCGGCCATCGAAGAAACCCGCGAACTCGGCGAGCGCGCCATGTATTACACCCAGCGGATGCCCAATCTGTTAAGCTGGCAGGCGGAAGTGCTGGCCTATCAACTGGCGGGCCAGCCGGAATCACAACAAGTGTTGAGCGACGTCGAACCGATTGGCGACATCTTCGGAAATTTTTGCGAAGACCGCGCAGCAACTGCCCCAGCTCATCAACGACCAGCGGCAGGCGGCCATCCAGCAGATTCTTGATGGCCTGACTGCCCAAGGTGACAAATCCCGTGAACTGCTGGCCGACACGCGCTCGACCCTTGACTCGGCCAGCGCGGCGGCGACGAACATCAATGCCGCCATCAAGTCACTCACGGAATTTGTCCAATATGTTTCCCCGACGAACGCGAGTCCGGCATCCGCCACGAACAGCACGCCCTTCAACGTGCTGGATTACGGCACGGCAGCTTTGCAGATTGGCGCGGCGGCGAACAACCTCAACGCATTGATCGTCTCGATGAACCAGAGCGCGCCGCAGTTGCAAAAATTAAGCCAGCAGACGACCGCTGATGCCGACCGCGTGGTGCAGCATGCGTTCTGGCTGGGAGTGGTTTTGGTTTTGGTTTTGCTGGCCGGTTCGGTGCTGGCGGGACTGATCTATCGGTTCTTGGCAAACAAATTGGCGCGTGACGGGCGCAAATAGCGGCGCTCTGCCGAGACGCCGCTATGCAAAATTATTATTTTTTGGCAAGATTTGTTGACTGGTTGTAACAAAGAAAGAATTTGCAAATTTCACGCCCAATGGTTTAATTATTTCCAACGAGAGTCGAAAACAAAAGCGTCCGTTCGAGCTTCTGAATTCCTGCTTTTTCTCGGTTCAAACACACGCACAAATAAATTCACCAAGTCTATGAAAACTAATCCATTCAAACACGGTCTGACCGCGTTGACCGCCTCGGCGGCGCTGATGTGCGCCGTTGCTCCGGCGCACGCGCAGAGCAAACCCAACATCCTCGTCATCATGGGCGATGACATCGGCATGTGGAACATCGGCGCCTACAGCCGCGGCATGATGGCCGGCACCACGCCGAACCTCGACAAGCTGGCGAAGGAGGGAATGTTGTTCACCGACTATTACGCCGAGGCAAGCTGCACGGCGGGCCGTGCGAACTTCATCATGGGTGAACTGCCCATCCGCACCGGCATGACCACCGTCGGCCAGGCGGGCGCGGCGATCGGTATTCCGGCGGAAGCCTGCACCATCGCCACCGCGCTCAAGGCGCAGGGCTACGCCACCGGCCAGTTCGGCAAAAACCATCTGGGCGACAAAAATGAATTCCTGCCCACCGTCCACGGCTTCGATGAATTCTTCGGCTACCTGTATCACCTGGACGCGATGGAAGACCCGTTCCATCCCAACTATCCGCAGAACTTGTTGAACGTCGTCGGCCCGCGCAACCTGGTTCATTCCTGGGCGACCGACACGGATGACACGAACGAGATGCCGCGCTGGGGCGCCATCGGCAAGCAGAAGATTGAAGACTGCGGCCCGCTGCCGCCGCACCCGATGGACGGCATAAAATACAACATGGAAACGGTGGACGGCGACATCCGCGACTTTGCCATCAACTTCATGGACAAGGCCAAGGCGGATGGCAAACCGTTCTTCGTCTGGCTCAACCCGACGCGCATGCACATCGTCACGCATCTCTCGCCAAAATACACGGCGCTGGAGAACTCGACGAACGGCTGGTCGGAAGAAGAAGCTGGCATGGCCCAGCTCGATGACGATGTCGGTTTGGTGATGCAACACCTCAAAGACATGGGAGTGGATGACAACACCATTGTCGTGTTCACCACGGACAACGGCACCGAAGTCTTCACCTGGCCGGATGGCGGGCAGACGCCGTTCGCGCAGAGCAAAGGCACCGTCATGGAAGGCGGCTTCCGCGTGCCGTGCATCCTGCGCTGGCCCGGCCATGTTCCGGCGGATTCCGTGCAGAACGGCATCTTCTCCGGCATGGACTGGTTCCCGACGTTCCTCGACGCCGCCGGCAATCCGAACATCACGCAACAGTTGCTGGACGGCGTGACCCTCGGCGACCGCACTTACAAGAACCATCTGGACGGCTACGACCAGATGGCCGCCATCACCGGCACCGGCCCGTCCGCGCGCCATGAGATCTTCTATCTGGGTGAAAGCACCGTCGGCGCGATCCGCATTGACGATTACAAATACCGTTTCATTGACCAGCCACAGGGCTGGCTCGGAGCCAAGCCGCATCTTGACGTGCCAATCATCACCAACCTGCGCCTTGATCCGTTCGAGCGCACTGGCTGGCCCAACGATGGAACGAAAGAAGGCGGCCAGCAATACTTCGACTGGTTCAAGTATCAATTCTGGCGTTTTGTGTTCGTCCAGCAGGTGATGGGCAAGGAACTCCAGACCTTCCTCGAATACCCACCGATGCAACGCGGCGCGAGCTTCAACCTCGACGCCGTCAAAGCGGAGATGCAGACCAAGATGAAACAGGCGGAGGAGGCCAGCCACGGTGCCAGCGACTAACTAAATTGACCTTCACAGCGGGCGGCTCGCAAGGGCCGCCCGTTTTTTGTTTTCTGTGCGGCAAAAGAAGCTCGTTGTTTTGCAAGAAAGGGTGAGCAGTTGAAGCAGTGACGGCACAAATTGATTGCAACAAAATTTCAACCTTGTGCCATGAATCCAACGGACACGAACATTTCGCTGCCCGACACCGTTGTGGAGGCCGACGGTTCACGACGGTCGGTCGACAAGTATGACATTCCCCAACTGCTGCCGAAGTCGGGACGTCGGCGGTTCCACGTCATGGCCAAGCCTGGCGGTTCGGCCTGCAACCTGGATTGCAGTTATTGCTTTTACTTGAGCAAGCAGACGCTGCCCGGCGGCCCGCGCACCGGTCGTATGTCTGACGAAATGCTGGAGCGGTTCATCCGGCAATATATCGCGGGCGTGACCGGCTCGGAGGTGGTCTTCTCGTGGCAGGGCGGCGAGCCGACGTTGATGGGGCTGGATTTTTTCCGCAAGGTCGTCGCGCTGGAAAAGAAATACGCGAAGCCGTTCCAGAAAATTGAAAATGATTTGCAGACCAACGGCACGCTCATCAACGACGAATGGTGCGAGTTTCTCAAGGAGAACCGTTTTCTCGTGGGCTTGAGCATTGATGGCCCGAGACCGGTTCACGACCACTACCGGGTCACGAAAGGTGGGAACCCGACATTTGAAAAGGTTTTTCACACGGCGAAATTGTTCAAGCGCCACGGCGTCCCGTTCAACACGCTCACCTGCGTCAACCGGTTTAATGCCCGCAAGCCGCTGGACGTTTACCGCTTTCTGCGGAATGAAGTCGGTTCCACCTATATGCAGTTCATTCCCATCGTGGAATACAAAGGCTTCGAGAAAACCGCGCCGCACAAGTGGAACCATGACGCCCTGCCGCGCGACGGCGATCCCGAAGCCCGGCCCGGCCATCCGAACTCCATCGTTACCGACTGGTCGGTGGATCCGGACGACTGGGGTTATTTCCTGTGCAAGGTGTTTGATGAATGGCGCAAGAATGATCTGGGCAAGATACTGGTCAACCATTTCGAGACGCTGGTGTCGCAGCATATGGACATGGGTTCACAAGTCTGCATTTATGGCGAGTTCTGCGGCAAAGGCGTGGCGGTGGAAAACGACGGCGGCGTTTATGCGTGCGACCATTATGTCTATCCGGAATACCAGCTCGGCAACCTCAATGACACCGCGCTCGACCAGCAGGTATTCTCCCGCTCGCAGGTGAAGTTCGGCTATGCCAAGGGCGAGACCTTGCCGGAGTATTGCCGCCAATGCCGCCATCTCACGGACTGCTGGGGCGAATGTCCGAAGAACCGCATCATCCGCACGGCGGACGGCGACCCGGGATTGAACTATCTCTGCCGCGGCTTCAAGCAATACTTCGACCACGTTATTCCTGAAGTGGAGCGCATTGTGGCGGACTTGAAAAAGCAGCCGCTCCAGTTGCGGAAACGGATGTGAGCCGTTTTTATCGCACGTCACGTTCCGTCCGTATTGCATAAGCAGTTCCCGTCAATTAGTCTGGCATCACAATCATATGAAAACTGAATCACGCGAGAACCGGATAGATTGGTTGAATTTCCGCTGGCAGCGGATGAAATCTCATGCGGCCAGGTTCTATGGCGTCGTGTTCGGATATATTCAACTCATCGCGGTCGTTGCGTTCCTGCCGGCGTTCGGTTCGTTCGCGCAACCGGTGGCGTCAGATGTTCAGGTTGCCGCCCACGTGCTGCCCGCTTCCAGTCCTTACGGTGAAGCCACGGCGGTCACAAACATTCCCTACGTGGCCCATCCGGCAGCGCGGCAGAACTTCGATCTTTATCTGCCCGGCAAGGGCGACAAACCGTTCCCGTTCATCTTCTGGATCCATGGCGGCGCGTGGAAGATGGGATTCAAGGATTGGGACAATGTAAAATATCTCGTCCGCCATGGTTATGCCATCGCCAGCGTTGATTATCGCATGAGCACGGACGCCAAATTTCCGGCGCAGATCCAGGATTGCAACACGGCGTTGAACTTCATCCTGGCTCATGCCACCAATTACGGGATCAATCCCCGGCAATTCGCCGTGGGCGGCGGCTCCGCCGGCGGGCATCTGGCATTGCTTTTGGGACTGGCGCGCAATGAGCCGGCTTTTGGGGCGGACGCCTCGATCAAGCCTCTGGCCATCCTCGATTTCTTCGGGCCGGCGGATTTCAATAAAATGGAGGATGACCTTGAGGCAATCCATTCGGACAATGGCATCAAACTGTTTCAGGATGTGGTGCCGAAGTTGTTGGGAGCGCCGCCCGGAAAATTTTCTGACACGGCAAAGATTGCCAGCCCGGTCACTTATGTGGGCGCGGCCAGCCCGCCGGTCCTGATTCTTCAGGGCGGCAAGGATGAGCTTGTGCCCGCCGCCCAAAGCCGCCGTTTGCATGATGCGCTGGACCAGGCGGGGGTAAAAAATCAGCTCATCATCGTGGCTGCCGCCGGCCACGACGGCCCGCTTTTTTCAACGCCGGAAGTGAAGTCGGAAGTCACCAACTTTCTAAATGGAGTTTTCGAGAAGGCCAAAAACTAGAAACTCGCAATCAATAAAAGTTTCTTCGTCCGGCAAATCGTGGCGCGCGGATTTTTAAGGAAACGGCGGATGACTTTGCTTCTTCATGGGGTGAAGACCCCATGGTAACCGTGCAACTATATGTTACGCTGCCTCCATGAATATATTATTGCTTGTGGTTATTCTTCTCCTCTTGTTCGGTGGCGGCGGGTTTTATTTTGGCGGCCCCATGATCGGCGGCGGCGGCTTGGGCCTGATTCTGGTGATATGCCTGGTCATCTGGGTCGCGGGCGGATTCCGCGCCACGAAAAGGTGACGGGAAAATGCCGCGCGTGGATTTTCGAGGGACGTTTCCGCTTCTTCGCAAGGCGGCCAAATCATGTCTGGACATTAGAGAAGAACGTCGGTTTATTGCCAAGAAGCAGATCCAATATATTTTCCGGCAAAAAACCTTCCAGCTCCAATACGTCAAAAATAATCCAGACGTTCGGGTTGCCTGTTGCCTGTTCAAGTGCTTTAAGGTCTTCACTGCCGCCCCCGTCGAACTGGACGCGTTTTATTAGCTCGACCGTTTTGGCCTTTTCATTCTCGTTCATCACCTAAAATCTGGATTGCTTTGAGATGAAACACAATGGGGTGTTTGCCCCATGGCGAAAAAGAAAGTTCAAACCATGCACCACCTTATTTCTTTACAGATGCCGTTTTTTTGATTTAATTATCTCACGAGAATCGAAATCATCAGGCATCCTTGCGGGCTTTTGAATTCCTGCCTTTTCTCGTGCCGGCGGATTGACGCACAAATTGATTAAGTCGTGAAAACTCATCTACGAAAATGCGATCTGCTTGTGTCCACCATTTCGACCGCCCATCCGTTCGATTGTGAACCACGCGGGCCGCTTCAATGGCACCCGCGAATTCACCGGCAAAACAACCATCAAAAAAGATACATCCGATGAAAATAAAATTCCTTGTCACACTCATGGCGTCCTCCATGACGCTGCTTTGCGACTCGCGTGCCGACGACACGACCACCAATTCGACCGCCACCACCGCCCCGGCCGTTGCACCGGCCATGTCCTCGTCATCTTCCGCCGACCTCAAGCCGGCCATGGACGAAGACGCCTGGCGGTTTGGCCTCGCCGTTCCGCTCTGGGCGCCGCAAATTGACGGGAATGTCACGCTCGCCGGGCATCAGCAGAACGTCAACATCAATTTTGACACGCTCCGGCAGCATCTCCAGGCCGTCTTTTCAACGGCGGTCGAGGCGCACAAGGGGAAGTTCGGTTTTTACGGCGACGTCGGGTATATGAAATTTTCCACCAGCCAGTCTTATGCGGACGGGTATATCAAGTCGTGGGCCGGTCTGAAGTTTCTCTATGCCGACGCCGCCGTGGGTTATCAGCTCATCAAGACGGAGTCGGAACATCCCTTCATCCTTGAAGGCACCGCCGGCGTCCGCTACTGGTATGCCAGCATCCCGGCCACGCTTACGGTTGACCAGGGCCCCACCGTTGCCTACAGCAAGACCTGGGATCTGGTGGATCCGGTTCTCGGCTTCCGCGGCAGCCAGTATTTCACGCAGAAATTCCACCTGGATTTTAAGGGCGACGGCGGCGGGTTTAACATTTCGCACAACACCGATTGGACTTGGTCCGCCGCGGCGCAGTTGAGTTACGACTTCTGCAAGTATTTCACCCTCTCCGCCGGCTATCAGGCGCTGGCCTTGGACGAGTCGGAGAACAAGACCAATGGCAAAACCGGTGTGAACTTAATTTTTAACGGCGCGCTCGTCACTTTGAATTTCCATTGGTGAACCGCAACGGCAGCCCGTCGTTTTTATCATTTTACGCCGGACGGTTCCATTGACAGTGGGCAACACCTTCGAGGAAGAAAAAAGGCCGGAACGGTTTTCCCGTTCCGGCTTTTGCTTTTCCCTCACCCCGTCCCTCTCCCATCAGATGGGAGAGGGTGTCCGCAGGACGGTGAGGGCATGGTGGCCGTGTGCATGGTGGCCGACCGCAAGGTCACATCGCCATTTGGGAGACCGGCTGGCTCCAGTCGCTGGGGCCGGCGGAGCCGACGGCATTGACCTGCGCCACATAGACCACGCCCGGCGTGAGGCCGGTGAAGCTGTTGCTGGCCGCCGTGGTTTGGGCGGTTTGCACCACCGTGTTGGGGTTGGCGGTCGTCGTCAGACGCCAGTTATAGATGGATGCGCCAAAGACGGGCGGCACGTCGGCATCCAATTCGCCGGAGACCGGGCCGAGGTTCACGGTCAGGTTGACCGGCGCGGGCAGCACGCCGATGGGATTGCGCTGCGGTTTCTGGATGGGAAAACCGCTGCTCAAGAGCACGGTCAGGTCGCCGTCGCAGGCCACTTGAACGTAGTTGGCGAGGTTGCGCAGGAGCGCCACCAGATCGGCGCGCTTGTCGTTCTTGATGGAGGTCAGGGTCACGCCGCCGTCCGCCGCGTTGGCCAGCGCGGTGATGAAGTCGTTCAACGCCGTCGTCACCGCTGCCAGAGTCGGGCTGGGCGTCGGGTAGCTGGTGTTGCCGGTCATCGAGGTCACGATGGTCTGGGTGTCGGTGACCAGCAGCGCGTCGCTGTCGGTGTTCAAGAATGATACTGACGGTTTAACGATCATATGTTTTGTTCCTTTCGATTTTTATTTTGTTATTTTTTTTGTGTTGTTGTTGGTTGACTGACGGCGGGGGTTTAGCAAATTTTTTGCCAACTTATTTTTGCGTTTCGCGCGGGGAAAATATGTTTTGGATTTTGCCGTTTCCCCGCAAACCAGATGATCGGGTTCGTTTTCCAATGTCACGAAGAGGTTTCCCAATGTCACAAAACCTTTTCCACATAAATACGATTTGAAACCAGACTTTTGCAAATTGCATAATGCAGATTAAAAATCGCACGATGCCAGTTTTAACCTTTGACCGCCTTTTTCGTAAAAGCTCAAGCTAGTGCAGGCATGACCGGATGATTTCAAGCTGGCAAAAAATGTGCTGGATTTGTGCCCGACCAGTTAACTGGTTAAAAAACATCAACAACATCAAAAAAATTATAATTATGAAAACAACATTCTGTCTGGCATTGTCCGCGTTTCTGATCGCCGCCGGGGTCAACACCGGTTTAGCTGAAGTAAAATGGCATCAACCGAAATGTTCCCCGCCGCCGTCCCCACCCGCAGTGCAAATTGTGACGCCTGAAGACGGCGCGGTCATCCTCGGCCCGTCCGACGTCCAAATCTATGCCGAGGCGACGCAGTTCACGGATACCGTGAGCAGCGTCGAGTTTTTGGCGGACAGCAACAGCCTCGGCGTCGCGACGAATGGTCTGGTTATTCCCTGGCATTGCCGCCCGGCACCGGCGTATTACGAGTTGACGTGGAGCAATGCTCCGGCTGGCGACTATTCGCTGACGGCCATTGCCACGGACGCGGGTGGCAACTCGGTAACCTCGTCGGTGGTGGACATTCAGGTGGTGACCAACATACCGCCGCTGGTTCATATCGTCCGGCCCAAGGACGGGGCGAACATTCTTGCCTCATCCAACATCGCCGTTACCGTCTCCGCCTTTGATCCGCAAGGTTCTGTTGCGGGCGTTGAACTGTTCGCCGGCACTAACAGCCTCGGCGGAATCATGAACACGCCCACACTGGTGACCAATTGCGTCGGCGTGTTCACGCTCCAAAATCGAAAGTATGATTTTGATTGGACCAATCCGGAACCGGGCGGCTACACCCTCACGGCCGTGGCCACGGATGACGGCGGCGTGTCCAGCACCTCGGCCCCGGTGAATGTCACCATCGTGACCAACCTGCCGCCCGGGTGTGATCCCTCTTGGCACCGGCATGGACGCGACTAAATTGATTTGCTTCTAAACCACGCGGGCTGCTTCTGTCACCGGAAGCGGCCCGTTTTCCTTGCCGCAAAAGAATGTCAAATCTGTCCGCGCGCTCGGTTGCCAATCCCCTGTGAACTTTGAAATTAAACTCATGTCTTATGCGCTCCGCAGTAGCCCACTTTTTCGGGACAAGGCCAGTTTTTCAACTCTGCGTCTCGACGTCTCGACGGTTGATTCCGCGTCTGATTTCTTTGCCATGCGCGAAGGTTAGAGAAGCAAAGGCAACGCGTCAACGTGGCGCGTGATAAATTGGTCTTTACAACTTTCAAGCGCAGTGTCTTAACTGCTGGCCGTGAGAACCCAAAAATCAAATTCCTTTTTCACTTCCGGGCTGGCGCTCGCCGTGTCAGCGATATTTGTCTTGAATTCTCCGGCGCAGGACAAGCCGGTCTTTGACAGTTCATTCACGTTTGCGGACAACGACGCAGTCTCATCCGGTGGCGGCGGTGCGGCGAGTGACGACCAAACATCGCAGGAAGCCGAACTTGCCAAGAAACTTCAAAACCCTGTCGCCAGCCTCATCAGCGTGCCGATCCAGAACAACTGGGATTTTGGCATCGGCCCGGCGCACGCGATGAAATACACGGCCAACATCCAGCCGGTCATTCCCATCTCCATCAGCGACGACTGGAACCTCATCATCCGCACCATCGTGCCGGTGATTTATCAGGAAGCGCTGGTCAACACGCCGGGCGCACCGGCCAGCGTCGGCAAGAGCCACGCCGGGCTGGGCGACACCACGCAGAGTTTTTTCTTTTCGCCGAAGGCTCCGGTGGGTGGCTGGATTTTGGGAGCAGGCCCGGTGGGTTATTATCCCACGGCGACCACCAGTTATCTGGGCAGCGGCCAATGGGGCGCGGGGCCGACCATTGTGGCGTTGCAGCAGCAGCACGGCTTCACTTACGGCATCCTGGCCAACCAGATCTGGTCATTCACCGGCCAGCAGGGTCGCAATGAAATCAACTCCACCTTTCTCCAGCCGTTCGTCTCCTACACCACGAAGACCTACACCACGTTCACGGTGAACAGCGAGACCACCTACAACTGGGTGACGGACGAGGCGACGGCACCGATGAACTTCGCCGTCCAGCAGTTGCTCAAGATCGGCAAGCAGCCCGTCGCCTTCCAATTAGGCTACCGTTACTACGTCGAGAAACCCAGCGGCGGCCCGGACTGGGGCTTGCGCTTCGCCATCACATTTTTGTTTCCAAAATGATGAGCAGGACTAAAGTTTATTTATCCAACCGCCATGAAAATTAAAATCTTGTTGCAGCTATGCCTTGCGAGTTGTGCCATCGGCCTTCTCGCAGGCTGCGCCTCCACCAAGGTTGTCAACCGCGAGCAACTCGTGACCGGGCCGATCCCGCGACCGAACACCATCTGGGTATATGACTTTGCCGCCACCGCCGCCGATGTGCCGACCAACTCCGCGCTGGCCGGCGAGGATCTGGACACCACACCGCAAACGGCCGAGGAGATTGCGGAGGGAATGAAGCTGGGCGACCAGATTGCGACGGAACTGGTCTGGCAGATCAACGCCATGGGAATGTCGGCCCAACAAGCTTCGCTGGCAACGAAACCGCAGGTCAACGACATCGTGATCCGGGGTTATCTTCTTTCTGTCGAGCAGGGCAGCACCGCCATGCGGGTCATGGTCGGGTTCGGTGCCGGGAAATCCTCGTTGAGCACGATGGTCGAGGGTTTTCAAATGACGCCTGCGGGGCTGCGCAAACTCGGCTACGGCACCGTTGATGCCGGCGGCAACAAAAGTCCGGGGATGGTATTGGGCGTGGCCACTTTCCTCGCCACGAAGAATCCGGCGGGGCTGATCATCAACGCCGGGGTGCAAACGTATGGGGTGGCGAGCGGCAGCAGCGAGGTGTCGGGCCGGGCCAAGGCGACCGCCAAGGAAATCGCCGATGCGCTTAAGAAACGATTCACAGATCAGGGCTGGCTGAATTAGTGGGGTTGGATTCCAACGAACCAAAATAATCTAATGAAGAATAAAAATTTCCGATCCGCTGCGATTGCAACACTGCTGCCGGTTTTCGCGCTGGCTTTGGCCGGATGCTGGACGCCGCCCAACGCCAATGTGCAACCGGTCGGCAAACCCGGTTTGATTCAGGGCGGGATTCCAGTTCAAATCATCCAGGAACCGGTGACGGTGGCGGCCATTGATGCCAGCCGGCGCACGATTACCCTCAAACGCGACGATGGCACGGCAAAAATTTTCACCGTTGGCGAGACCGTCAAAAATCTCGATGAAGTCAAAGTCGGAGACACCATCAAGGCTAAAGTGAAGGCGGAACTCTCCGTCTATATTCTGGATGGTGGCCGGCTGCCAAACGCGGACGGAACCACCCGGCCAAAAACCGTCAATTTCAACGCCAAAGTTTTGCTGGTGGATCCCAGTTACCGGATATTGACGCTGCAATTTTCCAACGGCCACACCATGGCCATCAAGGCCGGGCTGAATGTCATGCTGGATAAAATGGCGCCCGGCGACGACGTGGTCATGCGTTCCAGTGAAGTGACGGCGATTACCATCAAGAAGCCGTAAACTATTTTTATCACCAACTCTATGACGCTTAAAATTTCCGCTGCCATCAAGACGATGAAGTTTGCGGCCAAGCTGCTGCTGCCTGTATCGTTTCTAGTCCTGACCTCCTGTTCATCACCGCCGCCCGCTCCGTGGAATTCCAAGACCGCCTATTCGCCTTCAGTCCTGGACAGCGGTTCCGGTTTTAATGGCGAAGTCGTGACGGACGCCACCTCGACCACGGCGACAGTAGTTTCCGTTGACCGCGTCAAACGCCTGGTGGTGTTGAAACGGGCGGGTGGCAGCAACGTCACCTACAAGGCGCTGCCGAACGCACTTGGCTTCGATGACATCAAGGCGGGTGATGTGGTCAAAGTTTCCGTGGCGGAGGAACTCGCGGTGTTCCTTGGAAAAAACAGCGTGCCCGCCAGTGCCGGCACGGACACCGCAAAACTCCGCGTCCGTCTGCCGGGCGGAACACAAGCCGTCGCCACCGAGGTGGGAACCTTGGTGTTCACCGCCAAGATCACGGCCATTGACGACTGGAATGATGCTGTGACCCTCCAATTGCCTGATGGCACCAGCAAGACGATCAAAGTCAGCGAAGCCGTCAATCTGGCCGATGTCAGCATAGGCGATGTCGTCTCCGTGCAATCCACCGAAGCCGCCGTGGTGATGCTGGAAAAACCGTAGGTGTCCGCCATGCCGCAGCCTGAAATGCGCTGCGTCATCATCAAAGCGACGTGGCGGGTGCGGATCGGTGAAGGTATCAAATGGCAAAATTCGTGTAGCCATTTCTCCGGGAAAATTGTTTAATCGCCCTGTCGCAATTCTCAAAATCTCCAACCAAGAATCATATGAAACAAAACAACCTGATGAGATATGGCCTGACCGTCCTGACGGCTTCGGCGGGAATGTTTGCGGGGCTTCCCGCGCCGGCCCAGCAAATCAACGGCGTGCCGGGTTCGCCCAGCGCCACACAGGTGATTGACGGAAACCAGCTCCCGCCGCCGCCGCTGCCGTTCGGCGGCGTGATCAAGGAAACCGCCGCAGAATCCACGCCCTACTGGCCGCCGCCCGTCGTGCCGCCCAAGGGCGCGCCGAACATCCTGCTCATCATGACGGATGATCAGGGCTACGGCGTTTCTGGGACTTTCGGCGGCGTCATCCCCACGCCGGCGATGGACCGCGTGGCGGCGGCGGGTTTGCGCTACACGCAGTTTCATTCCACGGCACTCTGCTCGCCCACGCGCGCCGCGCTCATTACCGGACGCAACCATCATTCGGTCGGCTTCGGTGTGATCGGCGAAATGTCCACCGGTTATCCGGGCTACGACTCTGTCATCGGGTCGGACTGCGCCACCATCGGCGAAATTCTGAAGGAGAATGGTTATGCCACTTCATGGTTTGGCAAGAATCATAACACCCCCACCTATCAATACAGCGAAGCGGGGCCGTTCAACCAATGGCCGGTCGGCATGGGGTTTGAGTATTTCTACGGATTTTTGGGAGGCGAGAGTGACCAGTGGACGCCTTATCTTTATCGCAACACGACTCCGATATTTCCGTGGATCGGGAAAAAGGGTTACAATCTGACCACCGACTTGGCGGACGAGGCCATCAAATATATGCATGGCCTGAACGCCGCCGCGCCCGACAAGCCGTTCTTCCTCTATTACGTTCCCGGTGGCACGCATTCGCCACACCAGCCGACCCCGGAATGGATCAAAAAAATCAGCGACATGCACTTGTTTGATCAAGGCTATGAAAAGCTGCGCGAACAGATTTTCGCCAACCAGAAGAAGTTGGGCGTGATTCCGGCGGACACGCAACTGACTCCGTGGCCGGACGGACAGGCTGCATTTGGTGGTGCGACGCTGCCGAGGTGGGACTCGCTTTCACTCATCCAAAAGAAACTTTACACGCAAGCGAGGCGGATGTCTTTGGCGCTTACGTTGCCTATACCGACCATGAGATCGGCCGCGTGATTCAGGAAGTTCAGGACGAGGGCAAGCTCGACAACACGATTATTATTTACATCAGCGGCGACAACGGAACCAGCGCCGAAGGCACCGAGGAGGGCACGTTCAACCAAATGACGGCCTATAACGGCATCCTGACCCTCCCGGAGCCTTTGCAGATGTTGCATTATGAGGACTGGGGTTCGGACAAGACCTATCCGCACATGGCAGTGCAGTGGTCGTGGGCGTTTGACACGCCCTTCAAGTGGACCAAGCAGGTGGCGTCGCACTTCGGCGGCACGCGGCAGGGCATGGTCATTTCCTGGCCCGGCCACATCACGGACGTGGGCGGCATCCGCCCGCAGTTCCATCATATGATTGACATCGTGCCGACCATCCTTGAAGCCACGGGCATCAAAGCTCCCGACATGGTCAACGGCATCAAGCAAAGGCCGATTGAAGGCATCAGCATGGACTACACCTTTGATAAGGCGAATGCCAATGCGCCATCGAAGCGTGACACGCAGTATTTCGAAATGTTCGGCAACCGCGCAATCTACCACGATGGCTGGATTGCCGCCACGACACCGCCTGCCGCGCCCTGGTCACTGGGAACGACCCAGTTGCCTGACGTCAACGACTACAAATGGGAGCTTTACAACATCGCCGAGGATTATTCGGAATACAACGACCTTTCGGCTCAAAATCCCGACAAGCTGAAGGAACTACAGGCGTTGTTTCTGACCGAGGCGGAAAAATACAGCGTCCTGCCATTGGATAATTCGATTCTCCCGCGCCTGCTGACGCCGCGACCGAGCGCGACCGCCGGGAAAACGGAATTCACCTACACGGGTGAGAATGCCAACATTCCCGTCGGCAATGCGCCCAGCATTTTGGACAAGGACTACACCATCACCGCCGAGATAACCATTCCCGAAGGCGGCGCGGAGGGAATGATTGTTACTCTGGGTGGACGCTTTGGCGGTTATGGCCTCTACCTGCTCAAAGGCAAGCCGGTCTTTGATTACAACCTGCTTGATCTGGAACATTTCCGCTGGGAGGGCGGCTTGGGTGGCTTGGTTGGTGATGATTTGTTCGGCAAGGCGCTCAAGCCGGGCAAACATACCATCGTGTTCGACTTCAAATACGACGGCCCCGGCATGGGCAAAGGCGGCACCGGTGTATTGTCCGTGGATGGCAGGGAACTGGATCGTAAAACCATCAAGCACACGATTCCCATTCTTATGTCCATTGACGAGACCTTTGATGTCGGCATGGATACCCGGACTGCAGTGGATGACAGCTATGAATTGCCGTTCAAGTTCACTGGCACGATTGACAAGCTGACCTTCAAGCTCGGCCCGTCGCAGATGGTGGCGGCGGATCAGAAAGCCGTTGATGAAATGAAAAAGAGCGTGGACAATTAAACTTATGTTTTAATCACAAGGCAGGCGGTCAGAAATGGCCGCCTGCTTTTTGCCGAACGCGATGAACTGTTTGCTCAAACTCACTGCCATCATCGAAGCGACCACGGGACTGGCGTTGCTGGTCGCGCCGGCCATCGTCGTCAAGCTGTTGCTCGGTGCGGAAATTTCCGGCGCAGCCATTCCACTCGGACGCGTGGCTGGAGTTGCGTTGCTCGCTCTTGGAGTCGCCTGCTGGCTCGCGCATGACGACACGCAAAGCCGCGCCGCGAACGGATTGGCGACTGCGATGCTGTTGTATAATGTTGGCGCGACTGTCGTTCTCGGCGCGGCTGGCATCTGGTCGCAACCAGTCGGCATCGCGTTGTGGCCGGCGGTCATACTTCACGCGGTGATGGGCGTCTGGTGCGTCATGAGTCTTTTCAAAAAACCGGCATCAAGCGGGGTGAAAGAACAATCAAGATGACCAATTCATCTTCAACGGCTTTTTGTCTTCCGGGCTCGGCATTCACTTCCGCATTTGCATTTGCAAACGGGACAGGGCAATTTGATTTCATATAAATATGCCGATGGAACTTCAGATCATCCGCGCCCGGGAATTTGTCCGGCTGGGGGCGCACGGTCATTTTGACCTGAAGGCGAGCAAGGCGGTGCTGGCGCAACTGGCCCGCGCGTGCTGCAAACGGGGGATCAACCAGGCGTTGCTCGATTTGCGGGCGCTGCATCCGGGGCCGAAGCCGGTGTTTTCACCGAACGATCTGGTGACGCTGGTGAACACATTCCGCGAAGTCGGGTTCACGCAAAAGCAGCGGCTGGCCGTGCTTTACGGTTCCGACCCGCATCATCGCGCCCGGCTATTCGCGTTCATCGCCAAACTGCGCGGCTGGAAGGTTCAGGCGTCCGATAGTTTTGAGGAGGCCGTCGCCTGGCTTTCCGAGGCCGGGGAACCGCAGGTGGAAACCGAATTCACTCCCAAGGCAAAAAAAGTTCCGGTGCGTAAGCTCAAGGGGTTGAAGGCATCCGCCAAACCGGTCCCGCAACCGAGCGTTGTTGTGAAATCGTCCACCCGTCCGCCGCGTGATTTCGTCCAGGTTCAAAAGGCTGGCAGCGAGAAGCGAATTTTGAAAAGTAATTGAGTCCGCCGCAAGAAAGTGTTCCAATCGAAATGTCGGGCGGTTATTTATATGCCATCGGAACAATCATTATGAAAATTCACTGCCGCCAGCTTCGTCCATTTCTTCGCGCCGGTGTCACGGCTGGATTCGTCGCGTGGCTGTTGACGGCCGTGCCTGCATGGGCGCAACTCAACGATTTCAAAAATGTGGTCGGCAGTCGGGTCGAAGCCGCCACCATTTTGGGCGGCGACTACGGAGCCAGCGGAGGAGCTTTCACATCGGTTAATAACAGCAGCGGAAGTGTTGATGTCAACATCTCCAAATTCGGCGGCATGGGTGATGTCGGCGCTCCGCGGCAGTTGGGCGATCTGGACATTGGCTGGCAGCCGCAGGTGCAGGGCAGCATGGGTTATCTCACGGCCAAGAAAACTTACAACTCGGGAACGCTGCTGCAAGGCGATCAAAACGAAAACAAAACCTTTGCGATCCAGTTCGGCGGCGGCGCGCGGTTCTGGTTTGACGACCATTTCAGCATCGCCCCGACGTTCATGGGGATGTATGGCCATACGGAAAACAGTTACACGGCCAGAAGCACCTTTGGGATGGCCAATCTACAGACGGCCAAGCAACTCGGATTGATTGATTGGAACGTGGACACGTGGACTGTCCGGCCGGCGTTGAATCTGCAATATCAATATACCTGGCACCGCGTCATCTTCACGCTTTCTTCGGATCCAACCTATTATTATACCGAAAGTTTCCAAAGTTCTTCGCCGAATGTGGACGTCAACGGGAATTCCGAAAGCATAGATGACAAACTGGACGTGGATGTGCCGCTGGGCGTGGAATTGTTCGGCCATGAATTACGCACGGGCGGCTACTTCAGCCGGACGGAGCTTTTTGACGGTCTGCAGAACGGCTTGAACACCGACCATATATATGAAGTTCATGGACGGCTTGTTCTGGACTTTCTGGACCAGTTGTGGAAGGTGCAATGGATCGGCATCGGCGGTTCGTATATGTGGAGCGGTAATTTTAACGGCTGGTCCATCGGTGCCGATGTCGCGTTCCGGTTCTGAACCGGAAATTTTTATGACGGCAACGCATAATCGCCCGCTGGACGACGCGAGGCTTGTCGCGTGTCTGGATTGTGATTTGCTGCAACGCATCCCCGAAGTTCCGCCCGGTGCGTCGGTACGCTGTCTGCGTTGCGACAAGGAATTATGGCGGCACAAAACAGATTCGCACAACCGCACGTTTGCGCTGACGGTTGCGGCGCTCGTGTTGTATATCGTCGCGAACACCGTTCCCATGCTCGGACTTCATGCCGCCGGACGCTCCGCTTTCACTACGGTGGTCGGCGGCGCGCATCAACTCTGGCTCGACGGGCAGCAAATTGTCTCCGTGCTGGTGCTTTTCGCGGCGGTCATTTCTCCGGCGCTGCAAATAAGTTTTTTGTTGCTGATTCTGATTGGTTGTCGCCGCGAACGTCCGCCTTTCTGGGTCGGAAGTTTGTTGCGCCATGTCCATTTCACGCGCACTTGGAGCATGATCGAAGTCATGCTGCTGGGCGTGCTGGTGGCGCTGACAAAGATTGCTGACTACGCGACGGTGATTCCAGGCATCGCATTGTTTGCGCTGTTCGCGCTTGTTGTTTTGCTCGCGGCGATGCAGTCGTGTTTTGACTCGCGTGAAGTTTGGGACCGCGTCGAGTGGGCGGAGGAAGAAAATTGTCGCTCATCTGACGCAAAAAAAATCGCGGGGGCGACATCGTGAGCGCGCAGACTCCAACGGCGATGGCGCAGGGATTGCAAAGTTGCCACGGCTGCGGTTTGCTGTCGCGTCCGGCATCCGGCGCGGAAGAAGGACGCTGTCCGCGTTGCGACGAAGAATTGGTTTTCCGCAAACCCAAAAGTCTGGAGCGCACGCTGGCTTATTTAATCAGCGCGGCGGTTTGTTATATTCCGGCCAATCTGCTGCCGGTGCTGACGACCAATACGGCGGGTGGCAGCGAGTCAGATACAATTATGCAAGGCGTCGTGCTGCTGTGGTCGCCGACGGGCTGGCCGCTGTCGTTGATTGTGCTGTTTGCGAGCATCATGATTCCGAGCGCTAAAATTCTGGCGCTGATTTATCTGGTCTTCACCGTGAAGCGCGGCTCAATAAAAAACAATGCGCAGCGCGTGCGGCTTTACCGGATGGTCGAGATCATCGGTCGCTGGAGCATGGTGGATGTGTTCGTGGACACGTTCACGGTGTCGCTCATCCAGTTGCAACCGCTCATGTCGGTCGAGCCGGGGCCGGGATTATTGTTCTTTGCGGCGGTCGTGGTGCTGACTATGCTGGCGGTCGAGTCTTTCGATCCGCGGCTCATCTGGGATTCCGGGGATTCCGCCGACGCGAAAGAAATGAAACACGAGGTGCAACATGCCTGACACCGAAAAATTTCCACAGGTTCCCGAAGCCAAAACCGTTCCAAAAAAACGCACGCGCATCTCGCTCGTCTGGGTGATTCCGATTGTCGCGGCGGTGGCCGGCGTCTGGATTGCGGTCACGAAAATCATGGAGAAGGGGCCGGAAATCACGATTGTCTTTTCGTCCGCCGACGGGCTTGAAGCGAACAAGACCAAAATTGAATACGACGGCCTGAGCATCGGCACAATCACGGGCATCCGGTTCGCGGAAGACCACAAGCATGTGATCGCCACGGCGGAGATGAGTCCCAAGACGAAGGATTTTCTCGTGAAGGACATGAAATTCTGGGTCGTGAAGCCGCGTATGTCCGGTTTGAACATCACCGGGCTGGGCACCTTGATTTCGGGATATTACATCGGCGTGCAGCTCGGCGAATCGAAGGAAAGTGAACGCAATTTTATCGCGCTCGAATCGCCGCCGCTGACCGGCGATATTCCCGGACGGATTTTCATGCTCAAGACCACGGAACTGGGTTCGCTCGGCGAAGGCACGCCGATTTTTTTCCGGCAGTTGCAGGCGGGACAGGTGGTGTCCTACGAACTGGACAAGGGCGGCGGGTTCCTGAACGTAAAAATTTTCGTGCAGGCGCCCTATGATCAATACGTCAACCCGGACACGCGGTTTTGGAACGCGAGCGGGGTAAATGTTTCGCTCACGGCGGCGGGATTGCACGTCCAGACCGAATCGGTCATGTCCATTCTCGCCGGCGGAATTGCCTTTGAAACACCCGCGAGCGACGCGCCTTTGCCGCCCGCCGAGGCGAACACGCAGTTCACCCTGTTCGACGACCGCACCGACGCGTTCAAGCCGCCCGCCAACGATCCGCATACTTATGTCATGGTCTTCAAACAATCCGTTCGCGGGTTGACCGTGGGCGCGCCGGTGGAGCTGGGCGGCATCACCATCGGCGAAGTCACACAAATCAGCCCGCAATTTGATGCGAAGAAGATGGAATTCACCGTGCCGATCACCGTCTGTGTAGATCCGGAAAGATACGGCGTAAAATTCATAGACACGCCCGCCGGTGAAGACCCCATGCTCACCCACAAAAAGGTGATGGACACTTTGGTGGCGCGCGGATTGCGCGCGGAATTGAAAACGGGAAATTTGTTGAGCGGGTCGTTGTTTGTGGCGGTTAATTTCTTTCCCGACGAACCTCCGGCGACGATTGACTGGTCGCAAAATCCCGTCACCCTGCCGACCAAGTCCGGGAAAATTGACGCCGTGGAAGACAGCGTGGCCGACCTCCTGAAAAATCTGAACAAGACCGTCACGAACCTGGACAAAACCATCACGAGCACGCGCGGCACGCTCACCAACGCCGACTCGCTGCTCAACAGCGCCAACCAGCTCATCGAGCCGAACTCCGTGCTGGACGCGGAACTGAACAATATGCTCATGCAGGGCGGCGACGCGGCGCGGTCGTTGCGCGTGCTGGCCGACTATCTCGAACGTCATCCCGAAGCGTTCATTCGTGGCAAAACTGGAGAGGCAAAATAATGAAAAAACATTTCAATCATTTTATCGCCGTCGCATTCGTCGCGGTGGTCGCCGCCGGTTGCGCATCGGCGCCGTCGAAATTCTACACGCTCAATTCCACAGTGACGGACTGGGCCACGCCGGTCGCAAATTACGCCATCGTGGTCGGGCCGGTCTCCATCCCGGCGGAAGTAGATCGCCCGCAGTTCACCGTGCAAGTCGCGCCGAACCGCGTGGCGGTGGATGAATTCAACCGCTGGGCCGCGCCGTTGAACGACAACATCGCCCGCGTCATTGCCGGAGACCTGGCCGCGCTGCTTGGAGCACCGCGCGTGATGGTGGTGTCACCGGCAAATTTTGATCCGGCCTATCGCGTCACCATTGACATCGAGAAATTCGAGTCGGTGCCGGGCAAGTCGGCGCAGATTGAGGCAGCCTGGACGATTCGCAAGCCGGCGGGGGGTTTGGTGACGGGAATAACCCAAACAACCGAGCCGGTGACGGATGGTTCCTTCGATGCGCTCGCCGCCGCGCACAGCCGCGCGCTCGCAAAAGTGAGCGGCGACATTGCCGCCGCAATCCGCGCGGCAGCTGACGAAAAGCCGTAGCCCGTACACACGTTCCGTTTGCACTCTCAAACGCGCATGGCCTTCAAAAATCTTCCAACACAAACACAAGGTATACAACTGTTGCAGCGCTCGCTCGCTCGCGGACGGCTCGGACATGCTTATCTGTTCACCGGCGATCAGCTTGACGAATTGGAACTGCTCGCGGGCACGCTGGCAAAAACCTTGAATTGCCAGAACCCGGTCAAAACCGAAGGCGCGGCGACTGATTGCTGCGACGAATGTTTAAGCTGCCGGAAAATTGACAACCGAACCCACGCCGATATCCACTGGATGCGGCCCGAATCCAAATCGCGCATCATCACGGTCGAGCAGATGCGCGACTTGATGCAGCAAATCCAGCTCAAGCCGGCTGAAGCCGGACACAAAGTCGCCGTCATCGCCGCCGCCGACCGGTTGAATCCGCAGGCCGCGAACGCCTTCCTCAAAACCCTCGAAGAACCGCCGCCGAATTCCGTTTTGATTTTGCTCTCGACCGAACCCCAGCGGATTTTGGAAACCATTTTGTCGCGCTGCCTGCGCCTGAATTTTTCCAGCGACGGCAAACGCGAATTGAATCCCGCCGAAAACGACTGGCTTGAAAAATTCGGCGCGCTGGCCGCCGGTGAACAAAAAAGCCTGCTCGGCCGTTACCGTTTGCTCGACGCGCTGCTCCAAAAACTTGGTGAAATCCGTTCGCGAGTGGATGAATCATTGACCGCCCGCTCGCCCCTTGAAAAATACGACGACGTTGAAAAAGATTTGCGCGAAAAATGGGAAACCGAACTCACCGCCGCCATCGAAGCCGAATATCGCCGGCACCGCGCCGATCTGCTTTTGCTCGTCCAATGGTGGCTGCGCGACGTCTGGCTGCACACGCTCGCCGCCGGAAAAGATTTGCTGAAATTTCCAAAGGTTTCCGGCGCGGAAACCGTCGCCCGCCGGATCACGCCGCGCCAGGCCTTGGAAAACCTGCAGACGCTCGAACAGGCGCAACGGCTTCTGCACATCAACGTGCAGGAAGCGCTCGCGCTCGAAGTCAGCTTGCTGAAATTGCATTTTTAATTTTCGTCCGCCGCGGCTAAAATTGGCAAATGAAGTCCGGGAAAAAAATCAGCGGGATTGAATTCTACGCGCTCGCACTCGGACTTTTTCTCGGCCTCTGCATCTGGAAATTCGGCAACCCCGTCATCCTCGACAGCAAAATCATGACGCCGGTTTCACCGGCTGATTTTTGGAACGACTCTTGGCCGACGCACTGGGCGAATTGGATTTTTTTGCCGCTCGCGCTCGTCGGTGCCGCAATTGCATTTACAAACAAACTGCGTTGGCGGACGACCAAATGGCTCTGGCTGCTGCCGTTGTTGTGGTTCGGCTGGCAGCTTATTTCCGCCACGCAAACCGTGGACGTAAATCTCACCGCAACGACGCTTTGGCAATTCTTCGGCTGCGTCGCGTGCTATTTTCTCGGCGCATTTTTGTTCGGACGTGAACGCGCGTTGCGCTGGCTTTTGGTCGGCGTGCTGGCCGCGTTCACTTTTTGCCTCGTTCGCGCCGTTGACCAGAGGCTTTTTGAATTTCCGCAAAGCCGCCAGATGTTGGTTGAAGGCGAACACGCCGGCTGGACGAACTTTCCGCCGGAAATGCTTTTGGAAATGAAACGTGAAAATATGGTCATCAACACGAACGGCGCGGACGTGGCGAACCCGGCCATCCTCGCCAAGTTCGCCAAAGGCCGCGTCAACGGCACGCTGGTCTATCCAAACGCGCTGGCTGGCGCGGTTTTGCTGATGTTTCCGGTTTCGCTCGTGCTTGCGTCCAACAGCACAAAACGGCTGCGACCGGTCATCCGCGCCATCGTCATCGCGCTGGCACTTTTTCTGGGCGGCGCGGGATTCTTCTGGTCGGGATCTAAACTTGGCTGGCTCATCGCCATGGTCATTGGCTGTCTGTATTTGTTCCGGCTAAAATGGTCCGCGCGATTAAAACTGATCGTGTTTGCGGCGATAATTGTGATCGGTCTCGGAATTTTTGCGGTTCGCTTCCACAATTATTTCACCGCAGGCGCAACGAGTGTCGGTGCGCGCTTCGATTATTGGCGCGCGGCGGCGCAAACCACGTTTGCACATCCATTGTTTGGCACCGGGCCGGGAACTTTTCAACGGCCTTATGCACAACTCAAGCCGCCGGAAGCGGAAATGGCGCGGCTGACGCACAACGATTATCTTGAACAGTTTTCCGATTCAGGAGTCGTCGGAGGAATTTTTTATGGAGCATGGATTGCCATCGCGCTCGTAATAATTGGCCGGCGTATGTGGAATGTTGGAAATCCAATGGCATTCGCCATCTTTATCGGACTGCTCGGCTGGTTCGTTCAAAGCATCGGTGAGTTTGGACTTTACGTTCCAGCTTTGGCTTGGACGGCTTTTACTTTGCTGGGCTGCCTGATCGGACTGTCGGGAAATCAAATAGACAAGCCGGTGACGGCAAACTAACCTTTTGCTCGTAAATGAAGATTTTATTCCTCAATGGCCCGAACCTAAACCTGCTCGGACAGCGCGAGCCGGAAATCTACGGTCATACGACTTTGGCGGACATTGAAGCCAAAGTGCGCGAACGTGCCGCCGAATTAAATGCGGAGATTGATTTCCGGCAATCCAATCTGGAAGGTGAGTTGGTGGACTGGATTCAACAGGCCAAGGGAAAGTTCGACGTGATTGTGATCAACGCCGCCGCTTACACTCACACGAGCATTGCATTGCGGGACGCGATTGCCGCTGGCGGCGTGCCGACAATTGAAATTCATCTTTCCAACGTCCACGCCCGTGAAGAATTTCGGCATAAATCTTTGATCGCGCCAGTTTGCCTTGGGCAGATTACCGGGTTCGGAAAGAAATCTTACGTTTTAGGACTTGAAGCGGCAGTTGACGTTAAAGATTGTAAAAAATCGAAATAAATTGACATTTTTAATCAAATTTAATGGTTTTTAATATAGTAATAATTTCTTGGTTTTGATTCTTGACGCTTGTCTTGCTTGATAATAAGCTATGGCTGAATTTCAATGGAATCGGTTTTTGGTTGTTGTTTGTTGTCAAAATTCTAAAAACGAATTTGCTTTAACGAAAACGCATCGTGGACTTAAAAGATATCAAAGCCATCATTGATTTGATGAAGAAGAATTCCATTACGGAATTCGAATTGGAGCGGCAGGATTCCAAAATCAGACTGAAGCGCGGGTTAAACGGCGGCGCACCGGCTGTTCAGTATGACGAGTCGGCCATCGCGGGCACAGCTCCGGTTTTACCACCAGTTGCAGTTGCGCCCATTGTCGCGGTTCAACCTGTTTCAACTGGCGAAATTGACATCAAATCTCCGATGATCGGCACCTTTTACCGCGCGCCGTCACCGGAAGCTGGAAATTACATCGAAATCGGAACCGAGGTGACCGCCGACACGGTAGTTTGCATCATTGAAGCGATGAAAGTGATGAACGAAATCAAGTCCGAGGTCAAAGGCGTCGTCACCCAAGTCTTGGTTGAAAATGGCAAGCCGGTGGAATTTGGCCAGCCTTTATTCAAAGTCCGCCCGAACTGAAACAGCGGCAGCGTCCGCTTGAACCCTGTTTGCTTTCACTGAAAGTCCATGTTTGAAAAAATCCTGGTCGCCAATCGCGGAGAAATCGCCGTCCGCATCATCCGCGCCTGCAAAGAACTGAACATCCGCACGGTGGCGGTTTATTCGGAGGTGGACGCGAATTCCATGCACGTCCAGATGGCGGACGAGGCGATTTGCATCGGCAAAGCTCCGGCGGCGGAAAGTTATCTGCGGATTGACCGCATCGTCAGCGCGGCGGAAATCGCGGACGTGGACGCCATTCATCCCGGCTACGGCTTTCTATCCGAAAACGCGCACTTCGCGGAAGTCTGTGAAAGTTGCAACATCCGTTTTATTGGCCCAAGCCCGCGCGCGATGAGCGCGCTCGAAGACAAAGCCGTCAGCCGCGCGCTCGCCAAAAAAGCCGGCGTGCCGACGCCGCCCGGTTCCGAAGGCATCGTGGAAAATGAAAAGGACGCGCTGGTCATCGCCAAACGCATCGGTTATCCGGTGATGATCAAAGCGGTCGCCGGCGGCGGCGGACGCGGAATGCGCGTGGCGCACAATGACATTTCGCTCGTCAAAGGCTATCACACGGCGCGCACCGAGGCGGAAAAGGCATTTGGCAATTCCGGCGTCTACATTGAAAAATTCATCGAGAATCCGCACCATATTGAAATCCAGATTCTCGGCGACAATAAAGGCCACATCATCCATCTGGGCGAACGCGATTGTTCCGTCCAGCGCCGCAATCAGAAGCTCATCGAAGAATCGCCGTCGCCATTGCTCGAAAATAAATTCCGCAAATTGCGCGATAAAATCGGCAAGGCGGCGGTCAGAATCGCCGAGGCCGCGCGTTACACCAATGCCGGCACGGTGGAGTTCATCGTGGACAACGACGGCAATTTTTATTTCCTCGAAGTCAACAAACGCATTCAGGTCGAGCATCCGGTCACGGAAGAAGTCACGGGCATTGACTTGGTGCGCTATCAGATTTTGATTGCGGCGGGCGAATCGCTGCAACATTCGCAGGGTGACATCCAGATGAAAGGCCACGCCATCGAATGCCGCATCAATGCCGAAGACCCGTTCGATGATTTTCGCCCCAGCCCCGGCCGTTTGGAAATGTATTACCAGCCCGGCGGACGCGGTGTGCGCGTGGACACGCACGCCTATGCCGGCTATACGATTCCGCCGACCTATGATTCGATGATCGGCAAGCTCATCACCTACGGCAAGGATCGGCGCGAAGCCATTGACCGCATGAGTTGTGCGCTCGGTGAATACATGGTGACCGGCATCAAAACGACAATTTCTTTCCAGCAAGCCATCATGCAGGATCCGAATTTCCGGCGCGGCGTTTATTCCACCGCCTTTGTGGAACAACTGCTGGGCGGCGCGCGGCGCGAATTGATTGAGGAAAAAACTTAAGCCGCCCATCAATTGTCCTTGTCCTGCTTGATAATTTTTTTGCACATTTCAATCACCATTATTCTGAATTTTGATGAGCAAATTCGCGACAACCGAAATCCCAAGCGCCGAAATCCGGTCGGATAACCCGCTGCATCAACGCTTTTTTTTCCCGTATGTGGAGGCCGCCAGACATATTTCGGGCAATGTTCTCGAACTGGGTTGTGGCTGGGGGCGCGGAGTGGACACGCTCATCCAGGCGTGCGGCCATTACACGGGTTTGGATAAAAACGAGCCGCTCATCAATTCCCTGCAGGCGAAGTATCCAAAACACACTTTTCAGGTCGCCGATTTGCCGTATCTGACCAAACTGAAAGACAACACTTTCGATTTCATAATAACCTTTCAGGTGATCGAGCACATACAGGATGACAATAAATTCCTGTCCGAAGCCCGGCGAGTGCTGAAACCGGGCGGTAAAATTTTCCTGACCACGGTGAACCGGGCGCATTCATTAAGCCGAAATCCGTGGCACATCCGTGAATACGGCGCGACCGAATTGAAGGCTTTGATGGAAAAATATTTCCCAAACGTGGAGGCCAAAGGCGTGCAAGGCAGCGAAAAAGTCTGGGCGTATCACGCAGAAAACAAGGCTTCGGTTGACAAAATCATGCGCTGGGATGTGCTTGATTTGCAGCACCGGTTGCCGGGCTGGATGCTACAGGTGCCCTACGAAATCCTGAACCGTTTCAATCGGAATAATTTAATGGCCGCACCGGGCAGTTTGGCCGCCGAAATTCACTGGTCTGACCATTTTGTAAGCGATGATGCGGAAAAATGCATGGATTTTTTTTATATCGGGACGAAGTCATCCAGTTGAAAATTTATTTTCATCCTCAAATTTTCAATTCAACAACGGCTTTTGTCCTGAAAACGGCTTCTAATTTTCTGCGGACTTTGAAACAAACCCAGGCCGCATGAACTTGCTCGTTTTTTTGGAATTAAATTTGACAGCCGCCGTCTCCCGTTTATCTTTGGATGTTAAAAGCTATGGCTGACATTCCTCCAATCAATCCGGGCGCGCCCGTGGGCGCGGCGCCGATGAAAAAATCCACCGGCAGGGTTCAACCCAAGAAAGAAACCGTCCGCATCAATTTGCCGCCCAAGCCGACCGCCGCGCCGACCATCAAACTGCCGACGCTGCCGCCTGGTGGTCCGACCGGTGCCTCCAGTGGCACGCCGATGCAACCGCCCTCGGCAGGCGCGCCCGCGCTGCGGTCTTCCGCCACGCCCGCCGCCGCACGCTTCACTGCTGCCGCGCCCGCCGCACCTGCCGCCCAGCAGCGTCCCGCCGCCCAACGTCCCGCCGCCGCGACTGCGGGCGCGGTGACCATCAGCCCGCTCGATAAAATTCTCGCCATCGCCGCCGCCATTGTTGCCTTGGCTGCCATTGGCACCACGGTTTGGATGATGATGATGCTCAATGCCGCGTTAAATTCCTGATTTTTGATTGCGAACAACTGCATTTTTTTATGGCATCTCCATTGATTTCCGCACTCACGCAGGACAATTTCGAAAAAGAAGTTCTCCAATCCACGACGCCCGTCCTTGTAGATTTTTGGGCCGAATGGTGTGGTCCATGCAAAATGATCTCACCGCTCCTCGACGAACTCGCCGATGAATACGATGGCAAGATCAAAATCGGCAAGGTCAACATTGACGAACAGCAGGAACTCGCGACCCAATACGGCATCCGCGCCATCCCCACGCTGCTACTGATCAACAAAGGGCAGGTCGCCGAACAGATGGTCGGTGCCAAGAGCAAGCGCGACCTCAAGGCCAGCCTCGACCGCATCGCGGTTTGAGTCCGGCCGGGGCGTTATGTCGTTCATCATCACGCCCCGCCAGTTCACCCAACGCGCCGAATTTTATCATCAGCTCGCCCAGCTTACGTCTGCCGGCATCGGTGTTTTGCCCGCGTTGGAACAGCTCAAACGCAATCCGCCCGGACGCTCATTCCGCGAACCGATTCAACGCCTGCTCGACGAACTCGCGCAAGGCCGCACGCTTGCCGGGTCATTGCAGCAATTGGACGCCTGGCTGCCGGAGTTTGACATCGCCTTGATTGACTCCGGTGAACGCAGCGGACGGCTCGACGCCTGTTTCCGCCTGCTCGCCGATTATTACAACGACCAGGCCCGCATCACCAAGCAGATGATTTCCCAACTCATGTATCCGGTCGGGCTGGTTCATCTCGCCGCAATTATTTTCATCATCGTGCTTCCGTTCGCCCGTTCGCAGTTTCACGCCAGCCTGATTTTGCTTTTGGCCAGGGCCGCGCTCGCGCTCGCCCCACTTTATCTGGCCACCGCCTTTGTCATTTACGCCACGCAAAGCCGGCACGGCGAAAAATGGCGCGCGTTGATTGAATCCGTATTCCGCTGGATTCCACTTTTGGGAAAAGCGCGTCATTTTCTCGCGCTCGCCCGGCTCGCCGCCGCGCTTGAAGCCCTGATCAGCGCTGGCGTAAATATCATTCAAGCCTGGGAACTGGCGGGAAATGCCAGCGGTTCACCGGCGCTGCGCCGCGCCGTTGCGGCCATGAAACCGGAGGTTGTCGCCGGAATGACGCCCGCCGAGGCAATCCGCAAGCATTCCCAATTTCCCGATTTGTTCGCCAATCTTTATGGCAGCGGCGAAGTCAGCGGCAAGCTGGATGAAACCTTGCGCCGCCTTTACGCGCATTATCAGGAAGAAGGCTCGCACAAGCTTCAGGCTTTTGCACAATGGATGCCGCGCCTCATCTATATGCTCGTTGCCGGGATGGTCGCCTATAACGTCATCAAATTCTGGACCGGCTACTTCAACCAGATTTCCGACGTCACCAAAGGATTTTGATTCCGCTTTGAATTTTTGAAAATTATTTTTGCCCGATGACGCTGAATGAAATCCTGACCAACGAAGAATTGCGCCGCCGCGAATTTCCCGTGGCGCGCGACAAAATCTTTCTCGGCCACGCCGGCGTCTGCCCGTTGCCGCGCCGCGTCGCCGACGCCGTTGCCGAATGCGCGCGGCAGGGAACGCTCGGCGATCAGGAAGCGTTCATGCTTCATCGTCTGGATGACGCGCGAAAACTTGCGTCGCAATTGTTAAATTGCCAGGCCGATGAAATCGCGCTCGTCGGGCCGACCTCGCTCGCGTTGAGTTTTGTCGCCGCCGGATTAAATTTCCGCAAAGGCGACAACATCCTGATTTATCACGACGATTATCCGTCGAATGTTTATCCGTGGATGGCGCTCGCAGCCAAAGGCGTCGAGGTGCGCCTGCTCAACACGCGCGGCCTCGGCGTCATCCGTGCGATTGACGTGATGGGACAGGTGGACGAAAACACACGACTCGTCGCGCTCGCGTCTTGCCATTTCATCAGCGGCTTTCGGATTGAAATTGCCGCCATCGGAAAATTTCTGCGCGAGCGCGGAATTTTATTCTGCCTCGACGCCATTCAAACGCTCGGCGCGTTTCCGACGACGGTTGAACACGTTGATTTTCTCGCCGCCGACGCGCACAAATGGCTGCTCGGCCCGTGCGGCGCGGGAATTTTTTACGTCCGGCGCGAGCTTCAGGAAAAATTGAATCCGCCGATTTATGGCTGGCACAATGTCCGCGATCCTAATTTTGTCGCGCAGGAACAGATCGTTTTCCGCAGCGGCGCGGTGAAATACGAGGCGGGCACGCAAAATTTAGCTCGGCCTCGTCGGCTTGATTGCCTCGATGGAACTCGCGCTGGAAATCGGCGTGGAAAATATCGCCGCCGAACTGCTCCGCAAACGCGCACTGCTTGTGCCTGCGTTGTCGGCGAAAGGTTTCACGGTTTTGAACGCGGATGCAAAACCGGAAAACGCCAGCGGCATCGTTTCATTTTTTCAGCCGGGCAAAGACTTTGCGGCGTTGAATCAAAAACTTTCGGAAGCGGGCATTGTCGCGTCGCTGCGCACCGACCGCAAAGGACAGAATTACATCCGCCTCTCGCCGCATTTTTACAACACGGACGCGGAATTGCAGCGTATGTTGGAATTGTTTCCGTAGAATTTTTAATCGCGGCGGCTGTATTCCAGAATCGCGCCACGCCACCAGGCCGCGAGCGATTCGCCGGGCCGCTGCCAGGTTTGCTGGTGCAGCCAGACCATCACGCGCTGGTCGGCCATGACGAGCATCCGTTCGGCGGCGGCCAGTTTATCCGGCCCTTCGGCCAATAATTTTTCGCCCAGCACCTGAACCGGTTCGCCGCCCGCGCCAAGTTTGAAAAATTGCTCGGCGTAAAACGGGTTGATCTGTTTCTCGCGCAACAGCGAAACGTGGATGGCGTTGACGTAAGGATCAAGAATCGCCTCGGCCAAGCCCGCGTGCGGGCGGAGCGGCGTGGGATCGCCGGTGAGTTCGTGGATTTTCAGATGCGAGCGCAGGGAAATGATTTCCGTCGGCGGCTGGATTTCTTCCGGCGTAAGAAACAGTCCGAGGCTCCGCGCGCGCGCGCCGAGGTTGCGGCGGCTCGTCAACACGCTCAACGGAATGGACAAGGTCATTCCAGCCAGCACGGGCGTGAACCACCAGAACAACTTCGGTTCGAGTCGCCACATGAACACACCCCAGACGGCCCCGATCAACGTGTGCCCCCAGTGCCGTTGAAAGGCGAACAGCCACGTCGTGCCGCCGGCGGAGCGTTTTTGCGTCGTCCAGCCGACGCTGATGCCGAGAAAATTGGTGATGACGAAGCGCGTGTGCCAGAGCATGAGCATCGGCGCGTGCAGCGTGGAAAAAATGGTTTCGCCGACGACCCCGGAAGTTGCGCGCGCCAGGCCGCCGAATTTGCGGCGGCGTTCCCAGTCGTTCGCGAGGTCAATGAGCGCAAGAAATTTTGGCAGCATGATGACGACCATGCAGATGATGAAAATCAGGAATGCGTGCGCCGTGCCGCTCAAGTTGCTCAAGTAGGGCGTGAACGCCTGCACGGGAATGTCCGAGAGGCCGGTATATTTTTGATACCAGTAAATCCAGTTGAAGGTGACCAGAAACGCGAGCCACAACGGGCCGGCGAGATAACCGCAGATGCCCAGAATCAAGTGCATCCGGCTCACGCCGCGCAGTCCCTTGGTGAACAGCACGAGCGTGTGCTGCAGATTGCCCTGGCACCAGCGGCGTTCGCGCTGCGCGTTTTCTATCAACGCCTGCGGCGCCTCTTCGTAGCTGCCTTCGAGGTCGTAGGCGAACCACGCCTCCCAGTTTTCGCGCAGCAGCAGCGCGGCCTCGACGAAATCGTGGCTCAAAATCTGGCCGCCGAACGGTTTGCGTCCGGGCAGTTGCGGCAGGTCGCAGCATTGCATGAACGGCTCGGTGCGGATGATGGCGTTGTGCCCCCAATAATTCCCGACATCAAGCGCCCAATAATTCAAGCCGGCGATGAACACCGGCGCGTAAAGGCGGTTGGCGAATTGCTGGATGCGCCCGAACAACGATTCGGCGTTGACGAGCGCCGGCACGGTCTGGATCAGGCCGGCGGACGGGTGTGCTTCCATCAGTTTCACCAAATCCACGAGCGTCTGGCCGCGCATGACGCTGTCGGCGTCGCACACCATGAAGTAACGGTAGCGCCGTCCCCACGCATTGAGAAAATCGCGCACGTTGCCGCTCTTGCGGCCTTCGTTGTCGAGGCGGCGGCGGTAATAAATTTTTCCGAGCGCATCCAGTTCGCGGATCAAATCGAACCAGCGGCGTTCTTCCTCAACCCATTTGTCCGGGTCGGTCGAATCGCTCAAGATAAAAAAGTCAAAGCGGTCAAGCCGGCCGGTTTTGGCGAGCGATTCGTAGGTCGCGCGCAGGCCTTCGTAGACGCGCACGATGTCCTCGTTGTAAATCGGAAAGACAATCGCGGTGCTGGTGTCCTCAATGTTTTGGTCGCGGTAATCTTTCAGGTTTGTGATGCGGCGGTGGTCGCCAAATGTCCGCAGGAAAAATCCGAACACGCCATGCACGCAGCCGATGGCGGCGAACAAAAACAGGATCACAAACAGGACCAGCAGCACGGTGCGCGACGTGGACCAGCCGGTGCGCCAGAGCAGGTCGGCGAAAATCAGCGAGACAAAGCCGGTGAGCAGCAGCGCACAGGAATAAAAACCGAAGACGCGCCAGCCGCGTTCGATGCGCAGAACGGGTGTCACTTGCAGTGGCGGCGATTGGTCGGGCATGGCTTTATTCGTGCGTCAGGATGAAAATTCCGACGAGCAGCAGCGCGAAAATGGTCCACACCAGCACCATGCGGAAATACGGCAGGCGCCCGAGATTGGTCAGCGTCGTGATCGGGCCGAGGTCGAGCGGGCGCGGCGTCATCTTGGAAAGCTGGAAGTCCGGCCCGGCGCGCAAAAAAGTTTCGCGCATGGCGCTCGTGAATTCCTCCGGCCACGGACCGGGGCGCAGAAATTGATCCTGCCATCTGCCCGGCATGTCGGCGAGCAGCAGCGCGAGCCGTCCGCGCGTGGAAAGGGTTTGATCCGCCTTGGTCGGCGGCGACTGCAACACTTCGGAAAACCATTCGGTCACGATGCGGTCCATCTCCTCGGCGGCGAGCTGCGTGGCGGAGACGTTTGGTTCGGCGGGCGCGCGCCGCTGGGCGCGTTCGAGCACGCGCAGGACGAGCTGGCCGAGCAGCGGCTTGTTGCGGATGCGGAGCGCGTGAAAATAACTTTCCACTTTCGCGTAAGCGGCGTTCCATTCTATCAACGGCCGACCGGCGAGCTGGCCGGATTCATCGGGCAAAATCGCGGGGTTCACGGCGGACTCCATTGATAAGTCCAGGTTTCGCTCAGAATGTTCGTGCCTTTTTGCAGCGTGCAGCGCAAGTCCACCGGATCAACATTTCCAAGCTTGGGCTGCATCTTCAGGATCACGCGCCAGGTTCCCAAATCTTCATTGCGCGTGACCTGGTCATTCAAAATCAGCGCGTTGGTGCTGCAATTGGCAATCGCTTCCGGCCATTCATTTTCAGGAGCGCTTTCAGGAACGGCATCCAGTTTCGGCCCGGCGAAATCAATCACGATTTGCCGGCAATCCTGACAGCTCAAGTCCAGGCCGATGCGCGTGGAAACCGCCCGGTTTTCGGAAAGTTTGATGTCCGCGTCGCGGCTTTGCCATTTAAGCGTGTAGCCGAAACGATACGGTTGCAACGGCGCGGGTTTGTCTTTCGGATCCCAGAACGCGACGATGTTGTCCAGTCCCTCGAAACCTGAATTCAATTCGACCAGATGCAGATTGCCTTCACCCCAGTTGCCATGCGGTTCGACCCACACGCTCGGCACGAGGTTGTCGGGATTGAAGCTGTCCTGATACGCGGCGAAGGAACGCTCGCGCTGCAACAGACCGAAGCCGCGGATGTTTGGCGCGGAAAAAATCTGGTGGCGCAGCACCGCCGGGTTGTCGAGCGGACGCCAGAGCACCTCGCCGCCGTCCATATGGGTGAGCAAACCGTCGCTGTCGTGGACTTCCGAACGGTAATCGTCCGGCTTGCGCTCGGAAGTTTTACCGAACCAGAACATGCTCGTCAGCGGCGCGAGGCCGAGCGTCTTGACGGGCTGCCGCTTCGGATTCACGGCTTGAACCTTGTTCGTCTGGCGCAAAAACAAGACAGCTTCGACGTTGCAGAGAGTTGTTTCGCCGGGGCGGATGTTGAATTCGTATGCGCCGGTGCAGCTCACGCTGTCGAGGATCGCGAACAGCCGCAGTTCCGTGTCGTCCTTTTGCGGTTTGCCGAGCCACCAGTCGGTGAAGATGGGAAATTCCTCCGACCGGTCGCCTTCGCCGGAATCCAGCGCCAGCCCGCGCGCGGACATGCCGTAACGCTGGTCCTTGCCGAGCAGCCGGAAATAACTCGCGCCCAGAAACGCGCCGAGTTCGTCCAGTTGATTTGTCTTGTTCAACGGATACAGCACGCGGAAGCCGGCGTAACCAGTCTTTGACGGAATCTGGTTCGCGATGTCGAGTTTGCCGTAATCAAAAAAATCCTGCACAAAACGGATTGGCTGGACGTGCGTCAGCGTGAATTCATAGATGTGGACCGGCTCCTGATACAGATAGCCCGGATGGAAAAATTCGACGCGGAACGGCAGATCATCCGCCGTCCACAGCGCGCGGTCGCGGCGGAAACGGATTTCGCGATATTTGTCGTAGTCGAGATTGTCCTGGCGCAACACCTTCGGCAGATCCTCACGCGGCGAGTGGAACGGTTTTTGGGCGCGTTCCAGCGCGCGTTGCGCCACATAATCCAGATTGACCTCGGCGGACTCCGCGCCGACGGCAATCTGGGCGGTCAGCGCAATTCCGATGATTAAAAACAGGTGAGTCAGTCGCCGCATCCGGACAATGAGAACCGAAACGGGTCAAATTTGCAAGTTCAGGGCGAAAACACCCTTGTTTTACAAGCAAATTCGCTTAATCCAGCGTCTGCCGGTAACGTTTGATGCCAATCGCCAGCATGATGATGAGGAACAGCGCGATCGGCCACAGGTCGGGCGCAATTTCGGCTATGCCGTTTCCCTTCAACAAAATGCCGCGCACGACGCGCAGAAAATGCGTGAGCGGCAGGCACTCGCCGATGTTTTGCGCCCAATTGGGCATTCCACGAAACGGAAACATATAGCCCGACAGCAGCAGCGATGGCAGGAAAAAGAAAAACGCCATCTGCATCGCCTGCAATTGGTTTTTCGCGATGGTCGAGAACGTGACGCCGACCGCGAGGTTCGCCACGATGAACAGCAGCACCATCACCAGCAGCAACGGCACGCTGCCAACCATCGGCACATTGAACAGAAATTTCGCCGCCGTCAAAATCAGCGTGACCTGCACATAACCGACCGCGATGTAAGGCACGATTTTTCCGATGAGCACTTCGCCCGGCCGCACCGGCGTCGAAAGCAGATTTTCCATCGTGCCGCGCTCGCGTTCACGCGTGATAGCCAGCGCCGTGATCATCACCATCGTCATCGTCAACATCACGCCCATGAGTCCGGGCACGATGTTATACTGCGTGATGTTTTCGGGATTGTAATGCTGATGGACAACGAGGTTGAACGGCGCGGAACCGCCTTGAAGTTTCGCCAGCGGCCCGGTCAGATCGCGATTCAAAATCGTCGGCGTCAGCGAATTCATCGCCGCAATTGCGTAACCAACCGCCGTCGGATCGGTCGCATCGGCTTCGAGGAGCAAATCCGGTTTTTCGCCGCGCAAAAGTTTCCGCGAAAAATCCACGGGAATTTCCACGACGAATTGCACTTTGGTTTTGGCGAGAAGTTCCTGGATTTCCGCCTCGTTCTTCGGTTCGCGCGTGATGTCGAAGTAACTGCTGTTGCGCATTCCCCAAATGATCGTGCGCGCGAAAACGCCGTTGTCCTGCGAATAAACCGCCGTCGGCAGATGCTTCGGATCGGAATTGATCGCGTAGCCGAAAAGAATGAGCTGAAGCATCGGCACGCCGATCATCATGCCGAACGTCATCCGGTCGCGGCGCATCTGGATGAATTCCTTGCGCACCATCGCGCAAAAACGCCGCCAGTTGAATTGGTGAAGCTTCACGAGAAATTATCCTTCGCGGTTTCCATCAGGCTGATGAACACGTCTTCGAGGCCCGACACGATTTGTTTCCAATGATAATCGCCGCCCATGAACGGACTCACGCTCGCGCGCAATTTTTCCGCGTCGCGTCCGCTGACATGTAACGTCGTGCCGAACGCAACGACCTGCTCGACGCCCGCCAACCCGCGGATTTTTTCCGCGAGCGCGTGCAGATTATTTCCCGTCACTTCCCACGTCGTCAGCTTCGCGTTTTTCAAAACGTCCGCCACCGTGCCGGTCGCCAGCAGATTTCCGTAGGCGATGTAGGCGAGCCGATGGCAGCGCTCGGCTTCGTCCATATAATGCGTCGTGATGAGCACGGTCAGTCCGGCGGCGGCAAGCTGGTGGATTTCGTCCCAGAATTCACGGCGCGCCTTCGGGTCAACGCCCGCCGTCGGTTCGTCGAGCAGGAGCAATTGCGGCTCGTGAATCAGGCACGCGGACAACGCGAGCCGCTGTTTCCAGCCGCCGGACAAAGTTCCCGCGAGTTGCTTGCGACGCTCGACCATGCCGAGACGTTCGAGACTTTTTTCCACGGCGGCTTTGCGCTGCGGAATTTCGTAAAGCCGCGCGATGAAATCCAGGTTCTCCTCGATGCTCAAATCCTCGTAGAAGCTGAACCGCTGCGTCATGTAGCCGACGTGCTTTTTGATCTCGGCGCTTTGCGTGCGAAAATCGAAACCGAGGCAACTGCCTTCGCCGCCATCGGCCTTGAGCAAACCGCAGAGCATCCGCAAAAACGTCGTCTTGCCGCTGCCGTTCGGGCCGAGAAAACCGTAAATCTCGCCGGGGCGGACTTGCATCGCGATGTGATTGACCACCGTGCGGTCGCCGAATTTTTTCGTGACGTCGCGAACGTCAATGACAAATTCTTCCGCGCTCATGTTACGGAGAAAGTTTCACATCCACCGGCTGGCCGGGACGAAGTTCCGCCGCGTCCGCCGGAGAAAACTTCGCCTCGATCATGAAGACGAGCTTCGCGCGGTTCTCGCGGTTGTAAATCACCGGCGGCGTGAATTCATTTTGCGTGGAAATGAAATTGACCGTTGCGGAATAATTTTTCGTCGCGCCGTCGAAACTGACGTTCACCGTTTCTCCGGTCTTGATTTTCGGCAAAACTTCCTGCGGCACAAAGAACCGCACCTTGAGATTTTCCGGCGGCAACAAAACCACGACCGGATTTCCCGCCGCGATCCATTCGCCCTGCCGATACAGCGTGTCCTGCACAAACGCATCCGTCGGCGCGAACTGCTGCTTCTGGTCAAACGACCACTTTGCCTTGTCGAATGCCGCTTGTTGCGACGCGACTTGCGCCGCGTCAGCGTTGCGCTGCGTGCGCGACTGATCAAGTTCCTCGGCGGAAATCACTCCGTTCGGACCATCACGCAATTGTTGGCGACGACCATAATTCGTTTCGGAAAGCGCAAAGTTGGCTTTTGCCTGCGCCAGGTTTTTTTCAGCTTCGTCCAGCGCGGCGGTTTCGGAACCGCGCTCCAGTTCAAACAGCAATTGCCCCCGCTTTACCTTGTCGCCGCGCGCGACGGCAAGGTTTGTCAGCGTGCCACCCAGCGGCGGCGCGACATAAACATATTCGCCCTCGATGTAGCCTTGAAATTCATTGGACGAATCCGGAGAACAGCCGGCGAAAAATCCGGCCGTCAAAACCAGCAGGCTCAAGTTAAGGAAAACTTTCATGCAAACTTGGCGTTCACGTTAGCAGGAAAATAATTTTTGACGAGCGAAACGATTCATTCGACTTTCAACTTACCGAATGGTAGGATGCCGTCCGTTGTTATGAAAAAATTGACGTTGTTCGCCCTGTTTTTAGGTTTCACCTTCGCGGCCGTTGCCGACGACACCAATTCTGCGCCCGGCTGGCTCACGCGCCCGCTTTCGCTGGCGGACTGCCTGAACATCGCGCTGGCTCAAAACGCCACCATTCTCAAGGCCAAAAACGATCTCGAAGCGCAGTATGGCGTGGTGGTGCAAACGCGCGCGGTCGCGTTGCCGCAGTTGACGGCGAACGGCCAATACAAGGACACCGACCGGAACGCGATTGAAGATTTTCCAAACGCCCCCAGTTCGCCAAACCAAAACTGGAACGCGGGCGTGCAAATCGTCCAGTCCATTTATCAAGGTGGCAAATTGATGGCGGCAATCCGCGCGGCCAAGGTGACGAAAGAACAGGCTTTGGCGCAATATCAGACGACGCTGGCGGACACGCTGCTGTCCGTGCGGCTGGCGTATTACGATATTTTGCTCGCGGCGGAACAAATCACTGTGAACGAGACCTCCGTCAATTTATTGCAAAAGGAACTGGACGACCAGCAACACCGTTACGACGCGGGCACCGTGCCGAATTTCAACGTGCTGCGCGCCAAGGTTTCCGTGGCCAACGCCCGCCCGCTCTTGATTCAGGCGCGAAATAATTATCGCATTTCCAAAAACAACTTGTCGAACCTGCTCGGCTACAATCTGCCGCGTGATATTTGGGAAAATATTCCGCTGAACCTCACGGACGGGCTTGATGCCGCGCCGTATGAAATCAACCTGCCCAATGCGCTCCAGCAGGCGTTGGAAAAACGCCCCGAACTGGTCGCGTTGCGCAAAACGGAAGAGCTGCAAAACCTGAACATCACCGACGCCTCGTCCGGCTACAAACCGAACCTCTCGCTTTTTGCCGGTTACAACTGGTTCAACGCGCAATTTTCCCCGCCCGTTGATCTTACGCACGACATCAACGGCTGGAACGCCGGCGCGCAGGTGAGCTGGGATATTTTTGATGGAATGTTGACGCACGGCAAAGTCATCCAGGCCAAGGCGCAATACGAAAAATCCAAAACCGCCGTGGACGAAGAAATGCGCAATGTGGAACTGGAAGTGCGCACGACCTATTCCGATTTCCTCGAGGCGCAGGAAGTTTTGGAATCGCAAAAAAGCGTGCAGGCCGAGGCCGAGGAATCGCTGCGTGAAGCCAACGCCCGCGCCAACGCCGGCACCGGCACGCAGCTCGACGTGCTCGACGCCGAGAACCAGCTCACGCAGGCGCGCAGCACGCAGGTGCAGGCGCTGCACGATTACGACGCCGCGCGCGCGCGGTTTGAACGCGCCATCGGCACGGAAATCGTCCAGAATCAAAACGCGAAGCCGTGATTTGATGTTGCGGCAGCGGCAAGATTCTAGGATTTTGTCTGTGCATGGCAAAAATTCAACGCGCGCTCATTTCGGTTTCGGACAAAACCGGATTGATTCCCTTCGCACAAATCCTGGCGCAGGCCGGAATCGAAATCATCTCCACCGGCGGCACGGCAAAAACTCTGCGCGAAGCCGGACTTCCGGTGAAGGACATCAGCGAACACACCGGCTTTCCCGAAATGCTCGATGGCCGCGTGAAAACTTTGCATCCGAAAGTTCATGGCGGATTGCTTTTCATCCGCGGCAATGAAACGCACGAGGCGGCGGTGAAAGCTCACGGCATTGCGCCGATTGATCTGGTCGTGGTGAATCTTTATCCGTTCGAGGCGACGGTCGCGAAGCCGGATGTGAGTTTGCACGACGCGATTGAGAACATCGACATCGGCGGGCCTTCGATGCTTCGCAGCGCGGCGAAAAATCACGACAGCGTCACGGTCGTCGTTGACCCGATGGATTATCCCGAAGTGGCGAAACAAATTTCTGAAAATGGAAATACGACTTTAGCATTTCGCCGCAAACTAGCCGCGAAAGTTTTTGCGCGAACGGCATCTTACGACGCGGCGATTGCGGCACATTTGCAGAAAGAATTTTCTTCCGACAAAAGCGCGCTGCCCGCCTCACTTTCAATTTCAGCACCGCTCGTGCAGCCGTTGCGCTACGGCGAAAATCCGCACCAGGCCGCCGCGCTTTACGGTCGTTTCAACGAATTTTTCCAGCAGCTTCACGGCAAGGAACTTTCTTACAACAACATTTTGGATCTCACGGCGGCGGCGAGTTTGATTACAGAATTTGAAAAGGACCCGCCGACACTGGCGATTTTGAAACATACAAATCCGTGTGGCGTCGGCCAGGGCGAAAACCTGCGCGAGGCTTGGGAAAAGGCATTCGCGACCGACAAACAAGCTCCATTTGGCGGAATTATTGCGACAAATAAAATTCTCGACGGCGATTGCGCGGAGGCGATTGAGGAAATTTTTAGCGAAGTGATTGTCGCGCCGGATTTTTCGGCGGAGGCATTGGTGGTTTTGCAGAAGAAAAAAAATCTCAGACTGCTTAAAATTTTGAAGTCGCCGCTCACAGCAGGCGCGTTCGATTTGAGGAGCGTCGGCGCGGATTCATTTTTGTTGCAGCAGCGCGATTCGAAAATCGTCGCGCGCGCGGATTTGAAAATTGTAACAAAACGGTTTCCGACAGAAGCAGAATTGAGCGCGATGCTGTTCGGCTGGCGCGTGGTGAAACACGTCAAGTCGAACGCGATTGTTTATTCGGCGTCGGACAGAACTTTGGGCGTGGGCGCAGGACAGATGAGCCGCGTGGATTCGAGCCGCATCGCGGTCTGGAAAGCGGGCGAGGCAAAACTGTCGCTCAAAGGCAGCGTGGTTTGCAGTGATGCCTTTTTTCCGTTTCCCGACGGGCTGCTCGCGGCGGCGGATGCGGGCGCAACGGCGGCCATCCAGCCGGGCGGTTCGGTGAAGGACGCGGAGGTCATCGCGGCGGCGGATGCACGTGGCATGGCGATGGCGTTCACCGGCACGCGGCATTTCCGTCATTAACGGATCAGCCAGTAGAGCAGGGCAAACTGGCCGAGGGTGACAAAAAGCAAAAGCGCCCAGACAAAACTTTCGCGGGCAAACAGGCTGCGCTGCCGGGCGGCGGCGAGCCAGAACTGGATTTTCACCGAACCGACGGTGATGGTGTCGCCGTTGCGGAGAGTCGCATTTTGAACCGGCGCGGCGTTGACGGTGACGAGGGCGCTGGGCGCGGTGGTCAGATTGAAACCGGACTGCGGCTGAAATTCCAGGGTGAGGTGTTGGTCCCAGACGCCGTCATCTTCCAGCTGCAGTTCATTTTCCGCCGCGCGTCCGATGCGAAAAGGAAAACGGCGAACCACCGTTTGGGTGTCCGCCTTTTTCCCGGAAAGGACGCGGAGTTGAATCATCAGAAAAGGCGGCGCGGCACCACGACTTGGTCGCCGGGATAAACTTGCGGGTCGAGTGTCGGGTCTTCCAAGGCTTTGTCCACATTCACTTTGACACGCTGATCATTGGCGCGGATAAGCCATACTTTGTGGCTGGCAAAATCGGTGAAGTCGCCGGCGGAGGTGATGGCCTTGGTGACAGTGGTTTCACCGACGTAAAGCTGGCGTCCGGGGCCTTTGACTTCGCCGCGAACATAATAAATGAGGTCGCCGGGCTTCACCGTGACGGTGAGACGGACGTAATATTTGGGAACGTAGAGGTCGTGGATTTCATTCTGCAATTCGCCCGCCGTCTTCCCAAGCGCTCTGACCGAACCGATGAGCGACAAGGTGATGTTGCCGTCTTCCTTGATGAGTTCCTCATGCGGTTCGATTGTATCCGGTGTCCCGGAAAAACTGACGCTGACCGTTTCACCGATGTGAAACCGGGCGACTTCAGAATTGGCCTGCCCCTCACCGGCTGCGGGAGTGCCAGCCAACGCCGAGGCATTGGTCGAATCCGCACCGGCAGCGGGTATGCTGTCCAATGTCGTGACCGAGGAGCAGCCGGTGAAAATCAAACCGGCCACCAGCAGGCCTGACGCAATCAATCTGCGAACAAATAATTTCATGGGGGCTAATCGTTGTAAAATCCGGTATGGAATCAATACTTTTGTTTGATTCCGGTGTGATCGGTGTCGTCAGGATTTTTCGGCGCGGCGGCCTCCTGATCCTTGGCGTTGCCGGAATAATAATAATCGTGGTAATAGCCGCTGTAGTAATAATAGCTTTCGTCCTGCGACATATTGATGTTGTTCAGCACGATGCCGAGGAAGGTGCCGCCGACCTTTTCAATCACCTGTTTGGCGCGGAGGTTCATCGGTTGCGGGTAGCGGCGGTATTGGATGACCTGGACAACCATGTCCACTTCACTGGCCAGAACCGAGGCGTCGCTCACACCCAGAATGGGCGGTGAATCGAAGAAGACAAAGTCGTAGCGGTGCTTCAATTCGGAGATCATGTCCTTCATCTGCACTGAATTCAGGATGCTCATGGAACTGCTGGGCAGTTTGCCGCTGGCCATGAAGTTGAGCATGGGCACGCCGGTGGTCTGGATGACCTCCTCGAGCGAGTTTTGCTTGAGCAGGTAATTGGTGAGGCCGATGTCGTTGGCGACATGCAGCATTTTGTGAAGCGTGGGTCGGCGCAAATCCGAGTCCACGATTAATACACGAATGCCAGCCTGGGCGAAAACCGTGGCCAGGTTCAACGTGGTGGTGGATTTGCCCTCGCCTGCGCCCGCGCTGACCACGACGATGGTGGTCAGCGATTCGTCCTTGCGCGCGAACAGAATATTGGTGCGCAAGACGCGATAGGCCTCGGCGTAACGGCTTTCGGGGCCTTCATCCGCCAGAATGCCGACGTTTTGCGGAATAACGCCCACCACCGGCGCCTGAAATGAGCGTTCAACATCGTCAATGGTCTTGACGCTGGTGTCGAGATATTCGATGAAGAAGGCGAGGCCGACGCCGACGATCAGCCCGAAAATGATGCCCAAGGTGATGTTGAGCGGTTTGTTAGGCCGGACGGGGTCTTTGCCCGGCTCGGCGATTTCGGTAATTTCCACCACGGAAGTTTTGGGAATGGCCAGATCAATTTTTTCCGATTCAATCCGGGCGGCGAGCAGCTTGTGAAAATCCTCGAGGTTCGCCAGCTGGCGTTTTCCCTCCCAGTAAGGCTGGCCGCGGACGGCTTCTTCCCGGTCTTTGTCTTTGGCGGATTCAACCTCGCTGTCAAGCGTGTCCAATGCGGCTTTTTCCGTGTTCAAATTATTTTCCATCCCGACCATGATGCCGTTGACACGGTCGTCAATCTGTTGGTTCACCTCGTCAATCATGGATTTAACCCGTATGACATCCGGATTTTCCGGCGAATAGTCATTCGTCATGGTGGTGTATTTTTGCTGGGATTCGTGCAGTTTGTCGAGCAGGCCGGACAAAACGCCGTCGGGGTTGATGCCAGGCAAAACATCTTTCAGCTGATCCGCTGGCAACGCCTTGAGCTGGTTCAACTGCTCCTTGAGCCGGTTGTAACGAGTCTGGCCTTCCATCATCGTATCGCTGATTTGACGCATCTGCTCCTGGCTCAAAGTGGGCGACGGGGTAAAGGATTGCGGGTCGGTGTCAACGATGGCCAGTTCCTTCCGCAAATCATCCACCTTCGTCCGCATCAACTGGATTTGCTCCTCTTCGGACTGGTATTGACTTTCCAGCACCTTGATGCCGCCGACCGTCAGTTGCGTGTGACGCTCAAGCCGGTATTCTTGATAGGCTTTGGCAATGGCGTTGGCGATGTCCGCCGCTTCCTTGTTGTCGCCGCTGTAAACGGTGATGTCCACCAGCGTGGTGTTGCGGACGGGACTTGAACTGATCTGGTGCCTCAAAAATTCCAGCGTTTCGGAAGTTTTGAACGAACCCACGCCGTATTTTTTGCCCCACACGGTGTTCAAGTTCAGCTTGTCAATCACCCTGCCCAAAACTTCCGGGCCTTGAAGAATCTCCAGTTCCGTCTGGAGAAAATAAGGATCGTAACCGGGGTTGACGGTCGTCATGCCGGTCATGCTGGGGATGTCCGAACCGGTATCCGGCTCGATTTTTATCTGGGACGTGCTGGAGTATGAGACCGGCAGAATGAAGGTGACCGCCGTGGCAATGATCGCCGTGATCAAAAAAACGGTGATGATGATGGCCTTGCGGATGCGGATGATGCGCCAATAATCCAGAAAGTGCAGTCTGGCTTCTTGCGGCGGCTGATTTTGTGGCAAATCCATATAAAAAATAATGGGAGCCTAAATAAAGTCATGGCTCCCGTCTCAATTCCTTAAAACATTTTAGTCAAATTCACCTGCTTAATATGCCGCAGTGACACCCAGATAGACGCGATTTCTTGAATAAGCATTCCCGGGAACATTAGATTGGTAGAGGTCAAAATTATAACCAACTTCAGTCGAAAAATGCTGGTTGAAAGCGTAGGTCAAATTCAGTCCGAGATCGTAAAGTTCATTCTCGTTGTTGTTGTATTGGCCTTGATAGAATCTGGACAATTGCACGTTGCCGATCACCGACCCCATCAATTTGGCCGTGATCTGCTGGTTGATAGACGCGTTGATCGTGGTGTTCTGCTGGCCCAGCGTGGGCTGCCCGTTGGCGCCCACGCTTGATAAATACGTTGCGCCTTGCCCGTGATAGACGGTCAACTGTGCGTAGCTGCCGGGCGAGTAAGTGTAGCTTGCCGTGGCGTCCACTGACGGCGTGATGGATTGGTTTGCTTGGCCGGCTTGGTTGGATTGATTGTAATACTCGACAATATCCGCGCCCACATGGGCCGATGCGCTCAAATTCGGCAAAAATTGATGTTGAAAACCGACGTAGGGATTGTAAACGTAATAATTACGACTGCTGCTGTAATAAACATTGAACGGAGGAAGTGTGTTTTGGCCAATCGGCTCATTTCCCCAATAGTTCACGAATTCAAATGAACCACCAACCAATGCTGTTGTTTCCGGGGCGACTTCCCAGTGCAACTCCAGCTTTATGGATTGATCATCACGGGTGAGCAACCCGTTTTGACTTGGATTAGCCGCAGTTCCGCCGCTTTGTTCGTATTGGTAATAGCCGTTATTGTAAGTCAACACCGTGCTGAAGAGCCGCGTCCAGTCAGTGGTCAGCGCTACTGTGCCGTTGTTGGCAATGTTATTGCCACTGACGCGATACGGAGTTGCCACACCACCGACGGGAGGAGCAAGCAATGTCGGCTCCTGACCGATGGCCATCGTGTCATGCACGGTTGCCTGCCAGCGTTCCGTAAAAGCGTGATCCACCCACAAGTCCACCTGATGACTCTGGTCAATCGGATCATTCCCCTGATTTTGCCGTTCTTGATAATAATACAATCCGTAAGTGTAGCGGAGTCCAAGTTCCGTCTGCTGCAACGGCACGGCGAAACCTACCGAGGGGCTGACTTCAAATCCCGCGCTGCCCTGTTTCTGGCCGTTCGGCGACGTGGTGTAGTTGTCATCGTAAAATCCGCGCAAGGTGGAGGACACGCTCCAAATCTTGGTGGTCTGCATCGGAGTCAGATCCGGCGCATAAGCTGCCTGCAAACTGGCCGTTCCGGCGGCGACCAGCCCCACAGAGATAAAAAATTTATTCATGACTCGTCTGGATGTTTTTGTTTGACTGCCCGCTCCCCTTTTCATTCAAAAAAAGTGACAGCAGCTTATGACAAAGTGAGATTATCAGTTAAGCAAGCCGCCCGTCAAAACAATTTTTGCGGGTTGAACCGGATCATGGCCGCCATGATTTCCAGCGGTTTTCCCGGCTTCAACCGTCACCGTTTCAATTCCATCAACAACGATTTTAACTTGAAAACATTGATGACATCCGCCTTTTCCAGCCAGCCTTTGCGCGCGATGCCCGCGCCCAAACGCAAAAATCCCGCGTGCTCATTCCGATGCGAATCAGGATTGATGACACATTTCACGCCCTTGCTCTTTGCATAAGGCCAGTGCCGCCAGTCCAGATCAAAACGGTGCGGATTGCAATTCAGCTCGATCCACGTTCCCGTTTCGGCGCACGCGTCAATCACCGCTTGCACGTTCATCGGATATGGCTCGCGCTCCAGCAAAAGCCGTCCGGTCATGTGGCCGAGAATATGGACAAATTTATTTTCCGCCGCGCGGATCAGCCGCTTCGTATTTTCCGCCTCGCTGCTGCTCGGAACGTGCAGGCTCGCGACCACCACGTCCAGTTCCGCCAGCAAGTCATCGTCAAAATCCAGCCGGTCTTTCAAAATATCCACTTCGCAACCCGTCAACAATCTGAACTCGCTCCCACGCTTGGCAAACTGCTCGTTCAGCCTTTTGATTTCCAAAATCTGCTCACGCAGCCGTTTTGCATCCAAGCCGTTCGCCTGAAACGATGCTTTCGAGTGATCCGTGATCGCCCAGTATTCGAGGCCGAGATTTTCCATGTATTCCGCAATTTCTTCCAGCGTGTTGTGGCCGTCGCTCCAGTTCGAGTGATTGTGCAGCGCGCCTTTCAAATCCGTCCACTCGATCAATTTCGGCAATTCATTTTTCTCCGCCGCCGAGAACTCGCCGTGGTCCTCGCGCAATTCCGGCTCGATGTAAGGCAAATCCAATTTCGCGAAAATTTCCTCTTCCGATTTGCACGGCACGAGCAGTTTCGGATCGCGCGTCTCTTCCTTCGATTTGAACAGACCGTATTCGTTCAGCCGCAAGCCGCGCGTGATCGCGCGCTGGCGCATCACAATGTTGTGCTCCTTGCCGCCAGTGAAATACGCCAGCGCAAACGGAAATTCCTTGTCGCCGACCACGCGCAAGTCGCATTGGATGCCGCCTTCCAAAATCACACTCGCTTTCGTTTCGCCTTTCGCGAGGATTTTGACAATCCCCGGCTGCGAAACAAAAAATTCAATCACGTCCGCCGGCTTTTTTGACGACGCCAGCAAATCAATGTCGCCAATCACTTCCCGAAACCGCCGCAAACTTCCCGCCGTGCTGCAACGGATCACGTCGGAATGGCCGCGCAGATTTTCCAGCAACGGCTCCGCCGCGCGCAACGCATCGCTCAACAAATGTTTGCTCGCGTAAGTGCGTTTACGCTCGATGCCTTCCAAAATATTCGCCTGCGTCTTCTCGCCAAAGCCGTCGAGTTCCGCGACTTTTCCTTTTTTACAGGCGGCTTCAAGTTTCTCGATCGAATCAATCCCAAGTTTTTTGTTCAGCGCCTGGATTTTTTTCGGGCCAAGGCCGGAAATTTCCAGCATCTCGATCAAACCCGGCGGAATGGAAGCCTTCAACTCATCGTAGTATTTCAATTTTCCCGTCTCGACGAGTTCCGTGATTTTTTGTTCCAGCGCCTCGCCGATGCCCTTGATTTCGCCCAGCCGTTTTTCCGCCACCAATTTTGCCAGCGGCTCGTTCAAACTTTCGATCGTCCGCGCGCCGTTCGCATAAGCGCGCGTCTTGAACGGATTTTCGCCTTTCAACTCCAGCAATGTTCCGATCTCAACCAAAATTTCCGCGACCTTGTCTTTGTCCATGAAGCCAAATTTAACCATGGGCTACGCGGATTAAAAATCAAAAATCCGCGTAATCCGCGGTAAAAAATCCTGTTCTTCGCGCCTTTGCTTCTTCGCGCCTTTGCGCTAATTTTTTGAAATGGCTGCACGAAATTTTTTTCCGGTTGCCTTGACCATCGCCGGCTCGGACAGCGGCGGCGGCGCGGGCATCCAGGCGGATTTGAAAACTTTCGCCGCGCTCGGCGTCCACGGCGCGAGCGCGATTGCCTGCCTCACCGCGCAAAATCCAAAACGCGTTTTGGGAATTGAAGCTTGTTCGCCCAAAATATTATGGCAACAAATTGAAGCCGTGTTTGCAGAATTGAATCCGGCGGCGGTGAAAACCGGAATGTTGTTTTCGGCGGAAAATGTTTCCGTTGTCGCGAAATTTTTCAAAAAAACAAAATGTCTCCTCGTCGTTGATCCGGTTTTAATTTCAACCAGCGGCGCAAAATTGCTGGAATCCAAAGCCCTGAAAGTTTTGCAGGAAAAATTGCTGCCGCTGGCAACGCTCGTCACGCCGAATTTGGACGAGGCGGAAATTTTAAGCGGCCAAAAAATTTCTGCGGTTGAAGAAATGCGCGAGGCCGCGCGAAAAATTCACTCGCGTTTCGGCTGCGCGGTTTTGGTCAAAGGCGGTCATTTGAAAAATACGCGCGAAGCGACGGACATTTTTTTTGACGGCAAGACCGAACTGCTTTTGTCCGCGCCGTTTGTAAAAGGCGTTTCGACGCACGGTACTGGCTGCACTTATTCCGCCGCGATTTGCGCCGCGCTCGCGCTCGGCCGCGATTTGCCGCACGCGGTTGAGATCGGAAAATTTTTTATCACTGCCGCCATCGCCAATAGTTATCGCATCAAAAACCATTTTGCGCTCGGCCAGATTTTGCCCGGCACACGCAAAAAATAATTCGACCCGATTTACGGATCCAACTGCACCCGGTAAAACTCCGCGCTTCCGGTCGTGGTGATTGGCCACTGGATGACGGCATTCGTCGCGGCAATTGTCGTCACGGTCTGAAACGCGGTTGCCAGGTTCGCGGTGGATTGCAAATCATATTGGCGACCGGGGATGGCCGGCCACGCCAGAGTTGGCGGCGTGCCGGTCAACGTAAGTGTGATTGTGGGGATGATGCAATACCAGGCCGTCTGGGTTCGGTAGCGATGTCCGGCTTGATCTGTGACCAGGGCGTAAAAAGGGTGCAAGCCCGGCCCAAAATAGGCGGTGGACAAGACAAAGACGGCGGCGGCTTGATTGGTGGCCACGCCTGCGGAGCCGCCGGTGCTGAACAATTCGATGCGCGAAATGTTGGTCGCATTGGCCGTCACGGTGAATTGCAATTGCTGGTTAAGCGCGGCATTGGAGCCGGTTGGCAGCGCGGCCAGCGTGGCAGTCAGGCTCGTGTTTTGGATTTGCACATTCCGCACCACCCGGGTTTGGGTTTCCACGCTGGTGCCTTCGTAGGCAACGGCTGTCAATTGATGGTAGCCATCCGGCAGTTGCGTGGTGTTGAACGCAAAATTTATCGCCAGTGAATTCATGCCGGAACTCAAGTAGAGATGATTGCGTGGCCGGAGGTCAGTCACGTTGTCCGCCAGCGGGTTGGTGCCGGCGGGGGTTGACTGCAGATTGGTGGAGGTGTTCAGCGTCGCCAGAATCTGGGAGGCCGGCCAGCCGGGCGTTTGGGCATACAGGGTAAATTGCGCGGCCGGGAAGCCCGGGTCGTAGTCGAAAAAATCCGACGCGGACAAACCATCCGCGGATTCCAAAGCCGGCGTTGAATTAATGAGATTCATCAGGTTCTGCGCCAGTGTTCCAATCGTGGTGCCCGACGTGGCGTTGGTGACACCGAGCGTTACCGTCACGCCGTTGGTTTTGATAAATGTGACCTGCAACCAATCCCCAACAATAGGCGTGTTGAAAATTGTCACGACCTGATAGCCGGTGGCGACCGTGTCGAGAAATACCGGCCGGGCGGCGGTCAATTGCGAGGTCAAATTGGCTGCGGAACCAATGGCGGAATGGGTGCTCACGGTGACATTGCTGCCGGGAACATAAGTGGCGAGCGATTGCAGTTCAATCCGGTCGCCGGCAGGAAAGGATTGAACATGGGTGGTGTTGTTATGCAGATTCAAGGCATTCGCCAGACCCGCAGCAACGGAGGCCAGCGTGGCATTGGCCGGCACAGTGTAATTTATGGTATGGCCGTTGACGGTGGCAGAAAGAACATTGCCAGCGGCGGGCGGCAGGTTGGTCATGGTCTGAAAAAAAGTGCCGTCCACAAAAAGATCCGTCCGCGCCAGCGGCAGGTTGGTGGCGGCGGCAGTGAAGTTCAAGTTCAACGTGGCCAGCCCGCTCAACACGGTTCCATTGGTCAGCGAACTCCAGTCGGCGCTGCCGGGACGGGCGAACGGAGCCGCGAGTGGTTCGCCTATGAATAGACCTTCAAACGGGTTTAGCACGCTTTGATAATAGGCTTCGGCCAGCGAGAAACCGCGAGTCTGATAAAAATAATCCACCGGGTCGGGAAATTTCTGGGTGTAGTTGCAGGGTTCCACCACCGTGCCGTAACTTCCGGCGGCTCCGGCCTCCAAAAACGCGAGCGATGGCGTCTGCCCGCTGTTCTCCAAAATGTAACCGCCAAACGAGGTCAGGCTGTCGCCCAATACGCCGGGCACAAAAGCATTCGTGTCCAGCGAAAAATTCGCCAAACCCGTCATCAGGCCGAAAAGATTTGTGAACGAAGTGGAATCGGTGTCAATGCGGGTCACGGCATAGTTGCCCGCCACCTGGTTTTCAAAAACGGAGTTGTCAAACTCCACGAACCGGACGTTGCGGGCGGAGTCGCTGGTCTTGGCCAGATAAACTGTCTGCGTGGGAAAAGAATTGTCAGCCGCCAAGCTGCGACGGAGGGTGAGTTCGGCAGCGGCAAGGTTGGTGTCCGTGAGCATCATCGCCAGAAAAGAATTGGTGGTGGCCGTGTTCGGCATCGCCTGGTTGATGGGCAGTTCCGAGTAGGCGTAACTGTTGGAGGAATTGTCCGGCAACGAACAGGAAGGAATGCCGGCCACCGGCGCGCCGTTGGTCTTGAAACCATAAAACAACGCCGAGGTCGTGCTGTTCTGGCCGGTGCCATCCGTCACCCGGTAAGGGATGTCCATGGAAAGAAGCACAAACTGGGCTTGGTTGGTCAGCCCGCGACTGGCGACCATGGCCAGCAAGGGATTGAGCAGGTTGGTTTGAAAATCGCCGGGACTCCAGTTGATGGAGCCGCCCGTCCAGTTCGTCATGCGCAGCAAGTTTTGGGGCGGCACCCCGCGCTGTTCGCAATAGTCATTGCCCAGTTGCACCGAATTGGCGCTGTTCTGGTTGACCACGATAATCACGTTCAAACCGCTGCCGCCCGCCCAAACTTTGCCCGCCGCCAGCAGGACGACGAGAATCAAGAAAATCGGCGCGCGGAGCATCACGCCGAAGAATACAACAGTTTCGACTGGCAGTAAAATATTTTGTCCACGCGAAGCGCATTTCATTTTTCCGTGCCTTCGGCTAGATTGCCGACGTGAGCGGCACCCTCGTCGTCAACGAAATCTATTTGAGCCTGCAAGGCGAAAGCACCTTCGCCGGGCTGCCGTGCATTTTCATCCGGCTCACCGCGTGCGACTTGCGCTGCTCGTATTGCGACACGGCTTATGCCTTCACGGAAGGGAAAAAGAAAACGCTCGCGGAAACTTTGGCTACAGTTAAAAAATTAGCCGAACCATTTTTTAATTCAAAATTCAAAATTCAAAATTCAAAATTGCCACTCGTGGAATTGACCGGCGGCGAACCGTTGCTCCAAAAAAATTCCCTGCCATTGATGAAGTCGCTCTGCGACGACAGATTCACCGTTTTGATTGAAACGAGCGGTGCGCACGACATTTCAAAAATTGACCCGCGCGTCCACCGCATCGTGGACTTGAAATGCCCGAGCAGCGGCGAAGTGGGACGAAATCTTTTTTCCAACATCGCGCATTTGAAATCCACCGACGAAATCAAATTCGTCATCGCCACGGTCGAAGATTACGAATGGGCGAAACAACAAATCGCCGAGCACAAATTGGATTCGATTTGTCCGCTGCTCATGTCGTGGGTTCATCCGTTAAGACCTGAACAACAACATAAATCACTGAAGCCAGTTCCGTCCGACCAGACTCCGATTTCGCGCCGCGATCTAGCGGAAAAAATTATCGCCGATGCTTTGCCCGTGCGTTTTCAGGCGCAACTCCACAAAATCATCTGGCCGCCGGAACAGCGCGGTGTCTGATTGCATGAAGACGAAACAAGTTCTCGATCTGCTGCGCACTTACGAATCGCGCAACGTCCTGTTCATGGAGCCGGATGGCTCATGGCCGATTGTTTGGGAGCGCGCCAAAGACGTTCATGTTTGGGACGCCGATGGGAAAAAATATCTGGATTTGTCAGGAGCGTTCGGTGTCGCTGCCGCTGGCCATGCGAACGCGAACGTCGTCAAGGCCGGACAAAAACAAATGGCGCGTCTACTTCACGCGATGGGCGACGTGCATCCGCACGCGCGCAAAGCTGAACTCGCGCGCGAATTGAGTCGCGTCATTTTTGAGCGCTGGAGTAATGGTAAAAAATCTGGCAAAGTTATTTTTAGCAACTCCGGTTTCGAGGCCGTGGAATCCGCGCTCAAAACAGCAACGCTGGCGACAAAAAAGCGCGGTGTCATCGCCTTCAGCGGCGCGTATCACGGACTCGGCTACGGCGCGCTCAACGTTACGCACCGCGATTTTTTCCGCAGCCCTTTTCAATCGCAGCTCCGCGAATTCGGACATTTCGTTTTGTTTCCGGCAAAAATTTCAGACCTTGCCACGGTTGAATTTCAAATCCGTAATTTTTTCCGTCGCGAACGCGTTGGCGCGATTTTGGTCGAGCCGGTTCAGGCGCGTGGCGGTTGCAATGTTCCGCCGCCGGAATTTTTGCCGCTGCTCCGAAAACTTTGTGACGAACACGGCGCGCTTTTGATTCTCGACGAAATCTACACCGGCTTCGGCCGCACCGGAAAATGGTTCGCGTGCGAACATTCGCAAACCGATTCCTGATTTGATCTGCCTCGGCAAGGCACTGACCGGCGGCTTTCCACTTTCTGCCTGTGTTGGCCGCGCGGATTTGATGGACGCCGCGTGGCCGTCGTCGCGCGGCGAAGCGATTCATACCAGCACATTTCTCGGCCATCCCGTCGGTTGCGCCATGGCGCTAGCGCAAATCAAAGAGATTGAAAAATTAAAATTGCTAGAACGCAGCGCGGAGCTTGGAAGATTTTTGCTGGGCGAACTGCAATCGAAAATTTCCGGTTCAAAATTTCAAGTCAACATTCGTGGTCTCGGCTTGATGGTCGGCGTGGAATTGCGATTGCCCGATGGTAAGCCCGCGACCGATGCGGCGATGCAGGCCATCAAAACCATGTTGAGACGCGGCTACATCATGCTGCCCGAAGGCGAATTTGGGAACGTCATCAGCTTCACGCCGCCGCTGACCATCACCAAGGCGCAACTCGCCAAAGCCGTAAAAACTCTTGCGGAGGTTTTGAAGTGAAACTGTCGGAAATGCGCGAGGTTTTGACGCGACGCGACATCCAGCTTACGAAATCACTCGGCCAGAATTTTCTACACGACCACAATCAGTTGCAAAAAATTGTCGAGGCTGCGGAATTGTCGAAAGCCGACAAGGTTTTAGAGATCGGGCCGGGACTTGGGCCGTTGACGGAATTACTTTTGGAAAAAGCCGGCGAGGTGCTGGCGATTGAAATGGATTTGCGGCTCGTGGATTTTTTGCGCGAACGATTTGCTTCGAAAAAAAATCTAAATCTGCTCCACGACGACGCGCTGGAATTTTTGCGCCGCGAACCGCGCGACTGGAGCGATTGGAAGCTCGTCGCGAACCTGCCGTATTCCGTCGCCTCGCCGATTTTGGTGGAACTTGCCGCCGGCCCGCGCGCGCCGAAGCTGATCGTCGCCACGCTGCAACTGGAAGTCGCGAAGCGGCTGATGGCGCAGGCGGACGACGATGACTACGGCATTCTGACGCTGCTGGTGCAGATTGATTTTGAGCCGCGAGGCAGCTTCAAGATTCCGCCGGAATGTTTTTTCCCGTCGCCGGACGTGGATTCCGCGTGCGTGTGCCTGGTGCGCCGCGCGACGCCGTTGCTGCCGGAAAATCTCCGCGCCACCTTTGTGAAAATCGTCAAGCGCGGCTTCTCGCAACGGCGCAAGATGATGCTGAAACTGTTGAAACAGGATTGGCCGGCGGACAAACTGGCGGCCGCATTTGCCGAATTAAAAATTTCGCCGATGGAACGCGCGGAGAAATTGAGCTTGGAACAATTCGTAGCGTTGACAGAAAACCTTTCAGCAAATGATAACGCCATATAATCCAGCACGAGGAATTGACCTCTATGGGCGCATCCCTTCTCGAAACAGTCATACCGCACATGAAAAAGCTAGTTCCTGATGATTCTTGGGGATGCTTGGACATACGGGACGTTGTAATCAATAATCCAAAAGGTGGAAGCAAATCGGCCATCGAAAAAATTATTAAGGGCAAATTTGGTAGAACGCCTAAATTCGTTCCGGCTGGTCATCATGGAATAGATGCTTTAGACGGCGTTCTTTGGGCATTTCATCGTTGTTTGAATTTAGGCAAAAGTGATTGTTTGCCGAAATCGGTTCAAGCTTTCAATACAGACCTCAATGTATATGTATTTGGAATAGCAACCGAGAAGCCAGTGCTATTTCGAAATATGAGTGATATTATCAACTTCCAAAGCAATTCGTCTAAATGAGCGAAGAAATTTTTGACATCGTCAACGAGCGCGACGAGGTGGTCGGGCAGAACACGCGGCGCGAGGTTCATGCGCGCGGGTTGTGGCATCGCGCGGTCCATGTGCTGGTGTTCAATGCGCGCGGCGAGGTGTTTCTCCAGAAGCGCTCGATGAAAAAGGACATCGCCGCCGGCAAATGGGATTCGTCGGCGTCCGGCCATCTGGACAGCGGCGAGGATTACGACGCGTGCGCAGTGCGCGAGGTGCGCGAGGAGACTTGGTTTGCGCTATCGAATCGCCGCTGCAAAGACTTTTCAAGATTGACGCACGCAAGGAGACGGGCTGGGAATTCTGCTGGATTTACCGCTGCGAAAGCGAAGGGCCGTTCGTCCTGCATCCCGAAGAGATCGAGACGGGCGATTGGTTCGCGCCGGACGCGGTGACGAAATGGGTGGAGGAGAAGCCGCAGGATTTCGCGAGCGCGTTTGTGTTGATCTGGGGAATGTTTCAATCGTGAAACGTTGCGAAGGAAAAATCGTTGCATCGTTAAATCGTTCATCGGTTTCGCGCGCGCCAGTTTTCCGATGTACAATCCATGATTTAACGAACACACTTCCCGCGCTTTACGTTTCATCACAAATGGAGTATTATTTCAGCCATGCAAAATTATTACGTTCCGATCATTGTGGAGCAGACCGGGCGCGGCGAGCGCAGTTGGGATATTTATTCGCGGCTGCTCGTTGACAGGATTATTTTTGTCGGCACGGCTGTGGACGACAACGTCGCGAACATCCTCATCGCGCAGCTTTTGTTCCTCCAGATGGCCGATCCGAAGAAGGACATCCATCTCTACATCAATTCGCCCGGCGGCAGCGTCACGGCGGGTCTGGCGATTTACGACACGATGCAATATCTCACCTGCGACGTGAACACCTACTGCGTCGGGCAGGCGGCGAGCATGGGTGCGGTGCTACTCGCGGCGGGCACGAAGGGCAAGCGTTACGCGCTGCCGAACGCGAACATCATGATCCATCAGGTGCTGGGTGGTGCGGAAGGACAGGCGAGTGACGTGGAGATTCGCGTGAAGTATATGCTGAAATTGAAACAGCGCCTGAACACGATTTTGTCGAAGCACACGGGCAAGCCGGTGGAACAGGTGGAACGCGATTGCGACCGCGATAATTTCATGTCCGCCGACGAAGCGAAGGCTTACGGCATCGTGGATCACGTCGTGCAATCGCGGAAGGAAATCCCCGGCGGAATGGAAAAAGCGGCGGTGATTGCGTAAGTCGGTTTTCACTGGGAAAATTAAATTTGGCAAAGTGTGTAAAGTGTGTATTTTGCATTTGTGGAAGCGACACTGACAGAATTAAGACGGGACACTTCGCGCGTCGTGCGGGCTGCGGACAACGGCCACGAAGTTATTTTGACCGAACACGGCCAGCCGCGTTACAAAATTGTGAAGGTTCGTAAAATTGACCGCGCGGGGCTGTTGCAAGCATTGCGCGAACTTGGGCCGATTGATTTGCCGCCGCGCAAATGATTTATCTTCTCGACAACAATGTCGTCTCGGAAATTTGGAAACCCAAGCCGAATGCGCGAGTTGAACGGTGGCTTGAATTTGAAAACTGGCTTTTGCCCGTGCCGGTGATCGCGGAACTTCAGGAAGGCGCGGAAGCCGCGCCCAGCCAGGCTCGGAAACTGGAATTAAACCGCAAGCTGGATTCGATCATTCAAAGATTTTCAGATCAGATTTTGGAGTGGGACGCCGAAACCGCGCGAATCTGGGGACGATTGAAACATTCGCCCGAAGTCAAACGCCAGCCGCAGCCGCTCTGGGACAGTTTGATTGATGCGCTGGCGGTTCAGCACGGAATGACCATCGCCACGCGGAACAAAAGGGATTTCCGCCACGCGCAAACTTTCAATCCGTGGACGGATTCAAAATAATTTTCTGCGCATAAAAAATTCTTCGCAGCAGGCAAATAGCAGGTTACAATTCTGCCAGTTGAACAATTGACTAAAACTCTTATGACTGAAACTCAAGCTCATCAATTCATTGCGTCTTGGAATCGCAGAATATTCCCGTGGCGCGCAAAAACTGAAGATGCTGCCGCTCTTCGCATACAAAAATTTGCGATGGGATTTATGTTTGCGATGTTTCTTTGGATATTCACGGCCATTCGTCAGATGCGTCATTCAGATTTTTATTTCGGACTTACGCTTGGAATTTTTGCCATCGCGGCATTTTGTTTTTCTTTCTGGCTCGCTTCAAAGATGCATCAGGCTCGTCGCGTGCTGGGCTATTCGCAATTTCCAAATCAAAAATCGTAAATCGCAAATCATAAATTTCAAAATGGCTCGCCCGACCAACATCACGATGTGCAGTTTCTGCGGCAAGTCGCACGCGGAAGTCAGGAAGCTCATCTCCGGGCCGGGCGTTTATATCTGCGACAACTGCATCATCCTTTGCAAAAACGTCCTCGACCGCGAGTTGCAGGTGGCGACGCTGAAGAAACAGCCGAAGTTCACCGTGCCAAAACCGGCGGAAATCAAACGCCAGCTCGATCTTTATTGCATCGGGCAGGAACCGGCGAAGAAGACTTTGGCCGTCGCCGTTCACAATCATTACAAGCGCATCCAGCCGGAAACCGCGCCGGAAAATGACGACGCGAAATCCGCGCGCGTTGATCCGCACGCCGGAGTTGAGATCGAGAAGAGCAACATCTTGATGATTGGGCCGACGGGTTCAGGAAAAACGTTGCTTGCGCGCACACTCGCGAAAATTCTCGACGTTCCCTTTGCGATTGCCGACGCGACGACGTTGACCGAGGCCGGTTACGTCGGCGAGGATGTGGAAAACATCATTTTGCGCCTCCTGCAAAATTCCGATTACGACGTGAAGCGCGCGCAACGCGGCATCGTTTACATTGACGAGATTGATAAGATCGCGCGCCGGTCGGAGAGCGCGTCCATCACGCGCGACGTGAGCGGCGAAGGCGTGCAGCAGGCGTTGCTGAAAATCCTCGAAGGCACGGTCTGCAACGTCCCGCCGCAGGGCGGTCGCAAACATCCGCAGCAGGAATACATCCGCGTGGACACGACGGACATTTTATTTATTTGCGGCGGCGCGTTCACCGGTTTGGAAAAAATCGTCCAGCGCCGCCTCGGCCGGCACACGATGGGATTTTCCGCGATTGGCGAAACGCACAAAACTTCTTCGCACGCCGCGCGCGACGAAATGTTGTCGCACGTCGAGCCGGAAGATTTGCTGAACGCCGGATTCATTCCCGAATTTGTCGGACGATTGCCGATCGTCACGACGCTCGCGGAATTGACCGAAGACCAGATGGTTTCCATTTTGACCGAACCGAAGAACGCGCTGACGAAACAATTCTCCAAGCTCATGGCGATGGAAGGCGTGGAACTGGAATTCACGCCCGACGCGCGGCGCGAACTGGCGGCGCAGGCGCTGAAAAAAGGCACGGGCGCGCGGGCGTTGCGCGGGCTGATCGAGAAGCTGATGCTCGACGTGATGTTCGACGCGCCCGACAACGCCAGCATCGCCCACGTCAAGATCACGCGGCAGGTCGTGCGCGGCGAAAGCCAGCCGATTGTGCGACGGAAGCAGGACGCGGAGGCGGCGTAAATTGTGCGAGATTCCAGCCAGCCGAGTTATCAGCAATCAGGAAAATTGCAGTTCGAGATGTTCAAGGCTGTCGTCTTTGATGAACTTAAGACACCGTTTGATTCTTCCTGGTTGCGCCCAATTACATGTGCCCTCGATGTTCAATGACTTAAGATATTTTTCGATATTGGAATTTGTCAGACGGTCGAGCAAAACTTCAGCCTCGGCCAATGAAGAACAAGGGATGAATGCCTGCATGGCTTGGTTTGCTTGCCACAGTCTTCCTTCATGCGAAGAAAAAATGCGCGGATTGAAATTGCTCTTGCCATATGCTTCCCAGACCACCTTGTATGGAGCAAAGCTGTATTCGCCAACTCCCAAGCAAGCCCACCAGATTCCTCGCTTGATCCAAGTGTTAAGCAGAGTGCCATTGCGTGATGCCAATAATTCTTTTTGAGTTTCCAGATATGCGAGCAACGCTGGATTAGCCAGCAGCGCATTCTTATCCAGCGGACGCCCGGTTTGGTCATTATACGGTAATACAATATGTTTTCTGGGAGTTGGTGTTTTTTCCCGAAAACATTCTTTCGTGATTAGCGGAAAAAGAAATTCGCCCAGCAAATCCGCTGGCGGCTCATCAAAAATGAAGGCGCTATTCGCACCGCAAGTATTAACGCCCTGCCTTGGCTTTTGGTTTTCCCGAACCTCGATAATGGACGGACGGGAAAGTTGCTCAAACTCGTGTTCGGACTCGAAGATGGAAAGTGGCGCGGTCAATTCGCCGACTGGTGCTGCTAAACGCGAGTCCCAACCAGATTTGGTTTCTATCCGGTATGGAATTGGAAAAGCAGTGACACAATCACGCTGGAAACGCGCGATGCCAAACCGAGTGGTGATTTCTTGGAAAACTTCAGATTCCCTGAAATCCAAAAGTTCAATCAACCCGAATGTCGAACCCTCAATCGCATTTCTGCGGAAACCAGAATGAGCGCCGTCATTCAGAAATAATGACATCGGAAGAAAATAAAACGCCTCACCCTTTTCCTTTAGATTCAGATTGAGCGTCACGGTCACAACCAGCGCCGAAAAATCAACGCGCGAACTGCCGAGCAGCAATGCTTGCGTATCCGCAACCAAGCCGTTCTGAATGAACACGCTTTTGAGCACTACCTTGTAGGCCGCTGGAAGGTCGTTAAAATTTGCCCAAGGCGGATTTCCGATGAGAATGTCAAACCTCTGTCTTGGGTTATGTAAGACGATGTCCGTGCAGATCGTGTTCTTTTTTGGAAAGCTGCGGCCATATTTCAGCTTAAAGGCCGGGTGGAAATCTTGAATGAATTTACTTTCTCGTTCGATGAGAAACAGGCGTTCAAGCATTTGATCGCTCACGCTGATGCCCATTTGAGCCGCCTCGTCCATGAGCGCATGAGCAAACACACCTTCGCCAGCAGTAGGATCACACACCGTTGCGCCGTCAGCCCACTTGGAAACAACGCGAAACTCCCGCACCAGCCACTTTGCCCAGTGGAGTGGAGTGAAAACAGCACCGACAGGCTTATCGGCCAAATTGGAATTTTGTGTAGCCACCATTTTTGAAAGTTTCAATAGCTTGAATCCGACTCTGCGCGTCGCGTCCCACGCGCTGATAATGTTTGATGGCAAGGTCGGTGAAGAAATCGTAAAAGCGGTTGATGTCACGTTCCCAGTCAATTTCTTCCCACACTTGGTTGATTGTATAGTTGAGGCGCACTTGGCCAGTGCCGAGATTCTCAATGCGATAAGCGTTCACCGGCAGACAAGTGAACGGTGCGACGCGAATGTATTCCAAATCCCTCGTTTCGGAATCCGCTCCAGCTTGGTTATGGCCGAATTCTGCAATGATAAACTGACCGTGATCATTGGCGAGGAACTTAAGTAGATTGCCAACAGCGCAAATCCCACCATCGGAGTATTTGGTGCTGTCCAAATCCTTGGTCTTTACGTCAATTCCAACAATTCTGTCTTCAGCCTTGAAGCCGAAATCGAAGATTGTGCGTCGTCCCGGCAAATCAACAGCCTCGAATCCATTGCGCGAACAAATTGCTTCCCAATTTTGTTTGATCCGATGTTCAATCATTGCACCGAAGGCTCGCGAATCTTCCCTTGCCGCAATGCCTGAACGCAGTTCCTCAAACAACTTTACGAGTTCGGCTTCGAGCTTCTTCGACATATCGCGCAAATCCATATCGTTAATTAACACTTGCGCTCTTTAATCGCCAGAAGAATTGAATTGCGTCACCACCTCGGCACAACGGCTGCAAATCGTCTGCCACAAAAACTCACACGCCAATATCTTCATTCCAAAGTTCCGGCCTGGCTTTGATGAAATCGCGCATGAGCCGGATGCACGCCGGGTCTTGCAGCACTTCCACTTTCACGCCTTGCGAGCGGACATATTCCTCCGGCCCTTGAAAAGTTTTGTTCTCGCCGACGACGATGCGCGGAATTTTGTAAAGCAACGCCGCGCCGCTGCACATCAGGCACGGCGAAAGCGTGGAATACAAAACGCAGCGCGAATAAACTTTCGCCGTAAGCCGCCCGGCGTTTTCGAGGCAGTTCATTTCCGCGTGATGAATCACGCTGCCGTGCTGCACGCGCTGGTTGTGCCCGCGCCCGATGATTTTTCCATCGCAAACCAAAACTGAACCAATTGGAATTCCGCCTTCAGCCAATCCTTTTTTGGCTTCGTCAATCGCCGCTTGGAGAAATTCGTCCATGCGCGGATTGAAACAATTTATTCGTTTCATTGCAAGGTGGGGACAGTGTGCATGGCGGTTCCGGCTCTTGGTTTTCCAATTTGTGTTTCGCGGCGGTCGGGTTACAATAGCTTCATCAACGCTGGCACTTGCATAAAGTTCTGGGGCGTGCGCGGCTCGATCGCCACACCGGGCGCGACGACCATGCGCTATGGCGGCAACACCTCGTGCGTCGAAGTCCGCAGCGGCGATGACATCATCATTCTCGACGCCGGTACCGGTTTGCGCGCGCTGGGACAATCGCTGCTCAAGGAATTTAAGAACAAGCCGCTCAATCTCACGCTGCTCCTCACGCACACGCATTGGGATCACATCCAGGGACTGCCGTTCTTCGGGCCGATTTACAATCCGCGCTGCCGCCTGCGGATTCTCGGCTGCGAAGGCGCGCGCAAGGGACTCGTCGCCGCGCTCACCGGCCAGATGGAAAGCACCTATTTTCCCGTGCCGTTCGACAAATTGCCGAGCAACATCGAGATTGAGGAACTCAAGGATTTCAATTTCGCCATCGGCTCCGTGCTCGTGCGGGCGCAACGCGCGAACCATCCCGGCGTCTGCGTCGGCTACCGGCTGTTTTCGCCCGACGGCCTCATCGCGTTTTTTCCCGACACCGAACCGCGCGCGGACGATCATGAGATGATTGATTTCGTGCGCGACGCCGACGTGCTCATCCTCGACTCGCAATACGACCGCGCGGAATACAAAAAGCACACCGGCTGGGGACACGGCTGCGTGGACGATTCCGTGGCGCTCGCGCTCAAGGCCGGCGTCAAAAAACTTTGCCTCTTCCATCACGACCCCGACCACGACGACCGGCGCATGGATGAAATGGTCAAATACGCCCGCAAACTCGTGGCCAAGCGGAAAGCGAAATTAAAAGTGGACGCCGCGCGCGAAGGAATGGTGATTCAGTTGGGCGGAAAATAAATTTTTGTATGCGGTAAAATTCAACATGGACAAGACGAGAGAACATATTTAAGGTCAAGTTCATGAAGACTTTTTTCACTCTGTTATGTTCAGCGGCTATTGCCTTTACAGGTTGTTCGACTGCGCCAAAGATGAATCGCTTGAACCTCGGCATGACAAAGCAAGAGGTTGTCTCCGTTCTGGGCGAGCCGAATAGCACAGCAGCACCTGGTGGCGGTATCGAAATTCTCCGCTACAATCTAACATCACCCGCTGACGACCCATTGCACATCCACCACATTTCCAATGAGTATTTTGTCAAGTTAGTCAATGACAAGGTGCAAAGCTACGGGAAGATGGGCGACTTCGACTCAACCAAAGACCCGACGCTCGATTTGAATATAAAGAATCAGTGACCAATTTCAGATTGTCTTGCGATGAGCCGAACTTGAAACGATGAAATACCAGGAAATAATTTCGGTTGGAAACACAGATTGGGAAGCCGAGGCAGAACAGCTTGCTCAACGAAGACAGGCATTCGTGCTGGTAGGATGGCGCTTTAGTTTCGATAACGAGATATGCACACAAATTGCTAAACGTTTCAGCTACAGCTATCGCTTTAAGCCAGATGAAAACAGAGCATTCTTTGAACCGACTGCTAAAAATTCGTGCTAGCTTCTGTTTGGGCAGAATTGGATTTTATGAAGAACAAAAAAATAAAGCTCCAGAAAATGCCCAGCTTCAAATTCGTTACGATGAGAAACTTGGAGGTTGGGTTGTAGAGGGAGTTTCTAAAGGTGTAAAAAGTAAACTCCGCCCGTTTGCGACTAAAATGGATGCTGAAAACTATTGTATCCAGAAGTTACATCAGTGTCCTATTACAATTTTACCACAGTCAACTTTGTATCAGCAATTGCCACAGACAAGCGTGTGGACGGGCGCTCCGTGGGACAGAAAATTCAAGAATGCCTAACGTATTCGCGCGAAATTATTTTGATTTTTCCCCGTAGTTAATCGCCATCGCGCCGCCGAGCAGGTTGATGACGCGCACGTCCGCCAGTTTCAGGCCGCGCATCTTTTCCGCCACGGCCAGTTGCGCCGGATAATGTTTGAGCGATTCCAAAATGTAGGCGTAAGCCGACGCGTTGCCGCAGAACAGCAGCCCGATGAGCGGCACGGAACAGCGCAGGTGCGCGAAATAAATTTTCCGCCAGAGCCAGTTCGCCGGTTTGCCGAAATCCAAAACGATCAGCCGCGCGCCCGGCCTGGCCACGCGGAACATTTCGTCCAGCCCGCGTTCCCAGTTCGTCAGGTTCCGCAAGCCGTAGCCGACGGTCACGATGTCGAAGGAATTTTCGGGAAAGGGAATCTGCTGCGCGTCGCCTTGGATGAATTTTGGATTTGCGATTTGCGATTTGCGATTTGCGATTTGCCGACGTGATTCGGCGACTTCCAACATTTGCGGGCTGAAATCCAAACCGGTGGTTTCCGCGCCGCGTTGCGCGAGCGCGAGCGCGAGGTCGCCGGTGCCGCAGCATAAATCCAGTGCCCGATTTCCATTTTGAACTTTTGCAAGTTCAACGACGCGCCGTTTCCAAAGCCGGTGCAGGCCGAAGCTTTGCAGGTCGTTGATCAAATCGTAACGCCGGGCGATGGCGGCGAAAAGGTCGTTGACCTTGGCGGCGCGCTGTTCGCCGGCGTCGTAAAAGGCGTTGCTCACGCGGGCAGTCTAGCACAGCAGGCGTGGGAAAAGTCAAAGCCGCAGAAATTGGCTTTGCTTCGGCGGACGGGTTTTGTTAGGTTCGGGCATCTTGATTGTCGGGAGAACGCAAATTTGAACCAGCGGATTTGAACATGAAAGCCGAACCGGCCAAAAAAATTCTGGTGGTGGATGACAATGAAATCATCCTTAAAACCGTTTCCCTGAAACTTCAAGGAGCCGGTTATCAGGTCATCACGGCATTGGATGGCGCGGAAGCGGTCGCGGCCGCGCGGAAGGAAGCGCCGGATCTGGTTTTGCTGGACATCAGTTTTCCGCCGGACGTGGGCGGCGTGGAGTGGGATGGTTTCCGCATCATGGAATGGTTTCGCCGGATGGAGGCGGTCAAAAAAACGCCCGTTATCATCATCACCGGCGGCGAGGACGTCGCCTTGAAGCAGCGGGCGGTGGCCGGCGGCGCGCTGGCCTTTTTTCACAAGCCGATTGACCACGATGATTTGCTGAAAGTGATTCGCGGCGCGCTCGGCGGCAAGCCGGCTTGAAATCGGGCTTGCAAATCCGCGGCATTTGCATATTTTCGTCCTCTGGAAGCGAGCGTAGCTCAGCCTGGTAGAGCATCACGTTGCCAACGTGAGTGTCGAGGGTTCGAATCCCTTCGCTCGCTCCAATTTTATTTCTGCGACGAGCGGCGTCAAACCGAGACAGACCCCGTCACTTACAGGCGCTTTTTCACTTTCAGTCCCTTCACTCGCTGCGACAGGTTGCGTCACGTTTTGACCCTCTGGGGCTGAA
>CAVTVI010000019.1:0-92357 GCA_963738175.1 uncultured Verrucomicrobiae bacterium
AAATTAAAATAGCATTTATTTGAACGAAATTTGCAAGTGCGCTTTCATAACAATAAAATATCCAGATGGACACCATCGTTACATTTAGCTTTTACAGCGCGTTAATCCTTTCGCCGATTGTGTTTATTTACACGATGTGGAAGTTTCGCCATTTCCGATTTGTGAGGCGTCTTCTTGTCAGCATTCTCTTTTCCAGCGCATCATTTATGACGCTGATGATTTTGGCAGTGAGCATTTTCTTTCGTGACGGAATGGGCCCAGGCATGGTTGAGAGTCACGGCTTGGAAGCTTTTGAAACTTGTTGGCCTGATATAATTTCCGCCTTTTTTGTTGGAGCAGTGTTGATGCAATTCGGCGTAATGCTGGCGAGACCTGTTCAGCTTTGGATTATTAGCCGGATACGGCTACCACGCATTATTTTATTTTTAGGATTATTGATCATTGCATCTTTTGGGCTGTCCGCATGGCAACAAGCCAAATATGAAGCAGTTTGTCTTAAACCAAACGTTTTCCCTAGTTCTTATCCGAAACGGCTGACTGTTTCTGAAGGTGAAGATATTACCTTCGGGACACATGAAGCTCGCCAGATCAGCGACTGGATTACCACGCACCAAACTGGTTGGAAAATGGGTTCCGAGGATGACTTCAATCCAAATAAAAAATTCAAAGCACAGTTGATGGGCGATAATTACATTTTCCAGATTATCGGCAATATGATCGTGTTCCAATATTATAAGACTGAAGCTGACCTGACTAATGATCCTTCTGACTCTTTTATTATCATCAAGCGGCCTCTTTCGCCTGACGATCAAGTTTTTTGGAGCACGCTGATTTCGCAAATTAAGGAACACAACCAGTGGCACAATTTTCTACATTAGGCATTTTAACTTCGTGCCTTCGCGCGACGCAAAATGAAAATTGAAACCATCCTGACGCCGGCGGAATTGCCCGCGCTCGCCCAACGCGATTTGCGCGCGACCGCGTGCGTCGTGTTCGAGTGAGATGCGCAGAGACATTATCATAGCAGTGCTGGCAATTGGCATTCCAATTGGGTTATGTGGCGAGATATTGGAGTGGCGGAGCCAACGCTCCAGTGCAGACACAAACCAGAGCTATTGGGCTATGACGTTTTGTGTCCTAACAAGTCGACGGAGCCAACCGTCGTTGCTGCTGTAAGTTCCGCTGTCGCGGTTCACTTCACGAGCCGGCGGCTGTTCCGCTTTTTGCGTTAGGCGGCGGACAAGGGTTCAATTCCCTTACGGCGGCGTGCAGTTGCTGCGCCAGCTCTTTCCGATCCGTGCTGTGGTTTTGAACCGGGGCAAACCGGACGGAGGCGCGGACGCTGCGTTTGCTCAAAAAATTGAGCAGGTGCGGGAAAAAAACCGCATCCCCCCAATAACAAACTTCCGCGTCCGCATCGCCGTCAGCGAGCGTGTATTGAATGCGACCGATGGTCAGCGGATATTTCTGCTGCGTTGCCGGTTCGAGCAGCGATGATTTGAACGGCAAAATGGTTTTGCCGTCCGAACTGGTGCCTTCCGGGAAAACAATCACGAGCGCGCCGTCGTTCAGCGCGGCCTGGATTTCGCTGTTGACCTCGCCGACGTCCGTTCGTCGCTGACGGTCAATAAAAATGGTTCCACCCAATTGCGCCAGCCAGCCCATGACCGGCCATGATTTCACTTCGCGCTTGGCGACAAAAATTGCGGGCGTGAGCGACGACAGCACGAGAATGTCCAGATAGCTCAAATGATTGCAGATGAGCAAACCATTGGACGGAATCGTTCCGGCAGTTTGAATCTCTGCCCGAAAAATACGCAGGACACGGCGACTGATGCGTTGCAGCCAAACGGCGCGAGCGCGACGCCGGGAAGTTTTCGGGCAAAACACGCAGCGGAGCAAAAAATCGAACCCTGACAACAGCACTTCACCGCCAAACCAAACAAGCCGTCCGACAACCCGAAATGGGCGCTGGCACAATCCTTTCATGCGCGAGTTTCAAACGCGGCGGCAACGCGGTCAACCTAGAAATCGCCGGCGGGCGAGCAGCGGCATTGAGTCGAGATCCAGCGTCGTGAGAAAATCAATCGTCTTGAAACTCCGGTCCAAAGCCGGCGGCCCGCAAATTTTCGCGCCGATGCTCAAGTAGGCGCGCAGCAATTTGGGGATTTTAACCGTTTCGCCCGACAGATGATCAAGCGGACACTCGTATTCCGGCAATGGCCGCGTGCGCCATTGCGGCGACGCCAGATTTTTCCGGCACAATTCCGTGTAGGCCGAGGCGCCCACCGCCGGGTCTTGCGACGTAATGGAACTGCAACCAAGCAGATAACGCGCGCCGCGTTGCTTTGCGTAGTCGGCAATTCCCTTCCACAACATTCCCAGCACGACGAGATTGCGATGCTGGATGTCGACACACGCTCGACCGAGTTCGACTATTTCCTTGCGAAACGGTTCGTAAGGTTGAAAGTCAAATTCCTGCGCGCCGTAATATCCGAGTTTCGCGGCGGCATTCACGCCGGTCTGCAAACGATACGTCCCGACAATCTGGCGCGACGGCAAATGCTCCACGATAAGATGGTCGCACACGGCGTCAAACGGGTCTTCGTCGAGGCCGCTCGCGTAGGATTGGGCCAGACCTTCGTTGAGTTCGAGATTGAAGACTTCAAAGCGCAAAGCCTGCGCTGCGCGGATTTCCGCCGCGTTGCACGCAAGTCGCGCGGCGTAATGCGCCGGAGCGTTGACAATCAGTCGAACGGACTTGAGCATGGTGTTCACAAAGCTAATGTTCCAAAACAAATGTGTCAATTGTGTGTCGGGAAGGTTAATTATTACCAACGGCGGATGTCAGATGAATCCGTTCGGTCGCCACGAATAACACGTTTTACTCCGTTGTGCGGTTGTAACGCTTGACCAGTTTGCGCGGAATCGGGCGTGGCAAAATCCGGTTCAGAAAAACGAACATTTTATTTTGCAGTCCCGGAATGGCGGTGATTTTCCCATTTCGAAACGCGCGGTGGCCGTAGACCGCGACGGCTTCCGCCGACATTTTGGATGTTTTGATCTGCCGAACTTTTTTTCCGCGCGCAACGCTGCCGAAATTGCTTTCCGTCGGGCCGGGGCATAAAACGGAAATCGTCAAACCTGTTCCGGCAAGTTCCTCCGCCAAAGCCTCGGTGAACGAAAGCACGAACGCCTTCGTCGCGTAATAAACCGCCATGCCGGGGCCGGGCAAAAATCCGGCGACGGAACCGACGTTGAGAATCCCGCCGCGCTTTCGTTGAATCATCCCGGGCAAAAACAGTCCCGTCAATTCGGTGAGCGCGGTGATGTTGACCTGAAGCATTTCGAGTTGGCGCGGCAGGGAAATTTCTGCGAATGTGCCGTTTGCGCCAAAACCGGCGTTGTTCACCAGGACATCCACGGAAATTTTTTGCGCGGACAATTGTTCAAAAATCTGTTTCGGAGTTTCAGGCAGGGAAAGATCAGCGGTCAGAACTGTCACTTCAACTTTCCAATCACGGCTTAATTCTGCGGCCAGCGATTCGAGCGCGGCCGTATTTCTCGCCAACAAAATAATCCGGCCGTCGTCATTGGCGAACTGCTCCGCCGCAAAGCACTTCGCCAGTTCCAGTCCGATCCCCGACGAGGCGCCGGTGATCAAAATGGTTTGGCCCGACATTCTCATACGCGGAAGTTACCGGTTGCCCCAGCCGAAGCGCGAAGTGATCGGCCAGTAGACGAAGAAGGATTTGCCGATGGCGTAATTCTCCGGAATGGCTCCAAAAAAACGGGAGTCGAGGCTGTTGCAGGTGTTGTCACCCATCGGCATGAAGGAATTTGCGGGCACCTCATAAACAGTTCCTTCGTCGGGAAACAACGGCGGAACACCCAAACTTAAATTATATTCCTGCGAGACCGTGCCGTTGACGTGCCCGGAGTATTGGCTGTCGTGCGGCGGCGTGTCGGGATTGAAGCCATAGACATTTTCAAAATGCGGCGTGGAGGCGTCCAGCCGCACGCCGTTGATGCGCAGATGACGGTCATTTCCGATCTGGACTTTCTCGCCGGGCAACGCAACAAGCCGTTTGATGTAAAATTGATCGGCGGGAATGCGATAACGGTCGCGCATTTCCTCGGGAATTCCCGCCGTTTCAAAAACAATGATGTCGCCGCGCGTCGGTTTGCGAAAATTATAAGTGAGCCGGTCCACGAATAAATGATCCCCGGCACCCACGCGAATCTTGATGACGTCCTCGCCTTGATGATAAGTGCGTCCGGGAAAAAGTCCCGCGCGGTGCGGCAAATCCGACTCGCCAAAATCCGGCGGAAACCAAAGGGTGTGTTTCACGCCGGCAAAGGTGAATGACTGCCAGAGATTGAAGATCAAAAACTTTTGCGGCGGAAAAATGGTTTCAATCTTTCCGTCGGTCGGCGCGACAAAATGAATGTAGGAATTTCCCTGAAACCATTCTTTGACACGATCCCAGCCAGTCGGGATGACCATGGCCTTTTGAATTTTTTGCAGCCGCCCGACTTCCCCGCGCAACCGGGACTGCTCGGCGTCGTTTAAGGTCAGGCCATTTCCCGTGATATAATCCATTTCATTTACGGAACGCGAAAAGTCAGGTTCGCTATTGACGCCGAACAGCGTCGGCTGCATCGAGCCGGTGGGAATCTTGAACGGCTGGATGAAAAATGTGCGGATGGCCATCGCCACCGCGAGCGCGACCAAAAGCACTTCCACATTCTCGCGCCACATGGCATTCGGATACGGCTTAAGCCATTTCTCGGCGGCGAATTGAAGCTCCTCGGCTTTGATGCGAATTTTTCCGTTGTTGGCTTTTTCCGCGATGGCCGCGTTCAATTCATTCATTTTCAACTGCACTGCGGCGACGGCTTGCGACGAAAGAATGTCGCGCTGCGCGTTGAGCAACCGCTGGACGTGCTTGCGCATCGCGCACGCTTCGCGAATCGTTTTGGAAAATAGCCAGCGAATCATAAATGTTTTGCTTGGACACGAATCACACGGATTTACACAAATTTATTTTGGAGTGCATTTCGTGTTGATTAGTGTAATTGGTGTCTTACGCTTTGAGAACTTCAATAAACGCTTCCTGCGGGATGTTCACGTTGCCGATGGATTTCATCCGCTTTTTGCCTTCCTTCTGCTTCTCAAGCAGCTTGCGTTTGCGCGAGACGTCGCCGCCGTAACATTTCGCCGTCACGTCTTTGCGGAATGCGCTGATGGTTTCTGATGCGACAATTTTTCCGCCGATGGCCGCCTGGATTTTTACCTGGAACTGCTGGCGCGGGATGACTTCCTTCAACTTTTCCGCCAGCGTGCGTCCCCTGCCCTCGGCTTTTGTGCGATGGACGATGCATGAAAATGCATCCATCGGCTCGCCGTTCACGAGCATGTCGAGTTTCACCATGTCGCTCGCCATGTAATCCGCTGGCTCGTAATCCATCGAGCCGAATCCGCGCGTGATGCTTTTGATGCGGTCGTGAAAATCAATCAGGATTTCGTTCAGCGGAATCAGGCTGGTCAGCATCACGCGCTTCGCGTCGAGCGTTTCCGTGTGGTCAACCGCGCCGCGCTTTTCGGAGATCAGCGCCATCATGTCGCCGATGTTTTCGTTCGGGCAAATCACGAACGCCTTCACCATCGGCTCTTCGATTTTTTCGATGAACGTCACGTCGGGCATGAACGCCGGATTGTCCACCTGCTTGCGCGTGCCGTCCGAAAGCGTGACGTGATAGACCACGCTCGGATAAGTCGCGATGATGTCCATGTCGTATTCGCGGCGCAGACGTTCCTGCACAATTTCCAGATGCAACAATCCTAAAAAGCCGCAACGAAAACCGAAGCCGAGCGCAACGGATGTTTCCGAGGAATAAACGAACGCGGAATCGTTCAACTTCAATTTTCCCATCGAAGATTTCAACGCCTCGTAATCCGCCGTGTTGATCGGATAAATTCCGCTGAACACCATCGGATGAATTTCCTTGAAGCCCGGCAGCACCGGCGACGGATTTCGCGCGTCGGTGATCGTGTCGCCCATTTTCACTTCCGCCGCGCTCTTGATGTTCGCCGTGAAATAACCCGTCTCGCCGACTTCAAGTTTCTCGCGCGTGTAAGGTTTCGGATTGAAGCTGCCGACTTCCTTCACCTCGACGGTTTTGCCGGAGTGCAACAGTTTCACCATCTGGCCGGCCTTCAATTCGCCGTTGAAAACGCGGACGTGCGTGACGACGCCTTTGTAAGTGTCGAAATAAGAATCAAAACCCAGCGCCTGCAAACTCGGCTCGCCCGTCGGCTTCGGCGGCGGAATGCGCGCGACAATCGCCTCAAGAATGTCCTCGATGCCGATGCCTTCCTTCGCGCTGCACGGGATCGCCAGTTCCGCCGGAATCGCCAGCACGTCTTCCAACTGCCGTTTCGCCTGCGGCACGTCGGCGTGGCCGAGGTCAATCTTGTTGATGACGGGAATGATTTCGAGATTCAACTTCGCCGCGAGATGATAATTCGCCACCGTCTGCGCCTCGACACCTTGCGCCGCGTCAATCACCAGCAACGCGCCTTCGCACGCGCTCAAGCTGCGCGACACTTCGTAGGCGAAATCCACATGGCCGGGCGTGTCAATCAGGTTCAGCTCGTAAGTCTCGCCGTTCTTTGCCGTGTAAAGCATCGTGACCGGATGCGCCTTGATGGTGATGCCGCGTTCGCGCTCCAAATCCATCGCGTCGAGCAATTGCTCCGACATATCACGGGTCGCAATTGTTCCCGTCCGGTGCAGCAAACGGTCGGACAACGTGGTTTTGCCGTGGTCAATATGCGCGATAATCGAAAAATTGCGTATGTGTGCGGAATCCATTTTAACAAATCAAATTTCTCCGGCCTCACGCAACGCCGCTTGAACAATGTCCTCGTGAATCCAATAACCTTCCCGCCGCAGCTTCTCAAAATGCGAGGCGATTTCGGCCAATAGATTTTTCTGTTTGGCTTCAACCAGGATTCGCGCCGTGCCAATCGGCTGAAGACCATAAACATCGCGGGCGACTTTGCGGGCTTTGCGCTCGTCAATCAAAACCAGTTTTATGTTCCGCTCGCGCGCAAGATTGATGACCGCCGCCTCTCCGCCGTCCAGCAAAGCCGCCAGCAATTCATCATCCTGTTTTGGTGAAGCGACGCGAATCCACTGCGCCCGCTGAAAATCCTCCAAACCGAGAAATTTCAAACCGCCCCGCGCGATTTCCCTTTGCACCGCGTCAGGGACAAAAACCTCGTCGAAAAGCGATTTGAGAATGTCCAGCTTGCCGAGAATTCCCAACGCGATCAACGGGCCGGAGTTGCAGACAATCTGGCTCACGAATTGAACGGTTTGAATTCGGCGGCCAGTTCGGCGGAATCCCATGCCACGGTCGGCACGTTCCACTGCGGGCAGCTCAAAAGAAAAGCCGCGCGCGAAACGCCAGCCAGTTGCGCCGCCTGCCCGCTGGTCAGCCGCCCCACTTCAAAAAGCTTGGTTGCCAGCGCCATGCGCGCCTCGCCCTCAAACCGCTCCGCGCTCGAACCGGCGGCGGCAGGCCACGATTCAGGATATTCTATTTGCAACGCCTTCATGCGAATAAGATACGCGCATTGCGGATGAATGAAAGAAAATTCAAGTGGCGCGGGCGTCTCGCCTGTGCAATTTATTAACGCAAAGACGCAGAGACGCAAAGATTTTGACACGAATTGCACCAATTGCCGCGAATTCAAATACGCTGAAGGCGTAACGGAAATTAGCCTAGGGTTGTGAGGAACGAACTACCCTATCCGTGCCGAAAGTCTGCACGCGAACGAACATTTCATAACGACGGGTTTCACGATTATTCATAGGTTTTTAGGTTTATTGAAGGGTGAACCATTCACCCCTTACTAATGAATACGCAGGAAAACGGAGAATCTTTCAAAAAAACTTAATAAAAGTCATGATTTATTCATTTTAAGCTAATTGCGCATGAGATTTCGGTCGGCTAACACGCACTTTTGAGCGATTGACACCAACTTTTCGGCGTCTGACACGAGCTTTTTGCCACCTGACACGGACTTTTGGGCGGCTCGCACAAGCTTTTTGGCGGGTGACACGGACTTTTGGGCGATTCACATCAACTTCTTGGAGGGTTGCAGGGACTTTTGGGCAGGACGCACGGACTTCTCGACGGCTCACGCGAAGTTTTAACCGCATTGCAGAAACTTTTCGACAGGACGCATTAACTTTTTGAAATCCGATTTTACTTCGCCAGCAGCCTGCGGAACGATTGCAATTCTTTCATCCGTTTCGTGTCGGATTTGGGATAGCTCATCTTCAAGTCCTTGAGCGTTTCGACGACGATGCGGGAGATGATCAGCCGCGCATTCAGCTTGTCATCGGCGGGAACGACAAACCACGGCGCGTGTTCCGTGCTGGTCGCGCCCAGGCACGCTTCATAGGCTTTCATGTATTGCTTCCAAAAGCCGCGTTCCTTGAGGTCGTCGCCGCTGAATTTCCAATTGTGCTTCGGGTCCTCGATGCGCTTGAGAAAGCGGCGGCGTTGTTCTTCCTTGGACAAGTGCAGGAAGAATTTGATGACGCGCGTGCCGTTGCGGTGCAGATGTTTTTCGAGGTTCGTGATGGACGAATAACGCTTTTCCCAAAATTGTTTGCCGCCGAGCAATTCATCCGGAATGGCCTGCGCCCGCAAAATCTCCGGATGCACGCGCACGATGAGCACTTCCTCGTAATAAGAACGGTTGAAGATGCCGATGCGCCCGCGTTCCGGCAGGCAACGGGTCGTGCGCCAGAGAAAATCATGCTCCAACTCCTCGGCGCTGGGATGCTTGAAGCTGAAGACCTGGCAGCCCTGCGGGTTGACGCCGGACATGACGTGCTTGATCGCGCCGTCCTTGCCGGCGGCATCCATCGCCTGAAAAATCAGCAGCACCGCATAACGATTGTCCGCGTAAAGCAGACTTTGCAGTTTGCTCAACTCCTTGATGTGTTCCGCGAGTCGCTTTTGACAGTCGTCATCCGATTTGTAAAATGCCTTCACCTTGGTCGGCCATTGCTTGAGCCTGACGGTCTCGCCTTCGCGCACGCGGAAATCGTGGGGTGAGATTTTCATGGTGCCTTGCAGCAATTTTATTTCTTCGCCGCGTCCGGCGCCGATTTCATTTTTTCTTCCGCCTGATTCAAAGCATCAGCCAGCGCGCGCGCGCGTTTTACGAAATCGGGTTCAAAATCCACTTTTGCCAAAACTTCCGTGGCGTCGGGATTCAAGAAAACCACACCGGGCAGCGTTGGATGATGATCGGGCTCACCGTTCCTCGTATGAATGGCGTCGTCCACCAATTTCAAAACCTGATGATTTTCCGCGAAGCCGTCCTCAAAAACCAAAACCGTCCGGTCACGCAACGCATACAGCGCATGCAACGTCGCGCCACGCGAGCCGTTCGATGAAATTTTCCCGGTTCCATCCAAATCCCGCGGCGACGAAGCGATCCATGCAATCGGTTTGTGTTCTGCAGCCGATTCTTTTTCCGCATTTTCCAAATCAACCGTGCGCCAGGCGGAAATGGTTTTGCCGTTGATGGTGACTGTCACTTTGTCCGCAGCATTGGCATTGAGAAAAGTTAAGGCCAAAATTGCCGTCGAAAACAGGCGATGAAATTTTCCATTCACAAACAAAGACATTATGAATGTCAGGATTTCAAGGCAAGAAAAGTCGAACCCCGATCCGTAAAACAAATCTCACACATGCTCAAACCAGGACGGCCTTGTTCGCCTTCAGATATTTTTCGATGGTCTTGATGCCGTTGCAGGAATTGGCGACGCGAACGGCGTTGGGCTTGCCCAATTTATAATGCACGAGCAGCTTGCCGACCATGCCCACCTGCAGATTCGCCTCGGCCATCCGCCAGAGCTGGCCGGCTTCGAGTGGTTGCTGGCGGACGCGGCGGGTCGGCTTGGTTTTTATCATGGTTCATCCTGCGGCTTAATTTTTGATTAAGCCAGACAAATAAGGATAAAATTTGGCCAATTTACGGTTGGCAGGAAAGCGGCCTGCGCACCATTTTGCAGATGTGAAAATCAACAAAAAGGTCAATGACACGACCATCAAGCTCGAATACGCGCTGGAAAAATTTCCCGTCTCCCTGAAACTCCGCGACGGCACCGCCGCAGTCATCCGCCTGCTTGTCCGGCGCGATGAATTTCGCCTGCATCAATTTCTTTCCGCCGTGCCCGAAGAGGAACGCCTGTTCATCAAGAAGCCGATCCTCCACCGGGCGCTGTTCCGCGAATGGCTGCATCATCCTGATTTCGAGGAAAACCTGATGCTGCTGATGCTGGACGGACGGAAAATCATCGGCGAGGCGACGCTCCGCCAGCGACCCGGCGGCTGGAAACGCCACATCGGCGGCGTCACCGTCTTGACGCATCCTGATTATCGTGGACGCGACGTGGCCAAAATCCTGGTCACCGAACAGATTGAAATCGCCCGCGCGCTGGGTTTGAGCAAGCTGGAATCGGAATTGAACGGCGAGCGGAAGGTGGCCATCCGCGCCCTGCAAGACATCGGCTTTCACTTCCTGATGCGTCAGGAAAATTATGTCGTGGACATGAAATCCGTTCCCCACGATTACATCCTTATGGGCCTGGATTTGAAAGTGGACGAGGAATACGCCGGCGTGGGCGAATAATTTTTCTCCGGCAGGTTCAACCAATTTTGTCCGCCGCGCACGCGCCGGATTCGCAGCCGCGCCCGAAATATCTGCCGATGGCGATGCGGTTGCGCGCAAACCATTCATAACCACGGTCGGCCAGCCAGCGCAATCCCGGCCAGCCCGTCGGTGCGAGCAGCCAGCCAAGACCAATCGCGCGGTAAGCTTCGCGGAAAACCTCCACCTTTTTCACCATGCGGCCATCGGGAAAAACGCCGTGGATGACACCCATCAACTCCTCGCGCGTGGCGTGATACGCCGCCGGATCAAATCCCGGCGCGGCGATGTCCTCAAAGACAAGCCAGCCGTGGCGGTTACGGCGTTGGAGAAAGCGCGCCTCGCGCCGGCACAGCGGACAGTCGCCGTCGTATAACAGTTTGAAGCGCCACGGATTCGTCATGCGGGCAAGATAACCCGTTGCGGGCCGTTTGCCCAAAAAATCCGCGCGAAATTTTATTGCGAAATCAGCCGGAAGAAACCGCTGCTGTTGGACGGCGAAATGGAAAGCTCATTGTTCAGGTTGGTGAGATTGAGCGCGGGCGTGTCCGTGACGCTCGACCACGAAACCAAGTCGGGGCTTTGTTGCACGACGAAGTTTGCGGAAGGCACAAGCCAGGAAAAAGCGAGGTTGTTGCTCGCAGGTGTGAGATTCAACTGCGGCGAAGGGGTAGTTTGCAAAGTCCAAATGCCGCCACCATTGACCACGGCCACCAGATAATTTCCATCAGCGGACGAAGCGATAGAAGGCCAAAATGTGTCATGGCGCATCGTTCAAAGACCAAGTATTCCGGAATCCCCAGAAATATAAACGATGCTTCCATAAGTGCTCGCTGCCAATTTGGTTCCATCCGCAGAAGAGGCGACGCAAAACCAGTTCTTGGTTGGCAAACTATTTGAAATCCATGTAGCACCAGAATTGGTCGAAATATAAATTGGGCCATGTGCCGTTAACCCTCCGCCCACTGCCATCAATTTGTTTCCATCTGCGGAAGAGGCAACAGAAAACCAATCCAAAGAAGGGACATTATTTGAAATCCATGTATTTCCTGAATTTGTGGAAGTATAAATGCCGCCTGTAGCATTTAAATCCATGCGGCGGCCAATTTGCTTCCATCCGCTGAAGACGCGACAGAAATCCAATAATCGTTTGGCGCACTGCTTAACATCCAATTGATTCCCGAATCCGTTGAAATGAAAATCTGACCACCTGTGCTTGCTGCCACCAATTTTGTTCCATCTGCCGAAGAGGCCATCGAATATCGTAATTGGCTTGGAGTGGCATTTGAAGACCAATTCATGCCGGAATTAGTTGAAGAATAAATATTTCCACCAAATGTTCCCGCCACTAATTTCGTGCCGTCGGCAGAAGATGCAATAGGATACCAAAAATTATTGGGCGCGTTGGCCTGTGTCCAAGAGGCTCCTGAATTTGTTGAAGTATAAATACTGCCAGTTGACCCGCCCGCCGCTGCTAATCTGGCTCCATCCGCAGATGAAGCAATCGAATACCATTGTGCGTTTGGCGCATTGGTAGCCTGAGTCCAAGTCTGGGCAAACGCCGAATCAACTGCGGCGGACAAACCGCAAACATTATCGCCACTGGCAGCAGGGTTTTCATTTGGCAGCTTCACCCAATTAACCATTTGCCAAAAGTTTTGCCAAGTCCCTTTTGCCACGTCTGCAAAACCACGAATCGTCCCAAAGGGACACTGGAAATTGCCCGGCCTCAAATTCCGTCCACTTTGATGGTTTTCAAAAGCACCGCCTTGTTGGTCTTGAGATATTTTTCCACCGCGCCGCGTCCGCCGACGGAGTTGGAGACGCGCACGGCGTTCGGCGCGGCCAGCTTGTAATGCACCAGCAGTTTGCCGACGAGGCTGACCTGGAGATTCTGTTCGCCCACCCGCCAGATCTGGCCCGCTTCCAGCGGCCGCAGTGGCGCGCGGCGCGCGGGCGCGGGCTTGGACGCGGCTTTGGTTTTGGACGCAGGCTTGAGCTTGGTTTTCCTCATGTCAAATGATGGGCAGAATTAAATAAATTAACCAGTCAAATCGCAAACCGTCTTTGCGGACGCGCGGCAAGAATCCGGCGCGGCGTCCGTCCATGGGTTTTGACGAACGATTGCGCGGTTTCAGCGGCGGGTTTTTGCAGATTGGTCATTAAAAATAAAAATGGCCGGGCGACGCGAATTTCCGGCGGGCAGTCATTTCATTTTCAGGCGGACGGCGGTTTTTTGCCACCGCGCACCGCGCCCAGCAACATCAGCACGCCAAACACGAGGAGCACAACGCCCCAGATAAGGTTGATGTTGATGCCGAGCGATTTATCACTCGCACCTTTGAGCGCGCCGTAGCCGGTGAGCAGCGCGCCGATGAGGGTGAACATGAGGCCAATCGGCCAGCGGATATCGAGTCCCATAAAATAGTTTCCTTTCAGTTAGTTTTGGTTCACCAGAAAATGAAGTTCAGGATGGCGCACACGACGAGCAGCATGATGCCGACGATGGCCGGGCGTTTATACCACGGCTGGTCGGTGTCCACGATTTTCGGCGTGAGCGAATAGACAAGGCCTTTCAAATCGCCGTCGGTCTTGGTGCGCGCGGTCGCGAGTGAAATCACCAGCGTGACCGCGAAGCAAACGATGAACGCAAAAGTGGCGAGCCAGAAATTCTGCGCCATTTCGCTCGGAAATTCCTGCACGACGTGAAGGTAGCCGCCCTTGACGCCGGGCGGGTTGCCATGCGCGATGGTCAGCGAATGGAAAAGCGCCGAGCCGGCGATGCCGGCGAACAGGCCGAGGAACGCGCCGGTGCCCGTCGTGCGTTTCCAGAACATGCCGAGCAGGAACGTGGCGAAGAGCGGTGCGTTCACAAAAGCGAAGACAAGCTGGATGATGTCCATGGCGTTGTCATACATCGAGGCAAAATACGCCGCGCCCATGCTCAATATGATGCCGACCACGGTGATGACCTTGCCGGTCAGGAAATAATGATGGTCGCTCTTGCCTTTCGCAAAGTAGGCTTGATAAAGGTCGTAGGTAAAGACGGTGTTGAACGCCGTCACGTTGCCCGCCATGCCGGACATGAAGGACGCCAGCAGCGCGGTGAGCGCGAGGCCGAACAGACCGGGCGGACAGTATCTTTTCACGAGCGAAAGGATGACGCCGTCGTAATAATTTTCTGCAATGCTGTTGTTAAGCCCCTGCTTGATCTGAACGTCGGACAATTTGCTTGCCGCATTGGCGGCAACCAGCGAAGCGATTTTGTCCGGCGCAATTTTTATCGGGGCGTTTTTTTTGCCAAGCGCCTCGCCGACGGCTTTCACGGCGGCGGCGGGATCTGCCGGGTTTGCGCTTTTCACGGCGGCAACGGCCTGATCGTAATTCGCCTGCGCGATAACCGGCAGCGGGAGGCGGTAGTTCTTGTCCGGATTCGAGGCCAACGCGACGGCGATCATGCCGGGAACAATGACAAGAAATGGGAAAAACATTTTGGGAACGGCGGCGATGAGCGGGGTGTTGCGGGCGGCGGTCATGTTTTTTGCCGCCATCGCGCGCTGGACGACGAGAAAGTTCGTGCACCAGTAACCGAACGAGAGGACGAAGCCGAGGCCAAAAACAAGGGCAAACACATCTATCCCCATCGTGTTGTGCGCGGGACCGGCGAGCGTCGGCTGCCACGCGCTGGTCCAGGCATTCGGCGCGTAACTGATCCCGACGTCTTTCAAGTAGAGCGCGGAAGGATTGACGGCGACGGCCTGGAGCGAATGGTTCATCGCCCCCCAACCGCCCACGTCTTTCAATCCAAGATAAACGACCGGCGCGAAACCGAGGACGATCATGAAAAATTGCAGAACCTCCGTGTAAATCGCCGAGGTCAATCCGCCCTTCAAAACGTAAAGCAAAACAACGCCGGAGCAGATCAACAGGGCGAAATTGTAGTCCCACCCGAGCAACTGGTTCAACAATTTCGCCAGCGCGTTCATCGAAATGCCGGAAGCGAAAATGGTCATCACGGCAAACGCGACGGAGTTCAGCGCGCGAACGCGTTCGTCAAAACGCATTTTGAGATATTCGGGAACCGAACGCGCCTTGGAGCCGTAGTAAAAAGGCATCATGAACACGGCAAGGAAAATCATCGCTGGAATCGCGCCAATCCAATAAAAATTTGCCTGGATGATGCCGTATTTCGCGCCGCTCGCCGCCATGCCGACGAGTTCGAGCGCGCCGAGGTTGGCCGCCATGAAGGCCAAACCGGTGACCCAAGTCGGGATGGAGCGCGCGGACGTGAGAAAGTCCGACGACGTTTTCATGTAACGCGCCAGCGTCCAGCCGATGCCGAGGACAAAGCCGACGTAGGCGATGAGGATGGTGTAATCAATTTTGTGGAGATGGATGGGTTCCATAAGGGGTGCAAAGGATTTAACTATTTTTGCGCAGGGTGTCAACTATTGACGCAACAAAATCGCGATGTTTTTTCCGGCGGCCACAAAACGCAAAACATTACGCGACGCCTTGGCCGTTGCTTTTGGCCGCCGGATGTGCTTTATTCTGGCCGCAAAATTTATGCCTACAAAAATCGAAACGAAAACCAACGAGCTTTGCGAAGCCATCCTCGAACAGCTCCAGGCCGGCGGCATCCGCAAACGCATTGACACTTTTTTGGCCGACACCTCGGCGCGCGGCCAATACGAGTCGCTGATGAGCAAGGGGCAGGCGCTTCAGGAAAAACAGCACCACGGCCAGCCGCTCGAACCCGCCGAAATCTCCGCGTTCGAGAAGGACCGCGACGCGCTGCTGAAAAATCCGGTCGCGTCCAGCTTCCTCGACGCGCAGGAAGAAATGCACGAACTGCAAAGTTCCGTCCAAAAAATCGTCGCCAAGACGATTGAACTCGGACGGCTCCCGGTCGCCGCTGATCTGGAAGAAGGCTCCTGCGGCCACGGCTGCGGCTGCCATCACGAACACTGAAATTTATTTTCATCTTAACGCGCCGCGAATTTTTTTGTGGCGCGTTTTTTTGTTTTCCCGTTGAACCCGCTTGCAATTTCCATCGCTTGGGAAACACTGGCCCCGTGAACGAAAAATTTGAAGCAGCCCTGCGCCGGTTCGACGAGGAGAATTCCCGCGACCCAAACCGCGAGACCGCCGGTGGCGTTTCCCATCCGCGCGAACTGCTTTACGCGCAACGGTTGACCGGTTGGGTTTTGAAACTTTGCCCGGACGCGTCCGAAACTTTGCGCCTCGCCGCGCGCTGCCAGCACATCTGCCGCTGGGAAAGCCCGCGCGATTCTTATCCGCTGACCCGCGCCGGTTATCTGAAATGGCGCGCCGACCTGAAAAAATTCCACGCCGAAAAATCCGGCACAATTTTACGCGAAGTCGGCTACGACGAGGAAACCATCCGCCGCGTGCAGGAGCTGAACCTCAAGAAAAATTTCCCCGCCGACGCCGAGACCCGCACGCTCGAGGATGCGCTCTGCCTTGTGTTCCTTGAATATCAACTCGCCGATCTCGTGGCCAAAAGCGACGACGACAAAATGATCAACGCCCTGCAAAAATCCTGGGGCAAGATGACCGAAGCCGCGCGCGCCGAGGCCTTGAAATTAAATTACGGCGACCGCGAAAAAACCTTGCTCCAACGCGCGCTCAATGGCTGAAGGCGCGGCGGACATAAATGAAAACTCCGCTGCCAAGTGAAACTAATGAAACTGCCGAAGGTTCGGGAACGCTTAACGACACCAAATTCCAGTTGGCTTCCACATTGTCACCGTGTTGGTATGCGCTCCAACTTAAATACGCGTTTCCATTTAATTGCCCGCCAATAATATCGTTTATCGCATCTGTTCCGTCCACCCAAAGCGATGCTGTATCTGCTGTAGCATTATATAAAAGCTGATAATCGTTGTAACTAGAACCTACCCCATTCAAAACAAACACAGGACTCAAACTGGATCCGCCAACTTGCACAGCCGGATCGCCATTAGGTTCCTCACCAAAATAGATTTGAAATCTTTCTGCTCCTGTTCCAAAATCTACGGAAATGTCATAGCTGGGAGTAGTTGGAGCCTCTATGATACGAAGATCAAGTGATAACGACCAGTTTGCTCCTGTAATTGCTGCTTTCTGTTGTGAAGTTAAGGTTGTGCCATATTGTGCGGCATCCGAACTCGACATTTGAACCGACCACGCATTCATCCCAAGATCATTTATGACAGGCCCAAGATGCGGATTACCGTAACTTTCTAATGAAAAACCTTCTGTTGTGGGATTATTGGCTCCAAAGTGCTGAACTATAGGTAGCGAGCCTTGGCTTAAGGCTGAATGTGTTATCAGAACAAGAAACATTATCGTCAATAATAGAATATATATTTTCATAAATGTATTATGGGTTATAGTTTGTTTCAATGACATGCATCCGCCGTGTAAATTATTTTGAGAATGGCAGCTTCCAAGTTTTGATCGCTCAGTGTGGGGTCATAGGTTATAGCCGCCTCCGAATACCAGCCGCAGGAAGTAGCCGCATAGTCCTGCATGACAGGCCGAGCATCATCATCATCACTCCCTTCATCTCCATCATTAATCAGAATCGCGTTGATTTTAATGTGGTTGGTTGACGCCTCCAGCGCATAAGTATGTGGATTGTTTGTATAAGAAGTATCGTATGGATAGGCGCCAGAATCGCAGAAGCCGCTGGGCGGCGCATCGGTGATCAATACCACCAGCTTGACGGCGTTCGTGCGGAAGGCCGGGCTGAAGTTGTTTGTTTGTAAAAGCGGACTGGCTGGGGTGCATACATCGTCATTTATTCTTCCGGCGGCGAGAAGCGCATTCACCACCGTATTAAGGCATTGGTCGGTGCTTTCTGGCGGGTTGTTGCCACCGGCTACAGACAAAGCATTCACGGCATTTTTGAAGTTGATGCGATTAGTTAATGCGAAACTGACGCGCACATCCACCATGTCGTGATAGCTGCCATATGCGGTGCGAGTGCCGCCATCATTATCTAAATCAGGCGTCACCAAAGCGAGACGATAATTTCCGCCGGCGGCATCAATGATATAATCCAAGGTATAGTCTATGGCATCCTGAATGGCCGAGATGGAATCGCCCATTGAACCGGTATTATCAATGATGAAGGCGACATCCACACCGTTCGTCCCCAAAGACGGCGGCAGGCAGGCGATGTTGGTGGCTTCATTGGAAAAAGGCGACCTATTGGTGATTTGATTGTAATCAGAGTCAAACACATAATTGAAAAAATCCACCTTGTAGTAGTTGGTCGTGCCGGGCACGACCAACACGTCCAAGTAATCCGTCTGGGAAGCATCCGGCGTGGTGTAAATAATATCATTGGTGGTGAACACGCCCGGTGAAGTCCGGCGGTAAATCTCAAAACCGTCTATTGCCAGAGCGTCGTCCGCTTCCATTTCCTGCACTTTACCATCCAGTCCCCAATTGAGCACGATGCCCGGCCCGTTTGAAGCGCATTGCGCCGTGAGATTGGTCGGGCCGGCCACCACATAAATCGTCACCGTGGCCGGTGATGTTGAAGTCCAAACCCCATCACTGGCGGTAAAGATGAACGTGTCCAAGCCTTCATAATTCGTATGCGGCGTGTAAGTGCGGTTGGTTCCCGTCCCGCTCAATGTCCCGTTGGTGGGACCGGCGACGATTGTGTAAGTGAATGCATTGGTGCAGCCACTGCTGGCCGTCAAACCAATGTTCACCGATTGGTTAGTTCCCGTCATGACATTCTGTGGATTGGGATAAAGATACTCGTCGCCTACCGTAATATACACCGTGGCCGGAGCAGAATCAAGAAAGCCATCATACACCACGTAAGTGAAACTGTCTGTGCCCGTGAAATTATGATTCGGCGTGTAAATGAATTCGGCCGGAGACGTTCCATAACTTACCGCTCCATGAGCTGGAGCCGTTACCACGGGGTAAGTCAAGGATGACAGCCCGTTTGCGTCTGACGCGATTCCATAAATATCTGCAGCCGTGTTTTGGCATGTCGGTGGTGCGCTGAAATCATAAGCCACCGGCGCAGAAATGGTGGCGTAATGAAACCCGATGTCCACCGTGCCGGTGTCCGGGGCCTGGTTGGTCAGGACGGTATAGTTCGCGAGGTCCGCCGCCGCCGCCGTCTGGCTGCCGCGGTTGATGAGCGGGGAATTTGTCACCTGATAGTAGCTGCCCAGCGGCCCGGCCTGATAGGGAACGTAACCAAGGCTAAAAACAAGGTCGTTGGTGCAAGTGGGCTGCATCCGGCTTTGGCCATACCGATACGCATTATATCCGCCAGTGTAGGTATAGGACGAACTGTGGTCCACAATAAAGGTCTGATCAAAAAAATTGTCCTTGACCACCGCGTGCCAGGAGCCAAACGGCAACATCTCGAGACCGCCGCCATAAAAGGTGTTATTGGCCAGGACAGTCGCGTCATAATCTTCAGGATAGAGCGTAAGATAAACCCTGTCGAAAAGGCAGTTGGTGGAATTGATGGTCGGCCCGAAATAAGTCCAGATGCCGCCGCTATGGAATTGGCAATCCCGCAGGTTGGCGGGATAGGATTGGGCAACCAGCAAATGCAGGACATTGGGCAGACCGATCAGCGACCAGTCCGTGAAGCGGACATCAAACATCCCGCCAGCACCGCCGAGGTAATCGGTCAGGGAAGCAATCGTGGGAACTTGCCAGCCCTCACAGGAACTTTCTTGCACCGTATTGTAGGTGACAATGTGGTTCATACTAGCGGCCGTGCCATAGCAAAGCAATTGAGCATTGGCGCCAATGCTCAAGCCGTAACTGTAATAACCATTGTCGACCCCAAAAATACCAACCACCGTTCCGGGACTGACGCCAACCGTCGCGTTGGTCACAATCACGTCGCCCAAGGCGTAATCCAGCGGGTCGTAATGATAGCCTAAATCCGGCTGGTCAACATCGCGCGGCACCTGCGGCGTGAGCGGCAGATTGTCGGAAATCGTCGTGTTGGAATAAACCATCGGCGGCCAGGTGGTTTTTTGCTGCAAGTCCGCCAGTAATGCCGGATCGATGTTGGCCGTGCCGGCGTTGCGATAGGTGTTGTCCGCCAGATAATAATTGCCACCGCCAGCCGATTGATAAACCGGACTGGTCGGGGCTGGCAGCAAAAAGGTGGCATTGGTCACCAACATTCCCCCGTATGGAGACCAAGACACCATATCGCCACAGGTCACGATGCAATTGGCCAGCGTTGCAACCGGCGCATCATCTACTCCCCACCATCCAGGGTCTCCCGTTGATGCCGCAAAGCAACTAAAACCGTCCGCCGTGACATTTTCCGCAGTCAATGCGGCTCCGCCGCTCCCGCAAAATAACACCGCAAAGTCTTTGTCGCCTGAACTGGTCATCAACACATTTTCCAGGGTCACCTGGCCGACTCTCAAGCCAAAATCCACACGCACAAACTGACAGTTGATAATGGTTATCCAAGACCATAAATCGGCGTTGTCTTGATTCACGCCACAAGAACAATAACTGAAGCGCAAATCATGCAGCGTCCCCCCATTGAGGACAGTCATGGATAAAAACGTATTGACGTCATCGTCGCCCGGCGTCCCCGAACTGATGCCGCTAATTATTTCCCCGACGGAATCGTCGTTGACCGAGGTAAAGATGGCGGGCCGGTAGGGGCCGGTGTTGCAAGTGACGGGATTATAGGTGTCAAGCTGGCCGCCCCAACCCATCTTGATGACTGTCCCGCCTTCGAACGTCAGGTTGCTGACTGCATACTCGCCGCTGACGTAATAGGTGGTGTCACCCTGAAATGTATAACTGGCCACACTGTTGCTGATCGTTAGATAATAATCCAGCACGAAGCCTTGCGCAGGCATCTTGGCTTTGGCCAGCAGCATGGCTTGCGCGGTGTTTTTTACCACTCGTTGCGGTGGCAATGCCAGATGCTTGGAAGCCATGAGCCGGGCGTTGGCAGATGGCAGATGGGAGTTAGGAGTTGATGCGCTGGCTGTCAGGGGCAGCTTCGCCAAGCCGTTCACGATGGCCTTGACCGGCACTTCCTCGATCAGAAATTGCCGCCCGTCCATCTGCACCCATTGCTTGCTTACCAAGGCTCCGGCATCCGCAGCATTTCTTCCCAGCAAAAATGCCCGGCCCTGTATCATCTGCATCTGCCCGAATCCAAGGCTTTGATTGGCCAGTGACAAACCTGCCGGTGCCAGCATGATTGCCGGTTGGATGGTTGGCTGCGGGGGTGAAAAGAACTCGGTCAGCACTTGAAGCCCGCCGTGCCGGGATTCAGGCCCAGCGACTCTGGGGTCGGCGGTTGTTCGCGCAAGATTACGTCCTGTTCAAACCCGGCTTTGGTGTAGGTGTAAACCAGATCGGCGGCAAAGTCCGTGAAGGCGTTGGTGTAGATGACCTGGTTGGTCCCCAGCACCTGTCCGATGGAATTGGTCAGTTCGGCGATCATCACCGTGTTGGTGCCGTCATCATAGCTCAATCCCACCGGACGGCTTTTCAGGTGCAGGCCGTCCGGGGTCACCAGTTCAATTTGGCCTTCATAAATGTCTCCCGGAAAATAAGCCTGATGCTGGCCGTTGACGGCTGCCGCCGTGCCGTTGGGCAGAATGTCTATCTGCTCGCTGGACTCCACCCATTGGCCATTGACCAAGTGGTTCAAACCCGTGGCCAGTTCGGTGTAGCTGTGTTTTCTGCCGGTGACTTGGCCGGAGCGTGATTGCTCATACACCGTCCGCTGCCATACGCGGGAATTGCCGTCCTGCACCGTGATGGCGTAGGGTGTCGGCGGTGGCAAAGGCGGGTTGGCGGCGTTGGCCGCCAATAGGGACGGACCGGCAACCTGGGCGCGGGAACAGTTGGGGATGATGGCGGCGGCCAGAACAACCGCCCAAAAACAAAACGCCTGCCTGTATCTCATAGTTTTTCCTTCCGATGTGAAACTTGCCCGGATGCGTCTTGGGTATGAGAACGTTTCTACGCCTGTGAAATAAAACTTGCAAGGATTATTTCGTCCGCGGAAATTATTTTCATTTTGTTTGAAAGATTTGCCGTTTTCATACGTATTCATATAATGGGCTTTGATTTTTTGCGCCTTTCTTTGGATTTTTGTGCTGTCCGGTTTTCAGCCGCCATCGGACAGGAGGTTGTCTTGGATTTGAACTTTCCCCGGCACAGACAAACCTTGGCTGGCTCTCGAACTGCCTTTGACAATGATTTTCATTCCAAGAGAACCCGTTTTTGCGGAAAGAAACATGATTCTTCTTTGCCGGTTGAAGTTTTCCCTTCCAAGGAAAACGATTTTCGCCATAAGGAAATTGATTTCCCTTCCTTTCCCAAAGATTTTCCTTCCAAGGAAAATAGTTTTCCAAGTCAAGGAAATGATTCTCCTTCCAAGGAAAGTGTTGTCCCTTCCAAGAGAAAAGATTTTCGTTCCAAGGAAAATGACAAATGAAGTTTGTTTTTTCGCCCAAAACCCTTGGCACGGCTTATGCAAAGGTTCGCCGCAAGAATCACCCGCAGCCATGACCACAACGGCCATGCCGGGCGGTTCATCTTAAAAACAGAAAGTGAAGTGGTAAAGTTATGTCAAACTACAGAGTATCATTGTCGTTCACCGGCTTGTCGGATTCCGATCTGGACGAGTTTACGGGCAACATCGTGGCCAGTCTCACGGGCAACGCGGCGTTTCCCGCGCCGCTGGTCCCGCTGGCGACCCTCGGCGCGGCGCAGTCGGCGTTTCACGACGCATTGCTGGCGGCGGCGCAGGGCGGCACGCAGTTGACGGCGGTAAAAAACGAGCAGCGCGCGGCCTTGGAAACCGTGCTGCGGTCGGAGGCGGGTTATGTGCAGGCTATCGCCGGGAAGAACCTGTCCACGCTGCTGTCCTCCGGTTACGAGGCGGCCAGCACCAACCGCGCACAATCGGCGCTGCCAGCGCCGACTATCGTTGGGCTGGACAACGGCATGACGACGCAGTTGATCCTGCGGATGCAGCCGGTGGCCAATGCCAAATCGTATGAGGTGCAGACCAAGAACGGCGGCGGGTGGACTCCGGCGGGCGTGTTCACGCAGTCGCGCGGGATCGTGCTGCCGGGTTTGACGCCGGGGCAAAACTATTCCGTGCAGGCGCGCGCCATCGGCGGCAGCACGGGCTACTCCGACTGGAGCGACCCCGTCAGCCACATGGTCATGTGAGCCATACGCAGGCTTGAGGTTCAATCACAAGCAGGCCGGAGCAATTTATTTTGTTCCGGCTTTTTTGCGAAAAAAAACCCTGCTCCAACGCGCGCTCAATGGCTGAAATTTTCGAGGCGGAGGCGGGCGGTGATTTATTTATTTGGTGCGGAACAAGGGTTCAAACATGGGTATCAGCAGTTTTGAGCCGTCAACCGTCAGATGCTGGCCGTCGCTGTATAAAACCGTTTCATTCCGGACCACATCGTAAAGGCCGTTGGTGTTCAGGAAATACTTTGGCGTATCCAAAACGGTTGCGCCCGATTGCGAACAGTGATTGAAGGCGGATGCGTAGGCATGATTGTCGGAAATGTATTTGTCCGGCGATGTTCCCAGGCGGGTGAGATCGCCATGATGCATGACTAAAAACGCCGCCAGCCTGGGAACGTCAAAGTCCGGCACAGGCACGTCCTTGAGCACATAAACGGAGGCGCCGGAAGCCATGATTGCCTGGACGGTTGCCACGAGCCTGGCATCAACCAAATCAGGCGGGTCATAGGTGTTCCAAAACGCGGCAATGATCACGGTTTTGATGTGTTTTTGGGTGATGAATTCGACGACAGACTGGGAGAAAGCGGGCGAATCTTCACGGAGGCTGAATCTGCTGGTGTGGCTGACGTATCCCAGAATCGGAGCCGTGGATGAATGGGTGACTTCAACGCCGCGCACCGAATATCTCCGGCACAATTCATCAAGAACCGGGGCTATGGCCATGGCGTGGCTGTCACCCCAGATGAGAATTTTTATCGGCTGGTTGGTGCTTTGCGCGCCCAGCTCGGCAAACTGGCCGGCGGCGGCTTGTTGCGGCGTTATTTCGTTTCGAAACGCATAGTCATTTTGGTAGTTGAGAAAATGGGCGGCTTGGGCTGAAATCCGGGAAGGCATCCCGTGCTTGAAATAAACGCCGCCGCCGCAAATCAGCAAAGTGAGCATTGAGCAACCGGCGAAGGCGAACACTTGCGGGCGGCGGGGACAAAATAAACGCTTGCGGAAGGGCGTTTCAATCCATTTCCACGAGGCGACTGCGAGCACAAAGCTGATCATCAACAGCGCGCCGCGAATCTCCCAGCTTTGGGTTCCCGCACTGCCGTATTTTGAGAAAGCCAGCAGCGGCCAGTGCCACAGGTAAAGCGAATATGAGACGAGGCCGACAAACACGACCGGCTTCAAGGCCAGCACCCGGCTGATGAGCGTGGGTTTTGCACCGCCCGAAAAAATGATCAGCCCGGCTCCCAGGCACGGCGGAATCGCCGCCACCCCGGGAAACCGGGTTTCACGCGTATAACAAAATATCGAATACAGAATGAGGCCGAGACCGGACAAACTGGCCGCTTCATTCAACCAAGCCTTGGAGAACTTTCTTGTGGTGGTGGCGAGAAATGCGCCGATCATCAGTTCCCACGCCCGGGTCGGCAGCAAATAAAATGTTGCCGTCGGTTTGTAGTAGCTGCCCGCGACACTTAACGCAAACGAGCCTGCGCCAAGGTATAAGATGGTTCGCGCAATGGAAAAACGCTTATGCCGGGCCAGAAAAATCAGAAGCGGCGGGAAAAGAACATAGAATTGTTCTTCAACGGCCAACGACCAGGTGTGCAGCAGCGGCATCGTATCCACGCCGGCGGCAAAATAATTCATTTCCCCGTGCAGCCAGAAGAAGACATTGGACATCAAGATCATCTGGGCCATTACGGATTGGCCCATGAGATTGAAGTCTTGAGGCAAATATAGAAACCATGCGGCAACCAGGGACACAAAAACAACGACAAACAGCGCCGGAAGAATGCGACGAACCCGCCTTTCCCAAAATGCCGCCAGGCTGAAAACACCCTCGTTGATTTCTTTCAAAATAAGGGAGGTGATCAAAAACCCTGAAATGACAAAAAAAATGTCAACCCCGACAAAGCCGCCTGTGCAGCCAAAGCCAGCATGAAAAAAGAGCACTGGTAAAATGGCCACGGTCCTCAATCCATCAATATCTGGCCGATATCGCTGATTCATATTCAAAACCTCCGACAATTATTTACGAAAAATTTTGTGGCTCCCCGACCTGAATAATATTCCAAGGACTAAATTAGAAAAGCTGGATAATTGAGTCAAGGATCAACGTTCATGGCGCGGGAACAATTGATTCCTTCCGGCTGTCTTTGCGAAAAAACCTTGCCCCAACGCGCGCTTAACGGCTAATCAATCGTATGCCGCCAACGCCGGACGCGCCGCCCGCAAACCAAATCCCGCTCGTCGTGGATTTGGACGGCACCCTCATCAAGACCGATTTGCTCTGGGAATCGCTTGCGCGCCTGTTCCGGCAGAACCCGTTTCAGATTTTTCAGATTTTGCCATGGTGGACACGCGGCCGCGCTTTTCTTAAACGACAACTTGTCCGTCGCGTCAAAATTGATCCTGCCACCCTGCCTTACAACGAAAAATTTCTCGCCTGGCTGCGCGGACAAAAATCCAGTGGCCGAAAAATCATCCTCGCCACCGCATCCGACCTGCAAATGGCACGGCCGGTCGCTGATCACGTTGGGATTTTCGACGAGGTTCTCTCCAGCGACGGCAAAACCAATTTGCGCGGCGGCAACAAACTCAAAGTCCTCGCCGCCAAATTCGGTGAACGCGGATTCGACTATGCCGGAAATTCCTCCGCCGACTTCGCCGTCTGGCGCGGCGCACGCGAAGCCATCGTCGTCAATGCCAGCCGATCCGTTTTGAAAACCGCCGGCGAATGCACCAAACTCGGCCCAACATTTTCTGATAACTATTCACCTTTTGTAATTCTCAAAAGCGTTTTGAACGAACTCTTCATCCGCAGCGGCTATCTGCTGGCCATCGCTGCGGGATTGTTGCTGGCGGCGGCGTTTCCAAAATTCGGCATCGCCGGTTTTGCGTGGGTCGCGCCGGCGCTTTTGATTTTTGCCGTGCATGGAAAAAATTCCGGCGATGCTTTTCGCACTGGCTACGTTGCCGGGCTTTCCTTCTGGCTCGCGTCGCTTTACTGGCTGCTGCTGATTCCAGTCACAGGCTATCCGATTCTCGGCTGGCTTGCGTTAAGCGCGTTCGTCGCGCTTTATTTTGGGATCTGGACGTGGCTGCTCGCCGGAAAAATCGGTGCCGGCGGTTGGGCGCAACGGAATCTCTGGTCGCTGGCGGGCGCGGCAATTTGGGTCGCGCTTGAAATGATCCGCGCGCATTTCCTCGGCGGCTTTCCGTGGAATTTGCTCGGCACGTCGCAATATCAACTCACGCCGCTCATCCAGATCGCTTCGGTCACGGGCGTTTATGGAATTTCATTTCTCGTTGTCTGGACTTCGCTGTCGCTTTTTTCCGCCATGCGGATGATTTTTTCCAAGCCGGACTCCCGCTTCGCGTGGCAACCGGAGGCTTTTTTGCCGCTGCTGGCCGTGGCGATTTTGTTCGCCGCCGGTTGCCTGCAAATGCGGATTCCGCCAAGCACAAATTCAAATGCTTCAACTCTCCGCATCACGCTGGTTCAGCCGAGCGTGCCGCAAAATCTGATTTGGGACACGAGTGCGAATTCAAACCGCTTCCGCCAACTGCTCGCGCTCACAGAACGCGCGCTCACGAACCAGACCGACCTGCTCATCTGGCCGGAAGCCGCGTTGCCGGATTTTGACAATGCGAGCTACGCCGCCATCACCAACCTCGTCCGCACCCATCACGTCTGGATGATTTTCAACGCCGACCACGATGTGATGCGCGCGGATGCAAAGAGCCAAAACGATTTTGATTCCTTTAACTCCGCGTTCCTGTTCGACCCCGATGGAAATTTTGTGAACGTCTATCACAAGCGGAAGCTCGTCATCTTCGGCGAATACATCCCGCTCGTGCGCTGGCTGCCGTTCGTGAAATGGTTCACACCGATCCAGGGCGGCTACGAGGCCGGCGACAAACCGGTTGAGTTCGGAGTTCACGATTGGGGCGGGCGTTCGCGCGCGCTGCAAATCGAGTTGAACAACGGCAGCGTCTCCTCCCCGCCGACAATCAACGCCGCGCCGCTGATTTGCTTTGAAGACATGTTCCCGCAAACCGCGCGCGAGTCCGTGCGCGGCGGCACGGATTTTCTGGTGAACCTGACCAACGACGGCTGGTTTGGCGAAGGCGCGGAGCAATGGCAGCAGGCCGCCGCCGCCGTTTTTCGCGCCGTGGAAAACGGCGTGCCGCTCGTGCGCTGCTGCAACAACGGCGTGACGTGCTGGATGGACGCCCACGGTGCGGTGCGGCAGATTTTCAAGGATCAAACCGGCCGCATTTACGGCGTGGGCGCGCTGACGTTTGAACTGCCGTTGCCGGCTGAAAAACCCGCGCCGACATTTTACAACCGCCACGGCGACTGGTTTGGGTGGACGTGCGTGATGGTGGTGGCGGCGGTTGCAGCCCGGCGGATTTTTGCGCGTAGGAAATAAGTGCGGTGTTTGCAAATTCCATATTTTTGCCTTTGGAAGTCATAAATTGTTCTTGGCAAAAGGGAAAGACTCAAATAGTGTCAATTTCATGGGAAAAACAGCACCGCGCTTGTGCGGTCTAATATACTGTTAGGCGACTTCCATGCACACCTCGAAAGCCATAGCCCAGCGGTTCAGTGATTTGGATTTTCACGATGACACTTTTGTTAGCATGACTGTCTTGCCGACACAGACTCCTGACGACCTCACTGGTTCAGTTGTCGAGATGCGGCTTTCACCTTATCAGAGCCAGACCAAGCGAGTGCTTCAGTTCATCGGTTGCGCCAACCTGCGAGTTGGTCTTGATTTTGACATCTTGGCGAGCAATTTGCCGCCGAACACTTCGAGAGTTGAGTCTCATGTTGACGCCAATCTCATGCGAGAGTTGATGCAGTCCCAGAAGCCGATTGGGACGTTGGTTACGGCTCGATGAGGTCGCCGCTTGATGACAAGCTGGAAGTGATGGATGAGTTGATATGTTTTCGCGTTCAATTTTTTGGTGGTGCCGTCGAGATTATTGCCAGAGAGTTTTTGGTTCAGGATATTGAGACATGAGCCAGTCGCCTAACAAGTCGCCGGAGCCAACCGCCGTTGGCGCGGTCAGTTCCGCTGTCGCGGTTCACGCCGCCAGTCGGCGGTGGCTCAGCTTTTTTCGTTAGGCACGAATTTTTCACCCTGATTTGCTCGATTCAACCTCAAAGTTTTTTCAGCTCTGAATTCGCCAGTTGAATCAGCGGCTTGATCGTCGCGGCGTCGAATTGAAATTTGCAGCCCGCCGCCGCAAACAATTCCGGCAGCGGCCACGAGCCGCCCAGCGCAAGGGATTTTTTGTAATCGTTCAACGCCTTCACCTTGTCCGCCTTTGAATTCGCCCAGACCTGCAACGCGCCAAGCTGCGCGATGCCGTATTCAACGTAGTAAAACGGATGCAGGAAAATATGGAGCTGTCTTTGCCAAGAATAGGCCCGTGCGGCTTCGCACCCGGAAAAATCCACGTCGCCGCCGAAGCGATCCATCAATTGCAGATACGCCGCCTTGCGCTCGGCGCGCGTGTGGCCTGCGTGCGTGTAAATCCAGTGCTGAAACGCATCCACCGTCGCCATCCATGGAAAAAATCCGATGATGCCTTCGAGATGCGTCTTGCGCGCGCGATTCGCCTCGGCGGTTGGATAAAATTCTTCGAGAAATTCGTTGCCGAGCAATTCCATGCTCATCGAGGCGACTTCGCAAAATTCAATCGGCGCGCCGCGATACGGATATAAATCCTCATCGCGCGTCGCCTGCGCGTGAAACGCGTGGCCGGCTTCGTGCAACAGCGTCTCAACGTCGCGCTGCAAACCAATCGCGTTCATGAAAATGAACGGCACGCGCGCCTCGGACAGCGTGGATTGATAGCCGCCCGGCGCCTTGCCCTTGCGATTGTCGAGGTCGAGCAGTTTCAAATCCTGCATCTGCCGAAAATTCGTGGCGAGTTCCGGGTCAAGATGATTGAAAATTTTCTGCGTGCGCGAAACCATATCGCCGACTTGGGCGAACGGTTTCAACGGTGTGCGATTCTGCGGATCAACCGCCAAATCCCACGGGCGCAATTTTTCCAGTTTTAACTGCCGCTTGCGTTCGTTCTGGATTTCGCGGACGGCGGGCATGATTTCTTTTTCAACTGCGTCGTGAAACTGAAAACAATTTTCCGGCGTGTAATCGAACCGCGCCTTTTGTCGAAAGGCGAAATCGCGATAATTTTCAAAGCCCGCGTTCTTGGCGATTTGAGTTCGCAATTTAATCAACTCATCAAAAAGCTCCTCGCATTTCTCCACGTCCTGCAAGCGGCGCTTGGCGACGAGTTCCCAAGCCTCCTGCCGCAGCGCACGGTCGGGCTCTTCGAGATAGCGGCCCATCTGCACAAGTGTTTTTTCCTCGCCACGAAAATTCACCGTCTGCGCGCCGATGAGTTTTTGATACTGCTGCGAGAGTTTCGCCTCCTCGGTTTCCAGCGCGACGTTTTCGGGACGAAACAATTCGACGTGGTTTTTTACATCGCGGTCGAAAACTTCAAACCGTTGCTTGGGCAATTTTTCGCGCTGCGAATGCGCGACGTAGATTTTCTCCAGCGCGAACTGTCGCGGCTTGAGCTGCGGCTCGACGTTCTCGACAAAATGCAGATACGCCTTTTCCGCGTCCGCGTTGTCCGTGTGGCACGTCATGGCGATGTAACGGCGCGACGCCTCCTCGTCGAGCGCGGCATTGAGCTCGCTCCAGTCCAATAACCACTGCTCAAGTGCGGCTACGCTATTGGCCTCGGCGGCTCGCCGTTCCAATCGCCCGAATAGCGGCGCAATTTGCGGCCAGTCGCCCAAATCAATTTTTTCGGGAACAAACTTTCGCGGCCTGTGCGCGGCCAGTTTTCCAAACGGCAATAAATTCATTTGCGAAGGATTAACGAATCATTAAGTTCGCGCGAGGGAAATCGAAATTTTGTTTCAGAACTTGGTCTTCACCCCGCACGCGCGGGCGAGGCACCAGCCGCGCACGGCTTCAAACAGCGCAAAGATTCCGATGCCGACAAACACGAGTCCCAGCCACCAAATGTAGAAAAACATTACGCCGCCCGCGATGAAGAGCAGCGCGGCGATGCCTCCGCGCACGAGGCGTCCGCGCGAATCAATGTTGGGCTGGAAGAAACGGCTCACGCGGAAAAGTTAGCACGCGGCTCCGGGAAAGCCAGCAGTTGCGGAACGGCAACGGCAACGGCATATTGCCTGAATGTCGGACGATCCACTCATCAGTGCGCTCGGTAAAATTGACCAGCATGCTTTGTGGGCGTCGTGTCTTTGGGGCGCGATTGCCAGCGGCTATTGGATTTACGGCTGGAAACAAAAGATGCTGATCCCGTGTCTCGGCGGATTTGCCATGACTGCCATTTGTTTTATTTCCAGCGTGCTCTGGATGTCGCTGGTCAGCATCGCCATCATGTTCGCCGTCTGGTGGCTGATGAAGCAGGGCTACTGACTCTTTTCAAAAAGATGGAAAACCAGAATTAGGATACCTCACCCTTCCGGGTTACATACATTTGAAGTGTTATATTTTTTAGAAGACGCCGTATTTTTTTGACTTTGTGTCTCGAATAGTGAATGTTTTGCCAGTTCATCAAACCTTTGCAAAATTTGTCATGCTTAAAAATGTACGTAAAAAACTGTTTATTGGCGCAGTGAATCTTCATCGCATCAGCATTCCGACTTGGTTTTCAAAAATCTACCGACTCACGCCAGCATCATCCGTTGCCAGCACATGGATGGTTCTGGGCCATGCCTTTCGGGGATATAAATCAAATCCGACGCATGCCCGGCTGGGTTCGCGCCTCGCGTTCCTGCTGCTGGTGCTGGTTTCCGCGAACGACGCGTTGGCCCAGGTTCAGATAGTCAGCTGTGATGCGCAGGTTCAGAGCCGTAAGCGTGGTATTGCTGTCAATACCATGTCCGCAGCGGACTTCCAGGCCGTGGGACCGGGTGTATCGTGGTTTTACGATTGGGGCGTGAACAATTGGTCCGTTCCGACCAATGTGTCAATGGGGTACATCCCGATGGCTTGGAATGGCAATTCTGGTTTTCAAACTTCGCTTAGTTCCTATCTCGCGGCCGGAAACAGGCCTTGGAGGGTATTTGCCATTAATGAGCCAAATCTTAAAGGACAAGCTTACATGACGCCCTCCAACACGGCGGTCGCTTTTAAACAGGTCAAGGCGATTTGTGATCCCTATAATATTCCTGTGATTTGCCCACACATGGCGGAAGGCACTGCCGCGTCCAATAGCATCACCGCGTATGACCCAATTCAAGGATCGAATGTCACCTATACAAGTGCGGAGCCTTTCCTGCAAGCGTTTTTTAACTACTGCACTTCGAACACGCCCGCGGCACCCGCAGGCATATCAGACCATAGCTATGGCGGCTACGGTGACCTCACCTATTGGACAGGCCTCATGCACAGTGATTTTCCCACCCAAACCGTATGGGTCACTGAATTCAATGCCAGTGCCAGCAGCGATGCAGCCGCAATCGCCAACCTGATCCCGTCGGTGGATTATTGCGAACGCACGCCTTGGATCGAAGGTTACTCCTGGTTTATGGCACGGATCAGCGGAAATCCTTATAACAGCCTGCTCACTTCTAGTTCCGGCGTCCTGACCCCGGCAGGCCAGGCCTATGTGCAAATGCCGGTGCATGATACAAACCTCTTTTATCGCATCCCCGGACGGCTTCAAGCGGAGCGCTATGTCACCATGATCAATATGAACATTGCGGCTACGACTGACACCAATGGACTCGCTGACATGATAAGCGCCGCGGCCGGAGGAAACTTGTATTACAATATCCAGGTTGATACCGCCGGAAGCTATCCTTTGAACTTTCGTGTTTCTGGTGCCACCGGCCAGATCAGCGTATATGAAGGTTCCACGCTGCTGGGGACAGCCAATATTCCGACCGCCACTTGGTCCACGGTTTCGACCACCGTAACCTTGCCCGCCGGCACGCAAACACTCAAAGTGGTCCTTTCTGCAAACGCTCAACAACTGAACTGGATGGAATTCCAGCCAGTCAACGGCCCGGTGGCCGTTCCGACCGGCGTGAGCGCGACGGCAACCAATACCCAGGTGACTTTGAGTTGGTCCCCTGCCGCTGGTGCAACCAGCTATAATGTCCAAAGTTCGACAACCCAAGGCGGGCCTTACACCACGATCGCGAGTCCGACAACCACCAGCTATACAAACACTGGTTTAACCATCGGTACGACCTACTACTATGTGGTCTCGGCGACGGATGGGATCAATGTAAGTTCAAATTCCATCGAAGTTAGCGCCACGACAGGGTCACATGTGAATTTGGCGTTGAACCAACCGGTCACGGTGAGTTCGATTGAAAGTGGTGGTCTTTATCCCGGAAATGATGCGGTGGACGGCAATTTATCGACCCGCTGGTCTTCATCTTTCAGTGATCCGCAATGGATTTATGTGGATTTAGGGAAAAGTTATAACATCACAGAAGTGGTGTTCTATTGGAACACCTCTTACGCGAAAAGTTTTCTACTCCAGGTTTCCTCCGACACCACAAACTGGACTTCGATTTACAGCACGACCACGGGGCCTGGCGGTGTCCAGGATTTGACCGGGTTATCTGGAACAGGCCGTTATGTAAGGATGTATGGGACGGTGCGATCGCTGACTTATGGCTATTCCATTTATGAATTTCAAATCTATGGGAACATTCCTGCGCCACCTACGCCAACAGGCCTGATGGCGACGGCGGGCAACGCGCAAGTCGCATTAAGTTGGAACGCTTCCTCGGGGGCGACCAGCTACAACGTCAAAAGCTCGACGACCAATGGCGGGCCTTATGTGACCATCGCCAGTCCGACAACAACCGGTTACACGAACACAAGCTTGCTCAACGGCACCACCTACTATTACGTTGTCTCGGCGGTAGGCTCTGGAAGCGAGAGCACCAATTCAAGCCAGGTCAGCGCGACTCCGGTCTGCACACCGCCTGCCACGCCGACTGCTGGCAACAACGGCCCGATTTTAGCGGGCGCGACCTTGAACCTGACGGCTTCGACGGTGTCAGGAGCGACCTATAGTTGGACGGGGCCAAATGGGTTCACCTCTGCCAGCCAGAATCCTTCGATTGTCAACGCGACCACAGATGCCACGGGCACTTATAGTGTGACGGCCACCGTCGGAGGTTGCACCTCGTCGGCAGGGACGACCGCCGTGGTGGTTAATTTAATTCCCACACCGACGGGCTTGACGGCGACCGCAAGCAACTCGCTGGTGACTTTGAGTTGGAACCCATCGACCGCAGCCACTGGCTACAACTTGAAACGTTCGCTGATCGACGGCGGGCCATACACCTTGTTATCCGGTGGGCTGACCGACACCAACTACAGCGATTCCGCAGTGACGAATGGGACGACATATTACTATGTTGTTTCGGCGAGCAATAATGTCTGCGAGAGCACCAATTCAAGCCAGGTCAGCGCCATGCCCACCAACCTGCCACCCGTGCTGGCAGCGATTCCCAACCAATCCATTCTGGCAGGCCAGACACTGCTGGTCACCAATTCAGCCAGCGATCCCAATACTCCGCCACTGCCGTTGGCCTTCAGCCTGCTCAATCCGCCGGTTGGCGCTTCCATTGACACCAACAGCGGTCTGTTCACCTGGCGGCCGGCCATTGCGCAATCGCCCTCCACGCCGACCGTCTCTGTGGTCGTCGCGGACAACGGTGCGCCACCTCTCACCGCCACTCAAAGCTTTACGATAACAGTAAATCAGCCGGTTGTTCCCACTCTCAGTGCCGCGCATATCAGCAACGGTCAGTTTGGGTTTTGGATCAACGGCAGTACGGGGCCGGACTACACGATCCAGAAATCCACCAACCTGATTTCCTGGATTCCATTATCCACCAGCAATTCGCCGTCATTGCCCTACTTTTGGACTGATACCAACGCCATGTCCAACCCGTCTCTCTTCTATCGTGTCTTATTGGGACCTTGATGCGGACACTCGATTGCGCAAAAAAACCAGAAGCCGATGACAGCTTCTGGTTTTTTAGTTTTTAAGATTTTATGCTATCTCGGCAATGCGCTTGAGCCGGCGTAAACCGCGTTCTTGCCGAGCAATTGTTCGATGCGCAAAAGTTGATTGTATTTCGCCAGACGGTCAGAGCGGCTCAACGAACCGGTCTTGATCTGTCCGCAATTCGTCGCGACCGCAATGTCCGCAATCGTCGAATCTTCCGTTTCGCCGGAGCGATGCGAGAGCACGGCGGTGTAGCCATTGAACTGCGCAAGCTGCACGGCGTCGAGCGTTTCGGTGAGCGAACCGATCTGGTTCACTTTCACGAGAATCGAATTTGCCGTTCCCGTATCAATTCCCTTTTGCAAAAATTTCACGTTCGTCACGAATAAATCGTCGCCGACGAGCTGGACTTTGTCGCCGATTTTGTCGGTGAGTTTTTTCCACGTCGTCCAATCACTCTCGCCGCAGCCGTCTTCGATGGAAACAATCGGATATTTGTTCACGAGCTTCGCGTAAAAACTCACGAGGTCATCGCCGGAGATGGTTTCGCCAGTGCTTTTCTTGAAAGTGTATTTTGAATTGCCGTCGTAAAATTCAGATGCTGCCGGATCAAGCGTGAGATAAATATCCTTTCCCGGTTTGTAACCGGCGTCTTTGATCGCCTGAATGATTGTTTCCAGCGCTTCCTCGACACTGCTGAGTTTTGGCGCGAAACCGCCTTCATCGCCGACCGCCGTGCTGCAACCTTTTTTCTTCAACACGGCTTTGAGCGCATGAAAAGTTTCAGTAATTGCGCGCAAACCTTCGCTGAACGTCGGCAAACCGAGCGGCATGATCATGAATTCCTGGAAATCAATCGGCGCGTCCGAGTGCGCGCCGCCGTTGATGACGTTGGCCATCGGCACCGGCAAAACCTTCGCGTTAGGCCCGCCAAGATATTTGAACAAAGGTTGATTGAGCGCGGCAGCGGCGGCTTTTGCATTCGCGAGCGAGACGGCGAGAATGGCGTTCGCGCCAAGCTTCGATTTTGTTTCCGTGCCGTCGAGCTTGAGCATCGTCGCGTCAATCGTCAGTTGATCCGTCGCGTCGAGGCCGATGAGCGCGGGCGCAATTTTACCAGTCACGTTGGCGACGGCTTTCTGCACGCCTTTGCCGCCGAAACGCTTTTTGTCGCCGTCGCGGAGTTCGATCGCTTCGTGTTCGCCGGTGCTGGCGCCCGAAGGCACAGCCGCGCGACCGACCGTGCCACAGCACAAGGTCACGTCCACTTCCACCGTCGGGTTACCGCGTGAGTCCAGAATTTCACGCGCCTGAATGTTTTGGATGTTTGTCATAAAATTGGAGGTTAAATTCTTTTCAGTTCCTTTTAATGCCGTATATCTCGCGCAAATAATAAAAGTCGCACGCCGCGAGTCAAGAAAGCGTTGTTCACACAGGATGATTTTCGGTTGCCAACGCGCGCCAAAGCCGCTATGAATTTTTCCGGCAATGGAGTTTGCCTTCCGCATGGAAAACCGCCTGATGTCCAGCGCTGATGACTCCTACGAGTGAAAATACATTCGCAGGAAAATTATGCTCGCATATCTATGGGTCGCAATCGGTGGCGCGTTCGGCAGCGTGAGCCGCTTCTGGCTTAACGGATTTATTTCCGCAAAATTCGGCGAAGCCGCCCAGACATTTCCGCTCGGCACTTTGATCGTCAACGTGAGCGGCTCGTTTCTCATCGGCATTTTGGCCGCGCTGGCGGTTCCCGAAGGCCGGATGGATTCGCAGTCGCGCGCGTTCGCCACGCAATTTCTGATGATCGGGATTTGCGGCGGCTACACGACATTTTCCTCGTTCAGCCTGCAAACGCTGAATCTTTTGCGCGAACGCGAATGGCTTTACGCCGGCGGAAATATTATTTTATCCGTCGTCCTTTGCATGATCGCCGTCTGGCTCGGCTACTTGCTCGGTGGGACGTTCAATTCGATGAAAGGAAACTAACCACGAATGAACACCAATTCACACGAACCAAAACCAGAATTCACCGGCAAAAATAATTCGTGTTTATTCGTGTCCATTCGTGGTTCAAACAAAGGCTGACCATGCAAATTCCAAACGACGCGGTGTTGCTGCGGATTTTCCTCGGCGAAAGCGACCGCTGGGAACACAAACCGCTTTACGAAGCCATCGTGCTCGCCGCGCGCGAGGCGCAGCTCGCGGGCGCGACGGTTTTGCGCGGGCCGATGGGTTTCGGCAAATCCAGCCATCTGCACACGGCGAAAATTCTGCGGCTCTCGATGGATCTGCCGCTCGTCATCGAAATCGTGGACAGCGAGGAAAAAATAAATTCGTTTCTGCCGACGCTCGACAAAATGATCGGCGGCGGACTTGTGACGCTGGAAAAAGTCAAGGTGCTGCATTATCGTTCTGGCGACGGTTCTGAAAAACCCTCGAGGTTGATTATGGAAGATTTGGACGAAAAAGTTGAAGCCCTGCTGAAGAACAATCCGAACCGCGAAACGGTTTTGGAGCAAATTCTTCATGTTATGCTTGCTCATTTCCATTCAGAAACCGGCACGATCCACCGGCTCGACGGCGAAAATCAATTGCTCTATCTCGTGTCACAAGTCGGTTTACCGCCGCAAATTCTCGAAGTTGTAAAAACCATTCCCGTCGGCAAAGGAATCGCCGGGCAAGTCATCGCGCAAAACAAACCCGTGACGATTTGCAATCTGCAAACCGACACCAGCGGCGTGGCAAAACCGGGCGCGAAACAAACCGGCGTGGGCGGCGCGTTGTGCGTGCCGTTGCGCGACGGCGATAAAACAGTGGGAACCATTGGAATTGGAACCATCCGCCAGCACGAATACACTCCGGACGAGACGCGCGAGCTGGAAGAAATCGGTCGGTTGATCGGCCGACGGTTGAATTTATAATCCGCGCATGACGGCTTCCGCTCCAGCAAACGGTGGCGCACCAAAAAAATTCCGCTGGCTCAATTCCACCGTCCTCGGCATCGGTCTCGCGTCGCTCTTCAGCGACTGGTCGCACGAAATCGCAACGGCAATTTTGCCGGCGTTTCTCGCCTCGTTCGGCGCGGCGGCGGCGTGGCTCGGCTTGATTGAAGGCGTTTCCGATGGACTTTCCAGCTTCGCAAAAATGGCGTCCGGTTTTTACACGGACAAATTGCCGCGCCGCAAACCGATCGCTGTCATCGGCTATCTCGTCACCGCGCTCGGCACGGCTTCGTTTGGTTTCGCGACCGCGGCGTGGCACATTTTGATCTCACGCTCGCTGGCGTGGCTCGGACGCGGCGTGCGCACGCCCGTTCGCAAGGCGCTGCTCGCCGCCGCCGTGACAAAGGAAACTTACGGACGCGCGTTCGGCTTCGAGCGGATGATGGACACCGTCGGCGCAATCGTCGGCCCGGCGACCGCGTTTATTTTGCTCGGCGCGTTCCATCACGATTTTCACAAAGCTTTTCTGCTGACTTTGATTCCGGGACTTTGCGCCGTCGTCGTCATTTCATTTTTTGTCAAAGAAAAGGAACGCAAGCCGGTCAAACACATCACGTTCGGCAAGCGGCTGCGCGCCCTGCCCAAACCGTATCGCCGGTTTTTGGTTGCCGTCGGATTTTTCGGCGCGGGTGATTTTGCGCACTCGATGCTGATTTTGCTGGCGGCGCAAGAATTGACGCCGGCTTTCGGCGCGGCGACGGCGGCGAGCGGCGCGGTCGGACTTTATCTGCTGCACAACATTTTTTACGCGTCGTTTGCGCCAATCGCCGGCTGGCTCGCCGACCGTTTCAAAAAACATCTCGTGCTTGCGTCCGGATATTCGCTCGCGGCGGTGATGGCTTTGTGCGTGATCATTTTGCCGTTAAACGTCTGGTCGCTCGGATTGATTTTTGTTCTCGCCGGAATTTTCATTGCCATTGCCGAAACTCTGGAAGATTCGTTTTGCGCCGAACTCGTGGGCGAGGAACAGCACGGCATGGCGTTTGGCGTCCTGGCGACGGTCAACGGCGCGGGCGATTTCCTGTCGAGCATCATTGTGGGCGCGCTGTGGGCGACCGCGGGAACAGCGGCCGCTTTCACCTACAGCGCGATTTTATTTGCGCTCGGAGCAGCGTTGATTTTGAAGACTCGTCCCGCTCAAAACGCCTAATTTAATTAGCTGAAAAATTCAATTCAACCGCACTTGCTTTTGCTGAAGCGAAAGTCATAATCCGCATATGTCCACTCCGGCGCTCGCCATCGAACATTTGCGTGTTGATTTCCCGGAAGTCGTCGCGGTCAACGATTTGACGCTCACTGTCGCGGCAGGCGATGTCTGCGGCCTCATCGGCCCGAACGGCGCGGGCAAGACGACGACGATGCGCGCGATTTCCGGCCTACAGGAATGCACGCGCGGTTCGGTAAAAGTCGGCGGACACGAGCTCGCCAGCGAGCCGGATGAATTAAAACGGCAGCTCGGCTTCATGCCGGATTTTTGCCCCACTTACGATCAACTCACCGCGTCGGAATTTCTGGATCACTTTGCCCGCGCCTACGACGTGCCAAACCGCGCGAAGCGGATTGAAGAATGCCTCGAACTCACCTGGCTCACGGAAAAGACAAACGCGCTCTGCGAAGAATTGTCGCGCGGCATGAAACAGCGGCTCGTCCTAGCAAAAACACTTTTGCCCGACCCGAAAGTTTTGCTGCTCGACGAACCCGCCAGCGGCCTCGACCCGCTGGGCCGGATTGAATTGCGAAAAATTTTACTGCAACTGCGCGAGACGGGAAAAGCAGTTTTGATTTCGTCGCACATCCTCACCGAGCTTTCCGGCTTCTGCAACACCGCAGCCATCATGGAACGCGGCAAGCTCGTCACTTTTGGAACGATTGCCGAACTCGGCCAGAAAATGGGCCGCCGTCAAATATCCGTCAAATGGCGCGCGGACGGTGACAAGGCTCTGGAAATTTTGAAAAGCGCAAACGTGAAAATTTTCGAATCGTCGGCGATTGGCGCAACATTTGATTTTGACGGCGAAACAAATGCACTGGATGAACTTTTGAAAACGCTCGTCGTCCAAGGCGTGCGCATTTCCGAATGGCGCGGCACCGGCGACGACCTCGAACAAATCTTTCTGCAATCCGGCGCAAAGGAATTGATGTGAACCTCTCCGAAAACCCCATTTTTATTACGCAAAAGCGATTGACACATCGCGCGGGTGTTCTCGCGCCGGTTTTGATCGCCGCGCTCATCGGCTTGAGTTTGCTCGCCGGACTCATCGCCTACCTCGCCGACCCGCAAGATTTCAATTTTCATTCGCCGCAGGAAGCGGGCAAAGTTTTTTACGGCTGGATCATTGGGGTTGAAATCCTCGTGCTCGTCATCGGCGGGTTCAGCAAAATTTCGCGCACACTGGCCGAGGAACGCAAGGCCGGGCTCTGGGACAGCAACTGCCTCACGCCGCTCAAGCCCGCGCAAATCGTCTCCGGCTACTGGCTCGGCTCGCCGCTGCGCGAATTTTACATGGCCGCGATTCTTGCCGGAATCGGGCTCGTCATCTGCGTGCTGGCGAAATTGCCGCTCGCGCTTTGGCCGGGAACGCAAATTTTGATTTTTAGCACCGCGCTGTTTTTCGGACTGCTGGCATCGCTCGTCGGGATGGCGTTTCAAAAACCGCAAGCCGGAATCCTGATGGTCGGTGCGTTTTTCTTTTTTTGCATGCCGTCGCTTTCGTTCTCCAAATTCACCGTCATAAATTTTCTGCTGCCGATTTACGGAGTCGTGAATCTTTTCAGTGATGAAAACAATTCCGACCGCGACTGGAGCGGCTGGCCGGAAATTTTCGGAATTTCTGTTCCGCCGATCCTCTTGAGCCTCGCGCTTCAATTTGTCCTGGGAATTTTTCTATGGCGCGCCGCCGTCCGCAAAACGGCGAATCCATTCCAACCGCTGTTGCTGCGCTGGGAAGCCATTGCTATTTTTGCGTTGTTGATTGTCTCGCAACATGCGCTTATCTGGAAAACGTGGCACGGTGATTTTGGAGCCGCACAAAATCCTCACACATATCACAACTACCCCAATGACTCTTTGCTCGCGGTCACCCATGGCGGAACGATTTTGCTGGGCGTTTTAATCCTCGCCTTCGCCAGCCCGCTGCCCGAACGCGTCCGCGTCGAGGCTTTGCGCGCAGGCGACGGAAACCTGCAAATGATTTTTTCGCGCAGCGCGGTTTCACTCGCGCTCGCGCTTGCCGCCGTCGCCGCAATCGCCTCGCTGACGCAATTCACTTCCTCCTTCGGCGACAAGGAAATCGTCTGGCTGCTCGCCTCCGCCAACCTGTTCATTTTCTTCCTGATGTTTTCGCTGCTACTGGAATTCTGCCGCCTGCGCCACAAACGCCGCGCGCTCGGCTTCGTCGCGCTGTGGCTTTTTGTGCTGTGCATATTGCCGTTCATCCTCGGCGGAGTATTCTCGAACTCGGCGCTCGCGAAACTTTCCTTCCTCGCGCCGGACACCGTCGCCGTTTCCGATTCCGACGCCGATTTGAAATTTCTGGCCGGTGTCACGCTCGCCCATTTTGGAGTCGTCTTGCTGTTTTTCCTCGGATGGCGGCAATGCTGGAAATTGCTACTCACAAAAACTTCCGCCGTTCCGTCAACGCAATAGCCGGTGCCCATCAACAGTTCAAAATTGAATTGTCCCCTGCTCTTTTTCGCGGCAAGCTGTGCGCCTCATGCAGCAAGTGAACCTCGGCATCATCGGCGGCGGAACTGTTGGCGGCGGCGTGTTTGACGCGCTCCAACGGAACGGAGATTTATTGTCGTCGCGCATTGGCATCCGTGTCCGCGTTCAAAAAATCGCCGTGCGTTCACTCAAAAAAAATCGCGCGGTAAAAATTCCCAATAATTTACTGACAGAAAATTGGCGCGAAGTTGTTGACGATTCAAAAATTCAAATCGTCGCCGAACTCGTCGGCGGCACGACCGTCGCGCGTGAAATTGTTTTGACCGCACTTAAACTCGGCAAACCGGTTGTTACGGCAAATAAGGCGTTGATTTCCGCGCACGGCGAGGAACTTTTTGCGGCGGCAAAAAAATACGGCGCGAATCTTTATTACGAAGCCAGCGTTTGCGGCGGCATTCCCATCATCAAATCGTTGCGCGAAGGTTTTGTCGGCAATCGCATCAATGCGCTTTACGGCATCGTCAACGGCACCTGCAATTATATTTTAACGCGCATGAAACTTGAAGGCGCGGACTTCGCCGAGGTTCTCGCCGACGCGCAGAAATTGGGTTACGCCGAGACGCCGCCCGACCTAGACATTGACGGCCACGACGCCGCGCACAAGATCGGAATTCTTGCGTCGCTCGCGCACGGCTTTTGGGTGAATCCAAAAAAAATCCACGTCGAAGGCATCCGCCATGTCAGCGCGCTCGACATCAAGTTCGCGGGCGAACTCGGCTATACGATTAAGTTGCTCGGCATCGTCAAAAAAATTGAAGGCGCGTGCCGTGTGCAGGTTTCGGTTTATCCGACTTTGATTCCAAATGCGCACGTTCTCGCGAGCGTGAATTATGCATTCAACGCCGTCTTCGTTCGCGGCGACGTTGTCGGTGATTCTCTTTTTTACGGACGCGGCGCGGGCAAGGATGCAACTGCCAGCGCGGTCTTGAGCGATCTGGCCGACGCCGCGCTCGATTTGAAATTCGCCAACAAACATCGCCTGCCGCCGTTCGTGCCGCACGAATGTTCCGGCGCGGTCGTGCCGATTGAAGACGTCGTCTCGCAGTATTTTGTGCGGCTCAATGTCATTGACCGTCCCGGCACGCTCGCGAAAATCGCGGCGATTTTCGGCGCGGCAAAAATCGGCATCTCATCCGTGATCCAACCCGAAGGTCACGAAGGCGAAGGCGTGCCGTTGATTTTCATGCTGCACTACGCGACCAACGGCGCGGTGAGCGGCGCGTTGAAAAAAATCGGCAGGCTGCCGGTCATCAAAAGCAAACCGGTGATGATTCGGGTGGAAAATTTTGAGTGAAGAAAGCTTCGCGCAACCCGTAAATTTCCCATGCCGCTTTTATTTTCATCTACCAACGGCCAATCGCCCGCAGTCAGCCTGCGCGAGGCGATGCTGGCCGGCCAAGCGCCGGATCGCGGGCTGTATTTTCCTGAAAAATTTCCGCAGCTCACGTCCGATGAAATTTCCGCGTTCGCAAAGTTGTCGTATCACGAAATCGCCTTTCGCGTCTTGTCAAAATACACCGACGGCATCATATCCGTCCGATGTGCTCGCCGCGATTTGCCGCGACGCTTACAATTTTGAAATCCCGCTTGAAAAAGTTTATGACCGCGTCGTCGTGATGCGACTGGATCAAGGCCCAACCGCGTCGTTCAAGGATTTTGCCGCGCAAATGATGGCGCGGCTGCTGGGAAGATTTTTGCAGGAGGACGGCAAGCAACTCACGATTCTCACTGCGACGAGCGGCGACACCGGCGCAGCGGTGGCGCACGCATTTCACAATGTTCCCGGCATCCGCGTCATCGTTCTGTTTCCAGATGGATGAAATCAGCTTGAGCCAGCGCAAGTTGATGACCACGCTGACCGGCAACGTCCGCACCGTGGCGATTGACGGCAAGTTCGACGACTGCCAGGCGATGGTGAAACAAGCCTTCGCCGATCCGTCGCTGAAACACATTCCGCTGTCGTCCGCAAATTCCATCAACATCGGACGTCTGCTGCCGCAGAGCATTTATTATTTTTACGCCGCGTCGCGCTTGGCGAAGCCGGGCGAACCGATTGTGTTCTCCGTGCCGAGCGGAAATTTCGGCGACATGATGGGCGCGGTCGTCGCGCGGCAGATGGGTTTGCCGGTGAAAAAAATCATCGCGTCGGTCAATGACAACGATGCGTTCCCAAAATTCCTTACAAGCGGTCATTACGAAAAAATTTCACCTTCACGCAATTCTGTTTCCAACGCGATGAACGTCGGCCATCCGAGCAATCTCGCGCGGCTCGTGGCGGTTTATGGCGGGCGCATGGACGAGACGGGCAAAATTCATCAGCAGCCCGACCTCGCCGCGATGCGCCGCGATCTATTTTCCAGTTCGATCTCCGACCAGCGCACGCGCGAGACGATCCGCGAAGTCTGGAACAAATACGGATTGCTGCTCGAAGCGCACGGCGCGGTCGCTTGGCGCGGCTTTCAAGACTGGCTGGAATCCGAACCGCTCAACGGTCTGCCCGCCGTGATTCTTGAAACCGCGAACCCGGCGAAGTTCCCGGAAGAAATTGAAAAGACCATCGGCTTCGCGCCTGACGTTCCGCCCGCGATGACCGCCGCCATCCAGTTGCCGGAAGATTTCGACCGCATGGGCGCGGATTATGGAAAGTTTCGCGACTACCTCATCAAACGTCACGCGGCTTGATTGCCAACGCATTTATGGCATTCTCTACGTTCCCGAAAATTTAACATGGCTCTGATCGTCCAAAAATACGGCGGCACTTCGGTGGGCAACACCGACCGCATCAAGAATGTCGCGGCCCGCGTGGCAAAATATCATGCGTCGGGCGACAAGATCGTCGTCGTCGTCTCCGCGATGAGCGGCGTGACCGACGGCCTCATTAAGCTCGCCAAGGACATCGCGCCGCTGCCGAGCGAACGCGAGATGGATATGCTTCTCGCGACCGGCGAACAGCAGACCATTGCACTCGCGGCCATCGCGCTGCACGCGTTGAACATCCCCGCCGTATCACTCACCGGCGCGCAGGCGGGCATCGTCACCGACGTGGTTCACACGAAGGCGAAAATCCACAACATCACGCCGAAAAAAGTCCATGAACTGCTTGACGCGGGCAACGTCGTCATCGTCGCCGGTTTTCAGGGCGAAACGCAGGACGGCCAGATCACGACGCTCGGCCGCGGCGGTTCGGATTTGACGGCGATTGCGCTCGCCGCCGCGCTCAAGGCCGACCTTTGCCAGATTTACACGGACGTTGACGGCGTTTACACCGCCGACCCGCGCCTCGTGCCGAACGCGAACAAGCTTTCGGAAATTTCCTACGACGAAATGCTCGAACTCGCCAGCCTCGGCGCGAAGGTGATGCAAAGCCGCTCGGTTGAATTTGCCAAAAAATTCGGCGTCGTGTTTGAAGTCCGCAGCAGCCTAAACGAAAACCCAGGAACGATTGTGAAAGAAGAAACCAAAAGCATGGAAGGCGTCGTCGTGCGCGGCGTCGCGCTCGACAAAAATCAGGCCAAGGTCACGCTCGTCGGCGTGCCGGACAAGCCCGGCGTGGCGGCGAAAATTTTCAAGGCGCTCGGCGACGCGACCGTGAACGTGGACATGATCGTCCAGAACATCAGCCATGGCAGCGGCGTGCCCGCGACCGATTTGACATTCACAACGGACAAACCGGATTTGTTGAAAGCGCAAAAAGTCATTGAAGGTTTGAAAAAAGAAATCGCCTACAAAGATTTAATCGTCGCGGAAAAAATTGGAAAACTTTCGATTGTCGGCGTCGGCATGAAATCGCACACGGGCGTGGCCGGAAAACTGTTTGAAACGCTCGCGCAAGCCGGCGTGAATATTGACATGATTTCAACGAGCGAAATAAAGATTTCCGTCGTCATTGATCTGGCGAAAGGCGAGGCGGCGACGAAGGCGGTGCATGCGGCGTTTATTGGCTGAGCAAGTAAATATTTGACGTAAACGCAAATCGCCTTTATTTTCAGAGCGTGAATCAAAACTTAAACCTGCTGCTTACGAACGCGCTGCTGACCAGCGCGGCAGTCGGGTTTTGATTCGTTCACGAAATTTATCAACCCACTGCCAGACGGCGGTGGGTTTTTTGTTTTAACTTCATCGCCGGACGGCAATAATTAGAAAGCACACGACCATGCAAAAAGATCCGTCGAAAAAATATCAGCCGTTTCAACACGCGCCGAAATTGGCCGACCGTCAATGGCCTGCGCGCACGCTCACGCACGCGCCGCGCTGGTGCAGCGTGGATTTGCGCGACGGCAACCAGGCGCTCGCCGTGCCGATGAACGTGTCGCAAAAATTGGAGTTGTTCCAGACGCTCGTGAAGACCGGTTTCAAGGAAATCGAGGTCGGCTTTCCGTCGGCGTCGAACACGGAATTCGCCTTCAACCGTTTGCTCATCGAGAAAGGCCACGCGCCGGACGACGTGTGGTTGCAGGTGCTCGTGCAGGCGCGCGAGGATTTGATCGAACGCACCGTCGAGTCGCTCGTCGGCGCGAAGAAGGCCATCATTCATTTGTATAATTCCACTTCGCCCGCGCAACGCCGCGTCGTTTTCGGAAAATCGAAAAAGGAAATCGTCGAGGTCGCCGTGCGCGGCGCGCAATGGATCAAAGACCGTTTGCCGAAACTCAAAGGCACGAAAGTCATGCTCCAGTATTCGCCGGAAAGTTTCAGCATGACGGAAGTGGAATACGCGAAAGAAATTTCCGAAGCCGTCATGGATGTGTGGCAGCCGACGACGCAGCGCAAAATGATTTTGAATTTGCCGGACACGGTCGAAGTCGCGATGCCCAATGTTTATGCGGATCAAATCGAATGGATGTGCCGGAACATCAAGAACCGCGAGTCGCTCATCATCAGTTTGCACACGCACAATGACCGTTGCACCGGCGTCGCGGCGACGGAACTCGGTTTGCTCGCGGGCGCAGATCGCGTCGAAGGAACTTTGTTCGGCAACGGCGAGCGCACGGGCAATTTGGACATCGTGACTGTCGCGTTGAATCTTTATCAACACGGCATTGATCCGCAGTTGGATTTTTCAAATCTCAATTCGCTCATCGAAGTTTATGAGCGCTGCACCGGCATGACTGTCCCGCCGCGCCAGCCTTATGCGGGCGAACTGGTTTTCACCGCGTTCAGCGGCTCACATCAGGACGCGATCAAAAAAGGTCTCGCCGAATGGGAAAATAAAAATCGCGAGCATTGGGACGTTCCCTATTTGACGATTGACCCGACAGACATCGGGCGCGAATACCGCGAAGTCATCCGCGTGAATTCTCAATCCGGCAAAGGCGGCGTCGCGTATCTGCTCGAAAGTGAGTTTGGAATCGAATTGCCCAAAGATATGCAGCGCGAGTTCGGCCCGATTGCGAACGACGCGGTGGACAAACTTGGCCGCGAGGTTTCCGGCGCGGAGTTGAAGGCGATGTTTTGGAAGGAATATGTCGAGCGTGACGAGCCGTGGAGAATCGAAAACTTCTCTACTTATAGTAAGAATGGAAAGGTCAATTGTCAGGGAAGTCTGTATTACAACGGAGTTCAAACTGGAATAAATGGCAATGGCAACGGGCCTTTGGCTGCGCTGGTTAACGGCATTTGCCAGATTTCATACGCTCCGCGTTTTGAAATCTCCAATTACAGCGAGCATGCGTTGAGTTCCGGCGAAACAGCGGCGGCCATTTCCTACATCCAGATTAAAACTGCCGACGGCAAAATGCGCTGGGGTGCGGGCGTGGACACGAACATCGAACTCGCGTCGGTCAAGGCCGTGTTGAGCGCGTTGAACCGGTTATAGTTTATCTCTGGCTAAACATTCGCCCGTCAATTAAGCTTGGATAGCCATTTATGAATGTCATTCGTTATTGGGTTGCGGTTCCGTTACTCAGTGTCGCCGTCTTTTTTCTAGGATTCGGCTGTGCCACCAAAACTGAAAAGCCCAAGCCGGTAGCGCAAACAACCATCAGCACGCCGATGCCGCAACCGGTTCAACCGGCAATCAACGCACCGCCGCCGGTCGCCACCACGCCGACGGTTGCCGCCACATCGGCGGTTTATGTCCCAGACATGACGCACGCGAACGACCCGTTGCCGGAGGGCGTGTTTGCGTGGGATGAATTGACGAAAGCCACGGACGCCGCCGCCGATCAACCGCAGGCGCATTTCACCTTCAGTTTCACGAACATTTCGCCCGGCAACGTCGCCATTGTTAAAGTCAAACCGTCGTGCGGTTGCACCACGGCGCAATTGCCGCCGCTGCCGTGGATCGTCGCAGCCGGCGCGAGCGGACAGATTCCCCTTACCGTGAATCTCGCCGGAAAAAGCGGCACAGTGTTCAAAACTGTCAACGTCTCGACGGACAAGGGCAGCAAAACGCTCATGCTGCGGATCAACATTTTGCCGCCGGTGATTCCGATGATGACCGACGCGGATCGCGCGCGCGGCCTCGCCGCCGCCAAGGTGGACCGGCAGGCTGTTTTCAAAAACGATTGCGCGACGTGCCACGCAAAACCGGCTGAAGGCAAATACGGCCCGGCGCTTTTCAACGCCGTTTGCGCCGTCTGCCACGAAGCCGAACATCGCGCGACGATGGTGCCTGATTTGCACGCCATCAAAACGCCGACCAATGTGGATTTCTGGCAGACATGGATCATGCACGGCAAACCCGGCTCGCTCATGCCTGCGTTTTGCACTGCCGAAGGCGGCCCGCTCAACGATATGCAAATCGCCTCACTCGCCATCTACTTGAATGCGACAATTCCGTCAAAAGCTCCTCCGCCACCACAGTAATCACATAATTCCGAAAATCACCGCCAGTGAAGTCCTGCTGTCTCAAAATGGGCGTTGACGCAATGCCAATTGGCGCAACTTGGGTTTCGCACCCAAATCAAATCAATTAAGCGCTTAAAATAAAACATCTTACGCTACGCAAAAATATATTAAGTTTTTTTTTGCGAAAACAGCCAACCTGTCTTAAATATAGACAGTCTGAAATTGTATTAACAAAAGGCGGAGACTGCAAAATTGGAGACGTATGACACATCCGGCAAATTTCAAATTAGGTTCTCATCCCACAGATGGTTTGGTTAAAAACTTCCGATTATTGCTTTCGTGGTCATTATGGTTTTTGAGGCAATGCTGGCTGGTGGCGGTCCTGGCCAGTTTGGGGATGGCGAGTTATTTGGTGATAACTCATTTTGTTTTTCAATCGGTTCAAGTGGATGGCCAAAGCATGCTGCCTGCGCTGGAAAATTCCGGATCATATTGGTTAAACCGGTTCGCTTACATCAAGAGCGAACCGCATCCGTGTGATATTGTCGCCCTGAAAGACCCGCGGGATAACACATTGCTGGTCAAACGCATCATCGCCATGCCGGGACAATCTATTTATCTCGATCACGGCAAAGTCTATTTGAACGGCAAACTGCTGGACGAACCCTATCTGCCGGACAAGACGCCGACCTACGCCTACGAAAAAAATGAAAGCGAATTTTTCGTCATGGGCAAAGGCGAATTTTTCGTCATGGGCGACAACCGCAACAACAGCACCGACAGCCGCACCTTCGGCGCCGTCCCGCGCCAGAACATCCTCGGCAAGGTGATTGATTAAAAACGCGCGCCTTACTTTTGGAAGCCTTGTCATTGGTGGATCAATCCAAATACCGCGCTTGCGGATTTTCCCCCGCGTTCTATGCTGTCAACCATGACAGCGAAACCAGTTGACGCGACGAACCACCAGAAACTTTCCACGCTCGGCCAGCGCGTTTTGGGCGGCGCGCATATCACGCGTGACGAAGCGTCGTGGCTTTTTAATTTAGAAACGTCCGCTGACATTTTGGATTTGTTGTCGTGGGCCAACCGTATCCGCGAGCATTACAAAGGAAACAAAATCCATCTCTGTTCCATCGTCAACGCCAAAGCCGGTGCGTGCTCGGAGAATTGCAGCTTCTGCTCGCAGTCGTCGCATTATCAGACCGGCTCGCCGAAATATGGATTCATCGAACCCGAACCGGTGACTGAAGCTGCCGACGAAGCGAATAAAAATTCTGTCACGGCTGTCGGCCTCGTGGCTGCGTGGAAAGGGCTGAACGAAGGGCCGATGCTTGACGAAGTCTGCGACCGCATCCGTGAATTGAAGGCCGGCGGCAAGACGCGCCCCGACGCCTCGCTCGGCATCATCAAGAAACAGGAAGTTGCGAATCGTTTGAAGGAAGCCGGCCTCGAATGCTACGGCCACAACCTCGAAAGCTCGCGCCGCTTTTTCCCGAAGACCTGCACCACGCACACGTTCGACGACCGGCTCGAAACCATCGGCTATCTGAAAAAGGCCGGCATCAAGATTTGTTCCGGCGGCATCATCGGCATGGGCGAGACGCGCGCCGACCGCTGCGATCTCGCGTTTGAATTGAAAGCCATCGGCGCGAACGTCGTGCCCGTGAACATCCTCAATCCGATCCCCGGCACGCCGTTCGCCAAGCTCGATCCCCTGCCCGTCATGGAAATTTTGAAGACCATCGCGTGCTTCCGTTTCATTTTGCCGCGACAGGAAATCATGATCGCCGGCGGCCGCACGGTGAACCTGCGCGACGCGCAAAGCATGATCTTCATGGCCGGCGCGAGCGCGCTGATGGTCGGCAACTATCTCACCACGCTGAACCAGCCCGTCGAAAAAGATCTCCAGATGCTCAAAGACCTCGGCCTCGACCCGAACTGGGACAGCCACGATTTCAGCGATCAGGAAGAAACCGGCTGCGGCTGCGGAAAAGAAAATTGCGAAACGGAAATTGCAATGGCTTAATTTTATGGCCAGTAATTATCTCGAACAACTTCTCGCAGAATGGTATCAATTTTCTGGATATTTCGTGCGACAAAATGTGTTAGTTGGCCGTCGTTCAAATGGCGGTTATGAATGCGAACTAGATATTGTGGCTTTTCACCCAAAGACAAAACACATTCTTCATATTGAACCATCAATGGATTGTCATCCATGGCATAAACGGGAGCAGCGATTTCGCAAAAAGTTTGAAGCAGGTCGAAAACACATTCCAAAAATATTTGATGGCTTCGAATTACCTCCAGAGATTGATCAGCGAGCGCTGTTGGTTTATGCCAGTAAAGAAACCTATCAAATTATCGGCGGAGCGAAAATTGTTCTCATACATGAATTGCTATCTGAAATTATTACCGAAATTCGAAAACGTGATTTAATCAATAACGCGATTCCTGAACACTTCACAATTTTGCGCACCATTCAGTTCATCGCCAAGTATCCGAAGCAATTAAGCGCGCCACTTTTCTCTTAAATTTCCCAGCGCCGTAGGCGCGCCATCTTTGTAGAAACCCAAACCAAAAATTCCTCCACCCCGTCGGCGCGGCATATTCCGGCCTTTGCTAGATTTGCTCCGACAGAAGCGCAACAATTCATTTTTCCCGTAGACGCAGCTTGACCTTTTCATTCCGCAAGGCAGACTATCCGGCTCGGTTTCAAAATTTATGCAGCACATTAGAAACATTGCGATCATCGCGCACGTTGACCACGGCAAGACGACGCTCGTGGACTGTCTGCTCAAGCAGTCGGGCACGTTTCGCGCCAACCAGCATGAGTCGTCGGAGGAGCGCCTGATGGATTCGATGGATTTGGAAAAGGAAAAGGGCATCACCATCCGCGCCAAGAACGCCGCGTTCAAATACAAGAATTTTCACATCAACATCGTGGACACGCCCGGACACGCGGATTTCGGCGGCGAGGTCGAGCGCATCATGAACATGATTGACGGCGTGCTGCTCGTGGTGGATTCCGCCGAAGGCCCGCAGGCGCAGACGCGCTTCGTTTTGCGCAAGGCTCTCGAAGCTGGCGCGAAGCCGATCGTGGTCATCAACAAGATTGACCGCGAGAACGCGAACCCGAAAAAAGTTCTCGACCAGGTTTTTGAATTGTTCATGTCGCTCAACGCGACGGACGAGCAACTGGATTTTCCGTTCATCTACGCCTCGGCCAAGCAAGGCTATGCGAAAACGGACCTCAGTCATGTCACCGGCACGATGGAGCCGTTGTTCGAGGCGATCACGAAGCACATTCCGCCGCCGCGCGCGAAGGCGGGCGACGGCTTTCAATTGCTCGTGGCGAATCTGGATTACAGCGATTATCTCGGCCGTATCGCGTTTGGAAAAATTTACGAGGGCAAGGTCAAGCTCGGCGACCCGGCGATCTGCCGCCACGGTCACGGGAAAATTTCCAAAAACAAAATCACCGCGATTTTCCATTTCGAGGGAATGAAACGGATCGAAGTTCAGGAAGCGCACGCAGGCGACATCGTCGGTCTCACCGGGTTCGAGGATGTGTTTATCGGCGAAACGATTTGCGATTCCGAAGCGCGCGAGATGCTGCCTTACATTCCGATAGACCCGCCGACGATCCAGATGGAATTCGCCGTCAACGACAGTCCGCTCGCGGGACAAGATGGAAAATTAGTTACTGCGCGTCACATTTGGGACCGGCTGGTGAAGGAAATCCGCACGAATGTCGCGTTGCGAATCGCGCAGACGAGCGATCCGAAAATTTTCGCGGTCAGCGGTCGCGGCGAAATGCAGATTGCGATTCTGGTCGAACAAATGCGCCGCGAAGGTTACGAAGTTTTGGTCTCGCGTCCCGAAGTGCTCTGGAAAAAAGATCCCAAGACCGGCAATCCGCTGGAACCGATTGAAAAATTGTTCGTCGAAGTTCCGAGCGAAAACCTTGGCACGATCATGGAAAATCTTTCCGGTCGCAAGGCGCAGATCACGAACATGAACCACGTCGGCAACCAAGTCTCCGTCGAGGCGCTCGTGCCGATGCGCGGGCTGATTGGTTTTGAAACCGACCTCGTCAACTCGACGAAAGGCATGGGCGTGATGAGCCATTTGTTCTACGAATACGGCGAAGACCGAGGTGAAATCGCCGCGCGCAAAAACGGTTCGCTGGTTTCAATGGATTCCGGCGAGGCGACGAGTTACGCGTTGAACATGGTGCAGGAGCGCGGACGTTTGATGATCGAGCCGGGCGACAATGTTTATGTCGGCATGATTGTCGGCGAAAACGCGCGCGAAAATGACATTCCGGTAAATCCAGTCAAAGAAAAACGCCTGACAAATATGCGCTCGCAGGGCGACGGCAAAGGCATTCAATTGAATTCGCCGTTGAAATTAAGCCTGGAACGCGCACTTGAATATATTGACGTGGACGAATACGTCGAAGCGACGCCGAAAAATTTGCGTTTGCGGAAAAAAATTCTCGATGAGAACCAGCGCAAGCGTTCCGAAAAATCCCGCGTGATAAAATTCATCGCCGAGTGACAGGCCTGACCGCAGGTTTTACATCAGGAACCTGCGGTTGTCGTGCCGGGCATGGTTTTTGAACGGAAGGGGCGAAGTGAGTGAATTGAATGAATCCGTGCCGGCAAATTGCATCACTTGCGAAAATGTGAATGGTGAAACACAAGCGCCATGAACCACCGGCGGCGACTTCTTTTCAACGGCGGGCTTCATCACCTCATTCGGCGCGTCACATATTTGCAGGGTTTGCATAATCATTTCCAGCTTTGACCAGCGGCGACATTGGCGGCAGGTTTTAAGCCTGAAAATAATTATGACCCCATGGACGCAAACAACAATGGGGTGAACACCCCACGGAATTCAAAAGGGAATGTGTTTGAAGGCTACGATTTTTTCTGCGCCGGTTTGCCGGCGAATTCCATGCCGACGAGGCAGACGTCATCCTCGAACTGGCGGTCGGTGGAAAAGGCGCGGATGGTTGCCAGCAGATGGTCGAACAATTTCCCGGCGGGTTCGCCGAAGTGGCTTTGCATGTCCACGAGCAACCGCTGTTGCGAATACAATTCTTCATTCGCCCCCTGCACTTCGTAAAGGCCGTCGGTGAACAGCATGACGAGATCGCCGGGGTTAAGGACGGCTTCGCTTGTTTCGTAGGGCGGTTCTTCAAACAGGCCGAGCGCGGGCTGGCCGTGGCCGCATTCGTTGGCCAGCGGCTCAATGCGATTTTGCGAGCGGCGCAGCACCAGCGGCTTCGGGTGCCCGGCGTTGGCAAAACGCACGGCACCGGTCTGCCAGTTGGCGACAAAGTAAAACGCGGTCGTGAGCATCGGCGAGCCGGTGCTCTTGAGGATGTTGCTCAAATCCGAATTCAGTTTCCGCAAAAAATATCCCGGCTCGCGCGCGAGCGGCTTTAATTCCTCGGCCAGCGCGCGGATCATGGCGGTGACGAGCGCGGCGCGCACGCCGTGCCCGGCCACGTCGCAGATGAACACGCCGACCTCGGCGTCGGAAATCTGCGTGACGCTGAAAAAATCGCCGCTGACCGCCTCGGCCGGCTGGTAGCGGTGGGTGAATTGAAACGCGCTTTGCTCCGCCGGGACATTTTTCGGAAACACCGGATATTGCTGCGGCAGCATCGTGAGCTGGATTTCGCGCGCCATGTGGAGGTTGTCCTCCATGAGCTGGTTTTTGGCGCGCAATTCCTCGCGGCTGCGGGAAAGCTCGGCGTTGGCCTGGCGGATTTTTTCAGCGGCGAGCTTTTGTTCCGTTATGTCCCAGAACATCCCCTGTATTCCGGTGACTTTGCCGTTGGCGTCAAAAATGGGGATCTTGACGACCTGAATGTAAGCCGGTTCGCTGCTGAAAATGCTCTGCTCGACGGTTTCAAACGGCTTGCCGCTGGTGATGGTCCGCTGGTCATCCTCCGTCCGGAGGGCGGCCGCGTCCGGGCGAAGAAAATCCGCTATGGTTTTGCCGATGACTTCTTCGTAGCTCTTGCCAAGCGTTTTGCAAAATTGCCGGTTCGCAAACGTGTAACGCCCCAGCAAATCCTTGCGGAAGATGTTTTGCGGCATTGTTTCCACGAGCGAATGGTAAAGCGCCTCGGAGGCGCGCAGTTCCTCGCGGCTGCGGGACAGTTCGGCGGTTGTCCGGAGAATCTGCTCCTCGGCGTGCTTGCGCTCGGTGATGTCCTCGACGGTGCCTTCGTAATAAAGAATATTGCCCTGCGCGTCGCGCACGGCCCGGCAGTTTTCGGAAATCCAGATGATCGTTTCGTCCTTGCGATAAATCTTCGACTCGAAGCCGGTGATCGTGTCGTTGGCCTGCATCAACTGGACGAATTCCTCGCGCCGCCCCGGCTCGACGTAAAGCCGGTGGGCGATGTCCGTGATGCTCGCCATCAGTTCCACCGGCGACTCGTAGCCGTAAATCTTGGCCAGCGCGATGTTCGCCAGCAAATAATGCCCGTCCGGCGTCGTGCGGAAAACGCCTTCCACGAGATGGTCGAACACGCCGTAATAATTATCCTTCTCCTCGATCAACGCGTTGCGTTCGTGCTGGCGTTCCATCGCGCAACGAATGTCGCGCCGCAACCGGTGCGCCTCGATTTCATCCCTCACCAGATAATCTTGCGCGCCCGCCCGGACAATTTCTGCGGCGAACGCTTCGTCACTTGCCGGGCCCAAAACGATGATCGGCAGCCGGGGTTTTTTGACGGACAACAGTCCGACCTGCAACAGACCGTCCTTGTCCGCCGCCGGAAGCGCAAATAAAATAGCGTGAAACGCATTCCCTGAAAGTCCGGCCAGGGCGGCGTCCATCGCCGGCGCGGTGACAAGCTCATTTGCCCCGCCCAACATTTCGGCGACCGTGCGCGCGAACGGCTCGTCACCCCCGATGAACAAAATTTTCAACGATGCTGATTCCATAATGCGGCCTGCTTTCACCTGAAATAATAAAGCAGGTCACTTGCCAGTCCGAGGAGCATACAAAATTGCCGCGCGCCTGCAAGCGAGTTGCTCGCCTCAAAACGATTCGGCTTTTCAAAGGCGCGCGGACGGCGTATTTTGGCTGTCCTGAAAAAATGCCCAGCGTTTTCATAAAAACTTACGGCTGCCAGATGAACGAGCGCGACAGCGAAGCCGTCGCCGCCCAACTCGTCGCCAAGGGCTATTCGCTCGCGAAATCAGAGGCAAATGCCGATGTGGTTTTGTTGAACACTTGCAGCGTGCGCGACTTTGCCGAGCAGAAGGCCATCAACAAGATGAAAAATCTTGTCGGCAACGCGAAAAAAGACCGGCCCGGCCAAATTTTCGGTTACATGGGCTGCATGGCGCAAAGCCGCGGCAAGGAACTCATCGAGAAATTGCCGGATGTGGATTTGGTTCTCGGCACGCAAAAATTTCATCGCACGGCGGAATATCTGGATGAAATCATTTCCGGTCGTCGCGAAAAAATTGTGGACGTTGACGCCGAAGAAAAAAGCGAGGCGACCATCCGCGAACATCTGCTCAATGGTAGCGCCAAGACTTCCGTGTCCGCGTTCGTCAGCATCATGCAAGGCTGCAATCAATACTGCACCTTCTGCATCGTGCCTTACACGCGCGGTGAGGAACGCAGCCGCACCATTCCTGACATTGTCGCCGAATGCCGCGAACTCGTCGCGCGCGGCGTGCGCGAAATCACTTTGCTCGGCCAGATTGTGACGAGCTTCGGCAAACGCGACATCCCAAGTCAAAACGACAAATCCGCTTTTGTCCAACTGCTCGACGCCGTCCACGAGATTGACGGACTTGAACGCATCCGCTTCACCTCGCCGCATCCGAAAGGTTACGGCGACGATCTGGTCGAAGCTTACGCGCGGCTGCCGAAGTTGTGCGAGAGCGCGCACATTCCGTTGCAAAGCGGCAGCGACCGCATCTTGAAATTGATGCACCGCGGCTATACGCGCGAAAAATTTTTCAGCATCGTTGAGAAACTCCGCCACGCCAAGCCGGGCATCGGCATCACCACGGACATCATCGTCGGCTTTCCTGGCGAAACTGAAGAAGATTTTGAACTGACGCTGTCGCTTGCGCGCGAAGTGCAATTCGACAACGCCTACATTTTCAAATACTCGCCGCGCCGCGACACGCCCGCCGCCGAAATGCCTAATCAAGTTCCGCAAGAGATTCGCGAGGAACGCAATCATCGCCTGCTGGATTTGGTGAACGAAATCGCCGCGCGCAAATACGACGGCTTCATCGGGCGGCAGGTGGAGATTCTCGTCGAAGGTCCGAGCAAGAAAAATGCGGCGCGCTACACCGGCCGCACGCGCTGCAATCGCATCGTGCTGTTCGACGGCAGCGCCCGACATCAGGGGCAGCTCATGGACGTGAAGATCGAGCGCACCGGCTCCTTCACGCTTTATGGCGACCCGGCAGTGGTGAATTTGTGATGCTTTTTTGCTGGCATCCTAATGAATCCAAACAATAAAAATTTCTTCGGTGGGTTGGAATCTTTGCGCGGTATGGCGGCGTTGATAGTGGTTTTTCTCCATATCAAATGGGCGAATCCGCTGACGACACTCCTATTTTTCCGCAACGGTTATTTGATGGTGGATTTATTTTTTGTGCTCTCTGGATTTGTCATCTGCTTCAACTACGGCCAAAAAATTAGGAACGCCAAGGACGTGGGGCATTTCATGTTTTTGCGATTTGGCCGGCTGTATCCTCTTCATCTATTTTGTCTGATGGTCTTCTTATGTATTGAAATCGCAAAATACATTTCTGGCAATTGCATTGGTGTTATTCATTTCCCAACTCACCTATCAATGGATTGAGAAGCCATTCCAAAAAGAATTTCGAGAACTGTCCGAAAAACATTTTAGAGGTTGGCAAGCCAGCGCGTAGTTTTACCGGCGTTTGCAAACGGCCATCATCTACCGTCGAGAATGAACGGATTCATTTTCTTCGTGTCCATTCGTGTGGATTCGTGGTTTAATTTCCGCGCATGAGACTTTCACTTTTGTCCATTTTGCTCGGCCTCGGCATGGGGTTGCCGCAGGTTTATGGCTTGACCAAACCGGCGCAGCTCGCCGCCGCCGTCAAAAAATTTCCGCGCAATCTGCCGCTCGGCATCGCGCTCATGCTACTCGGCACGGCGTGGTTCCTGTGGATCGTCAACGCGGAGCCGATCGCGGATTTCTCGGCCTACAAGCCGATGATGATGATCGCCTTCGCGGCGGTGGGAATTTTGTCGTGCATTTTCGTGCAGGATTTTCTCGCGGTGCGCGGGCTGGCGGTGGTGCTGTTGCTGCTGGGGAAACTGATGGTGGACACCGGGCGTCCGCATCTGGGCGAATCGCCGTTCGTGGTGGTCATCCAGGCGTGGGCTTATGTGTTCGTGGTGCTGGGCATCTGGTTCACCATCACGCCATGGAAACTGCGCGACATCCTGGCCTGGGCGACGGCATCCGAAGCGCGCACGCGGCTGTTGAGCGGCATGCGGCTGGCGTTTGCGGCGTTCGTTTTGATCCTCGGTCTGACCGCGTTCCGCGCAATGTGACATGAACCTGTCTGATTTCCGCGAAGATTACCGGCGCAGCGCGCTCGACCGCGCGGCGTTGGAGGCAAATCCCATCGCGCAGTTTGAGTCGTGGTTCCGCGACGCGACGGGCGAACAGTCGCAGAGCCGCTGGCGGAAAATCGGCATCGCGCTCTGCAAACTCTGGAGCGCGATCCGCAATCATCGTCCCGCCGACATCAACGCGATGACGCTCGCGACAGCGGACAAAAGCGGCAAATCCTCGACGCGCACGGTATTGTTGAAAGCGGTGGACGAGCGCGGCTTTGTTTTTTTCACAAACTACGACAGCCGCAAGGGCCGTGAACTGGCGGAGAACCCGAACGCGGCGCTGACTTTTTTCTGGCCGGACTTGGAACGTCAGGTCTGCGTAGTGGGATTGGTCACGAAACTGCCCGTCGCGGAATCGGAAAAATATTTCAAAAGCCGTCCGCGCGGCAGCCGGCTCGCGGCCTGGGCTTCCGACCAAAGTGAAATTGTCCCCGACCGCGCGACGCTGGAAGCGAAGTGGCGGGAGCTGGAAAAAAAATTCCCCAGCGACATTCCACTGCCGCCGGACTGGGGTGGATTTATTTTGCAGCCGGAACGGATTGAATTCTGGCAGGGCCGTCCAAGCCGGTTGCATGACCGTTTTCAATACACAAAACAGCCGGACAACTCGTGGAAGCTGGAGCGGCTCGCGCCGTGATTATTTTGCCGGTCCAGTTTCGATGGCGGATTCTTCCTTGTCCTCGCCGATGACGGGTGCGATGGCCTGGAGCTTGTCGCCGGAATCCAGATTGACAAGTTTGACGCCCTGCGTGTTGCGCCCGGCTTCGCGGATGCCTTGCACGGGGATCCGCACCATCTGGCCGCCGACGGTGATGAGCATGATTTCGTCATTGTCGCGAACCGTCAAGGCGCCGATGACTCCGCCGGTCTTGTCGCCGGTTTTCATGGTGATGATGCCCTTGCCGCCGCGCGATTGGACGCGGTATTCATCAAATGCGGTGCGCTTGCCGATGCCGTTTTCACCGGCCACCAACAATGCCGCATCCTGCACAACGATGGCGGCGGCGACGAGCGCGTCGGTTTTTTCCAGATTAATGCCGCGCACACCGCCGGCCGCGCGACCCATTGAGCGCACGTCGGTTTCGTTAAAGCGGATGCTCATGCCTTCCTTGGTGATCAATACCACATCGTCGCCGGTGTCGCCTTCGCCCGTGCTGCCCCGCGTGAGCTTCACGTCAATCAACGTGTCGCCCTGCTCGATGCCGATGGCGATGATGCCGCCCTTGCGGACGTTGGCAAAATCGCTCAACGAAGTTTTCTTCACCGTGCCCTGCTGCGTGGCGAAGAAAAGTTCACCGGATTGCGACCACGTCACGTCCTCCTTGTTCTCGTCCGTCTTCGACAAAATGCGGATGAGCGCGGCGACTTTTTCACCGGCTTTCAATTCCAGCAAATTCGCGATGCTCCGGCCTTTCGCCGCGCGCCCCATGTCGGGAATTTCGTGGACGCGCTCGACATACACGCGCCCGGTGTTCGTGAAGAACATCAGGTAATCGTGCGTGCTCGCGGTGAACAGATGCTCGATGAAATCCTTGTCCTCCTCGGGCGCGGCTTCGCGCGTGGTCATGCCGATGACGCCCTTGCCGCCGCGCCGCTGCGCGCGGTAGTTCGAAATGTTCGTCCGCTTGAGCAGCCCGTTGTGCGTGAGCGTGATGATGACGCCTTCGTTGACGATGAGGTCTTCGATGGCGATCTCGCCTTCGTCGGGAACAATCTGGCTCTTGCGCGGCGTGGCGTATTTTTCTTTGATGACTTTCAGCTCGGCCTTGATGATGGTCATCACGCGCGATTCCTTGGCGAGGATGTCCAGCAAATCCTTGATGCGTTCGAGCAATTCCTTGTATTCGCCCTCGACCTTGTCAATTTCCAGCGCGGTCAATTGATACAAACGCAATTCGAGAATCGCGTCCACCTGCCGCTCGGTCAGCGCGTAGCGGCCCGCTTCCAGGCGTTCATCGCTGCGGATCAAAATTCCCCAGCGCTCGACCTGCTGACGCGTCCATTCAAAGGCGAGCAGCTTGACGCGGGCTTCTTCGCGCGTCTTGGATTTGCGGATGATGGAAATGAATTCATCCAGATTCGCCAGCGCGATGAGATAACCTTCGAGCAATTCGGCGCGCTCCTCGGCCTTGCGCAATTCAAACCGCGTACGGCGCAAAATCACCTCGCGCCGGTGCTCGATGTAGCACTGGATCATTTCCTTGAGATTGAGCGTCTTCGGCTTGCCGTGGTCAATCGCGAGCGAATTGACGCTGAACGAAACCTCAAGCTGCGTGTGCTGGTAAAGATTGGCGATGACGACCTTGGGATTGCCGTCGCGCTTGAGTTCCATGACGAGCCGCGTGTTCTCGTCGGACTCGTTGCGCATCGCGGAGATTTCCGTGATGATTTTTTCGTTCACCAGCGCGGCGATTTTTTCCTCCAGCGCCGCGCGGTTGACGTTGAACGGAATTTCCGTGATGACGAGCTGCTCGCGGTTGCCCTTCAATTCCTCCGCGCCGACGCGCCCGCGCAACTTGATGCTGCCGCGCCCGGTTTCAAAATAATTTTTGATGCCCTCGACGCCGCAAATCATCCCGCCCGTCGGGAAATCCGGACCTTTGATGAATTTCATCAACTGCGCGGTGGTGATGTTCGGGTCGTCAATCTGCGCGCAAATGCCGTCCACGATTTCGCCGAGGTTATGCGGCGGCATGTTAGTGGCCATGCCGACGGCGATGCCCGTGCCGCCGTTGACGAGCAGATTCGGGAACGCCGCCGGAAAAACCGTCGGCTCGGTCATGCGCTCGTCGTAGTTCGGGACGAAATCCACCGTGTCCCGGTCCATGTCCTGCATCAGCGCCGCGCCGAGATGCGTCAGCCGCGCCTCGGTGTAACGCATCGCCGCCGGCGGGTCGTCTTCAATCGAACCGAAATTTCCCTTGCCGTCCACCAGCCGTTCGCGCATCGCCCACGGCTGCGCCATGTGGACAAGCGTCGGATAGATCACCGCTTCGCCGTGCGGATGGTAATTGCCGCTCGTGTCGCCGCAGATTTTCGCGCACTTGTAATGTTTGCGTCCGGGGAACAGCGACAATTCGTGCATCGCGTAAAGGATGCGGCGCTGCGAAGGTTTCAGGCCGTCGCGCACGTCGGGCAGCGCGCGCGAAATGATGACGGACATGGAATAATCGAGGAACGAATTGCTGATTTCGTCCGCGACGTTGATCGTGCTGATTTTTTCGCCGCCGGTATAGGCGCCGCCGGTGGCGTGCGAGGCTTTGGATTCAATTTCGTCTGACATGATGCTGGCTTTGCGGAGCAGTTAAATTGGATTAAACGTCCAGGTTGCGCACGTTGAGCGCGTTGTCCTCGATGTATTGGCGGCGGGGTTCGACTTCCTCGCCCATCAACCGGGTGAACATCTCCTCGGCCTTGACGGCGTCGGTCAGTTCGATGCGGAGCAGCTTGCGGTTGGTTGGATTCATCGTGGTCTCGAAAAGTTCCTTCGCGTCCATTTCACCGAGACCCTTGAAGCGATACATCTGGATGCCTTTTTTGCCGACGGCTTTCACGCCGTCGAGAATTTCCGGGATTGAAAACAGCGGCGTCACCGTCGCGCGTTCGCCTTCGCCCTCGGTCAGTTCAAACAACGGCTTGTCCTGCGCCGCGTAATGATCCACGGCCAAGCCTTTCTTGGAAAGTTTGCCGAGCAAATCCGCGATGGCCTTGCCCTCCAGATGCAGATCGGAAATTTTCGCGCGGCGCGTCGGGCCGTCCTTCTTGCGCGTCTCGGTGTCGCCCGAAAACAAATCGCCGTTTGCGTGTTTGAACGACTCCAATTCTTCGCCCGTGATAAAATAATGCACTGTGTCGTCGTTGCCGTCGCGCACCTTCACCATGAATTGCGGCAGCGTCCCGTCCTTGGCACGCTGATCAACGTAATTCGCAAAGTCGCCGCCAAGCCGCTTGATGTAGGTCGCGTGCTTGTCCAGCGATTCGAGCAGCGTGAGAATTTCTTCCAACTGCTTTGGCGCAAACTCGCGGCCGTCCGCGAGATTTTTCAATTTCACTTCCTCCGTGCCGTTCTGCAAAAGAATCCGGTTCAACTGCACGTCGTCGTCAATGTAATCCGTCTTCTTCTTGCGCGTGATGCTGTAAAGCGGCGGCTGTGCGATGTAGACAAAACCCTGCTTCACGAGTTGCGTCATCTGGCGGTAGAAAAAAGTCAGCAACAGCGTTCGGATGTGCGAGCCATCCACGTCGGCGTCGGTCATGATGATGATTTTGTGGTAGCGAAGCTTCTCCAGATTGAACGCGCCCTCGCCCTCGCCGTCGCCGATGCCCGTGCCGATGGCCGTGATCATCGTGCGGATTTCGGTGTTCTGCAAAACTTTGTCGAGCCGTGCTTTTTCGACGTTAATCAATTTTCCGCGAATCGGCAGAATCGCTTGAAATTTTCTATCGCGTCCCTGTTTTGCAGAACCGCCGGCGGAATCACCTTCGACGATATAAAGCTCCGTGTTCGCCGGGTCGCGGTCGGAACAGTCCGCCAGTTTGCCGGGCAGACCGCCGCCCGTGAGCGCCGATTTACGGACGGCCTCGCGCGCCTTGCGCGCCGCCTCGCGCGCACGCGCCGCCGTGAGGCCTTTGTCAACAATGCGCTTCGCCACCGGCGGGTTTGCATCGAAGTAAGCCATCAAACCTTCATAAGAAATCGAGCCGACAATTCTTTCAACTTCCGGCGAAAGCAATTTCACCTTGGTCTGCGATTCAAATTTCGGGTCACTGTGTTTCACGGAAATCACCGCCGTCAAACCTTCGCGCACGTCGTCGCCAGTAATCTGCGGATCTTTCTCTTTAATCAGCTCGTTCGCCTTCGCGTATTGATTGATGGCGCGTGTCACGGCACTGCGAAAGCCAGAAAGGTGCGTGCCACCGTCGGGATTGTGGATCGTATTTGTGTAACAAAGCACCTGGTCGTTGTAGCTGTCGTTGTATTGCAGCACGACCTCGACGTGGACTTCGATTTCCTTGTCGTCCAATTTTTCTTTCGTCTCTTTGCGAAACGAAATCGGCTTCGGATGCAACGGTTCTTTGCCCTTGTTGAGCTGCTTGACGAATTCCTCGACGCCATTCTTGTAATAAAACCTTTCTGGCTCTGTCGTCGTCTGCCGTTCGTCCGTAAAAATAATTTCCAGGCCCGAATTCAAAAACGCCAGTTCTCGCAACCGTTGCGAAATGATGTTCGCCTTGAACTCCGTGGTTTCGCGGAAGATTTCCGGATCCGGCATGAACGTGATGAGCGTGCCCGTGTGTTTTGATTTGCCGATGACGTGCAGTTTTTCCACCGTTTTGCCGCGCTCAAAACCCATCTGATAAATTTCACCATTGCGCGAGACTTCCACTTCAAACCATTCGCTCACCGCGTTCACGCATTTCGCGCCGACGCCGTGCGTGCCGCCGGAAAATTTATAGCCGCCCTGGCCGTATTTGCCGCCGGAATGCAGCGTCGTCAAAACCAGTTCCACGCCGGGCAAACCGCTGTCCTTGTTGATGTCCACCGGAATGCCGCGTCCGTCGTCACGGATTGAAATCGAACCGTCCACATGGATCGTCACCTCGATGTGGTCGCAATGTCCGGCGAGATGTTCGTCCACGGAATTGTCCAAAACTTCACTCACGCAATGATGCAGCGCGCGTTCGTCCGTGCCGCCGATATACATGCCGGGTTTTTTGCGGACAGCCTCGAGTCCCTTGAGCTGCGACAGCTTGGAAGCGTCGTAATTGCCATCGGCAATCCGGTCAGGTGACTCAATTTTTTCTTCAGGCGAATCAGAAATACTCGACATAATTATGGTGCGATTCCGGGTAAAATTTGGTGCGGCAACGAATATGAAAAGCATATGAAAATTCGCCCGATTCCACAATGCGAAACTGCGGTTTTTTTAATCAAAAAACGCCGAAAACCAGGGGATTTCGCTTGCTATTTGGCTGAACAAAGAACGCCTCAACGTTTACCCTGTTTTTAGCCAAATGGCGGCTGGATTATCAAGCCACCTGCCGGTCTGAAAAACCCGGCTCACTTGATCGCAAGCAAATCCAACTCGCTTTTTCCCGGCGCGAACTTTAATTTCTGCGGATGGATTTGACTGAAAATAATTTCACCCACGCCGACCGATTTGTCCGCCGCCATATCGGCCCGAACGCCGCCGAAACGAAAGAGATGCTCGCCATCCTCGGCCATGAAAATCTGGACGGACTCATTGACGCCGCCGTTCCCAAAAAAATCCGGCTCGAAAAGAAACTGAATCTTCCGGTCGCGCAAAGTGAATTTGACGCGCTCGCCGGATTAAAAAAAATCTCATCCGAGAACAAAGTGTTCCGCTCGTTCATCGGCATGGGCTATTACGACACGATTACGCCGCCGGTCATCCAGCGCAACGTTCTTGAAAATCCCGGTTGGTATACGCAATACACGCCGTATCAGGCCGAGATTTCCCAGGGCCGCCTCGAAGCGCTGCTGAATTTCCAGACGATGGCGAGCGAATTGACCGGCCTCGACCTTGCCAACGCCTCCATGCTCGACGAAGCCACCGCTGCCGCCGAGGCGATGACGATGTCGCACCGGCTCAAGGATGGCCGCAACATTTTCTTCATATCCGAAACCTGCCATCCGCAAACCATCGAAGTCGTCCGCAGCCGCGCCCATGCGCTCAAGATTGAAGTCATCGTCGGCAGCCACGAAACCTTCGCGTTCACCGACCAAGTCTTCGGTGCGCTCGTGCAATATCCCGACACGTTCGGCGCGATTCACGATTTCTCCAGCTTCGCCGAAAAAGCCCACGCTGCCGGGCGCGATGGTCACGGTCGCCACGGATCTGCTCGCGCTCACGCTCATCAAGCCGCCTGGCGAATTCGGCGCGGACATCGCTGTCGGCAGCGCGCAACGCTTCGGCGTGCCGCTCGGCTACGGCGGACCGCACGCGGCGTTTTTCGCCACGCGCGATGAATTCAAGCGCCAGATGCCCGGACGCATCGTCGGCGTTTCCAAGGATACTCGCGGCAAGCCCGCGTTGCGCCTCGCGCTCGGCACGCGCGAGCAGCATATCCGCCGCGAGAAAGCCACGAGCAACATCTGCACCGCGCAGGCATTGCTCGCGAACATGGCGTCGCTTTACGCGTGCTATCACGGGCCGGAAGGTTTGAAGAAAATCGCGCAACGCGTTAATGCTTCTAACTCAAATTGCTCGCCGGTATGCTGACCGAGCTGGGCCACAAAATTATCCGCGCAAAAATATTTTGATACTATCAGCATTGAACTCGCAGTGCAAATCAGTCTCGGAAGTTTTCAAATTCGCTGAATCTCATCAAATGAATTTTCGCGCGAATTGGCGAAAATACATATTGGCATTTCGCTCGATGAAACAACGACGAAAAATGACATTGAGAAAATAATTCAAATCATCAATGGCGACAAAACTCCAGTTTTCAATATTGCGAACATTGTTTCAGGATCAGCATCCGACATTGAGGATTCGGCATCCAGTAATTCGCTATTCGTGCTGCCTTCCATCTTCAACCATTTCCGCACTAGCAAATTTCTCCAGCATTCCGTCTTCAACCGCTACCACTCCGAGACCGAAATGCTCCGCTACATCAAGCGGCTCGAATCGCGCGACCTCTCGCTCACGGCCTCGATGATTCCGCTCGGCTCCTGCACGATGAAGCTCAACGCGGCGGCGGAAATGTTTCCCGTTTCGTGGCCGGAGTTCGCGAAGATTCATCCGTTCGCGCCGGTCAAGCAGACGCGCGGCTACCAGATTTTATTTCAGCAGCTCGAAGACTGGCTCGCGGAAATCACCGGCTTCGCGGGAATTTCGCTTGCAGCCCAACGCCGGTTCGCAGGGCGAATACGCCGGACTGCTCGTCATCCGCGCCTATCACGAATCGCGCGGCGACACGCATCGCAACGTCTGTTTGATTCCGACTTCCGCGCACGGCACGAATCCGGCGAGCGCGGTCATGGCCGGAATGAAAGTCGTCGCCGTCGCGTGCGACACGAACGGCAACATTGACGTGGCCGATTTGAAAGCCAAAGCCGAGGCGCACAAAAATGATTTGTCGGCGCTGATGATCACTTATCCGAGCACGCACGGCGTGTTCGAGGAAACCATCCGCGAGATTTGCGAAATCATCCACGCGAACGGCGGCCAGGTTTACATGGACGGCGCGAACATGAACGCGCAAGTCGGTCTTGACTTCGCCGGGTTTCATCGGCGCGGACGTTTGCCATTTGAATCTGCACAAAACTTTTTGCATTCCGCACGGCGGTGGCGGTCCGGGCGTCGGGCCGATTGGTGTGGCGGAACATCTCGTGGATTTTTTGCCCGGACACAACGTCATCAATCTCGGCGGCGAAAGTCCTATCGGAGCGGTTTCTGCCGCGCCATGGGGCAGCGCGAGCATCCTCACGATCTCGTGGATGTATATCGCGATGATGGGCGCGGACGGACTGACCGAAGCGACGAAGTTCGCCATCCTCAACGCGAATTACATTTCCAAACGGCTTGAAAATTATTTTCCGACGCTCTATCGCAGCAACAATCTCGTCGCGCACGAATGTATTTTGGATTTGCGCGCGTTCAAAAATTCCACTGCCGAAGACGTCGCGAAACGGTTGATGGATTACGGCTTTCACGCACCGACACTTTCATTTCCCGTCGCCGGCACGCTCATGGTCGAGCCGACCGAAAGCGAATCGAAATACGAACTCGACCGTTTTTGCGACGCGATGATTTCCATCCACGCGGAAATGACGGCGATTGAAAATGGTTCAGCCGACGCAAAAAATAATCTGCTAAAAAACGCGCCGCACACGGCCGACCAGATCGCCAGCAACAATTGGAATCGCCCCTACGGCCGCGAACAGGCCGCGTTCCCGGCGAAGAGTTTGCACGACTACAAATTCTGGCCGCACGTCAGCCGTGTGGACAACGTCTTCGGCGACCGCAACCCGGTTTGCTCGTGCGTGGGCATGGAAAATTATTCGTGAGCTAGAGCCGCATTCACCGCCGCGACGAGTGCATTGACGCGCGTTGCCAGTGGAAAATCTGACGGCGCTTCGAGCGTGTAGCCTTGCCGCGATTTTTGCGTGATGAGCCAGAGCGCCTCCGGCCAGAGCGGACGTTCTTGCGGCAAAATGTTCGGGCGCACGATGCCATTTTGTGCCGCGCGGTCTTCAATGATTTCGGACGGATCAATCGGGCAAACTTTCTGGACGGCCGCGATCATTTTTTCCGCGAGCGAGATTTTTGAATCGGGATTTTGTTCGTAGAGATAAAATCCATGCGACTCCCAGTCCTCGTGCAGGCAAAGATACAGATCAAACTGCGGCTGCCGTTCCAGCCACGCGATGTGCGCGCGGGTTTCGGCGGCTTGCGGATTGCGATAATCGCGATTCAGGTCAATGCCCTCGGCGTTCTCGCGTTTGTTCAAGGTGAAGCCGACGGGATTCAAGCAAGGCAGGAAAAAGATTTCTGCGTCGGGCGGCCAGTTATTTTCCTGCAAGAGCCGCAACGCCGCGAGCGGCCCGGCGGGTTCGTCGCCGTGGATGCCGGCGGAAAGGTAGATGCGGGATGGTGGTTGGGAGTTGAGGGTTAAGGACGGTTTGCGATACAGCGCGAGCCATTTGAATTCGCCTTGCTCGTGGAAAATTTCCGAAGTCCAGCCGTGTTGTTGTGCCGCCGTTTCGACATCGCGCAGCACGGCGCGGATGTCAATGGTCTCGCCGAAATAGCCGCCAAGATTTTTGCCGAGCTTTTGCACGCGGAGAATTTCACGCAAAGATGCAAAGACGCAAAGAAGTTTTTTGACACGAATTTCAATCTCTCTGTTCAGATACAGACCGCTCAAGCATCAATAAAATTTGAACGAATTACCCAGACACCCGCGCGTCAAACCAATTTCTTCAACTTCGCATCCTCGCCCAATTTCCTGACCAATTCCTTCACCTTCTGCGCCTGGCTTTTATGCGCGAGCAAAACCGCGTCGTCCGTCTGCACGAGAATCGAATCGCGCAAACCGACCACGGCGATCGGCGTGCGGTTTTTCGTCCGCGCGTCGTAGATGATGTTCCGCGCCGCGTCCACGTGGATGAAATCCGCCACGGCGCAATTGCCTTCCGCGTCGGCCTTGAGATGCCGCGCCAGCGCGTTCCACGCGCCAAGGTCGTCCCATTCAAACGCGCCGTCGGCACAGATGACATTTTGCGCCTTTTCCATCAGCGCGAAATCAATCGAGATTTTTTTGATCGCCGGATATTCCTTCGCCAGGATTTTCGCGAGCTTCGCGGGATTATTCGCGACCTTGAACCACCGCTGGCACGCGGCGAACATTTCCGGCTGATGCTTCTCCAGCCCGTTCGTGACCGTGATGAAACTCCAGACGAACATCCCCGCGTTCCAGCGATACTGCCCGCTGTTGACGTAATCCAGCGCGGTTTCGTAATTCGGCTTCTCGACAAATTTTTCCGCCTTGAAAAAAATCGTTTTGGTTTTCTTCGCGCCCGGCGGCGTCGGCAATTCCATTCCCGTGTGAATGTAACCGTAACCCGTCGCCGGCTCGGTCGGCTTGATGCCAATCGTCACAATCGCCTGCCCTTGCGCAGCCAAGTCAAATGCGTCCGACAAAACCTGCTGAAATTTTTTTGCGTCGGGAATGACATGATCCGCCGGCAAAACCGCCATGACGCCCGTCGTCGAGCGCGCACCGACCAGCGCCGCGCCGAGCGTGACGGCGGCGCAAGTGTCGCGGCCAATCGGCTCGGCGACCAGATTTCCTTTCGGAATTTTCGGCAATTGTTTGCGGACTTCCGGCAATTGCGCCTCGTTGGTGATGACGAAAATGTTTTTCGCCGGCACGAGCGGCAGCACGCGCTCGACGGCTTCCTGCAAAAAGGATTTCTTGCCGAGCAGCGCGAGCAGTTGCTTGGGCATCTTCTCGCGGCTCAACGGCCAGAACCGTTCGCCGCGCCCGCCCGCCATGATGATGACGAAACGATCAGGTTTATTTTTTACGCTCATAGATTTAGCCACACATTTTCACGGATGATACGAACATTAAACATGAAAATCAAAACCCGTCCGGCAAAATCCCGCACTGCTTTCGCGCAACCCTGCGCCGCTCCCGCCGATTTCCAGCCGTTTCCCGCGACATTCCAGGCTTTTCCCGCGAAATCCTGGGTCGTTCCCGCGAAGTTTTTGAGTTTCCCGCGAAATCCCAGCACTCTCCCGCAAAATCCTGAACCTTCCCCGCGAAATCCGTTCCGCGCTCTTCCCGCGAAATCCCAGGCCGTTCCCGCGAAGTTCCGGCTCTTCCCGCGAAATCCTGTGCCTTTCCCGCGGAGTTTTTGACGCTCCCGCGGAATCCTGCGCTCTTCCCGCGGCGTTTTTAGCTTTCCCGCGGAATCCTGAAGCCTAAAACACGTCAAAAACCTCGAAAAATGCAAAATTCAGCCCTTTCCCGACCTTTTAACCTCATTTCCCAGCCGTTCCGCCTCCGATTCCAATCCCGCCAACTGCGAACGCGCGCCCGCCCGCCATGATGATGACGAAACGGTTTTTAGTGTCGGGTTTAACTTTCAATAATTTTTTAGCCACAGATTTTCACTGATGAAACACAGATTTAATCAATTCCAATAAAATGGTAATACGCAAGGTGCGTTTTCGGATTGTAAGCAAAATACTCGGTCTCGCTAAAAAATCTTTTGATCCAGACTCGCTGCCTGACGAATAGTTGCGCAAATAATAAATCCAATCAGATTGAATTTGATAGTCCCACCAATCTGGCAAGTCTCCGCCGTATTCGCCGGGAGTGTCGCGCTTCAATTCTTCGGCAGATTTCTTAACGCGAAATATTGCTGCGAAACCAACTTTTCAAATTCTTCTTGAGAGGTTTGAAATCGAAGATAAACATCTCCAGTGTCAGCAAAAAAATAAAATGAGCTTTGGATTTTAGAAACTGAAGCTGACGGAGGAGTGTTGAATGTCTGTTTGAAAACCCAACGCGGATTCATGGAACAAACAATTCCCCAAGCTAAAAATGCAACCATAAATATAGCGATACTTGCCATTCCAATCGCTGAAATTTTTCCAAACCATCTAAGCCAAGTTATATTTTTCTTTCGTCCCCAAAACCAAACACCAACAAATGCAAGAAAAATGCTGCCATATATTCCAGCCAGAATTAACCAAATAAAAATGACGAGTCCTGCTCCCATATTTTTAATCCGTGTTCCATCCGTGTTTCATCTGTGGCTAAATCGTTTTCATCGCATCGGCCAGCGATTTTACAAATTTACCGACGCGCTTGACCAAATCTTTTGATTTTCCGTTTTCCGCGATTTGATTCACCACCGCGCTGCCGACGACGACGGCGTCCGCGTTTTGCGCAACGAGCTTGGCCTGTTCAGGATTTGAAACGCCAAAGCCGACGGCCACCGGCAATTTCGTGTGCGCGCGGATTTTGGCAACCTGCGACGCGAGGTTCGACGCGACTTTGCTTTGCATTCCCGTCACACCTTCGCGCGAGATGTAATAAATGAATCCGCTGCCGCGCTTGACGATGAATTCCATGCGCTCCTCCGGCGTCGTCGGCGCGACGAGATAAATGTGGCAGAGGCGGATTTTTTCATCAGCGCTTCGTAATTGTCCGATTCCTCCGGCGGCAAATCCAAAACGAGCAAAGCCGTCCACGCCAGCTTTCGCCGCGTCGCAAATAAATTTTTCCATGCCGACTTTGTGGATCAGGTTGAAATAAATGTAGAGGACGATTGGGATTTGCGATTTCTTGCGAATGGCGGCAACCGTTTCCAAAAGTTTCGGCGGCGTCGTTTTGGATTCCAGACCGCGCTGCGCGGCAAGCTGGTTCACCAAGCCGTCCGCGAGCGGATCGCTGAACGGCACGCCGAGTTCCAAAATGTCCACGCCCGCCTTGTCGAACGCCAAAGCGCAAGTTCGCGCGTGGCGGCGAGGTTCGGGTCGCCCGCGCCAATATAAACGATGAAGCCCTTTTTGCCGTCGCGCCGCAGTTGCGCAAAGCGTTCCTCAATTCGATTCATTCACGGCAGTTTCAAGTTTCAGGCTGCAAGTTTCAAGTTAAACCGCCGATTACGCGGATTCATTATTTCTATTTAATCCGCGCAATCCGTGGTTGAATTTGACCCGGCAATAATTTTTTAGCATCATCCAAACATGGCAAGCAGCTTTGGACAACTGTTCCGCATCACGACGTGGGGCGAATCGCACGGCGGTGGCGTCGGCGTGGTCGTGGACGGCTGCCCGCCGCGCCTCAAGCTGACCGAGGCGGATATTCAGCCCGACCTTGACCGTCGGCGTCCGGGACAATCCAAAATCGTCACGCCGCGCAAGGAATCGGACACGGTGCAAATCCTTTCCGGCACGTTCGGCGGCAAAACGCTCGGCACGCCGATTTGTCTCTGGGTGAAAAATGAGGACGCGCGGCCCGAAGCGTATTCGGAAATGAAAACGAAATTCCGTCCGTCGCACGCGGACTTCACTTATTTCGCCAAATACGGCATCCGCGCGTGGGCGGGCGGCGGACGCGCGAGCGCGCGCGAAACCGTTGGCCGCGTGGCCGCCGGCGCGATTGCGAAGAAAATTTTGCGCGAAAAATTCGGCGTGGAAACTCTGGCCTACGTCAAACAAGTCCAGCGAATCATCGCGGACGTGAACCCGGACAAAGTTAAATTGAAAGATGTCGAATCGAACATTGTCCGTTGTCCTGATGCAAAGGCGGCGGAGAAAATGATCCGGCTCATCGAGAAAATGCGGCGCGAAGGCGACACCGTCGGCGGCATCGTCGAAGGCATCGCGCGCGGCGTTCCGGCGGGCTGGGGCGAGCCGGTTTTCGACAAGCTCGAAGCAGACTTGGCGAAGGCGATGTTGAGCCTGCCGGCTTCGAAGGCGTTTGAAATCGGCTCCGGCTTTGGCGGTATTTTGCTGACTGGACGTCAACACAACGATGCGTTTCGTTCGCGATGGCGGAAAAGTTTTCACGATGACAAATCGTTCCGGCGGCATCCAAGGCGGCATCTCGAACGGCGAGACGATTTTTTTCCGCGTCGCGTTCAAGCCAGTTGCGACCGTCATGCACGAGCAAGACACGGTGGACGAATCATTCCACAACACGACGCTCAAAGGCCGTGGCCGTCACGACCCGTGCGTGCTGCCGCGCGCCGTGCCGATGATCGAGGCAATGACCGCGCTCGTTTTGGCTGACCATGCGCTGCGGCAACAGGCGCAATGCGGTTGAATTTTTTTGACAATCAGGCGAACTTGTCCAATCAATCATTCTTATGGCTGAAAAAACAATCAACGAAATCCCGCCCGATTTGCGGCGGATGCACACGAAGGCGGTCGAAGCCGCGCAACGTGAAAACACGGACTACGCCATCACGCTGTTCTGCCAGATCCTGGAAAAGGAGCCGGCGCTGTTTGAGTGCCGCAAGGCGCTGCGCGCGGCGCAATTCAAGAAGGCGGGCGACAGCGGCCGCGGCTTTTTCAAAAAAATGTTGAGCGGCGCGGGTTCGTCGCCGCAGATCGCCAAGGCCAAGCTGGTTTTGGGGAAAAATCCCGGCGAGGCGATGGCGATTGCCGAGCAGGTTTTGAACGGCGACCCGAACAATTCCGCCGCGCACCGCATCATCGTGGACGCCGCACAACGCGTTGGAACTGCCGCGCACGGCGGCGTTGTCCTACGAAACGCTCTCGAACAATTCGCCCAAGGACCGCGACCTGGCGATTGAATTTGCCCAGGCACTGGCGGCGGCGGGCGATGTCAGCGCGTCCGAAAACAACCGCGGCGAAAAAATCCTGATGGACCTGCTGCGCGACAATCCCAGCGACGGCGATCTGAAACAGGCGTTGAAAAACCTGTCCGCGCGCAAGACGCTCGACCAGGGCGGTTACGGCGCGCTCGAAGGCGGCGGCGGCTCCTACCGCGACATTCTCAAGGAACAAAACCGAGGCCGCCTCGCTCGAACAGGAAAAACGCGTCGTGAAAACCGAGGACACCACCGAGCGGCTCATCGGTGAATACGAGGCGCGGCTGAAAACCGAGCCGGACAACTTGAAACTGGTGCGCTCGCTCGCCGAACTTTACACGCAGAAAAAGCAGTTTGACCGCGCGCTGGAATTTTACGAGCGCATCAAAAATTCCAGCATGGGCAGCGACCCGTCGCTCGACACCGCGATTGCGAGCACGATGGTGCGCCGCTTCGACAGCCAGATCGCGGCGATCAATCCGTTTGACGCCGATCATGCCGAACAAGTCGCCCGGCTTCAGGCCGAGAAGCAGGCGTTCCAACTGGCCGAATGCCAGAAGCGCGTGGAGAAATTTCCGACCGACCTTGCCATCCGGTTTGAGATGGGCGTGCTTAATTTTCAGGCCGGAAGGATCAACGAGGCGCTGGCGGATTTTCAGAAGGCGCAGAACAACCCGCACAAGCGGATCGCCGCGATGAGCTATCTCGCCCAATGTTTCGCCCAGAAAAAAATGTACGATTCCGCCGTGCGCACGCTGCAAAATGTCATCAAGGAAAAACCGGTGTTCGACGAGGAAAAGAAAGACCTCGTCTACAACCTCGGCTGCGTGCTGGAAACCATGGGTAAAAAAGCCGAGGCCAACGAACAGTTCCTGCTCATTTACGAAACGGACGCCAGCTACAAGGATGTCTCGGCCAAAGTGGACGCGTTTTACGCGGGGCAGTGAAAAAGGGATTTACAATCCATTCTCGCGTTAGGTATTAAATGCCTTGGTGAAGCTTGCCTCGTTCTTCTTCTCTCACACGTCGTATTTTCAGACTTACCACCTTAATTTTTAATTTCTCCCGCTTAACAAAGGCTTTGGCAAAATCTTCAACCTTCTCATTCGCCACGAATAGAATCTTGAGACCTTCTGTTTTATTCAATTTACGACAAACATTCTTTATTTGTTTAACGGTTGTGCCAGCCACATCGTGAGCAGTTTTGACTTCGGCAGAGACAACCACCTTGTTTTTCTTGATGCCTCGCAAGTCAGGCTCATTTCCGGCTCCTTGCTGGGTTGGGTTCCATTCCCATTCCAGTTTAGAATGACTTTTCTTCATTTTAATCAGCTCGTTGTAGGCTGAAACGATGGCTGCAACATGGAAGAGTTGATTGAGGTCTTCGTAAAAGCCCATTCGGATTCCCTGAAGCGTATGTAATGCCGAATACAACGAGTCGGGAAGCGTCTTTGCCTTATCCGCCAAATTTAGCTGAAATGTCTGAATTTTATTTTCCAGAAAAGTGCGTTGTAAATTGTCTCTGTCCAAAGAGAATGTTTTCATATAGGTCAATTATCTCCTCCGGTTTCAAAAAACGCAACAAGCACGATGACACCTAGCGGAGGGAGCCAAAAATTGACCCGACCACCCCCTTGACCAATCAAGCCAACCTCAAAGCCCTTCAACGAAGTTCAAATAAATTCTTGACAGGAATTCAAAAATAAGAACTACCAATTCTATTTAGCCTTACTTAGGCAACTAAATCCGCTTCTCGTCGGCGTCGAGCATATCCACGAAACATTTGATGTCGTCGCGGTGGGCGATTCCGGCCTGTTCCTTGCGCATTTTCAAACGCGCGACGGCTTCTGCGTTGTCGGGCAACGGACGGCTCAAAATATCCTGCCAGTGCGCGGCTTTTTCCGCCGGAGATTTTTTTACGTTCTTGCGAACCCAGTCGCAGACTTCGCCGTCGGTGATGGAATTTTTCACGACCTCGACAAATTGTTCGTGCGTCACGCCGGCGGCCTTGAGCCACATTCCGTCAAAACCTTTGCCAAGATTTTCCGTGTAATCCGAATGTAATTTTCCCGCGAGATGCAGGCGGATTTTGTCAACGTAACGCGGCAGGTAATGCCAGCCGTCCATGGTTTCGCGCGGGCTGCGCGGAAAAATGATTTCGCTCATAATAGCAATTCGTTGAATGGTTGAAGCGTTGAATCGGATTGTCAAATTTGAAATGCCGAGCATCTTCTGTGGCATGAAACGATTTGATTTCGACGTGGCGGTCATCGGCGGCGGCAGCGGCGGTTACGCGGCGGCGCGGACGGCGGCAAACGCGGGGTTAAAAACCGTCGTCATCGAGGGCGGCAAAGAAGTCGGCGGACTTTGCATCCTGCGCGGCTGCATGCCGACGAAGGCTTTGCTTTACGCGGCGGAAGTGAAGCATCTCGCCGAGCACGCGGAAACCTGGGGCGTGCGCGCCGGAAAAGTTTCCCCCGATTTCGCCAAGGTCATGGCGCGGAAAAATCTGATGATAAAAGATTTCGCCGACTTTCGCGTGCGGCAACTCAACAGCGGCAAATTCAAATTCATCCGCGCGAATGCCAGCTTTCTCGACGCGCACACGATTCAATTGAACAATGGCAAAAAACTTACCTCGAAATATTTTGTCATCGCCACCGGCTCGAGCGTCGCGCCCTCGCCGCTGCCGCAGCTTGACGAAGCCGGTTTCATCACGAGCGACGACGCGCTCATGCTCAAGCGATTGCCGAAATCACTCGTCATCCTCGGCGGCGGCGCGGTCGCGTGCGAGTTCGCGCAATTCTTCGCGCGCTTTGGCGTCAAAGTCACGCTCGTCCAGCGCAGCGGGCACATTTTGAAGGAGTTCGACACGGACGCGGGAATTGAAATCGAAAAAGTCTTCCGGCGCGAAGGCGTCCAGATTTTCACAAGCACCGGACTGGTCGGGGCGCGGCGCAAAGGGAAATTGAAAATGGTTTCGTTCAAGCACAAAGGCAAAACCATTTCCGTTTCGGCGGAAGAAATTTTATTTGCACTTGGCAGAATTCCCAACACGGCGTCGCTGAATCTGGAAAACGCGGGCGTGAAAACTGAAGGCGGTTATGTGGTTGCCAATGACGAGATGCAGACAAGCGCGCCGCACATTTTTGCGGCGGGCGATTGCACCGGGCCGCATGAAATCGTCCACATCGCCGTGATGCAGGGTGAAATCGCGGCGCACAACATCGCAAAACCAAAATCGCCGCGCGCGATAAATGACCGGCTGCTGATTTCCATTGTGTTCACCGAGCCGCAGGTGGCGTTCGTCGGCCTGACGGAAAAAGAAGCAAAAGCGCGCGGCATAAAATTCCTCACCGCGAGTTATCCGTTTAATGACCATGGCAAATCGCTCATCATGGAGGCAAAGGACGGTTTCGTGAAACTTCTGGCGAACCCGAAGACCGGTGAAATTCTCGGCGGCGCGTGCGTCGGACCGGCCGGCGGCGAATTGATTCACGAAATTGTCGCAGCGATGGCCAAGCGGATGACCGTTCACGAACTCGCGGCGATGCCGCATTATCATCCGACGCTCGCGGAAATCTGGACGTATCCGGCGGAGGAATTGGCGGAAAAAATCTAGCCGGCAGCCGGGTCACTTCACCGATGCCAGTTTTATGGTGATGACCTGGTTCATCTGGTTTGTGATGCTTTGCATCTTGCCGGTGACACCCGGTTTGCCACGCGGATTCATGGGCATGGTTATGACCATTTTCATGTCTTGGTTCATGGTGGTGTCAATGGTGATGCCCAGTTCCGGGTCGAACCAGGATACGCCGGAAGTGCTGCCATCGAGGATGGAAATGGACATCGCGACCGGTTTTGAATCGGGATCGGGTTTGGTCGTGATGGTGCCCTCAAACTCCAGACGGGCGCAATTGCGTTCCCCGTGTTTTTCCCAGCTTTGAAATGTGAATGTGTAATCCATCGCCATGACGCCCAGCATGGCCATCGGAAATTCAATGTGAACCGGCCAGGTGTCGCCCGGTTGCACCGCCTTGGGCGGCAAGAAACGATTTGCGCTCATCATCTGCTTGAAATAACCCTCGCTGAACGTGCTCTTGAGAGGTGCGAGCGCCGCCGCCGGCGTGCCCGCCGACAATCGATTCATCATATCGTCCACACCTTCGATATGATCGACCTCGTTGCTGGCATTCAGGAAAAACCGGATTTTGGAGCCGACGATTTTTCCGAACATATCGGCCATCGGATTTGGTTTGTCCGCCGATGATTTTTTGGCCGAGTCGTAATCCATCAATTTCTTGCCGCCCATGGTGGACTCCATCCGGGTGCCAAGAAATTCCATCTCCACTTCATGACCGCCGCCGGGGGTTTCGCCCAACACCGTCAGTCCGTATTCCTGTCCCATGGTCATGTCCGACTTCATGGGAGCGGGCTGGCCGGGAATAAAAATCTCCATGTTTTGTTTCATGTCCATGTCCTGCACGACGCGTTCGCCCTGCGGCCATTTCAATTTCAACTCCACCGGACCGCTGGGCGGCGGCGAAACGGAGGGCTGGGCCAGCTTGCCGGATTTGTTGCAACCCACCCACGACAGGCTCAATGCCAGCGCGGCGAAAATGAGGAGGAGTTTTTTATTCATAGGAGTTATTGGGTCAATGGAACATGGAATCTAGCTGGAGTTCAATAAATATGTTGAGCAATTGATGGACTAAACAATTTGACTGAAAGCATCGCGGTTGCCGGAGAGACTTGCGCTGACCAATTCCGCATCGTTGTCTGCCGTCATGGACATCATTCTGGTTGTCATCATATCGTCGCTTAAGTGGCCGGAAAGCGCGAAGAGGTGACAGGAAATTTTTGTCCGACATTGAGACTGCGGCTAAACCCGCGCCGTTTCGAAATTTATGGATAAACCCGTTGATAGCTGACGAACGCCACCTGTTTGCTGTCGGGCGACCATGACGGCACGTTGATCGTCCCCTGACCTCCGAACAATTTGGCGAGCACCTGGATTTTTCCGTCCGCGAGCGACATGAGGCGCAGCATCACGTCCTTGTTGGCCGGATGGGCGTTTGGGCTTACTTCCTTCGGGAAGGAAATAAACACGATCCACCGGCCGTCCGGCGAGGGATGCGCGAACCAGTTGTTGTAATCGTCGGACGTGACCTGCTCCTGATCAGAACCGTCGGGTTTCATGCGCCAGATTTGCATCAGGCCGCTGCGCACGGAATTAAAGTAAATATATTTTCCATCTGGCGAATAATCCGGGCCGTCGTCCAAACCCTTTGCCGTCGTCAGGCGCGTTTCTTCGCCACCGGCGGCGGGAATGGTGTAGATGTCAAACTCGTTGCTGCGCTGGCCGCAAAACGCAAGCGTCTTTCCGTCGGGCGACCAGCCATGCCAATACGACGGCCCGAGCGGCGTGATTTGTTTTGCCGCGCCACCGTCAATCGGCAAAAGATAAATGCGCGATTTGTTTTCCACGGTCGTGTCGCTGATGGCGAGCAATGTTCCGTCGGGCGAAATGCCGTGGTCGTTGTTGCACTTGATCGCCGTGCCGGTGTCGAGCAATTGCGGCGTGCCATTGGTCACGGACAGCTTGTAAATGCGTCCATTGCCGTTGAAGAGAAAATATTTTCCATCGCGCGACCAGTTCGGCGCTTCGATGTGATTGGTTGCCTGGTAAATCACGCGCCGATCCATGGGACGATCCTTGGGATCGACGTTGACGACTTCCAGCACGCTCTCGATCTGCACGGCCTCGGCGTTGGTGGGCGTGGAAACCGGCGTGATGGCGACGTTTGAAAAAACCGCGCTTTCAATCGCGTTGTTGTCGTGCGAGCAAACGGCGAGGCCGACGAAGAACGGCTCTTCAAAGTGCATCCGAAACGAACCGCTCGCGGGATGCAATTCCTCGCCCGCCATGGCGACGGACATCGTGAGATAATCGCCGCGTTTCTCGAGGCGCAACCTGCCCGGCGCGGAAATGTTCGCCTGGATTTCATGCGTCAGGCCGCCCGGCGTCTCGCGAAATTGAAGGGAAGTCAGCCCGTTGCCGTGAAGTGCGGCATCCGCGTAAGCTGAATCCGGGTCGAGCGTCTGGCGAATCACCAGACATGCTTTGCGATGCGGAGCGCCGTTCGTGCCGATGCAGCTGCATGTTGGCCGTGAACGTGAAATCGCCGGACATTTTTTTCCAGACGAAATGAAATTCGTCGTTGGCGGCCCACATGTTCCCGCCGCCGCCCGCGACGAGATATTCACCTTTGGCGGGATCAAAATTCGCCGAGCCGTGTTTGGCAACCTTGCCGATGTCCGCCTGATCGGAAAAAATTCCCAGCGGCGATGACTGGCCGAAAAGCAGATTTGCGTTTGCGAGCAAACCGAGAAAAAGCAAAATGCGGAAATGTGTTTTCATAATTTTTCGAGTAATTATCGCACTTCAATTGTAAAACTAAATAGCACGTCGTGTCTTGCTCTGACAATAATCATAAAATCCATCCCACTGTGATGCGTCCTCAAAGGCTCGGCGTGGAACAATCATCGCAGCGTTTTTGTTGAAATACAAAAAAACGTGACTGCGGGTGCGCCCTAACTTCTGAACCATCGGCCACCGATACTCCGAACGAGCAAAAGACGACTCCGAGGTGAAACTGTCCTCACCAAAAGTGACAGTTCGCTCTGCTACCAGTGGCTTGTTCTTCTTGGAAATAATACCAGCCAAAACGATGACAGTGCAGAACGCAACGATGAAAAACATCAACACCGCTTCGCAGAAAAAGAGATAAAAAATCTGAAATGCCGCTGACTTGTCTTTCGGGATACCAGGAATAACGCTCAAATAGTTTATCAACAGTAAGAATCCAATGATCATAAAAAGCATCATCGGGCTACGCGGGAAATGATACGCAGCGAAAGCCAGTTGGTCTCGAACAGTATTGCGGTATGTAATTTTCATGTGCGTAGTGCTGCCTAACAATTGTATTAAGCGAGTTTGACTGCCTTGCCGGTTTTGACAGCCTCGTAAATGCCCATCATGATCTTCACGTCGCGCAAGCCTTCTTCGCCCGGCACTTTGGTCGGCGTGTTGGTCAGGATGCAATTCGCAAAATCATCCATTTCGGCGGCGAATTGATCTATCTGCGGCAGGCTTATTTCCTGACCATCGCTGCGGCGGCCATGGTTGCCCCTGTAACCGAACGCCGGGTTCAACTCGAACCAGCCCTTTTCCGCAAGACCCATATAGCGGCCAAGGCCATAGGTGTTGTAACTCGTGCTGCAATTGGCGATCAATCCACTCGGAAACTTCATTTGCCAGATCAGCGATTCTTCCACCTCCTTGAATTTCTCCGGGTCAGTCTTGGTCTCCATCCCCGAAACAAGGATCGGCTCTTCGCCACTGAGGTAACGCGTGGCCTGCAACGCATAAATGCCGACATCCATCAGCGCACCGCCGCCGGACAAAGCTTTCTTGAGCCGCCATTGATCCGGACTGCCGATGTTAATGCCAAATCCAGCCTCGATGAGTCGCAAGTCGCCAAAAACTTTTTCATGCGCAATCCTCATGCACTCGAGATTGTGCGGTTCAAATCGGGAACGGTAGCCGACGGCCAGCATCCGGTTGGCCGCCTTGCAAGCGTCAATCATCTCCTGGCATTTTTCGGGCGTCGCTTCCATCGGTTTCTCGGTCAGCACATGTTTGCCGGCCTTGGCCGCCTTGATGGTGTGCTCGGCGTGCAGCGCGTTGGGCGTGACGACATAAACGACGTCAATGTCCGGATTGTCGGCCATCTTTTCCATCGTTTCGTAGTTGTAAATATTTTTGTCGGGAATGTTATATTTCGCCTTCCACACTTCGGCCTTGGCGGGGTGGCCGGTGATGATGCCGGTCAGGCGGCAGTTTTGGGTTTTTAGCAGACCCGGCGCGATCTGATTCGTGCTCAATTTGCCGAGGCCGCAAAGGGCGAAGCCGAGTTTCGGTTCGGCCGCCTGCGCAAGCGCGCGGGTCACGGCGGTGCTGATGAACGGCACGGCGACGGCAAACGCGGCGGTTTGTTTGATGAACGAACGGCGAGGTTGAAGTTTCATGGGTCTAAAAAAAGCATGGCGGTTGAGAAAAAAGAGCTGGGATTTCACATGGCGAGCGTGCATCCACTCCGCCATCAATTCAAGTGCAAAACTTTATCCGCGCCGATGAACGGACAGCGCAGTGGCTGGCTCCACTTTGTCCAACAGCAGCCGGACGACCTCGGCGGCGGTGTAGGAGTAGCGCCCCGGTTTTAAGAAACGGGCGATGTGGGCGACTTCATTGCCGGCGGTGACGAGCGGCGGAGAGAAAAATTTATCCGGATGCGCTTGGGCGAGACCGATGGTTGCGGTCAACCCGTTGCAAACGCATTCGCGTCCGACGGTTTTCTCCAGCGTGCCGCCTTTACGGATGTAATCATCCACCGGCTCGGCGGGACAGCGATAGCCGACCATGCCGTCGGGCTTGCGGTAGGCTTGACGCAGAAAACCAAGATCGCACTGGCGATTCCGTGGCGTCACTGATTTGGCATCCGACAAGGTGCCGGGCAGTTGCACGACCTTGAAAGGAAAGCCGGTGGGCGACGCAAGCGGATCGGTGAAGACTTGCAATTTATTTTCGCGACTGAGCTGAAAAATCTGCTGTTTGATGCCAGGCCTTACGCCGGATTCCGCGCAGAACGCGAACGCCGTGCCGACTTGAATGCCAGCCGCGCCGAGGCGCAAGGCTTCGGCGAGTTTGCCGGTCTTGCCGTAGGAACCGGCGAGCCAGAACGGCAGGCCCAGCTCGCGAATTTTTTCCAAGTCTGCCATGTCGCGCGGACCGTAAACGGGTTCGCCCTTCGCGTTCAATTGCATCGCGCCGCGCGGTGGCGCGTTGTGGCCGCCGGCGGTCTCGCCTTCGACGACAAAGCCGTTGACCGCGCCGCTGGATTTGCGCGCGAGGGTTATCGCCAGCGTGGCGGACGCGACGATGCCGAAGAAACAAGGGCGCTTCAGCGTCGGCGCGTGACCGCCAAAAAACGCCGCCGGATCGAGCGTGGCATTAAATTCTTCACCGGGCAGCGCCCCGTCGACATCAATCTTCAACGCGACGGCTTCACCGCGCGCAAGCTGGTCCAGCACACCCGGGATGGCGCGGGGAATGCCTGCACCCATGAGCACATAATCCACGCCCGCGAGCATCGCGCCAAAAATGGAGGGCAGCGTGGGAAATTGAATTTTTTCCAGAAAATTGATGCCAATCGAACCGCCGTGATTTTCTTTTGCCAGAAAAACTTCCACGAAATTGGCCGCGACCGTCAGCGCCACATAATCCGCGCTGGAATCAAGACCGGGCAGCGGCGTGAGCTTAAAGGATGCGTTCGCCGGCTTGCCGCCGGGGATGAAATAGTCGGCGACAATTTTTTCGGCGACGGCGGGCACGGGAAAATTCTTGAGCGCCCGGCGCATCCGGCCGTCGGCATCACCGAGTTGCAGTCTGCGGATGAGAATGGTTGCGAGCGCCGTGCCGGAAACGACCCCGAGCTGGCCGGCCAGCGAGACCGCGCGCGCAAGCTGCCAGCCGGAAACACCCGCGCCCATGCCGCCCTGGATAATTTGTGGATGTGACATGATGATTCAACCGACATTGATCGTTTGTGTTTTGCGCCGGCGGCGGCTGAAACGGGGTTCGCCAAAAAACTTCCCGTCAGAACCTGCGGGCGTCCAAAGGAAACAATCGCATTACCAAGTTAGATTATGGTCTGGAAAAAGCAGCGCAAGATTTGCCAAAGACCAAGCATTACTTGTCACCGAAAAAACCACGCAGGATTTCTTCTGGTTTGAAACCATGCAGCAAAATGGTCTTGTGCCGCGAAGTCTGGCCGCGGATCAATTCCACTTCGCCATGTGAACAATCCAGTTTTTCTGCGAGAAATGCCACGAGCGCTCGGTTCGCCGCCGCGTCCACGGGCGGCGCGGTGACCTTGATCTTCAATTCGTCGCCGAGCGGTGCGCCGATTTCATTTTTGGCGGCGCGAGGCTGGAGCTTCACCGAAAGCAAAGTGCCGCCGGACGTTTCGCGTAGAAAAGTCGCGGGCGGCATAAAACATACGAACGAGAAAAATTATTTGTCTTCGGGATTGATCAACTTGAACGTCAGCGCGGCGAGCGCGGCGGCGGCGAAATCGCCGACCAGATAAATCCAGAAGTTGGCGGCTTTTTCGATGTGCATGACGGTGATGCCAGTGGCGATGGCGGGATTGAACGCGCCGCCGGAAATGCCGCCGAGCGCAAACGCCATCACGACCACCGTGAAACCGATGGCGAGGCCGTAATTGGAATTGCCCGCCGTGGCCTTGGCGGTGGCGACGTTCAGCACGACATAGCAAAGCGCGAAAGTGCCGATGAATTCGGCGATGAGCGCGGGAACCATTTTTATTTCCGCCGGCGTCACGGCGGGATTGCCCTTCAAATAAAGCACGACTTGTGAAGCGATGAGCGCGCCGAGGATTTGCGAAATCCAATAAGGCAAAACATCCGCCGTGGCGCAGCGTCCGCGCAGCCAGACGGCCAGCGTGACGGCGGGATTATAGTGGCCGCCGGAAACATGGCCGCCCGCATACACAAGAACCATCAGCGTCGCGCCGATGGCAATCGGCGCAAGGCTGCCAGCGCCCGGATCAATCACCACCATGCCGACGACGAGAACGAACAGGAACATGCCGATGAATTCAACGAGATATTTTTTCATAGTGGTGCAAACGATTTGGTAAATCCGATTTTTCCGGTGTAGGAAACCAAACCGGCATTTTTTTGCGAGAACAAATTTACTGCAAAAAGTCAGGGAACAACTGGGATTCGCTTCAGGATTTTTATGCCGAACAGTCCTTTTTGGAGCGGTTCGCTGCCGAACAATTGCGCCGGCTGGTAATTTTTCCCGATCCACTGCATGAGTTCCAGGCCGTAGCCGGGCTCACGGCCAAAATAACCGACGCCAAAATCGTAGGATTTCCATTCGACGATGCAGAGGTAATCCGGCGGATTTTTTTCAAAGGCGGCGGTCATTTTTTCCTGCCCAAAAACCGTGAACATGGTCGGGTTCCAGTCCAGGCAGGGCGTCGGATTGATCCGGCGGCTCAAATAATTCAAGATGATTCCCTGCGGCAGCGCGGCGATGGTCGCGCCGGGCGGGACATTGGTTTCAATCCACGCCAGTGCGGCCTTGGTGGTTCTGGCTTCGACGGCATTTCCCTGCGGGCCAAAGGCCATGATGCGGTCGGTTCCCTGCCCGACCGCGAGGTTTTTCGCGGCGTAAAATTTTTCCGACTGAAGAAACAAATTTCCAAATCCGATCATCAACACCAGCCAGACGGTCGCGCGGAAAGGACGGGCGGGCATCTGGAATTTATTTTCCAGCAGCCGCGGCAGCAGCCAAAGCAGCAAATAAACCGCGCTGACAAAGGCGGGCATGGCCAACGCGAATCCGTAATGCCAGATGCGCGGAAACAATCCCAGTTTCAGCAGCAACACCAAGCCGAAGACGCTCCACAGAAGCGGGAACGCGGCTTTTCCTTCAACCGATAATTTTTTGTAGTTCTCACGCAATAAAACACAGGTCGAAAAGCCCAGCAAAGGAAGCGACGCGCCACAAATCACCCAATCGAATCGGGCGGCTAAAAATAAAATCGGGGCCATGAACAGCAGAAGCAGAAACCATTTCGCCGGTTTGGATTTCAGGTTCCACGCGAAGCGAAATGCAACCGCATAAAATACGACCGCGATTACGACAAAAAGAAAGTGGACGGCCATCTCGCGCAGGTGCGCAAAGGGCTGGTCGAAGCCCATGCACCATTGATAATAAGGGCTTTTGGCAATCGCCGTTTGGAACAGGGGCAGCCAGCCGAAAATCACGGAACGAAAACTTCCCCGCCAATTTTCAACGCTTGTAAAATACAGGAAAAATCCCAGCAACGGAATCGCTCCGGCAAATAAAAATGCCGCCAACGATTTCGCGGCAAAATCAATCCGTCGCCGGGTGGACCAAAAAATGACGAACACGACAACGCAGGCCGCCGCGAGCGCCACAAAAATGTCCGGCTTCGTCAGAAACACGAGGCCGCTGCAAAATCCGGCGGCGAGCGCGAAATAAATTTTCTCCTTGGCCAGCCAGTCCGACAGCAATGTGACGGCGAGAATTGAAAGCAGCAGTCCGTGCAGCACCTCATGCGAATACGGCGCGATGTAATTGTAATTCCCGATGGTCGTGTATTGTCCAAAGGCGAAGACGAGTACGATGCCCAGGCAAATGGTCGTGGCGGTCAAAACGTCAGTCGCGGCGGCAAAGCGGCGATAAATCAGCAGTAAAGTCGCCGCGACGAGGATCAGATTCGCCACGATGAGCGTGAGAAATGAAGCGCCGAAAATCTTGAAAAGGAGCGCGTTGAAATATTGCGACAGCGGGCCGCCGGCAAAATAAAACAGATCGCGATACAAAACCGCGCCGTCGGCAATCCGCCACGGAATGTAGAGTTGGCCGCCGAAATCCACGATCAGGTCCGGCCAGCGACGCCAGGAAATTGCGGCAGCCAAAACAAATGCCAGCGCCACAAACGCCAGTCCGGCCCAAAAAAAACGCCGCGCCGGAAAATTTCCCGAGCGGCGCTCCTTTGAATCAAGGCTGGTCACGGCGAATCATCACACATTGTAGGTGCTCGACGACGTCGTGCCGCCCTTGCCGGTCCAGTTCGTGTGGAAAAATTCGCCGCGCGGCTTGTCCACGCGCTCGTAGGTGTGCGCGCCGAAATAATCGCGCTGCGCCTGCAACAGGTTTGCCGGCAAAACGGCGGAACGATATTGATCGTAAAACGCCAGCGCCGTGCTGAACGCAGGAGTTGGAATTCCTTTCTTCGCCGCCGTGGCGACGACGTTGCGCCAGCCTTTTTGCGAGCGTTTGATTTCGCCGCGGAAATAATCGTCGAGCAGCAAGTTCACCAGCTTCGGATTGCTGTCATAGGCTTCCTTGATCTTGCCGAGGAACCGCGAGCGGATGATGCAGCCGCCGCGCCACATCAGTGCGACGCCGCCGAGGTTCAGATGCCATTTGTATTCCGCCGCCGCCGCGCGCATGAGCATATAACCCTGCGCGTAAGAAATAATTTTCGAGGCGTAGAGCGCGCTCATGATGTCGGTGATGAAGGCTTTTTTCTTTTCGGGCTTCGCGGCGATGCTCGTGAGCGCGGGACGCGGACCTTTCAATTTCTTCGCCGCCTTGACGCGTTCATCTTTGAGCGCAGAAACGCAGCGCGCATAAACCGCCTCGGCCATCAGCGTGATCGGGATGCCCATGTCCAGCGAATTGATGACCGTCCACTTGCCCGTGCCTTTCTGCCCGGCGGTGTCGAGGATTTTGTCCACGAGCGGCGTGCCGTCCGTGTCCTTGAACGCCATGATGTCGCGCGAAATTTCGATGAGATAGGAATCCAGTTCGCCCTTGTTCCATTCGGCAAAAACTTCGTGGATTTCCGGCGCGGACAGGCCAAGGCCGTTTTTCAAAATGTTGTAGGCCTCGCCGATCAATTGCATGTCGCCGTATTCGATGCCGTTGTGAACCATCTTCACATAATGGCCCGCGCCGCCTTCGCCGACCCAGTCGCAGCAAGGAACATTGCCTTCGACTTTCGCCGAGACGCCCTGAAAAATTTCCTTCACGTGCGGCCACGCGGCGGGCGAACCGCCGGGCATGATTGACGGGCCATGACGCGCGCCTTCCTCGCCACCGCTCACGCCGGTGCCGACGAACAAAAGTCCCTTGCTCTCGCAATATTTCACGCGGCGGTTCGTGTCCTCGAACAGCGAATTGCCGCCGTCAATGATGATGTCGCCCGGTTCAAGCAGCGGCAAAAGATGCTCGATGAATTCGTCCACGGCCTTGCCGGCTTTGACGAGCATCATCACGCGGCGCGGTTTCTTCAAAAGCGAAACCATCTCCGCGAGCGAATGCGCGCCGACGACTTTTGTGCCTTTCGCTTCGTTGGCGAGAAAATGATCCACCTTTTCGACCGTGCGGTTGAACGCCACGACCGTGAAGCCGTGGTCGTTCATGTTGAGGATGAGATTCTGGCCCATCACGGCCAGCCCGATGAGTGCGATGTCAGCTTGAGGTTCCATAAAAATTCAAAAATAAATCAGTGAAGCAATACGATACAAAACCGCCCGCCATCGGCCAGCAGTTTTTTGGCAGAAACCAATCGTGGTTTGCCATCGGAAATCAATGCAACCCAAACTCAAGCGTGCGCGCCCAATTGCAACCGCGCATCCGCTTCCAACATTGTCTTCAAATTAGCCCAGCTCGCCTCGTTCATGTCGTTGAAGGCGTGCAGATAGACGGCCACGGCTTCCGGCGGATATTTTGCGACCAAGACATCCACGGCGGATTTCAATTTCGCGTCGTCCATTTCCTTGGGCAGATCGTCCACCACGCCTTCGTTGTGGGGAATGCCGAGCGCGGTCAGGAAATCCACGAGCATGGCGCGCTGGCTTTTCACCAGCCAGACGCGGATGAGTCCGCCCGCCGCCTGTTCCAGAAACGGTTTCGCCAGCACGGAAACCATCAGGGCATGGCGCTGGGCGCGCGGCATCCGTTCCAGAAAAACCGGGCGGACGTGACGCGCCTGGGCGACGGCGTTGAGCGTGCTTTTGTAGCTGGGCTTGTCCGTTTCAAACGAGAAACTGAGAATCTCGCTGGCGAGCGCCGGTGACATGAATCCGAATAGTTCGTGTGAGGTTAGCATTTTGAAAATTATTTTCTGCTTTTGCGCCTTATGGCATACAATATTAAAACTATTGCCAATATGGAAAAAGATATAATAAACCAATTAGAATTGACCCAATTAGGCACGTCTAATCCTTTTACGTCGCCATTAGGCATGGCAAGAGCCAATAAAAAAGAAAATGCTAACATAATTGTTCTTTTATTTTTGGGGTCGCTGCAAAAATAATTATTGAACGCATTTTCATTAAATTGTCGTGAGCGACAGTCTATTTTTTTTTGCCAGCGTTTCGCAAGCCTCGCGTTCGAGCGCCGGTGACATGAATCCAAAGAGTTCATGTGAGGTTAGCATTTTGAAAATTATTTAATCGCGAACGAGTGACACGTGAATACTTTGCGAACCGGCTGCAACGCTGTAAAGATTTTAATCGTCGGTCGCGCGGGAAATAGGACTGAAAAATTCCGGCTTTTTATTTTAATTTGCAATCTTTCGGGTAGTGTTTTAATTGTTTGAAACGAGAGTTGAAATCATCGGGCGTCTGTTTGAGCTTCTGAATTCTTGCCGTCTCTCCATTAAATCAAACCAATGAAATAATGCCTATGCAAACCTCACGCAAACAATCTTTCCTTGCCGCCGTGCTCGTTGGCGCGCTGGCTTTCACCACAGCATTTGCCCGTGCCGACGAACCAATCACACCCGAAACTGCGCGCGTTATCACGAAGGACGCGTTTGTCTATGGCTATCCTTTGGTGGACAATTACAAGACGCTCTACAAACAGGCGGTGGATCGCGGCGGCTCGGACTATCGCGCTCCGTTTAATGAAATCTCCAGCGCGAAGAACATCGCCACCCCGGCAGATACTTGGGTGGTCACCCCCAATTCCGATACGCCCTATTCGTTTCTTTGGATGGATTTGCGAGCCGAGCCGCTCGTCATCACCATGCCGAAAATTGAAAAAGGCCGCTATTATTCAGCCCAACTGATTGACCTTTACACTTACAATTTCGCCTACCTCGGCACGCGGGTTTACGGGAATGGCGGCGGTGATTTTCTGGTTGCCGGGCCGGGATGGAACGGCGAAAAGCCCAAGGGCATCAAGGCGGTCATACACTGCGATACAGAAATTGCCTACACCTTGTTCCGCACCCAATTGTTTAATCCCGGCGATCTGCCGAACGTCTGGAAAATTCAGGCCGGTTACAAGGTGCAGCCATTGAGCCAATATCTTGGCACCGCCGCGCTGGCGGCTCCACCGGCGATCAACTGGCCCAAGCCTTCCGAACAGATGGCCGGCCCGGCCGGGTTTTTCAGCTACTTGAATTTCCTGCTGCAATTCTGCCCGACGCTGCCATCCGAGACCGGACTCCGGCAACATTTTGCAACTTTTGGAATCGGCGATGGCCTGACGTTCGACTTCGGCACGCTATCCCAGGAATTTCAGCAAGCCGTCAAAGATGGCTTCGTTGATGGCGGCAAGGAAATCGAGGCGGAATATGTTCTGCTCACCGAAGGCAAGATCAATTCTGGCGATGCGTTTGGCACGCGGGAATTTCTCAATGGCAATTATGCCCTTCGCGCGTTCGCCGCCAAGGCCGGCCTCTACGGCAATTCGCGCGATGAAGCGTTGTATCCGATGTATTTCAAGGATGGTGCCGGCCAGCCGCTCGACGCCGCGCAAAACCGCTACGCGCTTCGTTTCGAGAAGGGCGAGCTTCCTCCGGCCAATGCGTTCTGGTCGCTCACCATGTATGATGGCAAAACGCAACTGCTTGTGGCGAATCCGCTGAAGCGTTATCTCCTGAACTCGACGATGCTCAAGACGTTCAAATACGGCGATGACGGCTCGCTCACGTTTTACGTTCAGAAGGATTCACCGGGCGCGGACAAGGAATCCAACTGGCTGCCCGCGCCGGACGGGCCTTTCTATTGCGCCCTGCGAATTTATCTGCCCAAGCCAGCGGTCATTGACGGTCGCTGGAAGAATCCGCCGATGGTCGTGGTGAAGTGAGCCAATCAACTATTAAAAGAAAACAACCATGAAAACCAAATTCAACCAAAACCTGCTCGCCGCCGCGCTCATGAGCATGATTGCCTTCGGCTCCGGCTGCGCCACCAAGAACGACGCCGTCGCGCAGGCCGAGAAGTCGGAGAAAAACGCGCCCGGTATCGAAGAAACCAAGGCCATTGCCGAGGAAGGATTCATCTACGGCCTGCCCATCGTGATGAACTATGCGGTAATGTATGCGTTCTGCGTGGACACCAACTCCAGCCAATACAAAGCTCCGTTCAACGTCATCAAAAACGAACACCGCACCTTCACCTACGAGGACACCGCCATCGTCACGCCGAACAGCGACACGCCCTATTCCTCCTTGTGGCTCGACCTGCGCGCCGAACCGATGGTGTTGTCGGTTCCCGCCGTGGAGAAGGAGCGTTACTACTCGGTGATGCTCTGCGACGGCAACACTTTCAACTACGGTTACATAGGCAGCCGCGCGACTGGCAATGACGCGGGCGATTATCTGGTGGTCGGGCCTGACTGGAACGGCGAGACTCCGGCGGGCATCAAGAAAGTGTTCCACTCCACCACGCAGTTCTCCTTGGCGGCGTATCGCACCCAGCTCTTCAACGCGGAGGACATGGCGAACGTGATCAAAGTGCAGGATGGTTACAAAGTGCAGCCGCTCTCGGCGTATCTGCATCAGCCCGCGCCGCACGCCGCGCCCGCCATCAACTTCCCGCCGATTGACAAGGAAATGATCAAGACGAATTTCTTCCAGTATCTCGACTTCGCGTTGCAGTTCGCGCCCGCCGGGCCGGAGGAAAAAGAAATCCGCGCGCAACTTGCCCGCATTGGCATCGGCGCGGGAAAGAAGTTCAACTTTGACGCGCTCGACCTCGAACACAAGCTCGAAGTCGGCCTCGGCATGAAGGATGGCGACGCCGAAATAGACGCCGCCGTTGCCGGCGGTGGCAAGGATCAAAACGGCTGGCGCGTGGGCGGGCTGGCCGCCGGCGACCGCGCCTTCTTCCACGGCGACTGGCTGTCCCGCGCCGCCCTGGCGAAGGCTGGCATCTATGCGAATGACTCGGTAGAAGCCATGTATCCCTACACCCGGAAGGATGTCAGCGGCGAGACGCTTGATTGCAGCAAGCACAATTACACGCTCACGTTCGCCGCCGGACAGTTGCCGCCGGTGAACTCCTTCTGGTCGGTGACGATGTATGACGGCAAATCGCAATTGCTCATCAAAAATTCCATCAACCGTTATCTCATCAACTCGCCGATGCTGCCGGACATGAAGAAGAATGACGACGGCTCATTGACAATCTACATCCAGAAAGATTCGCCGGGAGCGGACAAGGAGAGCAACTGGCTGCCCGCGCCAAACGACACCATTTATGTCCTCTTGCGCCTCTACTGGCCCAAGACCGAAGCGCCATCCATCCTGCCGCCGGGCGAAGGCACTTGGCAGCCGCCGGGAATCGTGCAGGCAAATTGATTCACTGGTGAAACACGCGGGCCGCTTCCTTCACCGGGAGCGGCCCTTTTGCTTTGTAAAAAAACTTTGCAAATTTTATTCTCCATGCTTAATTGTCTTCCAGAGAGCTGAAATCACCTGCGTCCGTGCGAGCTTCTCGATTCCTGCTGTCTCTCTGCCGTAAACAAATCAACAAACCAAGCAACATATTATTATATGAACATCCAACTGCAAAAATATGGCCTGACCTTGCTGACCGCTTCGGCTGCGCTCGGTCTGACCTCCTGTGCCACGGCGCAACCAGCCGCTTCCAGCGGCGGTGGCGACAAACGACCCAACATAGTCATGCTCATGACGGACGACACCGGCTGGGCCGACTTCGGCTGCTACGGTGGCGGCGCAAACTTCGGCCATCCGACCCCGAACATTGACAAGGTCGCCGCCGAGGGCGCGATGTTCACCTGCTGGTATGGCCAGGCAAGCTGCACGGCGGGACGCTCTTCGTTCATGACCGGACGCTATCCGATCCGCTCGGCCCTCTCGGTCGTCGTGGCTCCGGGTGACGAGAACGGCCTGACGAAATCCACGCCGACCATCGCCGAGTTCTTCCAGAAGAATGGCTATACGACTTATTTCTCCGGCAAATGGCATTTGGGCGACCAGCCCAAATTTTATCCGATTGAACATGGCTTCGACCAGATGAAGGAATTCGCCGCGTATTATCCGGGCGTCTATACCTATGACGACACCGATTGGTTCGCCCATCCGTGGTTTCCGAAATTCAACCCGGAATATTGGGACATGTATCAGAAAATTGTGAATCTATACGAATGGGAAGGCACCGCCGGCAGTCCCGCAGTCAAGGTCGCGCGCATTGACTATGATTATCTGCATGAGTTTGACGTGCGGCAGGCCAATTCGGCAGTAGATTACATCAAGGAACACGCGAAGGGCGACAAGCCTTTCTTCATGGATGTCAATTTCATGAAAATGCACAACCCGAACATTCCGTCCAAGGAATTCATTGGTAAATCGCACCTCGGCAATTATTGGGATGCCATGATGGAACTGGATTCCAACATCGGCAAGGTGATGGATGAAATCCGGGCCGATGCTCCCAACACCATCGTCATCATCACGGCCGACAACGGCGCGTGGCAGGATGCGTGGCCGGACGGCGGCACCACGCCGTTCCGCGGCGAAAAAGGCTCGGTGTTTGAAGGCGGTTTCCGTGTGCCCGGCATCATGTGGGCGCCCGGCAAGATTCCGGCCGGCGCGCATTATGGCGAGATGATGTCGCACATAGACTGCTGGGCGACGCTGGCCACGATGGTCGGCCTCACCCCGCCGCCGCATGGCGCCTGGGTGGACAACGACGGCAAGCCGATCTACTTCGACAGCATTGACAACAGCGCTTATATCGAAGGCAAGGCACCGCATTCCGCGCGCGCGGGATGGATATACATGGACGGGGAAAGCTTCGGTGGCATGCGCGCCGACATCGGCGATCCCTCCAATCCCGATATCCACATCGCCTGGAAATATCTCTATACGGCCAAAGACACCTGGCTCGGTCCCAAGCAGGATCTCGGCGCCATCGGCTCGTGCTACAACCTGACCATGGATCCTTATGAGAAATACGACATGACCTTCAACGGTGCGGCGCCCACGCGCATGCCGACCACCTCGCCGGGCCGCTATGCCGGCTATGACAATGGCTGGGTTCTGTCGCTGATGTATGTCCCACTGATGGAGTTTGACAAATCCATCGTGGATTTTCCGAACATCAAACGCTTCCCCGGCGGAGCCTCGAACGATATGCAGCCAAATCTACAGCATCCGGAAAATCCATTGCCCATGATGGATATCCACAAGCTTGTGCAAGTCATCGGTGATGGCGACTAAACCGTTGGTTCGATTGTGAAACACGCGGACTGCTTCATCAGAGGCAGTCCGCGATTCATTTTACGGATGCGGTATCGCGGGCGGCGTTGGCGGAGTCGCCGGGGCGGTGGTGCTGGCGGGCGGAAAGGTGTTCAAACGGAATTGGTCGCGGATT
>CAVTVI010000020.1:0-93953 GCA_963738175.1 uncultured Verrucomicrobiae bacterium
CGGATACGTCAACGTCATGCGCCGCCGCTTCTGGTAAATGCCGGTCAAGGCCACTTCGGCATCGGTGACATCCAGAACGGCATCGTTCGGAACAAGCGAAGCCGTGTGGCCGTCGGGGCCGAGCCCCAAGTGTGCGAGATCCAGCACTGGCGGCGAGCCGGCAATTTCTTGAAGTCTGTCTGCATAACTTTTGGCGGCGGCGTCCAAATCTTTTTCCTCCACCGGCATGGCGTAAATTTGATCGGGCCGTAGCGGCGCGTGCGACAACAAACTTTCGCGGAGATGGGTGAGATTTCGATCCGGATCACCTGCGGGCGCGATGCGTTCGTCCACTTGAAAAACATGAACGTCCGCCCACGGAACTTCTTCACCGGCCAGATCGCGCAACATTTGCCACGGCGTGCGGCCGCCGCTGACCGCCATGATGAACCGTCCGCGCGCCGCCACGGCGGCGCGGGCTTCGGCGGCGATAATTCCCGCGGCCGCTTTCGCAACCGCATCGGCATCGGCAAACACCTGGATTTTCATGCGCAGGTTCCGTTGGTGACCACCGGGTTCTGCCAGCCGCCCGGAGGAGTTACCCGTTCAACTTCGGACGGCCCCCAGGTTTTTGATTCATATTCAAACACCGGCGTGCCGGCCTTCAACACCGGGTCAACGATCCGCCACGCCTCTTCCACATAATCTTCGCGCGCGAACAAAGTGGAGTCGCCCGCCATCGCGTCGCCCAGCACGCGTTCGTAGGCGTCCATCTCTTCGGCTTTGGGATAACGGCGCCCTTCGATTTCCACCGGCTGGCTGACCTTTTCGTCGTCCACGGAAATAGTGTTCATGCAGATCCCGAACGAAATGTCCGGGCTGATCCGCAAGCGGCAATAATTCGATTTCAAGTCGTAGCCTTCATACATCGTCGGCGGTTGCTTCAAGCGAACCACCACTTCGGTGCAGGTGACCGGCAAATTTTTTCCGGCGCGGATGTAGAACGGAACGCCGCGCCAGCGCCAGGAATCAATCTCCAGCTTGAGCGCGGCGAAGGTTTCCACTTTTGATCCGGGCGCAACGCCCGGCTCCTGCTGGTAACCCCGAAATTGTCCACGCACGATGTCCTTTGCCTCCAGCGGACGAATGGCTTTCAACACCTTGACCTTTTCATCACGGATGGATTCGCTGTCCGTGCGGACGGGCGGTTCCATCGCCAGATGCGCCATGACTTGAAACAGATGATTCTGCATCACGTCGCGGATGGTGCCCACCTGTTCGTAAAATGCGCCACGGCCCTGGACACCGAAATCTTCCGCCATCGTGATCTGAAAACTTTCGACATTGTAACGGTTCCAGAACGGCTCCAGCAACGCATTGGCAAAACGGAAAAAGAGCATATTGTGCACGGGTTTTTTCCCAAGGTAATGGTCAATGCGAAAAATCCTTTTTTCATCAAAGGTCTGTAAAAGGATCTGGTTGAGTTCCTGGGCGGAAGCGAGGTCGCGACCAAAAGGTTTTTCAATGATGACCCGCGCACCTTTGGTGCAGCCAGCCTTGCCGAGCTGTTCCACCACGATTGCGAAGGCAACCGGCGGGATGGCCAGATAATAAGCCGGACGTTGTGCCGAACCAAGTTCTTTACGCAAAATTTGAAACGTCGCCGCGTCGTTGTAGTCGCCGTCCACATAGCGAAGCAGGCCGGACAATTTTTCAAACGCCGCCGGATCAAGTCCGCCGTGCTTTTCGAGGCTGTCCTTCGCGCGGGCTTTCAACTGGTCGAGATTCCAGCCGGCCTTGGCGACGCCGATGACCGGCACGTTGAGGTGGCCGCGTTTTAACATGGCCTGTAACGACGGGAAAATTTTCTTGTAAGCCAGGTCGCCCGTGGCGCCGAAAAAAACCAGTGCGTCGGAATGATTTGCGTTCATGAATTTGATTTTTTATTTCGCAGGTTTTTCCAAATGTCCGCCGAAGCCAAAACGCATCGCGGAAAGCAGCTTGTCTTGGAAGTCCGCTTCGCCGCGCGAAGTAAAGCGTTCGTAGAGCGCCGTGGTCAGCACCGGCACCGGCACGCCCTCGTCAATCGCGGCTTTGATCGTCCAGCGGCCTTCGCCGGAATCGGAGACGCGCCCGGCAAATCCCGCGAGCGACGGATCCTTGACCAGCGCGTCCGCCGTCAGGTCGAGCAGCCACGACGCGATGACGCTGCCGCGCCGCCAGACTTCCGAAATGTCGGCAAGGTTCAAGTCGTATTGGTAATGTTCGGGTTCGCGCAACGGCGTCGTCTCGGCGTCTGCTTCACTTTGTGTTCTGCCAATGTTGGCGCCGCGCAAAATGCCCAACCCCTCTGCATATGCCGCCATGATTCCATATTCAATGCCGTTGTGCACCATCTTGACGAAATGTCCGGCACCATTCGGACCGCAATGCAGATAGCCTTGTTCCGACGTGCCGCCGAGTTTCTCGCGGCCCGGCGTGCGTGCGATTTCGCCGATGCCCGGTGCCAGCGTGGCGAGAATGGGATCAAGTCGTCTGACAATTTCCAACTCGCCGCCGATCATCATGCAGTAGCCGCGTTCCAATCCCCAGACGCCGCCACTCGTTCCCACGTCCACGTAATGAATTCGTTTTGGCGCGAGTTCCTTGGCGCGGCGGATGTCGTCCACATAATAAGAATTGCCGCCGTCAATGAGCGTGTCGTCCGCTTCCAGCAAAGGCAGCAGGTCGGCGATGGTTTTGTCCACGACCGCCGCCGGCACCATCAGCCAGATGGCGCGCGGCTTCTCGAGTTTTTTAACGAAGTCCGCGAGCGAGGAAGAACCGGTCGCGCCTTCCTCTGTCAAATCTTCAACCGCCTTGGGAAACATGTCGAAGACCGTGCAGCGGTGTCCCGCGCGGACGAGGCGGCGAACCATGTTCGCGCCCATCCGGCCCAGCCCGACCATCCCCAGTTGCATCGGTGAATTTGTTTTCATGTGAAAAATTTATGCGATTGATGGTTGCCGGTTCATAAGCGTTTGTTTTTTGGAGAATTGGGTTTGGGACGGACCGGAGTTTGCTGCCAGAGACGAAAACCGCCCAAAAATGCGTTGTTATTGTCGCCAGCGCGGCAGAGCGGGGGCAACTGTTTTAATTTTTTTACATTACCGCCACCAAGCACCACCTCATCCGGTTCAAGGGCGGCAACCAGCAGTTTCACCACGTCCGCGACGTTCAGACGCCATTTTTTTTTGCCATATCTCTCCAACCCACGAAGCCCGACGTAATCCTCATAGGTCGCCTTTTTGTATGGCAGATGGCCCAGTTCCATCGGCTCAACGATGCCCTCGACGATCAAGGCGGAACCCAGCCCGGTTCCCAGTCCGAGAAAAAGCATTTTGCCGCGCTGGTAGCTTCCCAACGCCTGCATGGCGGCGTCATTCACGATCTTGACGGGACATTTGAAGGCCATCTCAAAATCATATCCGACCCAGCCCTTCGCAAGGTTGTGCGGTTCGGAAACGGGCCGGTTCCGCAGCACCGGCCCCGGATAGCCGATGGACACCGCGTCATATCTCCAATCCCGGGTAAGTTCCTTGACTTGGGCGACCATCAGTTTTGCGGTCATGGTTGGACCGGATGGGAACTCCCGGCGGACGCTCTGTCCAGTCGCAAGGATTTTAACGTGGGTTCCACCGACATCAATCGCAAGCACGTTCATCGTTAAATTCTCCTGTTTCAACCGGCAACCTTGCGCCCAAACTGATTTGAAGTTGCATGATTCATGGCGGCAAACTTTTTATCCGCGCAACGTGTTTGAAGCAATCTTTTAATCCATCGGAAAATTTGCCGGGGATTAAACTGGCGGAGAGAGTGGGATTTGAACCCACGGTAGTGTTACCTACGCACGCTTTCCAGGCGTGTGCCTTAAACCACTCAGCCATCTCTCCACCAAGCCGCCAATGTGGCCGAGCGCGTCGCGCTTTTCAATTAAAATGGTGCCATGCGCAAGCATCTTGCCGCCGTGCCGTTTCGATGGCAAAATTTCCCGCACATGAAAAAGACCAAATCCGCCGACCCGTTGCGCCCGCACTCCAGCCTTTTGCTCGATGGCGATGAACGCGCCGCCGCGCGCGCCATGCTTTATCCCGTCGGCTTCACGCAGGAGGATTTTGCCAAGCCCATCATCGGCATCGCCTCGACATGGAGCAACGTCACGCCCTGCAACATGCACATTGACAAGCTCGCGCTCGAATCCGAGAAAGGCGCGAACGCCGCCGGCGGCAAGGCGATCATCTTCAACACCATCACGATTTCCGACGGCATCTCGATGGGCAGCGAAGGCATGAAATATTCGCTCGTCTCGCGCGAAGTCATCGCCGACTCGATTGAAACCGTCGTCGGCTGCGCGGGCATGGACGGATTTGTGGCCATCGGCGGTTGCGATAAAAACATGCCCGGCGCGCTCATGGCCATCGCGCGGTTGAATCGTCCCGCCGTGTTCGTTTATGGCGGAACGATTCTGCCCGGCTGCATCACGGGCGACACGCGCAAACTCGACGTTGTCTCCGTGTTTGAAGCCATCGGCGCGCACGCGAACAAAAAAATTTCCGACGAACAATTTCTCGCCGTCGAGCAATGCGCCATTCCCGGGCCGGGTTCGTGCGGCGGAATGTATACGGCCAACACGATGGCCAGCGCCATCGAAGCGCTCGGCATGAGTCTGCCGAACAGCTCCGCGCAAAACGCGATTTCGCCCGCGAAGATGGACGATTGCCGTCGCGCGGGCGCAGCCGTCGTGGAAATGTTGCGGCGCGGCATCAAGCCGCTCGACATTCTCACGAAGCAGGCGTTTGAGAACGCCATCACCGTCGTCATCGCGCTCGGCGGTTCGACGAATGCCGTGCTGCACCTGCTCGCCATCGCGCACGCCGCGAAGGTGAAGCTGACCATTGACGATTTCACGCGCATCGGCAAACGCGTTCCCGTGCTCGCCGATCTTGAAACCGAGCGGTAAACATCTGATGTCCGAACTCGTCGCCATCGGCGGCATCCGTCCGCTCATGAAAATATTGCTCGACAAAAAATTATTGCACGGCGACGCCTTGACCGTCACCGGCGAGACGATTGCCGAAACGTTGCGCGACGTGAAACCGTATCCGGCGCATCAGACAATTATCCAGCCGTTCGACAAGCCGATCAAAAAGGACAGCCACCTCGTGATCTTTCGCGGCAACCTTGCGCCCGAAGGCGCGGTCGGAAAAATTTCCGGCAAGGAAGGATTGCGATTCACCGGACGCGCGCGCGTCTACAATTCCGAGGAAGCCGCGATGGCCGCGATTCTCGACGGCACGATCGTGAAGGGCGACGTCATCGTCATCCGCTACGAAGGGCCGCGCGGCGGGCCGGGGATGCGCGAGATGCTTTCGCCCACGTCCGCCATCATGGGCAAGGGACTCGGCAAGGACGTGGCGCTCATCACCGACGGACGGTTTTCCGGCGGCAGCCACGGCTTCGTCGTCGGGCACATCACGCCGGAAGCTTACGCCGGCGGGCCGCTCGCGCTCGTGAAGAACGGCGACGCCATCACGATTGACGCCGAGAAACGGGAACTGACGCTCGAAGTCACCGGCAAAGAACTGAACGCCCGCCGCAAGTCGTGGAAGAAACCCGCGCCCCGCTACACGCGCGGCGTGCTGGCGAAATACGCCGCGCACGTCACGAGCGCGTCGGAAGGCGCGGTGACGGATAAGGATTTGAAGTTGTGATAAATACCGAACAACTGCGAGAACTTCAGGCTGATTTAATCTCACCTCTGCAGAAGCCGATCAGGCTGCAAAACGTTGTGGCTTTAATTTGCGACCCACAAATCATGACTACCGTTCTTGGGATGTCCTGCAATTTTTGCGCGAATCTGGAGCATTGCATGGCAATTGATTTTTCGTTTCAGAAAATTTGTTGAAATGTTCCGCCTCGAAAAAATTTTCTCGCTTGACCTGCCCGAACTCGCGCCGTATCGCACGATGCGCCGCTCGGCGGAGCATGAGGCGCAGGGCATCTTCATCGCCGAGGGCGAAAAGGTCACGCGCCGCCTGCTCGAAAGCCGTTTCACCGTCGTCTCCATCGTGCTGCCGGAAAAACATCTGGAAAATTATCGTCCGCTGCTCGAAGCGCGACCGGAACAACGTCACCGTTTATCTCGCGGAAAAACCGTTGCTCGAAACGCTGGTCGGCTATTCGCTGTTTCAAGGTGTCCTTTCGGTCGGCAAAATTCCCCCGCCCGCTTCGCTCGACGAAATTTTGCAGAAAAGTCCCGCGCCGAAATTATTCGTCGCGATTGACGAACTGTCGAACGCGGAAAATCTCGGCGCGCTCGTGCGCAATTGCGTCGCGTTCGGCGTCCACGGCCTGATCGTCGGCGAAACTTCAGCAGCCCATTCCTGCGCCGTGCTGTGAGAAATTCCATGGGCACGATTTTTCAATTGCCGGTGGTTGAGGTAGGGACGGCGCGCTACGCCGTCCGGTCATCGCAGCGCGATGACCCTACCCAAACTACTCTGGCGCAAACCTTGCGCGATTTGCGTTCGCGCGGCATCCGCTGCATCGCCGCGCATCCGCGCGCGGGCAGCAAAACTCTTTCGCAGGCGGATTTTTCCGGCGATTGCTGCCTCGTCTTCGGCAGCGAAGGCCACGGTATTTCCAAAACCGTCCTTGAAGCGTGCGACGAATGTGTGGCGATTCCGATGGCGAACGGCGTGGATTCGCTCAACGTCGGCGCGGCGGCGGCGGTTTTTCTTTACGAAGCAAATCGTCAGCGTGAGTTGACGTAAGTTTTCTCCAAAAAATCCACCGCCTTGCGGCAGAGCGGCTGCCAGTCGAGTTCGGTTTTGACGCGCGCGGCGGACTTGGCGGCGTTCAACTGCCAGTTCGCCGGTGATTCATCAAGCCAACTGACAATTTTCTTCCCAAAGTCCTCGCCGTTGAATCCCGAAAATTTCACCATCGGATCGTTTTTGAAATAACTCTGGACGCTTTTGAGCGGCGTGCAAACGGTCGGCAGCCCGATGGCGACGTATTCGACGATCTTCGCGACAAACGCGCAGTGCGTCCCGGCGGATTCCTCGTAAGGCACGATGCCCACGTTCGCGCTGGCGAGATGCTTTGAAACTTCCGCGTAAGGCGTGAAACCGGCCGCCTCGAATTTGAAACCGGGAACCGCCTGCGCGCGTTGCAGGAATTTTTCGAGCGCGGCGGTGCGTTTGCCGACGAAACGGAAAGTCGTTCCCGGTTTTTTTGCCACGACAAATTTGACGGCGTCAAAAGCGATCTGGCCGAGGTGATGCGCGTCGAACGAGCCGTGCATGACGACGACCGGCGGCTGGTTCTCATTGAACAAATTTGGACTAAACGGAAAACTTTCCGCGTCGTAGCCGTAATAAATCGGGCAGATCCTTTCGCGCGGATAGCCGCGCGCCGCGAGCCGGTCGGCGAACTCGTCGGAAATCGCGCCCACGCCGTCCACGTCGTAACGCACCGGCAGGGAAATTTCGTAGCGCATGAGCGCGTGGACGAGCGGTTTGGGCGCGATGTAACTTGGCCACGTTTCCATGAAGCCGGTGAGCAGGTCGGGGAAATTCATCACGACCGTCACGCCGAGTTTGCGTTTCAATTTTCCGGCGGCGACGGCGGAAATCGCGTGCTGCGAAAACAGGAGGTCAAATTTTGTTCCGCGCGCGGCGGCGGCGGCCACCATGCGTTCGAGCAAAAACGGATACGCGAGGTATTTGAGATTGCGGAACTTCGCGTAACGACCCATCGGCCATTTCGTGAATTGATGCAGCCTGACCTCGAATTTTCTCTGCACATTTTCCGCGTCGTCAATCTGCGGGCCGAAAACATGGACTTCGTGGCCGCGCCGCGCCATTTCCCGGACAAGATAAACGGCCTCCGCCGAGCCGCCGCCCGACGGCGGAAAAAACGGTTCGTGCGTGAGAAAGGCGATGCGAAGTCTGGACGGCACAGGCAGACGCTAGAGATTTGGGCGCGGCGGTTCAACCAGATTTGCGAGCGAAATGTTTTGACTTGGCGCGCCGGGATTTTAGATTGTGCGCCGCCTGCGGATGGGGTCTTAGCTCAGTTGGTAGAGCACCACAATGGCATTGTGGGGGTCAAGGGTTCGAATCCCTTAGGCTCCACCATCTCGAACTTTGTTCAGAAAGGTCTGACGAGTTCAGATTGGCGAAGTTGGTTTCAGCCAAGAAATCAAATGGTCTTTTGAAAGAAACGGTTAAGGTTTGAGCGCGCAAAAGGCGGTTCGAGCCGACTTGATTCAGAAATGACTTCATTTCTAACCAGTCATTCTTGGAAACCGCATTTTCAAAGGCATTCGCCTTAAAAATCCAGTTCCGCAAGGGTTCGAGCCGATTGCCTTTGCTCTTTTCCAAACCTATGATTTGTTCTTCCAATTCGACCTTCTTGGCAACCAATGGATTCTTCAACTCTTTGAATTCCACGATGTCAGCACAGAAACGAAAATGATTTTGTTCCCGCATTTTGCGCGCTCAAACCTTAACCGTTTCTTTCAAAAGACCATTTGATTTCTTGGCTGAAACCAACTTCGCCAATCTGAACTCGTCAGACCTTTCTGAACAAAGTTCGAGATGGTGGAGCCTTTTAGATAAAGTTAGAACTGTCTTTGACGAAAATCCAGACATTTAACCCCCTCCACATACCCCTCCACACAGGTGGAAGTTAAAAGGAACACTTGCGCCTGCGCCGAGAATCAAAGTGGTTTTTTTATAAATCATTTTCTTAAAATTCCAAAGTTTCACACGGCACATCCTGCGCGGCGAGCTGGAGGCGGACGTGCGTCGCGCCGATGTGATGGAGTTGCTCGGCCATGACGTGTTGCGCGAGTTCGGGCTTGTTGCATTCGCGGCTCAAGTGGGCGAGGTAAAGATATTTTAATTCCGCAGACATGATCTGCGCGGCGGCTTCGGCGGCGGCGACGTTCGAGAGATGGCCGTGGCGGCCGAGGATGCGCTGCTTGAGCGGCCACGCGCGGCGCGGACAATCCTGCAGCATCTTCACGTCGTGGTTGGATTCGAGGACGAGGACGTTCGCGGCGCGGATGCGGTCGAGCACGAGCCGGGTGGTGTGGCCGAGGTCGGTGGCGAAGCCGATGTTGCCGCGCGCGGTGCGCAAAAGAAATCCGACGGGGTCTTGCGCGTCGTGCGGGATGGAAAATGTTTCGACGAGAAGATCATTCAATTCAAAGCTGTCGCCGGTCGCGAACAATCGCCATTCGAGTTTGGCGATAAAATCGGCGGCGGTTTTTTCGACGCCGTGAAAAAGCGGGTCGCGTTTGCCGTTCCATTTTTCCTTGAACGCCCAGGCCGTCGCTTCCTGCGTGTCGCGGTTGCAGTAAATCGGAATTTTTAATTTGTCGGCAAGTCCGAGCAAACCGGAAATGTGGTCGCTGTGTTCGTGGGTGATTAAAATTGCAGTGAGGTTTTCTGGCGCGCGTCCGATTGAAGCAAGGCGTTGGCGAATCTGGCGCGCGGAAAATCCGGCGTCAATCAGGATGCGGCAATTTTCAGTTTCGACGTAGGCGCAATTGCCGGACGAGCCGCTGCCGAGAATGGTGAATTTGACGGACACGCAATGACGTTACCGGCGGGAAAGTTTGCGGGCAAATTTTTTCAATGGCGAAATCATTTTGGCCGGGGAGATTTGATTTTGCTGCGGGTGCGAAGTAGAGTGGCAATGTTTGAATTTCACCTGAAATGTTGGAACGGCGCGTGCTTCTTTTATCGGATGTCAATGGCACCATTTTACCTGAAATCCGGACAGATTCATCTGAAAATATGGCGTTTGCTCGTTTCGGCTGGAATCGCGGCGATTTTTTTGCCGGTCGCGGTTTCTTCCAGTTTCGGGGCGGATGCGAGGCATTTTCTGCATGGCCATGTGCCGGCGGTGGTTTTGCGGCTGCAAGCGCAGGGATTGTTGCCGGCCACGAACCAGTTGCAGCTCGCCATCGGGCTGCCGTTGCGGAACGAGGCCGCGCTGGATGAATTGATCCGCCAGCTTTACGATCCGGGCAGCACCAATTTTCATAAATTTCTCACGCCGCCGGAATTCACCGCGCGGTTTGGCCCGACGGAATCCGATTACCAGGCGCTCGTGCAGTTTGCGGCGACGAATGGTTTCACTGTCATCGGCCGGCACGGCAACCGTTTGGTGCTGGACGTGGAGGCCGACGCGACGAATGTCGAGCGCGCGTTTCAAATCACGCTGCGCACTTTCCGGCATCCGACGGAGCCACGCGATTTTTACGCGCCGGACACGGAGCCTTCCGTGCCGACGAACCTGCCGGTGGCGGACATCTGGGGCTTGAGCGATTATGGGCGCGCGCAACCGTTGCTGCATCCGGTGAATCCATTGCAGGCGCGGGCGCTTTCGGGTTCGGGTCCGAACAGTTATTACGCCGGCAATGATTTTCGCAACGCCTACGCGCCGGGCACCGCGCTCAACGGCACGGGACAATCGGTGGGATTGCTCGAATTTTCCAGCTATTACAAGCGTGACATCACGAACTATGAAAACACCATCAGCCTGACGAGATATGTCCCTTTGACTAATGTTTTGGTCGGCTATGGTAATCCGGGCCATGCCAACAACGACGAGGTCGCCTTGGACATTGAGGTGGCCATTGCCATGGCTCCGGGATTGTCGCAGGTGATTGTTTATGAGGAACAGTCGGTCAACCCGAGTTCAATCTTGAGCCAGATGGCCAATGACAATCTGGCCAAGCAGTTGAGTTGTTCGTGGACTTGGAGCGGCGGTCCCGACACGACTGTTGAAAGCGTGTTCAAGCAGATGGCAGCGCAGGGGCAATCATTTTTTCAGGCTTCGGGCGACGACGACGCCTACACCGGCACGCAGGTTCTCGGCGACGCCAGTCAGACCGACGCGCCCGTGGACAGCACGAACATCACCGCCGTGGGTGGAACCACGTTGACGATGAACGGCTCCGGCAATTCGTGGGCGTCGGAAAAAGTTTGGAATTACGCCAGTTTCGGCGGCAGCTATGCCAATGAAGGTTCCGGCGGCGGCATCAGTTCCTACTATCCAATTCCCTACTGGCAGACAGGCATCAACACAAATGCCAATCAGGGCTCGACCACCTCGCGCAATGTACCCGACGTGGCCATGACGGCCGACGGCGTGTATGTGGCCTACAACAACGGCAGTTCCGGCGGTTTCGCCGGCACGAGTTGCGCCGCGCCGTTGTGGGCGGGATTCTGCGCGCTCGTCAACCAGCAGTCCGTCGCGGCGAGCGGGACGACCGTCGGTTTTCTCAATCCCGCCATTTACGCGATTGGCAACGGATCGAACTACGCCAACTGTTTTCACGACATCACCGCCGGCAACAACATCGGCACCGGCGCGCCGGGACTTTTCAACGCCGTCGCAGGCTACGACCTTTGCACTGGCTGGGGCACGCCGAACGGAACGAACCTGATCAACGCGCTCGCGTCACCTTTGCCATTTTTTCTGGCCCAGCCGACCAGCCAAACCGTGGTCAGCGGCACCAGTCTAACGTTCAGCGTTATCGTCGGCAGCCGGTCGTCGTTCGGTTACAAATGGCTTTTTAACGGAACCAACTTGCCCGGCGGCGGAAACGTCTCCGGCACTTCCAGCGGCACCTTGTCCATCACGGTGGCTACCATAAACAACGCCGGCAACTACAGCGTCATCGTCACCAATGCCTACGGTTCCGTGACCAGCAGCATCGCGACCTTGACTGTCGGAATTATGCCCGGCTTCTCCACGCAACCAACGAATCTGACAATTCTGACCGGCGGCAATGCGATTTTCAGCGCGAGTGGTCAGGCGGCTCAACTCCGCTCGTTTTTCAGTGGCGAAAAAACGGGACGAACCTTGCCAATGGCAGCGGTATTTCCGGCGTGAACACCACGAACTTGACATTGACCGGCGTCACCACCAACAGTATCGGTAATTATACCATCGTCGCGACCAACGCTTTCGGGTCTGTCACCAGCAGCGTGGCCGCGTTGACCGTGGTGCTGCCGCCGACCATCACCGGCCCGCTCACGAACCAGACGATTGAATGTGGCGGCAATGCCGCGTTCACGATTGCCGCGTCCGGCACCGCGCCGCTAAACTATAAATGGACTCTCGACGGCACGCCGATTTCCGGCGCGACCAGCAACAGCGTTTCGCTGACCAACATTCATCTGCCGAGCCACATCGTCAGCGTCACTGTCACCAATCTTTACGCCAGCGCGACGAACAGCGCGACCTTGACCGTTCAAGATACGACCGCGCCGGTCATTGCGCTGAACGGCGGCAATCCAATTTACATCGAGCTTGGCGGCACTTTCACCGATTCCGGCGCGACGGCCAACGATGTTTGTGCAGGTTTAGTTCCAGTTTCCGTTAGCGGAATCGTCAACACCAATGCGGTCGGAACCAATGTCCTGACTTATACCGCCACCGACGGCAATGGCAACACCAACTCGGTCACGCGCATCGTCATCGTGCGCGACAACACGCCGCCGGTCATTTCGTGGAGCTTCACCAATTTGGTTCTGGCCGCCGACACCAACTGTTCCGCGCTTATGCCCGACGTGACCGGAACGAATTATATTCTCGCCGCCGATTTGTCCGGCGCGTTGACGATTTCCCAAAACCCGACCAACGGTTCTGTTTTGACGCTTGGAACCAATGTGGTTTTGATCACCGTTGCGGACGCTTCCGGCAACGCCACCTATTCGACCAACACGATTGTCGTCCAAGACCAGACACCGCCGCTGATTTTGAATCAGCCACAAAACCAGACCAATCTCGTCGGCTCGGACGCCAGTTTCAGCACCGTCGCGACCGCCTGCACGCCGCTCACCTACCAATGGTTTTTCAACAGCGCCGCGTTGACGGATGAAACCAACAGCGTGTTGACATTGCCTTCCGTGGACACCACCAACGCTGGAAATTATTCCGTCACCATCACTGCGTCCGGCGGTTCCACCACCAGCATTGTCGCCACATTGACTGTGACTGCGAAGCTGGTGGTGCCCGATCCCACTCCGATCATCAGTGGCGTGGCTGCCAACCCCGATGGCAGCTTCACGCTGAACCTCGCCGGCGCACCCGGCAGCACCTATATTTTGGAAACGACGACGAATCTCTTTCCCACCGAAGTCTGGCAGCCCATCGCCACGAATATGCTCGACAATTCTGGCGTCTGGCAGTTCAACGATGCGGAGGCCACCAACTTCGCACAACGGTTCTACCGGCTGAAACTTTCGCAATGAGCCGCCCGCTTGCCCGCCGCGCCAAAGCAGGTAACATGGCCGCGTGAGCGAATTTCTCCAGCGACTCGAAAAGAAAATCCAGTCGCGCGGTTTGCTGCCGCGCGCGGGAAAAATTCTCGTCGCCGTCTCCGGCGGCGCTGATTCGATGGTTCTGCTCCACGCGCTGAATTCGCTTGCCGGAAAATCGCGCTGGAAAATCTGCGTCGCCCATTTTAACCACCAACTGCGCGGACGCAGCAGCGATGCGGATGAAAAACTCGTCTGTAAAACGACAGCGGCGATGAATCTGCCGTTTGTTGTCGAACGCGCGAATGTGAAGAAATTCGCGCAGGAATCAAAACTTTCCATTGAAATGGCCGCGCGGAAACTGCGGCATGAATTTCTTGCGCGAACCGCGCGCGCGTGGAAAATTTCCACCGTCGCACTCGCGCACCACGCCGACGACCAGGTGGAACTTTTTTTCCTGCGCATCCTGCGCGGCGCGGGCGGCGAAGGCCTGGCGGGAATGAAATGGCGCGCGCCGTCGCCAGCCAATCCTGAAATCAATCTCGTTCGCCCGCTGCTGGATTTTTCAAAAGGCGAACTTGTGGGATTCGCGCGCGAAAACAAAATCCGCTTCCGCGAAGACGCGACAAATTCTTTGCTCGACACCAAGCGTAACCGGATTCGCAACGAACTGCTGCCGATGTTGCGGAAAAATTACCAGCCCGGTTTGAACAAAACGATTTTGCGCCTGATGGAAATTGTCGGCGCGGAATCCGATTTTATCGGGAGTGTGGCGTCCGGCCTGCGGCTCGACTTGGTCCGGCCGCAGGTCGAACTTTCCGATTTGCCGGTCGTGATCCAGCGGCGCATTTTGCAATCACGACTTGCGGAACTTGGCGTGGCCGTAGATTTTGATTTGATTGAACAGCTCCGCGAGTCGGCTGGAAAATTTGTGAGCGTCGGTTCTGGTTTGTCAATTTCACGCGACGCCGGCGGCAAATTAAAACTGCGGAATGAACAATCGGAGGAGTTTAACGCAAATGAACTTGAAGTGAATTTATCGGGCAGGGCGGGGGGCATAAATTTCGGTGGGATGAAATTTAATTGGAATCATGCCAACGGTTCGCGGGGGCGCTCGCCCCGCCAAATCCGCCGGGAATTTTTCGACGCGGACAAAATCGGAAACCAAATCATGCTCCGGCACTGGCGTCCCGGCGATCATTTCCAGCCAATCGGACTGAAGGCGGCGACGAAGTTGCAGGATTTGTTCACGAACGTGAAAATTCCACGCGACCGGCGGCGGAGCCTGATTCTGGCCGTGGCCGCGGGCGGTGAAATTTTCTGGGTTGAAGGCTTGCGGATTTCAGAAAATTTCAAGCTGATGCCGCAGACGAAACGGAATTTGGTTTGGAATTGGCGGCGAAAAGCAGACTGAAGGAACAATTGTGATTCAAGCGTTTTCCGCCGACCAAAAGTGTTGGGGAAAGTTCTTTACACCGGCTCGTGGATAATTATACTTCACCGCTCTAATTGATATGGAAGCCAAGACGAAAACGATTGAACAGTTCAAGACGCACGCCAAAGACACGGGTTCTGCCGACGTGCAGATCGCGTTGCTGACGCATCGCATCAACCATTTGACCGAACATTTGCAGACGAATAAAAAAGATCACAGCTCGCGCCGCGGGCTGCTGCTGATGGTCAGCCAGCGCCGCCGCCTGCTCGAATATCTGCAAAACATTGATTTGACCCGCTACCAGACGGTCGCCAAGAAATTGAAGCTGCGCCATTAAGTTTTGCGAAGACGCGGCTGTTTTTTGGCCGCGCTTCGCTTTCAGATTTGAGCCGGAAACGCGAACGGCCCGATTCTTCAACCTAAACTTCGCGAAAAAGAAAATTCCGCTGCCTCCGAGTGATTTCATTCAGTCCCGAAAAATTCGGGATTCACTGAAGTTCCTCCGGCGGCAGCGGGCAGATTAATATGTCCGAAAAAATATCCGCCCAACTGGGCGACAAGCAGATTCACATCGAAACCGGCAAACTCGCCAAACAGGCCGACGGCGCAGTCACCGTCCAACTCGGCGAAACCATTGTCCTCGTCGCGGCGGTCGCGGCGACCAAGGCCAAACCCGGCCAGGATTTTTTCCCGCTGACCGTTGACTATCGCGAGAAAGCCGCCGCCGCCGGAAAATTTCCGGGCGGTTACTTCAAGCGCGAAGGCCGGCCGACCGAAAAGGAAATTCTCACCTGCCGCCTCACTGACCGCCCGATTCGCCCGCTTTTTCCAAAAGGCTGGTATAACGAAGTGCAAGTCCAGACCGTGCTGTTGAGCGCGGACGGCGAAAATGATCCCGATATTTTGAGCATCATCGGCGCGAGCGCGGCTTTGATGGTCAGCGACATTCCGTGGGCTGGCCCGCTCGGAGCGGTTCGTGTCGGTCGCATCGGCGGAAAATTTGTCGCCAATCCGACGCACGCGGAAATGGCCGAGAGCGATTTGGATTTGGTTTATGTCGGCAACGACAAGGACATTGTGATGTATGAAGGCGCAGCCAAGGAAATCACCGAAGCTGATTTCAATTCCGCGTTGAAATACGCGCAGGAAGCCATTCAACCGATCATCGCCGCACAAAAGGAACTTGCCGCTAAAGTTGGCAAGAAAAAGCGCGAGATCACGCTCAACATTGTTCCTGACGAAATTCTCCATGAAGCCAAGAATCTTGCGGGAGACCGTTTCGTCCCCGCGTTGCTCACGCACGGCAAGCTCGCGCGCGAATCTGCGGTCAAGGCGATTCAGGACGAAGTCGGCAAGAAACTCGTCGAAAAATTCGGCGCGGAAAAAGTCACCGAGTTCGTCATCAAGGACGCTTTTTATTACATCCAGAAGGAAGCCGTCCGCAAATTAATTTTGGAAAACGGCAAACGGCTTGATGGCCGTAATTTTGAACAGGTCCGTCCGATTTCCAGCGAAGTCGGAATTTTGCCGCGCGCCCACGGCTCGGCGATTTTCTCGCGCGGCGAAACGCAGGCCGTCACGCTCGCCACGCTCGGCACGGGCGACGACACGCAGGAATTTGACTCCTACACCGGCGGTGAGACCGAGAAGAAATTTATTTTGCATTACAACTTCCCGAATTTCTCCGTCGGCGAAACCGGAAGAATTTCCGGTCCCGGTCGCCGTGAAATCGGCCACGGCGCTTTGGCGGAACGTTCGATTGAGTCCATGCTGCCGAAGGATTATCCCTACGCCGTCCGTGTCACCAGCGAGATCATGGAATCGAACGGCTCGACCTCAATGGCGAGCGTTTGTGGCGGCACGCTGGCACTTTTGGACGCGGGTGTTCCGATGATTCGTCCGGTGGCCGGCATCAGCGTCGGCATCTGCGCCGAATACAGCGGTGAGAAAATTTCCAAATATCAACTGCTCACCGACATCATCGGCTGGGAAGATCATTACTGCGACATGGATTGCAAAATCGCCGGAACGGAAAAGGGCATCACCGGTTTCCAGTTGGATTTGAAATTGAAAGGCATTCCGTTCGCGCTCATGGTTGAAACGGTTGAAAAAGCCCGTGTTGCCCGGATGCACATTCTCGCCGAAATGGCCAAGACGCTTGCCGCGCCGCGCACGGAATTGAGCAAATACGCGCCGCGCATCGAAGTCATCCGCATCAATCCTGAAAAAATCGGCGCGCTCATCGGGCCGGGCGGCAAAAACATCAAGCGCCTCGTCGAGGAATCCGGCTGCGAAATCAACATCGAAGACGACGGCACGGTGAACATCTTCTCCGTTTCGCCCGAAGGCATGAAAATTGCCCGCGACGCCATCAACGGCATGACGGCGGAAGCCGAGATCGGCAAGATTTACAAGGGCAAGGTCGTCACGGTGAAAGAATTCGGCGCGTTCGTCGAATTTCTGCCGGGCAAGGACGGCCTCGTCCACATCAGCGAACTGGCGAATTTCCGCGTCAAGAACACCGAGGACATCGTCAAGGTCGGCGACGAAATCACGGTGAAATGCCTCGGCGTGGATGAAAAGGGCCGCGTGAAACTTTCACGCAAGGCCGCGATGGAAGACCGCGACCAGGAAATGGCCCCGAAGGCGTAATTAAATTTGGATTTTGCAAGCGCGAACGGGAAAACCGTTCGCGCTTTTTATTTGGCCACAAGCACAAGTGGTTTGACTAGGGGACTTGGCAAAAGTAGATTCATTGGCGAATGCTGGCTGCTGAATCAAAGGCGGCGATTTCGGGTTCATCCGATTCGCCAAAAAACAACCCGGATCGTTCCTGGAATCAAATCGTGGAACAGGTCAACCCGTTCTTGCAGGCGGTCACGCAACGATTGATCCAACAGGCCAATGATTTTGATCCGAAAATCGTTCCCTATGCGCAATCCGCGCTGAACGGCAGCGGCAAACATTTGCGTCCCACGCTCGTCGCGCTGGCAAGCGCCGCCGTCGGCAAGACCGGCGATGCGCACGTCACGGCGGCGGTCATCATCGAAATGGTGCATCTGGCGACGCTCGTGCATGACGATGTGATGGACGAGGCGGAAATCCGGCGCGGCCAGCTCACCATCGCGGCGAATTGGGGCAATGAAATCGCGGTGCTGTTCGGCGACTGCCTGTTCGCGCAGGCGCTGAAACTTGCGGCCGGTTTTCCGACGACGGAAGTCTGCCGTGCGGTGGCGGTGGCGACGAACACGGTTTGCACCGGCGAAATTTTGCAGACACAGCATCGCCGCAATTTTGAACTTTCCCGCCGGGATTATTTTCGCGTAATCGAAATGAAAACCGCCGAGTTGTTCACGTTGTCGTGCGATCTGGCCGCATTCTTGGGGAACGCGAAAACCGAACAGCGCGCGGCGCTGCGGCAATTCGGCGCGGCGTTCGGCACGGCTTATCAGGTTTACGATGATTGCGTGGATTTGTTCGGCACGGAGGCGGAAGCCGGAAAATCGCTCGGCACGGATCTGGCGAAAGGCAAACTGACCTGGCCGGTTTTGCTGGCGTGGGAACGCGCCAGCGTCGGTGATCGCGCGCATTTGGAAAACTTGATTCAAAACTGGCAGCCGGAAAATTTGTCCGCCGTGAATGAATTGCTGGTGCGTTACGAAACGTTCGAGCCGTCGCTGGAGGTCATCGCCAAATATTTGGAGCAGGCGCGTCGGGCGTTGAAAGAGCTGCCGGAATCCAAAGGCCGCGCCGGACTGTTCGGGCTGGCCGATTTTCTGGCGCAACAAACCGCCGCTTTGGCTGTTAATATTTGATGACCATGATTATGGCTGAACCAGCCGAACCCACCGACTTGGAACCAGCCGCCCCGGCGGTTGAAATGGATTTGGTGCGGCGGGCGCAACGCGGCGACCTGGCGGCTTATGACGAACTTGTCCAGCGCTATCAGCAGCGCATTTACGCGACGGTTTATCACATGACGTCCAACCACGAGGATGCCAACGACCTCGCGCAGGATTCCTTCATCAAGGCGTTTCAGGCGCTTAAATCCTTCAAGGGCGGCTCCAGTTTTTACACCTGGCTTTACCGGATTGCGGTCAACAAAACTATCAATTTTCTCAAGCAGCGCAAAAACCGCACGCACATGAGCCTGAACGATCTGGACTTTAACACGGAGAACAATCCCGACCTGGTCGCCCTGATTTCCGACAAAACGCCCCGCCGGGATGCGGGCTTGAAAGAATTGTCGGAAAAATTGAACGCGGCATTGCTCAAGCTGTCTGAACCCCATAGATTGGTTGTTGTATTGCATGACGTGCAGGGGCAGTCGCACGAGGAAATCGCGGAAATCATGGACTGCAACATCGGAACGGTGCGGTCGCGGCTGTTTTACGCGCGACAGCAGTTGCAATCGTTGTTGACCGATTATCTGAAACCAACATGAACGAAGATGAAAATAATTTCGACGCATTGCGCCGGTTGTTGAAGCTCAAGCGGCAGGAAACGCCGCCGCCGGGCTATTTCAACAGTTTTTCCGGCCAGGTCATCGCGCACATCCGCGCCGGCGAAAACAAGGCGGTGCGAACCCCTGAACAGGAGTATTTTTCCGAGGCACCATGGCTGTTGAAATTGTTGCAGGCATTTGAATTCAAACCGGCGTTCACGGGGGCATTTGCTTCCGCGCTGGTTCTGCTGCTGGTTTTCGGGATTGTCTATGCCGACCGGACGGATTCCGCGCCGCAACCGGCTTTGCAAGCCTTCGACCAGTCAGCCGGTTCATTTGCCGCCGTGACTCCCGCCGCGCTGGCGCAACCGGCGGATTCGACCGGAATCATCGCCACCACCAATCCGGCGACCAGCCTTCAGCCTGTGGCTTCGCTCTTTAATTCGCAAAATCCGTTCGCCCAGCCGGTCAGCTTCACACCTTCCGGCAACTGAATTGAATCTCCGCTTCTGAAATTCGCGGTGCGCGCTTGAAACGCCGCCGCGTTTTTCATTTAATCAGCGGAGTGCCAACCAAAGTCATCGCCGTCGCCAACCAAAAAGGTGGCGTGGGAAAAACCACCACCGCCGTCAACCTTGCCGCCTGCCTCGCCGCGCTCGGCCAGCGCGTGCTGCTGTTTGACCTCGACCCGCAGGCCAACGCCACCAGCGGCGTTGGGTTGGAAAAAATCGAAGGCGCGAGCGCGTATCGCGTTTTGCTCGGCGAAGGCAATCTGCTCGAAAAAATAAAACCGACGGCTTACGAGCGGCTCGAAATCATTCCCAGCGAAGTGGATTTGTGCGCCGCCGATTTGGAAATGGCGCGGATGGAAAATCATTTGCAGCGTGTCACGCAAACGCTCAAGCCCGTTTTGGACAGCGGACGATTCGACGTTGTCTTGATTGACTGCCCGCCGTCGCTTGGCATTTCCACGCTCAATGCTTTTGCCGCCAGCGACGGATTACTCGTGCCGCTGCAATGCGAGTATTACGCGCTCGAAGGCATCTCGATGATGAACCGCGTGCTCGGCCAGCTCCGCGACGCGGGCGTCAATCCGCGCCTGGAGATTTTCGGCGTCGTGATGACGATGTTCGATGGCCGCACGAAACTGTCCAACGAAGTCGTCGGCGAAGTCCGCAACCTGCTCGGCGCGAAAGTTTTTGAATCCATGATTCCGCGCAGCACCAAGCTCGCCGAAGCGCCGAGTTTCGGCCAGCCGATCATCCATTACGACAAATACAGTTCCGGCTCGGCGGCGTATGAATTGCTGGCGCAGGAAGTTTTGGAGCGGTTGAATTCAAAATAGAGCTTTTGCCAGGCCATTATTTATTTTGAAAAATTGGAAATTTTTTGAATCCCAAATTACGTAGCGCTTCAACAGTTGTTTTGGAAGTGAACGAAACTTTTTCAATTTGCCAATCCGCTTTCTTTAGGAAAGTAACATGCCATCCAAATTTGATTTCAGGAGAAACATTGTAGACCATATGCTTCCTCGGCTCGTAGAAATACTTCCACTGCTAAACCAATTATTGTTCCATTATTTGTAGTGCGACGAATGAACCTATTGAAATTTGCCCCGCTTGTCTGATGAATATGCAATTGAGGCGCGTCTGACAGTTTATAAACGTCACCATTTGCAGATGCGCGATTGTAATGGCATTGAATAAGAACGCGGTTTGGCACAAACGGAGGCAAAGTGAGGTCTCTAAAATTTGAAACACCAAATGCGCCGAGTCTCTTTCCAGAAAAATAACACCATTTGTAATCAAACCAATCGCGAATGCGAATTACATACACTCGGCTGGTTGATACTGATCCAAACTACCAGCGATTATCCAACGCAATTGGTCAAGAAAGCCAGGATCATCTTCGCCTGTTTTTTCGACTGTAATCATTTGAGTTTTGACTCTGCGGCAAACAAAAATATTTGTCGAGAAATACCGTCGTGCGACAAAACTTGCTGGCATTCCAAAAATTTAATAACTTTCCCCGCACGTTAAAATTTTATGGCCAAAGAAATTCTCGAAATGCCCATCGAAACGGCGACGATGGAGTTGCCCGACACAAAAACCATCCGCCTCAAATGGCCGGACGGCCACAATCCCGAATTCAAGACCGGCCAGTTCATCACGCTTTACTGGCCGGACACGACGAATTACAAACGCGCCTACTCGCTCTCGTCCTGCGCGCTGGATCGCGGCTTTTACGAAGTCACCGTCAAGCGCGACGGCAAGATGGGCACGCGCATCGTGGATTGGGCGAAGGCGGGCGACAAACTGTTCGTCATCCCGCCCGTCGGAAAATTTCTGCCGGTCTATGAGCCGAACAAACATCTCGTCTGCATCGCCGGCGGTTCAGGCGTGACGCCGTTCCGCGCCTACGCGCGCGAGGCCACGCGACGGAAATTGGAAACGAAAATCACCGTGCTTTATAGCGTCCGTCAGCCTAAGGACATCATCTTCAACAGCGAATTCCGCGAACTGGAAAAGGAAAATCCTAATTTCAAATTCCACGTCACCTGCACGCGCGCGACGCCGGAAGACAATTGGACCGGTCGCGCTGGCCGCATCACGCCGGAGTGGGTCAAGGAAATCGCCAGCGATCTGCCCAATACCGTGTTTTACGCCTGCGGGCCGAACGCGCTTGTCGAATTCGCCGAAGAGCTTGTCATCCACGGCCTCGGCATGCCGAAGGAACAGATGAAGACGGAGAAGTGGGGATAAGTTCATGCTTAAACGCACCGCACTTTTTTCCGCGCACCAAAAACTCGGCGCGAAGCTAATTGATTTCGGCGGCTGGGAAATGCCGGTGCAATACACCAGCATCACCGACGAACATCTCGCCGTCCGCAACGCCGCCGGAATTTTCGACATCTCGCACATGGGCGAAGTCACCGTCAGCGGCGCGGCGGCGGCGGAATTTCTCAACCAGCTGCTCACCAACGACATCAAAAAACTCACGCCCGGCCTCGGCCAATACACGCTCATGTGCAACGAGCGCGGCACGGTGATTGACGATCTTTACGCCTACCGGCTGTGCGGCGACGTTTATTTTCTCGTCATCAACGCGTCACGCGTCGAGGCCGATGTCGCGTGGATGCAGGCGCAGGCGGCGAAATTTTCTCGGCGCGGCGAATTAATTCTGACCGATGCGTCGCACAATTACGCCGCCATCGCCGTGCAAGGCCCGCGCGTGAAAGATTTCATCAATGAGGTGATTCCCGGCGCATCCATTTCCGCAATGCGCGTCGCGCGCGTGACCGATTTGCAGAAAAATCAGATCGGCGGATTTAAATTTGAAAATCAAAGCGTCCTCGTCTCGCGCACCGGCTACACCGGCGAGGACGGATTTGAAATCGTCGGCAGCGACGAATCCATTCAGCAACTTTGGGATAAATTTTTGTCCATCGGCCAGCCATTCGGTTTGAAACCCGCCGGTCTTGGCGCGCGCGACACGTTGCGCACGGAAGTCTGCTATCCGCTTTACGGCCACGAACTCGACGAGAACACCACGCCGATTGAAGCGGGCGTCGGATTTTTCGTCTCGCTCGACAAAGGCGAATTCAACGGTCGCTCCGCTCTTGCCGGACAAAAGGCAAACGGCGTGAAAAAGAAACTCGTCGCGTTCAAGATGACCGACAAATCCGCGCCGCCGCGTCCGCATTATCCGATTTGGGCGAACGGCGCGAGCGTCGGCGAAGTCGTCAGCGGCACGCAAAGTCCGTCATTGAATATCGGCATCGGCATGGGTTATGTGCCGCCGGAATTCGCCAAGCCGGACACGAAGATTGGAATTGAGATTCGCGGCAAACGGTTCGCGGCGGTGGTCGTGCCGAAGCCGGTTTATCGGAAGAACCAGGCTTGAAATAATTTCCCGCGCCAAAAAATCGGCAAAGGAATAATTGGTTGCGCCTTGTGATTTGACATCACACGGCAATGGCCTCTGCCGCCGGTGAACAACGGGTGAATAACGAATGATAACTTCCCGTTGAAAATGTCGTGAAGGGCTGCTCAAATCCAACCTTCAATGAAGCCGTCGGCGTGTTTTTCACCTGAATCTGAAATGCGGGATTGCATTGGTCCGTTGGTTGAGTCCTGTCCTTTTTACGAATCCCACCCCGAAGATTGCCCTTTGCACGCGCTGGTGAATCAAGCTCAAAACCAAAGTCTCTTCGACGGCCTGAACGAAGACGGCGTTTTCCATTTCGTTCATCACTGCGTGGTCTGCTCAAAGGTTTCCATGCGCACGCTGACGGTCGGTCACGCTCCGGCGTCCAACTCGCAGGCTGAACGGCAACGGCAATAAAAAACGCGGGTCGGTCGCGCTGCGGGCAAAGGGGACATTCTGCGCTTGCGGGCTTCAAAAACTTTCTGGTATTGTCCGGCTCCAAATCGGCGGATGTTATCGGCGGAGCGTCAGGCATCCGCCATTCAAATCGGCGCAATGCCTGCAAATAACGGTTGCCTCGGTAGCTCAGTTGGTAGAGCAGTTGACTCTTAATCAATTGGTCGTGGGTTCGAATCCCCCCCGGGGCACCATTCTTCTTAATCAGGTTTCTTGGTCGAGAAATTTCACCATCGCCGCCGCGAACGGCGCGCAGTCTTTCGGCGTGCGGCTGGAGATCAGGTTGCCGTCCACCACGACCGGTTCATTCACCCAGATGCCGCCGGCGTTTTCCAGATCGTCCTTGATGCCGAGCGAGCCGGTGACGCGTTTGCCCGTGAGAATTTTGGCCGAGATCGGAATCCAGCCACCGTGACAGATGAAGGCGACAAGTTTGCCCTGCTCAAAAAATTCGCGCGTGAGCGACAGCACTTTCGCGTCGCGCCGTAATTTGTCCGGCATGAAACCGCCGGGCACGAGCAAGCCGCAAAAATCCTCGCTGCGCGCATCCTTCAACAGCAGATCCGACGCGGCGGGATAGCCGTGCTTGCCGGCGTAGGTTTTGATTTCCGGCGCGGCGCATTTCAGCGCGTAGCCGGCCTCCTCCAATCGCAGCTTGGGATAACCGTGTCCACATTTGCCCTTCGGCAATACAACGCCACATCATTATCTACAATATCTTTTCGGGCAAAATTTGCGAGCTGGGCGAAGTGAATCTTGAAGTGCTGTTTTGTTAGCGCATGAAATGCCGCGTCTTTTTGTGGGATAAAGACACGGTTCACAGTGTTTGACCCCGGCGCACTCCAACAAAGTGTCCAGGCGTCAAGTTCTGGCATCCGCGCGAAGACGTCCACTAGGATTTTCCCGCTTATTTTTTCGAGTTTGCTTTCAACATGTGGTAAATGGCAATGCGCTACTGAAAGGAAATAATTTTTAAACAGGCTTTTTAGATAAAAAGTTGACATTGATTTAGGGTGGCATTCATTAAGCAATAATGCATATTTTGACAAGGATAAACGCGTTAGCAGGCTAGTTTTAAAAATTATCCAGTCCGATTACATCGGCCAACATCGGGCTAATTTCCGTTACGCCTTCAGCGTATTTGAATTTGAGTTCGCGTGTTGCGGCGGTGCCGGTTTATTAAACAAGGAAGGCGGAAACGAGGAACGGATTTTTCCTGATTTCATAATTTCCTTATTCGCTGAAGTTTTTCCTTTTGCCTTCGCCCGTTTGCCTCTTCAATTCACCGCCATGTCGCGCGAATACGTTCTCAAACCTTATCATGCAGAGATCAATCTCCAGATTGATTACGCGCGCGAACTCAATCCGCAGCAGCTCGCCGCCGTCACCGCGCCGCCCGGCCCGGCGCTCGTCATCGCCGGCGCGGGTTCCGGCAAGACGCGCACTTTGACATATCGCGTCGCGTATCTTTTGGAACAGGGAATTCCGGCGGAAAGAATTTTACTGCTCACGTTCACGAACAAGGCCGCCGGCGAAATGATGCGGCGCGTCAGCGATCTGCTCGGCCATGAACTGCGTTCGCTCTGGGGCGGCACGTTTCATTCCATCGGCGCGCGGATTTTGCGCCTGCACGCCGACCAGCTCGGCTATCAAAAAGATTTCACGATTCTCGACCGCGACGACGCGCAGGATTTGATCAAGGCGTGCATGGCGGACGCGGAGATTGACAAAAAGGACAAACATTTTCCAAAACCGGCGGTGTTGAACGAAATTTTTTCGCTCACCGCCAACACGCACAAGACGACTGAAGAACTGGTGGACGGACAGTTCAGTTATTTCTCGCAGTTCGCCGCGCAGATCGCCGATCTCGCCCAGCGTTACACGGCGCGCAAACGCGCGACGAACGCGATGGATTTCGACGACCTGCTCGCGCTGTGGTTGAAGCTGCTTCAGGACAACGCCGAATTGCGCGAACATTACCAGCGACGGTTCCAGTTCATTCTCGTGGACGAATATCAGGACACGAACAAACTCCAGAGCGATTTGATTGATCTGCTCGCCGCGAAGCATCACAACGTCACGGTCGTCGGCGACGATGCGCAGAGCATCTACGCGTGGCGTGGCGCGAACTTCGCGAACATCCTGGAATTTCCCAAGCGCTATCCCGGCGCAAAAGTTTTCAAGATCGAGACGAATTATCGCAGCACACCGGAAATCCTCAACGTCGCCAACGCCGCCATCGCCGCGAACGTGAACCAGTTCGCCAAGGAACTCGCGCCCGCGCGCAAATCCGGCGTGAAGCCCGCGCTCGTCGCGTGTCAGGACGCCGGGACAACAGGCGGCGTTCATCGCACAACGCGCGCTTGAACTGCGTGACGAAGGCGTGAACCTGAATAATGTCGCGGTGCTGTATCGCTCGCATTTTCACGCGCTGGAATTGCAACTGGAACTCACGCGCCAGCAGATTCCGTTTTCCATCACGAGCGGCATCCGGTTTTTCGAGCAGGCGCACATCAAGGACGCGACGGCGTTTCTAAAATTCGTCGCCAATCCGCGCGATGAAATTTCGTTCAAGCGGTTGGTGCAATTGCTTCCCGGCATTGCCGCGAAAGGCGCGGATAAATTATGGCAGTCGTTTCAGATTGAAATTCAAACGCAGAAATCCAAAACGCCCATCGCTGTCGCTCTGCAAGATTCCATCGCGCGCGTTCCGAAAAAAGCCGTGCTGAACTGGGCGCAGTTCACCGCCACGATTGCGCAGCTCGAAGATGAGACCGTTCGCAAGAGCGCGGCGAAGATGCTGCGGCTCGTGATGGACGCAGGCTATGACGATTATTTGAAGGAAACTTACGCCAACTATGCGCGGCGGCTGGAGGAAATTCAAGAGCTCGCGGAATTTGCGTTTCAATTTGGCAGTGTGGAGGAATTTCTCACGCAACTCGCGCTGCTCACCAACGTCGAGGCCGAGGACGACAACGCGGCCAAGGACGACGTGGAAAAACTCAAGCTTTCGACCATCCATCAGGCGAAAGGATTGGAGTTCGACGCCGTGTTCGTGATCATGTTGTGCGACGGGATGTTTCCGTCCACGCGCTCGATGGAAAGCAACGAGGGCGAGGAGGAAGAACGGCAGGTTGTTTTACGTCGCTATCACCCGCGCGAAAAGTGAATTGTATCTGAGCTACCCGCTGATCCGTGGCGGCTTTGGCAATACCGGCAATGACGCCTTTCAATCACCGTCGCGTTTTCTTTCCGAAATCCCAAAAGGTCTGCTGAACGAATGGAATCTTCGATGAACGATTTCATCAAGATTACCCGCTTGGCCGAAATCACTTCGCCTTTTCCCAATTGCGCACTTCGCCGGGAACGATTTTGAACAATGGATGCGACGCGGGAATTTTCACCGAAGCATATTCGCGGAGACGTTTCGGGTCACGCTGTTTCAACTTGCGTTTCAGGTGCGCCCATTCGTAAAGCAACTGGCCGCGCGTTTCGTTGATTTTCCCACGCGAACGTATTGCGCCGATCTTGGTGGCGTCAAATTGGTAATCGCGTCGCACGGCTTCGTCATGCACGGCTTTCAAATAGGTGGCCAGGGCGGCGGAAGGATTTTTGGTTTTTGAAAAACGGAGCAGTTGCGGGTGATGCTTGTAGCCCTTGGTCGCGCCCTGCAAAACTTTTTGCGCCAGCAACGCCTCGCGCCAGAGCGCAACGAGGCCTTTCGCATCAAGATATTTCGGATGCAGCGTCCAGAGCCGCATCTTACTTCGTGATGCCGCGTTCGCTGGCGCGGATGAAATTTATCAGGTGCAAAACTTCCGGCAGCGGCGGCAATTCTTTCTCGATTTTCACCAGCGCGTTCGGAGCGGAAAGTTCTTCGCGGAAGAAAATTTTATAGGCTTGTCGCAAGGCGGTCTGGGTTTCTTCGGAAAGGCCGTTGCGTTCCATTCCAATTTTGTTGATGGTGCGCGTCTCGGCGGGATTGCCGTCCACGATCATGAACGGCGGCACGTCCTGCACGACCTTCGAGCAGCCGGCGATCATGGACATCCGGCCGATGCGGCAAAATTGATGCACCGCCGAGAGTCCGCCGACGAGCGCAAAATCTTCCACGATCACATGGCCGGCAAGCGCCGCCATGGAAACGATCACGCGATTGCCCATGATGACGTTGTGGCCGACATGGCTGCCGGCGAGAATATTGTTGTCGGAACCGATGACGGTAGCTTCGCCTTCGCCGGTGGCGCTGTGGATGGTGACACATTCGCGGATGGTGTTGCGGTCGCCGATCTCCAGCCGCGTGACGCCGCCTTTCCATTTCAAATCCTGCGTGCGCAGACCGAGGCTCGCGAACGGAAAAATCTGATTGTCTTTGCCAAGCGTGGTATGGCCATCAACGACGACGTGCGAATGGAGTTTGCAATTGTCGCCCAGCGTGACGTGTTCGCCGATGACGCAATACGGGCCGACTTCGCAACTGGAAGCGACCTTCGCCTTCGGATGAACAATGGCACTTGAATGAATCATGAAGAAATTTTCGATTTACGATATGCGATTTACACGCCGTTTTTCAAATCGTAAATCATCAATCGTAAATTTACTGCGCGTCGCGGAGCATGAAGGTGATTTCCGCCTCGCTCACGATTTCGTCGCCGACTTTGCAGACGCCTTTGCCCTTGCCGATTTTGCCGCGCGCTTTCGTCAATTCCACCTCGATGATCAGCACGTCGCCGGGAAACACCGGCTTGCGCCATTTCACCTCCTCGGCGGCCATGAAATAGGCGAGCTGGTTGGCCGCCTCGATGGTTTTCAGCAGCAACACGCCCGCGACTTGTGCCATCGCCTCGAGCTGCAACACGCCGGGCATGATTGGGTGGCCGGGAAAATGTCCCTGAAAATACGGCTCGTTGATCGTGACATTTTTTACGCCGGTGATTTTGTTGCCGTCAATCTTTAGAATCCGGTCCACCATCAAAAACGGATAGCGATGCGGCAGAAATTTCATCAACTCCTCGATGCTCATCGCGCCGCTTGCGGAAATCACCGGTTGCGGGACGGGCAGGGCGGGATTGTCTGGCGGTGGCGCGAACGTTTGTGCCGCGCGCAACGGCTTGTTCATCTGCGTCTGGACGAGCTTGGCAAATTCGCAGTTCGCCGCGTGGCTCGGTTTGACCGCGATCAGATGGCCGCGAACCGGACGGCCGAGCAGCGAGAGGTCGCCCACGATGTCGAGCATCTTGTGCCGCACAAATTCCTCGTTGTAACGCAGCGGCTCCGTCGTTAGCACTGCGTCGTCGCGGATGACGATGGCGTTTTCCAGACTGCCGCCCTTGATGAGTCCGTTCTTGAACAGAAATTCGATCTCCTCGTAAAAACAAAAAGTCCGCGCGTGCGACAATTCCTTTTCCCACGTCTGCGGCGTGATGTCCGTGCTGTAAAATTGCGTGAACCGGCCCTGCTTGTCCGCGCTCGTGCAGGTGATTTTGAAACCGTCGTAGGGGAACAGCGTCATCACTGTTTCGCCGGACTGCATTTCAATCGGCTCGGTGGGCGTGAACGGCTCGCGTTTTTCCGCCTGCGGCACGATGTCGGCGGCCTGGATGATTTTGCAAAACTCGCGCGAACTGCCGTCGGCAATCGGCGGCTCGTTCGCGTCGAGTTCGACGATGGCGTTGTCCACACCGCAACCCGCGAGCGCGGCGAGGACGTGTTCGACCGTGTGAACTTTTACATTTCCTTTCGCAAGTGTAGTCGAGCGGTTCGTGTCGGCGACATTTTCCACGCGCGCCTCGATTTCCGGCTTGCCGTCGAGATCCACGCGGCGGAAGCGCACGCCGCTGTTGGCGGGCGCGGGCAGGATGGTCATGTTGACCCGGTTGCCGCTGTGGAGGCCGGTGCCGGAAAACGTCGCGGGGCGATTGAGCGTCTGCTGGTTGAGCACGCGCAGATTAGACAAAACGCGGGCGCGATTGGCAAGCCGGATGAAACCATGATTGCTTTGGCTTTCGCTGAATTGACGCCGCCGCAATGCTTCTCTAATCTCCGCGTATGGTAAAGAAAGCAGGCGTGACATCAATTGCCGAAATGCCAATCACAATAAAATCAGCCAAGCAAAGTTTTTTATGGATGATTTTCTAAAACCATCGTTGTGTGCAAGTTTGGATGTTCTTGGTTTCCAAGAAGAGATATTGCGTGCTTACAAAGAAAAAAGAGAGGAGAAGTTGCTTAATCAAATTGAAGAATCATTAAAGTTGGCGGCTGATGATTTGGAGTATATGCGAACGCGAAACCCACAAATTTTAACGACTTTGAAGTTTTTTACGGATAATTTAGTTGTAGGCTATTTCTATGTAACGCCGACTCCCATATCACACAACCAGTTGGTTTAATTAGTCATTCATTACCTATTTAATTTCATGTTCACATTTTCTGGCTTGCTGGCGGACGTTGGCAAATATCAGTTCAGCGGCTGCTTGAGCAAGGCGTCCAGTTGCTGGAGGGCGGCGGGCGCGGTTGGCAAGTCAAGTTGAATTACACTTGCCCGTCGCTCGTCGTGGTTTAACCTTTCAGCATGACAATGCGGCAGTTTTATGATTGGCAGACGGCAGGCGGCGGCGGCGATGTCTCGCTGCTCGTTGCCACGCTCGAACGCCTCGAAATCCCGTGGTGCATGATCGGCGGGCTGGCCGTCAACCATTGGGCGCGCGAACCGCTGGCCACGGCGGACGTGGACGTGGTCATCGCCGCCGGAAAAATTGACGCGGTGGTGAAAGCGTTGCGCGCGGCGGGCTTCACCGCAAAAAAATTCAAGTGGTCGGTCAACTTGAAGGGCAAATCGAAAGTGACCGTGCAAATCAGCACGGAGGATTTTTATGCGGATTTTCTCGCGCGCTCGAAGCCGGCGGACATCCACGGAATCCTCATGCGCGTCGCCAGCCGCGAAGACACGTTGCGCGGAAAAATTCTGGCATATCAAGACCCGGAACGCCGCGCCAGCAAAAGACAGAAGGATTTGCTCGACATCATGCGCCTCGTCGAAGCGCATCCGAGGCTGAAGAAATTACTGCCTGCGGATTTGGCGAAGAAAATCAAAGGATAGTTTTCTTCGCGCGTTGCATTTCACTTCAACAACTCGCGCTGCCAGTTCATCAACTCGACCGCGTGCTTGTCCCAGTCGCGCGCCAGATCGCCGATGGTCGCCTTGCTCGCGATGAGTGTGGGATCAATTTCAAGTTCATGCGCGTGGGCGTCGCGCCGCTTTTCAATTTCGCGGAAGCGCCGGAATTCCGCCTCGCTCGGACGACGAAATTCATGCCGCAAAATTTCCGGGTATTGTGCGGCGGGAATGGCAAGTCCGACTTTGACGGCTTCCAGCAAAGTTTCCCGGCGGCGCGGGGACATTTTCGGCGGCAGAATTTGGTCGAATGACTGTTGTGCGGCGGCGGCATCGGCGATGTCCACCATGCGTTCGTGGCTCAAAATGAAAAACGGCGGGCGGCAATGCGCGATGGCTTCCTTTTCGCGCCATTGCCACAGCTCGCGCAAAACAGCGAGCGCAGCGCGACTTAAAATGGAACTGCCTTTGATGCGCCAGACGGAATCGGCATCCACGACGGGCGGCCTGGAACATTCTTCAATCAACCGCGCACAAGATTCCTGGTGCCACGCGAGGCGGCCCTTGGCTTCGATCGCGGATTTTAATTTGTCCGCCAGCGGCTTCAAATAATGCGTGTCGTTGCGCGCGTAAATTTCCATCCGCTCGGTCAGCGGGCGTTGCGCCCAATCCGCTTTTTGCGAGCCTTTGTCCAGTTTCACGCCGAGGAAATTTTCCACGAGCGAACTCAAGCCGAACTGCCGCTCGCCCAAAAGCCGCGCGGCGAGCATCGTGTCGAAAATCGTGGAGGGCGTGAACTGGTGATGTTTTTCCAGCAGGCGCAAATCGTAATCCGCCGCATGAAAAATGAGTTCGCGACCGTTGAACACGTCGAACAGCGGATCAAGATTGATTTCCGCGAGCGGGTCAACAAGTTCGTCGCCGTCGGCGGTGCTGATCTGGATGAGGCAGACTTTTTCGGGATAGGCGTGGAGGCTGTCGGCCTCGGTGTCGAGCGCGAGCCATTGGGCGGCGCGGAGTTTCGGCAGCAGTGCCGCAAGTTTTACGTCGTCATCAATCACGTCGGTGCGATTCTGGCAAACCGGCGGACAAAAGAAAAGACTTCGCGAACTTTGACGGCCAAAATTTTCAAATAAAAAAGCCGCCCAAAATCGGACGGCTTTTTATTTTTTGAAAACGCGCGGCGGCTTATGCCTTGGATTTTGCGGATTTTTTGGTTTTCACTGCGGCCTTTTTGCGTTTGATGTAGGCCTTGCGGCGTTTTTTGTGTTCGTCTTTGTTGTGTTGTTTGCCCATAAGTGTCTTTACTTTGTTCGCGTGTTGCGGTTTTGTGGATGCACTATGAAAGTTTGCGCGCGACGATTCAACACTTATTTGGCGCTGGCGGCGGTGCTGGCGTTTTTTTGCGGCTGTCAGACGGACAAAAAGCCGAAAGAAGTCAGCGCCTTGCGCGTCCACCTTCAGGCCAATCCCAATGAGGCCGGCGCCACCGACAACGTCTCCGTGCTGCGCGCCGATCCGGTTTCCGTGACCGTCATGCACGATCCGATTTTGACGGAGGCAAATGTCATGGCCGCCAGGGTCATTGACACGCCCGGCGGTTTCGCCGTCGAAATCCAGTTTGACGACAACTCCACCATGATGCTCGAACAATACACCGCCTCCAATCCCGGACGTCACCTCGTCATCTTCGGCCAATGGGGTGAAAAGCTCGCTGACGGACGCTGGCTCGCCGCGCCGCTCATCACCCATCGCATTTCCAACGGCCAACTGGCGTTCACGCCAGACATTTCGCGCACGGAAGCCGACCGGTTCGTGCTTGGCCTGAACAATGTCGCCGCGAAAATTCAAAAGGGCAGTTCCAAATGAAGTTTCCCGCCGTCCGCGAAAAAACATTTTTTCTTGCCGGGCTGGTTTTATTTTCCTGCGCCGGCCTTTTTGCCCAGACACCGTTTCAATTTCCGACGGCGAACCACGCGCTTTACACGCCCGGTGCGGAATTGAAATTCTTCGCGCCGACCGCGCCCGACAAACCGTGGACGAGCGGAAGTTTCGGCTGCGTGCGCGACGACGGCGCGCGGATGCACGAAGGCCTTGACATCCGCCACTTGCAAACCGACCGGCACGGCGAGCCGACGGATCCCGTCATGGCCACCGCCGACGGCACGGTGGTTTATTTCAGCAAAAAACCGGCGCTGTCAAATTACGGAAATTACGTTGTCATCCGCCATGTTGTCGAAGGCCTGGAAATTTATTCGCTCTACGCGCATTTGAGCGCGATTCAGCCCGACCTTAAAATCGGCGGGCAGGTCAAGGCGGGCGAAGTCATCGCCACGATGGGCCGGACTTCCAACGCCGAAGTCATCACCAAAGACCGCGCGCACGTCCATTTTGAATTGAACGTCCTCGTCAACGACAACTTCGCGGCGTGGTTCAAAAAAAATTCCGCTGAACGCAATGACCATGGCGAATGGAACGGCCAAAACTTGAATGGCCTTGATCCAAGCCGGATTTTGATCGGCGAGCACAATCCCAAGGGAGATTTCAGCCTGCTGAATTTTCTCCGCGGCCAGACGGAACTTTGCCGCGTGCTGGTGCGCGCAACGGATTTTCCCTACTTGAAACGCTATCCGCAACTCGTCCTGAAAAATCCCGTGGCCGAAAAGGAAGGCGTGGCCGGTTACGAGATTGTTTTGAATTACAACGGCGTGGCCTTCGCGCTGATGCCGCGCGCCGCCTCGGAAATCAAAAGCAGCGCGAAATTCCAACTGCTCTCCGTGAACGAAGCCGAAGAAAAAGCCAATCATTGCCGCAAACTGCTTGTGAAGCGCGACGGGCGCTGGCAACTGGGCAACGAAGGTTTGCGCGAATTGGAATTGCTGACGTATTGATTCGCAAGTTGGATGGATTTTCCGTCGCGATTTATCCTCGAAACTGGCGCTGGTTTTGGTGGCTATAATTTTAGCGTGTGGGCAAAACGACGCAGAAAAACGTTGCATCAAAATTCTTCAAGAAAAAACATCGCGCGGAAACCCCTTCAAAGACAAGCGTTTCTCGAGTCAGGCGCGGCGCGGTGCGACTTGGCATCGGCGTTGCTAAAGGGTCATGTGCCGATAACAGCTGTGCAAAGGCGAGAGTTGTGTTCTGTCCGCGAGTTGCGGCGGAAGGCGGGTTGATTCGGCCAAGGCAGTTAAACCACCAAGAGAAACCTATGAAGAAAATTGAAGCCATCATCAAACCATTCAAGCTTGAAGAAGTGAAGGACGCCCTCAGCGAACTCGGCATCGAAGGGATGACCGTGAGCGAGGTCAAAGGGTTTGGCCGCCAGAAAGGCCACACCGAAATCTATCGCGGCAGCGAATACACCGTGGATTTCCTGCCAAAGATAAAAATCGAACTCGTCGTCGCGGACGGCCAGAAGGACGCCGCCGTCGGCGCCATCGTCAAGGCGGCCAAGACGGGCAAAATCGGCGACGGCAAAGTGTTCGTTTCCACCATCGAAGACGCCATCCGCATCCGCACCGAAGAGAAAGGCGATGCGGCCGTTTGATCAACCCAACAACTTGAACCTCACTTAAAAATAAAAACATGAAAAAATATTTCCTGACACTTGCTTTGATGGCAGTCGCCGCTTTGAGCGTTACCTCGCTCCGCGCGGACGATACGAACATGATGGCGACCAACGCCATGGCTGCGGCTACAAACGCGGCTCCAGCCGCACCTGCGCCACTGCCGGCGGCTTCTACGGAACAGCGCCTTGAATCGCTTGAAGCCTACATTTCAAACGGCGACCCAACTGCGCCGTTGAAAGACACCAATGGCAATATCGCGGTGACTTCGCCGATTATGAGCAGTCTGAACAACAGTCTTGGCAGCACTTACACTTATCCCGGCCCAGGTCACAATGCGTGGTTGCTGACCAGCACGGCGCTCGTGCTATTCATGACACTGCCCGGTCTGGCATTGTTCTACGGCGGTCTCGTCCGCAAAAAGAACGTGCTGTCCGTTCTGGCGCAATGCTTCCTCATCACCGGCTTGGTAACGATTCTTTATGTCATCTGCGGTTACGGTATGATCTTTGGCGGCGGCGGTGGTGCTGCCGGCATGAAACTGGACTGGATTTATGGCATGGTCGGCAATCCAAAGGTTTGCTGGATGTTTGCAAACGTCACTTCCGCTCCGAATCCGGGCTACTCCTATTGGGTGTCGGAAAATGTTTATGCCATGTTCCAAATGATGTTCGCCATCATCACTCCGGCGCTCATCGTTGGTTCCATTGCCGAGCGCATGAAGTTCAAGGCCATTTTTGTGTTCATCACATTGTGGATGTTTGTTGTGTATTTCACGCAAGGCCACATGGTCTGGGGTGTCAATGGTTTGATGAACGGCTGCTGGAATGCCGATGCGAAGATTCACGGTCTTGACTTCGCCGGCGGCACGGTTGTGCATATGACTTCCGGCTGGACTGGGCTGTTCCTGTGCATCATTCTCGGCAAACGCCTCGGTTTCCCGAAGGAGCCCATGCCCCCGCACAGCATCGTGCTGACTTATATCGGCGCGTCCATGCTCTGGGTCGGCTGGTATGGCTTCAATTCCGGCAGCGCAGTTGCGGCTGACATCATTGCGGCGAACGCCTTCACGACGACGACGATTGCCACGGCGGTTGCGTCCTTCGTCTGGCCGATGTGGGAATGGATTGTCAAAGGCAAGCCCAGCGTGCTCGGCTTTTGCTCGGGCGCCGTGGCGGGTCTGGTGCTCATCACCCCGGCTTGCGGTTATGTGCTTCCTTCCGGTTCAATCTGGATCGGCATCGCCGCCGGAACCATCCCGTGGTTCTTCTGCTACAAAGTCAAAGGCTGGCTCGGCATGGATGACGCGCTGGATGCGTGGAGCGTTCACGGCATCGGCGGTATGTGCGGTGCGATCATGACCGGCATGCTCGCTCGCAACGCCGCGAATCCAAACTTGGCGACCAACCTCAAGGCTTACGTCACCGATTCTTGGTTTCAACCGCAATTGATTGAGCAGTTGAAAACCGTGGGTGTGACGCTCGTGCTGGTTTTCTTCGGCACGCTGGTTTGCGCCTTCATCACCAAGATGCTTGTCGGCCTGCGTGTTTCTGAAGAAGTCGAAATGTCCGGTCTCGACCTCCCGGAACACGGCGAGGAAGGCTATCACAGCTGAAATTAAGAAGGTTCTCACACACTGCGCCGGTTGATGGTGAAAGCCACGACCGGCGCAGTTTTTTGTGGAAAAATTTCCGGTCAAATCACATGGATCACCAGCGCCGTTGCGTTGTCACGCCCGGAATTTTTTACCGAAGTTTCCACCAGCAATTGCGCCGGATTGGAAATTTTTTTTGAAGATCGGGACTCGCGTAAAAAATCAACCAGTTGATGGTCGTAAAGACCGTCAACTAGGCCGTCCGTGCAAAGCAAAAAAATATCGCCGCGTTCGCAAGCCACTGCGCCGACCTGCGGGTCAACGAACTGGTTGCCGCCACCCAGCGCCTTTTGCAGCACGTTGCGGCGCGGATGCGTGCGCGCGTCGTGTTCGCTGATTTTTCCGCTGCGAAGGAGCCAGCCGACGTGCGTGTCATCGTGCGTCAGCAGCTTGATTTCCTTTTTCCGTTTCGGCAGATGGTAAATCCGGCTGTCGCCGATGTGGCCGAAATACACCCAGTCCGGCGTGAACCAGCACAGGCTCAACGTCGTCTGCATTCCCTCGCATTCCTCGTAGCTGCCGCCGACAAAAACCAGCGCGCGATGGATTTGCGCGAACAGTTCCGCCAGCACGTCGGAAAACCCCGCATTCAATCCGCGCGCGGATTGTTGGAACGCGCGCGGCAGGAGCGTGGTGATTTTTTCGACGGCGATGCCGCTGGCAAATTCCCCCGCGTGCGCGCCGCCCATGCCGTCGCAGACCGCAAAGGCAAAATCGGTTTTTTCCAGCGTGGCGGCGCCAAATTTTCCCAGCCGGAAAATTTCCCGCGCGTCGAACTGGAGGCCGAGAAAAGAATCCTCGTTGTTTTTGCGCACCTTGCCGGTGTCCGAGCAGCCGGACCATTGCAACGAAACGGGCTTTTTGGCTGGGCGTGGCGGCGGGCGTTTCATGTCGGCTTGTTTTGGGCTTCGGGAAGGATGGTGGCGAACTCGAAATCAATCAAACAAAAGCGTCCGTCGGAGGACCGGTAGGTGATGTTGCGCGGATCGGCGTCGTCATGGCGCACGCCGAATTTTCCCAGCTCGGCGAACAATTCCTTTGCCCGCGCGTCGTCAATGTGCTCGACGCGGCTGCCGCAGTTGGTGGTGACGATGCAAAGTTTTTTTTCGTCCGCTTCGATCAGGCGTGGAACGAAGTTGCAGCCGCGCATTTCAAGAAATTTCAGGACGCGCACTTCATTTTCAAAACGCTCTTTCGCGTTCGCGCCATGATAAGCCTTGAATACCCGGCCATCAAAACCCAGGTGGACGGTGGCGCGGAGCGTGTCTTTGACTTTGAGCATACGGCAATATCAGGAGTATTGTTTCTCTTCCTTTCACTATTGCCGATTTTATCCGCGATGCAAAGCCGCTTCGCGCGTCAAAAAGCCGGAGCGATTTGCACAGCGCGGATAAATTTACACAGCGGTTTTTCCCGCCGCCCTTTTTGTGAATAACATCTTCCGCGTAAAAACCCTTGTCTGGCGCGGTGGAAATGGTTTCTTGCGGTCGTGTCGGGCAAAGTTCTTGCGATGTGGCATCCGCCCTGCTAAAAAATTCCCAACAAGGTTCTACCGAAGGCGCGGGCGCGTCTTCATTGAGCCTGTTTTTGACACAGACAACCATCACATCACCCACTCACATGGCAAAATATAAACTCGAATACCTTTGGCTCGACGGCTATGAACCCGTTGCCAACATCCGCGGCAAAACCACCATCAAGGAATTTGCGAAATTCCCGAAGCTGGAAGAGCTCCCTTGGTGGAACTTCGACGGCAGCTCCACCCGCCAGGCCGAAGGCCGCACCTCGGACTGCATGCTCAAACCCGTGGCCGTCTATCCCGACACCACCAAGAAGGACGGTGCGCTCGTCATGTGCGAGGTGTTCATGCCCGACAAGAAGACCCCGCATCCGAGCAACGCCCGCGCCACCATTCTGGACGACCCCGGTGCCTGGTTCGGTTTCGAGCAGGAATATTTTCTCTACAAGGACGGCGCACCACTCGGCTTCCCGCCTGGCGGCGGCTTTCCCCCGCCGCAGGGCGAATACTATACCGCCGTCGGCTACAAGAATGTCGGCTGCATCGCGCGCGAAATCGTGGACACGCACCTCGACCTCTGCCTCGACGCCGGCATCAACCATGAAGGCATCAATTCCGAAGTCGCCAAGGGCCAGTGGGAATTCCAGATCTTCGGCAAAGGCTCCAAGAAGGCTGCCGACCAGATGTGGGTCGCGCGCTATCTTCTGATGCGCCTCTGCGAAAAATACGGCGTGGACGTGAACTGGCATTGCAAGCCCCTCGGCAAGGACGTGGACTGGAACGGTTCCGGTATGCATACAAACTTCTCCACGACGCATATGCGCGAAGTCGGCGGCAAGGATTATTTCGAGGCCCTCATGGCGGCGTTCGACAAATACAAGAACGAGCACATTGCCGTCTATGGTCCGGACAATCATCTGCGCCTGACCGGCCTGCATGAAACGCAGTCCATTGACAAGTTCAACTACGGCGTGGGCAACCGCGGCGCTTCCGTCCGCCTGCCGCAGACCTTCATTCCTGACGGCTACCGCGGCTATCTGGAAGACCGCCGTCCGAATTCGCAGGGCGACCCCTATAAGATCGCCGGTCGCATTTTGCAGACCATTGCCACGGTGCCGATAAAGAAGTCATCAAAAAAATAGTCTGTGCCAGCGGAGGAACTGGGGAATGGCGCGAACGAAAGTTCGCGCCATTTTGATTTCAGAGGCCAAAAGACTTCAACCTGCGCAGGTTTTCTCCGGCGTTTCGTGTAAAACCGTCTGCCAGCCGCGTGCCGCGCCGGTTGCAATGTTTTCCGGTCGGTCATCAATGTAAAAAATTTCCGTGCCGCGTTTGCCGCTCATTCTTTCGAGCGCCTCGTAAATTTCTGCGCCCGGTTTCATGCTTTTGACCTCATAGGAAAAAATGTGGCCGTCAAAATTTTTGAAGAAGGGGAAATTCCGGCGGATGTGCTCAATGGCAAGGTCGTTCGTGTTTGAAAAAATGTAGGTCTTGAATCCGCGTTGTCGCAGTTCCACGTGAAGTTCAATCATCGGCGGAATCTCCGTGAAAATGTCCGCAAACATTTCGCCGAATTCCCGGATGTCGCCGCGAAAGCCGGTGACGTTCCGCACCTGCTCGAAAAATTCCCGCCGTGTGACCAGCCCGGTTTCAAACTGCACGAGCAGCGGCGAACTGCTTAAAAAAGTGTGGAGATTTTCCGGCGGCTGCGTGCTGCGCTCCGCGATCCGCCGGGCGGCGATCGAATAATCGAAATCCACCAGCACCTTGCCGAGATCAAAGACAGCCACGGTGTTCACGGCATTTCCCGGCGGCTTTCCAGCGCGCGGCTCAAAGTCAATTCATCCGCAAATTCCAGCCCGCTGCCCGCGGGCAGGCCGAAGCCGATGCGCGAGATTTTCAGCCCACTGCGTGCGAGTCGCTTTGCGAGATAGGTGCTTGTCGCGTCGCCTTCCACGTCCGTGCCGAGCGCGATGATGATTTCCTTGATCGGCTCAGTTCGCCAGACGCTTTTCCAAATCTGAAATCTTCAAATCTTCCGGCTCCACGCCGTCGAGCGGGGAAATTTTTCCGCCAAGAACGTGGAACTTGCCGCGAAACGCGCCGGATTTTTCCACGCTGAAAATATCCACCGCACGTTCGACGACACAAATGAGCGTGGCGTCGCGCCGCGAATCGTCGCAAATCGGGCAGGGAGATTTTTCCGTCAACGCGCCGCACGTCGTGCAAAATTGGATTTTTTCTCGCGCGAGTAAAATTACGTCGGCAAGTTGTCTGACGACGGCTGAATCGGTTTGAACAAGATGCAGTGCGATGCGTTCGGCGGAACGCGGCCCGACGCCGGGCAGTTTGGCGAGCGCGGCGATAAGCGACAAAATGGAATCGGGAAATGCGGCCACGGGAAAAGATTACATCATTCCCGGCAAACTCAACCCCGCCGTGATTTTGCCCATTTCGGAATTGGAAATATCCTTGGCCTGACTAAGCGCCTGATTCGCGGCGGTGAGAATCATGTCTTCGAGCAACTGCGCGTCCGCCGGATTCAGCGCCTGCGGGTCAATCTTGATTGAGGCAATCGAGCCGTCGCATTTCGCGATGACTTTGACCGCGCCGCCGCCACTCGTGGCTTCGACCGTGCGCGCGGCGAGTTGCGACTGCACCTGTTCCATCTGCTGCTGCATCCGCGCAGCTTGTTTCATTAGTTTCCCGATGCTGGACATAATTTTGAATGGATGAAAATTACTTGGCGTTCCATATGGAAAGCGTATCAGGAGATCCCTGACTACGGATGTCGTTGTCGGTCAAAATTTCTTCGGTGGCGGAATTTATGTCAGCCCGTCGCAAAACAATTATTTGACTATTGCGAACATCAAATTCAATCGTAATATAATCGCTTTTTGCGTCCCGCAACACTTGGACGAGCTGAGCAAGATTTTTGATGGGGATGCCATTAACCGATTTTACCACCTGAAAAGAGGGATCACTGTATCCTGCTGAAAGCTGATTCGGGAAAAGCGGGCAAGGGACGACGACGAGTTGTTCGCCTTCGAAATTAGGCTTGTCGCCCATACGTCTCACCAAAGAACTGGCGGAGTAACTCAAAATCCCCATCAAATTTCCACCACCCTGCCCCTGCATAGCCTGCGACATAAATTCCATGGTTGCATCGGTAAAAACGATGGGGCCATAAATAAAATACGACGGGTATGTGCCGCTCAAACTGGGAATGGCGACCGGGCGTAATGATGGAACCTGCACGTTTACCCTCAATTCTTTTCCATCTCGTAAAATTGTGAATGGGACTGCTCCATTCGTAGATAATTTTTGAACCATATATTTGAACGAGGTTCTCACATCATCATTCAGTTTGATGGTGCCCATGCTATCCAAGGGAACATCGCCTATGTGGGTGATGACATCCCATTTTTTGAGCGGATAAGCCGGATCGTCGCTGTCTGGTTTTTCGACAATGATTCCTTCGGTAGATTGATCGAGCTTGAGAAATGAACGTTGAGTCACATTAGCCAGGGACTGAAACTCACCAAACAAAGACGGTTTGCCGTTATAATGTCCATCTGCAATGTCATTTAAAAACAACTCAATCTCTTCGGAGGGGATTATGTAACCGATATTTTGCGTTCCGCCAAGATAACTGAAGGCCAGGCCAATCATCTTGCCACCCACCACTGCCGGGCCGCCGCTGTTCCCGGGGTTGATGGCCGCATCAATTTGAATCCGCAATCCGGCGGCTGGATAATTGTATGGGACAAACTCAATGCGAGAGACTATGCCTTTTGTGATCGAAAGACTGCTGCCTCCCACCGGATAGCCATAGGCTAACACACTGTCTTGAATATCTGGCAAAACGTGTGAAATTTTAATTTCAGGGTGTGTGTCGAAAAACGATTCCACTTCCGGTTTTAGAATGGCCAAATCCATGTCGGGAGCAATGGCCTCAACCCGTGCATTGATCCTGCCGCCGCCTTCATTATCTTGGATTTGAATCCGGCTGGCATACTCCACAACGTGGGCGCAAGTCAGAATTCGCCTGCCGCTGATGACCACCCCGCTGCCGGATATTTCAGTTGGCGGCTCTTTCGTCCACGGTTTATTGAGGCTGGGATAGCGCACAGTTGAAGAAATTTGAACAACCGAGCTTTCAATTGAATTACTTGCGACATCGGCTGGTGGCAAATTGGTACCGGAATTTGGGTCGGCGGCTATACTGGAGATCCCTTCAAAACCTAAAACGACAAACGTAGAGAGCAAACAGGCCTGTAAAGCTTGACCCAGCCTCCAAAAAAACGATCGAATATTAGTCATGTGGCTTATATTGGGGAAATAGGGGCACAGGGCAATAAAAACAAAGTTACGTTTACGCGCGCACTTCGACAATCTGGCCTTTGAAAATTTCCAACGCTTTTTGGATCAGCGGATCGTTCTTGAAAGTTTCTTTGTTGAACGGAACGGCTGCGGATCTTTTCTCGGCTGGCGCGGTATTGTTTTGGGACTGGCACTGCGATTAAGGTCGTGTGTGAACCAGCAAGGAGAGTTGAGGCAACTTCAGGAACAAACGACTCCGGTGTGGCAGGTTTTATTTTTTGTCCGACTGGCGCTTCGGCCTTGATGAAGTTGATCTGGCAATTGGCGTGGCCGAGTTCGGTGAGTTTTGTTTGCAGCAGAGTGTGATTTCGCGCGTTGTCCACGAGGCCAAGATGGTCTTCAAATTCGGGATCGAAGCCGATGACCAGAATGTTTTTCTCGAACGAAACCGGATTGGCATCCACAAGATAACTGCGCGTGAACGGACTGACGCGGCCAACGGATTCAACGAGCTTTGTCCAAAGTTCGGATAAATCGGCGGAAGATGTTGAATCGTTGAATCGTTGAATCGTTGAATCGGCGGACGCGGTGATTTCTTGATGAACTTTTGTGACTGGCTTTGCTGCTGGCGCAATTTGCGGACTTGCGCTGGAAATTGCCGCCGGGGAATTTCCGCCGCCGCGCAATTGGTTCAATTGTTTCAAAACGGAATCAATTGAAATTGCGCCGCGCGCTTCAATTGCCTTGAGCAGTGCGACTTCGAGGAAAATTTTCTTGGACGCGGCGTCGCGCAAATTTAATTCCGCGTCGGCGAAAACTTCGAGAATGCGCGTAAATGCTTCGGCGTTCGCCAGCGCGGATTGTTCCTTGAGCGCGGCGACTTCGGCTTCGGAAACTTCGAGCAGATTCAAATCGCCGCGCGAGATTTGGAAAATCAACAGGTTGCGAAAGTGGTTCAGCAAATCGGAAAGCAGGCGCCCCAAATCTTTTCCGCCTTGCGCGAGTTCGTTCAATTGCGTCAGCGCGGTTTGGATTTCTCCGGCGAGAACGGCTTTGCTTAAATTCAAAATCTGGCTTTCGGCGGCAAGGCCGAACATGGAAAGCACGTCAGCTTCCTCGATTTTGTCGCCGCAAAAACTTATCAATTGGTCCAAAGTGGATTCGGCGTCGCGCATTCCACCGTCCGCGCCGCGCGCGATGGCGTAAAGCGCGGCTTCGTCAATCTTTACTTTTTCCTTCTTCGCAATTTCCGCTAGATGTTTCGTGATGAGCGCGGCGGGAATCCGGCGCAAATCAAATCTTTGGCAACGCGACAAGAATTGTCGGTAAAACTTTTTCCGGGTCGGTCGTCGCGAACATGAATTTCACATGCGCGGGCGGCTCCTCCAAAGTTTTCAGCAGCGCGTTGAACGCCGCCGTCGAGAGCATATGGACTTCGTCAATGATGTAGATTTTGAACTGCGCGTTCGCGGGCGCGTATTTGCAGGTCTCGCGCAGTTCGCGGACTTGCTCGACGCCGTTGTTGCTCGCGCCGTCAATTTCCATCACGTCCAGCGCGCGGCCTTCGGTGATTTCCTGGACGCGCGAATCATTGTCGTCAAAATCCACTTTCGGACCGCCGGTGCAGTTCAAACATTTTGCAAAAATGCGCGCGATGGTTGTTTTTCCAGTTCCACGCGGGCCGCAAAAAAGATACGCGTGGGCGATGCGTTTCTGCGTGATGGCGTTGGCGAGCGTCTGCGTGACGTGTTCCTGCCCGACGACGTCGGCAAAACGCTGCGGGCGGTATTTTCTGGCGATTACTTGATACGACACAAAATTAAATTAAAAATGTCAGGGTGACCACGGCAGATACGGAGCAAACTACCGTTGCTGCCTTCCGGCCCTGGCGGGGTTCGTAAGTCCACATTCCATGGGCCCTGACGTGAAAAATTCTGCGGCAAATTTCATGCGTTGTCGAGACAAAGCGCGGCATCGGACGCGGGATTTTTATTTTAACCGCGTTCAAGCCCCGCTTTTCACCGGCCAGCCGGATTCTTTCATGCCTTGTAACCGCCGATGAGCGAATGGACACTGTGGTAGCCCATCTTTTGCGCCGCGTCGCAGGCGAGCGCGGAACGGAACCCGCCGCCGCAATACATGATGATCTCCGTGTTCACGTCGGGAATCATCCTCTCCAAATCACGCTCCAGAATTCCCTTGCCGAGATGGATTGCCTCCGCCGCGTGACCCGCGTGCCACTCGGAATCTTCGCGCACGTCCAGCAGCACGAGTTTTGGATTTTGCGCGAGCCACGCGCGCGCCTGGTCAATGGAGATTTCGCGGACGCGCGTCTTGGCGTCGGCCACAATTTTGAGAAAACCGGGTGAATGATCCATGCCTCAAATTAGTTTTTAGCGCCGCGCGGTCAAACAAAATTCATTCGCAACTTTTCCGCTTTGGCTTAATTTCGCCGCGTGTCGGAGAAGAAAAATAATCCAGTCATCGCCGGAAGCCGGTCGAAGAAATCTGGTAGGGCAGACCTGTTGGTCTGCCCTACACGGCGGCGCAGCAACGCCGCCCTACCATGAAAATATTTTTCGCGTGTTTCGGAGCATTTTGCGGTTTATACTTTTGAAACTTTTATGGACATCAAAAATCTAAACGAAGTCCCCGCGTTCACGACGAAGGACGGCTCGGAAATCCGCGAACTCCTCGCGCATCGCAATTCCGCCATCCGCAATCAAAGCCTTGCCGAGGCGCGGTTGCCCGTCGGCGGCGCGACGCAGGAACATTTTCATCCGCGCACCGAGGAAATTTATTTCATCACGCACGGCACTGGCAGAATCCGCATCGCGGGCGAATCGCGCGAAGTCAGGGCAGGGGACGCCATCGCGATTCCGCCGGGACAAAAACACAAGCTCTGGAACACCGGCGCGGAAACGCTGCGCTTGCTGTGCTGTTGCGCGCCCGCCTACGAGCACAGCGACACCATCATCACTGAATCGTGAGTTGACCGGCGCGCCGCCGCACGCTTAACTGTGGCCATGAAACGGTTCGCTTCCCTGATGCTCGTCTCCGCCGGATTTCTGCTGGCCGGCTGTGTTCACCACAAACCCGCGCAAGCAACGGCGGTGCCCAGGCCGGCGCCAGCCATCGTCACGCCGGATAATTCGCTGGCGGGAAAAGTGGTTTCCTATAATTCCGTCGGGCGTTTTGTCGTGTTGAATTTTCCCGCGGGTCGTTTGCCAAAAATGGATCAAAGGCTTTTCCTCTACCGTTCCGGGTTAAAGGTCGCCGAAGTCGTCATCACCGGGCCGCAAAGCGACGACAACACCGTGGCCGACTTGGTCAGTGGCGACGCGCAAATCGGTGACGACGTGCGCGACCAGTGAAATTCCTTCGCTAAAATTAATTATCCGGCTTCGGCGATTTTTCCACGAGCGGCTTTACCGTTTTCGTCGGCGAATTTTTCTGGTAGGGCGAATGAAGGTTGAAATAAATGCCGCAGCGCGGAATCGCCTCGTCGCCCTGGCTCAAAATGATCGTCACCTGTTTGTCGAGCGCGATGCCGTGGCGCAAGCCCGCGCCACGGGTTTCGTAAGCCCTGATCGCCTTGGCCATCAGTGAAGTCAGCGACGCCTCAAAATCTTCCGGCGTCTTGTCGAGGCACACGACGAATTTGTCGTAGGCCTTGACGGACGCGGCGATTTCGCGCCGGAACGATTCAATTGTCATCACGCCTCCAATGTAAATTTTTCCGGGCGGATTGCAAAATTTAATCCGCCGCCGCGCGCGGTTTTGCCTTTGCGCGCGGGCCGAACAACGCCGTGCCGATGCGCACCATCGTCGCGCCTTCCTCAATCGCCACTTCAAAATCGCCGCTCATGCCCATGCTCAAATGCGGCAGTGGCGCGCCGAGCATCTGCTCGCAGTTCTGTTTCAATTCGCGCAACCGGCGAGAAATGCGGGCGCGAATTTTCCGCGTCCGGCGACCACGGCGGCACGGTCATCAACCCCTGGATTTCGATTCGCGGCAGGAAATTTATTTCCTTCAGCTCGGCCAGCAATTGTTCCGGCTTGTAGCCAAACTTGCTCGCTTCGCCCGCGAGATTCACTTCGAGCAAGACCGGCATCATTTTCGCCGCCTCGTCGGCGCGCTTGTTGATTTCCTGCGCGAGCGGCAGACTGTCCACGCTTTGGATCAACTGGAACAACTGCACGGCGTCGCGGCATTTGTTCGACTGCAGATGACCGATGAAGTGCCAGCGCAATTTGCCGGGACACAACGGAATTTTCGCCTTCGCCTCCTGCACCTTGTTTTCGCCAAAAAAAATCAAGCCGAGATCGGCGGCGGCGCTGACGATTTCCGGCGGCTGCGTTTTTGTGACCGCCAGCAACGTGACTGAATTCGGTTCACGGTCAACCCGGTCGCAGGCGGTTTTTATCCGCTGGCGGATGCTTTCAAGATTTGTTGCGAGCGTCACAGGTTGAAATTAACCACAAAGTCACAAATCGCAAAATTTCTTTCTTGGTGTCTGCGTGTCTGGGTGGTTTAACTTTGGCATGAATTACTGGATTGTGAAGTCTGAACCCGAAGCCTATTCGTGGCCGCAATTTTTAAAGGACGGCAAAACTGCGTGGACCGGCGTGCGAAATTTCGCGGCGCGGCTCAATCTCCGCGCCATGAAATCCGGCGACCGCGTTTTCTTTTACCACAGCGGCGAGGAAAAATCCGTCGTCGGCCTCGCCCGCGTAAAAAAAGAATTTTATCCCGACCCGACGGCGGATGAAGGCGATTGGTCGTGCGTTGATCTCGCGCCGGAAAAAACTTTGGCCAAACCCGTCACGCTCGCGCAAATCAAAGCTGACAAAATACTCAAGGAAATGATTCTGGCAAAGCAATCGCGCCTGTCCGTTTCGCCGGTGACGAAGACGCAATTTGAACGGTTGTTGAAACTGGCTGACGGTTGAACTGTCACGCGAAGACGGCGAAGAAAGTTTACAGTCTATCTAGTTGTTAGGCGGCAAAAGCTTTATAACTAAAAAAGATACCGTGTATGCCCCAAATAAAAACTACAAAGGCAAAAATGGATAACCCAGCACAAACTCGACTCATCCAATGTCCGTGCCTAATGCCGGAAATCGCAAGAACTAAACTAAAACCCAATAAACCAACAAATGTGACCAGACCAAGCCAGTCTGGTTTGATGTAAATCTGATAATGCACTGATAAATAATAAGCCCAAAATCCCAGAAAGAAGCATACTAACGAGATCGCGCCTTCCAATCTATAAAATTGTAATTTCATGGCGTCTTGCCGCCTAAAAATTATCAGGCCGCAGTTTTTGTGGCCTATCCTGTTTCATGAATTTAAGGCTAAACTAGACGTAAAATTTTGTCCAATATGTTTTTTTGAAATGAACTATGAGCATCCGCCGGGAAAGGCTGCAAATTAGTCAATGCCCGGTCAACACAGGACTTCCTGAACTGAATCGCGCACGGCCAAAACCATTTTGCGCGCCTGCGCCGGTGTCGTGCAATAAGGCGGCATCAGCACGATGACATTGCCGATTGGCCGCGTCAGCACGCCGCGTCTGGCCATCGCCTCGCAAACGCGGATGCCCGCGCGCTCACGCAAATCAAACGGCTCGCGCGTCCGCCAGTTTTTCACCAGTTCTATTCCGGCAACCAAACCGACTTGCCGGATGTCGCCGACGTTTGGCAATGGCCAAAGCGATTGCAATTCATTGCGCAAAACAGCTTCAAGTTTTTGCCGTGCGCGGATGGATGGTTCGCTTTGTAAAATTTCAAGACTTGCCAAGGAAGCCGCCGCGCCAAGCTGATTTCCCGTGTAACTGTGGCCGTGAAAAAAAGTTTTGAACTCCTCGTATCTGCCGAGAAACGCGTCGAAAATTTTTTGCGTCGTCAACGTCGCCGCCATCGGCAGATAGCCGCCGGTCAAACCTTTGGCCACGCAAAGAAAATCCGGCCGCACGCCTTCACGCTGGCAGGCGAAGGTTTTGCCCGTTCTGCCAAACCCCGTCATCACCTCGTCCGCAATCAAAAGCGCGCCATGACCGCGCGCGATTTCTGTCACGCGCCGCAGCCAGCCGTCCGGCTGCGGAATCATTCCCGCCGAACCTTGCATCAGCGGCTCGAAGACAAATGCCGCGTAAGAATTGTCGCGTTTCTTTTGTGCGGAAAATTTCTTTTCAACAAGGCCGACACATTCCCAATGGCATTTGCGATAGTCGCGCGCATCGGCGCGTTCCGGTTTTGCGCGGTTGAACGGACAGCGATAGCAATACGGCGACATGACTTTGTCCGTTTTGAACAACAGCCCGGAAAAACTTTTGTGAAACAGATCAATATGACCGGCGGAAACCGCGCCGACGGTGTCGCCGTGATACGCGCCGTCAAGTGAAAGAAATTTAGGCTGCGATTTCTTGCCGCGCGCGCGACGCGCGAATTCGTAAGCCAGTTTCAGCGCAACTTCCATTGCCGTCGAGCCGTCGTCGGAAAAGAAAACTTTTTCTAATTTACGATTTGCGATTTGTGATTTGTGCGTCCGTTTGTGTTTTGAATCGTAAATTCCATTGGCAGCACCAACTAATTTTGAAGCAAGCAGCGAAGCCGGTTCGTTGGCAAATCCGAGCGCCGAGCTATGCGCGATTTTTTTCAACTGTCCCTGGATGGCCGTGTTGATTTTTGGATGATTGTGCCCGTGCAGATTTGTCCAGATGGACGAATTGGCGTCGAGATATTTTCTACCCTTTACATCTCGCAACAGCGCGCCCTTGCCGGACGCGATGACAGTCGGCTCGCGTCGCAGCCAGTCGCGCATCTGCGTGAACGGATGCCAGACGAATTTGCGGTCGAGTCGGGCGAACTTGTTCATGGGTTCAAGACTTTCAACGCATGGGTCAGTTTTGAAACATCTTCCGTCGTGTGCGCGGCGGTCAAGGTCACGCGCAAGCGTGCCAAACCACGCGCCACCGTTGGATAACGAATCGCCGGGATGAAAATATTTTGTCCGCGCAATTTTGCGGCGAGTTCGACAGCCTTGGTTTCATCACCGATGATGAGCGGGATGATTGCACTGGAAAATTTTGAATTTTGAATTTTGAGTTTTGAATTGAATTGCTTGACGAGCCGCCAAAGTGAATTGCAGCGTGCTTTGCCTTCATTCGATTGAACCAAGTGAATTGCCGCTTTGGCCGCAGCAGCCGCAGCGGGAACGGGCGCAGTGCTGAAAATAAAACTGCGGGCGCGGTTCACAAGAAAATCAATCAATGCGCGCGAGCCGCAAATGTAGCCGCCGCTCGCGCCGAGGGCTTTGCCGAGCGTGCCCATCTGAATTTCAATTTGATCGCTGACGCCGAGTTGTTCGGCTAGGCCGCGACGGTTTTTTCCGTAAAGGCCGGTCGCGTGCGCTTCGTCCACCATCAGCCATGCGCCGTATTTTTCCTTGAGCGCGGTGATTTTGCGGAGCGGGGCGTCGTCGCCGTCCATCGAGAAAATGGATTCGGTGACGATTGAGATGTGCGATTTGCGATTTGCGATTTGCGATTTTGGATCTGCCCATTTCAAGATTTTTTCCAAATCGTCCAGATCGTTGTGGGCGAAGACGCGGAGTTTTGCGCCGCTCAAGCGCGCGGCGTCCACGATGCTGGCGTGAACCAGCTTATCAATGATGACAATGTCGTCCTTGCCGAGCAGCGCGCAGATAGTGCCGATGGCGGCGGCGTAGCCGGTTGAAAACGTCAGCGCGGCCTCGGTTTTTTTGAAGGCGGCGAGTGATTTCTCAAGTTCGTGAAACGGCGCGAGCGAGCCGCAAATCAAACGCGACGCGCCCGCGCCCGCGCCAAAATTTTCGACGGCTTTGATCGCGGCTTCTTTCAAAGCGGGATGATTTGCGAGGCCGAGATAATCGTTGGAGGAAAAATTCAGAAAAGTTTTGCCGCCGATTTCGATGCGCGGGCCTTGCGCGGAATCCACGCGGCGCAGTTCGCGGCACAAACTTTTGTTCGCGCAAGGCTCGCAAGGCGTTGGTTCAATTCGTCATCGAACGAAGTCATTCGTGGGAATTTACGATTTACAATTTACGATTTACGAGCAAAAAGTTTCGGCGTGTCAATCGTAAATCGCGAATCGCAAATTTATTTCGGCGGGATCGCCCAGCGGCCTTCAATCATACTGGCGGCGACGTTGCCGGCATGTGCGAGCAGAGCTTCATGGATGGCGGGAATTTTTCCGGCGAACGGAATGGCGATCAAATCGGCGAAGGCATTTTTGGGAACACGGCGTCAAAAGCATCGGCAATTTTTCCGTCAAACGGAATGGCAATCAAATCAGCGGAAGCATTTTTTACAAGTTCGCCGATTTGTCCGGCCAGGCCAAGCGCGCGCGCGCCGTTGACGGTGGCCATGCGCAGAATTTCAGCCGGCGAAATCGTTTTGTCGCTGGCGGCGAGCAGGCGCATTTCCTCGAACATGTTCAGTTCGGGCTTTTGTTTTCCGATTTTGCGCGTGGTGGCGAGGCTGTCGGTGCCGAGGCAGAGGTTGACGCCGGCGTTGGCGAGGCGTTCCCGCAAAAACGGCGGATGGCGAAAATAAGCGTGGCTGCGCGGGCAATGGACGACGTGGGTTTTGTTTTTGGCGAGCAGCGTGGCGTCGCCGCGCGCGAGGCAGTTGACGTGGACGGCGAGCAGGTTTTCGCCGAGCAGTTTATGGCGGGCAAGATGTGTGACGGGCGAGCCGAGGCCGCAGTCGGAATTGTCGCGCTCGTTGCGCTTGAGCCAGTCGTACATTTTGCCGCGCGCGTGCATGAACATTTCGAATTCCTCTTCGGACTCGGCGACGTGCGTGGTGACTGCGCCATTTTCTTTTGCGCGCAAGTCCGGCGGTGAGCCGCAGCAGTTCCGGCAGGGTGGAGTAGGGCGCGTGCGGCGAAAGCGAAACGCGGAACAGCGCGCGTGCGCGAGCGAATCAATTTTTTCGACGGCTTCGCGCAAAATTTCCTTCGGGTCGCGCCTGGCGCGGATGCCGGTCATTTCAAGAAATGAAAAAACGCGCAGCGGCGTGGCGTCCCAGACTTCCGGCAGCAAATCGGGCATGGCTTCGATGTCGGCGACGGTGGTCGTGCCGGTTTTCAACAGCATATGCGCGCCGTGCAGCCAAGAGTGGGCATATTCGGAGTAGCTCCAGGCGGTTTTGGCGGCGGTGATGAGTGAAATCCAGTCGGTGAAGGTTTTTGGCGGCGGCAATTCCCCGGCCATGTCGGTGTAATCAAGATGGCAATGCGCGTTGACGAGGCCGGGCAGCAAAATGACTTCGCCGAGGTCAAGGACTTTTTCGTCCGCTCCCGGTTTCAAGTCCGGCCAATGAACCGACGGCGCGGATTTTATTTCCAGAAATCAAAACCGCGCCGTTCTCAATCGGCGGCTGCGAGACCGGCAGGATTGTTCGGGCGCGGAGAATCACTTTTACACTCCGGCGGCGCGGCGCGCGCTTTTGAGCTTGGCGGCGTCCTTGTGCTTGTGCGCCTTGAACCGGCTGTGCTGCTTGCGGATTTGCTGTTCGATTTTTTTGGTCACGCGGTCAATCGCGGCGTAAAGATCGCTTTCAACATCCTTGGCGAACAGATCCGGCCCGCGCACGGCGAGCCGCATGGAGCAGCAAAATTGCCTTTCCGGCACGCGGGTGTGGTCGAATTCGAGGGTGACGCGGGCGTCAATGGCTTTGGGGTCGAAATGGTCGAGTTTTTTGATGCACTTCACGACATGAGCTTCGAGGGCTTTGGTCAAGGTCAGGTTATGCGTTGAAAGAATCAATTTCATACGGCAAAGATGGATTTGCCGCGCGCGAAAATCCAGTTTTTCCGCCAACTTTTGTTCGTGCAGCGAGAGTCATGCCAATTTTAACTTGTCTTTGGCCGGAACTGGTTTATGTTCCCGCGCAAATGGTTCAGGGTTTGCAACTCTCCACGCGCTTGACGCAGTCAATGGTGCTGGCTCCGCAGCTCCAGCAATCGCTGGCGTTGCTTCAGGCACCGATGCTCGAACTCAAGGCGCTCGTCGAGCAGGAGCTTCAGCAAAATCCCGTGCTCGAAGAAGTCGAAGGCTCGGAAATTGAGCTGCCGGAAAAACCCGTCGAGGACGTGGGCGACACCAGCGACGCCACCGCCAAAGCCGATCCTGCCGAACGCGCCGACGATGCGCCGACGGATTCTGATTTCGAAAAAGCCGAAGCCGCCCCGGCGGATGATTTTCAGGAGGAATTCGACAAGCTCGTGCAGCTTGACCAGGAATGGCGCGATAATTTCTCCCAATCGAACGCACCAATCCGCCAGTCCGCCGATGAAGAGGAGAAACGGCAGTTCATGTTTGACTCGCTCACGGCCGGGACTTCCTTCGCGCAGATGTTAATGGATCAGGCGCGCGAATCCGATCTGACCGACGACCAGCGCGCCATCGCCGAACTTGTCATCGGCAATATTGACGATTACGGCTATCTCAAGGCGACGGTCGAGGAACTTTCCGCAGCCAACAATCTGCCGGCTGAAAAAATCGCCGAGGTTCTCAAAATCGTTCAAACTTTTGACCCGCCCGGCGTCGGTGCGACCGATTTGCGCCAGTGCCTCATGCTCCAGCTTGAACGCGCGGGCAAGGAGGAATCGCTCGAATACCGCATCATCCGCGATTTCATGGAGGCGCTCGGCAAACGCCGCATTCCCGAAATCGCGCGCGGCACCGGATGCGACGTTGACGAAGTCCAGGAATCGCTCGGCAAAATCGCCCGCCTCGAACCGCGGCCCGGACGCGCCTTTCTGCCGGATGCCGACCAATACGTTTCGCCAGAAGTTTTTGTGACCAGAGTCGGCGATGATTTCAGCGTCGCCACCAACAACGACAACGTCCCGCATCTTCGCATCAGCAACGTCTATAAAGACCTCATGTCGCAGGGCGAAAACAATGTCGAGGTCAAAAATTACATCCGCGAAAAAATCCGCGCCGGAAAATTTCTCATCAAAAGTTTGCACCAGCGGCAGCAGACCATCGGGAACATCGGCCGGGAAATTGTGAAGCGCCAGCGCGACTTCATGGAAAAAGGCGTCGCGCATCTGAAGCCGATGACGATGGCGCAGGTCGCCGATGTCGTTGGCGTGCACGAAACCACCGTGAGCCGCGCCGTTTCCGGCAAATACATGGAAACGCCGCAGGGCATCTTCGAGATGAAATTTTTCTTCACCGCCGGGCTTCAGACCACGGCGGGCGGCGAAGGCGTTTCCAACACGAGCGTGAAGGACATGATCGCCGAAATCTTTAAGGCCGAAAACCCCGGCAAGCCGTTGTCCGACCAGGAAGTCGTCAAGATGCTCGGCGAAAAAGGCATCACCATCGCCCGCCGCACCGTCGCCAAATACCGCGACGAACTCAACATTCTCCCGTCGAATCTGCGCAAGGTTTATTGAGCTTTGCGGGCATCAACGCAACTCAATCACGTCACCGGCTTCCAGCGGAATGTCCGTTCCATTCAACAGAACCTTTGCTTCGAGCGTTGCGCTTTCGCCGTTGCGTGTGATGATGATCTGTTTCGGCTCATCCAAGCCGACATAATCTGCCGTGGTAATCGCCTGCGCAAGCGTCAGCCCCGCGACCCAGGGCACGAATGGCTTCTGCACCGCGCCAATCACCGTCACGCCGGTGCCGGCGGCCTGCAACTGTTTCAACGCCGCGCTCTGTCCTTCGAGAAAAGCCTCGCGTGCCTGCATCTCCGATTTGGATTTCGTCGTGCAGCCGGTGTCAGCCAGCGCCAGGACCAGGATAAACCACATCGTTTTCATTTTGCCCCGATTTCTAATTTCCATGCCGCCACCGCTGATTTGATTTCTGCCGCGCAGTTCGCCTTCGGCCTCACGAAGCGCGGTGTGAACCATGGAAATGCGCCGATCAAATCCGGCGTCACCAAAATCTGCCCGTCGCAATCCGGCCCGCTGCCGATGCCAATGGTCGGAATGGAAATCTTTTCGGAAATTTCCTTTGCGACCGGCGGCGTGACGAGTTCCAAAACAACCGCAAACGCGCCCGCGTCCGCCAAAAGCTTTGCGTCCTCGACCAGCTTTTTATGCTCCTCGTCTTTTTTGCCTTTGATGTGATAGCCGCCTTCTTCCAAAACGTGCTGCGGCAACATTCCGAGATGGCCGCAGAACGGAATCCCAGAGGAAACAATCGCCTTCACTTGCGACAGAATTTCCCGCCCGCCCTCGGCCTTCACAAATTCCGCGCCCACCGCGCCCAGTCTTTTTGAATTGGACACCGCGCTTTCAATCGTCTCGTAACTTTTGAACGGCAAATCCGCGCCGAGTAGCGCGTTCGGTTTCGCGCGGGCGACGGCGCGGACGTGATGCTCCATCTCCGCCATCGTCACATGAGTCGTGTCGGGATAACCCAAAACCACCATGCCGAGCGAGTCGCCGACCAGCAACAGCGGCACGCCCGCTTCGTCGAGAAGTTTCGCCATCGGAAAATCATACGCCGTGAGCGCGGCAAACTTCTCGCCACGACTTTTCATCGCGACAATGGTTTGAACTGTCATCTTTGGGAAATTCATTTTAGAGCCACAGATGTTCACAGATTAACACAGATGGAAAACAAAAGAGAGTCTCCGCGAAATTTTTTATCTGTGTCTAAAGCTTTTTACAAGTTCCTCCGGCGTGGTCGTCGCGGTGCCGACTTTGCCGACGACGATTCCGGCGGCGTGATTGGACAAAATCGCCGCTTCAACCGGGGAAGCTCCGGCGGCGATGGCCAATGTAAAAGTCGCGATGACCGTGTCGCCCGCGCCGGAAACGTCGAACACTTCCTGTGCGACCGTGGGGATGTGAAACGGCTTCTGCCCGCGCTGGCAGAGCAACATTCCCAGTTCGCCAAGCGTGACGAGCAAAACCGCCGGGTGCAGTTCATTCAACAATCGTTCCGCAACGAGCATCAGATTTTTATCCGTGAATGGATTTTTGTTTTTGGTTTCGTCCGGCAAATCCGCGAGTTCAAAAGCTTCCTTGCGGTTTGGCGTGATGAGCGAGAGGTTGCTTAAATTCAAATGGTGAACCGGTTTTGGATCGAAACTCAACCAAACCCCGCGCTCACGGCAAAGCGATTTGATTTCGTTCAACAGCGGCTGCGTGACGACGCCCTTGCCGTAATCGCCGACGATGACGGCGGCGGTGTTTTTCAATTTTGATTTCAACGAGTCCAATAATTGCGCCGACAATTTTCCGTCGAGGCCGTCGCGTGTCTCGCGGTCAATGCGCACGATCTGCTGCTTGTGTGCGACGACGCGCGTCTTGACGCTCGTGTGGCGCGCGGAGTTTGTGACAAGACTATCGCAGCCAATTTTTTGTTCCTGCAACAATTTTTGCAATTGCTTGGCGGCGTCATCGCGGCCAATCGCGCCGAACAGTTCCGTCGGGACATTCAATGCCGTCAAATTGCGCGCGACATTTGCCGCGCCGCCGGGCATGAAACTCTCGCGCTCGAAATCCACGACGGGCACCGGCGCTTCTGGCGAGATGCGCGACACGCCGCCCCAGATGAACTGGTCGAGCATCACGTCGCCGAGGACGAGCACGCGGGTTTTTGTCGCGGCGGACAAAATTTGTTTTGCGCGCGAAGCAGATAAAATTTTTGGGCTCATACTTTAGGAATTAATTCGTTAATATCACGGGTTCGCAGTCTCCGAATTTCTTCGGGTGAAAAATTGTAATTGTGAACCAACCGGTCTTTGAATCGCTCCTTCAGTTCATTCGTAATTGACGTGCCATTTGGTATTAAATCCAGGCAAAGCGGTAGCCAAGAACCATCATCAAAACAAACAATTATTGAATTTTTTTTTGCCAAATTAACTTGCCTGATTACGTTCACGTTTCCATCCAAAGTCGCAAGAACATTTAGAGTCGTGCCTGTGACCGTGCCGGGCTTGTCCCGCTGCAAGATGTTTCCGATTAAGCCAGTTGGCCGGCCAATAATAATTTTCTCGATGGAAGATAGCCGGAACACCTGTTGGCCGGAAGAGCCACATTTCAATTCAGTATCGGTTAATTCCCAACGTTGTTTATTCATCATTTTTTTTCAATCCAAAAGCCGACAAGAAACCCAGAATCGTTTCAACTAGCAAAAGTGGAACCACTAAATATTTTGGAAACTGATCACGTCGGCCCAGCCAGTTGAAATTGTAAAAAAAGCCCCAACATTGATACAGCTATAAAACCTATGGCCGTAAAAATAAGAACGGTCAGGAAAAAACCCACTCTATTCTGAATTATTTTTGGCTCGGTCTTAGAAAATCAATTCAGAAACGCTGTCAATGGACTCGTCGCGCTGGCGGTTTCGTTTTGCGCGCCAAGTCCAGCTTCAAACGCGGCGCGTCCGGCTTCCACGGCCATCTTGAAGGCAACCGCCATTTTGTCCGGGTCGCTTGCCACGGCGATGGCGGTGTTCACGAGCGCGGCGTCTGCGCCCATTTCCATCGCTTCGGCGGCGTGGCTCGGCGCGCCAAGACCCGCATCTACGACAACGGGCACCGTTGCTTGTTCAATGATGATACGGATTTGGTCGCGCGTTTGAATGCCGCGATTCGAGCCGATGGGCGAGCCGAGCGGCATCACCGTCGCGACGCCGATGTCCTGCAACCGTTTCGCCAAAACCGGATCGGCGTTGATGTAAGGTAAAACGGTGAAACCTTCCTTCACCAAAATTTCCGCAGCTTTGAAAGTTTCAATCGGATCGGGCAGCAAATAGCGCGGGTCGGGATGGATTTCGAGCTTCACCCATTTCGGCAATCCGGCGGCTACGGCGAGGCGCGCGAGGCGGACGGCTTCCTCGGCGTTCATCGCACCGCTGGTGTTGGGCAGCAGAAGAAATTTTTTCGGATCAATGAATTCCAGAATGTTCGCGAACGGATCGTTTTTTCCACTCAAGTCGGCGCGGCGCAAGGCGACGGTGACCATTTCCGCGCCGCTGGCTTCGAGCGCGTCGCGCATGGCCTCGGGCGACGAAAATTTCCCCGTGCCCATGATGAGCCGCGAACGGAAAATCCGTCCGGCGATGACGAGCGGTTGGTTTGAAAGCGACATCCCGGACAATTTAGAAAATTTCGGCGGTTTGTCGAGGCGGGAACCATGCGTGCTGGACATCGCCCGCGCGCAACTCCGGCAACGCACCCAACTGGTCGGGCACAAATTTCTTGAACGAGTCGTCAGGCATTACATTTTTTCACAATCCTCCAATTCGATATGTTTTGTTTCGTAGACATGGTCGCTTGTTTCATCAACTTGATTGTATCGAAAGGTAAGCCAGATGGTGTAAATTCCATGTTTCGAACGCAGGAGTTGCACATAAAACCTGTCAAGATTTCCCGCCCCATATTTTAATTCATGCGTGTCAAGCAGCTTGAGGCCGGCGGCTGTTGTCAGGTCTGCTTCATATCGGTAGCTGACCAACTGCGCGCCACGGCTTGGAAAGGTGTAACTGGAACATTCCCGATAAGTCCAATGCAGCGTCGGTTCTCGCACAGAAATTATGCCTTGGCCCTTGTTGCCGATTTCACAGACCGCTCCGGTAAATTTATCTACATCAAATGCCACTGCCAATTGAGAGTTGGCGGAAAAATTGTTGGTGATGATGCTTCCGCCGACGATCGGAGCGTAATTACTGCCGCCAACACTGACGGCATTGGAATTCGCATTATTGACATCAACCGATGGAGAAAGCGACGGGCTTGGCTTGAATAACGCGCGAATTTTTTCCACGGCACCAGTGAATTCTCCGATGCAAATGATTATTATTCCGCCGATCACGACAACCGAAATCCATCTGTTGTTCTTGCACAACCTGACGAATGCATTGCCGCGCGTTTCTGTTTGAGGATTATTTGCCATTTTTCTGTTTGGGTTGGACGAATCCTAATCAGTGCGCGGCATGAGTCCAGTCAACTTTTCCGCGTTTTCTTCGCCCGCGCGCGCAACTCCACAACGCACCCAACTGCCCGGAGACAAATACCGCCCATGGCATAACCGAACTGAAATTCAACAGATTCCATCTGCCAGCCCCCGGATTCGATCCGACACACTGAAAATCGTGTCTGCCGGTCAATTTAATCAGTCTGCCAGATCATCTGCCGCGACTGCCGACTCGTTTGGCCAGTCTGCCGGAGCATTTGGTCAATCTTCCAAGTCATTTGGCCAGTCTGCCAGTCCATTTGGTGTGCCTGCCGACTCATTTGGCGTCGCTGCCGGAGCATTTGGTCTGTCTGCCGAAGCATTTGACGCGACTGCCGGGTTCTTTGGCCCGTCTGACTGTCTGTTTTTGACCAGTTTTAGCCCATTTGTCGTGTTTTCCGTTCATATTGGCTTTCCTTTCGACCGCTTTGGCTTGGCTGCCTTTGATGATTTCTTGCTGTTCGCAGCGATTGCCATCGCCCGCTGCGCCCACGCCGTAAGTTCCGGCGCATTTTCCAGCACATCCGGCGGCACTTCGTGATACGCCATCGTCATCACCTTGCCCTTCGACTCGTAAGTGAACGCGCCCATGCCGCGCGCCGTGTAATCCGCCGCGCTCGCCGCGTCCGTTTTGAAGAACAACCGCCCCTCGTCCAGAATCCCGAAGAATTTATCGCCGGAATAAAGGCCATGCGCGCCGAACATCGCCCGCGCGCGCAACTCCGGCAAAGCGCCCAACTGGTCGAGCACAAATTCTTTGAACGTGTCGTCGGGCATAATCGGCAGCGGCAAGAAATGGCGGGGTCATTTACCGTTCAATTCCAATTGCAACTTCTCCGCTTCCTTCAGTAGGCGCAGGAATTTCTTGCCGAAGTCTGAAAGCCGATACTCGACGCGTGGCGGAATCTCCGGGAACACCACCCGCTCGAAGATTCCCGCGCGCGTGAACTGTTTCAACCGATCGCCCAGGACTTTTGTGCTGATGCCTTCGATGTGACGTTCCAGCGCGCCTGGACGACGCACACCTTTGGACACCGCGCGCAGCACGCTGAACGTCCAGCGGCAGCCGAGGACATCTTCGAGCAGCATATCCACGCGCCCGGAGTTAAGTTTGGGCATTATTTGCAGAAATTTTTTATCGCTCGCAGTCATAAATTTACACCGATTTGTGGGTATCCCCCGGATTTGTGCCCGCTTTTCAGTTTCACAAAAGCAAGCCATCGTCTCGAACGTCGCCGCCAATCAGGCTGCGGCAAGTTAAACAAAATAAAAAAATAAAATGAATATGAAAATAGCCATCATCATCCTGTCCGATCCCAAAGCCGGCGAAGAAGCGCTTGGTCGCGCGTTCAACGCCCTCGCCACCGCGCACGAAGCGCTCCAAGCCGGCGACGAAGTGGAAGTTGTCTTCAACGGCGCTGGCACACGCTGGCCGGAAGAACTCAGCAAAGTCTCGCATCCGGCCAACGGCCTTTACAACTCCGTGCGCGAAACCGTCAAAGGCGCGTCCTGCGCTTGTGCCGCCGTGTTCGGCGCGACAAAAAGTGTTGAAGCGTGCGGCCTGCCGCTCATCAAGGACAAAGCGCTTCCGGGAACGCCCGGCCTCTCAAACATCCGCCGCTATCTGGCTGAAGGCTGGCAGACGCTGGTGTTTTAATTGTAGCGGCGGTCTGTGACCGCCGTGCAGCAAAATGTAAAATGGCGGCGGTCATAGACCGCCGCTACAGGTTGGAGATCCTTTAATAATTATGGCCGAAAAATTTCTCGAACTGCTCGTGACGCCTTCTGTCGCCAAGGCGCAGGAACATTATTTCGGTCGTTCCCAGCCGATACCCGGCGGAGCGAAGCGTGATGCGCTCACGGATGACGAAACACAATTCATCCAGTCGCGCGACAGTTTCTACATGGCGACGGTGAGCGAATCCGGCTGGCCGTATATGCAGCATCGCGGCGGTCAGCCGGGTTTTCTGCATGTCATCAATCCGACGACGCTCGCATTCGCAGATTACAAGGGCAACCGCCAGATGCTCTCCACCGGCAATCTCGCCGTGAACGACCGCGTGTGCCTGTTCCTGATGGATTATCCGCAGCGAACGCGGCTGAAGATTCTCGGCCATGCGCGCATCGAGGACGCGCGGCAACATCCCGAACTCGTCGCCAGGTTCGCCACGCCGGACGTGCAACGCATCGTCGAGCGTGTGTTTTTGATTGATGCGATTTCGTTCGATTGGAACTGTCCGAAATACATCACGCCGCGTTACACCGCCGCCGAAGTGGAAGAAGCCGTCGCGCCGCTACGCCAGCGCATCGCCGAACTGGAAGCGGAGTTGAAGGCCAAGAATTAATCAACGCCGTGCCCGCGCGCGCAACTCCGGCAACGCGCCCAACTGGTCGAGCACAAATTCTTTGAACGTGTCGTCAGGCATAAATGAGAAAGAAAACTAATTAGGTTTGTCAGCGTGTCTTTGGCGAGTTGAACCATTTTATCGAATTCGTCTTTGCCACCAAAATAATCGTAATTAACCGGGCCTAGTTTTGGAATGAGTTCAACAAACTTTGTCCATTGTTCACATTTGTAAGCATACCAAGCGTATTGATAATACCGACTGGTTGCGTTGGGATTAATTTCAAAAAATCGTTTGTATGCAGTGTCGAGATCTGTCCAAACTTCAGGTTGTTTCCAATAATTTTCCTGATCTGTTTGATTGGTGAACATATAACTAATGAAGTAATGTGCATCTAGTAGAATCAGTGGCAAGTTACCACCCCATTGCGTGTTTGTGACACATTCATGTCCAAATTGCAGCATTTCCTCTTTCGAGCCACCCCACTTCGGTTCTAAAAAATTAAGTTTAGTGGAGCAGACGGCATAATCGTTAGGATTTAATGTTATGGCGCGATTAAACCATATTTCAAGCTGGTCGCGATCATCTTTTCCTTGTTCGACTTCTACCATGTTGTCTGCAATTCGTGAATCGTTTGGGTTTAACTGCCACGCATTGGTAAGTGCGTTTTCAGCAACGGCGAGACGTTCTGCAAACAATTTCCAACCTTCGTCGCTTACAGTATTGGCGAAACCCGGACCACGAGCAGCCCATGCCAGTTGAATATAACCTTCTCCTTTTAAGAGCAAAGTTGTGTAAGCATCAGGCCAGTTTTGGAATATTGGTTTTTCGATACATTGGTATGCCTGAATGTAAGCAGGGTAATCGGCAATGCCCGAACCTTTTATGGAAGAAAGAGCCGCGTCGCACATTTCAAACGCTTCCTCTGCGGGCATGGTCTTGTCATCCAATGCGGGAAGTAGATTTTTGACGACTATGGGTTCAATCTGGGTAAAGATGGGATGAAGAACGAAATTGTTGGTGTGATAGCCATAGGCATAAAACAACTGATCAACCGCCAGTTGCGCGGCGTAAAATTTCGGATGGCCGGATACGAACTTTGTTGCATATCGTCCGCCGTTTTGCAAAACGCATCGGAGAAAGCCTGTGGAGTATTGGTCTGACTCATGGAAAACTTGATATACAAATAGCGAATCATTGGGTCATCACAACCGGCTTGAACTGCCGCGTCGCAATTTGTGCGGATGATTGTTGCCCAGCTCTTCATCTGGAACAAACGACTGACTCCGTGATGCTGCAAATTCTGCCAGAGCATTCGTGGCTGGTTCATCCCATTTCGGGTCAGTGTTCCCAATTTCTTGATATGAGGCGACAAGAGTGTTTAGATTCCATGCCAGTCTTTGTTGTTTTAGTTCTTCAGCAGGAAAAGTAGGGCTGGTTTGAGTTGTTGTGTTGGAAGTTGGCGCGGGTGCCTTTTTGCAGGCCGTTGCTGCAAGCAAAAGAAAGCACACAACCACAGGTATGCACCTCCATATAGATTTATTGTGCTTCATGTTGAAGTTGATAAACAAAATTAGTTTATTGTGTCAACTTTTCTGTGCTTCCTTCGCCCAAGTGTCTTTCAAAGTAATTGTGCGATTGAAAGTTGATTTTTGCGAGTTGGAATTTTTGTCCAAGGTAAAATAACCGATGCGCTCGAATTGATAGCGCAATTCTGGTTTCGCGTCTTTCAAACTCGGTTCAAGTTTGGCGGTGATGACTTCGAGCGAGCGCGGGTTGAGGACGGATTTGAAATCGCGTCCGTCCTTTTCCGGCTCGGCTTCGGTGAAGAGACGGTCGTAAAGGCGCACTTCGGCATCAATCGCGTGCGCGGCGCTCACCCAATGGATCGTGCCCTTGACCTTGCGATTGGACGTGGCTCCGCCACTCTTGCTGTCGAGGTCGGCGGTGCAGCGCAGTTCGGTGATGTTGCCGCCCGCGTCCTTCACCACTTCTTCGCACTTGATGATGTAGGCGTATTTCAAGCGCACTTCGCCGCCGGGCTTAAGGCGGAAAAATTTCGGTGGCGGAATTTCCTGAAAGTCGTCGCGCTCAATAAAAATTTCTCGCGTAAAAGGAATTTTTCTTTTCCCAGCGTTTTCGTCTTCGGGATTGTTGATGGCATCGAGTTCCTCGACTTTGCCTTCGGGAAAATTCGTGATGACAATTTTTAGCGGACGCAGCACTGCGAGACGGCGCAACGCGCGCTTGTTCAAATCTTCGCGAATGGCGTGTTCGTAAACCGCCACGTCCGTGAGGCTGATATATTTGGTCACGCCCACGCCGATGGCAAAATTGCGCAGGGCTTCCGGCGTGACACCGCGACGGCGAATGCCGGAAATGGTCGGCAGCCGCGGATCGTCCCAGCCGGTGACGATTTTATCCTGCACGAGCGAGATGAGTTTGCGCTTGGAAACAATCGTGTGGCTCGGAATCAGTTTCGCAAATTCATATTGCTTCGGCAAAGCGCGCGGCAGATGAAGATTTTCCAGAATCCAATCGTAGAGTGGACGATGCACTTCAAATTCCAAAGTGCAGATGCTGTGCGTGACGCCTTCGATGTAATCGCTCAGGCAATGCGCGAAATCGTAGAGCGGATAGATGCACCACTTGTCGCCGGTGTGATGATGCGCGGTGTGCTTGATGCGGTAGAGCAGGGGATCGCGCAGCCAGATGTTGGGCGAGGCCATGTCAATCTTGGCGCGCAACGTGCAGGCACCATCGGAAAATTCGCCGGCTTTCATGCGCTGAAAGAGGTTGAGATTTTCCTCGACGGAACGATTGCGGAACGGCGAATCGGTTCCCGGACGATCCGGCGCGCCGCGATAAACTTCAGTGTCCGCTGCCGATAAATCGCAGACGTAGGCTTTGCCTTTTTCAATCAATTGCTCGGCGTAATCATAAATCTGCTCGAAATAATCGCTGGCGTAAAATGGTTCAACAACAGTCGAAGGTCGAGAGTCGAGAGCCGAGGGCGGCAAGTAGAAATCCCGCTTGCCTTCTTCGGCAACGGTTTCCGGCGTTTTGCCTTTTTCTTTCAGCCCAAGATTTTTGTCCGCCCAGCCGGAGATGAGCCAGTTCACGTCGGCGATAATCGAGTCCACATATTCGACTTCTTCCTTCGCCGGATTCGTGTCATCCATGCGCAAGTTGCAGACGCCGCCGAATTCATGTGCGATGCCGAAATTCAGGCAAATTGATTTCGCGTGGCCGATGTGCAAATAACCATTTGGCTCCGGCGGAAAGCGCGTGACGATTTTTGGATATTTTTTTTCCGCAACGTGTTTCGCCACGATGTCGCGGATGAAATCAGACGGAGGCAAGTTGCCTTTCCCATCAGCGGGTTCTTTGTTTTCCAGATTCATAAAATTTTTTGAAGGCTAACAAATGGAAATGCGATTGTCCAAAAGTGTCGCGCGAAGAAAATTTTCTGTTGTGCCTTATTTGCAATTGACCTCGCGCGTGCTCGGAATAAGCTCTTTTCGTCATGCTTAAACTCAACTTGGATTTTCAGGTGCAGTTGCTAAAGCAGCCAGAAACCGGCATGGGCTACCAAACAGTTGAGGTCGTTACTTCAAACTTTAAAACCAAACGTGGCATTGTCTATAATGCGGAGTTGCTATTATTTGAGGAAGAGCCACGCACTTTATTACGAGCCAACTATAAAAATCTTCTAGCCGAAGCAAAAATTTCCACAGGCGAAATCAGGTCGCTCCATGTTGTGACGAGCGCAACCTCAACCTCGTCGGCCTATGTTTTAAGGGAAAATTCCATCAGTTACGAAAAAAAGAGCCGCCCTGCAAAAGATGCGCCAATTGAAATGACCAAGGAAAATGAAGTGTTCAAAAGATTTTCCGCCTACGAAAATGATCATCGTATCACTTCCGACGGGAGATTGTTGCCCGGCACTTATGCCACTACCGAGGAAGATGCAAAAAATGCGCCGACCGGCAAAGCTGCCGTGGCACGTTATGCCTTGCCGAATCCCAAACCCGCGTCGAACGTATTTACAATTAAGCCGCGCAAGGATACTTTAGTGCAGTATGGAATCGTTGAACCGGCCAACGGGCAGCCCGGTGGTGGCGTGGAAGTGATTTTTACGAACGGGACAAATGCCGGAACTGTGACTGGGCCGGAAAAAATTCCTGACGAATAGCCATGAGAATCAAACTCGCAAAACGCTGGACGAAACGGCTGCTTCAACTGCCGGAAACGGGTATGGGCTATCAACGCGTGGACTTGCGATTAGCCGATGGACGCGAACTCAAAAACGTCCTCGCCTTCAACGCCGAGGAGGTCGAACTTCCAGATGAATGTGCTGACGCCAAAATTGAGGATGTTCATCTGCGCACAGCACCTTCGCGTTGAATTTTATTTTTCCTGCACCAGCGGCTGAAATTGCAACAACTCCGGGTCGTAGGCAAAAAGTTCCGCCGTCGCAATTTTGAAGAACCAGCCGTGCAACCGCAGCGAGCCATCCATCAGCCGTTCCTGCACGCAATGATAACTGTGCAGATTTTCCAGTGCGAAGAGGACGTTCTCGGCGGCGGCGGCATCCATGCGTTCAGCCATTTTTGTGAGATGGATGTATTGCGAACGCATCGTTTCCAGCACGGGCGCGGCGAGTTTCAACCATTCGCGCAGGTGCGGCATGGAATCGCCGACCGGATTTTCGCCGAGCAACGCCGACATCGCGCCGCATTGCGAATGGCCGCAGATGACGATGTCGCTCACGCGCAATGTCTCGACGGCGAACTCAATCGCGGCGGCGGTGGAATTGGTGCTGCCCGTCGCGCTCGCGGGCGGGACGATGTTGCCGACGTTTTTGACAACGAACAAATCGCCCGGCTTGCTCTGCGTGATGAGTTCGGCGAGCACGCGCGAATCCGAGCAGGTGATGAACAGCGTGTGCGGATTCTGGCCTTCCTGCGAGAGCTTGCGGAACAGTTTGCGGTAATTGCCAAACTCGTCCCGCTGAAACTTGTGAACGCCGGCGATGAGCTGTTCCATTTGTTTTTGTTGAACCGTTAAATTGTTAAATCGTTGAATCGTGAATTATTTCGCGCACAGGTTTTCCGATGCAGCAGTTCAACCATTTAACGAATCACGACAAGTTTTTATTTTTCGCGCGCGATTCTTCCGTCAATCGCACTTTGAATTTTTTCAATTCTTCCTGCAACTGCGTGTCGCCCGTGGCGATGATTTGCGCGGCGAGAATTCCCGCGTTGCGACCGCCGTTGATGGCGACCGTTGCGACCGGCACGCCCGGCGGCATTTGCACCATGGACAAAAGTGAATCCAAACCGTCCGTGGATTTTCCCAAAATCGGCACGCCAATCACAGGCAACGTCGTGAACGCCGCCGTCACGCCGGCCAGATGCGCCGCGCCGCCCGCGCCGCAGATGATGACTTTCAATCCGCGCGCGATCGCGCCGGAAACATATTCTTCCAGCCCGCGCGGATCGCGATGCGCGGAAATCACTTTGGCTTCGCTGGCGACGCCGAATTCTGCCAGCGCATCAGCGGCGGCTTTCATCGTCGGCCAGTCCGAATCACTGCCCATCAAAATGCCGACGAGCGGCTTGTCAGAGGAATTTTTCATTTGTCGGGCAAAATTGAGCGAAGAAATCGCGCACTTGGCAAGAAGCAAAAACAGCAAAGAAGACAATTATTGCAATGGACTGCCGGCCAATTCCAAAACACTTTGCCATTCGGTCATGCCCTCGCTCCAATAAAGCGCTTCTTTGCCAACCGTTCCGCGCAAAAGTCTCGCCTGAATTTGAGATAAGGTGAATGGTCCGGACTGTTCGCCCGCCTCGTGCAAAAAAATCGTCGGCGTCTCGCTCGTCGGAATTTCCTGCCGCGCTGATGCGGTGGCCATTATAACCGCAGGAGAAATAATTTCTTCGGAAAAATTCCCTGTCCGATTGCGTTGAAGCATTTTGTAAATTCCGATCATTCCAAGTCCAGCCAGAAGTCCGCCAACATGCGCGCCAAAAGCCACGCCGCCGCCGGAACGGCTGTTCACCATGCCGAAAACCGCCCAAAACAAGTCCTTCAAAAACCAGAATGAAATGGCAATCCAGGCGGGAATCTCAAATTCGCCGGCGCGAATGTAAATGAGCCAAAAAAAATATTTGAACTCAATGTCCCCTTCGGCGCGCAGCAACAAATACATTCCCATGCACGCGCTGATCGCGCCGGACGCGCCGCCCATTGGATGCGGCGACATGAAATGTTCCGGCGACATAGCGATGAAGACAAATTCCGCGACCAAGCCACCGAACAAATAAAAAATGGCGAAGCGCAGACGTCCAATCATGTCTTCCACGCACGAACCGAACAAAAAAAGAAAAATCATGTTGCCAAACAGATGAAAAAATCCGGCATGGACAAACATTGAAGTAAGCGGCGCATACCATGTGCATGCAGATGGAATCAGCCAAAGATACTGGAATATCCATAATTCAGATTCGCCATCCGTGCGAAAAAGGAAAAATAAAGAAACGAGATAAACGAACGTGTTGATGCTGATGAGAGACAGAGTGACAACAGGATACCTTTCGGTTCGGTAATTCATTCCGACTGGAATGGCGATAAACATAGGCGCTGATTGCCTCTAGTAAAATTTTTTGCGGCTGATGAGTCAAGCAATGAAAATTAACCTGCCAATTCGTGAAATCCGTGTCAAAATTTTCCGCGATGACGACCGCCAACAAAATCACCATCCTGCGCATCCTGCTGATTCCGTTTTTTGTCGTCGAAATCATTTACTACGTCCGCACCGGCAACGAAGCCTGTCGCTTCGCCGGTTTGCTGGCGTTTGCCTTCGCGGCGATTCTCGACGGCGTGGACGGCTACGTCGCGCGCCGTTACAACCAGTGGAGCGAACTCGGCACCATCCTCGACCCGCTCGCGGACAAACTGCTGCTTGTCTCGGCCATCGTGCTCTTGAGCTTCGACAACGTGCCGCGTCTGGGCCAGATTCCGCTCTGGCTCACGGGCGTCATCATCGGGCGCGACCTGCTGCTTGGCCTTGGCGCGGTGGTGATCCGCCTGGTGGTCGGCAAAATCACCGTGCGCCCGCGCATGAGCGGCAAAATTGCCACGGTTTTTCAAATGATCGTGGTAATTTGGATTTTGCTGCGCTGGGATTTTATTTTTCACGGACATTTTCTAAAAGTCTGGATTTTCAGCGCGGGATTTTTCACGGCGGCGTCCGGCCTGCTTTACATCTGGGACGGAACAAAACAACTCGGCACGCATCCGGCCAGCTTGCCGGCGGAAAAGCAACCAACCGCGAATGAACAAAAATAAACATGAAATGTTTTTGAATTCGTGTCCATTCGTGTTTATTCGTGGTCAGGATTTATGGCAAAAACAATCGAACTGAAATTGAAGGAGGGTGATGTCGCGCCAAAGTTCACGGTGGTGACGAGCGGCGGCGGGAAAATTTCGCTCGTGGATTATCTCGGCAAGAACGTCATCCTCTATTTTTATCCCAAGGACGACACGCCGGGCTGCACAAAGGAAGCCTGCGCGTTCCGCGATTATTTCGCCGATTTCAAAAAGGCGGGCGCAGTTGTTCTTGGCGTCAGCCCCGATTCCGTGAAGTCGCACGACAAGTTCGTGGAAAAATTCAAACTGCCGTTCACGTTGCTCGCGGATGAGGACAAAAAAATCGTCGAAGCTTACGGCGTTTGGGGCGAGAAAAGTTTCATGGGCCGGAAATACCTGGGGGTTTATCGCGTGACGTTTCTCATCGGGCCGGACGGCCGGATCAAAAAAATCTGGCCGGAAGTGAAGCCGGACGAACACGCGGCGGAAGTGCTGGCGGCGTTGAAATAATTTTCCATGAGCGAAATTTTTGTCATCGGCCACCGCAACCCGGACACGGACGCGATCTGTTCGGCCATCGGTTACGCGGAATTCAAGCGGCGCACGGGGATGCCCGAAGCCGTCGCCGCGCGCTGCGGCGACATCAACGACCGCATCAGTTTCGTTTTGGAAACGTTCGGCGTGCCGCCGCCGCGCTTTGTGGCGGACGTTTCGCCGAAAGTGCGCGACGTGATGGAGCCGGAAGTCCTCAGCGTGACGCCGGACGCGACCGCCACCGAGGCGCTGGCGTTGATGGACGAACACGACATCCGCGTGCTGCCCGTGCTGGACGCAGACCGGCGTTGTCGCGGGCTGCTGTCGCTGTTCAAGTTGAGCAAATTCCTTTTTCCGGCGGCGAACCGGCTGGTTGATTCGCGGCGCGTGCTGTCTTCTTTGGACAAACTTGCAAAAACGCTCGGCGGCCAGTTGCTGGTCGGCCACGAAGCCGACCGCGAGGAGGAAATGATTTTGATGATCAGCGCGATGCGGATTGAATCCTTCACGAAACGGATGGACTATTTTCAACTCGACAAACTGGCGGTGGTCATCGGCGACCGCACAAATGTCCAGGAAGTCGCGGTTCGCAAGGGCGTGCGCGTCCTGATCGTGACGGGTGATTCGCCGATTGACCCCGCGATCATCGAAGCCGCCAGACAAAATCGCGTGAGCCTGATTTCTTCGCCGCACGACACGCTGACGACGGCGTCGCTCTGCCGCTCGGCGGTCGCCATCCGGCATATGTTGAACGAGGAATTTCTATCTTTCCGCGAAGATGCACCGTTGAGTGCCGTCAAGGCCGAGGCGGTGGCCTCGGGCTTCGCCGCGTTTCCAGTGACGGATGAAGAAGGGCGCACTGTCGGCGTTTTGGCGAAGGCGGATTTTCTCAAGCCGGTCGAACGAAAATTGATTCTCGTGGATCACAACGAATTGTCGCAGGCTGTGTCGGGCGCGGACGAAGTGGAGATTCTCGAAATCATTGACCATCACCGGCTCGGGTCGCTGACGACGCAGCAACCGATTCTCTTCCGCAACGAACCCGTCGGCTCGACCAGCACGATTGTCGCGGACTGTTTTTTCCGCGAAAATGTCGAATTGCCCAAACCAATCGCCGGCTTGCTGCTGGCCGGATTGGTTTCCGACACGCTCAATCTGACTTCGCCCACGACGACGGCCCACGACAAGGAAGTTCTCGGCAAGCTCGAAAAAATCGCCGGCGTCAACGCGCGCGAATTCACGGAAAAACTTTTTGCGTCCGGCTCGCTGCTCATGCTCAAGCCCGCGCCGGAGGCCATCACGACCGACGCGAAGGAATATCTCGAAAACGGCGCGACGTTCAGCGTGGCGCAGATCGAGGAAGTCGGCTTCCACCAGTTCTGGAAGCGCAAGGACGAACTGCTCGCGGCGCTGGAGGATTACCGGCGCGGACGGAATTATCTTTTCTCCGCGCTCTTGGTGACGAACGTGACCACCCAGCAATCGCTCATGCTCGTCGCCGGACAGAAAAAGTTCGTTGACCGGATTGATTATCCCGAACCGCAGCCCGGCGTGTTTGAACTGCGCGACGTCGTTTCGCGCAAAAAGCAACTGCTGCCTTACCTCACGCACTGTCTGCAGCGGATGAAAGTGGGGAATTGATTTGCCACAGAGACACAGAGTCGCAGAGACAAACCATTTTGTCTGCTCGGTGTCTCTGTGCCTCTGTGGCTAAACAAGTTTGACACGCGCCCGTTGAACTCCCAAAATTCTCCACAGCAGATTTAACAATTAAAATCCAACCAAAAATAAATTATGCCCATCCCCGTCGGCTCCAAAGCCCCTGATTTCACGCTCAAATCCAAATCGCCCGCCGATGTGGAGGTCAAGCTGAGCAACAACTTCGGCAAGAAAAACACCGTGCTGCTGTTTTTCCCGCTCGCGTTCACCGGCGTTTGCACCAAGGAGATGTGCGACATTTCCGCCGGACTCGACGCGTATGCCGGACTCGGTGCGGACGTCATCGCCGTCAGCGTGGACAGCCCGTTCGCGCAGGCGGCGTGGGCGAAGCAGGAAAAGATCGGCATCACACTCGCCAGCGACTTGAACAAGGTGGTCATCAAGCAATACGACGTGGTGTTTCCGATGCTCGCGGGCGTGGGCGACACGGCGGCGCGCGCGGCGTTCGTGATTGATAAAAGCGGCGTGGTGCAATACAGCGAACAAACGCCGACGCCGAAAGATTTGCCGAACTTCGAGGCGGTCAAGGCGGTGCTAGCGAAGCTGAAGTAAAAAATCGTGTGCGAAGAATGCGAAGTGGCGAAGGAAATTTTTTCTGCAATCTAACAGTCTGATGTTTTAGAGAAACATCATGATTTGGAAAATTTTAATCCTTGGGTTTCTAGAAAAGAATCCCAATCTTTAATACATTGAGTCGCCACATCGAGAGCTTTGTGTTGCTTTCCTGATACAGTGAGGACTACGGCTGCTGTTGCTACTGGCCTGCTACGAGAGGTAAGGCTGCGGGAAATTGTTATTGTGTCCCCGTCCGAGGGATTTTTCACCATCTTGATATAGCCCACTTCGCCAGACGCCGGAGTATCAACAGGAATGTCGAGGCTATGTGCCATGTTGATTCGGTCTAAATTCATTCCTGATCGCGGGTTTTTGTCGAGTCCAGCATGTTTGAGGGAATTACAAAGATCCGCTGCAAGTGATAATGTTTGGCTCTGGCTGATGAAGTCCTCTACATCTTGGGGACGCTTTATCCTTGAATCTTTCTTTAACCAATCTTTTAGATGGTAGCACTCTGTAAAAAATGTTTTGGCCGCATCCATCGCTGCGAGACCTATGACAGCCGTGTTGCCAATGTCAGTAGCCAGCGTGCGTAACGACTCATAGGCTCGAATCACACTTTGATATTGTTCTTCTGCTTTGTAATCCATTGCTCTATTCGTGTTTTCGTGCTCGGCGCAAATCTGGCTAAAGCGAATGAAGTGAAACGACCTTCAATTCTTTCACGCGGAACATCGGCTTGCCGGGCAGTTCGCTGGTGATGAATTCTTCCGCGCCTTGGCGGATGGCGGAAGCCAGATGCAGAGCGTCCATTGCTGCGAGGCCATATTTTTTTGCCAATGCCGAAGCCGCGTTTCCCAATTCCGCGCTGAACGACTCGGCGGCTTCAGCGACGTTGAAATGATCATTGTAAAATTCCACTTCTGACCGGCGCTTTTCAAACAGCGGCTTGGGCAGCAATTCCAGTTTCACCGTGTCAGAAGTCAAAAACTCGCGCGTCGGATCATCCATGACGGATCTGGCGCGCTCGTGAAATTCCCCGCGTTTCCATGCCGAAAGCAAGACGCCTGAATCCAGAAAAGTTTTCAATGAAGTCCCCCGCGCCGCTCGCGCAGTTCAGCGGCAATTCCTTCCGCGTCCAAAGGCTCGCCGCGTTCCGCCGCGCCCTTTTCAAGGATGGCTTTCAACCGGCGGCCATGCGCCGTCTTGGGCTGCCACTCCGTTTCGCGCTGCCGTGAAACTTTGTCTTCCAGCGCGGAGATGATGAAACGGCTGCGGCCTTTGTGCGCGCCGGGCATGGCGCGGAAAATTTTCAACGGCACTTTCACGCTCACTAATTTTGTAGAAGTCATACCCAAAGTAATACCGTAAACCGGATTTTTGTCAATTCAATTTGGGTTCTGGTTTTAATCCGCAGATTACGCCGATTTTCGCAGATGAAAAATAAATCTGCGTGAATCCGCGCAATCTGCGGATAAACTTAATTTTCCGTTTCCGTTTCGTCACCTCACTTTAACCTCGCTGTCGTTGTGGTTGGCGCGCTTCCGGCTAACTTGGCAGCATGGCGAACCGGATTTTGCTCGTGGATGACGAGAACGACTTCATCGAGTTGCTGCAATACAAACTCGCGGGGCAGGGCTACGACTTCATCGTGGCCAACGACGGCGTGCAGGCGTTGAGCCAGGCGCGTCAGTTCAAGCCGGACTTGATCCTCCTCGACATCCTGCTGCCCGACCTCGACGGTTTGTCCGTCTGCGAAATCCTGCGCCGACAGCCGCTTACGAAAAAGATTCCCATTATTTTCATGAGCGCGCTCACGAGCGAAGTAACCAAGCGCACGGTGGCGATGCAGGCGGACGATTTTTTCACCAAGCCGCTGGATTTGCCGCGCCTCGCGCGCCGCATCGCGGATTTGCTCGCAATACGAGCCGTTGAAGCGTGAATTGTTGAATCGTTGAATCGGAATTTGCCGAGCCGATTTAACGATTCAACAATTTAACAATGTAACGATTCCTCGCCCTTCGCTTGACACACCCGCACGGAATCTTCATTTTCATGACGTTAAAGGAACGACATGAGCGCACATAATTTATTCAACACTCTTCAAAAATTTGAACTCGGCAACGGGAAACAAGGACAATTCTATTCGCTGCCTGCATTGGAAAAAGCCGGCGTCGGCGCGATTTCAAAACTGCCGGTTTCAATCCGCCTTGTTCTCGAATCCGTTTTGCGTAATTGCGACGGCAAAAAAGTTTCCGAGGCGAACATCAAGGAACTCGCGAACTGGAAGCCGAACGAAACGCGCACGGCGGAAATTCCGTTCGTCGTCGCGCGAATTGTGTTGCAGGATTTCACCGGCGTGCCGTTGCTCGTGGATTTGGCGGCGATGCGCAGCGCGGTCGCGAAGCTCGGCAAAAATCCCAAAATCATCGAGCCGCTCGTGCCGGTGGATTTGGTCGTGGATCATTCCGTGCAGGTGGATTTCGCGGGCGCGGCGGATTCGATGCAGCGCAATCTGGATTTGGAATTCACGCGCAACCGCGAGCGTTACCAATTTCTGAAATGGGGCATGCAGGCGTTCGACACGTTCAAGGTCGTGCCGCCGGGAATTGGAATTGTTCACCAAGTGAATTTGGAATATCTCGCGAAGGGTGTTCTCAACGCGGACGGAATTTTTTATCCCGACACGCTCGTCGGCACGGATTCGCACACGACGATGATCAACGGCATCGGCATCGTCGGCTGGGGCGTCGGCGGCATCGAGGCCGAGGCGGGAATGCTCGGCCAGCCGGTTTATTTTCTCACGCCCGATGTCGTCGGCGTGCATCTCACCGGCGCGTTGCGCGAAGGCGTCACCGCGACCGACCTCGCGCTCACGGTCACGCAGATGCTGCGCAAGGCGAAGGTCGTCGGAAAATTTGTCGAATTTTTCGGCTCCGGCGCGACGGCGTTGCCCGTGGTGGATCGCGCTACCATCGCGAACATGGCACCCGAATACGGCGCGACGATGGGCTTTTTCCCGATTGACGCCGAGTGCGTGAATTATCTGCGCGCCACCGGCCGCAGCGACGAAGCCGTCAAGACCTACGAAAATTATTACAAGGCGCAGGGACTTTGGGGCATCCCGAAAAAAGGCGACATCCAATATTCGCAGGAACTCGAACTGGATTTGAATTCCGTCGTGCCGAGCGTGGCCGGGCCGAAACGTCCGCAGGACAAAATCGAATTGCCTAACATGAAACGCGATTTCATTTCGGCGTTTTCAAAACCCGTCACGGAAAGCGGCTTCGGCATGAAGGTCGAAGAATTGTCGCGCACAGTTCATGTTTCTGCGGGCGGCGAAATTCATTCAGGCGGCGGCGATCAGGAAAATGGAAATGTCCATCGCAGCGAACGCGAGATGCTCAACGAACATCCCACGCCGGATTCCATTCACGGAAACGCGCCGCAACTCAAAGGTGACGTTCGCAACGGCTCTGTGCTGATCGCCGCGATCACGAGTTGCACGAACACGAGCAATCCGAGCGTGATGCTCGCCGCCGGTTTGCTCGCGAAAAAAGCCGTCGAAAAAGGATTGACCGTCAACAGCACGGTGAAATCTTCGCTCGCGCCCGGCAGCCGCGTCGTCACTGATTATCTGAACAAGACCGGCCTCGCGCCGTATCTCGACCAGCTCGGTTTTCAAACCGTCGGCTACGGTTGCACGACTTGCATCGGCAATTCCGGCCCGCTGCATCCGGCGATTGAAGACGCGATTGTGAAAAATAATCTGGTCGCCGCGTCCGTTTTGTCCGGCAATCGAAATTTTGAAGCGCGCGTCCACCAGAACATCAAGGCGAATTTTCTCATGTCGCCGCCGCTCGTCGTCGCGTTCGCGCTCGCGGGGCGCGTGGACATTGACATGAACCACGACCCGATCGGCAAAGACAAATCCGGCGCGGACGTTTTCCTGAAAGATTTGTGGCCGACGTTGCGCGAAGTCCGCGACCTGATGCAGGCCGCGTTGCAGCCGGAAGTTTTCCGCAAACTTTACAAGGATTTCGCCGGACAAAATCCGAAGTGGAACGAAATTCCGTCCAGCACCGGCAACGTTTACGAATGGGATCGCAAATCCACTTACATCCAGGAGCCGCCGTTCTTCACGAGCTTTTCGCTGCAGCCCGGCAGCATCGCGGAGATCAAAAACGCCCGCGCGCTCGCGATTTTCGGCGACAGCGTGACGACCGACCACATTTCGCCCGCCGGTTCGATCAAGAAAACGTCGCCCGCCGGAAAATATCTCATCGAGAACGGCGTGACGGCGGAGGATTTCAACAGCTACGGCTCGCGTCGCGGCAACGACCGCGTGATGACGCGCGGAACGTTCGCGAACGTGCGCATCAAAAACCTGATGGTGCCCGGCGTCGAAGGCGGCGTGACGAATGTATCATGGACCGTTAAAAGGCATGTCGTGCGAACGATTACGGGAGGCATGGCGAAATGTGTCAAAGGCGAGGCGCCGAATCAATTGTTCATTCCGCAAAGATATTGCGAGCCAATGAGCATTTACGACGCGGCCATAAAATATCAGGCGGCGAAAATTCCGCTCGTCATTCTTGCCGGACAGGAATACGGCACCGGCTCGTCGCGCGATTGGGCGGCGAAAGGCACGAACCTGCTTGGCGTGAAAGCCGTCGTCGCGCAGAGCTTCGAGCGCATCCATCGCAGCAACCTCGTCGGCATGGGCGTGCTGCCGTTGCAATTCAAGGAAGGCGTGACCGCGCAGACGCTCAAGCTCGACGGCACGGAGACCTATGACATCGTCGGCCTCGACGCGAACATCAAGCCGCAGCAGGACCTCACGCTGAAAATCACGCGCAAGGACGGGAAGATTGAAAATGTTTCCGTCCGCTGCCGCATAGATACGCCGATTGAAATTGATTACTACCAGCACGGCGGCATTTTGCCATTTGTGTTGCGGCAGTTGGTGGCGAAGGCGTGATTGCTTTTGACATAGCCTGCTGAAATCTTAATCTGGAAGAAATCGGATGAAATCAATACGCACAATCTCGTTGTTCAGCGGGTGTGGCGGTTCTGATTTTGCGCTCAAACGACTTGGCTACAATGTCGTCTGGGCAAACGACATTTCAAAAGTTGCCTGCGAAACTTATGGCGACAATGTCGGCTCGGTCATTCATTGCGGCGACATTTCGGATTTCGACCGATTCCCGACGGCGGAATTCCTCGTTGGTTGTTATCCATGCCAGGGTTTCACGCAAGGCGGACGGCGCAATTCAGAAGATTCAATCAATTACCTTTACCAAGCAATTCGACCGCGCGATTCGGTTTATTTCTCCAAAGGCGTTCGTGGTGGAAAATGTGAATGGCATGGCCTACGGAGACAACAGGCAATTGCTCGACAATCAGCTTCGCAGATACAGGCTGGCTGGCTATCGTGTCAAATGGCAGGTTCTAAACGCGCAAGATCATGGCGTCGCGCAAGACCGCAGGCGAGTATTTATTGTGGGCGTGCGGTCTGATTTGGATTTTGAATATGATTTTTCCGAAACCGAAATTTGGGAGCTGATGCAAGTCAGGAATTGGATTACTCAAAAGGATGTATTAAACGGTATGCCGGAGTGGCCAGTTGGCGAATTCAACGAAGAACCGTTTCATTGGTATTATCTTTCCCGAAGACGGCGGCGAGATTGGGATGAAACCAGCCCGTGTATCGTCGGCCACTGGCGGCACGTTCCGCTTCATCCGATGAGCCCGTCGTTGAAACGCATTCACACCGACAAGTGGATTTTTTCTCGGAAAGGGCCAGGCGCGCAGATTTGCATATCGCGAGTGCGCCGCGTTGCAAGGTTTTCCAAAAAAATTTATTTGGAAAAGAGGAACTGTCCGCGACCGCTTTCAGATGATTGGAAACGCAGTGCCACCGCCGTTATTTGAAGCGGTTGTGAAAAATTTGGGAGAACTCTGGTAAAAATGCACATTACAACTAAACCCGAACTGCATCGTATTTCTCAAGATTTGTTGGACTTCGACCCGACAAATCCGCGCTTTGGCGGATTGATGGAAAATTCCAGCCCAGAAGAAATTCAGAAGGCACTTTTTGAAAGTCCTTATTACGCCTCCGAGTTGGTGGATTCACTTTTGAAGAATGGATACATTGATTATGAGCCATTGGTGGTAAAACAAGTAGGCAAACGCTACACAGTCGTCGAAGGCAATCGCCGGCTGGCGGCAATCAGAGAAATTCTTGCGCACCCCGACCAATATCAGGGAAAGACGGAAGACTTGAAAAAAATTCCTGCTCTTGTTTTTCCAAACAAGCCGGATGATCAACAGAAAAACGAGATGCGGGTTTATCTCGGAGTCCGGCATTTGCTTGGTTTCCGCGAATGGCCTCCTTTGAGCAAGGCGTTATTTTTGGAACACGAGAGCAAAGAGCCAGGTGGGCTGGACAGGGTTTTCAAGGAAACTCAATTGAAGAAAAATGAAGCCCGGCGGTTTCTTGTTCCATACCGGCTACTTCAAGATGCCGAAGTTGATTTACAAAAAGCAGATTTTTGGAATTTGGCCGAGGCGTTGAGTCGCACCGGCATCAAAAAATATCTTCAGCTCGAAATTGATTCGAAAACTTTAGAAATTCGCAGTTACAACAAAAAGAACTTGGCGTTGCTGATGGATGATCTGTATGGACCTGAACAAAAAGATGGCAGCCGCGATGTAACCAAAAGAGTCGTTGACGATACGCGCGACTCTTCAAAACTAGGCAAGGTTCTTGGTTCAGAAAAAGCAACTGCCGCTTTGCGGGCGGGCAAAACTTTGGAAGAAGCCGAGATTTATGTTGATACACGGGAAGAAAGTATCGAGCGACTCACCAAAACAACCAAACAGTTGGGAGTGCTGCTTCGTAAAAAACTTCTGCCGGGAAGCAAAGGCGAAGAAGGTGTGCGCCTGCTTCGCACCTACAAAGATTTTGAGGCCGCAGTAAAATCATTTGTCAGCAAGGAATCCTAGCGATGCCCGAACCTCTCTTTGAGTTTTTTGAACTTGTCGCCGAGGAATTATCCGTGGCGGATTCCAAAGTCATTACCCATGAGGATCTCCGAATAAATGATGAGGACTCACCTCTGTTGGAGGCTTTGATAAAAAATCTAAAGGCAGCCAGCGCAGAAGCCGCCATCCCAAGCGCGGTCAAAAAATTGCAGGAACATTTCGCAACCAAGGATGCAAAACTTCCCTTCGGATATGAAATCGGAACGGGCAGATTTACGGTTGTGGATTCCGATTTTCTCTCGTTCGTGAATGACATGAGAGATATTCGTAGCATCGGCGTTCGTTCTCGTGATTTTGAATGCACAGTGTCACAACGGCTAGGCCAACGCGCCACTGGAGCGATTCACCGGATTGGACATCCTCGTGACAGAAAGAAAACTAAAGCTGCTTTTAATCGGCACCTGAAAAAGCTCGGATTCAAAAGCCCGGTTTTGCGCGGAAATGAAAAAGACGGTGGACTGGATATTTTATGGCTGCTTCCTCTCGGCACGATACCGCATAGACCGTTTGTATCTGTGCAATGTAAAAATGGTGAGTTCAAAATGGACGAAGCCGATAAATCCATAGGTGCAGGAAGCCGTTCCATTTCACAACACGCCGGTCTGCAAGAAAGAGTTCATGTGCCTTGTGTGTTATTTAATGATTACATCCACCCCGACATTTTAACCTCCAAGCTGATGAATTTCGTTCCGTTGGGGCTTACTGATCTCGCGCTTTTAGAGCCAAGAATTTCAGTGGAATTAATTTGAATTTTTCAACCGTTCACCGTTTCCAAAATTTTTCCAAGAATCTGCCGGATGTCCTCGTTGTGCTGTTGCGAGGCGATGCCGAAGGCGTGGATGATGTCGAGCAGCAGATCGGAGTTCGCGCGGGTGAAGTCGTAATAAACCGTCTCCTTGGATTTGGCGCTGCCGGGTTTGCGCGGCGAGCCGTCCATCGCCAGCACTTCAGCCATCGGCAGGCAGACATAAACCATCGCCTGATAACCGACGGCGCGCTGCTTCTGCTTGAGCTGGATTTGCACCCAGCCGTGCGGCGTGGATTTGGTGAACTGCGGCAACCGCTGGACGGCGCTTTGAAATCCGTCCGCCGCGGCATTGGTTGAAACTTCAACTTGCACGGCCTGGCTTTCTTCAAACTCGGTTGGCGGAATTTTTTTCAACGCATCAATTTCGCGAATCAAATCATTCGTCGAAAGAATTCCGATGTCGAACCGCTTCAAAAATGATTTTGGAAAGTTCGTGGCCGTATTTCGTCTCGCCATTGCGGATGAATTTGATTTCAGGAACGACGCTCGGACTGTTCGTGTTCGGAATGTCGTAGCCAATCTGCCATTCGAGATAATTTTTTCGCCGAGAATGTTTTGGACGGCGCGACGGGCAGGCCGAAGCCGTCGGAAGATTTTTCCTTCACGCGAACTTTTCCGGTCACGTCGGTCAACGGCAGGCGGACGCGGATGGAATTCGTCATGCGTGGAAATGAGCACCTGTTTGTAATCCGCATCGGCGCAAAACGCGCGGAAAGCGAAACAAACAAAGACGAGAAGGACGGACTGCAAGTTTCCGTTTCATAATTTGAAATTCCATTCGTCGCGTTGAATATTTTTCCCGGCGAGTTTTTGAATTCTGCTTTGAGGAAATCCTTGGAGTTCGTCGGTTGCGTTCCAAATTTCTGCGAGCGCGGATTTTATTTTCGGCGCGGGAATTTTCAAATTTGTCAAAAAATCGCCATGATTGCGGTTGGCGCGATAATCCGGCTGTTTCGACGGCATCCGCAAAAATTCGCCGACGAGCGCGAGGTCGAAGTTCAAAAGAAAAGTTCCGTGAAAGAGCAGGAAATTTTTTTTGCGACGTTGCGAATTGCCGCTGAATTTGTTGAAGTGAAGTGACGAGTTGAGAGTGACGAGAGCCAAGTCGGTGTGGCCGCGAACTGAAATTTTGACTTCTGGATTTTGGATTTCGGATTGTCCGGATTCAATCGCCGCGCGATTGCGTTCCATGATGAATTTGTTCGCGCTGGAAATGCTGGCGAGTCGGAGAATTTTCGGCGATTCGCAAAATGAGCGCGTAATTCAAACAGCCCGCGCCCTGCAAAACCGTTCCGCCGCCGGAGCAGCGGCGGAAAATCGGGATTTGTTTTGCGCGGCAGTTTTCAACATTCACTTCCGTTGCAATTTTATTCGCGTAGCCGACGACGACGAAAGTTTCCGGCGATTCCCAGAAGCGCAGGATTTCTTCGCCGCCGTTTTCCTCGCGCCAGTCGAGCAGCGCCTCGTCGCACGCGAGATTTTCGGCGGGCGAGGGGAGCGTGAGGTCGAGATGTTTCATTTTGCGCGTTGATTTCGCTGGCGTTGGCGGGCAAATTGGGTTTTAATTGTCTGCGCGCTTTTGCGCGCTGAGAAAAATTGATTAACACAGTGAGCGTTGAGACAAAAGAAATTTACGGTTCGCGCTCCAGCTCCGCTTCGCCGTCGGCAACGGCAACGGCGACAAGGTGGGCGAATCATTGCAATCGGTTTTTGAACTGGCGCTGGAAAGTCAGGGGCCGGAGCGCACGGCGCAATTGCTGGAAAAACTGGCGGACCAGTTGCGCTCCGCGCCGCGTCCGTCGGCCGGCCTGACGACGCCTTACGTCAACACGATTCCCGTCGGAGCAACAGCCGCCGTATCCGGGCGACTGGCGACATCGAGCGCCGCATCAAAAGCCTCATGCGCTGGAACGCGATGGCGATGGTGGTCAAGGCCAATTCGACCACGAACGTCGGCGGCCACATCTCGACTTACGCTTCGGCGGCGACGCTTTACGAAGTGGCGTTCAATCATTTTTTCCGCGGCGCGACGGAAAATTTCCCCGGCGACATCGTTTATTTTCAAGGCCACGCCGCGCCGGGAATGTATGCGCGCGCGTTTCTCGAAGGCCGGCTGGACGAACGGCATTTGCAAAATTTCCGGCAGGAACTGGCCGAAGGCGGCGGGCTGTCGTCGTATCCGCATCCGTATTTGATGCCGGATTTCTGGCAGTTCCCGACGGTCTCGATGGGCCTCGGCCCGATCATGTCGCTGTATCAGGCGCGCTTTAACCGCTATCTGCAGGCGCGCGGTCTGACGAATTGGAAGGACGAGCCGAAAGTCTGGGCGTTTCTCGGCGACGGCGAATGCGACGAAGCCGGAAACGCTCGGCGCAATCACGCTCGGCGCGCGCGAGAATCTCGACAATCTGATCTGGGTCATCAACTGCAATTTGCAGCGGCTCGACGGCCCGGTTCGCGGCAACGGAAAAATCATCCAGGAACTCGAAGGACTTTTCCGCGGCGCGGGCTGGAACGTCATCAAGGTCATCTGGGGCAGCGATTGGGACGATTTGTTCGCGCGCGACAAGTCCGGTCTGCTGCTCAAGCGCATGGAAGAATGCGTGGACGGCGATTACCAGAAATATTGCGTCGAGCCGGGCAGCTACACGCGCCAGCATTTCTTCGGCAAATATCCCGAACTGCTCGAGCTGGTGAATCATCTCACGCGACGAGCAGATTCGCAAGCTGCTGCGCGGCGGCCACGACACGCGCAAAGTTTATGCGGCCTACAAGGCCGCGGTGGAACACAAAGGCCAGCCGACGGTGATCCTGGCAAAGACCGTCAAAGGCTACGGCCTCGGCGAAGCGGGCGAAGGCAAGAACATTTCGCACCAGCAGAAAAAAATGAACGAGAAGGAGCTGCGCGAATTCCGCGAGCGCTTCGAGATTCCCATCACCGACGACGTGATTGCGGAAACGCCGTTTTATCGTCCGCCCGCCGACAGCGTCGGAAACAAAATATCTGCTCGAACGGCGCAAGGCGCTCGGCGGATTTTTGCCCGCGCGAATCGTCAAGCCGGCGACGCTCGACGTGCCGAAGCTGGATTATTTTGCCGAATTGTTCAAAGGCTCGAGCGACGGAAATTTCCACGACGATGGCGTTTGGCAGGTTGTTGAGCGATTTTGCTGCAGCACAAAGGCATCAGCAAAAACATCGTGCCGATCATTCCCGACGAGGCGCGCACGTTCGGCCTGGACGCATTGTTCCGCGAGATCGGAATTTATTCGTCCAAAGGCCAGCTTTACGAGCCGGTGGACAGCAAGATCGCTGCTTTATTATCACGAGGCGAAGGACGGGCAGATTCTCGAAGAAGGCATCACCGAGGCCGGCTCGATGGCGTCGTTCATCGCGGCGGGCACGAGCTACGCGACGCACGGCGTGCCGATGATTCCGTTTTACATTTACTACTCGATGTTCGGTCCGCAGCGCGTCGGCGATTTGTTCTGGCTCGCCGGCGACATCCGCGCGAAAGGCTTTTTGCTCGGCGCGACTTCCGGCCGCACGACGCTCAACGGCGAAGGGCTTGCAACATCAGGACGGCCACAGCCTGCTGCACGCGAGCACGATTCCGACGTGCCTGCCTTACGATCCGGCGTTCGGTTACGAACTCGCCGTCATCATCGCCGACGGTTTGCGCCGGATGTATGTCGAGAACGAGGACATTTTTTATTACCTCTCGCTCTACAACGAAAATCATGCCATGCCGCCGATGCCCGCGGGCGTCGAGGACGGAATTTTGAAAGGGCTTGTATAAATTCAAGCCCGGCGCGGAAGGCAAAAAAATCAAGGCGCACATTTTTGGCAGCGGACCGATCATGCAATCGGCGTTGAAGGCGCAGGAAATTCTCGCGGAAAAATACGGCGTTAGCGCCGATGTCTGGAGCGCGACGAGTTACAAACTGTTGCGCACCGACGCCATCCGCTGCCAGCGCTGGAACATGCTGCATCCGACCGAGCCGCCGAAAAAATCCTACGTCGAAAATCTTGCTGGCGAAAGAGCAGGGGGCGTTCGTCGCCGTTTCCGACAACATCCGCACCGTGCCCGACCAGATCGCGCCGTGGGTTCCGGGCGGATTGTTCACGCTCGGCACGGACGGCTTTGGCCGCAGCGACACGCGCGCGCGGTTGCGCCGATTTTTTGAAGTGGACGCCGAATCCACCGTCATCGGCACGCTTTACGCGCTGGCGGAAAAAAATCTCATCGGACGCGAAGTCGTCGCGCAGGCCATCAAAGATTTGGGCGTTGATCCGGAAAAAATCCAGCCGCAGATTGTTTGATTGCCCCGGTGGGAATCTGTTCTTTTGCCAGCCCTCCGATTTGACTGGTTAAATCAAAGTTTTCTGCCCATGATTGCTAATGAGGAAAATTAAGACCAAGCCTGCGTCCAAGCCCAAAGCCGCGCCCAAGCGCCGTGCGCGCCTGCAACCGCTGGAGGCGGGGCAAGTGTGGCGCATGGCGGAATTGAATCTTCAGGTCGGGCTTGTCGGCAAATTGCTCGTGCATTACAAGCTGGCCGCGCCGAATGCGGTGAGGGTTTCCAATTCCGTCGGTGGCCGCGCCGCCGTGGAAAAATACCTGAAGGCCAACAAGGCGGTCCTGGTAAGACACGACAAGTCAGTCGTCGTCAAGCTGAACAAAAACGGCTTTGTGAAAGCCTGACCGGGAATCCAGCCGATTCAATGCCTGCCCATTTTTGCGAGCTGGGTCATCATCAGCACGGTGACGCCGGCAACCGTCACGCTCACAAGCACGGTGAACAGAAACACGGCCAGCCTGCGCCGCTGCAAATCCGGCGGCAGTTTCGGAAACATTATTTTTCCAAGGTTCAATAAAATAAAATTCATGGCGGCTCCTTTGTTCCAACCTCGCCAGATTAAGGCCGGATTTCGGCCAATCAAGTTAAGAACCGGTTACAAATATGTTTCACGAGCCGTCACAAATTGATGCCTGAATAAAATGCTGCGAAACTTCCGGCAACGGTTTCAACCTTATGCCCGGACACCGTGCTTTGGAAAACATTTTTGCCTTGAATTCGGTTTCAATCCCGGTTTAATAGCCGCAAAGTTTCAACCCGCTTATCTGTTATGAAAACACTCGTCATATTATTCCATTGCCTGTTGGCATATAATCTAGTTATCGCAGGCCAAACGAACACGATTCCACAAGTTCAGTATGCCGGTTTTATCGGCAAGATTCATAGACATGAAATAGAGTTGTCCGAAGTTGCCAAGCTGCCGTCATCCACAGAGATCACCAACGTCATGATTGGCCCAAAACTTTGTGACAAGCAATTGACAGAAGCAGAGTTTCGCAAACGATTTGATAAGGCCAAGCCAGTAAAGTCAAATGACGATTATATTTTCAAAGGTGACTTTATTCCGCAGTATGCGGTCGCTTTTGATACGAAGGCTGGCCGATTTTATGCCGACTTAAATCTTGGCCTTAGCTTTCTTCAATTTCCCGACGGTCGAGTTGTTGCAATCAGTTTTAATGCTAAAATAGATGAGTGACCAGCCGCCTAACAAGTCGCCGGAGCCAACCGCCATTGGCGCTGTCAGTTCCGCTGTCGCGGTTCACGCCGCGAGTCGGCGGTGGCTCAGCTTTCTACGTTAGGCAGCATCGAGTTTATGCACCCAATACTTGCAATGGGAGACATCGCGACACCTGTTTTGTTTCTTTCGCTGTTGATTGGTGACGCCGTTCTTTTGGTTGCCGTTGCTTTGCTGGCATTGTCTTTGCGCAAGCGCTCGCTGGTGGCAGTTGTGCTTGCCATCATTTTTGTGCTTATCGCTGGTTTCATTGGTGTCATGTTTATGCCGATGGCTCGCGACGCTTTTATTTATCCTTTGTCCGATGGCAATTATAAAAGCCCCGACTTGGTATTTTGGTGTCGAGTCGCGGCAGTCATTTGGATGTTGGCTTTGACAGCGACAGTTTTCTATTTTGTTCGGGTGATTAAGAAGTGGAAAAGAGCACGCCATGCTGCCTAACCAGTCGCCGGAGCCAACCGCCGTTGGCACTTGCAGTTCCGCTATCGCGGTTCAAGTCACCAGTCGGTGATGGCTGAACTTTCTACGATATGCCGAAGCAATATGAAATCAAGTGGTCGAGTGAACCGGAAGCGCACGATTATCCGGCGGCGCTGTCATACTTGTCCCTGATTTATGACGCGCGGGCGGCAGCCGCTTATTTGAAAAAATTGAAACGTGCGGAGACAACTGAATTCAAGGCGAAGGATATTTTCAGGGCGTCCGGCTTGTCCCTGCTCGGAGTCAGTAATTATCATGTCAAAAAGGATCAGCAGAAAATCTTGTCGGGGCGCGAGTTGTCGCCTCTTCTGCTGGTCAGAGATTCGGTCAACGGAAAAGTGGTCATCGCGGACGGATACCATCGGTTATGCGCAACCTATTCAAATGACGAAGATGCCGTCATCCCGTGCAAAATCGTGTAGCGCGCAATGAACTTTCGATTTTTCATTTTCATCACGCTGCTGCTGGCTGGTTGCGCCGCCCCGCGACATTCCGAACCGGGACTGTCCGAAGAAGACCGCGCCGCGCGCGAAACCGGACGGGAAATTCTCGCGGTGGACGGCGCGTTGCAATATGAATTTGAATTGCCGGACAATCCATCCCCGGCGGAGATCGCGAAGGCCGACAAACTCACTGTGGCCTTGGTTCAAGCTGGCCAGACCACCAGCCTGTATCCCTGGGTGAGCGCGAGAATCAGCCAGGAGATTTCGCTGGCCGAGCATCTCCTCAATGACACGCGCCCTGACGAGGCGCGTGCGCGGCAGTTGGATCGGCGAATCAAATTTCTCCAGCGCGTGAAATTGCTGATTGACGCGCCGCTGTGATTTTTTACAACCGATTTATGGATCCAAAAGCCTTCATCAAAACTTTTTTTGCCTTTGCAGCCATCATCGCAGCCCTCGGCGGCAATGTCGTTTCCGCCCCGATGGTTGGCGGATACAGTTCCGTCGAGACAACCAAGGATGATGTGAAGAGCGCGGCTGACTTCGCAGTGGGCGAACAGTCGAGGCGCGAATCAGGGATTCTCACGCTGACGGCAATTTCCAAAGCCGAGAAGCAAGTCGTCGCGGGACTAAATTACAGGCTGACCTTGACGGTGACGAAGGGTAAAGTCGCGCGCGACGCAAACGTCGTCGTGTTTCACGCTCTTGATTCTCATTACGAACTGACATCGTGGGAATGGCTGCCTCCAGGCCAGACTGGTGGTAAGCCATGAGCTTCACCCCTGCCGGTTTGTCGGAACGGATTGAAGGCTCAACGGGTTTTATCTTGCGCCGGATGCCTGCCACGGCCAGCTTTTCATCATGAACAGGATTGAAATTGCGAAACGAGTCCGGATCGAAGCCAATGAACTTGAAGCCCTCGTCAAGAAACTCCAGTTCCGCTCCGAACATTTGAGGTGGCTGGCGGACGCATTGGAATCCGACGGCAAGCCGCCCGCCGCCCCAAACCAGAAGCCTGTTCCCGAAAGCAAATTCAGAAAGTTGATCAACAAGGTCTATGGCGAATAAGCGCTGATTTAACTGGCTTGATTGAAAGTTAAGGCGCAGGATCAGCCATGATAAAAATCAAGCCGCCCCGCCGCGTCCGTCCGCAACCATTGGAAGCCGGCCAGGTCTGGCGCATGGCCGGGGCGAACCTGCAAGTTGGAATGGTCGGCAAACTGCTCGTGCATTACAAACTGGGCAAGCCTGACGCCGTGCGCGTGGCCAATTCCTGCAATGGCATCAAGACCATCGAAAAATATCTCAAGGCGAACAAGGCCGTTCTGGTTTAAGCTCGCCTGGATTTAAGGCGTGGCGGGCGCTTGTGGCGGGGCGGGGCGGATGGTCACCGACTTCAACTGCGTGCCCGGCTCGCGCCCGTTGAGGATGAGCTTGTGCGTCCCCGCCGTGAGCGTGAAACGCTTGGGCGCGAACTGGTCGGAGCCGGCGTCGCCGGTGCCGCGCCAGCTCAACACCCGTTTTTCAAATCCCATCGTCACGTCAACATCCCAAGTCATGTCCGGGTCAACCGGCTGGTCGTCCACATTCGCAAAAAATGAATTGCTGTTCTCGTTCGGCGCGTTCACCAGCGCCTCGAACACATAACTTCCCGCGTCCGTGATGGTGAAGGTGAAGACTGCCGAGCCGCCGTTCGTGGCATCCGCCATGCCGTCACCAACGAATACAATCGCGTCGTTCGTCAAAACAATCGGCGCGGTGAGAACCGCTGCGGACGCGGCTAAAGTCTGCCCCGGTGCTTGGGTGGCTGCGTCGGTGGAATTGGTTTTTGCATCCTGCGCGAAGGCCGGGATTGTCAGCGCACAGACCAGAATGATTGAGTAGAAATATTTCATGGCGGCGATTCTGTGCGTTCGTCGGAAATTCGTCAACTAAAAAAACGGCTTTTCGCCTTGACGCGTCAAATTTCCTTTTCTTCAATCTTTTTCCGGTTATCCTGTCGCGCCCGGCGGATGCGTTAAATCGGTTTTGCTCCCAGTTAAAAATTGTCATCAGAGATATCCTCGTTAAAATTGCCCTTATGAACCGCCTTTCTTTCTCCAAGTGGATGGACGAATTTCGCTTTCCCGCTCCGGTTGTTTGCCTTGACGTTGCTGATTCCCTGTCTTGCTGCGGCCCAGACCCAGCCGGTGACCGTCACCGTGGCGGCCGATGGCAGCGGCGCCGATCTTCCGCCCCGCTTTTTAGGCCTGAGCTACGAGATGTCAATGCTTCTGCCCAAGGAACGGGCGATATTACTTTGATCCCAACGATCAGGCGCTGGTCAATACCTTCCAGACCCTCGGCATCAAGAGTCTGCGCGTCGGGGCCAATGCGGTGGATGATCCGCGCATCCCGGTTCCGCAGGAAAAGGACATTGACGCGCTTTTCAACTTCGCCCGGGCCGCCGGGGTGAAAGTGATTTATTCGTTCCGCTTGAAAAATGGCGATCCCGCCGAATCCGCGCGCCTGGCCGGCTACATCGCGGCTCACGATGCGGATGCGCTCGATTGTTTTTCCATCGGCAACGAGCCTAATTTCTATCTCAAGACATTTGAGGCGTTTTTTGCGCAATGGAAACCCCACTATGACGCCATTCTGAAAGCCGTGCCCGACGCGATGTTTGACGGGCCGAGCGCCAACGGAAGCTATGCGCTGGACCTGGCCAAAGCCGCTGTTTGCCGGCGGACATCTGGCGATGGCGAGCGATCACTATTATTTTCTGGGCTCGGGCCGCGCGGGCGAAAAGGATCCGCCCGCGACCCGGGCCCGTTTTCTTTCCAACAGTCTCCATGGCCGATTACGAAAAAGACTATGCCCAGGTCGGCGCGGTGCTGGCCGCCCAAGGCGTGCCTTACCGGATTGATGAGATGAACAGTTGCTACAATGGAGGCGCCAAGGATTCGAGCGACACCTACGCGTCCACCTTGTGGGCGCTGGATTGCACCCATTGGTGGGCGGCGCATCACATCCTGGGCATGAATTATCACACCGGGGAATCGGTGGGGCGGGATGGAGGGTTTGGCGCCGCCGAATTACGCCGCGTTTCGTGCATCAGACGGACGGCCATGGATTTACCATGCGGCCGCAAGCCTATGCCTATCTGGCTTTCAGCCAGGGCGCGCATGGACGACCGCTCGGAGTGAAGATACAAGCGGCGTCCGCGTTTGATTTCAATGCCTACGCTTATCAGGATCAGCGACGGCTCCATTTATCTGACCCTGATCAACAAGAGCTATGGCGACAAAGCGCAACCGGCGTCGGTTTCCCTCCAGTTGCCCCAAAGCGCGGGTCCGGGAACATGGCAACGGATGGATCTGGCGCAGAAGGATCAGGACGTCGCCGCCAAAACGGGCGTCATGCTGGGCGGTGCTTCCATCGACCCGCAGGGAATCTGGTCAGGCCAATGGAAAACAGATCGAAGGCGGAAATTCCGGCAGCCTGACGGTTCAGGTGGCGCCCGCTTCGGCGACCATCTTGCATTTTTCTCCTGCGAAGTGAGCAGTGCGAAGACTGATTGAATCCATTTCTTTTTTCTACGCGCGCGGTCAAATTTCCTTTTCTTCAATCGTTTTCCGGTTATCCTGCTGCGCTCGTGTGGGAGAGTTGCCGTGTTGGCAGACGTTGAATCGGTTTGAAACGGTGCAACGTCCAACTTTCAACGATTCAACGATTTTGTAAATGGATTCAGCACACATACGAAATTTCAGCATCATTGCCCACATTGACCACGGCAAGACGACGCTTTCCGACCGCCTGCTGCATCGCACCGGCACCATCGCCACGCGCGACATGTCGGAGCAGTTGCTCGACGCGATGGATTTGGAGCGCGAACGCGGCATCACCATCAAGGCGCATCCGGTCACGATGCTTTACAAGGCGCGCAACGGCGAGACTTACGAGCTGAACCTGATTGACACGCCGGGCCACGTGGATTTCGCCTACGAAGTGTCGCGCAGCTTGAGCGCGTGCGAAGGCGCGTTGCTGGTGATTGACGCGGCGCAGGGCGTCGAGGCGCAGACGGTGGCGAATTATCATCTCGCGGCGAAGTTGAATCTCGAAATCATTCCGGTCATCAACAAGATTGACCTCGGCCACGCGGACGTGCCGCAGGCGAAACGGCAGTTGGAAGACGTGCTGGCGATTCCGGCGGAACTGGCGATCCCGTGCAGCGCGAAGGAAGGCATCGGCATCGAGGACATTCTTGAGGCGATTGTCGCGCGCATTCCGCCGCCGAAACCGACGGGCGAGCCGAGTTTGCAGGCGCTGGGTTTTGATTCTTATTTCGACACTTACAAAGGCGTCGTCACGCACGTCCGCGTGTTCAACGGCGAATTGAAAGCCGGCCAGATGGTGAAGCTGTTGCACTCCGGCAAAACCGTCGAGGTGAAGGAAGTCGGCAGCTTCAATCCGAAACCTTACACGCGCGAGAAGCTGGAAGTCGGCGAGACGGGTTATTTCACGGCGAACATCAAGAGCGCGGCGGAAGTGAAAATGGGCGACACGATCACGGACGCGCGCAATCCGTCGCCGGTGCTGCCGGGCTTCAAGGAAATTCATCCGATGGTGTTCAGCGGGATTTATCCGATCAACACGGCGGATTACGAGCAGTTGAAATCTTCGATGGGGAAATTGAAGCTGAACGATTCGGCGTTCGTTTATTCCTCGGAAACATCCGTCGCGCTCGGCTTCGGTTTTCGTTGCGGCTTTCTCGGCTTGTTGCATCTGGAAATTGTGCAGGAACGTCTGCGCCGCGAATACGACATGGACATCATCGCGACGTATCCGAGCGTGGTCTATCATGTGACGCTTTCGGACGGCACGCGGAAGCAGGTGGACAATCCGGCGTTCATGCCCGACGTGACTTACATCGAAAAAATCGAGGAGCCGATGGTGAAGGCGTTCGTCATCTGCCCGAACGAAAACATCGGCGACATGATGGCGTTGATTTCCGAAAAGCGCGGCGCGGTGGACCACACGGAAACGCTCGACGCGAAGCGCGTGATGCTGACCAGCCTGATTCCGCTGAACGAAATCCTGATTGATTTTCATGACCGCATCAAAAGCATCACGCGCGGCTTCGGCTCGATGGATTACGAGCCGGCGGATTACATGGCGAGCGACATGGTGAAGCTCGACATGCTCGTGAACACCGAGCCGATGGACGCGTTTTCGTGCATCGTCCATCGCACCAAGGCGGAGGGCAGGGGACGCACGCTGGCGGAAAAGTTGAAGGAAGTCATTCCGCGCCAGCAGTTCCAGGTGAAAATTCAGGCGGCCATCGGCGGAAAAATTGTCGCGTCCGAAACCATCAGCGCCTTCCGCAAGGACGTGACGGCGAAATGTTACGGCGGCGACGTCTCGCGCAAACGCAAGCTGCTGGAGAAGCAGAAGGAAGGCAAAAAGCGCATGAAATCCATCGGCAACGTGAACATCCCGCAGGAGGCGTTCATCGAAGTGTTGAAGGCGTGAACTCTCATCCGATGAACTTGACCAAGAACAAATGGTATCTGATGTTCGGAATCGTGCTGCTTCTGTCCGGCATTTTTTTGGTCAAATCGACGGCCTTTCTGCCAACGCCGTGTAGCAAAGCTAACGCCGGATTGCAAACTGATGCCGTTGCCTGCAATTTGCGTCGAGACTTTCGATGTTCGGTTGCCGGCAGCAAAATGATACTCAATGTGTCCATAAAAATGGCTGCCTGCCGCCGCAAAGCTTCCAGCCGCTGACTGCAGCAAGAATTGTCAATGCGTTCAGAATCACGCAAGGGCTGGAGCAGAAATTTCTTTCATTCGCATGCATTGCGGGTATTTTGCCTGCGAATTAAATTTGTGAAAATTCGTGTAATTCGTGTCCAACCAAAACATTTATGATTTTACGCTGGTTCATTTTCCAAAACGATCCGCGAAGCGTGCGCGATGCGCAAGCACGTCCAGCGACTGCTCGGCGCGCAGCGCGACATTCTTTCGCCGCAGGCCATCGCCGCGGTGCAGTCGAAGCTGAACGAATTGAACGCGGCCATCGCCGAAGGCGCGAACAACGGGAAAATCCGGATCAAAACCGAGGAGCTGCAGTTCGCCGCCAAGAAATGGCTCAAGCCGTATCCGAACGCCGCGTGGCGCGAAAATGTGGAAGTGCTGCTGGTCGCGCTGGCGGTGGCGATGGCCATCCGCACTTTTTTTCTGCAGCCGTTCAAGATTCCCACCGGCTCGATGCAGCCGACGCTGTTCGGCGTCACGTCGGCGCCGGATTTCACCAAGATCAATTATTCTGGCAGGACGACCGAACGGCCAGCAGGCCGAGTGAACGAGCAGGCGAAGTTGCGCAATGCCATGGAATCCCGACCGGCTGGGAGCGCGTCAAGGAATGGTTTGCAGGGAATTTCCTATGTTCACGTCGTCGCGCAGACGGACGGCACGATTGAAGCCATCAGTCCGATGACGAAATTTTTGATTTTCAACATCAAGCAGACCTCTGGATTGGCGGCGTGCGCGCACACGATGTGGTTTCCGCCGGATTACGGCGAGCGACCGGCTGATACGCGCATCGCACTGTCGCGCGGACTGTTTCCGGACGCACGTTTATCACAAGGGCGACGACGTGGTGAAACTGGGTCAGCGCGGGCGACCATTTGTTCGTGGACCGGCTCACTTACAATTTCCGCAAACCGAAGCGCGGCGAAATCATCGTTTTTGAAACGGAGGGCATTCCCGAAGAAATGCGCGACCGCTATCGCATTCCCGCCGACCAATTTTACATCAAGCGGCTCGTGGCGCTGCCCGGCGAACGCGTGCAGATCGGCGACGACCGGCATCTGGTCATCAACGGCCAGCGGCTCGACGCCTCCACGCCGCATTTTGAAAATGTCTATGGCTTCAATCCCGACACAGCCGCCGCGCGAAAGCCAGTTTTCCGGCCACGTCAACGGCGCGGTCGCGCAGGAATACGATTTGTATCCGGGCCTCGCGCCGTTGTTTCCCGACGAAGCAAACCGTTTTCACCAATGCCGGCCGATTCCTACATGGCATGGGCGACAACACCTGCAACAGCCTTGACTCGCGCTTATGGGGAGCCATTCCCGGCAGAAATATGTCATCGGCAAATCCTTCTTCGTTTATTGGCCGATCACCAAGCGGTTCGGCTGGGGCAACCAATAAATTTGTCAATGAACGCCGCGATGCTGAAACGGTTTTGATCACCGGCGCGTCGTCGGGCATCGGCTTGGAACTGGCGAAATGTTTTGCGGCGGACGGCATGCCGACTTGATTCTCGTCGCGCGCAACACCGACGCGCTGGAAACGCTGGCCGCCGAATTGCGCCGCGAACATAAAATCGAAGCCACGTTTTGACCGCCGATCTTTCCCTGCCCGAAACGCCGAAACAAATTTTTGAAGAATTGACCGCGCAGAAAATTTCCGTGGACGTGCTGGTCAACAACGCCGGATTCGGCGCGCATGGCGCATTCGCCGAATTGCCGCTGCAACGGCAACTGGAAATGATCCAGGTCAACATCACCGCGCTGACGGAACTGACCGGATTGTTTTTGCCCGGAATGATTCAGCGCCGACGCGGCGGCATTCTCAACGTCGGCTCCGTCGCCGGATTTGTGCCCGGCCCGGACATGGCGGTTTATTACGCGACCAAGGCGTTTGTGCTTTCCTTCACCGAGGCGCTGGCCGAGGAACTTGCGCGGCACCGGCTTGACCGTTTCCGTTTTATGTCCCGGCCCGACGGAAACGCAATTTTGGCAACGTCGCGCGCGGGGAAAAAGTGCGGCAGATCAAAACGGTCAAAAATGTCGGCGGAAGCCGTCGCCATTTACGGCCACCGCGCTTTTCGGAATGGAAAAGTCACCGCCGTTCCCGGATTGCAAAATAAAATTTTCGTTTTCCTGAACCGGATTTTTCCGCGCTCTTTGCCGCGCAAAATCGTCAAGTTCTACAACCGCACGACGGATTGAATCGCACAAATCATGCAGTCCTTGACAATATTGATTGAAGCTATATTTTGAGAAAAATCTCCATATGAAAAAAAACATCGCGCTCGCATCGTTAAGTGTTTTGTTCGCCGGCAATATTTTTGCCGCTGATACAAATTCGCCCGCGCTTTATCTCGACGTGAACCAGCCCGTGGACAAGCGCGTGGCCGACCTCGTCTCGCGCATGACCCTCGAGGAAAAGGCCCAGGCGCTCAACCACGTCGGCCCCACGCTCACGAACTTCAATCTCCGCTGCCGACCAGTGGAACCAATGCCTCAACGGCGTGCAATGGGGCCGGCCCACGACGCTGTTTCCCATTTGTGCTGGGGATGTCGGCGACGTGGAACACCAATCTTGTTTACGAAGTCGCCACGACCATCTCGGATGAGGCCCGCGCCATTTACAACGGCTGGCATCTCGACCCGAACGCGCCCGGCGGCCACAAGGGGCTGATCTACCGCGACCCGGTCATCAACATCGAGCGCAATCCGTATTGGGGACGCAACGACGAAGCGTGGGGCGAAGACCCGTTTCTCACCGGCCGCATGGCAGTCAATTATGTCGAAGGTTTGCAGGGCCCCGACCCGCTCCATCTCAAGATCGCCGCGACATTGAAGCATTTTGCCGTCCAAAATTATGAGACGCGAGCGCGGCGGCAACGCCGTCGTTTCCGAGCGCATGTTGCATGAATACTGGCTGCCGCATTTCAAGGAGGCCATCGTCGAGGGCCACGCCCAGTCGGTCATGGCCAGCTACAACGCCATCAACGGCACGCACAACATCATCAACCACTGGCTCCTCACCGACGTGCTCAAGGACGAGTGGCACCACGACGGCTTCGTGGTCTCCGACCTCGGCGGCGTCGGCCCGGTGCCGGTGCCAACGGGCCCGAGGAACCATCGTGGACGCAGTCGCGCAGGCGCTCATGGCCGGTTGCGATTTTGCCGCCAAGGATTTTGAGGTCAACATTCCCGCCGCCGTGCGGTCAGGCAAGCTCACGATGGAGCGCCTCGACGACGCGGTCACGCGCGTCATGCGCGTGCGCATGAAGCTCGGCGAGTTCGACCCGTTCGAGTCCGGCCCTTACAGCAAAATTCCAACCTCGGTGATTGACAGCGCCGCGCACCGCGCCCTCGCGCTTCAGGTCGCGCAGCAGTCCATCGTGCTTCTGCAAAACCGGAACAACTTCCTTCCGCTCGACAAGACCAAGCTGAAACGCATCGCCGTCATCGGCCCGCTGGCTGACACCATCCAGAAGGTGGCAGGCTATAACGGCACATACAGCGTCGCCATCACGCCGCTCCAGGGAAT
>CAVTVI010000021.1:0-12864 GCA_963738175.1 uncultured Verrucomicrobiae bacterium
GCAGATCCACCAGCCGCCACGTTTTGCTCATCGTGAAAAAATTGATGAGCTTGGTGAACCCCGGCGTCGTCGAGACGCGCGCCAAAATCCCCTTGCCCGCGAGCATGTTCAGCAGCGACGACTTGCCGACGTTCGAGCGGCCGATGAAGGCGAATTCCGGCAACGACTCGTCCGGGCACGAATCCAGGTCCGGCGCGCTGCGATCAAAAATGGCGGATGAAATGTTCACAATGAGAAACCAATGTGTCACTGTCGCAGTAAATCCGCCTTGGCGATACAACCAATTTCAAAGCACGGTGAAAACCGGTGAACAAAAAATGTCGCAAGGAGTGAATCAGAGGAGTCCTATGCTGAAATTACAGGACTTCGCTGCGATTTTCTTTACCAGTGTAAAAGATTATTTCAGTTTGCGCAGATCGAAACGCAAAGTCTGGATGGCGTTCTCGGGGATGGTCACGGGGGCGTGGAAGCCGTTCACCTGGATATTATAGTTAACAGGTTGGTTGGCCTTGTTGAAGGCGATCACCGTGAGGGTCTTCTTGTCCCGGCTGATGGCCGCAGTGACGTGAAAGTCGTCCGGGCCCAACCCCGGGGCAGCGGTGTCGACCTGAACGATGCTGTCCCCAGCATGAAGATAGCGGCTGAAGTGCGCCATAATGTAGAAAAGAGGCGTGATGTACACATCCCCAGAGCCGGTGTCCACCATGATCGGGGCGGCGGCGAGATTGTGCGCGTGATTGGGGCCGCCGTTTTTGTCCAGCACGATGTTCCAGTCAATCCAGCCCACGAACCAGTGATTGAGACCATCCACGAGATCCCGGGCGTAGCGGTGTACGGGCGCATACTTGGGATGGGTTTGTTTGGAGGCCCAGTACCAGCCCCAGTCTGCGGCCCCCTCGGCCCACCACCAGGCGTCATTCTTCCAACCCAGAAAGCTGCCCTTGGGTGAATTATCCTCGCCTCCGATGGAATCAATGCAGCCTTCTGTGTGGAGGATGGCCTTCGTGGGAAAGCGGTCGTGGATCTCGTCCATGGTCTCGGTGCTGGCCGATATGGTGGTGCTATACCAGTGCAATGCCGTGCCCCAGACATAGCCTGCGGCGACAGGATCTTCCAGCATCGTGTCAGCGAACTTCACGGCATCGGCACCGCGATTGTGGTCAAAATTGAGAATCTTGACGTCGGAAAGGCCGTTGCTCGCCATCTGGGGACCTAAATCTCCCTTGACGTAGTCGCGCAGGTCCGTAGCCGAGAACTCCATGCTCTCCCACTGTCCACCGTTACCCAATGGTTCGTTCTCGGGAGTCACGGCCCAGACCTTCACTCCCTCGGCGTCGTAAGCCTTCAAATACTTCACCATGTAGCGGGCGAAGGTGTCGTAATTCGTCTGGAGAAGCGAGCCGCCCCTGCCGTTGCCGTTCATGTCTTTGCCGTACCAATCGTTGTTGTCCTTCATCCAGGCGGGCGCCGTCCAGGGACTCGCCACGATCTTGAGCTGCGGCTGGCGTGCCAGGGCATCCTTGATCAAGGAAAGTGTTGCGTAGTTGGGATCCTTCGCGCCCTGAAAGCCCTGTTTATCGGGTGCGATGCTGAAGTGTTCCAAAGACACGTCCCCGGGAAAGTCATCGTAGGAATATTTCCCCTTCACGCAGAAATCGCAGGCGCCGATATGGGTGCGCGCCATGGTGAAATTGGCCTGCCGGGGGCTGAAGAAATAATCCAGAATCAAATTGCGCTTTTCCTTCGAGACATTCGCCAGCACAAAGGCCGACGATTCTGTCAGCGCACCGCCAAAGCCCTCCAGCGTCTGACGCGTGGCGGTGGGTGTGACGGTGACAACAATGCCGTTGCTCGCCGGGCCTTTGAGAAATTTCACGGGGGGCATGGCCTTGAAGTGATCTCCGCTCGCACTGGTCTGCACGAAGTCGGCCAGCTTGGAACCAAACAACTGCTTGGGCATTTGCGCCTTGGCCGGATTTGGAACGGCTGAAACGACCAGGAGAAAAGTCACGGAAACCATGGAAGGGATATTCATCGTTAATAACTCGCTTTCACTAATGTTTTTACTGGGTGTTGCGAACGAATTTATTACAGACAATGTCATGATGTCAATGGTTACCCTTTCGCTTGCCGACGCATTCAGATTCGACCGTGTCGAAAAACTGCCAAGTCCAGCGGGACGAGATGTTTGTAGAATCCGCAATGGAAATGAATTCAAGCTCCGACAGGAGCTGCCTGGTGGCCTTCCGCAAGGACTGCCGCCACGACGGGGCTGGGGAATTTGGATGACGCGGGTGACGGCAAAGATTTCGCTCCGGACGGTTGCCGGATTGATCCTGTCACCGGCCGGATTCCATCTTCCAGTCGCCAAATCGCATCTGTCAGTCACCAGATGACATCTTCCAGTTGCCGGATTGCATCTGCCGATTGGAAAATCGCGTCTGTCGGTCAGAAAATGGCTTCTGCCGGTTGAATTATTGCCTCGTGCTGTTGCCTTTTGACCACTGACAAATGGTTTATCGCGTCTGCCAGTCGCCGGATGACGTCTGTCGGTCAACTTATCGCCTCTGACAATTGCCCGATGGCATCTGGCAACCGGAAAATCGGGTCTGACAATTGGAAAATGGCTCCTGCCGGATGGTTTTTTGCCTCGTCAGCTGCATTTTAGGCCGGTTTCACTGCAATTTTAACAATTTGGCCCTGATTTATTCCAAATTGCCGTACGCGAACGGTGGCCGGCTGGTGGCCGTGCGCAAGCACCGGAATAGGCCGCCCCGACGGGGCTGGGGAATGGGGTGGCGCGGGTGGCTACAAAGATTTCGCTCCAGACGGAGCTGCGGCAAGACTGGTTTGAAAAAATTGGGTATGGCCAAGCCTCTCGGACATTATGCTTCGTGAATAATCGTTGGGGACGATTCCTCTTGATTCGAATGGTCGTGGAATTCGACATACTGTTTGAGAGCATTCAACAAATTTTCGGTGACTGCTTTTTGTTTGCGTTGCCACAGAATTTGATCCGCGCTTCGGGGGAATTTTGCTTCACGCCGAAGAGCCAAAAGCGAATCAAATTCAGCCCACTCCTGAGCAGTCAATTGATCCATCGCATCTTTGCGAGCTAGTTCCTTAAATCTAAGATTTGCTTCTGCGCTCCACCGTCTGTGGAGCGCTTTGCCGATTTGCATTCCCGAACTTTGACTGCCCAAAAGGCCACTTGACGCTTTCGTTGAATTGGAGTGGAAAGAATAATTTATGGGCAATATGGCCTTGCTCGAAATGACTGGGAGTGCGCCAATTACCAACGCAGAAGCGACGCCAACCGTCATTGAGAGCTTTACCGAGGGGGCTTTCATACTGGGTAGAGAGCTTCCAAAAACTCGTGCTGTAGGTCAATCGAGCAGCGCAGTAAAGCCAGCCCCCACGTAGGAAAAGGCTGGTTGCTATTTGAGGCGAGGTGGTCGCCAAGTTTTGCTTTTGAATAGCTCCAAAAACAAATCTCCGCATATTTGTCTTCCCAATTCGTGAGATGAATAAAATCTACTACCCCGTATTGTAAACCTGCAAAACTTTCTGCGGCAGCCTGCTTAACTTCTGGCTTCCAAGCTGGACTTTTCTTGTTAGCCGTCTCAATTTTGGTCGAAAATGAGACGAGATTTTCTCGGAGTTCTTTGAGCATGGTGTCGGTAAATATGAAGCCAACTGACTCCAAGAGCCTTCCCGAATCATCCATTAGGCCAAAGCGGCCGATCATAAAACCGGTTTGCTTTTCCACATTAAGTCGGTTGACCATATATGTGGCGAAATATTGAGCCGGATGTGCGAGGCTCACGTTTGCCAGTTGTGGTTTTGTTTCCATGACCGGATTATCGCATTGGGCTAAATCCTACCCCTTTCATTTTCTTTGGCAACATTACTAATTCTTCGCCCTCGCCAATTCCTCCTCAAAATCCACGATTTCCTTGATCTGCACCAGAAACCAGCGGTCAATCTTCGTCAGGTTGAAAATCTCCTCGATGGTGAAGCCGGCGCGCAGGGCGTGGCGGATGAAGAAGATGCGCTCGGCGTTGGGCACGCTCAGCTTGCGGCTGATGACGTCGCGCGGGAGGATGTCGCGGTCGCCATAGATTTCCGTGCCGATGCGCCAGGGTTTGCCGTCGCCGCCCAGGCCGCTGCGGCCGATCTCGAGCGAGCGCAGGCATTTTTGCAGGCTTTCCTTGAACGTGCGGCCGATCGCCATGGCTTCGCCGACGCTTTTCATCTGCGTGGTGAGCGTGGGGTCGGCCTGCGGGAATTTCTCGAAGGCAAAGCGCGGGATCTTGGTCACGACGTAATCAATGCTCGGCTCGAAGCTAGCGGGGGTTTCGCGGGTAATGTCGTTCTTGAGTTCGTCGAGCAGGTAGCCGACGGCGAGCTTGGCGGCGATTTTCGCGATGGGAAAGCCGGTGGCCTTGGACGCAAGCGCGGAGCTGCGGCTGACGCGCGGGTTCATCTCGATGATGACCATGCGGCCATTCTCCGGGCTGACGCCGAATTGGATGTTCGAGCCGCCGGTCTCGACGCCGACGGCGCGGATCACGGCGAAGCTCTGGTCGCGCATGATCTGAAATTCCTTGTCGGTGAGCGTCTGGATGGGCGCGACGGTGATGCTGTCGCCGGTGTGGACGCCCATGGGGTCGAAGTTCTCGATGGAGCAGATGATGACGCAGTTGTCGGCCTTGTCGCGCATGACTTCCATCTCGTATTCCTTCCAGCCGAGGAGGGATTCTTCGATGAGAATTTCGTTCACAGGCGAAAGATCGATGCCGTTTTTGGCGATGGCTTCAAACTCGTCCTGATTGTAACCGATGCCGCCGCCCGTGCCGCCGAGCGTGAACGCGGGCCGGATGATGAGCGGAAACTTGCCGATCTTCTTCGCGACGTCGCGGGCTTCATCCAAATTATGTGCGACGCCAGAAATGGGCACGTCGAGGCCGATCTGAAGCATCAATTCCTTGAACGCAAAACGGTCTTCGCCCTTGTGGATGGCTTCGGGTTTTGCGCCGATCATTTCGACATCGTGCCGTTCGAGCGCGCCATTTTTGTGGAGCGCCATCGCGGTGTTGAGCGCGGTCTGGCCGCCAAGCGTGGGGAGCAAAACGAGTTTGCCTTTTGCGCCGAGGCGTTTCAGTTCCGCCTTCTCGCGCACGATGATTTTCTCCACGCACTCCGGGGTGATCGGCTCGATATAGGTGCGGTCGGCGAACTCCGGGTCGGTCATGATGGTGGCCGGATTGGAGTTGATGAGAATGACGCGGTAGCCTTCCTCCTTGAGGGCTTTGCACGCCTGCGTGCCGGAATAATCGAACTCGCACGCCTGGCCGATGATGATCGGGCCGGCGCCGATGATGAGAACGCTGTGAATGTCGGTGCGTTTGGGCATAATTAAAACGCGAAGATGAAACACGAATCGGATGCAGATTAAAAGGCAAAAGCCTTTCCGTGTTTCATCTGTGTTTCATCCGTGGCTAAAAAAGTTTGGACTGGCCACTGGCAGACGGTTTCAAGCCGAGTTTCTTGTAGCTCAATTCCGTCGCGACGCGGCCTTGCGAGGTGCGGTTGAGGTAGCCTTCCATGATGAGATACGGCTCATAAACTTCCTCGATCGTGTCCGGCTCCTCGCCGACGGCGACGGCAAGCGAGTTCACGCCGACCGGCCCGCCGCCGAATTTCGTGATGACGGCTTCAAGAATTCTTTTGTCCATTTCATCCAGGCCATTCTCGTCAATCTCCAGCATCGCCAGCGCGCGGTCGGCAACTTCTTTCGTGATGCGGCCGTCGTGACGCACTTGTGCATAATCGCGCACGCGGCGGAACAAATTATTCACGATGCGCGGCGTGCCGCGGCTGCGCCGGGCGATTTCGTGCGCGCCGGTTTCCTCGATTTCGACATTCAGCAAACGCGCCGAGCGGATGACAATTTTCTGCAAATCTTCGCCGACGTAATAATCCAATCGCTCGCGCATCCCAAATCTTGTCAAAAGTGGCGCGGTGAGCAGACCGCTGCGCGTCGTCGCGCCGATGAGCGTGAAGCGCGGCAGATTCAAGCGCACGCTGCGCGCGTTGGGGCCCTGGTCAATGATGATGTCGAGTTTGAAATCCTCCATCGCGGGATAAAGATATTCCTCGATGGTTTTTTGCAGGCGATGGATTTCGTCAATGAACAGCACGTCGCCTTCTTCGAGATTTGTCAAAAGTCCTGCGAGGTCGGCGGCTTTTTCAATCGTCGGGCCGCTGGTGGCTTTGACATTTGCGCCCATCGCCTTCGCCAAAATATTTGCGATGGTCGTTTTTCCCAAACCCGGCGGACCGCTCAACAAAATATGGTCCAGCGCCTCGCCGCGTTGTTTGGCGGCGGAAACGGCGATCTCCAATCGCTCCTTCACGCGCGGCTGGCCGGTGAAATCGGAAAAGAGCGACGGACGCAGCGTCATTTCGAGCGCCACGTCGGGTTTGTTCAAAGTGGAAGCGGTATGTTCGGCCATCGCGTGCAAGATTGCGGAAACCGCGCGCAGCGGCAAGCGCGATTCGTCAATCCAGGCCAAACATCGGACGTTCGGCATATTTTTCATTGAAATTGCTGGAAAACCAAACCCGTCTTGGGCAAGCTGCCTTTCCCTTATGGGAAGGAATAAATCATTTTTCCGCGGCGCAATTTTTTCCGCGACGGCGTTTTTTGCAGCAAACGCCTTCGCCGGCGACGCGGACATCAATCTGCCGTCGTTGCAGGATGTTTCCTTTTATCAAGGCGCGGTGAGCAGCCACGGGGTTTTGTTTCTGGGGTTGGTCATCTGCGCTGTCGGCGCGGCGTTCGGGTTGTTGCAATACAGGCAGACCCGCGCGCTGCCCGTCCACAAAAGCATGGCCGACGTTTCCAACATCATCTGGGAAACGTGCAAAACGTATCTGTGGCAGCAGGGAAAATTTCTCGCCGTACTCTGGATTCTCATCGCGGTCTGCATGGTTTATTACTTCAAATGTCTGCAGGAAAAAGCTTTTGGCGCGGTGCTGGTGATCCTGGCGAGTTCAATTCTCGGAATTCTCGGCAGCTACAGCGTCGCGTGGTTTGGAATTCGGATCAACACGACGGCGAATTCGCGCGCCGCCTTTGCCTCGCTCAAAGGCAATTCGCTAAAAACGCTTTTCATCCCGCTGCAAGCCGGCATGAGCATCGGCCTGCTGCTCGTCTGCGTGGAACTGGCGTGCATGATTTGCATCCTGCTGTTCATCCCGCGCGAACTCGCCGGACCATGTTTCATCGGCTTTGCCATCGGCGAATCGCTCGGCGCAAGTGTCTTGAGAATCGGCGGCGGCATTTTCACAAAGATCGCCGACATCGGTTCGGACTTGATGAAAATCGTTTTCAACCTGCCGGAAGATGACCCGAAAAATCCCGGCGTCATCGCCGATTGCACCGGTGACAACGCGGGCGATTCCGTCGGCCCGACCGCCGACGGCTTTGAAACCTACGGCGTCACGAGCGTCGCGCTCATCGCGTTTCTCGCGCTGGCCCTGGTCGCGTCCCCGATTCTGTGTGGCAAGCTCATCATCTGGCTTTTCGCCATCCAAAGCTTGATGGTGCTCGCGTCGCTAGGTTCATTTTATTTCAACATGATCGTCGCCAATGCGCGTTACGGCGGCAAAAAAAATTTCAACTGGGAAGCGCCGCTCACCGACCTTGTCTGGATCACGTCCATCGTTTCCATCATCGTCTGTTTCGTCGCGAGCAAGCTGTTGCTCGGCGATTTCACGGACGCGACCGGCGCGGCGCAGCCGAATCTCTGGTGGGTGCTCTCGGCCATTGTCGCGTGCGGCACATTGGCAGGCGCGCTCATCATGGAATTCACGAAAATTTTCGTCAGCACCAGCTCGCGCCATGTCCGCGAAGTCACTACGGCGTCCGATCAAGGCGGAGCATCGCTGAACATTTTGTCCGGCCTTGTCGCGGGAAATTTCTCCGCGTTCTGGATGGGTCTCGTGATTTTGTCGCTCATGTTTGCCGCGTATCTGTTCTCGCAAAATGCCGCGCTGCTCGCGCTCATGCCGCCGCAATTCAGTTTCGCCGCGCCGATCTTCGCGTTCGGCCTCGTCGCGTTCGGTTTTCTCGCGATGGCTCCGGTCACCATCGCCGTGGACAGCTTCGGTCCCGTCACCGACAACGCGCAGTCCGTCTATGAATTGAGCCGCATCGAATCGCAGCCCAACATTGGCGCGGAGATCGAAAAAGATTTCGGCTTCAAACCGAATTTTGCCGACGCCAAGCTCGAATTGGAAAAAGGCGACGGCGCGGGCAACACATTCAAAGCCACGGCCAAGCCCGTGTTGATCGGCACCGCCGTCGTCGGCGCGACGACGATGATTTTCGGCATCATCATGCTGCTCGAAAAAGTTTTTGGCAACGCCATCGCCCACTTGAGCCTCGTGCAGCCGCAGGTCATCTTCGGCCTGCTCATGGGCGGCGCGGTGATTTACTGGTTCACCGGCGCGAGCACGCAGGCCGTGGTCACCGGCGCGTATCGCGCGGTCGTGTTCATCAAGAAAAATCTCAACCTCGACCAGCACACTGCGTCCCTCGACGACAGCAAAAAAGTCGTCGAGATTTGCACCGTCTATGCGCAGAAAGGCATGATTAACATCTTCATCGTCGTTTTTGCTTTCGCACTTGGCCTGCCGTTTTTCAATCCTTATTTTTTCATCGGCTATCTCGTCGGCATCGCGTTCTTCGGATTGTTCCAGGCGATTTTCATGGCGAACGCCGGCGGCGCGTGGGACAACGCAAAAAAAATCGTCGAGGTGGACTTGAAACAAAAAGGCACGCCGCTGCACGCCGCGACCGTCGTCGGCGACACCGTCGGCGATCCGTTCAAAGACACGAGTTCCGTCGCAATGAACCCGATCATCAAATTCACCACGCTCTTCGGCCTGCTCGCGACCGAAATCGCCGTGACCATGAAAAAAGAGCATCCCGATTCATGCGTTTCGTGGGCCATCGGCGGAATTTGTTTTATCGTCGCGCTCATCTTCGTCTATCGCTCGTTTTACTGCATGAGAATTCCCGCCGACGAAGCGATCGAAAAATAATCGGGAGCGCACGCGCCTCGCGTGCCTTTTGCGACGCCTCGTCGCAAAACTCTTTTCGGTGGGGCGAGCGTCCCCGCGAGCCGAAATTAAAAACTCGAAAATCTTCCCGCGTAATTCCAAATTGAATCATGTCCGAGATTCAGTGTTTCATCCAGGTCAACTGGCAACTGCGCGTCTTCTTCACCGAAAACGTTTTCGCGCCGGATAATCTGACTTTGCGCGACGCCCTCGCCGACGCCGCACCGCGCAAAGTTCTCGTTGTCCTCGAAGACGCGCTTGCACAGTCGCAGCCAAAACTGGAACAGCAGATCGAAAATTATTTTTTCGCGCATGCCAGCCAACTGCAGCTCGTCCGCCCGCCGCTGTTTGTCGCCGGCGGCGAGCAGTCAAAAAATTCAATCACCATCGTCACCGATATTCTTTCACAAATTGACCGTTACCACATTGACCGCCAGTCGTATTTGATCGCCGTCGGCGGAGGCGCCCTGCTCGACGTCGCCGGTTTTGCCGCCGCCACCGCGCACCGCGGCGTGCGCCATGTGCGCATCCCGACGACAACTCTGTCACAAGCCGATTCCGGCGTCGGCGTGAAAAACGGCATCAACGCCTTCGGCAAGAAAAATTTCATCGGCACGTTCGCGCCGCCGTACGCCGTCATCAACGATTTCAACCTGCTCGCCTCGCTCGAACCGCGCGACAAACGCAGCGGCTACGTCGAGGCCGTGAAAGTCGCCTGCATCCGCGACAAAAAATTCTTTCGACGAGATCGAGGGCGATGCCGAAAAATTGATTTCATTTGATCCAGAGGCGATGAAAAATTTAATTCATCGCTGTGCCGAACTGCATCTCGACCACATCGCCACGAGCGGTGATCCGTTCGAGACAGGTTCCGCGCGCCCGCTCGATTTCGGCCATTGGGCCGCGCACAAACTGGAACAGCTTTCCAGTTTTCAAATCCCGCACGGCGAGGCCGTCGCCATCGGCATCGCGCTCGACGTGATTTATTCGCGCAAAATCAATTTGCTGGATGAAAAATCCGGCCGCACGCATTTTGAACTTGCTCGAAAAGCTCGGCTTCAAATTGTTCGCAGACGAATTACTTGAATCAGGGCGCGGATGGAAATTTTCAAATTTTGACCGGCCTCGAAGAATTTCGCGAACATCTCGGCGGCGAACTGACAATTACGCTGCTGAACGAAATCGGCCGCGGCGTGGAAGTTCATGAAATGAATCCGGCAAAAATTATTGAGGCCATTCACGAATTGCACGGACGCAAAAAATGAACCGCCTCGCCGTCATCAACGTCGTCGGCCTGACCGAAGCGCTCGTCGGCGAACATACGCCGCGCATTGCGGAATTTCAGAAACGCGGCGCGCTCGCGCAAATCGCTCCAGCATTTCCCGCCGTCACTTGCACGGCACAATCCAATTATCTCACCGGCAAAATACCGTCGGAACATGGAATTGTCGGCAACGGCTGGTTCAATCGTGAACTTTCCGAAGTGCAATTTTGGAAGCAATCAAATCACGTCGTTCACGGTAAAAAAATCTGGGATGCGTTGCGCGAACGATTCAACGATTCAACGATTCAACGATTCACAACCGCCAATTGTTTCTGGTGGTTCAACATGTATTCGAGCGTGGATTATTCCATCACGCCGCGTCCGATGTATCCCGCCGATGGCCGGAAATTTTTCGACGTTTATTCGTGGCCGTATTCCATCCGCGAAGAAATAAAAAAGGATTTGGGCGAATTTCCGTTCTTCAGTTTTTGGGGTCCGGCGGCGGGAATTGATTCGCCGCAAGGCAAGGCGGACGCCGCGTCGCGCTGGATTGCCGAATCCGCGAAGTGGATTGAAAACAAATATTCGCCGACGCTGAACCTGATTTACCTGCCGCATCTGGATTACAATTTGCAAAGACATGGCGTTAAATCGTTGAATCGTTCCATTGTTGCATCGGCAGCCGATTCAACGATTCAACAATGTAACGATTCAACAAACCCCGCCATCCATCGCGACCTGCGCGAGATTGACGCCATCGTTGGCGACTTGATTGATTTTTTTGGCAAGCGCGGCGTGCAAGTGTTTTTGCTTTCCGAATACGGCATCACGAATGTGGACACGCCGGTGCATCTCAACCGCATTTTCCGCGAGCGCGGCTGGCTGACGGTGAAGAACGAACTCGGTCTGGAAATTCTCGATGCGGGCGCGAGCAAGGTTTTTGCCGTGGCGGATCATCAAGTCGCGCACATTTATTTGAACGATGCGTCGTTGGAAAAAACCGTGCGCGATTTTCTGGAAAAAACTTCCGGCGTGGAAATAATTCTCGGCAAGGCGGAGAAAATCGCGGCGGGCATTGACCATCCGCGCGCGGGCGATTTGATCGCGGTGGCGCGGGAAAATGCGTGGTTCACTTATTATTACTGGCTCGACGACGCGCGCGCGCCGGATTTTGCGCGGACGGTTGACATCCATCGCAAGCCGGGCTACGACCCGGTGGAATTGTTTCTTGACCCGAAAATTCCGGCGGTGAAACTGAAAATTGCGTGGCGGTTGCTGCAAAAGAAACTTGGCTTCCGCATGTTGATGGACGTGATTCCGCTCGACGCGACGCTGGTGAAAGGTTCGCACGGGCGGCGACCGGCGGACAAAAAAGACTGGCCGGTGTTCATCACCGAACGCAGCCGGAAATTTTGGGCGCAAAGGAGATTGAATCAACGGATGTTTATCACGCGCTAATGCGGCAAATTTTGAAAGATTAATTTATGACTAATCGTCCATTTGGCCAAACTGTTCGTGATTTCTCAAAAACAACAGCAGCGCGCGAATTTCTAAAAGCAAAGTTCAAGTTCGAGGCAATACCTCGCCCAAACCTTTTGCCATTAACGACTGACGTAAATATTCCGGCGAATCTTTTAGGCGCGACAATTGATTATCTTTTATTGCTCTTAATAGAACGCTGCAATCCCAATTTCACCTTTCAACCATCGTTTAGTGAAAATTTCAAGGGTGGCCGATCCAAGTTAGGCCGAGATCTAAAGGAATATTTTAAGACGGGAATATTAAGCGAAGCCCTTGTTGATAAATTAATTTCTCATGGCGAAGCACGACAAAAATCATTTCAACAATTTTCCCAACAAAACAAATTGATAATTTCCGATTCTTTGAGAAGTGAGCTTCGACGAATGCATCAACTGGCAGCAAAAAATGACTGGCATATTCAAAAATCATTTCAACAAGGTTATTTGACAGATGATCGTCTAATGAATGCAAGAGCAGATTTGATTTTAGATAGCAAATTACTTGAAGTAAAATCTGTGAAAGATTCGAAGCATCACGACGAATATTTATCACAACTTTTCGGCTACTATTTACTGTCCCAATCTTCGCGAGAGCAAAATTTAATCCCACTCGATGAGATCGGTCTTTATTATGCGAGGCATGGAGTTTTGACAAAAGGCAAAATCGCGGAAGCCATTCGTTTTCCACTGAAGCATCTGAAACGTGTAGCTTTTGACTTTGGAGTGGAATTTCTATGTTGGCGCGATGGGGTTCACCCTTCGCAACCTAATCCGCAAATGTCTGGTAAAGAGATTGAGCAAAGACGCTGGATGTCTTTTAACGAGGTTTTGAAAAGCGTGCATCCAAAACCAGGCTGGCTTGAAAAAGCACTGGAAAAACGATTTAAGAGAACCAAACACGGACTTGTTCCGCAGCAAATCAAAATACCAACGGATTTTTTAATCAGC
>CAVTVI010000022.1:0-16290 GCA_963738175.1 uncultured Verrucomicrobiae bacterium
TCAATCCGCCTGCCGCAGCACGACGAAGGAGTTCTCGTCCCTGACATTGGTCACGAGGATCTGGCCTTTGCGCAATGATTGCGTGATTTTGCCGCGGTCAATCAGCGTCAGTTCCACCCGCTCGCCGCCCAGGTTTTTCACGATCATTTCGCTGCCGCCCAGCACCATGTGGTTGGTGGCATTCTTCGCCAGGGAAAATTGCTGCGAGCTGATGACAAAATAACTTCCCCACTTGAGCGGCAACCGTTTGAGTTTTTTTGCAATCGCGGGCGAGACCGGCGTGCCGTTGGTCGGAGCTTCGTTCGTCCCCAAAACCAGTTGTGCCTCCAGCTTCAGGTCCTTGTCAGCGGCGTGCGCGGCCACGCCCGCGAACATGAGGGAAAAAACCACGGCGCAAACCAGCCGGGTCGCGGAAAACAATTTCGTGCTCATGCGTCAATTGATGGCCGTCGGCTTTTTGTTTTGCGCGGGGTTGTCGTCCGCCGCGGACGAGAACCACACGAGCGTCGTGCCTTCGCCAGCATCACGATAAGTGGTCGCGTCGGAATTGGCCAGCGTCGTTTCCACGGTCGGCGCGTCGGCGTCGGCCACCGTTGCCACGACGGTTTTCGGGACGTTGCTCGGAACGTTAAAATGGGCGAACAATCCGGCGATAACCAGCGCGCTCACCGCAATGGCGGGCAAAAGCAAACGGCGCAGCACTGTGAAAATGGAAACATTCGGCGCGGAAGCCGCCTGTGGTTCCAGCCGCTGGATTTCGCGTTCGATTTTCGACCAGAAAAATTCGCGCGACTCCGGCACGCTCAAATGCAGTTCGGACTTCGCCATCGCCGCGCGCGTATTTTTAAGTTCCGCCAGCAACGAAGCCGCAGCCGAATCGCGCTGCGTCCACAAAAGGATTTCGCGCGCCTCGCGCTCCGGCAGTTCGCCGTCGAGGAACGCCTGCAATTTCAATTGTTGCTCCTGATTCATAATTCCTTTCGCACGTCCGCCAGCAGCGCGGCCATTTTCCGGCGCGCATAAAACAACCGCGACATCACCGTGCCCATCGAGCAGCCCACCGTTTTGGCGATTTCTTTGTATTCCATGTCTTCAAATTCGTGCAACACCAGAACCGCGCGGTGTTCCGCCGACAACTGGCCGAGCGCATCGTCAATTTTCTGCCGCAACTCGGCGCGCTCCAGCCCGGCGGTCGGGTTCACGGTCACGACGGGCATCTGCCGCTCCACGCCGCCGCTTTCGTCGTCCATTTCCTCGATGGAATCGGCGCGATGCCGTTTTTGTTTCCGCAAATGGTCGAGGCAAAGATTGATGCAAATCCGCGTCATCCATGTCGTGAAGCTGGAGTCGCCCTGAAACTGTCCGAGCCGCTGCCAGCCCTTGATCCACGCTTCCTGTGAAAGATCAACCGCGTCCTGCTCGTTGCGCGTCATGCTGAAGGCGCGGGCGTAAATCGGGTCGCGATGCCGGAAAACCAGTTCCTCGAACGCACCCGTGTCGCCGCGCCGCGCGGCTTTCACCAACGACTCGTCGTCGGTGGAGGAATAATTCTGACCAGACATGGATTTGACGACGGGGAAAATTATTTATTCAACGTCTTTTACAATTTGCCCTTGGTGCTGGGCAACTGGCCAGCGATGCGCGGGTCGCGCGCGCAGGCGGCGTCGGTCGCGCGGGCAAACGCCTTGAACAGCGCCTCGACGATGTGGTGCGGTTCGTCGCCGTAAAGAAGTTCCAAATGAAGATTGCAGCGGGCTTCGTTCGCGAAGCCCTGAAAAAACTCGCGCGCGAGGCCGAAACGAAACGCGCTGGACGCGTCCTGTTTTTTTTCGGCTTCGGAAATTTTCTTCTGCGAAAATTTGTCCAGCCCACGCCAGATGAGGTGCGGTCGTCCGCTGAAATCAATGACGCAGCGCGCGAGACATTCGTCCATCGGCACAAAGGCCTCGCCGGTGAACGGATTTTTGGGATGAAAACCCGCGCCGTAACGGCGGATTCCTTTTTTATCGCCCAGCGCATTTGCAAAAGCCTGTCCGAGCGCGATGCCGCAATCCTCGACGGTGTGGTGCGCGTCCACTTCCAAATCGCCTTTGCAATTGAGCTGCAAATCCATCGTCGCGTGTTTCGCGAACAGCGTAAGCATGTGGTCAAAAAAAGGAATTCCAGTTTTGACCGCAGATTTTCCCTTGCCGTCGAGGTTGAGACTGACGGAAATCTTGGTTTCGTTGGTGTGGCGTGAAATTTTTGCCTGCCGGACTTTCATGGCGATGATTAAACCAAAGCGCGCGGCGAAAAACAAACCGCAATCAGTAGAGGGGTTTGGGCACGGGCAACTGTGACGACTGGGCGTCCATTTTCTTTTTTATTTCATCAATCCGTTTTTGCAGTTCGCCGGGTGTGAGCGACACTTTCTGGGCGGCTTCAAACCAGTTCATCGCTTTCGGCAGGTTGCCAGCGTCTTCTTCAAGCTGGCCGAGATGCGTGGTAAGCTGTTCGAAGATGAGTTTGTTCTCCTTCTGGTCTTCAAGCGGAAGTTGGAACCAGTAACGCACAGCGAGTTCCCAGACATTTCGCGCGCGACCGGTGTCGTGATAGCTTTCGTCGTAAAACCGCCCCAGCTCGAACAAAATATCGCAGCTCTGCGGATTGTTGCGCAGGCCCTCGCGCAAAACCTGCTCGGCTTCCTTTTCCTTGTGCATGCGGCGCAGCCAGTAGGCGGTGACGGTGTAGGTTCGAATGTCGTCGGGATCGAGCCGGGCGGAAAGCTTCAGCCACGGCAAAATCTCCCGCACATTGTCGCTGGTGCTCAAATCATCCGTCGCGCCGCCTTCGTCCAGATGCGTGTGGCGGTTCGGAATAAAATGACGGCCAAAAGCGTCTAGCCAGTCGCGCGGCGGGCCCATGAAACTGGTTTCTTCGCCCTGGTTCTTGCTGTTGACCGCGCCGGTGTCCTCGGCCACATGCGGTGTTTTGAAGGCGGAGTTGTTGTCGAAAATCGTCGGGTAATAGCCGCTGTGATAATACTCGTCGGCCTTGACAAAAAAGCTGTTCGCAAACATCCGGCTGCTGTCGCCAAGCAGCAGGTTGAAAAAATCATTCGATTGGTGACGGCGGTTTTCGAACGACTGAAACTGCGGCAGCAAACTGGCACCCATACCGAAGCAAAAAATCAGCAGCGCAAGGAGCAGCAGGAAAAATGTGCGCGGCGAGGTCATTGTTAATTGACGGGTTTGCGGCGGAAGACGAGGCAGGCGGCGACAAGAAAAGCCGCCGTGTAAGCCAGCGCGTAAAGAACATAGAGGCCGATAAAATTCCAACTGATGAGCGGCCAGTCATGGACGATCAGGTTCCGCATTTCAAACGGAATCTCAAGGTGCGGAATGGCAAAATAAACCGCGTAAAGAATGGAACGGAACGGCTCGACCTGCGCCAGTGCGACGGCATCGAGGTATCGGCCGAGCGTCAAGATGGTCGCGACGATGACGAAGCAAATCGTGGAGTTGGACGAAGGCGCGGCGAACACGAGCGAACCGAGGAGTGCCAGCGCGACGACCACGCCGAGCGCGATCCAATGCAAAAATGCGGCCTGAAAATAATTCAGCAGCGGCCAGGCGTGATCACGGCTGGCGGCGAGCAAAGCGAACAAAATATAAAAACAGATCAACACTAGGCCGCAGGCGAGCCAGCAGCCGAGGAATTTCCCGAAAATCAATTGCATCCGAGTCAGCGGCTTGGCGAGCAGCGGCAGCAAGGTGCGTTGTTCGCGTTCCGCCGGAATTTGCCGTGCAGTCGTGGTGATGGCGATGACGAGCGACGAAACCCAGATGAGCAGTAGGCACAGTTCCTTGAGGTAGCGGATGATCTGCTTGTCGTTGAAAATGTTGACGGAGGCCATGATCAGGCAGATGACCACGGTCAGAATGAACAGGACGTAGAAATCCTTCCGGCGATACAATTCCTTGATGACGATGCCGGCGACGGCAAAAATATTTCTCATGGTGCGGTTTGCGGTTGATAGCCGATGATGTCCAAAAACGCCTTTTCAAGGTTGGCGTGCGCGCCGGTGATTTCATTGACACGGCCGACGGCTTTCAGTTCGCCTTGATGGATGATGGCGACGCGGTCGCAGACGGTCTCGACTTCGCCAAGTTCGTGCGATGAAAAGAAAACGGTTTTACCCTCGTTTTTGAGTCGTTGAATAATTTCGCGGACTTTCATGCGGCCCAACGGGTCGAGGCCGCTGGTCGGCTCGTCGAGAATCAGCAAATCGGGATTGTTGATGAGCGCCTGCGCGAGGCCGACGCGCTGTTGCATTCCCTTTGAGTAAGACTTAATCGGGCGTTTGCGCGCGTGTTCGAGTTCGACGAGTTTGAGCAACTGGTCAATGCGCCTGTCCGTTTCGCCGCGCGGCAGGCCGAAAATTTTTGCGTAGAAACGGAGCAATTCCTCGGCGGTTAGAAATTTATAGTAATACGTCATCTCCGGCAGATAGCCAATGCGCTGGCGCGCGATGGGCTGGCGAACGTCAATGCCGAACAGATACGCCGCGCCGCTGGTCGGCGGGACGAAGCCGAGCAGGACGTTCATCGTGGTGGTCTTGCCCGCGCCGTTGGGTCCGAGGAAGCCAAAGACTTCTCCGGCGCTGATTTCCAAATCAAGTCCGGTCAAGGCGACTTTGGTGGCCTGCCGGAATTCGCGGCTGGAGAATTCAACGCGGAGTTTTTCGGTCTTAAGAATGACGCTCATGGCAGACTCAAGTGGTTGAAAATCACGGGTCATTTTCTAATACAAATTTCAACTGCGGTCAAGAGGTGAACGGTGACGAAACAACCCGTTAAAAAAAGAAAGCCTGAAGTTTTTTGGCTTCGGGCTTTTGCGGCGGCTGAATTTACGATTACGGCAGGATGTGGGCCGGATCAACCGTGTCGCTGAGCGTGCACAAAACCGAGGGTATATTCCCGACCAAAGTTGGAATGTATGTGCCTGAAGCCGGACAGCTTGGAATGCTGCTGTTGACGTTCAATTTGATGTAAGGCGTGATGTCACTAGGATAATTGATTGTATCTCCGGCTTTTTTCCCGGTTTCCATGGAAAACTGCTGGATGGCGGAATCAATCTGCCGCATATTGTTGATGCAGGCGGTGGCCTGTGATTTGGCGCGGCTGTGCACGAAGTTGGGAATCGCGATGGCTGCCAGCAAACCAATAATGGCTACCACAATCATGATTTCCACCAGCGTGAAGCCCTTTTTATCAGGGGTTTCAACGGTTTTCATATTTTTTCAATATGCGGCGTGAACAACATGGCAGGCGGGTTATAATAATTACGGAACAGTTCACAGATTGCCTGACACGACCGCATCGGGTTAAAACTAGCAGCACTGATGCCAATTATCCAAGAGGAAACCGTCTAATTTAGATTATATGCCCGCCATGCGCACTTGCTTTGCCAAAAAAAAGCCCGGAGCTTTCGCCCCGGGCTTGTGATTCAAACTGGATTTAGATTACGGCAGAACGTGCTTCGGAGTAACCGTGTCGCTGAGATTGCACTTCGGTTGCGAACCCACGGAAGGGTCGGTATAAGTGCCGCTGGCCGGACAGGGCGGAATGCTGCTGTTCGCGTTCAACTTGATATAGGGTGTCAAGTCGCTCGGGAAGGTGATGGCCTGACCGGTGGTCACTTTTGTTCTCCAGCGCGCACTGGTTGGCCGCCGCGTCAATCTGGCGGAGGTTGTTGATGCAGGCGTTGGCCTGCGAGGTCGCACGGGCTTTCACGAAGTTCGGAATCGCGATGGCCGCCAAGAGGCCGATGATGGCCACGACGATCATGATTTCCACCAGCGTGAAGCCGGCCTTGCGGATGTTTTTCATTGTCTTCATTTTTTGTTTTCTTTCGTTTTCAGGCGGCGTGAACAGCGCGACAGGCGGGTTATTATGATTGCAGCTTTGTTCACTTCATTGCCCGTCGCAACCGCATATGCGTCATCGTAGCAGAGTTGGTGCCATATGCTCAAACGCAATCGTTGGACAACATTTTTCTTCAATTTGTTCAATAAATTCCGGATCAAGTCGTCAATTCCAGACCAGTCGGCCGTCTTTGCCGAAAAATCCGTTATCGCCCAATGTCCAACCTGCTGACGCAAGTGTAAATTTTTGGGACACGGCAACCTTCCACGCAAACAAAACCCTTTTTCCCATCGCGTCGCAGGCGTAAATTTGCCATCAAACACCCGGCCTGTAGACGGGGCGCAAATTCAACTTATGTTCGACAAAACTGAACCGGCTTGATTAAGCTGCAGCAGATGCAAAACAAAATTAATACCGGCGACTTCTACTGGCGGTCAATATGCCGATGCCTGAATAGCAGACTATGCGACAACCCTGCCCGTATTCAAAAGAAAATTTATTTTGCATCACATAAATTGTGAACATTCCGCCCGGCGCACGGTCTGATTCGTTGGACAAAACGCATTACTGCAAATCGGTGGAGCAAGACATGGGACTCCGTTTCACAGGAAAATTCCTTCGCGATAACAATCGCAGGCTGAATTTCCTTTCAGCCGCCGTGGCTTTGATTTTGGCAACGGCAAGTTTGGCGGGCGCGGCGAACTTCACCGCATCGCTTGACCGCGACGCCATCGCGCTCGGCGAACAGGCGACGCTCTCGCTGTCGTTCGAGGGTGGCCAGTCGAAAAATGTTCCAACGCCGAGTGTTCCCGGGCTGCAAATCGTCCAGACTGGCACTTCACAAAATGTCAGCATTATTAACGGCGCGATGAGCTCGACCGTGACCGTCACATTTTCCATCACCGCGCGACAGGCCGGCGAGTTCACCATTCCCGCACTGACCGCCGACGTGAACGGCCAGCAACTTTCCACCGCGCCGATTAAATTGACCGTGACGCAGCCCAACACACCGCCCGCCGTCCAAGTGAATTCCGGTTCGGAAATCGCGTTCATGAAACTTTCGCTGCCCCGGAAAAATGTCTACGTCGGCCAGATGCTCACCGCGCAATTGCAAGTCTGCGTGCGCGACGATGCGCAAAACTTTGGCAACTTCCAGTTCACCGGCCAGCCGGCCGATGGTTTCACCGTCGGCAAAATGGCCCAGGGCCAGCAACAGCGCGCGCAGATCGGCAACCATATTTATGCCGTCATTCCATTGACCTTTGCGTTGACCGCCGTGAAAAGCGGCACGTTGAGTCTCGGGCCTTTCACCGCGAACGCGACTTTTGTGGTTCCTTCGCCCAACGATCAGGGCGACCCGTTCCTCCGGCAATTTTTTAATCAGGGCGAACAGAAACAGATTTCGCTCGCCACGGCGACGCTCCAGGCGGAATCGCTGCCGCTGCCGGCGGAAAATGTTCCGTCGGATTTCAGCGGCGCCGTCGGCAATTTCGCGATGACGGTGACCGCCGGACCGACGAATGTCGCGGTTGGCGATCCCATCACCGTGCGCGTGCAGATTTCCGGGCGCGGCGCGCTCGACGCCATCACGCTACCGAACCAGACCGCCTGGAACGATTTCAAAACCTTCCCGCCCACGTCGAAGGTTGAAATTACCGACCAGCTTGGCCTTGAAGGCAGCAAAACCTTTGAAGAAATTGTCACGCCGCAAAACACGGACGTGCATGAGCTGCCGCCGTTTTCATTTTCCTTCTTCAATCCCGACGACGGCAAATATCACACGCTGACGCAACCACCCGTGCCACTCGCCATCCATTCCGGTGGCGCAACGGTCATGCCAGTCATCGCCGCAAACAAAAATTCCGCTGCGGAAAATCAGACGCCGCAGGACATTTTGCCCATCAAGGAAAATCTCGGAATGCTTGAAACAAAAAATGCTCCGCTCATCGCGCAATCAAAATTTCTTAGCGCTGCAAACTTTGCCCGTCATTGCCTTTCTCGCCGCATTTATCTGGCGCAAACGCGCGGATAATCTGGCGAACAATCCGCGCTTGCGCCGGAAAATGGCCGTCGAAAAATTGGTTCAAAACGGAATCGCCGATTTGAAAAAATTCGCCGCGCAAAATAATTCCGAGGAATTTTTTGCGCTGCTGTTTCGCTTGTTGCAGGAGCAACTTGGCGAACGGCTGGATTGTCCCGGCGACAGCGATCACGGAAAATGTCGTCGAAGAAAATTCCCTTTTGCGCAGCGTGTCGGAAACTGTACGCAACGGATTTGCGCGAACTGTTTCCAGCTTTGCAATCAGGCGCGTTATGCGCCAGTGCGCGGCACGAGCGAATTGAATTCCGTTGCCGCGCAATTTGAAAAAGCCGTCCGCGAACTTCAGGAGGTGAAGGCATGATAAAAATTTCTGCCATTTTGCTTGCGCTGGTTTTTGCTGGAAAACTTTTCGCGGCGGATGTGGCTGCGGATTTTTCAACGGCAAACAAATTTTACGCCGAAGGGAAATTTCCCGAAGCCGCAAAGGCTTATGAAACCATGTTGCAATCCGGCGCGCAGTCACCGGCCTTGTTGTTCAATTATGCCAACGCCGAATTCAAATCGGGAAATCTCGGCAAGGCGATTGCCGCGTTTCGCCGCGCGGAATTGCTCGCGCCGCGCGATTCAGAAATCCGCGCGAATCTTGCGTTCGTCCGCAATCAAGTCCAGGGCGCGACGGTGCGCGAAAGTTTCTGGCAAAACTGGCCTGGCAATCTTTCGCTGAACGAATGGACGGTTTTCGCGGCGATTGCATTTTGGCTGACGTTTCTTTTGCTCGCCGCGAAACAGATTCGTCCCGCGCTCGCGGCAAAATTGAAAAGTGCGACTTGGATTTTTGCCGCGCTGACTATTTTTTCCGGCACAATTCTGGGCGTTCAAGTCGCGAATCATTTTTCAAGGCAAACGCGTCGGTCGTCATGTCCGCCGACAAGTGACGGCGCGCAGCGGGCCGTTTGACGATGCGCAAAGCGCATTCACGACTCGTGACGGCGCGGAACTTTCAGTTTTGGATCGGCATGACGATTGGATTCAAGTCGCCGATGGTTCTGGAAAAATTGGCTGGCTGAGCAGGAAGCAAGTTGAAGTTTTGCCCGGCGCTTGATTATTTTGAAGTAGCACCCGCGTCTCGCGGGTGATTTTCGGTGTCTCACCGAAAATTTCGTTGAACTAATATTATGAATGGTAGTTGGACAGAAATCCGGCGAGACGCCGGATTTGACCCGCGAGACGCGGGTGCTGCCAAAGCGAATTTTCGCTTGAACAAGTTTTGCGGTCATTTGTCAGAATGTCGTCCATCGGAAATAAAATTAAAAATGAGCACAGGAATCAATGCGATCAACGAAGCGGTAAAGGAAGCGAGCGCGTTCACGCACCCGCTGTTTAACGAACTCGGCAAGGTCATCGTCGGGCAGAATTATCTGACCGAGCGGCTGGTCATCGGCCTGCTCGCAAACGGCCACGTTTTGCTCGAAGGCGTGCCCGGTTTGGCGAAAACCCTGGCCGTCAAATCCATGGCCGCGTGCATCAGCGTGAAATTTTCGCGCCTGCAATTCACGCCGGACATGCTGCCCGCCGACGTCATCGGCACGCAGATTTACAATCCGCAATCCGGCGGCTTCACCACTCGCAAAGGCCCGGTCTTCGCGAATCTCATTCTCGCCGACGAAATCAATCGCGCGCCCGCCAAGGTGCAGAGCGCGCTGCTCGAAGCCATGCAGGAAAAGCAGGTCACCATCGGCGAAAATACTTACAAGCTCGAAGAGCCGTTTTTGGTTTTGGCGACGCAAAATCCGATTGAGCAAGAAGGAACTTATCCGTTGCCCGAAGCGCAGGTGGATCGGTTCATGTTGAAATTGAAAATCGGTTATCCGACGCGCGCTGAGGAGCGGCAGATTCTCGAAGACGATGGCGAAAACGTGCGGCACGCCCACTTGCAGCGCGGTCGTCACGCCGCAGCAAATTCTCAAGGCGCGCGAAATCATCAACGACATTTACGTGGACGACAAGGTGAAGGATTACATCGTGGACCTCGTCTGCGCCACGCGCGACCCGGATCATTACAAGATCGCGGTGAAGGATTTCATCCAGCTCGGCGCGTCGCCGCGCGCGACCATCGCGCTGACGCTGGCGGCCAAGGCCTACGCGTTCCTGAAAGGCCGCGGCTACGTGACGCCGCAGGATGTGAAAAGCATCGGCATGGACGTGCTGCGCCACCGCGTGGCCATCACCTACGAAGCCGAGGCCGAGGAAAAAACCAGCGAAACGGTCATCCAGAAAATCTTTGATGAACTGCCTGTGCCGTGATGATTGAAGCAAACGAAAATGAATTGGTCGTCGTGGGCGAATACCGGCAAAGCGGGCGAAAAGTAAAAATGCGCGCCGACGCTGCTGCTGCGTTGCGGGATTTAATGACTCAAGCCCGCAACATCGGCATCACAATTATTCCAATTTCCGGTTTTCGCACAATTGCATATCAGGAAATGCTTTTCCAGAAAGCGGTTGCAAAATACGGTTCAGAAGATGTTGCCGTTCGTTGGGTAGCGCGGCCAGGAAATTCCGAACATCACACAGGTTTAGCAATTGATTTGGGCGACGAAGAAAATCCGGCTTGCGACGTCGAACCGCCGTTCGAGCAAACGCGCGCGTTCGACTGGCTGCAACAAAACGCGGCGCAGTTTAGTTTTGAATTATCTTTTCCGCGAAATAATTCGCGCGGAGTAAATTACGAGCCGTGGCATTGGCGATTTGTTGGAACGCCAGAAACAAAACAAATTTTTCAGAAATGATTCCCCGCGAGATCCTCAAAAAAATCCGGCAGATCGAGCTGCGCACGAACCGCATCGTGACCGAAACGCTCGCGGGCTTTTCATTTCAGCCGTCGCCGCAACTCCGCCGGATTCCGCGCACCGTGGAAAACAGAAACCACAATCATTACGGGCGAATTATCAAGCAGCGTGAAGTAGATGGAATACGGCCAGTTCAGCATTTTAATCTTTTGGGTAGTTGGCCCGGCGAATGGAAATCGTTCGTGATCTTTGGCGGCTTCAGAAAGTGTGGCGTAAACTTCGCGCGCAAATATTTGACCCACCCCGTCCGTTTGGGAATCATACCAAGAAATCGCCTCGTTGAACTCCGTCTCGGCCTCGGCTTGGAAGGCGACTTGAAAACTCATTTTTTGGCGCGATACCGTTTTTCAATATCCGCCATGACATCTTCAAGCGGCCGGCAGCGTTCGGGGTGTGCCCGCGCTTCAGCGGCGCGGCGTTCCAGCTCCGCGATTTGTTCCGGCGTGAGTTCGGGGTCAAATTCATCGCGGAGCTGCGCGAAGACTTCGTATTGTTCCTCGAATGGAAGCTTGTTGATTTGTTCCAAAACTTGGGCCGCACTCATGGCGGCAATTTACTCTTTTGATTCATTCGCGCAAGCTGAGTTTTTGCGCCACTCGAATTCATCATTCGCCATTCAACCTTCATCATTTTCCCCGGCATGATTCCCCGCGAGATTCTCAAAAAAATCCGGCAGATCGAGCTGCGCACGAACCGCATCGTGACCGAAACGCTCGCGGGCCAATACCATTCCGTCTTCAAGGGCCAGGGCATGAACTTCGACGAGGTGCGCGAATACCAGCCCGGCGACGACGTGCGCGCGATTGACTGGAACGTCACCGCGCGGATGAATCATCCGTTCATCAAGAAGTTCGTCGAGGAGCGTGAACTCACGCTCATGCTCGTCGTGGACGTGAGCGGCTCCGGCCTGTTCGGCTCGCGCGACCAGTCCAAACGCGAACTCGCGGCGGAAATCGCCTCCGTGCTCGCCTTTTCCGCAATTCGCAACAATGACAAGGTCGGCCTGATTCTTTTTTCCGACGAGGTTGAGAAATTTATTCCGCCGCGCAAAGGCCGCAGTCACGTTTTGCGCGTCATCCGCGAAGTTTTATTTTTTGAACCGAAACGGCGCGGGACGGATTTGAGAATCGCGTTGGAATTTTTGATGCGCGTGCAGTCGCATCGCGCAATCGCCGTCGTGATTTCCGATTTTCTAAATTCGGCAGAGCAGTGGCGCGCTACCGAAGGTAATTGCAAACGTCGATTGCGCATGCCGAATCGCAAGCACGATGTCGTAGCCGTGCAAATCACGGACAGATACGAACTGGAATTGCCCGCAACTCGGCCGTTTGATTTTGGAAGACGCGGAAACCGGGGAAATTCTGGAACTGAATACCGGCGAGCGCGAGCAGTCGCGATGCGTTCGCCTTGCGTCAGCAAAAATTGATCGCGATTGGCGCGGCAATTTCGGTCCGTCCGGAATTGATTCGATCCAATTGCGCACGGACGAAGCTTATTCGGCGCGACGCTCGGCCGATTTTTTGAAACGAGGGAAAAACGGAGGCTGCGCGGCTAATAAATTAATGACCACCAACGCAACACAAGTTGCGAACGACATCCGCGACATCAAGCCGCCGTTGGAAATTTCCAATGGCTGGGAATGGCTGTGGTGGACGCTCGGCGCACTGGTTGTCACGACTTTGCTCTTGCTGGCCTGGCGATATTTTCTAAAACGCGTGACACACGTCTCAATCGCGCCGCCGATTCCGGCGCACGTCCGCGCGAAGCAAAAATTGTCGGAAGCGCTGGCGTTGATTTCGCAGCCGAAGCCGTTTGTCATCGCGGTCTCGGATACCGCACGGACTTATTTGGAAGAGCGTTTCAATTTTCGCGCGCCGGAGCGGACGACCGAGGAATTCCTGCGCGAACTCGGCGGGACGGATTTGCTGGCGCCGGAACAAAAAGAATCGCTCGGCAAATTTCTGGAAAGCTGCGACCTCGTGAAATTTGCCAAATACGAGCCGCGCGAAAATGAATTGCGCGAACTTCACGGCGCAGCGGTAAAACTCGTTGAAGAAACCGAGCCGCGCGAAACAAAAGCGGAAGGCGAACAGCCGACAGAAATCGCAAGTCAAAAATCGTAAATCAAAAATGGTTTTCGCTCATCCATATTTTCTTTTGCTACTGCTGTTGCTGCCTTTTTTGGCGTGGCTGAAAGGCAAACGCGGTTCGCCGCCGGCATTTTTGTATTCGTCGGTGAAACTGGTCGAGGGTTTGACGCAGAAACGACGTTCGCACGCCGGCGCGTTTTTAGCGGCGCTGCGCTGGCTGGCGCTGGCGTTGTTCATCGTCGCGTTCGCACAACCGCGTTTGATGAAAAGCACGACGACCGTGAAGGCCAGCGGCGTGGACATCGTCGTCGCGTTCGATTTGTCGGGCAGCATGATGTCGGAAGATTTTGTGGTGGACGGCAAGCGCGTGAACCGTTTCAACATGGCGCGTTCGATCTTGAAAGATTTCATTGATAAACGACCGGGCGACCGGCTCGGCCTCGTCGTTTTTGCGACGCAGGCCTTCATCGCCACGCCGCTGACGCTGGACCATGATTTTTTGCAGGAGAATCTAGACCGGCTCGAAATCGGCTCGATCAATCCGAATGCAACGGCGATTGGCGACGCGTTGACCACGGCGCTCAATCAAATGCGTAACGTCAAGGCGAAGAGCAAGACCGTGATCTTGATGACCGACGGAGAAAATAATTCCGGCAAAATCCAGCCGCTCATGGCGGCGCAGGCGGCGCAGGCGCTGGGCGTGAAGGTTTATACCATCGGCGTCAGCAAGAACGGCGTGGCACCGATGCCCGTCGGCAAAAATCCCTACACCGGCGAAACGATTTATCAGGACATGCCGGTGGACGTGGATGAAACCACGCTGCAAAAAATCGCGGACGCGACCGGCGGAAATTATTATCGCGCGGACACGGCGGAACATTTCCAGCAAATCTACGCGGACATTGACAAGCTGGAAAAAACCGAGGCGATCGTCAACAAATACGCGGAATTTCAGGAATTGTTCCCGTGGTTCGTCTGGGCGGGACTGGCGTTGCTGTTGATTGAATTGGGACTGGGACAAACGATTTTGCGGAGGCTGCCGTGAAATTTATCATTTGCGATCCACGATTTACGATTTGAAGATGCAATTTGAGAGCAAAAATTTACTTTGGCTGCTGCTGGTGATTCCGCCGGCGCTGGCGCTGTTTTTTTGGTGGGCGATGCGCTCGCGGGAGAAGCTGCTGACGCAATTTGTCGAAGCGCGGTTGTTGTCGCAACTGACGGTCGGGGTTTCATTGCGGCGGAGAAAATTGAGCTTCGCGCTTTTGATTTTGGCCGTCGCCTTTTTGATCATCGCGCTGGCGCGACCGCAATACGGGTTTGATTTGCAGGAAGTCGAGCAGCGCGGACTGGACATCGTCGTCGCGGTGGACACTTCAAAATCCATGCTGACGACGGACATCGCGCCCGAACCGCCTCGAACGCGCGAAACTCGCCGCGCTGGAATTGATGCAAAAGGCGGCCACCGACCGCATGGGGCTGGTCGCGTTCGCGGGCGACGCATTTTTGGAATGTCCGCTGACGACGGACAACACGGCGTTCCAGCAAAGCGTGCAGGCGCTGAACGTGAATTCCATTCCGCAAGGCGGCACGGCGATCGCCGAAGCCATCAACACGGCGCTCACGGCATTCAAGGAAAAAGATCATTACAAGATTTTGGTGCTTCTCACCGACGGCGAGGACAACGTGAATGAAAGCGAGGCGCTGGAAGCGGCAAAAAATGCGGCGAAGGAAGGATTGAAAATTTTCACCATTGGAATCGGGACCGCCGCCGGTGATTTGATCCGCGTGACGGACGCGAACGGAAATTCGGATTACGTCCGTGACGAACAAGGCAACGTGGTGAAGTCGCACTTGAATGAAAATTTATTGCAGCAAATCGCCGGCGCGACGGGCGGATTTTATCTGCCGTTGCGCGGCGCGGACACGATTGACACGCTTTACGAGCGCGGGCTGGAGCCGTTGCCGAAGTCGGAAGGCAATGAAAAATTGATGAAGCGTTATCACGAGCAATTTCAGTGGCCGCTGGGCGCGGCAATTCTACTGTTGCTGGCGGAAATGTTTTTGCCGGAACGGTCTTTGCAGACGGCCACCAAGTCAAAAGGCAAAGCAGCGGCAATCGCCGCGCTCTTCGCAATTGTATTTTTGCCGCTTGCCGCAGAAGCTTCGCCCGCAAGCGCGTTGAGTGATTATAAATCCGGCAATTACACAAACGCATTGACGGAATTTTCGCGGTTGGCGGAAATCCAGACGAACGATTTGCGTTTGGTTTTCAACGCGGGCGCGGCGGCATATCGCGCCACAAATTATGACGCGGCGTTGCAGGATTTCCAGTCGGTGACGCTGTCGCCCGATTTGAAATTACAGCAGCAGGCGTTTTACAACCTGGGCAACACGTTTTACCGGATGGGCGAACTGAAATTTGCGCCGAGCGCCGAAGGGTTGGACGCGATGACCGAAACGTGGACAAACGCGCTGCAAAATTACGCGCACGCGGTGCAGTTGAACACGAACGACGCGGACGCGGCGTTCAATTTTGCTTTCGTGAAAAGCCAGCTTGATTTGATCGCGCAACTGCGCGAGGCGATGCGCCGCGCGAAAATGGAGGCGGATGACGCGGTTCGGCGCGCGGAATTTCATCGGGCGCTGGAAATCATGGAACAGCTCGCGCAGAACAAGATCGCGGCCAAACAATTTCAAGACTACGTCAAAAAACTGAAGGACATTGATGCGATTGTTACTCCCAATCAGCGTTAGCCTGCTGCTGGTGGCACTGGCTGCGCGAGCGCAAACCGCCGAGGATTTTTTCAACGGCGGGGCGCAATTCTACATTTCCAACAACATTCCAGCCGCGCTGGAAAAGGTGGAGGGTGGTTTGAAAATTTATCCTGACGATGCAAAATTAAAAAAACTGGAGGAGTTGCTGAAACAACAGCAACAACAAAATCAACAAAACCAGCAGAATCAATCGCAACAACAACAGAACCAGCAAAGCCAGTCAAAGCAGCAGCAGTCGCAGAAAAATTCCAACGACCAGAAAAATCAGCAAGACCAGCAAAAGCAAAATCAATCCGGCGAGAAAAAAGATGAGGCTCAAAAAAAGCCAGAGCAGCAAAAGCCGGCGGGTGAAATGAAGGATGGCGAGAAACCGGACAAACAGAATGCCGAAGGCCAGCCGGTTGCGCCGGGACAAATGACGCCGGAGGAGGCGAAACGTTTGTTGGACGCACAGAAGGGCGACGAGCAAGTTCTTCAACTGAAGCCGCAGGGAAAACCAGAGCAGAACCAGCGGACGGTTAAAGACTGGTAGTCATCCAAATCCCGCAGGCGTTTCCGGCGCGCGATTCCACCATAAAGATTGGAGCATCCATTTCCGCAGTCACTGCCGCGCCCGCTTGTGCGCGGAC
>CAVTVI010000023.1:0-37362 GCA_963738175.1 uncultured Verrucomicrobiae bacterium
AAACTTGAACAGCAGCACGTCGCCGTCTTTCACGACGTATTCCTTGCCTTCCATCCGATACAAACCTTTTTCGCGCGCGGCGGCGACGGAACCCAGTTTCACCAGATCGTCGTAAGCCACGGTCTCGGCCTTGATGAAGCCGCGCTCGAAATCGGAGTGGATGACGCCGGCGGCTTTCGGCGCGGTGTCGCCGTTGTGGATCGTCCACGCGCGGACTTCTTTTTCGCCCGCCGTGAAATACGTCCGCAGGCCGAGCAGATGATACGTCGCGCGGATGAGCGCGCCGACGCCGGATTCGCCACGCCGAGTTCCTTCAAAAATTCCTTCGCCTCGGCGTCGGACAAATCAATCAAATCGCTTTCAATCTGCGCGCTGATGACGACGGCTTCGCAGGCGAAATGGCTCTTCGTGTATTCGCGGACTTTGAGGACGAACGGATTTTTGTCCGCCGTCGCCAAATCGGATTCCTTCACGTTGCACGCAAAAATCGTCGGCTTGTCGGTCATCAGCCAGAACAGACGCGAGACGGCTTTGTCTTCCGGCGTGAGTTCGAGCGTGAGCGCGGGTTTGCCGGCGTTGAGATGCGGCTCGATTTTTTTCAGGACATTTTCCTGCGCGAGCGCTTCCTTGTCGCCGCGCTTGGCGTCTTTGGCGACGCTGGCGAGACGTTTTTGCACGGCTTCCAGATCGGCGAGCACCAATTCGGTCGTGATGGTCTCGATGTCGCGGATGGGATCAATGTTGCCCGCGACGTGATGGATGTCCGCGTCCTCGAAGCAGCGCACGACCTGCACGATGGCGTCCACTTCGCGGATGTGGGTCAAAAATTTATTGCCCAAACCTTCGCCCGCCGCCGCGCCTTTGACGAGGCCGGCGATGTCCACGAACTCCACCGCCGCCGGAATGATCACGGAAGTTTTGGCGATGTTCTTGAGCACTTCGAGCCGCGCGTCCGGCACGGTGACGATGCCGACGTTCGGGTCAATGGTGCAGAACGGATAGTTCGCGGCCTCGGCCTTGCGCGAGCGCGTGAGGGCGTTGAACAAAGTTGATTTGCCCACGTTGGGCAGTCCGACGATTCCGGCTTTAAGCATAAATTAATTATTGTTCGTATCCGGTTCCACCCGGTATTCCGGCTGGGGATGATGCCGGTTGTGTTTGGCCAACTGCCACGCGATGTGCGTGCCCTGGAGCAGCCCGAAAATGATGAGGCAGACGCCGGAAAAATGCTGCAGGCGCAACAGCGTCTTTTCGCTGAACCGTCCGTGACCGCGCGACACGCCGAAACTCAAGCCCAGAAACCAGGTGTTTGTGCCAAGCGCGACGCCGCCGACGCACGCGGCCTTGGCGGCAAACGAATCGCCATCCACCCACTCGCGCGTCATCAGGTTGGCCGCCAGGACGATCCAGAACAGCAGCACGCCGAGGTTGCCGAGCACGCGCACAAAACCGGTCATGAAGGCCGAGTGCGGATGAAACTTCTGCTCGATGCGCGTCTCGATTTTTTCCGAGGCGGCACCGAGCTTGCTCGGCATTTTCACGGACTGGGCCAGGAGAAACTTGACGCCGAGAAAAATCAGGAACACAAAGCTGAACACCTGCATGAAGGCCTGCACGATGCCGTGATCCAGCAGCGAGGAGAAGCTGGTGAACGAAAAGGCGCAGTAGATCGTCTCCATCGCCGAGGCGCCAAAGCCGATGAGCCACGCCCAAAGAAAGCCGCGTTGCGCGCCTTCGTTGAGGATGGTCAGGTTGACGGGGCCGAACGGGATCGAGGAAAAAATCAGGCCGCAAAAAAACCCCGCGATTCCGGCAAGTAAAATGGGATGTGAATCCAGCATGGCTAATCGGCCGCGTCCGGCTCGTCGTCCTCGTCTTCGATTTCGCGCCGCCACGCGCGAGAGAGGCTCGGTCGGACGAAACCGTAAACCAAATATGCGGTGAAAAACGCGGGTAAAACGTAATAAAGGATTTTCTCGCGCAAGATCAAAATGCAGCCGACGAACAGCGCGCCGGTGATAATTTTCAGAAAAGTCGTGGACGAACGCAGTCCGAGCAATTTGAAACTTGGATAACGCACGGTGCTGACCATCATCGCCGACAGAAAAACCAGGACGGCGGCGATCAGATAATTCCAATGACCGAGGCTTTTTTCCTTTTCGTTGAAATGGATGATGAGCAATGTCAGCGACGCGACCAGTCCGGCGGCGGACGGAATTGGAAAACCAAGAAAATCCTTGTTCGTGCTGTTGCTGGGCATCGCGGCGAGGCAGTTGAACCGCGCCAGCCGGAACGCGCCGCACAACAAATAAATCGAGGCGATAAACCAACTGACCTGATTTAATTGGGGATAATCGCTGAAAGTGTCCCGCAGCACGACGCGCTGGACGAGAAACGCGGGCGCGACGCCGAAGGAAATCAAATCGGCAAGCGAATCAAATTCGCGCCCAAACGGACTTTCCACGCCGCCCATGCGCGCGACGCGGCCGTCGAACAGATCGAAAATGCACGCGAGCAGGATGAATGCGAGCGCAAGCTTGATCTGGCCGAAATACTCGAAGCTGTTCGGGTCGGCCTCGACAATTTTTGTGAGCGCGACGAAGCCGCAGAACAGATTTCCCGCCGTCAGCAGGTTGGGCAGAAAATATATTTTCAGTTTCGCGTCCGAATCTTCGGGCGGCGGTTTTTGAGAAATTGGCTCGCTCATTTTAGTCGAAGGAAGCAATCACCGTTTCGCCGCCGATCACTTTGTCGCCGAGCTTCACCTTGATTGTGGCTTTGCGCGACAGATAAACGTCCACGCGCGAGCCGAACTGGATGAGGCTGATGCGTTCGCCGCGTTTGACGGCGTCGTTTGCTGCACCCACGGCACGATGCGCCGCGCAATCAAACCGGCGATGAGCCGCACGCCGATTTTTTCGCCGGACGGCTCGGTGGATTCGAGGCCGAGCAAAACATTTTCATTGAACTTCGCCGAGTCGGCATTCAGCGCGTTGAGATACTGGCCGGGCGTGTGTTTGAAATAGGCGACGCGCGCGGTCACCGGCGCGTTTTGGACGTGGATGTCAATCACGGAAAGAAAAATCGAGACGCGCTGGCATTCGCCGCCCATGAAATCGGGTTCCGTCGTCGTGTCAATCGCGTCCACCTTGCCATGGCCGGGCGCGACGACTAGATTTTGGCCGGTCGGCACCAGCGGGTCGGGGTCGCGGAAAAAATAAAGCGTGAACAGCGCGAACAACACCCACAACCCCGCCAGGACGCCCGCCGCGTCCAAAATCACGGCGCCGATAATTTTACCCAGAAAGGCGGCGACCAGCAACGCGAGCACCGCCACGCCCGACCAGCCGGCCATCTTCAACGCGGCGAACAGGGCTTTGCCAGAGTGTTTCACGAACGCAGGATAAAAAAAATTTGCGACACTTGCAATTCGGCATTTTGCGTGCAAGTTGAACACCGTCGCAAAACTCAAGGGCGACCGATTGAAACTGAAACCAAAACTGTAGGAACAATTATGTCATTACACACACCTGACCTCACGAAATTCCCGCCGCGCAGCCCGCGCGTGCGGCTGGGCGGCTATGTCATCCTGCCGCGGATGCTCGACAAAGGCCGCGCGACCGTCGCCGGAAAAAACGGCGAGTATCATTATGCCTGTCCGCTCGACCAGCGGTTTCTGGAATTCGCCGGCATTGATCCCGAAAAATTGAAAAAGCAACTGGGCAAAGGCGACGGCGAAGTTCTGGCATGGATCGGGAAAAACGCGAAGCACAAACACAGCGAACTGGAAATCGCCGCGTGGTCGGATTTCGCCGAGCAGCGCGTGCCGACGGACGTGGAATCGCGCGGATATTACAACGAGCAGGTTTCCAAAATCGCGCCCAAGCGCGAGGACATCGCGACGTGGTTCGACTGGCTTGACCTGGACGATTTCGTGACCTTCGGCGGCAAGGCCTGATTTTTTCAACCACCAATACACAAAGGCACGAAGCGAAAAACTTCGTGCCTTTTTAATTCGTGAAATCCACGTCTAACTTTTTCTTGATAAAGTTTTTAGCGACCGCATAGTCATTTTACTATTAAACAACAAACCATTGTGTGGGTATGTTTATTTTAATTATCATTGTGGTTTTGTGGATCGCCCGACTGTCATGGTTTCTGACGAAAAATTTGGCGATTTGGTTGCGGCTAGTTCCTGTCACATTTTTTATTGCGCTCGTAATTACTCCGACTGGCGTTGCTGGTGAAGGCGGCGCGGCGATTGTTCCGGTCGTCTTTGTTTTTATTGATAGTGTAATGTCTGGTTTGGTTGATGGTTTCGCTTATCAAGATCCGACGAGATCTCACGCAGGGATTTGGGAAGTGATTGCAACTGGCGTTGTATGGAGCGTGCTTTACGTTCTATCTGCTGCCGTTGCCACTATTCGTTATGTTTTTTTGGCGAAAAAAGCCAAATTAGTATCAAACCCCAACAGAAATTTTGGCATCAATGAAAGATTCGTAAAACGCATCGTTTTCATCCTAAAACAAATTAGTGTCAGAAAAACTTTTTGGTCGCTGACTGTTTTGTTTCTGTTCATTGCGCCTATTTTATTCTACCGCCACTTTTTTGGTGAGATCAAACAACCCGACAGTGCTAACAGCTACATTGTTAGTGGTCGTGCAAAGCAAGCAAAAGGCGATTGGGAAAGTGCGCTGGCCGACTACAACAAGGCGATTGAACTCAAACCTAATTATGCTGAAACTTATGTCTTTCGAGGCATCGCGCTGGAAGCAACAGGCCGCCTTTTTGGAGGACTGCCTGATTACAATAAAGCGATTGAACTCAAACCCGAATACGTTGAAGCCTATTACTACCGCGGCCTTGATGAGCAAGAGAAACAAGATTGGGATGAGGCGATTGCCGATTACGCCAAAGTTATTGAACTCAAACCTAATCTGACTCCGGCATACTTCAATCGCTGGGAAGTGAAAAACGTCAGTGAACTTAGGCTCAACTATTCTTTCGTTTACCGTGGCCGTGGCGATGCAAAAAAATCCAAAAATGACTTGGACGGTGCTATTGCTGATTACACCAAATCCATTGAAATTATGCCTGATAGTTTTTATGCCTACAGCACTTACTTTGCTCGTAGTGATGCAAGAAAATCCAAAGGTGATTTGGATGGAGCGCTGGCCGATCAAGATAAAGCCGTTGCATTAAAAGCATCTCGTCAAAAGTAATAAGGTGGTTAGTGTTTTTTATTTAATATCTATTTCACTTTCCGCTTTGCACTTCGCGATTTGAAACTAGAATAGGCTCGTGAATTTACACATTGAACAATTTCCAAATTACCGCCCGCGCCGGTTGCGGACTTCGCCCGCGCTGCGCCGCCTCGTCGCGGAAACGCACTTGAGCGTTCGCCGTTCTTGAGTTATAAATCTGCCATGACATTGAAAGCCATCATTCACAACGCGGAAGAAGGCGGCTTCTGGGCCGAGGTTCCAGCGTTGCCGGGCTGCCTCACCCAGGCTGAAACGATTGACGAATTAAAAACCAATCTGCATGAAGCGATCGAACTGTGGCTTTCCGTGGACGATGAAGTGACGGAATCCAACGCCAGCGACAAAGTGCTGGAACTGACGGTGTGAAACAAGTTTCCGGCAAGGAATTTGTCCGCCTTCTCCAAAAGCGCGGCTGGCTGCTCAAGCGCATCAACGGCAGCCATCATATTTTTACCAAGGAAGGTCATCGGGAACGCATCGTCATTCCGGTTCATGGCAATCAGCCGCTGAAAATCGGCTTGCTCAAACACCAGATGAAAATCGCCAGAATCACCGAGGCGGATTTGTGATTGGCGGGCGGGCTGGCAAAAACTAGACTGTTTCCATGAACTTGCCCGGATTTCCCATCGCCCGCCCGCGCCGGTTGCGGACTTCGCCCGCGCTGCGCCGCCTCGTCGCGGAAACGTCGTTGACTGTTTCGTCGCTCGTGCTGCCGTTGTTCGCCCGCAGCGGCAAAAAATTGCGCCGCCCGGTGGACGCCATGCCGGGCGTCTTTCAACTTTCGCCGGATGAAATTGTGCGCGAGGCGACGGCAGCGCACGCACTCGGCGTCCCGGCGGTTTTGCTCTTCGGCATTCCCGACAAAAAAGACGCGAAGGCGAGCGGCGCTTACGCGAAGAACGGCATCGTGCAGCAGACGGTGCGGTTGTTGAAAAAGGAATTGCCGTCGCTGCTCGTCATCACGGACGTGTGTTTGTGCGAATACATGGCGCACGGGCATTGCGGGATTGTTTCTCACGGAAAAATTTTGAATGATCCGACGCTGAAAATTCTTGCGCAAACGGCAGCGAGCCACGCGGACGCGGGCGCGGACATCGTCGCGCCGAGCGACATGATGGACGGTCGCGTGCGCACCATCCGCGAGGCGCTGGACAAAAATCATTTCACCGACACGCCGATCATGAGTTACGCGGCGAAGTTTGCGTCGGCGTTTTACGGGCCGTTCCGCGAAGTGGCCGAGTCCGCGCCGACGTTCGGCGACCGGCGCAGTTACCAGATGGACGCGGCGAACGCGCGCGAGGCGTTGCGCGAGGTGGCATTGGACATTTCAGAAGGCGCGGACATCGTCATGGTCAAACCGGCGCTGGCGTATCTGGATATTATTCACCGCGTGAAAAAAGAATTTGGTTATCCGACCGCCGCTTATTCCGTCAGCGGAGAATATTCGATGATCAAAGCCGCCGCCGCGCGCGGCTGGATTGACGGGCGCGCGGTGACTTTGGAAAGTCTGCTGGCGATGCGGCGCGCGGGCGCGGACATTTTGATCACTTACGCGGCGGCGGATGTGGCGAAGTGGCTGAAGGGTTGACCGCTTTTGCGTTTGCCTTGTTCCTCCCGGCAAGTTAGTCTGCGCGTTCATTTTTCACTATGATTGGAACAATTCGCAAACATTCTAAATGGCTTTGGGTGGTGATCATCACCCTCACGGTCATCTCTTTCATTTACTGGGGTGCGGCTCCGGCTCAACGCGGCGGCAACGGACGCGCCGGCGGCGATTTCGGTTCCGTCTATGGGCAAAAAATCACGCAGCAGGAATTTGTGCAGGCGTTCAATGAATTCAAATTATTCTACCTGTTCAATTACGGCACCTGGCCGGATAAAAAAGCCGCCATGTCCCAAAAGCAAATGGACCAAGCGACCTATGAGCGGCTGCTGCTTGTCAAAAAGGCCGACGACCTCGGCATCCATGTCGGCTTGGACGTGGCGGCGGCGGCGGCGGACAAAATGCTGCGCTCACTCGGACGCAACGGCCAGACCGTGACGGCGGACGAATTTGAGAAACAGGTGTTGCAGCCGGAAGGCTTGACCGTGGCGGACTTTGAGGATTTTGCCCGCCACGATATCGCCATCCAGCAACTCGTCCAGTCCGTCGGTTCGTCCGGCGCGCTCATCACGCCGCAGGAAGCCGCCGCCATTTATCAGCACGAACACCAGGAACTCGCCTCGCAAATCATCTTCTTTTCCGCAAAAAATTATCTCCCGTCCGTCACGGTCGCGCCGGAGGCCGTCGGGCAATTTTACACAAACTATCTCGCGGAATACCGCCTGCCCGACCGCGTGCAGGTCAGTTACGTCGCGTTTGAATTGTCGAACTATCCTCGCGCAGGCGAAGACGGAATGGGCGAAGACCAATTTCGACGCGCAGGTGGACGGAATTTATTTCCGATATGGACGCGCAGGCCTTTCCTGACGCGAAAACTCCCGCCGAAGCCAAGGCCGAAATCCGCGAGCACGCTGATCCGACAGCGCGCACTGGCCGACGCCCGCGCGCAAGCCAATGATTTTGCCGGCGCCGTTTTCAACCTCGAACCCGCGCGCGCAGAAAATCTCGCGACCGTCGCAAAACAAAAAGGATTGACGGTCCGGACGACCGCGCCGTTCGCCGCCGAAACCGGCCCGCAGGAATTTGCCGCGCCCGAGGCTTTCACCAAAACCGCGTTTGGCTTGACGCCGGACGAGCCGTTCGCCAACCCCATTGCCAGCACGAATGCGATTTATGTCATCGCGCTCGCCCGGCAGTTGCCGAGCGAAATCCCGGCGCTCGCGGACATCCGCACCCGCGTGACGCAGGATTTTCAGATGCAGCAGGCCGTCGTGCGCGCGCGCGAAGCCGGGACGAATTTCCTGATCAAGCTCAAGATCAACATGGCGGTCGGAAAAAGCTTTCGCGTCCGCCTGCGTCGCGGCTGGATTGTCGCCGCAGATATTGCCGCCGTTTTCGATCAGCACGCGCGAATTGCCCGAACTCGACGGACACGCCGAATTGAGCCAGGTCAAGCAGGCGGCGTTCACCACGACGGTCGGCCAGATCAGCAATTTTAAGGAAACCGACGACGGCGGGTTTGTCCTTTTCGCCCAGTCGCAACTGCCCGTTGACCAGGCGGCCATGAGCGCCGGCCTGCCGCAGTTCACCGCCGCGCTCCGCCGCTCGCGTGAAAACGAGGCGTTTCAGGAATGGCTCGACGGTCAAATCCGCCAGCAATTTGGCAACCTGAAGGTTTTCCAGCAGGATGCGGTGAATTGATTCCCGTCTTGGCCCGGCGGTCGGGATTTGAAAATTGTGAGCGCAGCCATCAAGCTTTCTTCGCCCGCCACGCGCGAGTTCTGGGAAATTCCGATTTTGTTCGAGGACGAACACCTGCTTGCGCTCGACAAACCCGCGCGCCTGCTCACTTCGCCCGACGCCGAAGACCTTGCGCGTCCGAGCCTGATGAAATTGCTTCACGCCGGCATCGCGGACAAAAAACCTTGGGCAAACGAACGCAACCTGGATTATCTCAACAACGCGAACGACCTCGATTTTGGCGCGACCGGCGTGCTCTTGCTCGCCAAAAACAAACCGTCCCTCATCGCGCTTGCCAATCTGTTAAGCTCGGAAAAGGCGCGGATAAAATATGTCGCGCTCGTGCGTGGCGAACCGCTGGAAAATCAATTTGAAGTGGACGCCAAACTGTCGCCGCATCCGGTCAAGCCCGGCGTGATGCGCGTTGACCCGCAAGGCGGCAAGCAGGCGACGACCAAGTTTGAAGTTTTGGAAAATTTCCCGCGCCACGGCTACGCGCTGTTGCAATGCGAACCGCTTTCCGAACGCACGCACCAAGTGCGCGTTCACGCCAGTCACATCAATTTGAAAATCGCCGGCGACGAACTTTACGGCGGCAAACCGCTCTGGCTCTCGCGGCTGAAAAAAGATTTTCGCCTCAAGCCCGGACGCGAGGAACGCCCGCTGATTTCCCGCGTCGCGCTGCACGCGGAAGAATTGCAATTCCCGCATCCCGTCACAAATGAAATTGCAACCATCAAAAGCGAATGGCCGAAAGATTTGAAAGTCGCGCTGAAATATCTGCGGCAGTTTTCAAATTAAACCGAAACCGCCCAATTCAAAATCGCCTTCTGAACGTGCAATCTATTTTCCGCCTGCGTGAAAATCGTATCCGCGTTCGCCTCAAAAGTCTCCTCGTCAATTTCCTTGCCGCGATACGCGGGCAGGCAATGCATCACCAGCGCGTCCGGCTTTGCCAGTTTCACGAGCGCCTTGTTGATTTGATAGCCGTTCAGAATTTTCAACCGCTCGGCGGATTCGCTTTCCTTGCCCATCGAAACCCAGACGTCCGTGTAAAGCAAATCCGCGCCTTTCGCGGCGGCTTTCAAATCTTCTGTGCAAATGATTTTCCCGCCCGCGCGTTTCAAAATTTCAGCGGACGGCTGGAATTTTTTCGGCGCGGCGATACGCAGTTCAAATCCAAGTTTCACGGCGGCGAAAATCCACGACACCGGCACGTTGCACGCGCCGTCGCCGATGAACGTCACGACCTTGCCCGCAATCGGCCCGCGCAGTTCCTTGAACGTGAAAATGTCCGCGAGAATCTGGCACGGATGTTCGTCGTCGGTCAGGGCATTGATCGTCGGCAGTTTTGAAAATGCCGCGAACTCCTCTACATCGTTTTGCGCGAACGTGCGGATGACCGCGCCGTGAATCATCCGACCGAGCACGCGCGCCGTGTCCTTGACCGGCTCGCCGCGGCCAAGCTGGATTTCGCTCGCGCTCAAAAACATCACCTGCCCGCCAAGTTCGCGGATGCCGACCTCGAACGAAACCCGCGTGCGCGTGGACGATTTTGAGAACAGCAGCGCCCAAATCTGTCCCGACAGCGGAATCCGGTCACGCCGCGCCCGCTCGCGTTTGAACACGGCGGCGTCGCGCAGGATTTTCTCCATGTCCGCGCCCGGCAATTTTTCCAATGACAAAAGATTTTTCACGGCTCAAAAGTTTTGGGAATTTTCCGCCCAAAGGAATTTATTAGCGCAAGTCCGGCGCGGCGTCACTTCTTTTTCTTCGCATCCTTCGCCGCGTCCGCCGCGCACCAGAGAAACCACGCCGCCGTCGTGCGGTGCGGTTTCCACTTTTCGCCGAACGCGAGCAGTTCTTTCACCGTCGGCATTTCGCGTTTTTTGTAGGCGACGCGATAGCCGGTGCGAACGCCAAAATCATCCGCCGGCAAAACATCGTGGCGGCCAAGCTGAAAAATCAAAAGCATCTCCACCGTCCAGCGCCCGACACCGCGAACTTCTGTCAGCCGCTCGACAATTTCATCGTCGGACAGATTTCACAATTTGCCGCGAACTCGGAATCACGCCGGACAAGGTTTTTTCCGCGATGTCGCGGATGGATTTTATTTTGGCGAAGGAAAATCCGGCGGCGCGGATTTGTTCGTCCGAAACTTTCGCCAAATCTTCCGGTCGTGGAAATTTTCTGCTGGGAAAAAGTTTTTTGAACCGCGTCAAAATCGTGTTCGCCGCCGTGCCGTTGAGCTGCTGGTGCGCGACGGCTTGAACAAGTGATTGAAACGGCGAACGACGCGTTTCCGGTTTGAGCGAACATTTTCCATGTTCGCGGATGAGTTTTCGCAAAACCGGGTCGTGCTTTGACAGATGTTTGTGCGCGGCGGACGTCATAAAATCATACCAGCGATTTGACGACTTCCTCGATTTTTGAAATGCCTTCGCCCGCTTCCTGCGGTTTCAAATTCAGCGGCGGCAGCAAGCGAATCACTTGTGTTCCGGCGGGAATCACCAGAACACCCGCTGCGTGCAGCCGGTTTGTGAATTGAATCGCGGCTGATTTTTCACTGGCGGCAAACGCAGGAATCTTTTCCGCCAGTTCCAAACCGAGCATAAAACCCAGGCCGCGCGCGTTTTTGACTACGCCTGGATAATCTTTTGCAAGCCGCTGCAATTCGTTGAGCATCCAGTCGCCGAGCTTGCGCGCATTTCCATCCAGTTTTTCGTGCTCGATGACTTCAAAAATCTTCAGCGCGACGGCGCAGGCGAGCGGCGTGCCGCCAAAAGTCGAGGCGTGCGTGCCCGGCCCAAGCAAATCCGCAAACGGCGCGCGCACCCAGAACGCGCCGATAGGAAATCCGCCGCCGAGCGACTTGGCCATCGAAATTCCATCAGGCAAAAACTTTTCGCCGCCGGGAACGCCTTCGAGAATTTTTTGAAAGCTCTGGAATTTTCCCGTGCGAAAATGCCCGCACTGCACACCGTCCATGAACAATAAAAGTTTTTTCTCATCGCACAGCGCGCGCAGTCCGAGCAGGTATTCCGGCGTCGCGGGCGTGACGCCGCCTTCGCCTTGCACGCCTTCGATCATAATCGCAACGGTTGCGGGTGAAATGGCATTTCGCGCGGCTTGCAAATCGTTGAACGGAATGTGCCGGAAGCCGGGCATCATCGGCTCGAAACCTTTTTTTACTTTTTCCTGGCCGGTCGCGGCAATGGTTGCCAGTGTGCGACCGTGAAAGGAATTCGTCGCGGTCAGAATTTCAAACCGGCCTTCGTCGTGGCCGAATTTCCGCGCGAGCTTGAACAGGCCTTCGTTCGCCTCCGCGCCGCTGTTGCTGAAAAAAACTTTTCCCGCGCCGATGCGTTTCACAAGTTCCGCCGCGAGCCTTCCCTGCGGCTCGGTGAAATATAAATTGGAAACGTGGATCAGTTTCTTGGATTGCTCGACGAGCGCTTCAGTGATGGCCGGATGCGCGTGGCCGAGGCAGCAGACGGCGATGCCGCCGCCGAGATCAAGATAACGCTTTCCGGCGACATCAAAAACATAACTGCCCGTCGCCGTGGCTCAACACGATTTCAAAGCGTCCGTAGCTCGGCACGACGTTTTTTGTGAACAGTTCGCGGACGGACTCGTAGTCGTTGCGGACAATCGCGGGTGGCGCTGAAACAATTTCTTTCATTTACGATATTGGATTTACGATTTACGAGCCGATGTGAATCTCGGAAGCCGTGCTTAAATCGTAAATCGTAAATCGTAAATCACAAAACGATTTCCGTCCCGTTTCCCTTGTCCGTGAAAATTTCCAGCAATACGGAATGCGGCAGGCGGCCGTCCACGAAGGAGACTTTTTCCACGCCGGATTTGATGGCGGCGACGGCGCTGTCCACTTTGGGAATCATGCCTTTGTCAATCACGCCGGATTTTTTCAATCCGTCAACTTCACTTGTTTGCAAATGCGCGATGACGGTGGCAACGTCTTTCGGATCGCGCATCAAGCCGGGGACATCGCTCATGAAAACGAGCCGTTTGGCGTTGAGCGCAATCGCGCACATCGCGGCGGCGATGTCGGCGTTGCAGTTGTAAATCTTGCCGTCCTCGCCGCGCGCGGTCGGGCTGATGACGGGCGTGTGGCCGCACCAGATGGATTCCTTGAGCGGCGCGACGTTGACCTCGATGACTTCGCCGACGTAGCCGATGTCAATTTTTTTGCCGGGATTTTCCTTGTCGTCGAGCAAAAGCTTTTTGCACTTGAAAATGTCCGCGCCGGAAAATCCGACAGCCGCGCCGCCGAGCGAATTGATTGTGGCGACGACTTCGGGATTGATTTCGCGTGACAAGACGTCGTCCACGATTTTCACCGTGGCTTCGTCGGTGACGCGTTGGCCTTGGATGAATTCGGATTTGAGTCCGGCTTTTTCCATCGCGCGGGTGATTGCTTTTCCGCCGCCGTGGACGACGACGGGATTGATTTCAACGGCTTCCAAAAAAACGATGTCGCGCGCGACGCTGTTGCGGACATTCGCGTCGGGCGAGTCCATGAAACTGCCGCCATATTTCACGACGAAGGTCTCGCCGCTGAACTTCTGGATATACGGCAACGCTTCGAGGAGCGTCGCGGCTTTGGAAATCAGATCCTGCATTTTGCCGGAAAGATTTAGCCACAGATGAGGCACAGATGAAACACAGATTTTTCAAAATCAAAGAAAGATTGTTTCGTAACCGCGTTTGACGATAATGCGTCCAACTCCGCAACCAAATGAAAACATCCAAATTCAGTCCGTCCGTATCTTGGTTTCTCGCCCTGTTTCTGGCCGTTGTCGTCTCGGCTTCGGCCGCACCCAAGAAAATTCTCTTCTTCACCAAGTCCAGCGGCTATGAGCATTCAGTCATCTCGTGGAAAAACGGCCGGCCCAGTTTTGCCGAAAAAATCCTGCTCGACCTCGGCGCGAAAAACGGCTGGGAATTCACTTTTTCCAAGGACGGCTCAAAATTCAGCCCGGAATATCTCGCGCAGTTTGACGCCGTGTTTTTCTACACCACCGGCGACCTTTGCAGCAAAGGCACGGACGGCGAGCCGCCGATGACACCCGCCGGCAAACAGGCGCTGTTTGATTTTGTGCGCGGCGGCAAGGGTTTCATCGGCACGCACTCGGCCTCGGACACGTTTCACACCGACAACGAATCGAAGAAGGGCCCGGACCGCTATTTGAACCACGGCACGAACGCCGATGCTTATGTGTGCTTTCTCGGCGGCGAATTTATTATTCACGGCGAGCAGCAGGTCGCGACGAACCGGGTGATTGATCCAAATTTTCCCGGCTTTGAAAAAACGGGCGACAGTTTTGCGTTCCTCGAGGAATGGTATTCGCTCAAGGATTTCGCGCCGGACGACCATGTGCTGACGGTGATTGACGCGCCGCACATGAAAGGCCCGATGTATGACCGCCCGCCATATCCGAACACTTGGGCGCGCATGGAGGGCAAAGGCCGCGTCTGGTATACCGCGCTGGGGCATCGCGAGGATGTCTGGACGAACCCGACCTTCCAGGAAATCCTCGTCGGCGGCATCAAGTGGGCGCTCGGCGAAGTCTCGGCGGACGTGACGCCAAACCTCCAGACCGCCGCGCCCGGAGCTTACACCAATCCGCTTTACATCGGACCCAAGCCGGTCGCGAATGCAGCCGCGCTGAACACGTTGACTGCGCAGGAAAAGGCGGACGGCTGGAAATTGCTCTGGGATGGCAAGACCACGGACGGCTGGCGCAGCGCGAAGTCGGATGAATTTCCGGGCAAGAGCTGGATGATTGAGGGCGGCGTGCTGACCGTTGACCCCGGCCTGACCAACGGCGAAGCCGAGTCGCAAGCTGGCGGCGACATCATCACGCGCGACCGCTATGCCAATTTTGAATTGACTGCGGATTTCAAGACCACAACCGGCTGCAACAGTGGCATTAAAATTTTCGTGCAGACGGACATTTCGCCGATTGACAAGGTGACGGGCCAGCCGACCGCCGTCGGTTCGGCCATCGGCCTCGAATATCAGATTCTCGACGATGCAAATCATCCCGACGCGAAATTGGGCCGCGACGGCGACCGCACGATGGGTTCGCTCTACGATTTGATTCCCGCGCCCAAAGATAAAAAAATCATGCCGGTCGGCGAATGGAATCACGCGCGCATTTTGTCGCAGGGCAACCACGTGGAGTTCTGGCTCAACGGCGAAAAGACCGTTGAATTCGAGCGCGGCTCGGCGGATTTCCGCGCCGCCGTCGCGCAAAGCAAATTCAAGGACATTCCCGGCTTTGGCGAATGGGCGGACGGTTATATTTTATTGCAAGAACACGGCAGTGCGGCTTCGTTCCGCAACCTCAAAATCCACGAGTTGCCGGCGAATTAAAAATTTTCCCGAACATAAAATGAGAGGACAATCACGTCGCAGTTTTCTCAAAGCCGCCATCGGCAGCGGTGTTGGCCTTGCGGTTCTTCCAAGCATCATTCCCGCGCGCCTGTTTGGTGCGGACGCGCCGAGCAAAAAAATCAACGTCGCGCAAATTGGCTGTGGTCGCATGGGCCGCAGCGACATGGGCAACGTTTTGAACGAGCCGCTCGCGCGCGTGGTCGCGGTGTGCGACCTCGATTCCAAGCGGCTCGCCGCCGGCAAAAAATTGGCGGAGGATTTTTACACGAAACAGGGCGAGTCGGGGGTGAATATAAAAACTTTTCACGATTATCACGACGTTTTGGCGTCGCCAGACATTGACGCGGTCGTCGTCACCGTGCCGGATTTTTCTCACGCGCGCCTCGCGATTGCGGCGGCGATTGCGGGCAAACACATTTACGTCCAGAAACCCGTCACCTACTCCATTGTCGAAGCGATTGCGCTGCGAAAAACAGTCGAAGCGAAAAAAATTATTTTGCAGACGGGTTCGCAGCAGCGTTCGGAGCATCCATGGAGAAGTTTTCGTGAGGCGAGCGAAGCGGTGCGCAATGGTCGGGTCGGCCAGTTGAAAACAATCAAGATTGGCGTCGGCCTCGACAAGGCCAGCGGCCACGCGCCCGCGCCGATGCCCGTGCCGGAAAATCTGGATTACGAACACTGGCTCGGTTCCGCGCCGGAGCAGCCTTACATGGAACTTCGCGGGCATCCGCAGAACAGCCTCGACAATCGCCCCGGCTGGATCACCACGGAAGATTTCGGCCTCGGCATGATCACGAACTGGGGCGCGCATCACGTTGACATCGCGCAATGGGCGATGGCGCAGGAACTCGGCGGCCCGATCACCATTGAATCACACGCGGAATTCATGCAGGCCGACGCTTGGACGGTCCACACCACTTATCATGTTGAGATGCTGTATCCGAAAAATGTGCAGTTGATTCTCGACAACCAATTTGCAAACGGCATCCGCTTTGAAGGTGACGAAGGCTGGATTTTTTGCACGCGCGGCGAGGAAAAAGCCATCGCGAGCGATCCCAACTTGCCAGTGAACCGCGACGCGCCGCCGCCGTTGCGCGCAAGCGATCCAAAAATTCTTTCGCCGCTCGACGGCAACGCCGTCCGTTGGATGCCGAGCCGGACGCAGCATGGGAACTGGCTCGAAAGCATCGCCGCCAACCGCCAGCCAGTCGCGCCGATCCAGCAATCCGCCCGCAGCCTGGAAGCGTGCGCGGTGGCGTGGATTGGCATGAAGTTGAAACGCAAATTGACGTGGGATGCCGCGACGGAAATGTTCGTGGGCGACGACGCGGCGAACGCGTTGCGCGGGCGCAAGGCGCGCAAACCGGAGTATGATTTTGAACTCATGCTGCAAAGCGCGGGCATCGCCTGACAATTTCACTTTGACGGCGGCATTTGTTTCTCTAAATTGCCGCCATGTCTGAAATCGCAAAATTCGTCAACAACGGCTCGGCGAGCATCACGCCGGCCATGGCCGAAAAAATCCTGCATCATCTGCCGCAGTGGAAATTGGAATTCACCCAGATCAACGCGCCCAAATTCCCGCACCTGGTGGATCAGCTGGAATTTCTGGCCGACGCGGTGGAAGACGCGGTCGAGGGCGCTTACAAGGAACTGCCGTATTCGGCCACCGCACAGTCGGTGTTCGCGCTGCTCTACGCGCACAAGAAGATGGGCATCATCCCGGAAAGCATCCTGGAGCTGGGCCGGGCGGATGATTCGAGCGTGGTGCGCGCGGTGCTCATCCAGAACGAAAAGGCATTCGCCGTTTATGCCGGAACACACGGGATTAGCTGGCAAAAAATCACCAGCCAGCCTTGAATCCGGCGCGGTTTTTACAGGTTGACAATGGCTGGCGCGCCGCTATACTGGATTTAGATGAAAATGGTTCCGAAGGATTGGATTTTATGAAAAATATTCAAACATTATTTGCCGCGGCGGTTTGCGGCCTGGGTTTAACCTTCACTTCTGCGGCTTCGGCGCAGGACGTCAAACAGGCGGTGGCAACGGTCGTGCGGGTTGAAAGCCCGGCGAGTTACACACTGGGAGGCAACGACGGCTGGCATCCGCTGGTGGCCGGGAAAATCCTTACGGCCGGGGCAGCCATCAAAACGGGATCCGGCGGAATGGCGGATGTCGTCTTGGGCAAACAAATCGAAATGCCCCAGGCCCAGCCGACACCCAACAAAATCACGCTCGCGCCCGACGCCCCGGTTCGCGGCATGGTTGATTACAAACCCTCGGCCGAACAAAATGTGATTCGCGTGTCCGGCGACACAACGGTTAAAATTGACACGCTGACAATTTCCGACACGGGCGCCGACACCATCAGTGACACGGAGTTGGATTTGAAAGACGGGCGCATTTTCTACAGTGTGAAAAAACTTTCCGCCGAATCCAAATTTTTCATCAAGGTTCCCAACGGCATCGCCGGCGTGCGCGGCTCGCAGGGCTTTGTCAGCGTGGTCAATGGTGCGCTGGGTGCCTGTGGTGCCTTGGTTCATCCTCTTTGGATTTCCGTTGTCGGTGCGGGCGGGGCGGCGACCACGATCACCTGCGAAGAAGGACAGGGCTATGACCCTCAAACCGGCAAGAGCTCGCCCTTGCCGCCTGAAATCCTTAACTTGCTGGGGCAGATTTCCCAAGCCGCCAGAACTTGCTATGTGGAAATTTGCTCGTATGCGTTCAACCGGTTTCAATGGTGCTACATCTCGCCGACCACCGGCAACAACGGCGGACACGGACATGGACATCATGGCGGTGGCGGAAATGAACAAGTTGTAACCGTTGAAGCAAATCGTAGTTCCGGTTCGCAGGATGGGAGTTCGGGTGTTTTGCCACCCACTATGCTTACACCTGTGGCATCTTCACCTGCACCTTAAATTTGCCTTGGAACAATTAACAAAAACCAGCGCAGCCTTGAGTTGCGCTGGTTTTTCGTTTAATCCGGTGCGGTGAAATTCAAACCGCTCAAACGCGCGCCGGTCATTCTGGCCGTCCTCGTCCTCGCGCTGGTTTGCGGCGTGCGGCTCCTGCACCTCGATTTTTTTGACCGGCTGGAACGCATCACCTACGACCTGCGCGTGCGGACAGCCCGGCATTTTCCCGCGCCCGCCGCGACCAATCTCGCCTTCGTCGCCATGGAAGATTCCAGCATCGCCGCCGTCAAAAGCGGCGCGCTCGGCTACAGATTCGGACTCTACTGGCCGCGTCAGGTTTATGGCCGGCTCGTCGAGGAACTTTCCGCGCAAGGCGCGCAAACCGTCGCCTTCGACGTGCTGTTCGGCGAATTGCGCCAACGACCATCCGCCGGTGCAAATGGCCGACGGCAGCCTGGTTGAATCCGACGATTTTTTTGCGCAACAGATGCGCCGCGCCGGCAACGTCGTCATTGCCATCACGCCGGAACTGCGTCCGCCCGATCTGTTCGCCACCAACGCGCTCGCACTCGGCGGCATTTCGACCGACAAGGATTCCGACGGCACGCTCCGCCGCGTCGAGGCCTTTCACATTTATCATCGCTGGCATCCGCTGTTGAAAAAAGCGGCGGCGCAATTCGGCCTTGACCTCGACCAGGCGCAATTCGCGCCCGGCAAAATCATTTTGCCGCAGACCGGCACCACCAATTTCGTCACCATTCCGGTTGATGCGGAAAACAATTTTGCACTCGCCGATTTTGTCGGTGACAAACTGCCGCCCGGCGTCGCGCCCAAAGCCAAAGCCTTCACGGACGAACGCGTCTGGCACATGGGCGTCGTCCTCGCCGCGCAGGAATTGAAGCTTGATTTGTCAAACGCCGAAATTGACCTGCCTCGCGGGAAAATTATTTTGCACGGCGCCAATGGCGTCGAACGCAAGATTCCCGTGGACGCCAACGGCTATTTTTACATTGATTGGCGGCTCACGCCCAACGATTCAAACCTTTTGTGCGCACCGATCGAAAGCCTGTTGTGGCAGGACAAACAACGGCTGCTGGGCGAAACCAACGGCTTGGACGACGCGTTTCGCGGCAAGCTCGTCGTCGTCGGCTCGACGGCGCAGGGCAACGACCTGACCGACCGGGGCGCGACGCCGCTGGAAAAAGACACGTTTCTCGTCAGCAAACACTGGAACGTCGCCAACTCCGTCATCACCGGCCGGTTCATCCGCCGCGCGTCGCTGCCGATGGAACTGGCGCTGATCATTCTTCTCGGCGCGCTCACGGCGTTTCTCACCTGGCAACTGCGCGCATTTTCGGCCACGGGCGGGACTTTGCTGCTGATGCTGGCTTATGTCGCCCTGGCGTTTTTTGCGTTCATCCAATTTCGTTACTGGCTGCCCGTCGTGTTTCCGATTGTCGGCGCGGTTTTGATCGAGCACATCATGCTTGTGACCTACCGCGTCGTTTTTGAGGAGCGCGAGCAGCGCCGCGTCAAATCCGTTTTCTCCAAAGTTGTTTCGCGCGATGTCATGAACGAACTGCTCCAGGCGGAAAAACTTTCGCTCGGCGGCGCGCGCTGCGAAGTGACCGTGTTTTTTGCCGACGTGCGCGGCTTCACCACGTTCACCGACGAAACGCAGGAGCGCGTGTCGGAATTTGTCCGCGAACATGACCTTGATCTGGCGGCGGCGGAAAAATGTTTTGACGAGTCCGCGCGCGAAACGCTCGAAACCGTGAATCTTTACCTCGCGACGGTCGCCGACGCGGTGATAAACCACGGCGGCACGCTCGACAAATACATTGGCGACTGCGTGATGGCTTTTTGGAACGCGCCGGTTGCGAACGAAAAACACGCGCTCGCCTGCGTGCGCGCGGCGATTGAAGCGCAACAGGCGATCCATGGCCTGAATGAAAAACGGCTGGCGCAAAATGCGTCGCGGGAGATTGAAAACCGCGCGCGGTTGTCCGCCGGCCTGCCGCCCAAACCGTTGCTGACCGCGTTGCAGCTCGGCACCGGCATCAACACCGGCCTCGTGACCGTCGGTCTCATGGGATCGGAGACGCATCAATACAATTACACCGTTTTTGGCCGCGAGGTGAATCTTGCCAGCCGGCTCGAAGGCGTCTCCGGCAGCGGGCGCATCATCATCAGCGACACGACTTACAACCATCTGCTGCGGCACGATCCGGCGCTGGCCTCGACGTGCGTGGAAATGTTTCCCGTCACCGTCAAGGGCATCAAGGCCGCCGTGCGGATTTACGAGGTGCCGTGGCAAAACAAATAGTTTTGAATTTTGAATTTTAAGTTTTAAGTTCTTCAACGGACAAACAACCAAAGTCAAAAATGCGAACCGCAATTTATCCCGGCAGTTTCGATCCGCTGACCAACGGCCATCTGGACGTGGTGCAGCGCGCGGCAAAATTGTTCGACCGCGTCGTCGTGGCCGTCGCGAGCAACGAGGGCAAGCATCCGCTGTTCACGCTCAACGAGCGGCTGGCACTGGTGAAGAAATCCATCGCGCACCTGCCGAACGTCGAGGCCGATTCGTTCGACAGCTTGCTTGTCGAATATGTCGTCAGTCAAAAGGCGCAGGCCATCGTGCGCGGGCTGCGGGCCGTGTCGGATTTTGAATTTGAGTTCCAGCTCGCCCTGATGAACCGCAAGCTGAACGAAAACATCGAGACGATTTTCATGATGCCCAAGGACACTTACACATTTTTAAGTTCGCGCATCGTGAAGGAAATCGCGCGGTTGGGCGGCAACGTGGGCGCGTTTGTGCCGGCGCACGTCCAGACTGCCTTGATTAAAAAATTGAAGCCGCGAAAACAAAAGGATTAGCCACGGAGTCACAGAGGCGCAGAGAAAGAATCCACTCTGTGTCCCTGTGACTCGGTGGCAAAATAAAAATGTCACTTTCCGTCAATCTTCGCCATCTGGAGAACCGCGATCTGGTTTTGTGCGGCGAACTGCCGCTGGCGGAACTGGCCTTGGATTTGCGCGACGACATGATCCGCGCCACGCAGCCGTTGCATTACGATCTGGAGATTGAAATGCTGGATGACAGCCTGCTCGTTCAGGGATTGCTCCGGCTCACGCTGGAATGCCAGTGCGTCCGTTGCCTGAAAGATTTTGAATTCGAACTGGAACTGGATCCGTGGACGCTGCACTTGCCGCTGGAAGGCGAGGAGGCGGTGTCCATCAAGAACGATTGCGTGGACTTGACGCCGCACATACGGGAAGATATTCTCCTTGGGTTTCCGCAGCATCCATTGTGCAGGCCGGATTGCGGCGGATTGAAGCAGGCCAGCGTTGGCAAAGCGCGTAAAATGATCGGCAAGGATGAATCCAAGCCGTCCGCGTGGGCTGAATTAAACAAACTGAAACTCTGATTTTGAATTTATGGGCGTCCCAAAACGTAAACCTTCAACGAGCCGGATGAAAATGCGCCGCGCTTACAACAGCGTGCTGAAACTGCCGCAGATCAGCAAATGTCCGCAGTGCGCCGAGCCGCATGTGCCGCACCGGGTCTGCCCGGCGTGCGGTTATTACAAGGGCCGCCAGGTCTTGACGGTCAACGCAGGCTGATTTTTCAGCGTGCCGGCGCGGAATTGTTTCCGCGCTTTTTCCTTCATCTATGCGAATCGCAGTGGATGTCATGGGCGGCGACCACGGTTGCGGAGTCGTGATTGCGGGCGCGAAGCTGGCGCTGGAGGCCAGCAAAAAAATTTCCCGCCTTTATCTCGTCGGCGATCAATCCGCCATCCACGCGGCTCTGCCGGAACGCGGCTTCCGCGACCATCGCGTGCGCGTGATCCACGCCAGCGAAGTCGTGGAGATGGATGAAAAACCCGCCATCGCGCTCCGCAAAAAAAAGGATTCTTCCATCGCCCGTGCCGCCGAACTTGTCCGAGACGGCGAGGCTGATGCGCTCGTTTCCCTCGGCAACACCGGCGGCATTTTCGCGGCGGCCACGTTCAAAGTCGGGCGCATTGCCGGCGTGGATCGCGGCTGCATCGCGACCGTCATCCCCCGCCAGAGCGGTGAATTTGTCCTGCTCGACGCCGGCGCGAACATTGAATGCAAACCGTTTCACCTCGCGCAATTTGCCGTGATGGGCAGCGTTTATTCGCGCGAAGTTTTGAAAAAGAAAAATCCGCGCGTCGGCATCTTGAGCATCGGCACGGAGGATTCCAAGGGCAACGAACTCACGCTTGAAGCTTTCAAACTCTGCAAAAAACTGGAGCTGAATTTCATCGGGAACGTCGAGGGGCATGATTTGTTCAAGGACCATGTGGACGTGGTCGTGTGCGACGGTTTTGTCGGCAACATCGTTTTGAAAACGTGCGAGAGCCTCGCCATCGGGATGTTTTCGATGCTTAAGCGCGAATTGATGAGCAATGCCAAACGGCAGATCGGCGCGTTTCTCGCGAAGGACGCGTTTCACTCGATCCGCAAGCGCATGGATCCCGAAGCGAACGGCGGCGCTCCGTTGCTTGGTTTCAACGGCATGGTTTTCAAGGCGCACGGTTCCGCGCGCGAACGCGCCGTTGCCAGCGCGCTGCGCATCACCGTCGAGGCCGTGCAACATCAGGTCAACCAGACCATCGCCGGCGAAATCGCCCGCGCAAATGAAGCACTCGCCGCCGCAGAAATTTCCGCTCCCGTTTCCGCATGAAAGCCAAATTCAAAAATCCACGCGCCAACCACAATTTTCAAGGCCGGCCCTGTTCCATCACCGGCGTCGGCTCGTATGTGCCGGAAAAAATCCTGACCAACGCCGATCTCGAAAAAATGGTCGAGACCTCGGACGAATGGATCACTTCGCGCACCGGCATCAAGGAACGCCGCATCGCCGCCGCGAGCGAATTCACCTCCGACCTCGCCACGAAAGCCGCCGAACGGGCGATGAAAATGGCCGGCGTCACCGCCGACCAGATTGATCTGATCATCGTCGCGACGCTCACGCCGGATATGCAATTTCCGTCCACCGCGTGCCTCGTGCAGCGCAAAATCGGCGCGTTGCGCGCGGCGGCGTTTGACATCGAGGCCGCGTGCTCCGGTTTTATTTACGCGCTGGAAATCGGCCAGCAGTTTATTTTGTCGCGCAGCTATGAAACGGTTCTCGTCATCGGCGCGGAAAAACTTTCTTCGATTGTAAATTGGAAAGACCGCAACACCTGCGTGCTGTTCGGCGACGGCGCGGGCGCGGCGATTTTGCAGCATCGCGAAAATTCCCACGGCCTGCTCACCGCCGTCATGGGCGCGGATGGAAATAAGGCTGATCTGCTTTCAATGCCCGGCGGCGGCAGCGCGTGTCCGGCCACGCTGGAATCCGTCGCGGCCGGCCTGCATTTTTTACGAATGGACGGCAAGGAAACTTTCAAGAGCGCCGTGCAGGCGATGGTTTCCGCCGCGAACGAAGCGATGCGACGCTGCGACATTGACATCACAAAAATAAAATGCGTCATTCCGCATCAGGCCAACCGGCGCATCATTGACGCGGTCGGCGACCGCCTCAAAACCACGCCGGAGCAGTTGTTCGTCAATCTCCACAAATACGGCAACACTTCCGCCGCGTCCGTGGCGATTGCCCTGGATGAAGCCGTGGCCGCTGGGAACGTTTCGCGCGGCGATTTGATTTTGCTCGTCGTTTTTGGCGCGGGTTTGACCTGGGGCGCGGCGGTCATCGAGTGGTGACACTTATTCATTGGATTTGATTGTTTAATTTGACGATTGGCCGGGGCGTGTTAGCTTGGTTGTGCAATATGAGCGCGAGAAAAATCGGAAGCATTGATTCCCCAAAACAGCAGGTGACGGTTGAAGGCCGCGAGTCCCGGTTGGAACTTTCCATTGACGCGGTTTCCGTCCACAAAAGCGGCATTGAGTTTCGCAGCCCCACGCCGTTCAATGAATGGACGGAAATGACCGTCGCGTTGCAATCGCCAAACGACGGTGGCAAACTCCAGTGTAGCGGCGTCGTCATCGCCTGTTCCGGCAACAAGCACGCCGGCTACCGCGTTTCCATGGTCTTCACGCACATCTCCGGACAGGCGCAGGCGCGGATTAATTCCATGGCGCATTCCGATTTGGGCGCGGGCTGAAACGCCGATTTTTCAAGGCGAAATGCAAATCCCGGACAAATGTTCGGGGTTGATTTTTTTTGACCCGTCGCGGCGGATTTTCTAGACTTCGTTTTCATGAAAATTTTACTCACCACGACTTCTTTTCAAGACACGCCCGGCGCGCATCATGATTTGCTCAAGCAGACCGGTTGGGAAATCATCACCGCGCGCGGCCCGCTGAACGAGGCGGACACGCTCGCGCTCGTCGGCGACGTGGACGGCTACATCTGCGGCGACGATGCCATCACGCGCAAGGTTTTGGAAAAGGCGCGGCCAAAATTAAAAGTCTTGAGCAAATACGGCATCGGCGTGGACAAGATTGACGTGAAGGCCTGCACTGAATTCGGCATCCCGCTTTTGTTCACGCCCGGCGTGAATCACACCACCGTCGCCGAACATAATTTCATGCTGCTGCTCGCGCTGGAGAAAAATTTTCTGTTCCATACCGACTCGACCCGCAGCGGCGACGCCAAGACGAATTGGAAGCGCAAGACCGGCCACGAACTGCTGGACAAGACCATCGGTATCATCGGACTCGGACGCATCGGCAAGGAAGTGGCGATTCGTTCGCGCGCGTTTGGCATGAACGTGATCGGCTTCGACGTTTATTGGGACGAAAAATTTGCGAACGACCACAACGTGAAGCGCGCCGCAACGCTCGATGAAATCTATGCCGCGAGCGATTACATTTCGCTGCACACGAACCTCACGCCGGAGACGCGCGACATGATTTCCGCGAAGTCATTTGCGAAGATGAAGAAGGGCGTTTTGATTTTGAACTGCGCGCGCGGCGAAGTCGTGAACACCAACGACATGGTGGCCGCGCTGAAATCCGGGCAGGTGGGCGGTTACGGCACGGACGTTTTGGATCACGAGCCGCCGGCGGCGGATCATCCGCTGCTCAAGCTGCCGAACGTCGTCTGCACGCCGCACGTCGCGTCGCGCACTTACGAGAGCGTGGTGCGGCAGGCCACCTGCGCCGTGAAAAATCTCATCCTCGCGATGAACGGCGAAAAACCCATCGCGCAGGTGAATCCCGAAGTGCCGGTGAAGAAAGTGCAATGAATAAAATAGATACAGAAGAATTGTTTTCCGAATTGGTCAAAGCTGTTGGCGAAAAGCTCAAGCCGCTTGGCTACTCTCGACGCGGCCAAGTTTTCAGAATTATTGCAAACAACAACTGTGGACTGATTGGTTTTCAACGCAGCGTCTCAAATACTAAAGAAAACATTTCTTTCACAATCAATTTGGGCGTTGTCTGCGGTGATTTATTGGACCAAACGATTACTCAATTGAAAGATGCTCAAATTGTTGACGCGCATGTTTCACAGCGAATTGGTTTTTTATTGCCTGAATATCAAGACAAGTGGTGGCAGATAAATGACTCGGTAAATTTTGAACAATTGAACGGCGAAATTATGGATTTGGTTTCAAGCAAAGCCGTGCCTTACGTCAGTAATTTTCTCAACACGAATTCTATTTTTTCATTATGGGAATCTGGAAGTTCTCCCGGCTTGACCGAATTTCAACGAGTTAGATTTCTTTCCAAATTGAAAACCAAGTTGAGCAAATAATTTTTATGCCCGAAACCTACTACATCATTCCCAAAGACAAACACGATTCACTCGTCACGCAGGCGTATCTCAAGCGCGGTTACGATGCCGCCGAGGCCGCTGCCGGCGCGCGGTTTTGCGCCAGCGCCGCGTATTACGGCATCCGCACGCACAACGCCATCAAGGCGCTGCACCTCGACGAATTGTTCGGCAGCAAGGTCGGCCGCTGGACGCCCGGCGCGAAGATCGAGAAGCTGCCGTCGCGCTTCGCCGCCGCCGAAATCTGGAACGGCCATAACAAGCTCGGCCAGGCCGTCGCCTACGAGGCGATGGACACTTGCATGAAGCTCGCCGACAAATATCGGCGTGGGCATGGTCAGCGTGGACAACGCCACGCATTATCTCTGGGGCGGCGGCTACGTCATGGACGCCGCGCTCAAGGGCTATCTCGCCTACACGAACTGCACTTCGGCCACGTCCGAAGTCGTGCCGTTCGGCGGCAAGACGCCGACGATGGGCACGAACCCGCATTCGTGGGCGTTCCCGACGCAGGACGCGATCGGTTTTCCCATCGTGATTGACTGGGCGACCTCGACCATCGCGATGGGCCGCGTGCAAGTGATGAAACGCGAAGGCAAACAACTTCCGCCCGGTGCCGCCGTGGATGCCGAGGGCAATCCGACGACCGATCCGAACAAGGCCGTCGCATTGCTGCCGTTCGGCGCGCACAAGGGCTACGGCCTGGGTTTGATTGACGAACTTTACGCGGGCTACATCGGCGGTTCACTGCCGGAAATCCGCGGCACATCGCGCGGCGGCGACGGCGAGAAACGCGGCTCGACATTTTATTTCCAAGTCATCCATCCCGACGCAATGAAGGGCAACGACTACGTCAAAGGCCGTTCGCAAATCCAGAACGTGAAAGCGATCATCGAAGACGTGCTCGGTCACGGCAACGAAAAGTGCATGTTGCCCGGCCAGCCGGAAGCGCGCTGGGGCGCGTTGTCCAAGCAGCACGGCGGCCTGCTGTTCACGAAGGCGGAGATCGAGGAATTGAATCATCTCGCGCACGAAGTCGGCGAAGCGGCGTGGAATTTAAGTGAATTCAAATCGGTGCAGGTATAAACTTTAGACATTAATTCACAAATTTTCACGAATGAAATTTTAATTATATAATTATGAAATTCGTTCTCAATTTTGAAAAAAATTTTATGGCAATTCAATTACGCGACAAATCCACCTGTAAATACGACCAAATCTCGCTCGGCGAAGTCATGCTGCGCCTCGACCCCGGCGAAGGACGCATCCGCACCGCGCGCGCATTCACCGCGTGGGAAGGCGGCGGCGAATACAACACCTCGCGCGGCTTGCGCAAATGTTTCGGCTACAAAACCGCCGTCTGCACCGCGTTCGTGGACAACGAGGTCGGCCATCTCATCGAGGATTTCATCATGCAGGGCGGCGTGGACACGGACTTCATCAAGTGGCGCGAAGACGACGGCATCGGCCGCAGCGTGCGCAACGGTTTGAATTTCACCGAACGCGGCTTCGGCATTCGCGGCGCGGTCGGCGTGCCGGATCGCGGCAACTCAGCGGCGGCGCAATTGAAGCCCGGCGATTTTGATTGGGAAAATATTTTTGGAAAAATCGGCACGCGCTGGCTGCACACCGGCGGAATTTTTGCCGCGTTGTCCGAAACGACGGCAGCGTTGACCATTGAAGCCGTGAAAGCTGCAAAGAAACACGGCGTCGTCGTCAGCTACGATCTGAATTATCGTCCGTCGCTCTGGAAATCCATCGGCGGCCTTGAAGAAAGCGCAGGAAGTGAATCGGGAAATTGCCAAATACGTAGACGTGATGATCGGCAACGAGGAAGATTTCACCGCGTCGCTGGGATTTGAAGTGAAAGGCGCGGATCACAGTTTGAGCCACATCGAGACGGACGCGTTCAAGGCGATGATCGAGACCGCCGTGAAGGCGTATCCAAATTTCAAGGTGGCCGCGACGACCTTGCGCCGCGTCATCACCGCGACAAAAAATGATTGGAGCGCGATTCTCTGGCATGATGGAAAATTCCACGAAAGCCGTAAATATCCCGAACTGGAAATTCTCGACCGCGTCGGTGGTGGCGACAGTTTCGCCAGCGGCCTGCAATTCGGTTTCCTCGAATTCAACGACGCGCAAAAAGCAGTTGAATATGGCGCGGCGCACGGTGCGCTCGCCTCGACCACGCCCGGCGACACGAGCATGGCGACGCGCAAGGAAGTGGAAAAAGCCTTTGGCGGCGGCAGCGCGCGCGTGCAGCGATAAAAATTAACTAAAGAAAATTTAGGATTCGTATAAACTCGTCCCTCCAAAAAATAAAATCATGAAAACTCCAGCGGAATTATTTTCACTCCAGGGCAAAGTGGCGGTCGTCATCGGCGGCACGGGCGAAATTTGCGGCGCGATGGCGGAAGGTTTTGCGGCAGCGGGCGCGACGGTTGCCATTGTTGGGCGCGATGCGGTCAAGGCGCAAAAGCGCCTCGACAAAATTTCCAAAGCCGGCGGCCAGGCGGAATTTTTTGCCTGCGACACGACCTCCAAGGCCGGTTTGCAAAAACTTATGGCCGACACGCTCGCCAAGTTTGGCCGCGTGGACATTCTGGTCAACGGCGCGGGCGTAAACTCGCCGACGCCGTTTTTTGACATCACCGAAGAAGAGTTCGACAAAATCATCAGCGTGAACTTGAAGGGGCTTGTGCTGGCGTCGCAAATTTTTGGCAGGCACATGGTCGAGCAGGGTTCGGGCAGCATCATCAATCTCGGCTCGGTCTCGGGGCTGAATCCGTTGTCACGCGTGTTCACCTATTCGGCCTCAAAAGCCGCGCTGCATAACCTTTCAAAAAATCTCGCGCGCGAATGGGCGCAGAAGGGCGTGCGCGTGAACATCCTCGTTCCGGGATTTTTCCCCGCCGAACAGAACCGCAAAGTCCTCAACCCCGACCGCGTCGCGTCCATCATGGGCAAGACGCCGATGGCGCGTTTTGGCGAGACGCACGAACTCGTCGGCGCTTCGTTGCTGCTGGCGTCGGACGCGGGCAGTTTCATCACCGGAACGGAACTCGTCGTAGACGGCGGTTTCGCGGCGGTGAGCATTTAATTTATGTTTGCGATGAAATGTCGCAGCCAAAAGCGAATCAGCTTTCGGCTTTGAAATGCAACTTTACACGGCGCCGGCGTTTGTGCCATGCTATGCGCATGATTTGGAAAAAATTTCTGCCGTTTTTGCCGGTGCTGTTGCTGACCGGTTGCACTTCGACGTTCACGCAGGTGACACCGCTCCAGCAGCCGCGCAATCCGAACAACCAGTATCCCGTCGAAGTCATCTTCACCTCGACCCAGCAGGCGCTGCGCTGGGACAGCCTCAAGCCCAGCGTCCTCGTCAACGGCGATCTTTATCCGTTGCGCCCGGTGCCGATTGTGGCAAACCGATGGGAAGGTTTTGTGCCAGTGCCGCCGACGGCCAACGACGTCACCTACCGCTTCAAGTTTGAATATCTCCTCAACACCGTCGGCTCGGAACCGAAGCCCAGCAGCGCGATTTCGCAGCCATACAATTTGAAGATTGTGGATCAGTAAGCCGCGCGTTCAGCGGCGCGGGCGCAGCAGAAGCACTTTCTTGTCCGTGCCGTCCACCTCGACGCTGTGCGTTTCAACGTCGGGGTCGTCTTTGAAAGCGTGATGGATGATGCGGCGGTCGAACGACCCCATCGGCTCCAGTTCCACGGGTTCACCCCAGCGCCGGACTTTGTCGGCGGCTTCCTTGGCCTTTTTCACCAGCGCCTCGCGCGCCTGCGAACGGTAGCCACCAACGTCCACCATGACTTTCGGCGAAGTGGCGTCCTGCTGAAACAAAATGCGGTTCGTGATGTATTGCAAGTCAGCGAGCGTCTGACCCTGACGGCCGATGAGCCGCCCGGAATCCTCCATCTTCACGTCGAGCATGAGGCCGTCGTCCAGTTTGTGCTCCTCGACCGTCGCCGGAAATTCCAGCAATGCGAGAATTTTATTCAGAACTTCTTTGGGTTGCGCGGGCATGGAATTATTTTTTCTTTTTTGACAGCGGCGTCAAGGGCGAAACCACCACCGTCGCCGACACCGGCTGGTTCGATTTGGTGAGCTTGGTCTGCACGATGGTCAGCAAATTGTTCACCGTCCAGTAAAGCGCCAGCCCGGCGGAGTAATTGTAAAGGAACACCAGAAACAGCAGCGGCATATAACGCATCATCTTTGCCTGCGCCGGATCCATGCCCGGCGACGGCGGCGTGAGATGCGACTGCCACAACATGGACGCGCCCATCAACAGCGGCAGCAGGTTGAACGGGAAATCAATCCCCGGAATCATGAACAGCGTGTCCGGCTTCGACAAATCCGCAACCCACAGAAAATGCGCGCCGCGCAGTTCGATCGCGCTGCGGATCATCGTGAAAAAGCCGATGAACACCGGCGTTTGGATCAGCATCGGCAGGCAACCGCTCACCGGGCTGACCTTGTTTTTCTTCCAAAGCTCCATCTGCTTCTGCGTGAATTTCTGCATGTCATCTTTGTATTTCTCCTTGAGCGCCTTCACTTCCGGCGCGAGCGCCTGCATCCGTTTCATCGAGCGCGTGCTCGCCGCCGTCAACGGCCAGAACAGCGTCTTGATGATCACCGTGATCAAAACAATGACCCAGCCGTAACCCAGCTTCGTCACGTCGTGCAGCCAGTTCATCGTCAGCAGCAAACCTTTGGCAAAAAAACCAAAGAAGCCGAATTGCATCACGAGGTCGGCGTTGTTGTTGAACTGCTCGCCGATGAGCGCCAGTTTGCGATATTCCTTCGGCCCGGCGTAAAACGTGATCTGCCGTTCGACCGATGAATTCGCCGCCATCGTCTGCGCCGGATAAACGAACGCCGTCTGGATTCCCACCGGCGGCGCGACGGACATCTGATTGTCAATCGTCAGCGAAGGCAGATTCACCGGGCTCGCGACAATTTGCTGCCGCTGGCTGTTTTGGCATCGCGATCAAAGCGAAAAATTGATTGTGCGCCGCCGCCCAGACCACATTGCCCGCGCCCGCTTCAAAAATGGTTTTCGGGGTTCGTGGAAAGAAAAACAAAGTGGTCGTGCTTTTGCTGAAATAGGACGATGTGCAATCCTGCGGCGTGTTCGTGCCGTTATACCACATCGCGCCGAGATATATTCCCGGGTCGTCCGGACCCATCGGCGTGGCCGTGCCGACGACCCATTCCTGCGCGGGCAGCGCGAGCGGCTTGTCGGAAGTGTTGGTCAAATTTACGCTGGCATAGACAAGGTAATTCGAGCTGACGTGAAATTCCTTTGTGAGCATCAAACCATCCGGCAAAACTTTTTCCGCGCGCACGCCGTCACCGGTTCGCGTCAAAGTGAAATTGCCGTCGCCAACCAAACTCGGATCACCCAAAATCGCCAGCACCGGCACGGGCGCGTGAGCGTTCAACGTGGCAACGCCGTTGGTCGCCATTTCCTTTTTCCAGCGCAACGAAACACTGTCGGGATATTTCGTCAGCTTAACCGACTGCAATCCGCCACCGAGCGAAGTGAAGGTATAAATGGCGTTGGCATTTGTGATCGCGAGCAAGTGTTCCGGCGCATTTGTGTCGAGGCCGAACCATGGAGTTGCCACCGGCGCGGAAGTTGTGGCGGACAGGTCGGGCGCAGGAGTTTGAGTGGCGGCAACCGAGTTCGTCGCCAATTGCCGCAGTGCCTGGTGCTGCGCCTGGTATTTTTGTTCCTCGACAAACCATGCGACAAACAGAATGGCGCAAATGCTGACAACAATGATTCCAGTGCGATCCATGAAAAATTAGTGGGTGTGCTTTGGTGAAATTCTGAATTCTGAATTCCGCATTCTTAATTCTTTCGACGGAACCGGGTCATGCCCGCAATCACCCCACGGATGACAGCGGCAAATCCGTTTCGCGGCCAGTGCGCTTCCGGTCAAGACTCCGCGCAAACGAACTGCTTCCATCGCATATTGCGAGCAAGTCGGCGTGAAACGGCAACCGCCGGTCGGACCGAACAGAAAAATCTGCGCGGGCGAAATCGTCCAGCGATACGCGCGGATGGCGAAAACCAAAATATGTTGGGCTGGCTTCAAGATTGTTTCAGCAAACCGGCACGTCGCAATGTCGTCAAATAATCCTTTTCCACTTCCGCAAACGTCCGTCCGGCGATTGAATTTCGCGCGACCAAAATAATTTCAACGGGCTGCGCCAGTTCATGTTGATGCTGCCGGAAACTTTCGCGCAACAGCCGCCGCGCGCGATTGCGCTGCACGGCGCCGCCGATTTTTTTGCTCGTGACAACGCCTAATTTTGGTTTCGACCCGTCCGGCAACCGCTGCCAATTGGCGATGAGACAACCGAGCGCGAGTCGCTGGCCCTGCTGCCGGATGCGCGCAAATTCACCGCTCTGCTCGATGCGCGCGGAGCGGCCCAGGCGTTTCGGCGATTCGGCGGGCATGAACGCGCGAGTTAAACCGGCGTCAGGCGTTTGCGGCCGTTGCGGCGGCGGTTGGCCAGCGTGGCCTTGCCGCTCTTGCTCGAATTGCGGTTGAGAAATCCGTGCTGCCGCTTGCGGCGGATTTTCGACGGTTGATACTGGCGTTTCATAAATTAAATCTGGCCGCGCGCTGGCGCGGTAAAACTCCGTTTGACGGAGCGCGAGAGGTTAGCAGCGAACCGCTTTGTGTCAAGGCGCGGTTCGAGGTGGCACTGTCCTAATTTGAAATTAGAAATCGCTTCCTATTGAATTAAAAGAGGATTTATTTCCTTTTTTTCTTCCTCTAAAGCCGTTTTGAATTGCTGGTGAAGAGTTTTCCCGTGAGTTTTGCAAATCGTCCACGCAATGCCTGCTCCAACAAAACATAAAGCATCAATTCCCACTAGACACACCAGTCCAAAATAAAAGCAAACCTGCGTGGAGGGGCATTGAGATAAGTCAATGTCTCCATTAGCAGCCAGAAAATTCCATTCGATTATTACCCAAAACGCTACGGTAAAAACAAGAAGTGTGAAGAGTAATCCAGAACGCCTACTGATTGATACGAGCGTTTTTATTCAAGCGCACAGAACTTATTATGCGTTTGATTTATGCCCCGGATTTTGGAACAGCATAATTTGGCTTCATACCAAAGGGGCATCTTCAGGTCGAACAATCCAACGGGCTTTTAATTATTTCAGCAAATTACAATTTCACTCATTTGGACAACAAGTTTGTTGCCGCCAAGTTTTATTTAACACAAGAGCAACTGGACGAGTATTTGGACAAAGGCGCAAAATGTGTGTTAAAAGTGCCAGTAAAAAATTAGTTTTGGAATTTCAAATTAGGACATATTCGAGGTGAAACACGCCATTGATTTCGCCCGCAACTGCGGCGATAATGCCTCAAGTAAATTAATTGAATCAAATTTTATGAGTTCCGAACTGAAAACTTTAACCCGCGATGTCGAGGCGTCGGTCGTGCCCATCGGCACCAAGGTCACGTTGCAGAAGGGCGAGCAGGCGCACATCACGCAATCGCTCGGCGGCACCTACACCGTCATCGTCAACGGTAATATGTTCCGCATCGAGTCCAAGGACGCCGACGCGCTCGGCCTCGAAGTCACGGCTGCGCCCGCATCCACCGCCGCCACGCCGGGTGGCCCGCTCACGCAGGATGAATTTGAGAAAAAGGTCTGGGAATCGCTCAAGACGTGTTACGACCCGGAAATTCCCGTCAACATTGTTGACCTCGGACTGATTTACGATTGCCATCTCACACCCATCGGCGAAAATAACTACAAGGCCGACGTGAAAATGACTTTGACCGCGCCCGGTTGCGGCATGGGTCCGGTGCTCGCGCAGGACGTGCAGAACAAACTCATCTCGCTCGAACCGATTGACGAGGCGAACGTCGAACTCGTCTGGGACCCGCCGTGGAATCAAGGCATGATGACCGAGGCGGCGAAGCTGCAGCTCGGCTTGATGTAAAAATTGCCACAGAGACACCGAGGCACAGAGCAATGAAAAGAATTCTTCTCGGGGTCTCTGCGCCTCTGTGGCTAATTCTTAATGAGCAACGCAAAGACAATTGACTGGCAAAAATTGCGCGATGACTTTCCGATCCTGGATCAGAAAGTTCACGGCAAGCCGCTGGTGTATTTCGACAACGCCGCCACGTCGCAGAAACCGCGCGCGGTGATTGACGCGCTCGTGCATTATTACGAACACGACAACGCCAATGTCCATCGCGGCATCCACGAATTGAGCAACCGCTCGACGAACGCGTTCGAAGCCGCGCGCGCGCGCGCCGCGAAATTCATCAACGCCAAAAGCGCCGACGAAATCGTCTTCATGCGCGGCACGACCGAAGGCATCAATCTCGTCGCGAGTTCGTGGGGCACAAAAAATCTCAAGCCCGGCGACGTGATTCTGCTCACGGAAATGGAGCATCACAGCAACCTCGTTCCGTGGCAATTGCTCGCGCAAAAAACCGGCGCGAAAATTTCCTATCTTCCCGTCACCGGCGACGAAGGACTGCTCGATTTGTCCAAACTGGATTCGTTGCTCACGAAGCAGGTCAAAATTTTCTCGATGGTTCACATTTCCAATTCGCTCGGCACGTTGAATCCCGTGGCCGAACTTTGCGCCCGCGCGCGCAAGCTCGGCATCGTCACGCTCGTGGACGGCGCGCAAAGCGCCGGGCATCTGCCCGTGGATGTGCAGGCCATCGGCTGCGATTTTTTTGCGTTCTCCGGCCACAAGATTTGCGGGCCGACCGGCATCGGCGTTTTGTGGGGACGGCAGGAAATTCTCGACGCCATGCCGCCGTATCAGGGCGGCGGCGAAATGATTTTGTCCGTCGGCTACGACAAGACGGAATTCAAGCACGCGCCGCATCGGTTCGAGGCCGGCACGCCGGACATTTCCGGCCCGATCGGTTTGCACGCCGCGATGGATTATCTCGACGCCATCGGCCGCGAAAACATCTGGCGGCACGATCAGGAACTGGCGAACTACGCTTACGAAAAACTTTCCGCGCTGAAAGACATCCGCCTCTTCGGCCCGAAATTAAATTCCGCCAACCGCGCCGGCCTCGTGAGTTTTCTGCTCAAGGACGTTCACGCGCACGACGTGGTGACGCTGGCGGATCAGGCGGGCGTGGCGTTGCGCGGCGGCCATCACTGCACGCAACCGCTCATGCACAAGCTCGGCGTGGAATCCACCGCCCGCGCGAGTTTTTATTTTTACAACACCAAGGCCGAAGTGGACCGGTTCGTGGAAGTGGTGAAGGAGATTCAGAAATTTTTCGGGCAATGAATACGCGAACTACCAAACAAACTTAACGTTTGATTTGACAGTCAAGGCCGGTTGGAATAATTTCTTCACGATGAACAAACGCGCCATCATCAAGAAAATCACCGCCAAGCTCACCGGCGAACTGGAGGTGTATTTCCGCGCCGCGCAGTTCGCCCGCGCCGAGGCCACGCACGAGTCGAGCAAGGCCGAGAACAAATACGACACCCGCGGGCTCGAAGCCTCCTACCTCGCGCGCGGCCAGTCCAAACAGGCCGCCGAGATCGAAGCCGCCATCGCCGAGTTTGAAAAGCTCGGCGCGCGCAAATTCGCGGACGGCGAGGCCATCGCCGTCGGCGCGCTGGTGGAACTGGAACACGGCGGCGAAAATTCGTTTTATTTCCTCGGCCCGCGCGCCGGCGGTACGGAAGTGTTGCACGACAAAAAAGAAATTCTCGTCATCACGCCGCAATCGCCGTTGGGCGAACAGCTCGTGGGCAAAAAATCCGGCGACCTGCTGGAGTTGATTTTCGGCGGCTCGCGTCAGCCATCCCATATCGTTGCCGTCGAATGATTGAGCATGAACGATGTTGGCATCCGCCGTCGTTTGCCGTAAAAGTTGCGCGTGCCCGTCATTGACCATCTTTTTTCCATCGGCCGGATTCGCAAGGCTGTCTGGCAGTTTTGGTATCCGTTTCTTACGCGGCGGCTGCGCGGCGAGGAAATTTTTTTTCTCAATTACGCCTACGAAGAAGAACCGCCGATGAGCATTCCGCTCGCGCCCGGCGACGAACGGAACCGCGCGTGCATCCAGCTTTATCATCACGTCGCGACGCAAGTTGATCTGCGTGGAAAAAATGTTCTGGAAGTGAGCTGCGGTCACGGCGGCGGAGCTTCATATATCGCACGGACACTTCAGCCGAAAAATTACACCGCGCTCGATCTGAATCTCGCTGGAATAAATTTTTGCAAGCAACGACATCACATTGACGAATTGAATCTCGTTCAGGGCGACGCGGAAAATCTGCCGTTTGCACCCGACACGTTCGACGCAGTCATCAATGTCGAGGCCTCGCATTGTTACCCAAATTTCCCGCGATTTCTGGCGGAAGTGGCGCGAGTGTTGCGACCTGGCGGACATTTTCTCTACGCCGATTTCCGATTCAGCGAACAGATTGCCGAATGGGAAAAAGCCATCGCCGCCGCGCCGCTGAAAATTTTGCACACGCGGAGCATCAACGCCGAAGTCCTGCGCGGAATGAATCGTAACTCCGCGCGTTCGCAAGATTTGATCACAAGACATCTGCCGAGATTTCTGCATTCACTTGGCCGCGACTTTGCGGGCATCAAAGGCTCGCGGATTCACAACGCGCTCGACAGCGGCGAACTTTCGTATCGCTCTTATTGCTTCGAAAAACCGCGAATGGTTTTTTAAGCAATCGCCATCCTCGGCATCTTGACGCTGGCCGTTAAAAGCGACAAACTTGTTTTGCATTAAAATAAATATTCTCATGGCAACTAAAACCATCATCAAACCCGCGAAATCTCCCGCCGCCGTCGGCCCTTACAACCACGCTGTCCGAATCGGCGACCTGCTTTTTTGCGCCGGACAGATTCCGATTGAACCGGCGACGGGAAATCTGATTTCCGGCGACATCAAGGCGCAGACCGAACGAGTTCTGGAAAATGTGAAGGTGATTTTGGACGACCAGAAATTGACGTTCGCGAACGTCGTGAAAAGCACTGTGTTTCTGACGAACCTCGGCGATTTCGCGGGCATGAACGAGATTTACTCGAAGTATTTCACGGTAGATTTTCCCGCGCGCTCAACGATTCAAGTCGCTGCGCTGCCCAAAGGCGCGAACGTGGAGATTGAAGTTGTCGCGCATTTCTAAATGAGCATTTGGCTAGCTGTATTTTTGATAGCCGCCGCGTTTATCGCTGGCGGTGTAGTCTCGTATATTTTATGGTGTCAAATCGGGTGCCAAAAGGAACGATGTTCTTGCGAATTCACGCGATGATTTTCCTCATGGCAAGAGGCTTTGGAAAATGAACTCCGAAGTCAAATCTCGCAACGCGAAACGGAAATCACACAACTTCGCTCACAATTGACTGAAACAAGTAATGCCCGTGCGGCGGCGGAAGCAAAACTGGCCGCGACGGAAAAAATGCTGGTCGAGCAGCGCGCCTTGCAGGACAAGGCGTTGATTGATTTGCGCGAGGCGTTCAAGGCGTTGAGCGCGGATGCATTGAAGCAGACGGCACCAGAATTTTTACGACTGGCGGAACAGAGTTTCGGAAAATTTCAGGAATCAGCCAAAGGCGACCTGGCACAGCGGCACGAAGCGATTAAAACTTT
>CAVTVI010000024.1:0-41439 GCA_963738175.1 uncultured Verrucomicrobiae bacterium
AAATGGAGCGGGCGAAGGGAATCGAACCCTCGTGAGCAGTTTGGAAAACTGCCGTTCTACCATTGAACTACGCCCGCAACCAATGCGCGTAAATCTTACCGCCCGCGCTTGCCTTGTCAATCGTGTCAAGTTAAGCTTGCCGCGTGAATTCGCTGCTCCTCACCGGCGGGCGCGTCATTGACCCGGCAAATCATTTTGACGCCGTCGCGGATGTTTTGATTCTCAACGGGAAAATTTCCGCCGTCGGCAAAAAACTTTCCGCGCCGAAGGGAATTGAAATTTTCGACGCCAAAGGAAAAATAATTTGTCCCGGCCTGATTGATCTGCACGTGCATTTCCGCGAACCCGGCCAGACGGCCAAGGAAACCATCGCCAGCGGCACGGCGGCCGCCGCGCGCGGCGGGTTCACGTCCGTCGTCTGCATGCCGAACACGTCACCGGCGATTGACAACGCCGGCACCGTCGCGCTCATCCACGAACGCGCCGCCGAAGAAGGCGTCGTGAATGTTTTTGTCACCGGTGCGATCACCAAAAATATCGCGGGCGAGGAACTCGCGCCGATTGGTTCGCTCAAAAAAGCCGGAGTCGTCGCCATCACCGACGACGGTCACTGCATCCAGAACAACGAACTCATGCGCCGCGCGTGCGAATACGCGAAGATGTTCGACCTGCCGATTTTCGATCACTGCCAGGATTATTCGCTCGTGACCGATGGCGTCATGCACGAAGGTTATTGGAGCATCGCGCTTGGTTTGCGCGGCTGGCCGTCGGCGGGCGAGGAAATGATCGTCGCTCGGAACATTTTGCTCGCGGATTTGACCGGCGCAAAAATTCATTGCCAGCACTTGAGCGCGGCGGGCAGCGTTGCCTTGCTGCGCGAAGCCAAAAAACGCGGCGTTTCAATTTCCGGGGAAGCGTGTCCGCACCATTTTGTTTTGACCGACGCGGCGATTGCCGGAAGCGAAAAATTCTGGCCGAACGACGGAAAAAATCTGGCCGACTCGCAAACCGACGAACTCCCGTCGTGGCCGGCCTACGACACAAATTTCAAGATGAATCCGCCGTTGCGCGCCGCGCGCGACCGCGAGGCGATTCTCGACGGCCTGGCCGACGGCACGATTGAGATTTTGTGCAGCGACCACGCGCCGCATTGCGATTACGAAAAGGAAGTCGAATTTGATTACGCGCCGTTCGGAATCACGGGGTTGGAAACCGAACTTGCGCTTTCGCTCATGCAGTTGGTTCACACGAAAAGAATTTCGCTCGCGGATTTGATTGCAAAATTCACCGTCAATCCGGCGCGACTGCTGAATTTGAACAAAGGCACTTTGAGTGTCGGCGCGGATGCGGACGTGACGGTTTTCGATCCCGATTACGAATGGATTTTCCACGCGGAAGAATCCGCCGGCAAATCCAAAAACAGCCCGTTCAACGGCTGGAAACTCAAAGGCAAAGCGATGGCAACCATTGTCGGCGGCAAAAAAGTCTGGTTTGAACAAAACGAACTTGTCGCGGTCTAAACCTTGAACCCGAATCCAAACAAAAAATAATTATGAAAAAAATCGCAATCGCAATGCTCGCCTGTTTTTCAGTTTTGCAAATTCACGCGGCGGATTTGAACTGGCTGACCGATTTGCCGAAAGCCGAGGCGCAGGCCAAAACAGAAAACAAGCTGGTCCTCATGGATTTCACCGGCTCGGATTGGTGCCCGTGGTGCATCAAGCTGGACAAGGAAACGTATTCCCAGCCGGCATTTGCCGATTACGCCGGCAAAAATCTCGTGCTGGTGGTCGTGGATTTTCCGGCGCACAAAGAACAGTCCGATGCGTTGAAACAGGCCAATGCCGCGCTGGCGAAAAAATATGCCGTGGAAGGTTATCCGACGCAAATCGCCATAAAACCGGACGGCACCGTTGTCTGGCAGCACGTCGGCTATCTGCCCGGCGGTCCGGCGGCGATGATCGCCAAACTGGACGAGGCGAAGAAAAAATAACTCTTAAAAAAATTTCTGAATTCATGCGCGGCGAAAAATTTGCCGCGCATTTTTTTTGCGTCGCAATGATTTCTCGCCTAACCTTCCGCACATTTGATGAAAGCAATTCTGGCTCTCGAAGACGGCTCGGTTTTTCACGGTCAAGGTTTTGGCGCGCGCGCGTCCGCGTGCGGCGAAGTCTGCTTCAACACCTCCATGACCGGCTATCAGGAAATCCTCACCGATCCGTCCTACAAAGGCCAGATCGTCACGATGACCTATCCGCTCATCGGCAATTACGGCGTGAATTCGCAGGACGTGGAATCTTGGAAACCGCACGCGGCGGGATTTGTCATCCGCGAACTTTCGCCCGTCGTGAGCAACTGGCGCGCGGATTATTCGCTGGAAAAATATCTGGAAGAAAATGGGATTCCCGGCATTCAAGGAATTGACACGCGCGCGCTTACAAAAAAATTGCGCGTCCGTGGCGCGTTGAACGGATTTATTTCGACGGAAAATATTTCCGAGGCCGATGCGATCAAACGCGCGAAAGAATTTGTTTTTGTCGGCGTGGATTACGTCAAGGAAGTGACCCACAAAAAAGAATTTCGCTGGGACGAAAAGGACGAGCAGAGCGCGGCGTTCGATTTGGTTCGTGGCAATAAAATTGCCGATGCCCGCCAGTTTCACAAGCCGCTGCCGCCGGCGGACATTCCGATTGTCGCGTTCGATTATGGCATGAAATACAACATTCTCCGGCGATTGCGGCAGCACGGTTTCGCCACGCAGGTTTTGCCCGCAACGACGTCCGCTGCCGACGCGCTCAAGCACAAACCCGCCGGAATTTTTCTCTCGAACGGACCCGGCGATCCGGCGGCACTCAATTATATTGTCCGCGAAGTGAAAATTTTAGTTGATTCCGGCATTCCGATTTTTGGGATTTGCCTCGGCCACCAGATTTTGGGGCAGGCGTTTGGCGGCAAGACCTTCAAATTAAAATTCGGCCATCGCGGCGGCAACCAACCGGTGAAGGATTTGGAATCCGGCAAAGTGGAAATCACCTCGCAGAATCACGGTTTCGCGGTTGACTCAAAAACTTTGCCATCGGACGTCGCGGTGACACGCATCAATCTCAACGACCAGACCGTCGAGGGTTTGCGCCACAAAACGAAACCGGTTTTCTGCGTGCAATATCATCCCGAGGCGTCGCCCGGCCCGCATGATTCGACCCCGCTGTTCGCCGGGTTCCGTTCGATGATTGAAAAGAAATAGTTTTCCGCTTTCGGAGTTTCCGTTTGACTTGAATTGCGTCGTGACCATAATCGTCTTTACCGAAAGCAATGGCTAAACTTGTTATCCAGAATCAGGGCATGACAGGACGCGCGTGCGAGCTGCACAGCGACCGCACCACCATCGGCCGTGTCGAGGACAACACGTTTCAGATCGCCGACCCGTCCGTCTCCAGCCACCATTGCGAAGTCCACCTGCGCGGCGGTGACATTTTTATCCGCGACCTGAACTCCACCAACGGCACCTTCATCAGCGGGAATAAAATCGAGGAAAGCCTCCTCAAGCCCGGCGAGGTGATGCGCCTCGGCCAGGTGGAATTGAAACTGGAAGTGGAAGGCGCGGCGGCCACCGCGCCCGCGCCGGGTTCGACCCCGGCTCCGGCCAAAAAACAGGTGGACGCCACGATGCTCATGCCGCGCGGCGTGAGCCTGGACGAATTGGAAAAGGGCGGACGCCCGCCGGGCTTCGACAAGAACACGTCCTTCTCCAAAAAGACCAACAAAGGCAACAAATACTTCATCATCATCGGCCTCGTGGTGGCGGTGGTGATCGCGGGACTGTTGCTCATGGTTTATAAGCAGGTCAGTTCCGGCAAATAAAACTTGGCTGCGACAAACCGGCCTCGCACCAACCGCCTCGCGATTCCGTAATCTGTGTTTCATCTGTGCCCATCTGTGGCTAAATTCCCCGCGTGAAACTGTTCTACACCGGCCTGGTCATCAACGCCGAGATGCTCGTCGCCATGCTCGACAAGCACGGCATCGCCGCCACGCAATCGTTCGTTGACCCCGCCACGCCCGACGACGGCGATTTAAGCCGTCCTGCCCAAGTCTTCGTGCCGGAGCCGGATTACGACCGCGCCTACAAATTATTTTACACCGAGCGCGAAGACGAGTTGTAGCCACAGATTGACACAGATGAAACACAGATAATTCCTAATTTTCTCATCTGTGAAAATCTGTGTCCATCTGTGGCAAAAACCATTCTGGATTCTGAATCCTAAATTCTGTATTCTTCCGCCATGTTCGAGATGATCGCCCCACAACTGACGACCGCCGCCGAGAAACTTACACACTTGCGGAGGTTTCTTTGACGTCCCCACTTTGCAAAAACGGTCCGGCGAGTTGAACTCGCTGATGGCGGACGAAAATTTCTGGAACAATCGCGAGAAAGCCCAGGGCTTCATTGACGAGGCCGGGGTCATCCGCAACAAACTCGAGCCGCTCCAACGGCTGGAGAAGCAGCTCGATGATTTCCGCGTCATGCTCGAACTTGGCGAGGCCGAACCCGCCGCGTCGCAGGCGAAGGTCGAGGCGGAACTCACGCGCGACCTCGCGAAATTTTTCAAGGAACTCGACGCGCTCGAACTGAAACTGTTTCTCAACGGCCCGCACGACAAAAAAAATTGCATCTTCACCATCAACTCCGGCGCGGGCGGCACGGAATCGCAGGACTGGGCGGAAATGCTTTCGCGCATGTATACGCGCTGGGCCGAATCGCGCGGCTGGGAAGTCGAAGTCACCGACGCGCTCACCGGCGAAACCGCCGGCCTCAAAAGCGTCACGATGCTCATCAAGGGCGAGAACGCCTACGGTTTTTGCAAGGCCGAGCGCGGCGTCCATCGCCTCGTGCGGATCTCTCCATTCGATTCCAACAAACGCCGTCACACCAGTTTTGCGAGCGTGGACACGATTGCGGAGATCGAGGAGAGCGACGGCGAAATCGTCATTCCGCCGAATGAATTTCAAGCGTGGACACATTTCGTTCCGGCGGCAAGGGCGGCCAGAACGTGAACAAGGTCGAGACCGCCGTGCGCATCACGCACATCCCGACCGGCCTCGTCGTCGCGTCGCAGGCGCAGCGTTCGCAGCATCAAAACCGCGCGACCGCGATGAACCTGCTGCTCTCGCGGATTTTCGCGCAGCGCGTGGACGCCGAGAAAGCCGACATGGAAAAATTTTACGGCGAGAAAGGCAGCGTCTCGTGGGGCAACCAGATTCGCAGCTACGTTTTCCAGCCGTATCGCATGGTGAAAGATTTGCGCACCGGCGTGGAAACGAGCAATGTTCAAGCCGTGATGGACGGCGACCTGGACATGTTCGTGAACGGCTGGCTGCGCGCCGGCTGCCCGACGAAACGGATGCAGGGCGTGAAGGATGAGGAAGAATAAATTTTGCCACAGAGACACAGAGGACACAGAGAATGAGTTTGGAATTTCCAGAACAAAAAGATTCGCTGACCGAGAAAATTATTGGTTGTGCGATTGAAGTTCATCGGACACTTGGCCCCGGTTTATTGGAATCAACTTATGAATTAGCTTTGGCCGTGGAATTTGAAATCAACCACATTCAATTTCAGCGGCAAGTCGTTTGTCCCGTTTCTTACAGAGGCCGAATTATCGGCGACTATCGTCTGGATTTGCTTGTCGAAAATTCAGTCATCGTTGAAATCAAGAGTGTTGAAAGACACGACGCCATTTTTGAAGCACAACTTTTGACTTATCTAAAAATCACCGGACACAAGCGAGGTTTGTTGTTAAACTTCAACACACGATTGCTCAAAGAAGGCATCAAGCGATTTGTTTTGTAACTCTGTGTTCTCTGCGTCTCTGTGGCAAATGAATATCCTGGATAAAATTGTTGAAGAAAAAAAACGCGAAGTCGCGAAATTGCCCGCGCGAATCATCGCCGCCGGCGATTTGCGCGACGCGATGCTGGAGCACGGCGAGCGGCGCGATTTTATTTCCGCGCTGAAAAATCCGCGCGGCGACATCGCGTTGATTGCCGAGGTGAAAAAAGCGTCGCCGTCCGCCGGAATCATTTGCAAAGATTTTGACCCGGTAAAAATCGCGAAAGAATACGAGGCGGCGGGCGCAAGCTGCCTTTCCGTTTTGACCGACGAAAAGTTTTTCCAAGGCTCGCTCGATTATCTCCGCCAAATCCGCGCCGCCGTGAAAATTCCCTTGCTGCGAAAAGATTTCATCATAGATGAACGCCAAATCCTCGAAGCCATCGAATGGGGCGCAGACGCCATCCTGCTCATCGTCGCCATTTTGACCGACGAGCAGCTGACAAAATTTCATTCGCTCGCAATTGAAGCTGGACTCGCCGTTTTGGTTGAAGTCCACGACGAAGCCGAATTGGAACGTGCGCTGAAAATTTCCCCGTTACTCATCGGTGTGAACAACCGCGATCTGAAAACTTTCAAAGTGGACTTGGCGACGACAGAAAAATTGGCAAAGAAAATCGGCACAGGAAAAATCCTTGTCGCCGAAAGCGGAATTCACTCGCGCGCAGACGTGGAACGATTGAAAAAATGTGGCGCGAAGGCAATTTTGGTTGGCGAGTCGCTGATGAAAAACGGCGACATCAAAACTAAAGTCCGTGAGCTGATTGGTTGAATCTGGTAGGGCTGCGCTGCCGCGCAGCTGAAATTTGGGACGCGCGGCAACGCGTCCCTACCGTTTGTTTTTTGCCAACTGCTTCGCCAGCCGGATCGCCGCAATCATGCTTGAAGGATTGGCGATGCCTTTTCCGGCGATGTCATAAGCCGTGCCGTGGTCGGGCGAGGTGCGGATGAACGGCAGGCCGAGCGTCCAGTTCACGCCGGTGTCGAACGCGACGGCTTTCAGCGGCGCAAGTCCCTGATCGTGATACATCGCGACGACGGCGTCAAAATCCCCTTGCAGCGCGTAATGAAAAACCGTGTCGCCGCTCAACGGGCCGACGACGTCGAATCCTTTTTTTTGCGCAGCCAAAACTGTCGGCGAAATTATTTTTATTTCCTCGTCACCAAATTCCCCGCCTTCGCCCGCGTGCGGATTTAGTCCGGCGACGGCGATTTTTGCGCGCGACAAACCAAGATCGCGGCAAGATTGCGCGGCAAGCTCGATGGCGAGCGTGATTTTTTCCGCCGTCAGTTTTTCAGCAACAGTTTTCAGCGAGATGTGAACCGTTGCAAGCGCGACGCGCAGCCAGCGTCCGCCCGCGTCTGTGCCGAGCAGCATCATCGCGGTGCGTTTTGCACCGGCAAGCTCGGAAAGAAATTCCGTCTGCCCGATGAATTTGTGTCCGGCGCGGATGATGGATTCCTTGTTGACGGGCGCGGTGACGAGCGCATCGAGTTCGCCGCGCAAACAGCGTTCGCCGCCATCGCGCAGCCACGCGACGGAAGCGTTGGCGGCGAGCAGGTGAACCTGCCACCAGATTTTCCGGCAACGGGTCAGCGAGTGGATTGACGATGAAAAATTTTCCGGCGGCGTTGTAATCGGAAAAATTTTTCAGCGGCAGGTTAGGCAAAAATTTCCGGTTGAGTTGCTGGAGGATTTTTTCGTCGCCGATGAAAAGATATTTTGTGTCGTCGCGACCGGCTTCGGTGGCGACGGCTTTGAGCGCGACTTCGGGGCCGACGCCGGTGACGTCCCCCAACGAAATGCCGATCCAACCAGTCATATCAAATTGAGAATTACGAGTATTGAATGACGAATTGAATTTCCAGCCGCACGTTTATCATTCGCCATTTGAAATTCGTAATTCGAAATTTTCAGAAATACCGGATGAAAGTTTTTTTCTTCAGTCCGGCGATCCACTGTTTTTCGAGCCGGGACTGTTCCTGGGTGCGGAGGGTTTTTTCGATGTCGTCCTGGACTTCAGTCAGCGGCCGGTCGTGGGCGGGCTTGGTCTGTTCGACGAGCATGAGATAAACGGATTCCGGCGTTTCAATCACGCCGCTGACCTGGCCGGGCTTGAGCGAAAAGGCCGCATCCGCGAGGTCTTTGCGCAGGACGGAACGTTCGACCCAGCCCCAGTCGCCGCCCTGGCTCTTTTGCGAGCCTTCGGAATAAACCGAGGCCATTTCCTGGAACGACGCGCCATTTTTAATTTCGGCAAGGATTTCACCGGCCCGTTGCACCGTGTTCGTGTCGTCAGGGGAGGTTTTGTTGAGCACGATCATGCGCAATTTGATTTCGTCCTCCATTTTGAAATCATTTTTATGGGCGAGGTAATAAGTTTCGACCTTGTAAGGCGAAATCACGATCTCCTGCGAAACATTTTTCTGGCGCAGCGCCGTGATGATGTATTGGTCGCGAACGTCCTTGCGGAACTGCTCGACGGTCATGCCTTGTGCTTGCAGCGTTTTGATGAACGTGACGCGGTCGCCGAAACGCTCGCGGATGCGGTCCTGCACGAGTTGATCCACATAATCTTCCGGCAGTTGATAGCCCTCGGTGTCAAACGAGCGGAGAATCAACTGACGCTCGACGAGTTGCTCCAGGCTGTCTTCGAGCGCGGCATTCATTTTTTGCTGGAACGTGTCGGGATCGTCGGCGTATTGCCGGCGCAACGCCTCGGCGGCCGGCGCGGTGAACTCTTCCACCTGCGAGTAGGTGATGACGGCGTCGTTGACCACGGCCTTGACGCCGTCGGCCAGTTCGGCGCGCAGCGACCGGCCCGGCAGCAGCACCAGCGCAAAAATTAAAATGAACCGGAAAAATTTCATCGAATCCGTCCGAATACTAACAACCGCCAACGTCGGGTCAAGCGCGCCGCCGTTCAAAATCACGGGCGGTTCAGCCAATACATCAGCGCCCCCAAAGCCGCCGCCACGAGCAAGCCCACGGCGATGGACCATTTGAGGATGAACTTCTGCTTGCGGCGAAACGCCTGCCCGCCCTGACCGGGCAGCAGGTAGAATCGCTCCGCTTCTTTGTTGCGCTTGATGCCAAACATGGATTGTCTGCGGAGGTTCTAACACAAATGCCGCCGGCAAACAAGCCGCGCGCTTGCACTGAAATGTTTTGCCCGCTACCGTTTCGCCGCATGAATCTTGAAGACCATCTCGGCGACATCGTCCGCAAGGCGCGGACAATGAGCAATGTTTCAACCGCAGCCGCGGCAACCGCCGCCGGAATTTCGGAAAGCGAATTGTCCGCGCTCGAAGACAGCGGAAAATTTTCCGGCAAAATAAATTTTCCGGCGCTCGAAAAAATCCTTGGACTCCGCAAGCTCGAAGGCATCGCCAACGGCTGGCTGCCGTCGCCAAAAGATTTGTCCGGCTGGCATGAAATTCGCGTGTTCACGACGAGCGGCGACGGACTTTCAGTCAATTGCTATTTGGTTTGGGACGAAGTCACGCGCGACGCGGCGCTTGTTTGACACCGGACTCGACGCGAAACCGATTCTGGATTGCATCGCCGCCGAGCAGCTTCAGCTCAAGCATATTTTCATCACGCACTCGCATTGGGATCACGTCGAGGCGCTGCCAAAAATCCGCGAGGCGTGGCCGAAAGTGCGGATTCATTCCGGCTCGAAAAGCGCGCCCGTTGACCAGCGCAACAAGACGGCGGAAATCGTCCATCTCGGCGGATTGCGCGTGACGCATCGTGAGACGCCCGGCCACGCGGAGGACGGCGTGACCTACATGGTCGGCAACTGGCAGGAAGACGCGCCGCTCATCGCCATCGTCGGCGACGCGATTTTTGCCGGCTCGATGGGCAACGGCAACGGCGCGTGGGAGCTGGCGAAACAAAAAGTGCGCGAACAGATTTTATCGCTGCCGCCGGAAACCTTGATTTGTCCCGGCCACGGGCCGTTGACGACGGTGGCGGAGGAAAAAGAACATAATCCGTTCTTCTAATTTCCAAATTGCCCTTTTCACCGCAGTTGCTAGACTTTCCCTCCGTTCCAAACGGTTTTATGCGACACACCATTTCAATCCTCGTCGAGAACAAGTTCGGCGTGCTCACGCGCGTGGCCGGACTGTTCAGCGGCCGCGGCTACAACATTGACACCCTCAACGTCGGCCCGACGCACGACTCCGGCCTTTCGCGCATGACCATCGTCACGCACGGCGACGACACGACGCTCGAACAGATCGTCAAGCAGCTCAACAAACTGCCCAACGTCATCAAGGTGCAGAATTTCCGCGACGGCGAATACGTTGACCGCGAACTCGTGCTCGTGAAAGTCGGCGTGGATTCCAAGTCGCGCGCCGAGGTGATGCAGATCACGGACATTTTCCGCGCGAAAATCGTGGACGTGCAGCCCAAGACGCTGGCCATCGAGATCACCGGCAACGCCAGCAAGGTGGAAAAATTCCTCGACCTGATGAAAACGTTCGGCGTGCTGGAATTGACGCGCACGGGGCAGGTGGCTTTGCCGAGGAAATAATTTGTTGATGCGTTGAATTGTTGAATTGGAAAACGCGGTTGAGCAAATGGCTGGACTACTGTAAGGTAGAAAACGTGATGAAAAATCATTGTATTGAACAATGAAAGGCCTTCAAAAACTTTTGCCTGCGTTCTGGCTTTTTGCAACAAGCTTGCATTCATATGCCGGGTCACTTGATACTTGGACAAAGCGGATTTCAGGAACGACAAATGATCTCAATGCCATCACCTACGCGGCATCCACTTTCATGGCGGTTGGAAACGGCGGCACGATTTTAACTTCCACCAATGGTGCCGATTGGGTCAGCCAAAACTCTGGCACAACAAGCAATCTTAACGGAATAATTTACGCCAATGGTATCTTTGTCGCGGTGGGTCAAGGGCCGATACGAACCTCTGCTGACGGCGTAACTTGGGTCGGTCATTCTACTCCGTTGAGCGCTCTTTGCGGCATAACCTACGGCAAAGGACTTTTTGTGGCTGTGGCGCAATGCGCGCTCGGCACTTAAATGGAGTCGAACAAACTGAGAAATTGCAACATGTTCAGCTTGATGAACTTAGAGCCGGAAACAAGATTCATTGGCAAGTCCAATTGTTACGCAATTTGAGATGAACCGATGACATTACTTGGTTTTAAGGAAAGACGATTTACCTATGCAGTAAATGGAATAATTTACAATGAAGCGATTCTTTTGTTGCAGTGGCGCGGTTATGGGAACAATGGTGAAATCGGCCCGAGTTCTAATTGGACTGTTGAAACGACGAATTGCGAAATCGTGCGATTGCTGAAATGATCTTTTCGAAAATTGGAAGCGCCTATTGAATTATAGTGAGACTGATTTAAAAGCACCGACTGGTCAGACTTGATAATTTGCACAAAAACAATCGCGACCAAATGTTAGTGTTCGGATATTCTATGACTTACGAATTTTGGAAAAGTGTGATCTCTTAATTTGAACTCGCTTACTTGGGAAATATAAAATTTATTCCTTGGGTTCAAAAAAATCCTTAAATTTGCAAATTGACCGCGTTCCGCCGCATTGTTAGCCTTCGCGTCCGTTTCAAATCATTTTATGTCAAAAGTCTATACCGACAAAGACGCCGACCTCGGCGTGTTGAAAAACAAAACGCTGGCGATCCTCGGCTTCGGCTCGCAGGGCCACGCCCACGCGCTCAACCTCAAAGACAGCGGCCTCAAGGTCATCATCGGCCTTTACGAAGGCAGCAAATCCATTCCCGTCGCGCAGGAAAAAGGTTTTGAAGTCGTCACCACCGCCGAAGCCGTCAAACGCGCCGACGTTATCATGGTCGCGCTGCCCGACACCAAACAGGCCAAGTGCTACAAGAAAGACATCGAACCGAATTTGACCGCTGGCAAAACGCTCGTGTTCTCGCACGGCTTCTCGATCCATTTCAAAACGATTGTTCCGCCAAAGAACGTGAACATCATCATGGTCGCGCCGAAAGGTCCCGGCCACACCGTCCGCCGCCAATACACCGAAGGCAAAGGCGTGCCGAGCCTCATTGCCGTTTATCAAAACCCCGGCAAGGACGCGAAGAAGATTGCGCTCGCCTGGGCCAAAGGCATTGGCGGCACGCGCGCCGGCGTCCTCGAAACGAACTTCAAGGAAGAGACCGAAACCGATTTGTTCGGCGAACAGACCGTGCTTTGCGGCGGCGCGAGCGCGCTCGTGCAGGCCGGATTTGAAGTGCTCGTCGAAGCCGGTTACTCGCCGGAGATGGCCTACTTCGAATGTCTGCATGAATTGAAACTCATCGCCGACCTGATGAACGAAGCCGGCATCAGCGGCATGCGATTCTCGATCTCCGAAACCGCCAAGTGGGGCGACGTGAGCGTCGGCCCGAAGATCATTGACGCCAGCGTGAAGAAACGCATGAAGGCGGCGCTGAAAGACATCCAGTCCGGCAAGTTCGCTAAAGACTGGGTTGACAGAATACGAAGGCGGCTACAAACGCTACAACGCGCTGCTCAAAAAAGGCGAGCAGCATCCGATCGAAAAGACCGGTGCCAAACTCCGCGCGATGATGCCGTGGATGAAAAAGCGCTCCATTAAAGGCGCGCAAGCCTCGTATTGATTGACGATTTCGGATTTTCGATTTCCGATTGAAACACAAAAGCCGCTGGAGAAATCCGGCGGCTTTTTATTTTACAGATTAAACCTGTGTTTCATCCGTGTTCGATCTGTGGCTAAAAATCAACCGCCCAGCGAAGTCGGATCGCCCACGTCGCCTTTGTTGTAATCAACGTAAGCCTCGGTCAAATCGGCGGCATACATCACCGCGTCCGCCTTGCCGAGATTCAGGTTGATGTGCAGTTCAAATTCCTTCGGCGCGACGGCGGCGCACAATTCCTTGAATGTCGCCTGCGTCGGCTGCCCGCGCTTGAGGCTCCAGAGAATTTTCTTCGAGCTATTCGCGGAATAGCCGATGTCAATTTTCTCCTCGACCACTTTTGCGGACGAATAACCAATCGCGTCAATGATGCGACCCCAATTCGGATCGCCGCCGTGCCAGCTCGTTTTCACCAATGCACTGTTCGCCACCGCACGCGCGGCGGCATCGGCGTCTTGAATCGTCTTCGCGCCATTCACCCGCACGGTCACGACGCGATGCACGCCCTCGCCATCGCGCACAATTTTTTTGGCAAGTTCGAGCGCAACATGATTGAGCGCAGCCGAAAAAACTTTGAACTCTGAACTCTGAACTTTGAATTTTTTATTTCCCGCGAGTCCATTCGCCAAAACCAAAACCGTGTCGTTCGTGCTCATGTCGCCGTCCACGGTGATGCGATTAAAACTGTGCGCGACGGCTTCGTTCAACGCTGCCTGCAAAACTTTTGCGTCAATCGCCGCGTCCGTCGTGATGAAACACAGCATCGTCGCGTGCAATCCGCCGTGCGGCAAAGTCGCCGGTCGCGCACCGGTCGCGCTCATGCCGGGCTGAATCATCCCCGCGCCTTTGCAAATGCCGCCGATGCGAACTTTTTTCCCGCCGAGTAAAAATTCAATCGCAATCTGTTTCGAACGCGAATCGCTCGTCATAATTGCTTCCGCCGCGTGATCTGCATTTTCAATTTCGCTGCCGAGCAACGTCGCTGCTTCAATAATTCCCGCGCAAACATTATCCATCGGCATCGTCACGCCGATGCGTCCCGTCGAGCCGACGAGAGCCGAGCCTTTCGGAAAATTCAACGCGCGTTCGGTGAACGAAACCATTTCGCGCGCATCAGCCAAACCTTGTTTGCCGGTGCAGGCATTCGCGTTGCCCGAATTGACGACGACAACTTGCGCCGTTCCATTTTTCACGCGCTCGACGCAAACTTTCACCGGCGCGGCGCAGACTTGGTTCGTCGTGAACATTCCAGCAACGGTTGCGGGCGTTTCGGAAACGATGAGCGCGAGGTCGCGCTTCTGGCCTTTGTTCGAACCTTTGCCCGTGCCGAGGCGTTTGATGTCGCAAAACACGCCGCTGGCGAGAAAACCTTTTGGCGCGACGATGGAACCGGAAATTTCTTTGAATTTAATTTTGCTCATTGCTTGAAAGAATTTGAGGACAAGCGGAGAGAATTTCAAACCTTAACCGCCTCAATTTCCAAACGCACCATGCGGACATGAACTTTTCCGTCTGCGTCCGCCGGATGTTTGGCGGCGTAACGCTGCGTGACCGCTTTGATAAATTCCTCGCGCACATTTTCCGGCACGCGTTGGACGTAAGGAATCCACGTCGTCCGCAGCCACGTCGCAAAACCATTCGCGCCGTTATAAGTCGCATCTTTCGGCGCGAGTTTGAGCGTGTTGATCTCGAAACCAAATTTCGGCAGCCACTTTTTGTAATCTTCCGGCGCGTAAAAAAAATATGGCGTTGGCATTCTGCGGAAAAAATCACGCCAGCGTTTCAAACGCATTTCAGGACGCAACGCCACAAAAACATCCTGCGCGTTACCTTTGCCACCGCAGGAAACGATGAGTCGTCCGCCGGATTTCAAAACCGCCGCCGCGCCGCGCAGAATTTTTTCGTGGTCATCCACCCAATGCAACGCGGCGTTGGAAAAAATCACGTCGAATGATTGCGTGAATTTTATTTTCCGCGCGTCCATGACTTGAAATTTCAGATTCGGAAATTTTTTAGCCGGAAAAGTTTTTTTGGCGAACGCAATCATTTCTGCCGAGGCATCCACGCCGCCGACAAATCCGTGCGGAACAAATTTCGCGATTTCCGCCGTCACTTTTCCATCGCCGCAGCCGACATCAAGGATATGTTCATCACCGCGCAGCTTGAGCTTGGCGATGAGTTCGCGCGCCCAGCTTTGCTGCACGACGGAGTTAGCGGCGTAATCCGCCGCGTTCCATTTCGCAGGTTTGGCAACAGTCGCAGGCACGGCTCAAATCAATCCGGCGGTTTCAGGAAAACCGCAGAAGATGTTCATGCTCTGCACGGCCTGGCCGCTCGCGCCTTTGACGAGATTGTCCTCGGCGCTCATCACAATCAACCGGCCAGTCCGGGAATCCAATCGCCACGCGATTTCGATGACGTTCGTGCCGTTGACATTTTTTGTGTCCGGCAACGATTTGCCTTCGAGCAAACGGATGAAGGGTTCGTTGCCGTAAAATTTCTGGTAGCAGGCGGAAATTTTCTCTCCGGTCAATTTTCCCGCCGGCTCAAGATAAAGCGTCGTCAAAATGCCGCGATTGATCGGAATCAAATGCGGCGTGAACTGGATGACGACTTGTGTTTTGGCCGCGAGCGAAAGTTGTTCTTCAATTTCGGACAAATGCCGGTGCTTCGGCACGCCGTAAGGCCGGACGCTTTCGTTGCACTCGCAAAAAAGATAATCCGTTTCCGCTTTTCGTCCCGCGCCGCTGACGCCGCTCAAGGAATCGGCGATGATGCCGGTGGGTTTGACCAAGCCGGATTTCAGCAGCGGAATCACCGGCAGCAAAATGCTCGTCGGATAACAGCCCGGCGACGCGATGAGCAAAGATTTTTTGATCTGCTCGCGATAGATTTCCGGCAGGCCGTAAACGGATTTTTTCAGCAAGTCCGGCGCGGGATGGTCGTGCGCGTAAAATTCCTTGTAAATCGCCGCGCTCTTCAGCCGGAAATCCGCGCTCAAATCAATCACGACGCAGCCCGCTTTCAAAAGCGGCACGGCATATTCGGTCGCGACGCCGTGCGGCAACGCGAGAAAAACCACGTCGGCCTGTTTCGCCAAAACTTCCACATTCGGCTCGGTGAACCGAAGCGATTTAGATTTCGGATGACTGGCGAATTTTGGAAAAACCTGCGCCAAGGTTTGCCCGGCATTTTGGCGCGAGGTGACGGCGACCAGTTCCGCGTGCGGATGGTTCAAGAGCAATTGCACCAAAACTTCGCCGGAATAACCGGATGCGCCGACGATTGCGACTTTTTTCGTTTTCATTTTCAATTTTGTGTTATCATCCTCATTCTCATCCTCATCGTCATCCTCTTTTTCTCGATTTATGAGAATGACGATGACGATGACGATGATTCAAAACAACAAAAAACCCCGCCGGATTGAACCAGCGGGGTTTGAAAATTTCCGAAACGATCAACGCTTCGAGAACTGGAAACGCTTGCGCGCACCCGGCTGGCCGTATTTCTTGCGCTCGCGCATACGCGGATCGCGCGTGAGCAATCCTTCCGCCTTCAGCGGCGGACGCAGCGCGGCGTCGAATTTGATCAACGCGCGGGAAATGCCATGGCGCACCGCGTCGGCCTGGCCGTTCGGCCCGCCGCCCGCGACGTTCACGCGCACGTCAAATTTTTCCAAAGCCCCGGCGACCGTCAACGGCTGGATGACCACGGCGCGCAAGGTTTCGAGCGGAAAATAATTTTCAAACGTCCGGCGGTTGACGGTGATTTTGCCGCTGCCGGTCGCGAGGCGCACGCGCGCGACGGCGGTTTTGCGCCGGCCGGTGCCGAGAAATTCAATGGTTGGAATGGAGGTGGGTTTGGCCATGATAAAAATTATTTGGCGACCGCGAGCATCGCGGGCGTTTGCGCGGCGTGATCGTGTTTCGGTCCTTTGAACACTTTGAGCTTGGTCAATAATTGCGCGCCAAGCCGGTTTTTCGGAATCATGCCTTTGACGGCGTGCATGATGAGGTTTTCCGGCTGCTTGGCGCGGACTTGCTCAACGGAGGTATATTTTTCGCCGCCTTTCCAGCCGGAATAGGTCATGAACTTCTTGTCCGTTTCCTTCTTGCCGGTCACGCGGACTTTTTCCGCGTTGATGACAACGACAAAATCGCCGGCGTCGAGGTGCGGCGTGTAAACGGGTTTGTTTTTGCCGCGCAGAACGTCGGCAACTTGCGCGGCCAGACGGCCAAGCACCGCGCCGTCGGCATCAATCACGTGCCACTTGCGCTCATCCAAATTCACTTTAGGCAGATACGTTTTCATTTTTTACCCAAACAAAAGGGACGCGGAATCTATCAGATGGACAGATGAAGTCAACAGGACTTTTCAGGCGATTCAACCACCCAGATACGCGGTCCTGACCTGCGAATTCTGGCGTAACGCGGCGGAATCGTCCTGCAAAATGATTTTTCCGGTTTCGAGAACATAGCCGAAATGGGAAATTTCGAGCGCAAGATTCGCATTCTGCTCGACGAGCAAAATCGTCAGACCTTGCTCGCGGTTGATCTCCACGATTTTCTCAAAAATCGTTTTCACCAGCAACGGCGCGAGGCCGAGCGACGGTTCGTCGAGTAACAACAATTTTGGTTTGCTCATCAGCGCGCGGCCAATCGCCAGCATTTGCTGCTCGCCGCCGCTCAAAGTTCCGGCGATTTGCTTTTCCCGCTCCTGCAATCTCGGGAACAAACTGAAAATATGTTCGAGTTCGTGACTGACGATTTTTTTATTTTTCTGCAAATACGCACCGAGCTGCAAATTTTCCAGCACGGTCAGATTGGCGAAAATCATCCGGCCTTCGGGAACGTGCGACAACCCGCGCGCGACGATTTGGTGTGGCGGCAGGCCGGCGATGTTTTTGCCGTCGTAAAAAATTTCGCCGGACTTTGGTTTGAGCAAGCCGGAAATCGTCTTGAGCGTGGTCGTCTTGCCCGCGCCGTTCGCGCCGATGAGCGTGACAATTTTTCCATCTGGCACGGACAAAGAAATTCCATGCAACGCAGTAATCGCGCCGTAGCTGACCGACAGATTTTTGATCTCTAACATGGGATTTGCCACAGAGGCACAGAGGCACAGAGAAAGAAGACTGAAATTTTAGGAAAATGAATTTCCGGAATTTCCTCTGCGGCTCGGTGCCTCTGTGGCTGATTAAACATTTTCGGGATGTTTCTCTCCTAAATATGCTTCAATCACTTTTGGATTCGCGCGAATCTCCGCCGGTTTTCCCTCGGCGATTTTCACGCCGTAATCCAGAACCGCGATGCGCTCGCAAATGCCCATGACGACTTGCATGTCGTGTTCGACGAGCAAAACAGAAATCTGAAACTTGTCCTTGATGGATTGAATCAGCCGCATCAACTCGGTTTTTTCGCTCGCGTTCATGCCGGCGGCGGGTTCGTCGAGCAGCAGCAATTTCGGTTTCGTCGCCAGCGCGCGGACGATCTCCAGCCGCCGCTGGTCGCCGTAGCTTAAACTTTTCGCAGATTCGTCCCGGAATTTTTCAAGGTGAAAAATTTCCAGCAGTTCCATGATTTGCGAACCGACGGTTTTTTCCCCGTCGCGAAAATTGCGTCCGCGCCAGAGCGCGTCGCGGATGCCGTGTGCGCGATGCAGTTGCATGGCCGCGCGCACGTTGTCGAACACGCTCATGCTCGCGAACAGCCGGATGTTTTGGAACGTCCGCGCGATGCCAAGCTTGGCAAGCTTGTGCGACTGGAGTTTTGCCGTGGATTTTTCGCCGAAGGAAATTTTCCCCGCCGTCGGCTGATAAACGCCGGTGATCAAATTAAAAACCGTCGTCTTGCCCGCGCCGTTCGGGCCGATTAGACCGACAAGTTCGTGCGCGCCGATTTGCAAATCCAATTCTGAAACTGCCGTCAATCCGCCAAAGCGAATCGAAGTTTTTTCCAGTTGCAAAAGTAGCGGCATTTTTGATTTCAAATTTTTAATTTGCCCGGTTTGCGGAAATTAAAAAGCCCTTGCGGTCGCAGCAGCATTAAACTTATTAGCAAAATCGAGTAAAGCAGCGGGCGCGATTCGCTGATCCAATGCAGCGACGGCGAAACTCCGCCGAGCGCGCGCAAGCCTTCCGGCAGCAGCGTGAGCAAAACCGCAGCGAGAATCACGCCGACGGTGTTGCCCATGCCGCCGACGATGACCATGACGACGATCTCGATGCTGCGCGTGAAATCAAATCCGCGCGGGCTGATGGTCAGCGTGAAATGCCCGTAAAGTCCGCCCGCGATGCCCGCGAAAAATGCGCCGATGACAAACGCGACGATCTTGAAGCGCGTCGTATTGATGCCCATCGCCTCGGCGGCGACTTCGTCGTCGTGCGTGGCGATGAAGCCGCGTCCGTAAGTGCTGTTGACCATCGCGGTGATGGCATAAACGGTGAGCGCGGCGATGGCAAAAACCCAAAATAAATTTGTGTAGGCGGGAATCCCGTTGAGGCCGAGCGCGCCGCCGAGCGGTTCGATGTTGCGGAAGACGACGGAAATGATTTGCCCGAAACCGAGCGTGACGATGGCGAGATAATCGCCCTTGAGCCGCAACGACGGCGCGCCGACGAGCAGGCCGGTCGCCGCCGCGACGATTCCGCCCGCGAGCAGCGCGGCGAGAAACCAGAGCGCCGTAAAAAATTCCGGCGCGGTCGCGGGCAAAACGTGCGGCCCGGCAAACATCGTCATCGCCGCCGCCGTGTAAGCGCCGACGGCCATGAAGCCCGCGTGGCCGAGCGAAAATTGCCCGGTGTGGCCGTTGATCAAATTCAGACTGACGGCGAGAATGATGTTGATGCCGATGCGCGTCAGCACGTCCACGAAGTAAGGGTCAAGCTGGCTTTGAAAAATTCCCAGCACGACGCTCGCGGCGAGCGCGGCCAGCAAAAAGATTCTCGGTCGCGCGAGTAACATCAGACTTTCTCCGGTTGAAGTTTTCCGAGCAATCCGGCGGGGCGAAAGAATAAAATCAGAATCAAGATCGTGAACGCGATGGCGTCCGTCCACGTTGAGTAACGGCTGCCTTTCACAAAAGTCTCGATGACGCCGATGAGCAGTCCGCCGAGCGCCGCGCCGGGGATGTTGCCGATGCCGCCGAGCACCGCCGCGACGAAAGCCGTGATGCCGGGCGCGACGCCCATGAGCGGGTCAATCTTCGGAAATTTGTAGGCCCACAAAATTCCCGCCGCCGCCGCGAGCGCCGAGCCGAGGCCGAACGTGAAGCTGATGACGACGTTGACGTTGACACCCATGAGCGACGCAGCCTGCGTGTTGAACGAAACGGCGCGCATGGCCGTGCCGATTTTTGTTTTCAGCACGATGAATTGCAGCGCGGCCAATAATAAAATGGTCACGGCGAAAACGACGATGTCCTTGCTCGAAACGACGAGCTGGCCGAAAACAAATTCGCGCGACGGAAAAATTTCCGGGAACGGCTGCGGGTTCGCGCCGAAGACCATTTGGCCCGCGTTTTCGAGCAGCAGCGAAACGCCGATGGCCGTTATCAAAACGGAAAGCCGCGAACGATCTCGCAACGGGCGATAGGCGAGGCGTTCGATTAAAATTCCCAGAGCGGCGCACGCGAGCATCGCCGTGAGCATCACGAGAATTCCGCCGCCGAGCGAAGATTCGTTGAAATTTCGTCCGGCATAAAATCCGACGAATGCGCCGACCATGAAAACGTCGCAGTGCGCGAAGTTGATGAACCGCAGCACGCCATAGACGAGCGTGTAGCCGATGGCGATGAGCGCATACATCGAGCCGACGGAAAGGCCGTTGATGAGTTGCTGGAAAAATTCTGTCATCGTAACGGCAGTCTGCGACTGCCGACAAAAACAGTTTAGCGACAGTCACAGACCGACGCTACAAAACAACTCACGGATTCACGGTTTCCTTGTAGACAAATTTACCGCCCTTGATTTCGATGATGACCGCCGGTTTGCGCGCGTTGCGGTTTTCGTCGAGCGTGGTTTTGCCGGTCACGCCGTCGAGGTCTTTGGTCGTCGCGAGCGCGTCGCGGACTTTTGTGCTGTCGGTGGAATTGGCGCGCTTGATGGCGTCAACCAGGGCGAGAACCGAATCGTAGCCGAGCGCGCCCATCGCGTCGGGCGTCGCGCCGAAATTTTTTTGATAATCGGCCACGAACTGTTTTATTTTCGGCGAATCCTGGTCGGGCGAAAAGTGCGTGGAAAAATAACAGCCTTCCAAAGCCTCCGCCGCGCCCGGCCCTTGGATCAATTCCGGCGCTTCCCAGCCGTCGCCGCCGAACAGCGGGACGGTGATGCCGAGTTCGCGCGCCTGCAGCGCAATCAAAGTAACTTGCCCGTAATAACCCGGAACAAAAATCGCCTCGGGATTTTCAGCCTTGACCGCCGTGAGCTGCGCCTTGAAATCCTTGTCGTCCTTCGTGAATTTTTGTTCCGCGACGATTTCGCCGCCGTTGGCCGTGAAACCCTGCTTGAAAAAATCCGCCAGCCCGACGCTGTAAGTTGAGCCGACGTCCGTCAGCACGGCGACTTTTTTGACATTGAGGGTTTTCGTGGCAAAATTTGCCATGACCGTGCCTTGAAACGGATCAATGAAGCAGACGCGGAAAATGTAATCGCCCGTTTGCGTGACTTTGGGATTCGTGGACGAGGGCGAAATCATCGGAACTTTATACTCCTGGCAAATCGGCGCGGCTTCGAGCGAACGGATGGACGCGACCTCGCCGAGAATCGCCACGACTTGATCGCGCGAAATTAATTTCTTCACGGCGGTGGCGGATTCGCCGTCCTTCGACTGGTCGTCCTCGGTGATCAGCTCGATTTGCTTTCCGAGCACGCCGCCCGCCGCGTTGATTTCGTCCACGGCCAGTTGCGTGCCGTTGTGCGACGAGCGCCCGAACGCCGCCTCGCTGCCGTTGAGCGACGCGAACTCGCCGACTTTGATGACGGGGCTGTCGGCGGCGGATTCCGCGGGCTTTTTGCAGCCGGTGAGAAACAGTGAAACTCCGATAAATATCGAAGCCAGAAATTGTCCGCGCCAGATTTTCATGTTCGCTCCAAATTTTTCCAACCGTCATCGTAGCAGCCGATGTGAATCGGCTCATTCAGATTAGAGCGGACTAACGTCCGCTGCTACAAGCTAGGAAATTCCGCGCCGGGTTTCAACCTTGTTTCCAACGCAACAATTCTGGACAAAATCGAAAAGAAAAAATACTTTTCAAACTGCCGATTGAATCCGACCCCACGGCGCGGCCGGATGACCGATTGGCCGACCGAATCCAAAAGTTTATGAGCGACGAATCCACTGCCACCGCGCGACTGGAGCAATTGGTTTCCGCCTGGAACCAGTCCGCGTTCGAGGCCTACTGCGGACATTTCACGCAACATTTGATTGACCACTACAATCCGGGCTACTTCACCCGCATCCGCACGCAAAGCGGACAGTGGCTCTCGAACCATTATCTGGGCTGTCTCAAGCAAGGCCACCATCATGTGCATCTCTGGCGGGCGCGCTTCGAGCATTCGCCGAACGACGCCTTGTTTTCACTGACGCTGACGGAAGACGGCCGGATTGCCGGACTGCTCAAACGCTTCGCCGGAGTCTGAATCCGCGCCATTCTGGAAAGGATTGGGCGGCTGAGATTGGCAACCGCGATGTCAGGATGAAGGAAGAGACTCAACCATCGCAGGGGAATACTGGAAACCACGGAGGAGATGTCTTCGCATCCGGGAGAAACAGGGAATGCGAACAAAAAAAAGATTTGCCAATCTGTGGAGCAGGCAGAGAATCACAATATGAACAAAAAACGCAACTCCAACGGAATGAGCCGCCGCCAATTCTTGCAGACCAGCGCGGAATTTGCCGCCTCTGCAATGTTCTTGAGCCTCGGCAGCGCGCCGTCTTTTGCCGCGCCAAATACCGGCACCCAGAAAAATTCGATCCCGTTCGTCACACTTAATAACGGCCTGCAAATGCCACGTCTTGGATTGGGCACTATGACGCTCGGCGGCGACGTTGGAATCAGGTGCGTGGCCGATGCCATCGCTCTGGGCTATCGTCTTATTGATACCGCCATGATCTACGGCACCGAGACGGCAGTAGGCGCCGGGATCAAACAGAGTGGCATCAAACGTGAAGAACTCTTCATCACCTCCAAACTGTGGAAGGCCGACATGGGCTACGAACAGGCTAAGAAAGGATTTCAAACTTCCCTCAACAAGTTGGGCACGGATTATTTGGACCTCTACCTGATTCATCGGCCTGCCGGCGATATAAACGGCTCTTGGAAAGCGATGGAGGAACTCTATCATGCGGGGAAAATCAAGGCCATCGGCGTCAGCAATTTCGACCCCGCGCAACTGGATGACTTGATTGCGAATAACGAGGTGAAACCTGCCATCCATCAAATCGAAACCCATGCGTTCTTCCAGGAAGGCAAGGCGTATGATTACTTAAAGCAGCATGGCATACAGATGGAAGCCTGGGCGCCTTTTGCGGAAGGCCGTCATGGGCTTTTCACCAATGACACTCTTGCGACCATCGCAAAGAAGCACGATAAGACCGTTGCGCAGGTGTGCCTGCGATGGCATTTCCAAAGAGGAATCATTGCCATCCCCAGATCTTCCAAGAAAGCGCATATCGCAGAAAACTTGAACATCTTTGATTTCAGCCTTGAAGATTCCGACATGGCCTCTATTGTCGCGTTGGATTTAAATATCACTCAATTTCCTGAGTGGAGTTAAAAGCGGAGTCGCCGGAAAAAGCCTCCGCTGCCCAAGGCCTGGGTCCGATCATAGACCAGCAGGATGAATGGATTTCGCCTGATTAAATTGGCGAATTGCCTTTTAAGTCGTCCGCATCTTCATAAATTTCATTTGACAGCTTCCCGCCTGTTACCTACCGTTCGGTAGGTTTTTATGACTCAAGCCACGAACCATTCCGAGACGCGGCGGCAGATTTTGCGGGCGGCGCTGAAACATTTTGCCAACGGCGGCTACGCGGCCACGTCCGTCCAGCAGATCGTCGGCGACGCGAAGGTCTCCAAGCCCGCGCTGTATTATCATTTCCGCGACAAGTCCGCGCTGTTCGAGGCACTCGTCAACGAGGCGCACGACGGACGTTTCCGCGTCGTGCAGGAAGCCGTCGCACGGACAAAAGATTTTCCCGGCCAGTTGCGGGAGGTACTCGTCGCGCTGTTCGATTATTTTCACAAGAACCGCGAGCTGACGCGCATCGCGTTCTCCACCGCGTATGCCGCCCCGGGTGAAATGCCGCCGGGTTTGCGTCACATGGACAAATGCAAACGCAACCTGGAGTTCATCCACGCGCTCATCAAACGCGCGCAGGCGGCGGGCGAACTGAATAAGCGTTTTGACAGTTGGGATTTGGCCTACGGTTTTTACGGCCAGACGAACTTTTACATCACGGCACACTTGCTCATGCCGAATTTTCGTGCGAATCGTAAAGCCGCCGAGCGCGTGGTGGAATTGTTTCTGGCTGGCGCGGGCGCGAAGAAAAAAGCAAGGTCAAAAAAATCATGAAAAAGAAAATTTTTATCGCGATTGGAATAGTCGCGGCGATTTTTATCGGTCTGGCCGGAATAAAATTTTTGCAAATCCGCTCGATGATGGCGTTCGGCAAAACCTTTGTGCCGCCGCCGGACGCGGTTTCTTCCGCCGTCGCGCACGAGGAAAAATGGAAGGACACGCTCACCGCCGTCGGCTCGATTGACCCGCAAAACGGCGTGACGCTCGCGTCGGAAGTCGCGGGCACGGTCGCGGAAATCGCGGTCGCGGACGGCTCGGTGGTGGCGAAGGGCGATTTGCTTCTGCGACTGGACACGTCATCTGAAGAGGCGCAATTGCGTTCCGCCGAGGCGCAGACGGAAATGGCGAGGCTCAACGCCGAGCGGACACGGAGTTTGCGCGCGGGCAACACGGTTTCCCAATCGGAACTGGATCAAGCCGAGGCGACGTTGAAACAAAATCAGGCCAACGCCGATGTCATCAGTGCAGCCATCGAAAAGAAAACGATCCGCGCGCCGTTCGCCGGACGGCTGGGCATCTGGCAGGTGAACGTCGGCGCATCGGTGGACGCGCGCCGCGCCCTCGTTTCGCTGCAATCGCTCACGCCGGTGTACGCGGATTTTTCGATGCCACAACAAAATTTGTCGCAGCTCAAAACGGGTCAGGCGGTGCAAGTCACTTGCGACGCTTATCCCGATCAAAAATTTGACGGCACGTTGACCGCCATCAACCCCGATCTGGACGCGGCGACGCGCAGCGTGCCGTTGCGCGCGACGTTTGAGAACACAAACCAGCTTTTGCGTCCGGGAATGTTCGTGCGCGTGGCGGTGGTTTTGCCGCAGGCGGAATCCGTGCTGGCGATTCCGGCGACGGCGATTTTGAGCGCGCCGTTTGGCGACTCGGTTTATGTGATTGAGCAATCCACCAATTCTGCCGGCGGATTGGTCGTGCGGCAGCAATTCGTCCGCACGGGCGCATCGCACGGCGATTCGGTGAGCGTGCTGACGGGTCTGAAACCCGGGGACCGCGTCGTGAGCGCAGGACTGTTCAAATTGCGCAACGGCGCCCCGGTGACGGTGAACAATGACATCGTGCCGCCGACGGTGAAAAATCCTTCGGACAGTTGACCTAATTTCAAGGGCGAATGAAATCCTTCACCGATTTATTTATCCGGCGGCCCGTCCTGGCCATCGTGGTCAATCTCGTGATTCTTATCGCAGGATTTTCCGCCATGCGCTCACTGACCGTCCGGCAATATCCGCGCAGCGAAAACGCGACGGTCACGGTCACGACCGTTTATGTCGGCGCGAGCGCAGATTTGGTGCGCGGTTTCGTGACGCAACCGCTCGAACGCGCCATTGCCGCCGCCGACGGCATCGAGTATCTGCAATCGAGCAGCGCGCTCGGCCTTTCGACCATCACCGCGCGGTTGAAACTGAATTACGACGCGAACAAGGCGCTTTCCGAAATCAACTCCAAGGTAAATCAAGTCCGCAACGATTTGCCGCCGGAAGCCGAAGTGCCGGTCATCAACATTGAATCCGCCGATTCGCAATTTGCCTCGGCCTATTTGAGTTTTACGTCGGACATCCTTGAGCCGAACCAGATCACGGATTATCTCGTGCGCATCGTCCAGCCGCGCCTGACCGCGCTCGAAGGCGTGCAACGCGCGGACATTCTCGGCGGGCGCACGTTCGCGATGCGCATCTGGCTGAAACCCGACCGGCTCGCGGCGTTCAACATCAGCCCGAATCAAATTCGCCAGCAACTCGCGGCGAATAATTTTCTCGCCGCCGTCGGCCACACAAAAGGCGCGCTCATCCAGGTCAATCTCACAGCCAACACCGATTTGCGCTCGGTCGGGCGAATTTCAAAAATCTCGTCATCCGCCGCGTGGGCGACAATCTCGTGCGCTTGAGCGACGTGGCTGATGTTTCGCTCGGCGCGGAAGATTACGACACGGAAGTGCGTTTCAGCGGCGAGCACGCGGTCTTCATGGGCATCTGGGCGTTGCCGAACGCGAACTCACTCGACGTCATCAAACGTGTGCGCAAGGAAATGGCTTCCATCCAAAAAGATTTGCCCAGCGGACTTCAGGGCAAAATCGCCTACGACGCGACCAAATACATCAACGACGCGATCCATGAAGTTCTGAAAACGCTCACCGTGACGCTGTGCATCGTGAGCATCGTCATTTATTTGTTTCTCGGCTCGTTTCGTTCAGTGTTGATTCCGCTGCTGGCAATTCCCATTTCGCTCATCGGCGCGGTTTTTCTGATGCAAGTTTTGGGCTTCACGCTGAATCTGCTCACGCTGCTGGCGATTGTCCTCGCCGTCGGACTCGTCGTGGACGACGCGATTGTCATCGTCGAAAATGTCGAGCGCCACATCCGTGAAGGATTGACGCCGGTGAACGCCGCGCTGCTCGGCGCGCGCGAACTCGTCGGCCCTATCATCGCGATGACCATCACGCTCGCGGCGGTTTACGCGCCTATCGCGTTCCAAGGCGGATTGACGGGCTCGCTGTTCCATGAATTCGCACTGACGCTCGCGGGTGCGGTTTTCATTTCGGGAATTGTCGCGCTGACGTTGTCGCCGTGGCTGTCGTCGCGATTGCTCGATGCCAGCCACGAAAATCAGGGATTCACCGGCCATATCAATCGCCAGTTCGACCGCGCGAAAAAATTCTACGCGCGCGTGCTGGACATGACTCTCTCGGCGCGACCGGCAGTTTATGTCATTTGGATCGCGTTGAGTTTGCTCGCGTTCGTTTTATATTCCATGTCGCCCGGCGAACTCGCGCCGGCGGAAGATCAAGGCGTCATTTTTGGAATTGTGGAAGCGAGCGCGGATGCGACGATTGACCAGACCTCGTTTTATGCCGACGTCGTTGGCAAAGATTTCAAATCCATTCCCGAAACGGACCAGTCGTTTCAGCTCACGCAGCCGAACAGCGGCTTCGGCGGCATGGTGCTGAAACCGTGGGGCGAGCGCAAACGCACCGCGTTCCAGATTCTTCCCGAAGCGCAGGCGATGGTGAGCAAAATCCCCGGCATCCGTTTGTTCATGGTCACGCCGCCGCCGATTCCGGGCGGCGAAAATTTCCCGATGAATTTTGTCGTGTCCTCCACCGCCGAGCCGGAGCAGATTTTGCAGTTCGCGACGCAATTGCAACTGATGGCCGCGACGAACGGGATGTTCGCCTTCCCGCCGATCATTGACACGAAGATTGACCAGCCGGAAATGGAACTCGTCATTGACCGCGACAAAGTCGCCGCGCTCGGACTCGACATGCAAACGGTCGGCTCGGATCTGGCCGCGCTCGTCGGCGGAAATTATGTGAACCGCTTCAGCCTCGCCGGCCGCAGCTACAAGGTGATTCCGCAATTGAAACGCATCGCCCGTCTGAATCCCGATCAACTTGAAAATAATTATGTGCAAGGCCCAAATGGAAAACTGATTCCTGTCAGTACGTTCGCGCACCTCGAAAAACATACAACGCCGCGCGCGCTCAACCGTTTCCAGCAACTCAATTCCGTGATGTTGAGCGGCGTCGCCATCCGCCCGCTGGACGAAGCGTTGAAATTCTTGGAAACCGAGTCGGCGAAAATTCTGCCGGAAGGTTACAAGTTTGACTACACCGGCGAATCGCGCCAGTTGCGGACGGAAGGCAACAAATTCCTGCCCGCGTTTCTGCTGGCGATCGTCATGATTTTTCTCGTGCTGGCCGCGCAGTTCAACAGTTTTCGCGATCCGTTCATCATCATCTTCGGCTCGATGCCGCTGGCGATGTTCGGTGCGCTGGTGTTCTGCTTTCTGAAAATGCCGAACCCGAACCTGCCTTTTTTCACGAACGGCTGGACGACGACGCTGAACATTTATTCGCAGGTCGGCCTCGTCACGCTGATTGGTCTCGTGACCAAAAATGGAATTCTGATCGTGCAATTCGCCAACGAATTACAGCGTCAAGGCCGCACCAAACTTCAGGCCGTGCGCGAGGCGGCGATGCTGCGGCTGCGCCCGATTTTGATGACCAGCGTCGCCACCGTCGCCGGAAATTTTCCGCTCATCCTCGTCACCGGCGCGGGCGCGGCGGCGCGCAACTCCATCGGCATCGTGCTCGTCGCGGGCATGACCATCGGCACGTTCTTCACGCTGCTGGTGATCCCGAGTATTTACATTTTGATTGCGAAAGACCATCACGGCGAAAAAGCGCTGCCGGTGGAAACAATTTAATTTTGTTATGAGTGAAAATCCCAATCAACCAGCGCCGGCACCTTCGCAAAACCAGCCGGCTCAACCGAATTCGCCTCCGTCCGCGCCCGTGCAACCACCGCCAGTAAAAAAAAACAACGGCGAGACACTGCGGAAATTAAATTCGCCGCTGTTCATCTGGCCGGCGGCAATCGTGCTCGCCGTGCTGCTTTTTATTTTGGACTGGCGTTGCTCATTGACACGCTCACGCACGAGTCCACCGACGACGCGTTCATCGCCGGACATCTGGTTTCCATCGCGCCACGGATTGACGGGCAGGTTTCCGCCGTTCACGTTTTGGACAACCAGATGGTCCGCTCAAACGATTTGCTCGTCGAGATTGATCCGGCGGATTACGCGATCACCGTCGCGCAAAAGCAGTCCGCCGCCGCGTCGCAAGATGCTAATTTCCGCACCGTCGTCGCCGCGTATGAATTGATGCGATCCAAAGTCACCACCGCAAACGCCTCCGCGCTCAAGGCCAAGGCCGACGCGGATTCCGCCGAGTCTACCGCCAAGAAAACACAATCCGACTTTGAGCGTGCACAGGATTTATTGAAACAAAAAACCATTTCGCAGCAGGAATATGATTCCCAGCTCGCCGCGAACACCAAGGCGCAGGCGGATTTACAGTCCGCGCAGGAAAATGTGGACGAGGAAAATTCCAAGGTGGACGAGGCGGAAAAGCAACTCGCCGCCGCGTTCGCGGAAAAGGACATGGCGTTTTCACAGTTCAATGAAGCGCAGACAAATGTTGCGTCGGCGGAATTGAATCTGTCCTACACGAAAATTTTTGCGCCGGGCGACGGTCGCGTGACGCGCAAACAGGTTGAGGTCGGCGATTATCTGCAAACCGGCCAGCAAATCATGTCGCTCGTGCCAGTGGAAGTCTGGGTCGTGGCGAATTTTAAGGAATCACAGTTGAAAAAAATGCAGCCCGGCCAGGGCGCGCTCGTGGAGATTGACGCGCTCGGCGGCAGAAAATTTCGCGCGCACGTGGACAGCGTGCAGGCGGGCAGCGGCGCGGCGTTCAGCCTGCTGCCGCCGGAAAATGCCACGGGGAATTTCGTGAAAGTCATCCAGCGCGTGCCGGTGAAAATTCTTTTCGACGAGCCGCTGCCCGCCGACCACACGATCGGCCCCGGCCTTTCCGTGACGCCAAGCGTTCAAACCAGTCCATTCCGCGTGCCGGATTTTGTAATCGCAATTGTCGCAATCATTTTGGCGATTGCGATTGCATTTGGTTTTCAAAAATTTCTGAACGGGAAAGCGGCGGCGTAAAATATTTTTATGGCTGACGCGCCGCAACAGATTTGGCAGCCGCGCCACAATCCGTGGCTCATCACCGTCAGCGTGATGATGGCGGTGTTCATGGAAGTGCTCGATACGTCCATCGCCAACATCGCGCTGCCGCACATCGCGGGCAGTTTGTCGGCGACGCCCGAAGAAGCGACGTGGGTGCTCACCAGTTATCTCGTCTCAAACGCGATCATTTTGCCGATGACGGGCTGGCTCGGAAATTATTTTGGCCGCAAGCGCGTTTTGATTTCGTGCATCGTCATGTTCACGTTCGCATCGGCGCTGTGCGGGATGGCGTGGAGCCTGCCGACGCTGGTCATCGCGCGGGTTTTGCAGGGTTTCGGCGGCGGCGCGATGGTGCCGATCGCGCAAGCGATCATGCTTGAAAGTTTTCCGCCGAGCAAACGCGGCGCGGCGATGGCGGTGTTCGCGCAAGGCGTCGTGGTCGCGCCGATTTTAGGCCCGGTAATCGGCGGCTGGATCACGGACAGTTATTCGTGGCGCTGGATTTTTTACATCAATTTGCCGGTGGGAATTGCTGCGGCGTTGATGGCGAAATGGGTCGTCGAAGATCCGCCGTATATCAAGCGCAATAAATCGGCTGACATTGATTTCATCGGCCTCGGATTGCTGGCGGTCTGGCTCGGCACGATGCAAATTGTTTTGGACAAAGGCCAGGAAGCGGATTGGTTCGGCGCGGACTGGGTGCGCTGGTTCACGGTGATTTCCATCGCGGCATTCTTCGCCTTCATCGCGTGGGAGTTTCACGTCGAACATCCGCTGGTGGACTTGCGCGTTTTCAAAAACCGGAATTTCACCGTCGGTTTGATTTTGATGACATCGCTGGCGGCGATTCTTTACGGCACGACGGCGCAACTGCCGCTGTTCCTGCAAACGCTCATGGGCTATCCCGCCTTGCAAAGCGGTTATGCAATGGCACCCCGCGGAGTCGCGGCATTTTTCACGACGATGATCGTCGGGCGGCTCGTCGGAAAAATCCGGCTGCGCTGGATGCTGATTTTCGGCTTCACCATGCTGGCGTATTCGTCGTTCATTTTAAGCGACATCAATCTGCAAGTCAGCATGGGCAGCGTCATCTGGCCGAGCGTCGTCAACGGCATCGCCATCAGTTTTATTTTCGTGCCGCTGACAACGGCGACAATGAGCCAGCTTGGCCAGGCGCAAATCGGCAACGCGAGCGGTTTGTATAACTTGATGCGCAACCTCGGCGGCAGTATGGGTATCGCGTTCGTGACGACGATGCTCGCGCGCGGCGCGCAGACGCATCAAGCGCTGATGGTCGGGCATTTGACGGCGACCGACCCGGCATTCAAGGAACAATTCGCCACCGCCAAAAGCGTGCTCGGACATCAAACCGATCCCGTGACGGCGTCGCGGCAGGCTTACAACGCCGTTTATTCGCTGCTCGACCAGCAGGCGCATTTGTGGGCGTTCGTGGATAATTTTTATCTGTTCGGCCTGCTCGCGCTCGCGGGCATCCCGCTGATTTTCCTGTTCAAGCGGATTGCAACCGTCAAAAAACCGGCGGCAGCGGCGCATTAAATCGTAAAACGAGATTAAAAATGGCGGGAGTGGCGGGGCTCGAACCCGTAACCTCTGCCGTGACAGGGCAGCGCTCTAACCAATTGAGCTACACCCCCCGCAAAAAGGGGGACGCGCAGACTAAAAGAACAATTCGGGAGCGTCAAGTTTTGCTTCGGGTTTTGGTGGTTTGAAAATCCGGGCAGCAGACGCCAAGGAGGTGGGGGTGGGGAACCCCGCTGAAGAAACGTGCTGCTACCCGAATGTTGTCAATGTGACGGTTTCGCTACTTTTTGTCAACAATTATCGCGCTGAATTGACTGTCTTGGCTTTACCCGGCGCGGTTTTGGCTTAAATTGCCGCCACCATGCTCGAACTGGAAGCGGTTGAATTATTTTGCGGGCTGAATGAAAACGAACTTCGTGACTTGCGGAAGGTTTCGCAGGAAAGGCGCTTCGCCGGCGGTTCGCAAATCTTCTGCGAGGGCGATCGCGGCGACGGCCTTTATGTCATTGTCAGCGGTTCAGTGCAGATCGCCCATGTCGTCGGCGCGGGGGTCCTCCACGTTTTTTCGGTGCTCGGCGCGGGCGAAATTTTCGGCGAAATGGCCGTCATCGAGGATGAGCCGCGTTCGGCCACTGCGCTGGCGGTCGCCGACGCGCGGCTTTATTTCATTTCGCGCGAGGAGATGCGGCGGTTGCTGCAACATTCCCCCAGCCTCGCGTTCAACCTGCTGCACATGGTCAGCCGCCGTTTGCGCGAATTCAACCGGCGCCATCTGCGCGAACTCGTCCAGTCCGAAAGCCTTGCGGTCGTCGGCCGTTTTGCGCAGGGCATCGTTCACGACTTGAAAAATCCGTTGAGCATCATCGGACTCTCGGCGGAAATGTTTGATATGCCGGGCGTCAGTCCGGAAGTCCGCGCCAGGGCGCAGTCGCGCATCAAACGCCAGATCGAACGCATCAACGACATGGTCAGCGACATCCTCATTTTTACCGAAAGCAGGAAGCGGGAATCCGGCACCAAAACCATGGACTATCGCGCATTCGTCCTTGGATTGCTGCCGGATCTCAACAGCGAGGCCGAATTCAAGGCCGCGCACGTCGAACTTCAAGGCGACCCGCCCGCAGTCCAAATCCAGTTCGACCCGCGCCGCTTGAGCCGTGTTTTTTACAACCTCGTCCACAACGCGACCGACGCGATGCTTAATGGCGGCGCGATTTTTCTGCGCTTTAATTGCGACGAGAAGGAAATTACCACCGAAATCGAGGACACCGGGCCGGGCATCGTCCCGGAAATCGCCGGCAATCTTTTCCAGCCGTTCGCCACGCATGGCAAAGCCCACGGCACCGGCCTCGGCCTTTTCATCTGCAAAAAAATCGTCGAGGATCATGGCGGGAAAATTTCCGCGCGCAGCGAAGCCGGACGCGGCGCGATTTTTTCCTTCACCCTGCCGCTGGCGAAATAATTTCGGCACACCGCAAATTCAGTTCGACATTCGTTGTTCGTCATTCAAAATTTCCGCAGTGAACCGGATCAAACTTCTTTCCGAGCAAGTGGCCAACCAAATCGCCGCCGGCGAAGTGGTCGAGCGTCCCGCGAGTGTCGTGAAGGAACTCGTCGAAAATTCCCTCGACGCCGATGCAAAAAAAATCACCGTCGAAATCGGCGCGGGCGGACGCAGCTTGATCCGCGTGACCGACGACGGCTTTGGCATGAGCCGCGACGACGCATTGCTCTCGCTCGAACGCCACGCGACCAGCAAAATTCAGCGCGCGGAAGATTTAGCTTCGATTGCCACGATGGGTTTTCGCGGCGAGGCACTGCCCAGCATCGCCAGTGTCAGCCGTTTTACGTTGACGACGCGCGAACGCGAAAATTCTTCACCCGAAGGCACGCAAATCGTCATCGCTGGCGGAAAAATTCCTCGAAGTCAAGGCCGCCGGCAGCGCGCCCGGCACGAGCATCGAAGTGCGGCAACTGTTTTTCAACCTGCCCGCGCGCCGGAAATTTTTGCGCACGGAAGAAACCGAGGCCGCGCACATCCAGCATTATCTCACGCTTGCCGCGCTCGCATTTCCTGAAGTCGCGTTCACTTTCGTTAAAGACGGACGTAACGTCTGGCAACTGCCCGCCGTCAAATCCGGCGCGGCAACTTCCAGCCGAATTGAGGCGTTGCGCGAACGTTTTCGCGCGCTGCTCGGCGACGAAAAACTTTTGTCCGTGAATTTTGCCGCCGCGCTCGATGACGAAGAGCCCGTGCCGGACGAATCTGAAATTTCTTTCGAAACCGCCTCGCTCGGAAAGACCGGAAATCCGAAATCCGAAATCCGAAATCCGCATCTGGGGCCTGATCGGCTCGCCCGGCGTCTCCCGCGCGACGCGCGACGGCCAGTTCGTTTTTGTGAACCGCCGGCCCGTGGAAAATCGCGGCGTCAATTACGCGCTCATCGAGGGCTATCACAACTCGCTGATGAAAGGCCGCTATCCAGTCTGCTGCCTGTTCCTCGAAATTGATCCCGCCGCAGTGGACGTGAACATCCATCCGGCCAAGCGCGAAGTGAAATTTCATCGCGAGTTTGAAATCAGAAAATTTGTCGCGCAGGCGGTCAAGGAAACTCTGCTCGCATTTCACTCCGAACCGTCAAAAATAATTTCAACCGCCAAGACGCCAAGCGCGCCAAGCGAATTAAAATTTACGCCGGAATCTTCTGCAGCGGTGCTGCCAAATTTTCCAGAAAAATTAAAACCTTCGTCGCCAGCTCTAGCACAAATTTCCGCCACCGCACAATCGCCATTGCAAATGGGCTTTTCGCCCACGCCTGCGGTTGCCACTTCGCCGCAATCGCAAATCGAAAATCCAAAATCGGAAATTTCAAAATCTGCGCCATCGGCGAAATCTGCGGATGCTTCCCAAGCTCCCATCTCCAATCTGCCAACTTCTTCATCAGCCACGCCGCTGCTCAACGTCCCGCTCCGGCTCGTCGGCGTCGTTGGCAAATTGTATGTGCTGCTGGAATCAGATCGCGGACTTGTGCTGCTCGACCAGCACGCGGCGCACGAACGGATTTTGTTCGAGCAAATGCTCAACCGCATCGAATCCGGCGGCGTCTCGCCGTCGCAAAAATTATTGCTGCCGGAGACTATCGAACTGCCGCCGCGCGACGCGAATTTTTTGCGCGAACAACTGCCCGCGCTCACGCGGCTCGGCGTCGGGCTGGGCGAATTTGGCGAGCGCACTTTTTTGCTCGATGCGCTGCCGCCGTTCGTCAAGGTCGGCGACGCGCGGCGTTTCGTGCTCGATCTCGTGGACGAGTTGAAGGCGGCGGGTCGCGCGGTGAATCTCGCGCGGCTGGGCGAACACACGATCGCCAAGACCGTCTGCCGCCACGCGGTGAAGGCCAACGACCCGCTCGGCGGCGCGGAACTGGAAAATCTGGTCGAGGACTTGCGCCGCTGCGCGATGCCCTACACCTGTCCGCACGGCCGCCCGACGCTGATTGAAATGAATTACCGCGAACTGGAGAAAAAGTTTGGAAGGACGCAATAGCCACAAATCAATGGCAACTAAAATTCAATTTTTATGGCATTGACCAATGTATTTCTAAATTCATACAAGCAGCCCGAGAACAAGCTCACTTACAATTTTCTGTGCTTGCTTGAACACATGCCGCAGCAACGTCAATTTTGTGAGTTCCTTGCCGAGGGCCGGATTAAATTGGCATCCAATCCGATTGAGGAAATTCAAACTGTGTTTTCTGGAAAGGCAAGCAACCCAGATGGTGCTTTCGTCCTATTGGATACGAACCGGCAACGCTGGACACTCTTTTTTGAAAATAAGACTTGGCGTCGGTCACTTGATATTTGCCAACTTCAAAATCACCTCGCACTGCATTGTAAAAATCCCAATGAACTTCTTCTGGTGATAACGCCCAGAGCTTCGGATCGCTCGGTTGCAACATCAGTCTCAAAGCAGGTCATATTCAAAACTTGGGATCAAATCACCACGAAGCTTATCGAAATCAATCGCGAGCTTGACGAGTCATCATTTATTATCAGTCAGTTTATTGACTACGGAAAACGAACAGGAGAATTTATGAGCATGGAAATTGAAAAGAGCGAACTGGAGGCTTATGTGCTAACAGTCAAATCTAATGTGCAAGGCAAGATTGCCGGACTGCTTAATACAATATCGGCAAACTTCGACTTCAGTAAATTTGGCATAAAAAGCGCGTCGTCCGAAATCGAAGATCGGTGGGGTCGTCACGGATTGGCAATCAACTTTGAATCACAGAAAGAATATGGACAGTGGATTTTTTTTGGAATTTACTATGATGAGAGCGACCATTTGATTCCTTTCAAACAATTCGGAATTCCAGAATTGGCTTTCTTTTTGGATATTGAACCCTCAAAACGTGAAAATCTAAAATCGGTGAAAGGGATGGAAGCCGACGTTGCCGACCTCCGGCGGCAAGGATTTGATGACAATCTTTTTTCCAAACTCACCTCAAATAATTGGCGGTTTTTGGTCAAAAGAGAATCGCTTACAGATATAAATGGATTGACCGAAGCAGTGCTTTCGGACTTTTTAACCAGCGCACTTCAGTCACTAAAAGGAAAATCTATAATTTGGCGTGAGATGTTCTAAAAATGAGTCGTTCATCTGACAACCTTAATGAGAATGCTTGCCCCACGCCGTCCGACAAAAACATTTCCGGCGAGCATTGGCGGTTTTGCCTGCAATGCGGGCATGAGTTGATCAACGAGAAGTGCAAGCTGCGTTGTCCGCGCTGCCATTATTTCATGAGCTGCTCGGATTTCGATTTCGCAAATTGATTTTTAGCCACAGAGGCACAGAGACACCGAGGTTAAAAATTCATTTCCGTTCTCTGCGCCTCTGTGTCTCGGTGGCAAAATCGGAATTTTTTCAAAATCTGTGTTTCATCTGTGTTCAATCTGTGGCTAAATTCCCTGCCCATGAACGAATGGAACATCCAGTCCCGCGCCCACGCCTGCGAGGCGTGCGCCCAGCCGTTTGCCGACCGGCAGCCGTTGCACACGCTGCTCTTCGACGAGCGCGCGGAAGATTTGCGCCGCTCGGACATCTGCGAGGCGTGCTGGCAGAACCAATTCAGCGACGGCGCGCGCGAACGCAAGGGTTTCATCTCGCACTGGCAGGGAATTTACGAAGCGCCCGCGCCGCAGGTGGACGCGATCCAGAAAGACACGGCGGAAACGGTGTTGCGCAAATTGATCGGGCAAAATGATCCGCGCCACGCCGCCGCCGGTTACATCCTCGCCGTGATGCTCGAACGCAAACGCATCCTCAAGGTGAAGGAACAGATCGTCCGCGACGGCCAGCGCGTGTTCATCTACGAGCAGCCGAAGACCGGCGACATCTTCACCATCGCCGACCCGAACCTGCGCCTGGATCAACTCGAAGAAGTCCAGCGCGACGTGGCGATGTTGCTGGAACAGGGAGTGAATCCGGCGGGGCAAAATGAAAATGTGTTGGAAGCGGTTGCGCAAACCGCCGAAATTCCAGCGGAAAATTCATGATTTCTGCCACAGAGTCACAGAGGCGCAGAGAAATAAAATTGGATTTAACTCGGTGTCTCTGCGTCTCTGTGGCAAAAAATTCTCGATGTCATTGCCGCACTTCAAAAACGTCTCGCATACAATTTTCGCGACGAAAATCTTTTGCGCCTCGCGCTCACGCATCCGTCCGTCGCGCACGAAAGCGGCGTGGCGAGCGAACACAATCAGCGGCTGGAATTTCTCGGCGACGCCGTGCTGCAACTCGTCCTCACGCAAAAGCTTTACGAAAAATTTCCCGCGTTCGACGAAGGCGTGCTGACGAAGGCGCGCGCCAAACTCGTCAATCGCAGCACGCTGGCCGAACACGCCCGCGCGCTCGACCTCGGCGCGCATCTGATCTTGAGTCGCGGCGAAGAAACCAGCGGCGGACGCGAACGCGCCTCGGCCTTGGCGGACACGTTTGAGTCACTGCTCGGCGCGATTTTTCTGGACGGCGGATTTGACGCGGCGCGCGAATTTATTTTGCACGAGTTCGCCGCCGATTTCAGCACGCTGGCCGAATCGTCCGGCATTGAAAATCCGAAGGGCGAGTTGCAGGAACTGTTGCAATCGCGTTCGCCGAACGCGCCGGAATATCAAACCGTTTCCGCCACCGGCCCGGATCACGACCGCGTGTTTGAATGTATCGTGCAGCACGAAGGCGTCGAGCTCGCGCGCGGTCGCGGCAAAAGCAAAAAAGCCGCCGAGAGCGACGCAGCTCTGGCGGCGTTGAAAAAATTGCGGGCAGAAAACGCGGCTTAAATTTTCACCGTTCGTCACTCGCCAATTTCCGCGCAGCGAGAATTTTTTGCGACGGTTTGTAATTGGCGATGAAGTTGCGGTGGTAATCCGCGAACGTCCCTGCCGCGATCGCCGCGCGCACTTCGGTCATCACTTTCAGATAGAGATGCGAGTTGTGGACGCTCACCATGCGCAGGCCGAGAATTTCATTCGCGCGCAGCAGGTGGCGCAGATACGCGCGCGTGAACGTGCGGCACGCGTAACATTCGCAGCCGTCCTCGATCGGGCCGAAATCGGTTTTGTAACTCGCGCCCTTGAGGCCGAACGCGCCGGTGTGCGTGACCGCCGTGCCGGTGCGCGCGATGCGCGTGGGCAGCACGCAGTCGAACATGTCCACGCCGCGCGCGATCAGCTCGACCATCTGCGCGGGCGTGCCGAGGCCCATCGCGTAACGCGCTTTTTTTTCCGGCAAAAATGGAACGGCCAGTTCAATCGCCTTGAACATTTCCGGTTCCGGTTCGCCCACGCTCACGCCGCCGATGGCGTAACCGTCAAATTCCATTTCGACCAACGCCTTCGCGCATTGTTCGCGCAACGCGGCGTCGCTGCCGCCCTGCACGATGCCGAAAACTTTCTGGCCACCGGCGCGCGGCTGTTCGCGACATTCGCGCGCCCAGCGGATGGTGCGTTCGACGGCGAGGCGCTGTTCCTTCGCCGGCGCGTCGTGCGGCGGACATTCGTCGAAAACCATCGCGATGTCCGAGCCGAGCACGCGCTGGATTTCCATGGATTCCTTCGGCCCGATAAATAAAAGCGAACCGTCAAGGTGCGAACGGAATTCCACGCCGTGTTCTTTCACTTTGCGAATTTTTGCCAGGCTGAAAACTTGAAAGCCGCCGCTGTCGGTGAGAATCGGTTTTTCCCAATTCATGAATTTATGCAATCCGCCAGCGGCGCGGATGATGTCGAGGCCGGGACGCAAATTGAGATGATAAGTATTTCCGAGAATAATCTGCGTGCTCATCTCGTGGAGTTCGCGCGGATCGAGCGCCTTCACGCTGGCCTGCGTGCCGACGGGCATGAACACCGGCGTCTCAATGACGCCGCGCGTCGTGGTCAATTTTCCGAGACGCGCTTTGGTCGTCGGATCGGTTTTGAGGAGTTCAAACATCGCGCGAAGAATAAATCAAAGTTGGAAAAATTGCCACAGAGACACAGAGGCGCAGAGAAAAGATTGGAAACTAAAAACTCGGTGTCTCTGCGTCTCGGTGGCGAAAAATTACTTGCCGGACAATTCCGCAAACGAAACATCCACCTGCAAATCAGCGGCAATTTTTTCCAGATCCTTTTTCAGCGCGGCAAGATCGCAGTGGTCGGGCAGTTGCAAACGCGCACTGGCCTTGAACAACGTTTCGCCGGACATCGGCGCGCTGACGACTTCGCTGAAAAATTCCTCGACGTTCACATTCGCCCGCGTGAGCGCGCTGGTGATTTCGCGGACGATGCCCGGACGGTCGCTGCCGACGATTTCTAGTTTGGTCTGCCTGCCCGTTGGCGAAGTCGAGACCGGTTTGTCATCGCGGATGACGATTTGCAAACCGTTTTCCTGCAAGTCCTGCAATGCGGCGAGCAACGGCGATTTTTTTTCAGACGGAATTTCGATCCGTAAAATTCCCGCGAATTCTTTGCCGAGCCGGCACATGCGGCTTTCGAGCCAGTTGCCGCCGTGATCGGCCACGGCGCGCGCGACGGATTCGACGAGGCCGGTTTTGTCCGGCCCGATGATGGTCATCACCAGGGGAATTTGCATAAAGGGTTGTTAAGAGTTTGCGGCGCGACTGGCAAGCAAATCCGCATTTCAAAACCCGGCGGGCAGATTGTTTTTGCCGGCGGCGTTGTCACGGAGTTTTTGCCCGACCAGGTCGAGATACGACTTGGCGATGGGATTTTCGTCCCAGAGAAGTTGCAAGGAGCGTTGCAGCCATGGGCGCGCGGCGGCGTAGTCGCCGACCTGGACGTAATGCCAGCCGGTGTTCGCGGCGACGAAATAGCTGTTGGGATCGAGCGCGTCGGCGCGGTCGAAATACGCCCCGGCTTCTTCGTGGCGTTCCAGCCAGTCGAGGCACATGCCGTAGCGCAGGTAGTTGGAGCTGTCAAAGGGGTCCAGTTTCATCCCGCGCGAAAACCATTCCATCGCGGATTTCGCGAGCGGCTCAAAATCATCCCCGCCCTCGAAACTTTGAATGCGGTAACATTCGCCGATGGCGTAGGCGGTGTCGAAATTTTGCGGCTCGGCGGCGAAGGCTTTTTCCAAGGCGGCGGCCTGTTCGGGTGAAAAGATGGGCGACTGTCCGGCGCGGGCGAGCCAGAAGGCTTCGCGGCCGTGGCGGATTTCCTGGACGCCCAGATAAAAAATTCCGGCGGCGAGCGCGAACGTCGCGATCAGTTTCAACGGCAGTCGGAGGCTGAACCAGAATTTGTCCGTGGCGAACCGGAGGTTGCCGGCCAGCAGCGCGAAGAGCGTGACGCCGACCAGCGCGTTGGCCGGAATGTGCAGGTTGAAATCCACGACGGATTGAATCGCCAGTGCGAGCAATCCCGCCGCCGCGCCGAGAAAAAAGGCGAGGCGGTTGCTGTTGCCGCTCTTGAATTCTTTTTCCACACGCCGGACGTATCGGCGGGTTTGCCACAAGCCGGCGCCAAAAACGGTCATGCCCGCGAGCGTGATGGCGCCGCCCGCCGTTCCCCAGTCGGCGAGCAGGTTCAGATAATCGTTGTGCGCGCGGTCGGGCTGCATTTGGATGCGCTCGGAACGGTAGGCGGGGATGCGGTAGTTGTAATGCGCCGGCCCGACGCCCCACCAAAAGTGGTCGTGCCACATCTGCACCGCCGCGACCCACATGTCGCGCCGCATATCAAGGATGTCCGCCACCGGAGCCGGAGATTGATCATCCAGCACCCGGCCCACGCGCTGGAGATAGGTGCTGGTATGCGTCAGATATTTCGTGAAAAAAATTACGCCGCCGCCGATCAGCACGAGCAGCAGCAGAAACGCCTGAATCTGGTGATGCCGGTTGAAGATCAAGATTCCCAGCAGCGCGAGCAGCGCCAGCACGCACGCCGCCCAGCCGCCGCGCGAAAATGTCACCGCGATGCCCGCCGCGATGACCAGCGCGGAGTAGCCCAGCAGAATCCGCGTCACCGGCTCGATGCGCCCCGCCAGAACGTAAGCGATCGCGAGCGGCAGAACCATCGCCAGAAAACAAACGAGGTTGTTCGGCGAAATGTAAGTGCCCGTGCCGCGTCCGGGATAAAGCGCGTCATAATTCCAGACGTGCGGCGAGTGCGTGAAAAACTGGAAGACGGCGTAGGCCGCAATGCCCATCGCCAGAACAACCAGCGTGAAACTGATGACCTGCGCATATTCCTGCCGATACAGGTTGTTGACGATGGCGAAAAACAGGAACGCATACATCAGCACCTGGATCATTTCCTGCCGCGCGACGTATTCGATGTCCGCCGTGAGATAGCGCGCGACGGCGTAAATCGCGAACGCCAGCACGACCCAGCAAACCGGCGGCCAGAGCAGTTTTGGTTTGGGATTGATCCAAAGCCGCAACGCCCACGCGAGCATCACGCCGATGGTCATTGCCTGGACGATGAGAAACGCCCACGCGTCCACCGCGCCAAACGCCAGCGGCGCAAAAACCAGGATGCCGAGCACCAAGCCCAGAATGCTCCGTTCGCATAAATTATCCAAATCTTCTCTGTCCATTGCCGGAAAACGTAAAAATGAACGGCGTTTGCCGCCGAGTAAAGCGGCAAAAAACTGTTTCGCCACAGATTTTCACAGATTTTCACAGATAAGAATTTTCATTCGGACATCTTCAGTTTTTAATCTGTGTT
>CAVTVI010000025.1:0-44130 GCA_963738175.1 uncultured Verrucomicrobiae bacterium
ATTCGAGAGACACCCACTGTCCGCGAGTGAAATTCAATTTCTGGTTTTCTTTTTCAGCGGGTTTTTGTTTCGCCGGACGTGGCAAAATGACTCAAAAACACTGTATTGACGGGCATTTTAGCAGGCGCAAGCTGGCGCGATTGTGACACGAATGGACGGCAATGATACCATTGAACAAATTTGAACTTGTTAGCAGTGGGCGTTAGCAGTAAGGCATTTTGAAACTGTCAAAAACTCATTCTGACATTGATTCTATTGGTTAGAATCGAGTTTGGAGGCGAGGGTCGGAATCGAACCGACGAATGCAGCTTTTGCAGAGCCGTGCCTTACCACTTGGCTACCCCGCCACAGGGACGACGAAGTTAATTTGTTTTTCGCGCGAATCAAGTTTAGTTTCATGCCGAATTACTTCACCGACCGGCAAATCCTAATTCTCTTCGCCGTTTCCACAGTTCTTGCGGTTTGAAAATGCCCACGGGCGTGATGATGCCGGTGATCAATTCCGCCGGCGTCACATCAAAACCCGGATTGCGCGCGCCACTCGTCAGATTCGCCACACGGACAAATTTCCGTTTTCCAATCTTCCATCTTCCATCTTCCATCTGCTTCCCGGTTACGCCCCACGCGCCGAAAACTTCGCTTTCATGCCGTTCTTCAATCGGAATGTCAAAACCGCGTTTCAGATTCCAGTCAATCGTCGAAAGCGGAATCGCGACGTAGAAGGGAATTTTGTGGCGGGCGGCCAGAACTGCTTTCGTGTAAGTACCGATCTTGTTGGCGACTTCGCCGGTGCGGCCGAGCGTGCGGTCGCTGCCGACGATAACCAGATCAATCTCGCCGCGCTGCATCAGATGCCCGGCGGCATTGTCGGCGATGATTTGGTGTGAAATCTTTTGCTGGGCGAGTTCCCACGCGGTGAGCGTAGCACCTTGCGAACGCGGGCGGGTTTCGTCGCAGAAGATATGAAACTTTTTGCCTTGCGCCTGCGCGGCATAGAGCGGCGCGGTGGCGGTGCCGATGTCCACGAACGCCAGCCAGCCGGCGTTGCAATGCGTGAGAATCTTCATGCCGTTGCGGATCAACTTCGCGCCGTGCCGGCCAATTTCCTCGCAATGGCGGACATCTTCGTTCGCAAATTCCTCGGCGGCGGCGAGCGCGAGGAACTGGCGTTCTGCCACCGTTTTTCCGGCGAGCATCTTTCGGCGCACATCGTTCATCGCGTTGACGGGATCAACCGCCGTTGGCCGCGCGTTTTTCAAAACTTGATAAACAGTTTCGACGTGCGCGGAAAATTTCTTCAAATCGTTTCCGCGAAAGGCGAGCGCGCCTTGTGCGAGGCCGTAAGCCGCCGTCGCGCCGATGGCCCCGGCGCCGCGCACGATCATGTCGGTGATGGCGCGAGCGGTGGCGCGGAAATTTGGGGTGGCGACGATTTTGAATTCGTGCGGGAGCAGCCGTTGCTCGATGAGCCGGACGGCGTTTCTGCCGCGATCAAAGGTGACGGTGCGGAAATGCTGGGTGCGGCCCCGGACGGTGACGTTCATTCAAGCTTACGGCAAGATAACACAGCTCAATCGCAAGCGGCAAGATGGGAAATAAACTTGCTTGCTCGTTAAATTTCCAAATGATTTAACTATGAATGTGACAAATCATGTTGGGTTTTCAATTTACCGGAAGTTGTCATCGAACCGACAGCGGAGAAAAGAAGCTGAAGACATTTGGTGGCTTCTGTTAAGCTTTTGTAAATTGGTGCCCATTGAGAATGTGGAATACGGTTCGGATCCGCCAGATTTCATTTTTCATATTTCTGGCAAGTCAATTGGCGTTGAATTGACGAAGCTAAATCCAAAAGTTTTTGTTGAGGGTGGCTAGATCATATTCGACCTTGCGATTCTTTCAGCCTTGAAGACCCATCCCATCAGTGTGTTTGCTTTCACTTCACAAATCTTCAACCGTTATGGGAAGCGAATAACATTTCAAAGATTAATTACTGGCGACCTTAAAATAAACCGTTTGATTGAAACTTTTTACTTCGCAATCATCCTGCTTTGGCGCGCGTAATTAACCGGCCTTTTTTTTCAGGCGCTGGATTTTTTCCTTGAGGGCGCGGTAGGCGGGTTGGGCGCGGAGTTTTTTCAGGTCGGGATCCTTGGCGAGCCACGCGAAATCGCGGTAGCCGAGGCTCAACGCCTTTTCCAAGGCCGCCACGGCGCGGTCGAACTGCCCGGTGAGCGAGTAGCTGCACGCGAGGTTGTAAAAGACGAGCGAGTTCTTCGGTTCGAGGCTTGCGAGGCGTTCGTCCACCTGCAGGCCCTCGGGGAAACGGCCGCGCTGCGTGTAGTCGTCGCCGAGCAACTGGAGCGCGTCCACGTAGGTGGGGTCGCGGCGGACGATGCCTTCCATGAATTCGATCCGCGTGTCAAGGTCGCGCTGGGTGGCGCGGCTGATTTTTTTTCGGGCGGTGCTTTTAAGCGGCATACGACGCGGGCATTTTTTCCAAGTCGCCGGGGCAAGTCAAGCAGGCGGACGCAATAATTTTATGGAATCTGCACGGGCATTGCGTCAGAGTTGAAACGAATTTTCTGCATACCATGAAATGTTTTGTCACGGGCGCGTCGGGTTTCATCGGCGCGAACCTCGTCCACGAACTCGTCGCGCGCGGGCATGGCGTGAAGGCGTTGCTGCGTTCAGGAAGCGATCTGCGGGGTTTGAATGGAGTGGAGTTCCAGCGCGTTACGGGCGATCTTCTCGACCGCAAAGTCCTCGAAAACGGAATGGAAAACTGCGACTGGTGTTTTCACGTCGCGGCGAGCTACCAGCTTTGGATGCGCAATTACTCGACGATGTATGCGGCGAATGTCGAAGGCACGCGCAACGTCCTCGAAGCGGCAGGCAAAGCCGGCTGCCGGAAAATTGTTTATACCAGCACGGTCGGCTGCATCGGACTGCCGAAAAAAATGGATGGGAAATTTACACCGACCGACGAATCCGCCATCGCGACGGAAGCACAGATGACGAATGATTACAAGCGCTCAAAATTTCAAGCGGAAATGGTGGCGATGGATTTGTTCCGCGAAAAAAATCTGCCCATCGTCATCGTGAATCCGTCCGCGCCCGTCGGCCCGCGCGATGTGAAGCCGACGCCGACTGGTCAAGTTATTGTAGATTTTCTGAACCGCAAACTGCCTGCGTATCTCGACACGGGATTGAACTGGGTTCACGTCCGCGACGTGGCCGTCGGACATATTCTCGCAGCGGAAAAAGGACGCGCTGGCGAACGATATATTCTCGGCCACGCGGACGGCAACTGGACGATGCAGGAGATGTTGAAAGTGCTTGAAGAAATTTCCGGTCGGCCTACGCCAAAAATGAAAGTTCCATATTGGGTCGCGCTCGCCGCCGCGCATATGGACGAAACCATTTCCAGTTTTACCGGCAAACCGCCAAAGGCACCGCTGGCCGGCGTGCGCATGGCAAAATATAAAATGTGGTTTAATCCGGCAAAAGCAATCCGCGAACTGGGTCTGCCGCAAACGCCGCCGAAACAGGCGCTGGTGGACGCGGTGGAATGGTTCCGCGCGAATGGGTATGTCAAAAAATAATTTCGGACGTTTTAGAAATTATAACTGACGCCGACCAGCACAAGCACCGAGCGGCTCAAGTCCAGGCTTACCTGCCGTCCGTCAAAGTTGTGGTCGTAAGTGCCGAGGTCTTGAAATTGCACGCCGCCGGCGACGCCCCAATGTTCACTGAATTGGTAGTCGGCATTCGCGCCGACATACCAGCCCCACAATACGTCGAAGCTATTTCCGCTGCCAGTGGAAGTGACGGTGCCATTCGCGGGAATGGTGACAGTTTGCTTCCATGATTCATTCGCGTCGAGCAAACCGACCGCGAGACCGCCAGCCAGCGAGAGTGTGAACTGTTCTTTTTTGCCGAACGGAATTTCCACATAGGGGCCGAGGTGCAAGCCAAAAAGGTTCGCGTCGAAATTGTCCTGCGACGAGATCGTGGCACCGGGAACCGACGCGGTCGAGCTGCTGATGGCGGGAACATTGATGACAAAACCCGGACCTTGATAGCTGCCTTGATACGGTGCGGTCGGCGGCGTCGTGCCGGGCGTGTAGGAATAAATGTCGGTCTGTTTCGAGGCCGTCGCGCTGAAGGTATTGTTGTTGTTGATGGAGATGGGAACATAGTTGACGGCGGAATCAAAACCGTAGCGCAGGTTGTGCCAGTCTTTCTTCGCGCCCAACTGCCGGTCGTAGTCCAGTTCAAAACCGGGCGTCGCGGCGGAATCGTCGGCGCTGGCGGAAGGATTTCCGTCCGCCGTCGCCGTCGTGCGGTCGAAGGAAATGGTGTGATTGGCTGCGTTGTTCTGGCTGGAATTGTCATAGCCCCAATTCCAAGTCTGCCCGCCGGCGTTGCCACTGATGTCGGTGAGGACGTAGCCATTGTCGTAATGGCCGCTGGCATGGTTCAATGACGGATTCAAACGGCCGCCGATGCCTTTGAAACTGGCGTTGATGTTCAGGCCGAATTGCAGCGAGAGCGTCACGCGGTTGGTGGAGTCCGAATAAATTTCATCGTCCGCCTGCGCCGCAACGGCGACGGCGAACAAAAACAAGCTCGCCGCTTTTATTGCCAGGTTATAGTGGTTCGTTTTCATTTCAAAAATCGGTTGGCATCAATCCTGAATAACGCGGTAGAACCGGCTGCCGGCGGATGCGGGTTTGCTGTCGGTCTTGGGCGGGCCGTCATCATACCATTGCGTGACGTTGGCGTTGGCGGTGACGGACGGCGTGGCAATTTTCCACGTCACCATGTCTGTGGAATAAATGATGGTGTAGCTTTTGCCCGGAATGGTCGGGAACTCGATCACGAAACGCGTGTCGCCCGCGACGCGCGTGTCCATGAATTCGGTGTTGACGGCCACGCCATTCGTACCCGCCGACGGCAAGCTCGCGAACGGAATCTCTACGACGGTCAATGTGTTGGTGAACGCCAGCCGGTTCACGTCGTAGAATTCCAGCGCAAACGTGACAGTGCTGTCCGGATTCAACGAGGCATCATATTCGACATACGGCGTGCCATTGGTCATGCCGGTCGCATTGTAAAGTGTGACACCACTGCGCAGGCCGCCAACATAGAGCCGCACGCCCGCCACCGTCGTCACGCCGATGTTGGTGACAACCACCTGCTCTTCAAACAAGCCGGTTTGCGGGTTGAACGCATTCGCGCCAACAAGAAATGAGTTCGTCCCTATCTGGACAAGATTAGTGCCAACGGAAATACCAAAGTGCGCTGACACCGCATTTGTCTGAACTTGCGAGACCAGCGACGAACCGTCGTTGTTCGCCGGATTCGGATCGAACGTGGCTGAAGTGGCGAACGCGACGTTCGTGAACTGGCCGAGTCCCGGCGCATTCAGAGTGATGGTAAAATTTGTCGTCGCACCGTTTGCGAACGAGGCAATCGTCGGCCAGATGATGATGTTGTTTGAGAACACGCCGCCGCCCGTCACGTTGATGAAGATGAGGCTGGCGGGCAAATTGTCTTGCAACGTCACACCGGTCGCCGTCGAAGGGCCGGCGTTGGTCAACGTGACCGTGCAAGTAAAATTGTGGCCCACGGTCACATTTGTCTGACCAGACAACTGCACGATCAAATCCGCCGACGGTGTGACCGATGTATTGACGCGCGCGCCGGGTGCCGAACCGTCATTATTCGTCGGGTTCGGATCAAACGTGCCAGTTGTTGCAAACGCGATGTTCGTGAAATTACCACCTTCGGCCGACACCGCCGTCACTGTGAAAATAGAACTGGCTGTGTTAGTCAGATTGAATCCCGGCCAGCTTACCAGATTATTTGAAACTGTTGCTGTAGCCGGAGTCGCGCTGACAAAGGCAAATCCGGCGGGCAGCAGATCTGTCAAGACCGCGTTCGTCGCCGTGGCCGGGCCAAGGTTGGTCACGGTGATGGTATAGACAAGGTTTGAACCGGCAACGCCACTGGCCGGACCCGACTTGAACACCGCGATGTCCGCCGCCACTGCTACTGCATTCGTAATCGTCAGCGTCCCGTTGGTGCTGCCGACCGTGTAATTGGCCAGCCGTCCGTTCGGGTCCACCAAGCTCGGCACGATCGGATAATTCCCCGCCGGGCTGTTCGTCCCCGCCGGGGAACCATACGTCGCCGTGAGGTTATCCCCGTTGACCACGCCGGTGAGGATTCCACCAAACACCGGGTTGGCCTGCCCATACCCCCGCACCGCATTGTTCGCACTGACCGACAGCGGCGCGGGCGTCACCACCAGTGGCACACTTAAAATATTCGTCGTGTAATTCGTGTCCCCCGCCGTGAACACCACGCTCAAGGTGTTCGTCCCCGCCGCCAATACCGTCCCGTTCGTCGGGTTGTAACTGAAGCTGCCCGGCGTGGTCGAGGTGGCGTCGTTCTGGTTGGTCCCCAAAAGTGTTCCGTAAACCATGTTCGTCGGCACCGGCCAGTTCACCGCCGGCAACGCCTTGCTCACCGTCAGCGTCCCGTTGGTGCTGCCGACCGTGTAATTGGCCAGCCGTCCGTTCGGGTCCACCAAGCTCGGCACGATCGGATAATTCCCCGCCGGGCTGTTCGTCCCCGCCGGGGAAGCATACGTCGCCGTGAGGTTATCCCCGTTGACCACGCCGGTGAGGATTCCACCAAACACCGGGTTGGCCTGCCCATACCCCCGCACCGCATTGTTCGCACTGACCGACAGCGGCGCGGGCGTCACCACCAGTGGCACACTTAAAATATTCGTCGTGTAATTCGTGTCCCCCGCCGTGAACACCACGCTCAAGGTGTTCGTCCCCGCCGCCAATACCGTCCCGTTCGTCGGGTTGTAACTGAAGCTGCCCGGCGTGGTCGAGGTGGCGTCGTTCTGGTTGGTCCCCAAAAGTGTTCCGTAAACCATGTTCGTCGGCACCGGCCAGTTCACCGCCGGCAACGCCTTGCTCACCGTCAGCGTCCCGTTGGTGCTGCCGACCGTGTAATTGGCCAGCCGTCCGTTCGGGTCCACCAAGCTCGGCACGATCGGATAATTCCCCGCCGGGCTGTTCGTCCCCGCCGGGGAAGCATACGTCGCCGTGAGGTTATCCCCGTTGACCACGCCGGTGAGGATTCCACCAAACACCGGGTTGGCCTGCCCATACCCCCGCACCGCATTGTTCGCACTGACCGACAGCGGCGCGGGCGTCACCACCAGTGGCACACTTAAAATATTCGTCGTGTAATTCGTGTCCCCCGCCGTGAACACCACGCTCAAGGTGTTCGTCCCCGCCGCCAATACCGTCCCGTTCGTCGGGTTGTAACTGAAGCTGCCCGGCGTGGTCGAGGTGGCGTCGTTCTGGTTGGTCCCCAAAAGTGTTCCGTAAACCATGTTCGTCGGCACCGGCCAGTTCACCGCCGGCAACGCCTTGCTCACCGTCAGCGTCCCGTTGGTGCTGCCGACCGTGTAATTGGCCAGCCGTCCGTTCGGGTCCACCAAGCTCGGCACGATCGGATAATTCCCCGCCGGGCTGTTCGTCCCCGCCGGGGAAGCATACGTCGCCGTGAGGTTATCCCCGTTGACCACGCCGGTGAGGATTCCACCAAACACCGGGTTGGCCTGCCCATACCCCCGCACCGCATTGTTCGCACTGACCGACAGCGGCGCGGGCGTCACCACCAGTGGCACACTTAAAATATTCGTCGTGTAATTCGTGTCCCCCGCCGTGAACACCACGCTCAAGGTGTTCGTCCCCGCCGCCAATACCGTCCCGTTCGTCGGGTTGTAACTGAAGCTGCCCGGCGTGGTCGAGGTGGCGTCGTTCTGGTTGGTCCCCAAAAGTGTTCCGTAAACCATGTTCGTCGGCACCGGCCAGTTCACCGCCGGCAACGCCTTGCTCACCGTCAGCGTCCCGTTGGTGCTGCCGACCGTGTAATTGGCCAGCCGTCCGTTCGGGTCCACCAAGCTCGGCACGATCGGATAATTCCCCGCCGGGCTGTTCGTCCCCGCCGGGGAAGCATACGTCGCCGTGAGGTTATCCCCGTTGACCACGCCGGTGAGGATTCCACCAAACACCGGGTTGGCCTGCCCATACCCCCGCACCGCATTGTTCGCACTGACCGACAGCGGCGCGGGCGTCACCACCAGTGGCACACTTAAAATATTCGTCGTGTAATTCGTGTCCCCCGCCGTGAACACCACGCTCAAGGTGTTCGTCCCCGCCGCCAATACCGTCCCGTTCGTCGGGTTGTAACTGAAGCTGCCCGGCGTGGTCGAGGTGGCGTCGTTCTGGTTGGTCCCCAAAAGTGTTCCGTAAACCATGTTCGTCGGCACCGGCCAGTTCACCGCCGGCAACGCCTTGCTCACCGTCAGCGTCCCGTTGGTGCTGCCGACCGTGTAATTGGCCAGCCGTCCGTTCGGGTCCACCAAGCTCGGCACGATCGGATAATTCCCCGCCGGGCTGTTCGTCCCCGCCGGGGAAGCATACGTCGCCGTGAGGTTATCCCCGTTGACCACGCCGGTGAGGATTCCACCAAACACCGGGTTGGCCTGCCCATACCCCCGCACCGCATTGTTCGCACTGACCGACAGCGGCGCGGGCGTCACCACCAGTGGCACACTTAAAATATTCGTCGTGTAATTCGTGTCCCCCGCCGTGAACACCACGCTCAAGGTGTTCGTCCCCGCCGCCAATACCGTCCCGTTCGTCGGGTTGTAACTGAAGCTGCCCGGCGTGGTCGAGGTGGCGTCGTTCTGGTTGGTCCCCAAAAGTGTTCCGTAAACCATGTTCGTCGGCACCGGCCAGTTCACCGCCGGCAACGCCTTGCTCACCGTCAGCGTCCCGTTGGTGCTGCCGACCGTGTAATTGGCCAGCCGTCCGTTCGGGTCCACCAAGCTCGGCACGATCGGATAATTCCCCGCCGGGCTGTTCGTCCCCGCCGGGGAAGCATACGTCGCCGTGAGGTTATCCCCGTTGACCACGCCGGTGAGGATTCCACCAAACACCGGGTTGGCCTGCCCATACCCCCGCACCGCATTGTTCGCACTGACCGACAGCGGCGCGGGCGTCACCACCAGTGGCACACTTAAAATATTCGTCGTGTAATTCGTGTCCCCCGCCGTGAACACCACGCTCAAGGTGTTCGTCCCCGCCGCCAATACCGTCCCGTTCGTCGGGTTGTAACTGAAGCTGCCCGGCGTGGTCGAGGTGGCGTCGTTCTGGTTGGTCCCCAAAAGTGTTCCGTAAACCATGTTCGTCGGCACCGGCCAGTTCACCGCCGGCAACGCCTTGCTCACCGTCAGCGTCCCGTTGGTGCTGCCGACCGTGTAATTGGCCAGCCGTCCGTTCGGGTCCACCAAGCTCGGCACGATCGGATAATTCCCCGCCGGGCTGTTCGTCCCCGCCGGGGAAGCATACGTCGCCGTGAGGTTATCCCCGTTGACCACGCCGGTGAGGATTCCACCAAACACCGGGTTGGCCTGCCCATACCCCCGCACCGCATTGTTCGCACTGACCGACAGCGGCGCGGGAAGGACGCCAAGCGTGATGATGGCGGTGGAAGTGCCGCCGTGTGCGTCGCTGATGGTATAGTTGATACTAGCTGTGCCAGCGTTGGTGGGCGTAAAGGTAATGTTAGTGCCACCCGGATTGATGATTACAATTCCATTGGCGCTCGTGACGTTGGTGATAACCAGCGCGTCGCCGTTGGGGCTGATGTCATTGGTTAGCGGGTAAATTGTGACAGGCACAAAATACACCGTCGAGTTGGTGTCGTTGACGGCAATAGGCGACTGACGATCGAAGAAATTGTTGTTCGTGGAAACAATGCCATTAGTGGAAACGAAATTAATCTGGTTGTCGTTTGGCGGTTGTGAATCACCGGTGCTGTAATAGCCATAAAGATCCATCTCGCGGATGACGTAATGGCCGGGCGTGACACCGGCGAAAGAATAATTTCCGCTGGCATCGGTCACGACACTGGCAGCCACCGGCTCGCCGGAATCAGCCAGGCTGTTGGAGTTCACGTCCTGCACAAGGTCAATTTCGACGTTGGCCACGCCGGTTTCACCAACATCGTTCGTGCCGTTGCCGTTGGTGTCGTTCCACACCGTGCCGCTGATGGTGGAATACAACGACGGGGCGGGAAGGTAATCAAAGAAGTTCACATTTGTGAACGCAGTCAGATTCGTGACGTTGATTGAAAGGCGATTGTTCACCGGTGTGCTGCTGGCGTATCCGGGCAAATCAGTTTCGACCACGACGTAATGCCCGGTGTTCAGGTTCAGCAATTCATAATAACCACTGGCATCCGTGGTGGTGACCTGCACCTGCACACCGTCAGACGGATTGCCATCGCCATTTGGGTCCGTGAACAATTGCAAGGTGACGCCGCTCAAGCCGGTGTCGCCATTGGTGAACACGCCGCTTTGGTGGATGTCGTTGTAGACATGGCCGTTGATGGAAGCGGAAGCGGTGTTGACGCCGATGGTGCTCGAAGCGGATGGCACCGGATTGCCAAAAACATCCGTTGCGAAATCCACCGTGGCGGTATTGTTGGCCGGGCTGCCTTGACCGACAACTTTCATGGTAACGTCGTTGGTAATAATCGCGTTGGTTGCCAGCGGCACCGGATAGGCCAGGTTTGTCCAGACAAGACTGCCCGCGCCGGAACCATTGTTGGTGATGGTGGAAGAGACAAATTGATAATACGCGCCGCTGAACGTGTCCTCGAGCGGCAAATAGTTGACGATGGTGTTGCCGACGTTCTGGACGGTGATGCGGAAAACGACGTTGCTGCCGACCGCTAGCGGCGTGTTGGTGGGACTCAATAAAAATTTTCGTCACATTCACCGCCGCATTGTTCACCAGCAGCGCGACGAACGATGTGTTGGTGGCCGTGCCGCCGTTGGCCGTGGCGAAATTCGTCGCCATGCCTGTCGTCCCACTCGTGGTGAAGGTGACGGTGATGTTCGTGCTCTGGCCGGGTGCGAAAGCACCGAGATTGGTCCACGTCAAAATTCCGGGATTGGTGACACTGGGCGCGGGGCTGGCGGAGGAATAGATCAATTTACCGGCGGGAAAATTGTCCGTGACAACCACATTTGTCAGCGTGGTGCTACCGATGTTGACGACCTGCAAATTGTAAGTCACCGGCTGGTTGACGCCGACCTGTCCGCCAGCGGGTGAAACTATCGTCTTGCTAATGCTCACGCCGGAAATGCCGGGAGCAGGCTGAACCGTGGCGGTGGCGCTGGTGTTGTCGGTCGGGTCGGTCGGATCAGAATAACTCGCGGTAAGGATTGAACCCACCGGGGCATATAATGTGCCGTTGTTGGCGGTGCCAACGACATTGGTGCTGGTGTTGATGGAATTGGTGAAAATGCCGGTGTTGGTGCCCGTCTCGATGAGCGTGAGGATTTCAGAATCGCCGGTGCTGCTGGTAACCGTGACGACGACGGTATCAATCGTCGCCGCGTTTGTGTTTCGATTCAAATCGGTGACGCGGACGGAAACCGGAATGCCAGCGGTGTAACTATTGGTGGCCGAACCGTTGGAACCGCCAGTGAACTCGGTGGTGCTCGGCGTGCCGAGGTCGAGAAATGTGGTGGTGATGCTGGCAGCCGCCACGGCGGTGACGCCTTCCGTGCCTTCATGCGCGGTGGCCGCGATGTTGTAAGTTCCCGTTGTCGGGCCGGTGGCCCATTGATATTCATAAGTCTTGGATAAATTGTCATTGGTCACCACATTTGCGCCCGTCAAAATATTGGTGAAGCTGGCACTGGGGCTCGGACCGGTGACGGCGAGGCCAAGGCTGGTGATGTCGTAGCTGCCGAATGGATCACTGACGTTGGCGCGGATATAGACCGTGGAACCGGCGACCGGCGTGGTGACAAGATTGCCACCGGGATACGGCGCGTCGTAGATGCCAAGCGCATTAACCTGAATCACCGTTGAAGCTGGCAACGTTATCTTGGACGGGTTATTGGTGCTGTCGTAGTTAATGTGGAATGTCACGCCGGATTGGGCATTGGAGATGACGTAGGTGATGAACTGGCCGGCGGGAATAGTTACATTCTGGGTTAAAATGCCGCTCCAGACAAGGTTGCTGCTGGCGGAAAAGTAAGCGGCGTTCGTCAACGTGATGATGTTGGTGCCGTTGTATTGCAATGTAGCGGTGATGGCCGGAGTCGCCGGCATGACGCCATTGGTGACGGTGATGTAGTTGGTGACGGTGATGACATTGTTGGATGGCATTGTGAATGCCGAATAAAACGTGGGTGTTTGCGTGAACGTTGCCACGTTCGTGCCGCCACCGCCGCCAGCGGCGGGCTTGATTGAAATTGCGCCAATCGCCCAATCCACAGAAGCGGACGAAGTCCAGATGTTGGTCACCGACGCCGCGCCAGGTTGCGTGCTGGCACCCGCACCGACCTTGGCATTGTAATACGTCTTCCAGAGCGCGGACTGGTTGGCACCGGGACTGCCGCTGGCACCAAAGTTAGAACTGCGCAACATCACCGTGTCGAACACCAGTTCGCCGGGCGCGGAATTTACCACCAGACTCACCGCCGTGCTCGTGCCGGTGTTGGAGAAAAACGCGCCGTAAGGCGTGGATTGATTCACACCCGTGAACGTGGCGCAACCAATCACATCTCCGTCGGTTTGCGTCTGATTCCAATTCACCACCACGTTGGCCGCGCCAGCAGGCGGATTGGTCAGCGCGTAAATCCACATCACAGCCTCTTGCGAAGCCGCATTTGTGCGCCCGCCGACAAGTGTGAGCGGAATGCCGGCATAAGTGACATTGGTCGGCGTTTCAAATGTCGTGCCGCCTGTTTGGCGGTTCAGCGAGACGCCGACGAGCATCAACCGGTTCGCCCCGGCGGAAGTCGTGTGCGAAAATGTTGCAGTGATCGCGGTGTTGGAAACGGTCGTGACGGAGTCCATTGCAATCGCACCGCCGCCGATCGAACCAATGTCCACGCTGGTATGCGTCGGGCCATGACCATAGGCAACCGGATCAATGCGGTTCAAATCCTGCGTGCCGTTGGTCGAGCCGTTGACGCTCAAGTAAAGCTGCTTGGTCAGCGACGGAATCTGGATCATCGCATTGGCGGTGCAAGTGTCGCCAAAGTTCGGGTCGGTGTAAGTGACGCTCAACAAATCGCCGGGTGTGACATTCAAAATTCCGTCCTGCTGTCCCAAACCGGAAGTTGTCGAAGTCGGCAGGCCGACGAGATTACGGAAAACGCCGGTGTTCGCGCCGGTTTCGGTAAGCGTGACGGTTTCCAAATCGCCACTCGTCACATCCTTGATCGTTACTGAAAGGGTCTGGATGCTGCCCGACGATGTGTTGGCCGCCGCGCTGGTCATCGTGACAAAAACGCCGGTTCCCGCCGCGTAAAGTCCCTGCGCCACGCCGTTGGTGTCGGTGAAATTCAGATTGCAGTTAGCGCCGTTGGTGGGCGGTGATGTCAAAACCGCGCTGGTCGAAATCACGGTACCGCCGATGTTGACGCTGTTGCTGACCGTGCCGTTGGCGTTGACTTGGGCGAGGTATTGGAACGTGCTGGTGCCCTGACTCAAAATGACTGGAATGGTGTAGCCGCTTGGTCCGGCGAGCGGAAAGGGCTGGCCGGAAGCTTTGTCCGGAATGGAGTTGCTGTTCAGCATGGTGGAGTTGGTGACGTATGTCAGATTTCCGGAAGGCGCGTCAATCACCACGGTGTTGCCCAGCGGCAGCAGACCTTTGTTGTCAATCTCCACCGTGTATTGGATTACGTCGCCAATGCTCAAACCGGGTGAATTTGTGTCAATGACGATGACGGCGGTTTTTTTCAGCGTCGGCACCGGAAACGGCAGCACCGTCGTGCCGGCATCAATGTAAGGATTGCCCGGCTGCGCCGTGTCGGGATCTTCGCCCCACGCGGCCGTGATCAACGTGCCGTCCACCGTATAAACCCGCATGCCTGTCTGATTTTTACTGGGATCAAAAATCTTCTGCGACTGCAGCGCGGTGACCGTAAAATTCGTGTCGTAATATTGTATGTTTCCACCATTCGTGTAGGACAGCGGCCCGGCATGATCGCCCTTGTAATCCACATAGAGTTTAGTGTTTGCCAGCGCCGTGACCCAGACCGGACTGCCGTTCACTGTGCCATCTGCGCTGCCCGGCCCCCAGCCGACATCCGCCTCCGTCGTCAACGCGCCTTGCGGCACCAGCGTGAAACCCCAGTTGTAGGCGGTGTCCGATGAATTGTTCGCGGCCACCGTGCAGAGAGTATAAAAATTTTGCCCGCCCGCGCTCGCGAAACTCGCGCCGGAACCCACCGGCATTTGAAATTGAAAAACGCCATTCGTCCCCGGCACGGAAAAACTGCCCGAACCGACCTTGGTGTTGTAATTAACCGTGATGGCGGCGGTGCCGGGATTGTAGAGGTAAACATAGGCCGGTTGCGAACCACTCGCCGCCGAACCCACCGGCGTATAATAGGAGCTGCTCCACGACGAGACCGGATACAACGTGAACCAGTCGCTGGCATAACTGGCACCGACGTGGCCGATGATAAGATCCGCCTGGATCGGTTTGGTGGCCGTGACCCGGCCGCCCTTCATAATCCCGCCGTTGACCAGATATGATTCGCCCTGGTTCAAAACGATGTTGGTCGTGCCGACGCCGTTGCCGTTCGGATCAATTGTCACCGCCGTGTTGTTTTGCGCCGCCATGATGAACATGCCGACGTATTTCATCAGGTTGATGTTGGTCAGATTCTGGCCGACCGGGCTGATGTAATTTGTCCCGTAATCAATCGTGGACAGCACGCCTACCGCCCCCGCAAATACCGGCCCCGTCGGAATCGGCCAGCCGGCACGGGAAATCACCAGCGCCTTGTTGGCCGCGATCCGGTCGCGGGCATCCCACAAAATCGTCGAGGGATTGCGCGGCAGCGGCACGTTGTTCGTCAGCGTGATGACCGTGCCAGCCGGCAGTCCCAGCGGATTATGCGCGAAGCCCGGCGGAATACCGTGCGCGTCGTTGCCGTCGCCCCAGATTTGCGTCGTCGGCTGCGTCGGGTTGCTCAAGTCGGTTTCGTAACCGTCCTCCCATTGGTCATAATAAATCACCGTGCCATTGCCGGTGACCACGATGGAAAACGTCGAGGCGATCGTCGAACCCGTGCCGCTGACGATGGCGTTGTTCGCAGTATAAATTTGTTGTTCCGGCATCGGCAGGTAAAATTCCTGCACTAAATTCACGGCCTGCGCCGCCGGAAGAAACCCGACCAGCGCACACATCGTCAAAAACGGACGCCAAAACGACTGCTTCAAATTACACTTCGTGCTCATACTTATTTTTAGGGACAGCTTCAAACTCGACACAGGCCAATTGCAGTTCCCGTGCCGAGGTTGGAACCAACGGGGAGAAAACCTTTATTCACCAGCAATTCACAAGTTATTTGTTGTCTGATTGCGGTGACACGGGCCGCCTGATTGGAGTGACACCAGAAAATTTACAGCCGGGCAAGCCGGGGTGCGCAATTATGGGACACGCCGGATGTTTCATTCACGCCCCTCGCAAATGCTTGTCGCCAGACGCCTTTTTGCTAGGCTTGCGGCAATGCGTTATTTTGTTTTGTGCCTCTTGCTTGCGCTCGCCGCGCCCGCTTTCAGCGCGGAGATTAAATTTGATTTCAGCGACTTCCCCGCCGGCTCGTCGCCAACGAATTTCAGCAGCGCCGTCGCCGGTGGCGGCAAACCCGGCGATTGGAAAATTCTCATGGACGACGTGCCGCCGCTGCTCGCCCCGCTCACGGACAAGGCACCGGATGTGACGAGGCGCGCCGTCCTCGCGCAAACCAGCCAGGATGCGACGGACGAACATTTCCCGTTGCTGGTCTACGATGGCGAAACCTTCAAGGATTTCAAACTGGCGACCCGGTTCAAAATCATCGGCGGCGCGGTGGAGCAAATGGCCGGCGTGGTTTTCCGTTTTCAGAACGCTTCAAACTTTTACGTCTTCCGCGCCAGCGCGCTCGGCCATAACGTGCGCTTTTACAAGATGGTGGACGGCATCCGCAGCGATCCCATCGGGCCGCAAATTGACATCGCCAGCAACACCTGGCACACGCTCGCCATTCTGGGCCAGGGCAACCAGTTCACCTTTTGGTTTGACGACCGGCTCGTGATGCCGCCATTGCAAGACAATACTTTTGCCGAAGGCAGGATCGGTTTTTGGACAAAATCGGACGCGGTCAGTTATTTTTGCGACGCGGTGATTGATTACACGCCGCGCATTCCGGCGGCGCAGGCGCTCGTGGATAGCATCATGGAAAAACAACCGCGCATTCTGGGGCTGCAAATCTACACGCTCAACGATCAAAGCGAGCCGCACATCATCGCCAGCAAGAATAAAACAGAAAACGGCCAGCCGGGCACGGACGCGGAAAAAAAGGCCATCACCGACGGCGCGGTTTCTTTTGGAAAGGCAAAAGGGGTTGACACTTTGATCCTGCCCTTCCGCGACCGCAACGGCGACCCGATGGCGGCCGTGCGGCTGCGGCTGAAATCATTCATCGGCGAGACGCAGGAAAATGCCTTGACGCGGGCGACCATGATTATGAAATCCATGCAGGAGCAGGTCACTTCATCCGATCAACTCATGCAGTAAAAGCCTCACGGCTTCACGAGCGCAGGCAATTCGTTCGGCGACTTCACCATCGGCATCTCCGCAGGATTGAGCCGGCGCACGCCGCCGGCCACCGTCACATTGCCGTCGTCGCTCATGCTCAAGCGCGGACGCGCGGTGACGTAATCGTAAATTTCCTGCTTCGCCAGCCCGCCGTCCGGGTTCACCACCGCATAAGTGAAGAACGACGCGCCGCTCTGCCACAAGATGTGCAGGTTTGAAAAACGATCCAACTGTTCCTCCGGCTCGCTGAACGCAACCATTTTCCCGATTGAAACCACGTTGAACACATGGGATTCCGATTCGTCGCTCACCTCCACATACAGCCGCAATTGCGAACTCAAGTAATTCGCCTTCTCCAGCGAATATTTGCGGACCTCCGGCGCGCCGTTGGTCGCCCCGCCGGACGCCGGAATGCCGAAATCCTGCGACCATAATTTCGCGGGGTTGATCACGTCAAAAAATTTTGCCGGGCTCGTTATTTCCGCGCCCCAATCCTTGATCCGCAAGGTCGCGACGACGCGATACCGCCCCGGGCGCGTCAGGTTGAAATATGGTTTCAAGTCCACGTGCTTCGTCGCCATCTGCGACGAACCCACGTCAAATTCACCCGCCACCGGCACCTCCGCATTTTTGACCACGATGAAGCCGTCCGCTGACTCCACGTCGAACGTCAGCCAGTTCGCATCCGCGCCCAGATGCAGCGACTGGCCGGAACGGTTGGTGATTTTCACCGCCGCCGGCACCGTTTCGCTCGGCAGAAACTGTTCCTGCTCCGTCGTGACTTCCACCGCGACCTGCGCCGACGCGCGGAAAAACACCAGGCACACCAGGCTGAAAACGGGCAATAATTTTTTCATTTGAACTTGGACACTCTAAACCGCCGCGCGTTCGTGGCAACTGAATTGTTTCTGCGAAAAGGGCGGCGCCATTGGGCGGCTGCTTGTGATTTGCAATTTACGATTTAAGATTTACGCGCGACTTCCGAGATTCACATCAACTCGTAAATCGAATATCGAATATCGTAAATGAAACAAACTCATTTCAAAGGCTGGGCCAAGCCGGGAATCATTCCGCCGGGACTCGCGGCGGGTGTGATTGTTGAACCGCATGAAACGCTCGACGCCATCAGCGGACACTTCCGTTTATTTCAACTGCGCGACGGCCACCGTTTTTCCACCGACGACATTTTGACCGCGTGGTATGGCACGACCTGGTGTCCGACCGCGCGCACCGCGCTCGACCTCGGCAGCGGCATTGGCACCGTCGGGATGATTTGCGCATGGCGTCTGCCTGGCGCGAAATTTGTGACCGTCGAGGCGCAAAGCGAAAGCGTTGCGCTCGCCAAAAAATCCGCGCGCTACAACGGAATTGAAGATCGCTACGAAATCCGCGAAGGCGATTTTCGCGCGCCGGAAATTCTGCGCGCCAAGGAAAAATTCGATCTCATCACCGGTAGCCCGCCGTATTTTCCGCCGGACGCCGGCGTGAAAAGCGAGCATCCGCAAAAACTCGCCTGTCGTTTTGAACTGCTTGGAAACATTGATGATTATTGCTCGACCGCCGCGAAACATCTCGCGCCCGGCGGATTTTTCGCGTGCGTGTTTCCGCATGAACCGGCGCAGCTCGCGCGCATCGAAGCCGCTGCAAAAAAATCCGGCCTAGCCCTCGTCCGCAAACGCCCGGTGGTTTTCCGCGAAGGCGATGCGCCGCTCGTCGCGTTGTTTGGATTGATGCGCGCGGACGATTTGCCGGAATGGTTTCGCGGCCAGACTTGGGAAGAGCCGCCGCTCATCATCCGCACGCGCGACGGGAAAATTCACCCGGAATATTCCGCCGTGAAGCTGGCCATCGGTTTTCCGCCGTAGATTTTCAAAAAATTCTGTTCCCTTTTTCATCCGGCGGACATTACTTGGTGAATGACCGAACCGGACGACCACCAACTGCTCGCGGGATTTGCGCGGGAAAATTCCGAGGCCGCCTTCGCCACGCTGGTGCAGCGGCACATCAATGTCGTCTATTCCACCGCGCTGCGGAGCACCGGCAACTCGCACGCCGCCGAGGAAATCACGCAGGCGGTGTTCATCATTCTGGCGCGGAAGGCGAATAATCTGTCCCGCAAAATTGTTTTGTCCGGCTGGCTTTACCAAACCACGCGGCTGACGGCGGCGAATTTTCTGCGGACGGAAATCCGCCGGCAAAAACGCGAGCAGGAGGCTTATATGCAATCCACTTTGAACGAATCGGAACCCGAAGTTTGGCGGCAGATCGCGCCGCTGCTGGACGATGCAATTTCCCGACTCGGCGAAAAAGATCGCAACGCCGTGGTGCTGCGGTTTTTTGAGAACAAAAATTTGCGCGAAGTCGGCGCGGCTCTGGGCGCGAGCGAGGACGCGGCGAAAATGCGCGTGAACCGCGCGCTGGAAAAGCTGCGGAAATTTTTCACCAAACGTGGCGTGACGCTTTCAACCGCGCATGATTGCCGGGGCAGTTTCGGCTAATTCCGTTCAAGCCGCGCCAGTTGGTCTTGCGAAAACAATTTCTGCCGTGGCGATTGCCAAAGGCGCAGCGGCGGCCGGTTCAACCCTGACTTTGGTAAAAGGAGCATTGAAAATTATGGCATGGACAAAAATGAAAACGACAGTCGTTGTGGGCGTGGCAGCGATTTTAGCTGTTGGAACAATTACACCTTTCATCATTCACCGCAATCAGACTCCTTCAATTCTTTCTTCGACGAAGGAATTATCAGACAGCGAAAATGCAAAATACGCCAGCCTGACAGGGATGACGCCAGCACAAGCGACCAGGATATTTCTGGAAGCTTGCTCACGCGAAGATTGGAGTGAAGCTAATAAATTCATGCCACCGGGGTTGCTTACGCAGAACCCCTCCCTTGGAAATACTTTCAAAAGCACATACGGCGGTTTGGAAATTGTTAGTCTGGGCACGCCATTCCAAAGTGAGGTAATTATACAAGCCGGACTTAAATATCCGGGAGTGTTTGTGCCATACGAAATCAGGTTGAAATCAGGCAGGATCAAGAAATGGCAGGTAGCCATTCGCTGTGACAATCCTGATCATCACTGGTATTGGGACGGCGGGATGTAATAACGTCATTCTCGATCAATTGAAACTCGCGATGGAAAAGGCAAATTAAGCTGGACAAATTCCGTTCCGCGGCGCGTTATTGAAGCCGAAACCATGAACTTTCCGGACGCAACCAGTCGCCGGCACGCATTCACTTTGATTGAACTGCTGGTCGTCATCGCCATCATTGCGGTTCTGGCGGCGCTGCTTATGCCGGTGCTTTCCCGCAGCAAGCAAAGGGCGCAGGGAATTTTATGCTTGAATGGTGGCAAGCAGCTGATGGTTGCGATGACCCTTTACGGCGGCGACAACAACGATTTCTTCCCGCCGAACGAGGACGGCGGCAACATGGTGCCCGGCCATAATTGGTGCAGCGGCGATGCCTCCATTGGCGGGCCGGATGAATTCAACCCCGACATCCTCAAAGACCAGAGCCGCATTTTATTGATATATTACCTTTCCGGCAATTATTCCCTGTTTCAATGTCCGGCGTGACACACGCATGGGACTTATATCAAGGTTCGAACTCGGCACTGATCGGCCAAATCATACCGGCGACAAGGACTTTTTCGATGAACAACGCGATCGGCACAATTGTGCCCGGGCTTCGAGGCAACCGGCCCGGGAGCCGGAGCCACTCACAGCGGCGATTCCCAATCTGACGGTCAACGGCCCCTGGCTGAACAATCAATATACGCATCATCGGAATGCGCCGTGGGCCACCTTTGGCAAGTTCTCCAACATCGACTGCCCCCAACCCTCCATGCTGTGGGTGCTGGTGGACGAGGACGTGACACACATCAACGACGCCGCATTTTGTTTCGGGATGGAAAGTCCACAATGGTTTGACGTTCCCGGAACCTATCACAATTCGGGCTGCGGCTTTGCTTTTGCAGATGGACATTCCGAAGCCCACAAATGGCGGATGGGCGGGCAAAAACAAGGGTGGGGATTTCAAATCGTTGATGCAGCAGACCGGCAGGATTGGCTATGGATGCGGGAGCGGACTTCGGCGGACAGCACCGGCACCATGCCCGCGCCATAATAATTTATTTCCCTTTGCGTTCGGGCGTCTTGGCGGTCTAATCAATGACATTTTATGAAAATCATCCGGGCATTCACTTTGATCGAACTGCTGGTGGTCATCGCCATCATTGCGGTTCTGGCGGCGATGCTGTTGCCGGCGTTGTCGTCGGCCAAGCAGAAGGCGTGGACGACCAGTTGCAACTCCAACCTGCATCAAGTCGGTCTGGGCATGCGGATGTTTGCGGATGACAACAATGAGTATTATCCCGAATCCGGCGGCAATATTTATTGGGGCGCCAATGACTACGCGCCTCCGGTTGGATCTGGAAAACCCAGTTGGTCGGAACAGATTTTTCCCTGCGTCGGCAATACAAATGCGTTTAATTGTCCGGGCAATGTGCAGTTGCCGACAAAACTGCAAGGGCCGTTCAACTATTTCAACGGCTGCAACGCGGCGTATGGAGCGAACGGCGGTTTTGCCGCCGTCAAAAGCACCATGATTTTATTTCCCTCGGTTTTTGTCCTGGGCGGCGACACGGCGGGAACGAAAGGCGGCCCGGTTCTTTTTGATCCGTTGGACGCAGACAAAGATGATTATACGCAGAATTGCATCGGTGGCGCGGCCGATCCATCGCTGACGGAATACTGGCAAATCCACAGCCGCGGCCAGAATGTCATGTTCGCCGACGGCCACTCCAAATGGTATAAAGGCTACAACCCCAGCGAAATGACCTTCGCCTACACCACCATGACCAATTGGATTCAATTCCCGTAAATTTCCTTCGGCGATTCATTTCCACTTTGCGTTCCCGGCTGCTTCGCGGTTTAATGACGCAATGAAAATTGTTTTAGCTTATTCGGGTGGCCTCGACACTTCGGTTTTGATGTCGTGGATCAAGGAAAAATATAACGCCGAGATGATCGGCTTCTGCGCCGACATCGGGCAGGAAGAGGAACTCGACGGCCTCGAAGCCAAGGCGCTCAAGACCGGCGCGTCGAAAATCTACATTGACGATTTGCAGGAGGAATTTGCGCGCGATTTTATTTATCCGATGATCCACGCCAGGCGCGATTTACGAAGGCCAGTATTTTCTCGGCACGAGCATCGCGCGACCGCTCATCGCCAAGCGCATGGTGGAAATCGCCAAACTGGAAAAAGCCGACGCCATCGCGCACGGCGCGACCGGCAAGGGCAACGACCAAGTCCGTTTCGAACTGACCGCCGCCGCGCTCGCGCCGGATTTGCAAGTCATCGCGCCGTGGCGCGACGAACGCTATCGCGCGGAATTTCCCGGCCGGCAGGAGATGATTGATTACTGCGCCGCGCACAAGATTCCCGTGCAGGCCAGCGCGAAGAAACCGTTCTCGATGGACCGGAATCTTCTGCACATCTCCTACGAGGCCGGCATTCTCGAAGACCCGTGGTTCGATTCGTTCGACCCGAAGAATAAAAATTATTTCACGACGCTCTCCGTTTTCCCCGAAGACGCGCCGAATAAACCCGAATTCGTCACGCTCGATTTCGTCAAAGGCAATTGCGTCGCCGTGAACGGAAAAAAACTTTCGCCCGCTCGGCGTGATGAAGGCGTTGAACAAGCTCGGCGGCAAACACGGCGTCGGCCGCGTGGACATGGTCGAGAACCGTTTCGTGGGCATGAAATCGCGCGGTGTGTATGAGACGCCCGGCGGCGCGGTTTTGCATTTCGCGCATCGGCAGATGGAAAGCCTCACGATGGACCGCGAAGTCATGCACCAGCGCGACGCGCTCATTCCGAAATATGCCGAGCTGGTCTATAACGGTTTCTGGTATGCGCCCGAACGCCTCGCGTTGCAGGCCTACGTGACCGAGAGTCAGAAGAACGTGACCGGCACCGTGCGCGTGAAACTCTACAAGGGCAACATCATGGTCAGCGGCCGCAAATCCCCGGTGAGCCTCTACAACCCGCACATCGCCACGATGGAAGCCGACCCGACCAAGGCCTACAACCAGGACGACGCCACCGGCTTCATCCGGCTCAACGCGCTGCGATTGAAAGTCGCGGCGAAAGTGCATGGGAAGAAAAAATAAATCGAATGAACTTCCGGCGTGCAACATTGGATGACTGCGCTCTGCTTGCGGAGCTAAATCATTTACTGCTTCACGACGAAGATCATCGGAATAAAAAAATGTCAATTCCTGAATTGGAACAACGTATGCGTGGCTGGCTTACGTCCGAATATGCCGCTGTAATTTTTGAAAAGGATGGAGAAGTTGTCGCTCACGCTTTATATCGCGAACAGCCGGAAGAAATTTATTTGCGACAACTTTTTGTCGCGCGAAATCAGCGTCGCAAAGGTATCGGACGCAAAGCCGTTGAAATTCTTCGCACAAGAATCTGGCCGACTAATAAACGGTTGACGGTTGATGTTTTGCTTAAAAATACTCTGCCATCGCGTTCTGGCGGTCGGTTGGCTACAAAGATTATTGTCTGGCGCTAGAAATTTTGCCGGAAAATTCGTCATAAAATCATGCCCACCGACCTCATCCATCGCATCGGCAGCGCCGTAGGGCGACATATTTATAGAAACGCCAGAGGACTGGCCACCTCCCGGAAGAAGCTCTTAATCCGAACCGCTTTGGTGAGGCATTCGAGTCTCGGTCAGGATTAAGAGTGGAAGCGGCTGATCAAGCCTCTTTCTTCCGGAAGAATTGTCCCGGCTCGGCGACGTTGAGGACGGACAGGTCGAGCCCTTCGCCGGGCGCGCGTTCCTGCGCGATCTCAAGCTGGCACGCGATGCGTTTGACGGCGGGGGCGGCGAAATATTTCACCACGCCGACGCCGGTCTGGGATTTGAAAATGACGACGAGCATGCAGTTGTCGTCCACGTTGACGACGAAGACGCTGAATTTCTCGCCCTGCTGGTAAATGCTGTTGAAGTTCGTCTCGTTGACGAGGCCGGCGATGGTCTGGTTGGCCATGAACGCGCCGGACGAAAGCGCGGCGATGGTGGTCAGATCGAAGTCACGCGAATCGCCCTGATGCGTGATGAGAAAGCCGCCCTTGTCGATGACCAGCGCCGCTGTCGCGTCCGCCGCAGCGAGGAACTCGCGGAGCGTTTCGTCGAGCCGCTGAATGTCGTCCTCGATAAGTTGTGGCAGGGTGGCCATGTCATGCGTATTGCGGGACGCTCTGGTTGATGTATTTTTGCAGCAGCATCCGCGTGATCATGTTCAGCGTCTCGAACACGCCCTCGCATTTGTGCGCCGTCCCGACGAAGGACGGCACCTGCACGTCCCGGTTGTTGAGCAGAAAATCCATGTATTCCATCGGCGCGGCGTTCGGCAGGTCGCGCTTGTTGTATTGGAGAACGTAGGGGATTTCGTTGATGTCGAGCTTGAGCGTCTTCAAATTGTCCACCAGATTTTGGAACGCCTCGACGTTCTCCGGCATTTTTTCATATTGCGAATCGGCCACGAACACGATGCCGTCCACGCCGCGCAACACGAGCTGCCGCGTGGTGTTGTAAATCACCTGGCCGGGCACGGTATAAAGCTGGAACTTCGTCTTGAAGCCCTTGATCGTCATCGCCTCAATCGGCAGGAAATCGAAAAACAGCGTGCGGTCGGAGCTGGTCGCGAGCGAGACGAGCTTGCCCTTGTTGCCGGCGTTGGTCTGGACGTGGTCGTGGACTTGCACGAGGTTCGTCGTCTTGCCGCCCATCGCCGGGCCGTAATAGACGATTTTTACCTGCAGTTCCTTGGTTGCTTGATTGATGATGGCCATAAATTATTGCTGTTTTTTGCGGTCGAGTTCGGCGGCCAATGAGGCCAGTTGCGCGGTCGGCATCGCTTCATTCGCGCGCCCGAACGCGGCGAAATAAACGGCGTTCACGCGGAAAATCTTCCACGGCACATTGCCGACGGTGAAACTTAAATTGTTCAAATCGCCCATGCGCAGTTCGCGCGAGCACTGGTTCACGCGCGCAAAAATTTGCGGGAGAAACGCCGCGAGCGTGTCGCCGTTCAAGTCCGGCGGAATCTGGCTGGCGACCTTCAACCCGTCGGGCAGCGCGATGACCGCGCCGGCCACGCCGGGCAGTTCCATCGCGCGGAAAACGAGTTCGCTCGGCGTCGCGGCGCGCGAGGAAAAATCCGTGCCGCCCTTGCGCTTGAATTCTGAATCCGTCGTCTCCGGCTGGTTGGCGCGGGAGAAAAAATTCGTGTCCGGCAGCGGCAGCGCGGTCGCAGCCGCAGTCGGGGCTGAAGGCGTCGCACCCGGGATTGGGGGCGTTGCCGAAGGCGCACTGGCCGGTTGCGGAAAACCGAAGAACAGGTTCGGAATTTCCTCCGCCACCGAAATTTTTTGGGGCGCAGCGCCGTTTCTTTGCCGCGTCACATACAGCGGTGCCAGCACTTTGAGCGGCAGTTCCAGCTCAATGCCGTCATGGACGGAAACCGCCACCGCCACGTTCTGGATCCACGAACGCAAATCACGCCACGCAAAAATCACGCGGCCGCGTTTGAGCGCCGGTTCAATCAAGTTCACCGGCAGCGCCACCTGCGCGTTGGCCAGGTCTAATTGTTCGATTTCCGACTTCAATGCTTCCGGCCAGCTTTCGGCAAGTGCCGCCAGCGGTGCGACAATGGGCTTTTCAACCGGAGCCTGGGCCGGAGCTTTGGCTCTCGGAGCCGCCGGTGCAGGCAGAGCATCAAAATCGGCGGGCTTGTGCGAGCCGTTGGTGCCGTTGCTGCTGCCGTTACCCCCGCCATTGCTGACGCCATTGCTGGCAGGCGCCTTCCAGCGCGGGGCGAAGGTCGGCGGCGGCGATCCGACGGGCAACGGTGAAACTGGCGCGACCGGCGACGGCGCGGCGAACCGCGACATCGGCAAAGGTTCCGGTGTTGGCGGCGGCGCGACCGGCGGCGTTTTCATTTTTTCGGTGGAAATTTTCAGTCCCTGTCCACGCGTGTCAAACGGGCTGGAAATGTCGTCGGAAATCTCGACCTGTTTCTGCACGGAACGGCGGGCCAATAATGTGGGATGGAGCTGTGCAAGAATTTGATTGAGCGGCAGGGCCACGGGCTTGGTGTCGTGTTCACCGCCGGAATGGGCAAAAACGCCCGGCGCGAGCTGGCGCAATTCGCCGAAGGAAATTTTGACCGAGCCGGTCGCCAGTTGCGTGAGAACTTTTTCCACCGGGATCGAAATCGTCATGCTCGCCGTGTTTACGGGCACTATTTTGGCGCGCAACTCCATCGGCAGCGCAACCAGAATCGGCTGCAATGGCAGTTGAATTTCATCGGGATTTGCAGAAACCGGCGTTGGGACGGAAACCGGCGGCGCGGCGGGCTGTGGAACGGATGTTGCCGGAATGGGTGCCGGCGGCGCGGCGGCGGCAACCGGACGTGAAATTTCCATTTCATTCGTTTCATCACCGTCAAAGCGGCGCAAAAACCCCCGAAGCAATCCGACAAATTTGAATTTCACAGCCCTCATTTTTTGGTTGATGCCCCGCCTGTTCGACCGGGCTTCACGGACTTTTAGCACAAACCGCGCCACGCTTTTCATTTTGTTCGATTGACGGTGCGGCGGGCGATTTTCGATGCCGAAGCGCCAGATTTTTGTCCCATCATTGGACTGGCGGGCCGGGCGGCTGTCCTTAATTGATGGACAAAATATTTCTGTGACGTTGGATGGGGTTCGGAACAGCGATTGCTGTCTTAAAAGAAATGGTTTTCGCACTTGAATTTACCCGGTTTAGGCGTTAGCCGTGGACACATCGGAATGGAAACAGCACATAAAATCCTAGTTTTGGACGACGACGCGGACTGGCTTGAACTCTGCCGCGAGATTTTCGCGCAGTTGCCGAGCAAACCGGAAATCCGCACGGCCACGTCCAGCTCGCGCGCGCTGGGGATGCTTGATTCCGAGCCTTTCCGGCTGCTGATCTGCGATCTGAAGATGCCGCGCATGGACGGGTTGCAGGTGCTTTCGGTCGTGCGCCGCCGGTATCCCGGGCTGCGCACGGTGGTTTTGAGCGGGCTGGAGGACGAGGAATTTCGCTCGCGCGCCTACGCGCTGGGCGTGGACTTGTTCTGGCTCAAATCCGACATGCAGCAGGATTCAAAAATGTTCATGGACTGCCTCGAATCACTTTTGGGACGCGACGCGGACGGCGGGTTCCGCGGCATCCAGAGCAAAGGGCTCATGGACATCATCCAGATGGAATGTCTTTCCCGCAGTTCGACGGTGTTGCGCATCACGCGCGGGCCGCTCGTGGCGAAGTTGTGGTTTCAGGAAGGTGAATTGCTGGACGCCGAGGTCGAGGGTGCGCGCGGCGAGGCGGCGTTCCGCCGGATACTATCGTGGAAATCCGGCACCTTTGAAAACCTGCCGGCCGAACCGGATCGCGAACGCACCATCACCCGCCCCATCAACGCCCTGCTCCTCGAATCCGCGCAGGCGATGGACGAAAACGCCAATCCCTCCAGCGAAACCCAATTTTTTGACGCCAGCCACCGCAAGCTGACCTGGAAACTGTCGCTGCTCACGCGCGAGGGCGCGGAATTCGTCATCTCCGTCCCGCCCGAAGGCCACGGCGAACCCGAAGCGCTCGGCACCCAGTCCACCGGGCAACTGGCCGCCTGGACGCGGCACACATTGGAAATCGCCAGACAACTCGGCGAAAAAATTGAAGCCGGGCCGCTCTCGCATGTCACCGGCAACAGCCTGGAAAAGCAGCTCACGCTTCTGCCGCACGGCAAAAAATCCTTTCTCGTCGGCTGGCCGCTGGACACTGACGCCAGCCAACTCCTCGAACAAAGCAAAAAACTTGTCGCCTCATGGGATTCTTAAAAAAAATTGCCCGGTTGTTCCGTTCGCGCGCCGCCATCCAGCAACTGCCGGCGGGCAGCCTCACCGTGGACCGCGACGGCCAGGTCGTCACCTCCACCGTTTCCTCGACGTATCCCAAGGCGCTGCTGGGCGAGATCGGGCGCGACGTTTCGGCATTGTTTCGCGAAGCCCGCGCGGCGCAGATGCCGCTCGCCGAAATCAGCGTCCACTTCGGCAGCCTGCTCATCACCGCCCGCGAACTGCGCGGCGCCATCCTCATTTTCCTGCAGCCGCAATCCGCACTTTCACAACCGCCAACCTGAAACGCCTATGACCGCCAAAGAACTCAACCAACTCGTCACCCAGATCGAAACCCACATCGAGTGCTGGAAACAGTTCAACCACTTCCTGGACGTGGCCCGCTCCAAAAAATTCGGCCCGCCGGACGAAAGCCATTTCCTCGAGATCAAAAGCATCATCGTGCAGGAACTGGAATTGATCTTCGCCTCCATCGAGATCGCCTCGCCCACGCGCGAGGAAATCCACTCGCTCGTCGGCAACGCGCCGTCGCTGCGCTATTTGAGCGAGGTCGGCGAAGGTGGGCTGCGCGGACTCGAAAGCCAGTGGCACAAAATCTACATCGCCTGGCACTCGATTCTCGGCCAGCTCAAGGTCAAACAGCGCGCCGAGGAAGGCACATCCTTCTTTGGAAAGAAAAAATAAATCGCCGCTGTAAATTTTAGTGCTTGCCCGCCGCCCGCATTTCGCGCCAAATGTTTCGCGGCTGAATTCCCCGGACTATGCTGAATTTTTTTCAAATCCTCATTCTCGCGCTGATTCAAGGCGCGTGCGAACTCCTGCCCGTTTCCAGTTCCGCCCATGTCATCGCGGCGGAAAAACTCATGCACCTCGACCCGTCCAGCCCGGAATTGACGATGCTGCTCGTCATGCTCCACACCGGCACGATGTTCGCCGTCATCGTTTATTTTTGGAAAGGCTGGAAGCGCGATTATTTTGCCTCCTTTGGCCAGACCCAATGGTTCGCCATCCAGGTCATCGGCGCGACCATCTGCACCGGCATCGTCGGCTACGGGCTGAAAATTCTCATCGAAAAAGTTTTTATGCGCGGCGCCGAGAACGCGGAAGTGGAAAATCTGTTTTCCAACCTGCCACTGATTGCCTGCGCGCTCGCGGCCGTCGGAGTTTTAATCATTTATGCCGGGCTGAATGAGCAGAAAACTCCGCGCCATTCAGAAATCCAGCCGCAGCATTCGTTCTGGATCGGCATCGTGCAGGGACTTTGCCTGCCGTTTCGCGGCTTTTCGCGTTCGGGCGCGACCATTTCCGCCGGATTAATTCTCGGTCTGCCGAAGCAGAAGCTGGAGGAATTCAGCTTCGCACTCGCCGTGGCGTTGACACCGCCGGTCATCGCGCAGGAAGCGCACCGGCTCATCAAGGCGCACGCGTTGAGCGGCCAGGATTCCGTAATGCATCTGTTCGTGCCGGGGCTCGTCGGGATGGTCTTGAGTTTCATCAGCGGTCTGCTTGCGCTGAAACTGCTTTCGCGCTGGCTCGAAGGCGGACGCTGGAAATTTTTCGGATTCTACTGCCTCATCGCCGCTGCCGGCGTGCTGCTGATTCACTTCAAAGTCAAATAATCCGCCGCCAAAAAATCACTTTGCGTTCGGATCAGGAATGAAGATTTTTTTGCCGACGACCAAACTGTTCGGATTCAATCCCGGATTCGCCGCCAGAATCTGCGCCACCGTCACCTTCACGCCTTGCGCGCGATACGCCTTGGCGATGGCCGAAACCGTGTCGTTCGCCGCAATCGTGTAATCATAACCTTTTTGCGGGCCGCCGGCGCTTGGCGTTGAAGTGTCCGCCGGAGCCGCTGGTGAAATCGCCGGGGAAGATTTGTGCCCCGTCGAGCCGCCGCCGGTTTTGCCGAGCTTCTCGATTTGTTTCAAAATCAAATCGTTGTCGGCCTGCCGTTTCTTGTCAATTTCCTGAACCTGCGCGGCGAGTTTTTTCAAATCGTCCGCGTCCGCGCCGCCGCTCGCGGCGGGCTGGTTCAGCTTGTCGCCCAGATCGCTGATTTGTTTTTCCAGCGCGTCAATGCGTTTGCCCTGCGCGGCCTGCGCCTCGATCAAGTCCTGCATCTGGCCGTAAAGCTTGTCAATCTGCTGCTGCGTCGCGGCGTCCTGCCCGCGCGCGAGCGAAGCCGTGAAAACGAAAATAAACAGCCAAAGCGAAATCTTTCTCATGCGCCGAAAATAAACTGCTGCGCGGCGGCGTCAAGATGAAGTGCAAAAGTTGGGCAAAAGAAATTTGCCAAGTTAAATGTAAAAACCTTCAAGCGAAAAACTCTCATATTGTTTTGAATCGTCAAAAATTGTGAGCGTATGACCTGAATCAAATTTCAGCGAAAATGAATCAGGCACGTTCAAAGAATAGCTAATAACATTTTTGCCTAAAATTTTATGTAAGTAAAATACGTCTCGTTTTGCGTTGCTGTCTCTCGTGCCAGCATCAACCAAAACCCCAGCCACATCTTGCAATTCCCATTTCCCTTCAACTGAAATACTCGTCTTCGGATGAAAATGAAATTGAATCTGGAATTCTCCAATTGCGAGTTGGATTAAGGTTGCGCCCTTAAACTTGGCCAAAGGTAAATTTGTAGGAACTCCGTGCATTACGTTTAAACTATATTTCCGATTTTTTTTTATCAAGCATTCTTGAGACACGAATTTCACCAATTAGCACGAATCCAATCCGTGCAATCCGTGTCAAAAACTTTTCACTTCCGCTGCGCCGGAATGTTCAGCGGCTCGATGTGCACCAGCACGTCGCTGACGGCGGGCATCGTTTCGCGGATTTTATCCTTCACGGCGTGCGCGATCTCGTGCGAGCGCAGCACGGTCATCTGCGGGTCAACCTCGACGTGCATCTCCACAAAAAAAAGATGCCCGGCCTTCCGCACAAAACATTTTTCCACGCGCGCCACGCCGGAAGTGCCCGCCGCAACCTGCCGGATCTGCTCCACGATTTTCGGATCGGGCGCCTCGTCCATCAATTCGCTCAACGGCGGCGCAGCAACAGCCAGCCGTTCGATGCCGATGATGACGGCGCAAAAAATCGCCGCCGCGTCGTCCGCCCACGAAAATTTTTCGCCGCCGACCAGCGCGATGCTGATGCCGATGAACGCGCCCGCCGAGGTGATCGCGTCGCTGCGATGATGCCACGCGTCGGTTTTCACGGCGGAATTGTCCGTCGCGTCGCCTTCGCCGATGACAAAGCGAAACAGCCCTTCCTTGACGGCGATGACGACCACCAAAACGACGAGCGTGAACCAGCGCACCGGTTCGCGGGGAAAATCAAAATTTTGCGGATATAAAAATTGATAAATATTGAGCGCGGCTTTTCCGGCAATCCAAAGCGCCGCCGCCAAAAGCATCACCGCGCCAAACGCGCCCGCGAGCGGCTCGGCCTTGCTGTGGCCGTAGGGATGTTCCTTGTCCGGCGGTTCGGCGGCGACGACGATGCCGCGCCAGATGACGAGCGAATTGAAAATGTCCGCGAACGACTCCGTCGCGTCCGCGATGAGCGCGTGCGAATGGCCGAGAATGCCGGCGGCGAATTTTGCCGCGCCGAGAATGACGTTCGCCGCGATCCCTAAAAAGGTCGCGCGCAATCCGCGTTGAAGGCGAGTGTCCGGCCACGCGCGAATTTAATTAACCGCGAAACACAAGCAAACACACGAAAACAATATTACGATTTTAGCATATACGATTTACGTCCGTCAAGTTTCGAAAAATTGATCATCGCGCCCTTCGTAATCATCTGTTAAATGCGGGTGCAGATCATGTGGCAGAACATCGCGTCGCGCAGCTTCGGCTCGAACCAGGTGCTTTTCGGCGGCATGATGCCGCCCGCGTCGGCGATGCTCATCAAATCCTCGATGCTCGTCGGGAACATCGAGAACGCGCAGGCGTATTCGCCGCTGTCCACGAGCTTTTCCAATTCCGCCGTGCCACGGATTCCGCCGACGAAATTTATTTTTTTGCTCGTGCGCGGATCGTCAATGCCGAAGACTGGCGCGAGAATGTTTTTTTGCAGCAGCGTCACATCCAAATTTTCAACTGCGTCTTCGACTGCAATTTTATCTGCCTTATCGAGAGCGTTCGCCATTTGCGTTGAAAATAAAATCCAAGTAAATGTTTGCGCTTCGGCGTCGCGCCGCCGCTTTCTGAAATCAGTAAAATCTGCATGGACTTCCAGTTTTTCCAGCAATTGTTCCGGCGAATTTCCGCTCAAATCTTTCAGCACGCGGTTGTAAGGCAGAATCTGCATCTGGTTGTGCGGGAAAATGACGGCAAGAAATTGTCCGCTGTGGCCCGCGCCTTTGCGCGACTGAAAAACCCGCGCCGCCGCCGCGCTGCGATGATGGCCGTCCGCGATGTAAAGAAACGGAATTTGTGCGAATTGCGTTTCGATGAATTTTATTTCTTCCGCGGCGGAAATGTTCCACGACGAATGGCGGACACCGTCCTTGGCCGTGAAATCAATCGCGGGAGTTTCGTAAATTTTCTTCGCAACAAATTCGTCAATCGCGCGAACCGATTTGTAAGTCAAAAAAACCGGGCCGGTCTGCGAGTTCAAAGCTTCGATGTGGCGCACGCGGTCATCTTCCTTGTCGGGTCGCGTGAACTCGTGTTTCTTGATGATGTTCGCCAGATATTCCTCACAACTCGCCGCCGCAACCAAGCCGACTTGCGCGTGCGCGCCCATGACTTGCCGATACAAATAAAACGCAGGCTGCAGAATCCTGTTTCAACGCGCCTTGCGAAATCAGCTTTTGCAAAATTCTCTTTGCCTTTCGCATAAACTTCCGGCGAATACAAATCCGTGCCGCGCGGCAGATCAATTTCCGGTTTGCTGACGTGCAAAAAACTCAACGGATTGTTCTTGGCGATTTCACGCGCCTCGTCCGACGACATCACGTCGTAGGGCAGTTCGCAGATTTGCGCGGCAAGTTCGGGTTTGGGTCGCAGGGCGGCAAAAGGTTTTAGCGTGGCCATAAAAATTGAGCCGTGAAGATACGGGCGATTTCGATTTGAGGCACGCAGAATTTCCAGAAAAAGAACTTGTCACCGAGGAATTCGCTGATAATCTCTGCGGCTCTTAACAAAAGAAATTTTATGGCAAGAATCTGTGAATTGACCGGCAAACGCCCGATGAAGGGCAGCATCATCTGGCGCTCGGGTAAGGCGAAGAAAACCGGCGGCATCGGCACGCACATCACCGCCATCACCAAGCGCAAGTTCCATGTGAACTTGCAGCGCGTGAAGGCGTTGCTGCCCAGCGGCGAAGTCCGCTACATCCGCGTCGCGGCCAGCGCGCTCAAAAACGGCCTCGTCACCAAGGCGCCGAAACGCACCTGGAAAAAAGGCGACGGAGCCAAGAAGGCGTAATTTTCCGCGATAATTTAGAATTGAAGATGGCATTCCGCAAAGGACGCCATTTTTATTTATGTAGAATGTCGAACAGCTTCCACAGGCCGATTACTGTAGCTATAACAGCTAAAGACACGCGCAGTAATCGTTGATGTTTGACCATCCATGTTTTCGACTTCTCGTTACTTTTCAGCATCGACGCTGCAAGGCCAAAAGAAATAAAAAATACTCCGGTTAGAAGAAGAAGAATCCAAAAAATAAATTGGTGCTGACCTAATTCTCCCAAACGCGGATAAAAAAAGTAAAAGGGAATGACCATAGCAATTAACCCATAAAGTATTATTCGCCATGTTGGTGGTCTGCCGGTGTTGAAATCATTCATGGTTCAATTTCATTTCCCCTTTTTCCAATTCATCGTCGCGCGTTTCAGCTCGCGGTCGGACTCGCGCTTCTTGATGTCGTCGCGCCGGTCGAATTCCACCTTGCCCTTGCCGACGCCGAGCGAAACTTTCACTTTCCCATTCTTCCAATAGAACGACAGCGGCACGAGCGTGTTGCCTTTGACGGAGGTGAGTTCAAAGAGTTTTCTGATTTCCGATTTGTGAAGAAGCAGTTTGCGCGGCGCTTTGGGAACGTGGTTCTGCAAGTTGCCGTGCGAGTATTCGTCAATGTGGACGTTGTGGATCCAGACCTCGTTTTTGTCCACGCGCGCGAAGGCGTCGGCGATCTGGCCCTTGCCCGCGCGCAACGACTTGACCTCCGTGCCGTGCAGCACGATACCCGCCTCGAACGTCTCGAGGATGTGGTAATCGCGCCGGGCTTTGTGGTTGGTGACAATGTCGACCATAAAAAAGCTTAACCACGGATTACGCGGATTTCACGGATTAAAATAACGAAATTAAAATCGTGAAATGGCGTTTGCTCAAAAGAAAAAAGCCGGAAGCAATTCCGGCTTGATGTGATTCTTAAAATCCTCCGCGCAATCCGCGGTTAAGATTTTTACCGCTTCTTGCGTTTTTTGGCCACCGGGCGGGTCAAGGCGACGATCTCCGGCATTTCCCAGCCGATTTTTTCCTCGATGATCTCGCGCAACGCGATGTCCGCCGCACCGAGGTTGCCCGGATCGGAAATCAGCGGACGGCTCAAGCCGCCGCCGCCGGAATTCAACTGGCGCACGCGGCGCGACACGATGTTCACGAGGACATTCGGGTTGCCGACTTTTTCGGCGGCTTTTTTGCAGAGTTCAGCGTTCATGGTTTTTCAGATCAAATCGAGCCGCATAGCTTAATTGTTGTGCGCCCGAAGGCAATAACAAAAATTCCCTTCAAACTTGTGTCGGTTTCCGGCATTTTCTTTAGACAATTTTTATGGCCGCCAAAAAATCATCGTTCGACCTGAACCACTTTCTCTCCACGCGCACCGAAACCGTCAATCGCGCGCTCGACAAATTTCTGCCGTCCGAGAAAACCAAGCCCGCCACGATCCACAAGGCCATGCGCTATTCTATTTTCGCCGGCGGAAAAAGAATGCGCCCTGCTCTTCTGCTCGCGGCCGCCGAAGCGTGTGGTGGCAGCGACGCGGTCGCCGTGCCGCTTGCGTGCGCCGTCGAATGCATCCACACCTACTCGCTCATCCACGACGATTTGCCCGCGATGGACAACGACGATTTCCGTCGCGGCAAGCCGACCAATCACAAAGTTTTTGGCGAAGGCATCGCCGTGCTCGCGGGCGACGCGCTGTTGACGCAGGCGTTTGAGATTGCTGCGCAATGCAAAAAATTTCCGCGCTATCCGCACGACAAAATTATTCTGGAGATCGCCAAAGCTTCCGGCTCGTTGCAACTCGTCGCCGGACAGGTCGCGGATCTGGAAGGCGAAGGCAAAAAACTTTCCATCGCCGAGTTGAAATTCATCCACGAGCGCAAAACCTCCGCGTTGCTGTGCTGTTCCGTGCGGCTCGGCGGCATGAGCGCCAATTGCCCGCCCGCGCAACTCCGCGCGCTCACGGATTTCGGCTATCACGTCGGCCTCGCGTTCCAGGTGATTGACGACATCCTGGACGTGACGCAGACCAGCGAGCAGCTCGGCAAGACGGCGGGCAAGGACGTGGCCGTGCAAAAGGCCACCTACCCGGCGATTGTCGGGCTGGAAAAATCGCGGCAGATCGCGGCGCAACTGACGGCCAAGGCGTTTGCCGCGCTGAAAATTTTCAAAGGCAAAGCCGTTGCGCTCGAAGCGCTGGCGGAATTTCTTTTGAAGCGGGAGAAATGAAATTTCCATGGCACTTTTGTATATCATCGGCGGTTTCTATACACTTTGCGCAATTATTTGGGCGATTGACCGAATTAAGAAAATTCCGTTCGACATCAAAGAGAAGGAACGAATTGAGCAGCTAGAAAAGGAAATACAAAAGCGGGAAATATTTCTTGCCAGCGAACAGAAAAGATTTGAAGAACTAAAAATCGAATCGAAAATTGCTCTGGAAAAAATCAGCAAGGAAAAAGCACTTGGCTTTCCGTGGCTGGCAACTGCATACAGCGATTATCTGAAATTATTTGACTTAAAACTTGCCAACGAACTTGAGAATAAAAAGCACCCGGCCATGCGCGCAGCAGAAGAAATCAGGGCGATGTCTTCTGAAAAATCAAATCTTCGGCGAGAAAACAAAATCCTGCGAGAACTCCACCATTATTATGAAAATCTTTTCCCGTGGCTAATTGATTTTAAAGGCGAAGATTTGGACGAATTGATTCGTCAGTTCGCCTAAAACCAAAGACGAAGACGACCAGTGCGGAATGACTTTCTGATGCGAATACAATTCGCGAACTTGGCGAAAATACACGAGCTTAGAGATATTGGTAGTAAGAAGGGTGGATTGGGCGAGATTACGACGATACTTGGCTTCTTCAGAACGGATGGTTTCAGTTGATATCACGGCGAATTAGGTTTGGAAGATTTGGGACGAGATTTAATCTGCACCAAAACAAGTGAGGTTCGCATTGTTCAGTGCAAACATTGGAGCGCGCAAAAAACGATGCACGAAAAGCACGTTTGTCAGATTTACGGGTCAGCATAGCTTACGAGAAAAAATTTGCGAAAGAACGTGATCTGTTTGGAATTGTCAGTGTGAAGCCGTGGCTTTACATATCTGTGAAGCTTCACCAACTGCCAAAGAATTTGCTGATGCGCTGGGCGTAACGCTGATTGAAAAATTTCCGTTGGCAAATATCCAGTAATTAAATGCAATGTGTCTTTGCGCGACGGCACGAAGATTTACATTGCCATTTGACCAACAATACGACCGCACGCCACGAAAGGGGGGGTTGCTGAAGCAGAAAAGTTAGGTTTTCGTCGTGCATTTAGATGGCGTGGAACAAATCCGCAGCCCTAAAAATTTTTATTCGCTCCACTCGCCGGTTTGCAGATATGGCTTGAGTTTTTCCTTGAGCGTTTCGCGTCCGCTTTAATTCCCCGACCATTTGTAGTCGTAGCCGTCGGGCGGTTCGTATTTGACCGGAAATCCGTCGCCGCCTTGCACGCCGTTCCAGTAGATTTTGATGTAGCTGGCGTGGCCGTCCACAAAGCTCATCACGTTGCGGGCGTCCGGGAATTGCAGCGGCTGGCGTCGGTCGTGGCTGCTCAAGCCGATGCCGCCGGAATCTTCCCCGATGAGTTCGGTCTTGTCCGGTTCGCGCACGGAGGCGAACGGCTTTTGCGCCATGTCCAGTTCGTTGGTGTTGTCGTTGAACACGCCGCCGTTGAACCAGTAGCTGGAAAAGTGCGTATCGGGCCAGTTGCAAAAGCCCCGGCAGTTGAACGGGCCGAACAGCCATTCGCCTATCGGGCCGGACAAATCGAAATCATCGGCGGGGCAGACAAAGACGGCATTGCTGGATGACGAGTTCCTGTTCGCGCCCAGATACGGCAAAATGTCGTCCTTGTAATCGAAGTAAATGGAGTTGGTGTAATAGGCGATGGCGTCGCCGTGGTCGTCCGCATACATATGGACGGCGAGATTGATCTGGCGGACGTTGCTGGTGCACGTGATTTGTTTGGCGGAGGACTTGGCGCGGCTCAACGCGGGCAAAAGCAACGCCGCCAGAATGGCGATGATGGCGATGACGACCAGCAGTTCGATCAATGTGAACGCGCGTTTCATTTCATTCGCCCCATTCGCCGGTTTGCAGCTACGGCTTGAGTTTTTTCCTTGAGCGTTTCGGGTCGCGGCAAACAGCTTGGATGAGCCGCTCCATCTCGTCGTAAAAACGTCCGCCAAGTTCCGGGTCGGCCTCCGAATAATATTTTGCGGCCTGTGCGTATTCCTCCGCCGCTTCGGGATGGAAGGCGTGCGGTTTCACCGCCCGACAATTTTACGGATGCGGCTGCTGACAATTTCACCGGAAACGGCTTCAACTTTGCCGTTTTCCAGTTCGGCGAGACGACGACGGGTTTCCTGTTTCCAAGATTCTTCGATTTCAGGCTGAATCTCATCTGCAAGAGGAAGACGCTCGATGATGGCGTGCCGGAACTCCGTGCGTTCCGATTCGGAGAGTTGTTCAACTTCGTCAAGAATATACGCGACTGCCTGCGTCATGTTGGAAATATAACAATTCTCCCTGATTCGGGCAAGTGTGATTGGCGCAACTGAAGTTTCATTCCGTCCACCCGCCGGTTTGCAGATGCGGCTTGAGCGTTTCCCGTCCGCGCGTCCCGCCGCCGGTTTTTCGTTCTTTTGTTTCGCCCGAAAATCAGGCCACGGGCTGCGCGCTCGCTTCGGCGGGCAATCCGTTCACGACCGGCGCGGCGGTTTTTGCCGCTTCGATCCGTTCGATGCGGAGCCGGCGTTTGGTGCCGTGCAGTTCAAACTCCACCTCGTCGCCGACCTTGCGGTTCAGCAACGCCTGGCCGATGGGCGTGAGATAGCTGATGATGCCGTGGTCGGGATCGGAATCCCACGCGCCGAGGATCGAGAACGACTCGGACTGGTTCGCCTCCAGATTCATGGCCTGGACAATCGTGCCGATGTTGACGACGTCGGTCTTCGCATTGGAAAAATCCATGCCGCGCGCGCGCATCATCTGCGCCTCGAGTTCTTCCTTCTGGCGCATGAGAATTTTCTGCATCTCCTTCGCGGCCTTGTATTCGTGGTTTTCGCGCAAGTCACCGTAGCTGCGCGCGATGGCGATTTCCTTGGAGTTGGCGGGAATTTTCTTCTGCACCAATTCCTGATATTCGAGGCGGCGGCGTTCCAAACTTTCCCATGAAACCTGGATCGTGCTGTCCTGCTTGGTCTGTTCGCCGCTGACGAGCGATTGCACGGCGGGATGTTTTTTGACGAGGCGCGCAAGGAGCGAACGCTTGTCCATGTCGTCGAACACGGGCGACAATTGCAACGCGCGCGTCAAATCCTTGACGACTTCGATGTCGGCGGTCGCGGTGAGTTCATTGAGCAACTCATGGTCTTCCAGAATAAAATCGCGCAGACGGTTCGAGCGTTTTTCGTTGAACTGGTCGCGTTCCATCGCTGTGAGCATCGCGCGGAAAACTTCCGGGCCGAGGATGTCCACGAAATCTTCGTTGCGTTCGCGGCCAAACCAGAGCAGCAGTTCGCTGCTGGCGGTGTGCTGGCGGATGAGCTTGGCGAGCGTCTCCTTGAGCAGTTCCATTTTGCCCTCGGCAATGAGCAGGCTGGCGAATTCCTTGGCGAGCTTGGCGGAGACGAAGTTCAGCGAGCCGCGCAGAATTTCCTGCCAGCGGTCGGGGTTCGCGGTCTTGAACGACGCGAGCGCGCGATGATGTTTCGCGGCGGGAATCAATTCCAGCATCGGGCCGAACTTGATGTCCTGACCCCAAATCTGCGCGGCGGAAATCTCAACGGTGGTGGGCTGGAGTCCGGCGGCTTGGGCCAGTTCGTCGCGGGCAAAAACCGCCTCAAGCGCGACCGCCGGCTGCGTGCGCAGATAAGTGGCGATGTCCGCGTTCAGCGCGGCGATGATTTCGCCCGCCGCCGTTTGCTTGTCCGGCAAATCGGAAATGACCTTGATCAATTCCGCGACGACGAGGACGCGCGCCTTCAAACCTTTCGCCGCGCGAAAATCCGCGAGCGTGCGATCCTGCAACGACGTTTCCTGCGCCTGAAAAACGACCGCCTCGGTTTTTTTCAGCGGCACGATGAAGTGGCCGTCCTTTTTCATTTCGCGCTTGGCGGTTTCCCACCATTTTTTCCAATCGTCGCGGATGACATCGGGCGTGAGCACGGCTTGGATTTGATCCGCCGTCGCCTTGCCGCCAAAACTGTTCAGCACCAGCTTGATCAAATCCAGATGATGCGCGGCGAGGTGGCGCACGCCTTCCAGATCGTTCGCCTTGCGCGCGAGGATGTGATCCTTCGGGATCGGCTTGAGATTGTCGGCGGCGAAGGACAAATCCATCGTGTGCCCCGGCTTGCCCGGAAAATCAATCGTGAAGCGCGCGAATACCGTGTCCACCGTCTTGATGCGCCCGAAGCCCCAACTGCGATGCGTGCAACAGCCGCCCTCGGCCAGCTTGGTGAGCGGTTCGACGTGTCGGCCTTCAATTTTTCCGGCGGCGGCTAGTTTTTCAAATTCTTCTTTCATAAAAAAATCGTAATTCTGTCGTCACGGATTCACTATGGCTCCATTAAACGCGGTGAACGAACAAAAACCAAGACAAATTGCGGCGCGCATTCTGGGCCAGCGCCGCGCGAACGGTCCCTTCGTCGAAGACCTGCTCGAAACCGCGCTGGCCAGTGCGCAACTTTCACCGGCTGATCGCGGGCTTGGCCAGGAAATTGTTTATGGCGTCGTCCGCTGGCAGGCCACGCTCGACTGGCTTATCGCGCGGAAAACCGGCGGACGCGAACAAAAACCGGTGCTGCAAAATTTATTGCGGCTCGGCCTTTACCAAATTTTCTGGCTCGACCGCATTCCCGACCACGCCGCCGTCCACGAAACCGTGGAACTTGCCAAACAAAACGGCTTCGGCGCGCAAGCCGGATTCGTCAACGCCATTCTGCGCGGTTATCTGCGCGAGTTTAACGAAACAAAAAAAAATCTCGTTGAATTAAAAGTTTCAAATCCGGCAATCGGCCATTCACATCCGCAATGGCTTGTCGAAAAATGGCAGAAACGATTCGGCATGGAAAAGAGTTTGCAACTGCTCGAATGGAACAACACGCCGCCGAAAACTTTCGCGCGCGTCAACACCTTGAAAACCGACGCGGGCAAGCTCGTCGACAAATGGCGCAAGGAAAATGTCGAGTACGATTTTGTCCGCCGCGACTGGCTCGAAGAAAATCTCGTCTTCGAGTTAAAATCACATCCACCTTTGAATTCTTTGGTGATTTTCCGCGACGGATGGTTTTACATTCAAGACCCCAGCACGCTGCTTGCCGTGCGCGAACTTGCGCCGCAACCCGGCGAAACAATTCTGGATTTATGCGCTGCGCCCGGCGGCAAAACCACGTTCATCGCGCAATTGATGAACAACGAAGGCAAAATCGTTGCGTGCGATATTTCCGAAGAACGAATGAAATTGGTTCAAGAAAATTGCCAGCGGCTTGGCGTTACTTGCGTAGAAACAATTCAAAGCTCAAAGTTCAAAACTCAAAACTTGATTTTCGACCGCATTTTGGTTGACGCTCCCTGCTCCAACACCGGCGTCATGCGCCGTCGCGTGGATTTGCGCTGGCGGATTTCGCCGGAGGAAATTTTGCGATTGCGACAAACGCAACTCGATCTGCTCAAGCTCGCCGCGACGAAATTAAAACCCGGAGGCGTTTTGATTTACAGCACATGCAGTTTGGAGTCGGAAGAAAATTCCGAAGTCGTGAAAGAATTTTTGCGCGAGCACGAAAATTTCAGATTGGAAAACGAACGCGAATTATTGCCGTTTGCCGACAACGTGGACGGCGCGTATGTTGCGCGATTGAAAAAATTATCATAATTTCCGCAAATGATTGAACTCGATTTGGAAAAAGAATTCGCCGAACGCGCGTATCCGCTGCTGGTCAGTCTGGTCACGCCGCGACCGATTGCGCTAGTCACAACGATGAGTGCCGACGGAAAAATCAACGCCGCGCCGTTCAGTTTTTTCAACGTGCTCGGCGCGAATCCGCCCATCTGCGCGTTCGCGCCCGGCGACCGTGAAAACGGCACGCCCAAGGACACCGCGCTCAACGTCCGCGCCATGCACGAATTCGTCGTGAACCTCGTGGACGAAAATATCGCCGAAGCGATGAACCAATGCGCAGCGTCGCTGCCGTTCGGCGAAAACGAACTCATCCGCGCCGGCCTGACCGCCGCGCCGTCGTCCATCGTGAAACCGCCGCGTATTTTGGAATCGCCGGCGAGTTTGGAATGTGTCGAATGGGGAACGTTGCAAATCGGAAAAAATCGCGTCGTGATCGGTTTGATCAAACGCCTGCATGTGCGCGATGAATTGTTCGACACAGAGAAAAAACGGATTCACACGGACAAGCTTTTTCTAATTGGGCGCATGGCGTCGCCGCATTGGTATTGCCGCACGCGCGACCGGTTTGAAATGAAACGCCCGGATTAAACAGATTACATCCCCATGATCTGGTAGCCGCCGTCCACGTAGATGACCTGGCCGGTGATGGCCGCCGCGCCGTCACTTGCAAGGAATGCGCCGGTCTGGCCAAGTTCCTCGGTCGTGCAACTGCGCTTGAGCGGCGCGTGCACTTCGTAATGTTTCATCATGTCGCTGAAACCGGAAATGCCGCGCGCGGCGAGCGTGTTGACCGGGCCGGCGCTGATGCAGTTGACGCGGATTTTTTTCGGGCCGAGATCGTAGGCGAGATAGCGCGTGCTGGCTTCGAGCGCGGCCTTGGCGACGCCCATGACGTTGTAGTGCGGCACGACTTTTTCCGCGCCGTAATAGCTCATCGCCACGATGCTGCCGCCGTCGGTCATCAACGGCGCGGCGGCGCGCGCGAGCGCGACGAGCGAATACGCGCTCACGTCGTGCGCCACGCGGAACGCCTCGCGGCTCGTGTTCACGAATTCGCCTTCAAGCGCGTCTTTTGGTGCGTAGGCGACGGAGTGCAAAAGCAAATTCAGTTTTCCAAATTTCTCGCCGACGGTTTTGAAGACGTTGGCGATTTCGTCATCCTTCGTCACGTCGCACGGCAGAATCAAAGTGTCTGCGCCAAAAGTCCCGGCGAGTTCGGCGACATTTTCCTTCACGCGCTCGCCTTGAAACGTGAACGCGAGTCTCGCGCCTTCTTTGTGCCATGCTTGAGCAATTGCCCACGCGATGGAGCGTTTGTTGGCGACGCCGAAGACTATTCCAGTTTTTCCATCGAGTAGTGGCATAAGTGCGTAATTCGTTGAATGGTTGAATCGTTAAATCGGAGAAAGGTTAAAACATTTTCGCGGCGCGCAAAGAAAATTCACAGCCTCGACTCGCGCCCGCAAATAAATTAACCTGCCGCAGATGGATTCACATATCGCTGACGGACTCATTTTTTATTTGGAACTGGTCGTGCTACTGACATTCCACGAATTCGCGCACGCATGGGCGGCTTGGAAACTTGGCGACGACACGGCGCGATTGCAAGGCCGTCTTTCGCTCAATCCCATCGTCCACATTGACCCGATTGGCACGGTGCTTTTGCCCTTGGTCATGATTTTTGCGTCGCCGACCGTCGGCAGATTTCTGGTCGGCTGGGCGAAGCCGGTACCGTTCAATCCGGCCAACCTCCACAGCCGATGGCGCGACGAAATGCTCATCGCCATGGCCGGTCCGGCCATGAACATCATTCTGGCCGTGGCACTTGTCGCGTTTGCGCGCGTCGCCGTGATGTTCGGTTCTGATACAGCCACGGAATTATTTTTGCAAATGGCCGGATTGAGCCTGTTGCTTTGTTTTTTCAACCTGATTCCGATTCCGCCGCTCGACGGCTCGCATGTCATGCGGAATTTGAGCGGCATGAGTTACGAAACCTATTTTAATTTATCCCGCTTCGGTTTTATCGGAATCATTCTCGTACTGCAAATTCCCGGAGTCCGGGAAGTTCTCGGCTTCGTCACTTACGGCACGCTTGCCGCGCTGATGTTCTGTTTCGGCTTTCCGTCGCAGTAAAATTTATTTCTTGAAATAAAGTTCCTCGGCGTTCCACGTCACGCGGAATCCGTTCAGCGGGGTCGGGCGCAGGTTGCCGATGTCCGTACGTGCGGCGGCGAAATAAACCGGCACGACGGTGAAAATCAGCGGCTGCTGTTCGGCAACAATCATCTGCACCTCGTCAAAATCCTTTTTGCGCTCATTGAAATCGAGTGTCTTGAGTTCCGCGTCCATCAGATAATCCACGCGCGCCTCCCAATCCGTCGAAGGAGTTTTCTGGCGCGGAAACCATTCGTGCGAAAAGCCGCTGGACTTGAGGACGTTCATGTTGAAGGCCGGGTCGGTGCTGTCGCCGCCCATGACCATGAGCACGGAATCGTAGTTGTAGGTGTTGTCCATCCGGTCAATCAGCGTGTTGAAGTCAATCGGCTGGAATACGACGTGGAAGCTAAGCTTCTGCAAATCGGACACGATGAGCAGCGCGGTTTTTTCGCGCGGGCCGTTGCCGGTGTTCGTGTTCAGGACGAATTCAATCTTGTTTCCGTCGGCGTCGGTCGCGAACTCGTCACCGTTGCGTTTCTCAATCCCGATTTCCTTCAGCAGCGCGAGCGCCTTGTTCATATCGTGCGGATATCGCGGGATGTTCGGGTTGAACCATTTTTTGTTGCCGACTGTCACGAAGCCGTAATTCGGTTCGGAACGTCCCGCGTAAATCGCCTTGATGATGGCGTCGCGGTCAATCGCATACGCGCAGGCCTGCCGGAATTTTTTTTCGCGAAACCATTTCAATTTTTTCGGGTCAACCAGCGGCTGGCCGGTTTTGGCATCCACGTTCGTGTTTTCGTTGAAGACAAAATAAGCGACTTCCAGACCGATGCCCGGTTCAAGCAGCTTGATTTTTCCGTCCGCCTCCGCCGCCTTGAA
>CAVTVI010000026.1:0-8785 GCA_963738175.1 uncultured Verrucomicrobiae bacterium
AGCGGCATTGCATTCTCCGAAACACTACGCGATTTCTCCGAAAACAAACCCCGTTTCCGTCACAGGGGGCTGGCGCAGATTGCGCGCGGCCAGGTGGCATAGTGATGTAGTGAGGTCTAACGAACAAAACTGAGCCGCGCCTATCCGCGACGCTGACCGCGATAGCGGAACGGCGATGGCCAATAGGGGTTGGCTCCGGCGACTTGTTAGGCGGCTTTCTCATGCTTCTTAATTTCTAATTAAACTTTGCCGTCTTCGAGGTCGGCGACCACGTTCCATACTTCGCCTTGACAGCTTGAAGCCACCACAGGATTCCGGCTTCTTTCTGAACCGTGGTGATGTCCTTGTCGATGGCCTGATCATCTGCCAGCCCGCCGGCGGTCATGAAAGGCCCGCCCACGCCCTCGTCCGCCACGCATTGCAGCCAGGTCGAAGCCAGGATGTAGCCGGCATTCTTCTCGATGGTCGCGTATGTGTCCCGCAACTGCGCCTTTTTCATCTCCGGTGTATAACGCCCGATGCGGATGAAATTATAGAACTTGGCCTGCTTGCTGTATCCGCTCCAGTAGGCACCGGGCTCGCCAAATTCGGGCACACCTTCGGTCTGAATCCACGGCCGACGATTGTCCTTCGGGCTGAAGTGAATCAGCAAGTCGGCGTTCTCCGGCGGCTGGCCGTGGAAGTTATAGGCCAGCATGATCGTGGGATTCACGGCATGGCCGGCATCAATCATCTTGCCATCGTCCCATTGTTTGTTCGCGTGGGCCATGCCTTCGTTATCCACGTCCACAAACACATTCCGGTAATTATTCTTGCTGAGCCACGCCACGGTATTGGCCACGGCCTTGTCGGCGTCCTTTTGGGTCCAGTTCTTCAGGTCTTCGTTGGCTTTGGAAGTGCCCCAGTAAAGACACCCAATGAGCACGACCATGCCACGCTGGTCTGCGGCTTCGATGATCTTGGCCAGGCGCGCGGCGTAAACGGGGTCGAGCGAGGCGTCGGGCCGGTAGCCCTTGATGTCACCGAAACGCGAACCCATCAGGAACACGCTGATCGTGTTGACGCCATAGCCCTTGAAGGCGTCGAGGTTGTTGAGCAACTGTTCCGTGGTTTTGTCGGAGATCAGGGCGTTGGAGACGCGCAGACCAATGACCTTGAAGGCTGTGTCGTTAAGCAGAACCTGCTCGCCCTTCACGGTAAACTGATACTGGCCGGCCTTAACCGGGGTCACCATCGCCGAAGCGACGAATGTAATCATAACCAATGCGCCTATTTTTATGAAGTTTAAGATAATTTTCCTTTTCATAACGATGCGCGAAGCCGCCTAACGAAAAAAACTGAGCCACCGCCGACTCGCGACGTGAACCGCGACAGCGGAACTGACAGCGCCAACGGCGGTTGGCTCCGGCGACTTGTTAGGCATCGTCGTCATTGGTGCAATGGCTTCAAATAAATCTTGGACAGATTTGTTGTGAGAGGCAATGGCCAAAATAATGAAGCGTCAGGAAACCGAAAGGCCAAGTGATAAGGCTCATAATTGGTATGCTCAATAATCAAGTGACACTCAATGTCACCGTCATTCGGAGCAAAGTTCGGCGTGGGTTCAACACGCACCTTTTTCTGTGGTGGGATACTGAATGCGCCGTCGGCTGTGCTTGCTGATGTGAATGTCGGAACTTGGCAATCAGTCTGCACACCTTGGAAAAAATTCGTCGAACTCAATGTAATGTCTGCACCACCTATCGGCTGACCAGTCCGTGCATCTACGACAAAGCCATCTACGCCCGGACGCATGACGGCGTGATATGGAACTGGAACACATCCAGAACAAACCAGCGCAAATGCCAAAATGGAAAGCCGTGCGATATTTTTCATGTGCGCAGACGATGCCTAACGAAAAAAGCTGAGCCACCGCCGAACAAAAGACGTAGGCCGCGAAGCGGAACTGACAGCGCCATCGGCGGTTGGCTCCGGCGACTTGTTAGGCGTCAACTTCGTAAAAACGATGGCTTCTTTGTCAAAACCAACCGGCCTGCCTCCATGATTCGAGGGCATCCCTTGCATCTTAAAACTCCGCTGACTCATCGGCTCTATAATTCCCATAAACGTAATATCTCGGAGTCTCCAATCCACAAAATCAAAAACATCAAGCTCCCAATACGGCCATGTCTCTCGAACCTCGTAACGTGCATTCGGGTCCATGCGAAACTCTTGCACCTCGACTCTCCAAACAACGGAGCCATCCTCGCGAAAGGTATAGCTGACCATGTTCTTGTCGAGCGCTTCGCCTCGCCACTCTCCAATCAAATCTGAAATTTGCAAGCTCATCGGTGCATGACGCCTAACAGGTATTAGGCCACATGGTCAACCTTTCCAGTCACATCCTCGCAAAGTATCACCGTGCCATGCTCGCATAACTTAACGATGGCTCCGCGTGGAATGTAAACTATCTGACCGTTGGCTTGCTCAATCTGAATAAATCTGGGCGCACGGTCGGCAACATCGGAACCAAGTAAATGCAACGCTGCCTTGAAAAGCACGCCGCGATATAAAACCTGCCGCATGTGTGGCTCGGAAACGTAAACATCGTATCGCTTGGTCGGGTCAATCTCCGGCCGCTTCCAATTCGATCCTGGCTCTGGTTGTTTGTCCATAAAATAGTGTGGTGCGAATGTGGCCTAACGAAAAAAGCTGAGCCACCGCCGACTCGCGATGTGAACCGCGACAGCGGAACCGCCAGCGCCAACGGCGGTTGGCTCCGGCGACTTGTTAGGCGGCTCGTGTCTCATTGCTGAATCGGTTTGCCATCAAACCCAATGGCATCGGAATAATCTGGACGGCTCGAAAGTCGAATCGGCAAGCGTGCTGCGATGACCGCCTTAATAACCTCCATACCTTGTGGTGGTGGCTCGCTCTGTCCGGCCTCTCGATAATACCAAACTGCACCCTTCTGCTCGGCCAACTTCTTGAATGACTCGCGCAGCGAATCAATCGTAGCTGGCGAACCGTCTGCCGTGATGTGGCCGTCAGCAAAAACGGCAACCTTGATGACGGGTGCCTCCGAAGCTACCGGACTCTGTGGCGCAGGCTTCTTGCTGCATCCACCAACTACCAATGGAATGATGCTCATAAGTGTGAGTAGATAACGAGTGATGTTCATAGTGTGATAGCCGCCTAACAGGTATTGTATTGAAATTTTGCGGCCTATTTATTTTTTATTTTCTGACTTTATTTCGCACTTAAGTTTCTGCCCGAAACCGCTTTCAGTCATATTATTTCATCCAGTCCCGGCCAGCAAAAGCGGCAAATCCATTCCGCCTCAATCCGCCTGCCGCAGCACGACGAAGGAGTTCTCGTCCCTGACATTGGTCACGAGGGTCTGGCCTTTGCGCAATGATTGCGTGATTTTGCCGCGGTCAATCAGCGTCAGTTCCACCCGCTCGCCGCCCAGGTTTTTCACGATCATTTCGCTGCCGCCCAGCACCATGTGGTTGGTGGCATTCTTCGCCAGGGAAAATTGCTGCGAGCTGATGACAAAATAACTTCCCCACTTGAGCGGCAACCGTTTGAGTTTTTTTGCAATCGCGGGCGAGACCGGCGTGCCGTTAGTCGGAGCTTCGTTCGTCCCCAAAACCAGTTGCGCCTCCAGCTTCAGGTCCTTGTCAGCGGCGTGCGCGGCCACGCCCGCGAACATGAGGGAAAAAACCACGGCGCAAACCAGCCGGGTCGCGGAAAACAATTTCGTGCTCATGCGTCAATTGATGGCCGTCGGCTTTTTGTTTTGCGCGGGGTTGTCGTCCGCCGCGGACGAGAACCACACGAGCGTCGTGCCTTCGCCAGCATCACGATAAGTGGTCGCGTCGGAATTGGCCAGCGTCGTTTCCACGGTCGGCGCGTCGGCGTCGGCCACCGTTGCCACGACGGTTTTCGGGACGTTGCTCGGAACGTTAAAATGGGCGAACAATCCGGCGATAACCAGCGCGCTCACCGCAATGGCGGGCAAAAGCAAACGGCGCAGCACTGTGAAAATGGAAACTTTCGGCGCGGAAGCCGCCTGTGGTTCCAGCCACTGGATTTCGCGTTCGATTTTCGACCAGAAAAATTCGCGCGACTCCGGCACGCTCAAATGCAGTTCGGACTTCGCCATCGCCGCGCGCGTATTTTTAAGTTCCGCCAGCAACGAAGCCGCAGCCGAATCGCGCTGCGTCCACAAAAGGATTTCGCGCGCCTCGCGCTCCGGCAGTTCGCCGTCGAGGAACGCCTGCAATTTCAATTGTTGCTCCTGATTCATAATTCCTTTCGCACGTCCGCCAGCAGCGCGGCCATTTTCCGGCGCGCATAAAACAACCGCGACATCACCGTGCCCATCGAGCAGCCCACCGTTTTGGCGATTTCTTTGTATTCCATGTCTTCAAATTCGTGCAACACCAGAACCGCGCGGTGTTCCGCCGACAACTGGCCGAGCGCATCGTCAATTTTCTGCCGCAACTCGGCGCGCTCCAGCCCGGCGGTCGGGTTCACGGTCACGACGGGCATCTGCCGCTCCACGCCGCCGCTTTCGTCGTCCATTTCCTCGATGGAATCGGCGCGATGCCGTTTTTGTTTCCGCAAATGGTCGAGGCAAAGATTGATGCAAATCCGCGTCATCCATGTCGTGAAGCTGGAGTCGCCCTGAAACTGTCCGAGGCGCTGCCAGCCTTTGATCCACGCTTCCTGTGAAAGATCAACCGCGTCCTGCTCGTTGCGCGTCATGCTGAAGGCGCGGGCGTAAATCGGGTCGCGATGCCGGAAAACCAGTTCCTCGAACGCACCCGTGTCGCCGCGCCGCGCGGCTTTCACCAGCGACTCGTCGTCGGTGGAGGAATAATTCTGACCAGACATGGATTTGACGACGGGGGAAATTATTTATTCAACGTCTTTTACAATTTGCCCTTGGTGCTGGGCAACTGGCCAGCGATGCGCGGGTCGCGCGCGCAGGCGGCGTCGGTCGCGCGGGCAAACGCCTTGAACAGCGCCTCGACGATGTGGTGCGGTTCGTCGCCGTAAAGAAGTTCCAAATGAAGATTGCAACGGGCTTCGTTCGCGAAGCCCTGGAAAAACTCGCGCGCGAGGCCGAAACGGAACGCGCTTGATACGTCCTGATTTTTTTCGGCTTCGGAAATTTTCTTCTGCGAAAATTTGTCCAGCCCGCGCCAGACAAGGTGCGGGCGTCCGCTGAAATCAATGACGCAGCGCGCGAGACATTCGTCCATCGGCACAAAGGCCTCGCCGGTGAACGGATTTTTGGGATGAAAACCCGCGCCGTAACGGCGGATTCCTTTTTTATCGCCCAGTGCATTTGCAAAAGCCTGTCCGAGCGCGATGCCGCAATCCTCGACGGTGTGGTGCGCGTCCACTTCCAAATCGCCTTTGCAATTGAGCTGCAAATCCATCGTCGCGTGTTTCGCGAACAGCGTAAGCATGTGGTCAAAAAAAGGAATTCCAGTTTTGACCGCAGATTTTCCCTTGCCGTCGAGGTTGAGACTGACGGAAATCTTGGTTTCGTTGGTGTGGCGTGAAATTTTTGCCTGCCGGACTTTCATGGCGATGATTAAACCAAAGCGCGCGGCGAAAAACAAACCGCAATCAGTAGAGGGGTTTGGGCACGGGCAACTGTGACGACTGGGCGTCCATTTTCTTTTTTATTTCATCAATCCGTTTTTGCAGTTCGCCGGGTGTGAGCGACACTTTCTGGGCGGCTTCAAACCAGTTCATCGCTTTCGGCAGGTTGCCAGCGTCTTCTTCAAGCTGGCCGAGATGCGTGGTAAGCTGTTCGAAGATGAGTTTGTTCTCCTTCTGGTCTTCAAGCGGAAGTTGGAACCAGTAACGCACGGCGAGTTCCCAGACATTTCGCGCGCGACCGGTGTCGTGATAGCTTTCGTCGTAAAACCGCCCCAGCTCGAACAAAATATCGCAGCTCTGCGGATTGTTGCGCAGGCCCTCGCGCAAAACCTGCTCAGCTTCCTTTTCCTTGTGCATGCGGCGCAGCCAGTAGGCGGTGACGGTGTAGGTTCGAATGTCGTCGGGATCGAGCCGGGCGGAAAGCTTCAGCCACGGCAAAATCTCCCGCACATTGTCGCTGGTGCTCAAATCATCCGTCGCGCCGCCTTCGTCCAGATGCGTGTGGCGGTTCGGAATAAAATGACGGCCAAAAGCGTCTAGCCAGTCGCGCGGCGGGCCCATGAAACTGGTTTCTTCGCCCTGGTTCTTGCTGTTGACCGCGCCGGTGTCCTCGGCCACATGCGGTGTTTTGAAGGCGGAGTTGTTGTCGAAAATCGTCGGGTAATAGCCGCTGTGATAATACTCGTCGGCCTTGACAAAAAAGCTGTTCGCAAACATCCGGCTGCTGTCGCCAAGCAGCAGGTTGAAAAAATCATTCGATTGGTGACGGCGGTTTTCGAACGACTGAAACTGCGGCAGCAAACTGGCACCCATACCGAAGCAAAAAATCAGCAGCGCAAGGAGCAGCAGGAAAAATGTGCGCGGCGAGGTCATTGTTAATTGACGGGTTTGCGGCGGAAGACGAGGCAGGCGGCGACAAGAAAAGCCGCCGTGTAAGCCAGCGCGTAAAGAACATAGAGGCCGATAAAATTCCAACTGATGAGCGGCCAGTCATGGACGATCAGGTTCCGCATTTCAAACGGAATCTCAAGGTGCGGAATGGCAAAATAAACCGCGTAAAGAATGGAACGGAACGGCTCGACCTGCGCCAGTGCGACGGCATCGAGGTATCGGCCGAGCGTCAAGATGGTCGCGACGATGACGAAGCAAATCGTGGAGTTGGACGAAGGCGCGGCGAACACGAGCGAACCGAGGAGTGCCAGCGCGACGACCACGCCGAGCGCGATCCAATGCAAAAATGCGGCCTGAAAATAATTCAGCAGCGGCCAGGCGTGATCACGGCTGGCGGCGAGCAAAGCGAACAAAATATAAAAACAGATCAACACTAGGCCGCAGGCGAGCCAGCAGCCGAGGAATTTCCCGAAAATCAATTGCATCCGAGTCAGCGGCTTGGCGAGCAGCGGCAGCAAGGTGCGTTGTTCGCGTTCCGCCGGAATTTGCCGTGCAGTCGTGGTGATGGCGATGACGAGCGACGAAACCCAGATGAGCAGTAGGCACAGTTCCTTGAGGTAGCGGATGATCTGCTTGTCGTTGAAAATGTTGACGGAGGCCATGATCAGGCAGATGACCACGGTCAGAATGAACAGGACGTAGAAATCCTTCCGGCGATACAATTCCTTGATGACGATGCCGGCGACGGCAAAAATATTTCTCATGGTGCGGTTTGCGGTTGATAGCCGATGATGTCCAAAAACGCCTTTTCAAGGTTGGCGTGCGCGCCGGTGATTTCATTGACACGGCCGACGGCTTTCAGTTCGCCTTGATGGATGATGGCGACGCGGTCGCAGACGGTCTCGACTTCGCCAAGTTCGTGCGATGAAAAGAAAACGGTTTTACCCTCGTTTTTGAGTCGTTGAATAATTTCGCGGACTTTCATGCGGCCCAACGGGTCGAGGCCGCTGGTCGGCTCGTCGAGAATCAGCAAATCGGGATTGTTGATGAGCGCCTGCGCGAGGCCGACGCGCTGTTGCATTCCCTTTGAGTAAGACTTAATCGGGCGTTTGCGCGCGTGTTCGAGTTCGACGAGTTTGAGCAACTGGTCAATGCGCCTGTCCGTTTCGCCGCGCGGCAGGCCGAAAATTTTTGCGTAGAAACGGAGCAATTCCTCGGCGGTTAGAAATTTATAGTAATACGTCATCTCCGGCAGATAGCCAATGCGCTGGCGCGCGATGGGCTGGCGAACGTCAATGCCGAACAGATACGCCGCGCCGCTGGTCGGCGGGACGAAGCCGAGCAGGACGTTCATCGTGGTGGTCTTGCCCGCGCCGTTGGGTCCGAGGAAGCCAAAGACTTCTCCGGCGCTGATTTCCAAATCAAGTCCGGTCAAGGCGACTTTGGTGGCCTGCCGGAATTCGCGGCTGGAGAATTCAACGCGGAGTTTTTCGGTCTTAAGAATGACGCTCATGGCAGACTCAAGTGGTTGAAAATCACGGGTCATTTTCTAATACAAATTTCAACTGCGGTCAAGAGGTGAACGGTGACGAAACAACCCGTTAAAAAAAGAAAGCCTGAAGTTTTTTGGCTTCGGGCTTTTGCGGCGGCTGAATTTACGATTACGGCAGGATGTGGGCCGGATCAACCGTGTCGCTGAGCGTGCACAAAACCGAGGGTATATTCCCGACCAAAGTTGGAATGTATGTGCCTGAAGCCGGACAGCTTGGAATGCTGCTGTTGACGTTCAATTTGATGTAAGGCGTGATGTCACTGGGATAATTGATTGTATCTCCGGCTTTTTTCCCGGTTTCCATGGAAAACTGCTGGATGGCGGAATCAATCTGCCGCATATTATTGATGCAGGCGGTGGCCTGTGATTTGGCGCGGCTGTGCACGAAGTTGGGAATCGCGATGGCTGCCAGCAAACCAATAATGGCTACCACAATCATGATTTCCACCAGCGTGAAGCCCTTTTTATCAGGGGTTTCAACGGTTTTCATATTTTTTAATATGCGGCGTGAACAACATGGCAGGCGGGTTATAATAATTACGGGACAGTTCACAGATTGCCTGACACGACCGCATCGGGTTAAAACTAGCAGCACTGATGCCAATTATCCAAGAGGAAACCGCTAGATTTAGATTATATGCCCGCCATGCGCACTTGCTTTGCCAAAAAAAAGCCCGGAGC
>CAVTVI010000027.1:0-18227 GCA_963738175.1 uncultured Verrucomicrobiae bacterium
GAAAACGGCGCCGGCAAAATCATTGGCTTGCGCGCGGGCGTCGGCCAGTGCGCGTTCACGGATGGCCTCCTCACGAATTTTGGATTTTGCTTCGTCCGGCGTTTTGGCGTCTGGAAAAGCATCGTTTCCGCGCTCGCGATAAAAATTTTCAACGAGTTCGTCCAAGTTGGTAAGCTCTGTTTTCGCCTTGGCGAGATAGTTCGACAATTCAAACGCGACGTAACTGACCTGCACGCGGTCGGGCAGGCGGTATTCCGCGAGGTAGTTTGTGTAAAATTGCCCGACGGCCTCCGGCGCGACCGTGACGGACGGGAGATAATTTTTTGCGGAAAAGAAGATGATTTGCGAGGCGAGTTCCTGGTGTTCGTGCTGATAAATGGCGGCGGCTTCCTGCGGCGTGACGAGCGCGCCGGACGAACCGACGGACTGGACGAGTTGCTGGATGGCGATATCGTGGCGGGCAAAATCCTCAAAGTCCGCCACGGTCAAGCCTTCCGGCTGCAACACCTGTTTCTCAAATTCGTCCGCCGTCACGGTCTGGCCGTTGCGTCCGAGTGAGCGCAGCATTTTGTCCGCCGCCGCCGCCGCCACGTCCAAGCCGACATGGATGCCGAGGTCGTCGGCCTTTTTGACAAGCAGCAGCCGCTCATAGGTCGCTTGGTCCATTTGCTTTTGGGACATGGCGGCTTTTTTATCCGGCCAGGTGCCGTAATTGAACAGGTAGAATAATTTGAATTCATTGAACGCCTGCACAAATTCCTGCTGCGTGATTTTTTGCCCATAGACGGAACCGAAATCGCCGCCGGCGCGTCCGTTGCCGCCGCGTTGAGCCGGAGCCGCGCCCCAGTAAATGAAAGAGATGACCGTGAGGGTGATGATCACCACCCAAAGCCATTTAGAATGTTTGCGAATTGTTCCAATCATAGTGAAAAATGAACGCGCAGACTAACTTGCCGGGAGGAACAAGGCAAACGCAAAAGCGGTCAACCCTTCAGCCACTTCGCCACATCCGCCGCCGCGTAAGTGATCAAAATGTCCGCGCCCGCGCGCCGCATCGCCAGCAGACTTTCCAAAGTCACCGCGCGCCCGTCAATCCAGCCGCGCGCGGCGGCGGCTTTGATCATCGAATATTCTCCGCTGACGGAATAAGCGGCGGTCGGATAACCAAATTCTTTTTTCACGCGGTGAATAATATCCAGATACGCCAGCGCCGGTTTGACCATGACGATGTCCGCGCCTTCTGAAATGTCCAATGCCACCTCGCGCAACGCCTCGCGCGCGTTCGCCGCGTCCATCTGGTAACTGCGCCGGTCGCCGAACGTCGGCGCGGACTCGGCCACTTCGCGGAACGGCCCGTAAAACGCCGACGCAAACTTCGCCGCGTAACTCATGATCGGCGTGTCGGTGAAATGATTTTTGTCCAGCGCCTCGCGGATGGTGCGCACGCGACCGTCCATCATGTCGCTCGGCGCGACGATGTCCGCGCCCGCGTCCGCGTGGCTCGCTGCCGTTTGCGCAAGAATTTTCAGCGTCGGATCATTCAAAATTTTTCCGTGAGAAACAATCCCGCAATGCCCGTGCGCCATGTATTCGCACAAACACACGTCCGTGATGACGAGCAGCGACGGCAATTCCTTTTTCAACAACCGCACCGTCTGCTGCACGATGCCGTTTTTCGCGTAACGCGCCGCTCGCCTTCGCGTCTTTTTTGTCGGGAATGCCGAAGAGCAAAACCGCCGGGACGCCGAGCGCGTGCGCTGCCGCCGCCTCGCGCACAATTTCATCCGGCGAAAGTTGAAAGACGCCCGGCATGGCGTCCACCGGGCGGCGCAATTTTTTGCCGCTGCGGGCGAACAACGGCAGCACGAGCGACGAAACAGTCAACGACGTTTCCGCGACGAGGCGGCGCAGCGCGGGCGAAGTCCGCAACCGGCGCGGGCGGGCGATGGGAAATCCGGGCAAGTTCATGGAAACAGTCTAGTTTTTGCCAGCCCGCCCGCCAATCACAAATCCGCCTCGGTGATTCCGGCGATTTTCATCTGGTGTTTGAGCAAGCCGATTTTCAGCGGCTGATTGCCATGAACCGGAATGACGATGCGTTCCCGATGACCTTCCTTGGTAAAAATATGATGGCTGCCGTTGATGCGCTTGAGCAGCCAGCCGCGCTTTTGGAGAAGGCGGACAAATTCCTTGCCGGAAACTTGTTTCACACCGTCAGTTCCAGCACTTTGTCGCTGGCGTTGGATTCCGTCACTTCATCGTCCACGGAAAGCCACAGTTCGATCGCTTCATGCAGATTGGTTTTTAATTCGTCAATCGTTTCAGCCTGGGTGAGGCAGCCCGGCAACGCTGGAACCTCGGCCCAGAAGCCGCCTTCTTCCGCGTTGTGAATGATGGCTTTCAATGTCATGGCAGATTTATAACTCAAGAACGGCGAACGCTCAAGTGCGTTTCCGCGACGAGGCGGCGCAGCGCGGGCGAAGTCCGCAACCGGCGCGGGCGGTAATTTGGAAATTGTTCAATGTGTAAATTCACGAGCCTATTCTAGTTTCAAATCGCGAAGTGCAAAGCGGAAAGTGAAATAGATATTAAATAAAAAACACTAACCACCTTATTACTTTTGACGAGATGCTTTTAATGCAACGGCTTTATCTTGATCGGCCAGCGCTCCATCCAAATCACCTTTGGATTTTCTTGCATCACTACGAGCAAAGTAAGTGCTGTAGGCATAAAAACTATCAGGCATAATTTCAATGGATTTGGTGTAATCAGCAATAGCACCGTCCAAGTCATTTTTGGATTTTTTTGCATCGCCACGGCCACGGTAAACGAAAGAATAGTTGAGCCTAAGTTCACTGACGTTTTTCACTTCCCAGCGATTGAAGTATGCCGGAGTCAGATTAGGTTTGAGTTCAATAACTTTGGCGTAATCGGCAATCGCCTCATCCCAATCTTGTTTCTCTTGCTCATCAAGGCCGCGGTAGTAATAGGCTTCAACGTATTCGGGTTTGAGTTCAATCGCTTTATTGTAATCAGGCAGTCCTCCAAAAAGGCGGCCTGTTGCTTCCAGCGCGATGCCTCGAAAGACATAAGTTTCAGCATAATTAGGTTTGAGTTCAATCGCCTTGTTGTAGTCGGCCAGCGCACTTTCCCAATCGCCTTTTGCTTGCTTTGCACGACCACTAACAATGTAGCTGTTAGCACTGTCGGGTTGTTTGATCTCACCAAAAAAGTGGCGGTAGAATAAAATAGGCGCAATGAACAGAAACAAAACAGTCAGCGACCAAAAAGTTTTTCTGACACTAATTTGTTTTAGGATGAAAACGATGCGTTTTACGAATCTTTCATTGATGCCAAAATTTCTGTTGGGGTTTGATACTAATTTGGCTTTTTTCGCCAAAAAAACATAACGAATAGTGGCAACGGCAGCAGATAGAACGTAAAGCACGCTCCATACAACGCCAGTTGCAATCACTTCCCAAATCCCTGCGTGAGATCTCGTCGGATCTTGATAAGCGAAACCATCAACCAAACCAGACATTACACTATCAATAAAAACAAAGACGACCGGAACAATCGCCGCGCCGCCTTCACCAGCAACGCCAGTCGGAGTAATTACGAGCGCAATAAAAAATGTGACAGGAACTAGCCGCAACCAAATCGCCAAATTTTTCGTCAGAAACCATGACAGTCGGGCGATCCACAAAACCACAATGATAATTAAAATAAACATACCCACACAATGGTTTGTTGTTTAATAGTAAAATGACTATGCGGTCGCTAAAAACTTTATCAAGAAAAAGTTAGACGTGGATTTCACGAATTAAAAAGGCACGAAGTTTTTCGCTTCGTGCCTTTGTGTATAGTTGGTTGAAAAAATCAGGCCTTGCCGCCGAAGGTCACGAAATCGTCCAGGTCAAGCCAGTCGAACCACGTCGCGATGTCCTCGCGCTTGGGCGCGATTTTGGAAACCTGCTCGTTGTAATATCCGCGCGATTCCACGTCCGTCGGCACGCGCTGCTCGGCGAAATCCGACCACGCGGCGATTTCCAATTCGCTGTGTTTGTGCTTCGCGTTTTTCCCGATCCATGCCAGAACTTCGCCGTCGCCTTTGCCCAGTTGCTTTTTCAATTTTTCGGGATCAATGCCGGCGAATTCCAGAAACCGCTGGTCGAGCGGACAGGCATAATGATACTCGCCGTTTTTTCCGGCGACGGTCGCGCGGCCTTTGTCGAGCATCCGCGGCAGGATGACATAGCCGCCCAGCCGCACGCGCGGGCTGCGCGGCGGGAATTTCGTGAGGTCAGGTGTGTGTAATGACATAATTGTTCCTACAGTTTTGGTTTCAGTTTCAATCGGTCGCCCTTAAATTTTGCGACGGTGTTCAACTTGCACGCAAAATGCCGAATTGCAAGTGTCGCAAAATTTTTTTATCCTGCGTTCGTGAAACACTCTGGCAAAGCCCTGTTCGCCGCGTTGAAGATGGCCGGCTGGTCGGGCGTGGCGGTGCTCGCGTTGCTGGTCGCCGCCTTTCTCGGTAAAATTATCGGCGCCGTGATTTTGGACGCGGCGGGCGTCCTGGCGGGGTTGTGGGTGTTGTTCGCGCTGTTCACGCTTTATTTTTTCCGCGACCCCGACCCGCTGGTGCCGACCGGCCAAAATCTAGTCGTCGCGCCCGGCCATGGCAAGGTGGACGCGATTGACACGACGACGGAACCCGATTTCATGGGCGGCGAATGCCAGCGCGTCTCGATTTTTCTTTCCGTGATTGACATCCACGTCCAAAACGCCCCCGTGACTGGGCGCGTCGCCTTTTTCAAGCACACGCCCGGCCAATACCTCAACGCGCTCAACGCTGACTCGGCAAAGTTCAACGAAAATGTTTTGATAGGAATTGAAGACGCAGACAACTTCAAACGCAGCATGGGATTTCAACAAACAGATTCAATGGAAGGCAAAGTCGGCGTGCGGCTCATCGCCGGTTTGATTGCGCGGCGCATCGTGCCGTGGGTCGCGGCAAACGACGCCGTCAAACGCGGCGAACGCATCAGCCTCATCCAGTTCGGCTCGCGCGTGGACGTTTATCTGTCGCGCAAAGCCACAATCAAGGTGAAGCTCGGCGACAAAGTGATCGGCGGCGAAACGGTGATTGCTTCCTTCGACTAAAATGAGCGAGCCAATTTCTCAAAAACCGCCGCCCGAAGATTCGGACGCGAAATTGAAAATATATTTTCTGCCCAACCTGCTGACGGCGGGAAATCTGTTCTGCGGCTTCGTCGCGCTCACAAAAATTGTCGAGGCCGACCCGAACAGCTTCGAGTATTTCGGCCAGATTAAGCTTGCGCTCGCATTCATCCTGCTCGCGTGCATTTTCGATTTGTTCGACGGCCGCGTCGCGCGCATGGGCGGCGTGGAAAGTCCGTTTGGGCGCGAATTTGATTCGCTTGCCGACTTGATTTCCTTCGGCGTCGCGCCCGCGTTTCTCGTCCAGCGCGTCGTGCTGCGGGATACTTTCAGCGATTATCCCCAATTAAATCAGGTCAGTTGGTTTATCGCCTCGATTTATTTGTTGTGCGGTGCGTTCCGGCTGGCGCGGTTCAACTGCCTCGCCGCAATGCCCAGCAACAGCACGAACAAGGATTTTCTTGGTTTTCCAATTCCGTCCGCCGCCGGACTGGTCGCGTCGCTGACATTGCTCATCATCCATTTCAACGAAAAGGAAAAAAGCCTCGGTCATTGGAATTATCTGATCGCCGCCGTCCTGGTTTTTCTGTCGGCGATGATGGTCAGCACCGTGCGTTATCCAAGTTTCAAATTGCTCGGACTGCGTTCGTCCACGACTTTTCTGAAAATTATCACCGGCGCGCTGTTCGTCGGCTGCATTTTGATCTTGCGCGAGAAAATCCTTTATTACGTTTTACCCGCGTTTTTCACCGCATATTTGGTTTACGGTTTCGTCCGACCGAGCCTCTCTCGCGCGTGGCGGCGCGGAATCGAAGACGAGGACGACGAGCCGGACGCGGCCGATTAGCCATGCTGGATTCACATCCCATTTTACTTGCCGGAATCGCGGGGTTTTTTTGCGGCCTGATTTTTTCCTCGATCCCGTTCGGCCCCGTCAACCTGACCATCCTCAACGAAGGCGCGCAACGCGGCTTTCTTTGGGCGTGGCTCATCGGCTTTGGCGCCTCGGCGATGGAGACGATCTACTGCGCCTTTTCGTTCACCAGCTTCTCCTCGCTGCTGGATCACGGCATCGTGCAGGCCTTCATGCAGGTGTTCAGCTTCGTGTTCCTGATTTTTCTCGGCGTCAAGTTTCTCCTGGCCCAGTCCGTCAAAATGCCGAGCAAGCTCGGTGCCGCCTCGGAAAAAATCGAGACGCGCATCGAGCAGAAGTTTCATCCGCACTCGGCCTTCATGACCGGTTTTGTGCGCGTGCTCGGCAACCTCGGCGTGCTGCTGTTCTGGATCGTCCTGGCGGCCAACCTGATGACGCGCGAGTGGGTGGATGGCGATTCGTTTGCCGCCAAGGCCGCGTGCGTCGGCGGCGTCGCGCTTGGCACAAACACCTGGTTTCTGGGCTTGAGTTTCGGCGTGTCGCGCGGTCACGGACGGTTCAGCGAAAAGACGCTGTTGCGCCTGCAGCATTTTTCCGGCGTCTGCCTCATCATTTTCGGGCTGCTCCAGGGCACGCACATCGCGTGGCAGTTGGCCAAACACAACCGGCATCATCCCCAGCCGGAATACCGGGTGGAACCGGATACGAACAATAATTAATTTATGCTAAAAGCCGGAATCGTCGGACTGCCCAACGTGGGCAAATCAACTTTGTTCAACGCCCTCACGCGCTCGCGCAAGGCCGAGGCCGCGAACTATCCGTTCTGCACCATTGACCCGAACGTCGGCATCGTCATCGTGCCGGACGCGCGGCTCGAAGTGCTCAAGGGCATCGCCAAAACTTCCGTGATCATTCCGGCGGCGGTGGAATTTGTGGACATCGCCGGCCTCGTGAAAGGCGCGGCGGCGGGCGAAGGTTTGGGCAATAAATTTTTGACCCACATCCGCGAAGTGGACGCCATCGTGCAGGTCGTCCGCTGTTTCGAGGACGCGGACATCCATCACGTCGCGGGCAACATTGATCCCATCCGCGACATCGAAACCATCACGACCGAATTGGTCCTTGCCGATCTGGAAGCCGTGCAGAAACGTCTCGCCAGCGTTGCCAAAGACGCCAAGCGCGGCGACAAGGAAGCGCTCGCGCAGGAACACGTCCTGAAAAAAATCGAGCCGCACCTCAACGCCGGCAAACCCGCGCTCACGCTCGAACTCACGCCGGAAGAAAAAGCCATCTCGCGATTGTTCTGGCTGATGACCGACAAACCGACAATTTTTGCCTGCAACGTGAAAGAATCTGATTTGGCGACGGCGGATAAAAATCCGTTCGTTCTCAAAGTCCGTGACTACGCGAAAAATCATTTCGCCTGCGAAGCCGTCGTCATCAGCGCGCAGATTGAAAGCGACCTGATTGATCTGTCCGACGCCGAGGCAAAGGATTTCTTGAAGGAACTCGGCGTGAGCGAATCCGGCGTCGGCGCGCTCATCCGCGCGACGTATCATTTGCTCGGCCTGCGGACGTATTTCACCGCTGGCGAAAAAGAAGTCCGCGCGTGGACGATCCACAACGGCGACACCGCGCCGAAAGCCGCCGGCGTCATCCACTCCGATTTCGAGCGCGGCTTCATCAAGGCCGAGACCGTGGCTTACGACGATCTGGTGAAACTCGGTTCTGTCGCCGCCGCGCGCGAAAAAGGTTTGTATCGGATGGAAGGCAAGGAATACGTCGTGAAAGACGGCGACGTGCTGCTGTTCAAGTTTAACGTTTAGTTTTGAACCACAGAGACGTTGAAATGAAATCAGGCATGAATGGCAATCGTCGAAGCGCTTAATTCAACGAAGCCATGTTTGGCGAAAGCATTTTCCAAAGTGGTCAAATTCGCCGCAAGAAGTTTGGACAAATCGTCGTTTGAAATGTTGCCGGTTGAAATCAAAAGCAGCTTTGTCGGCGCACCTTGCAAAAGAAATGAAGTTACAAAATCATTGTCCTTCGTCACAACGATCCGATCTTCCCGGATTGCCAGCGCAATAATTTCTTTGTCTTGCGTCCGGTTTCCCGCCGACAAATCCAGAGTGTGAACGGCGTCGTGGCCAAACGCGGCCAGTTCCCGCGCCAGACGGCGCGGCAGTTGCGCGTCCACGATGAATTTCATGCCGCCACCGGTTCAATGCTTTTGATGCGGCTCAAACGCGCGGCGTAAGCAATGGCGGCGCGCAAATCATCCGCTTCGAGATCGGGATAATCCGCCAAGATTTGCCCCGGCGTCATGTCGCCGCTCAAAAGTTCCAGCAGGAACTCCACCGGATAGCGCAGGCCGCGAACGCACGGCTTCCCGTGGCAGATGTTCGGATCCATCGTGATGCGCGAAAGCAGTTGTTCATTCGACATACCCGAAGATTACACCAGCCATCTTTTGTTGCAAGAGCGCGTTCCCTCAAAATTCCGCCGCGCGCGAAAAAGGTTTGTATCGGATGGAAGGCAAGGAATACGTCGTGAAAGACGGCGACGTGCTGCTGTTCAAGTTCAATGTTTGATTTTTTAGCCACAGAGGCACAGAGTGTTTATTTTTCCTCTGTGTCTCTGCGCCTCTGTGGCTAATTATCCCAGTTTGTAACGCCGCATCTTCGGCTCAACTTCCTGCGCCCACGCGTCAACGCCGCCGCGCAGACAGCGCACGTTTTGCAAACCGTGACCCATGAAATACGCCGCCGCGTCCAGACCGTTCTTGCCCGCGTGATCAATCACGACGATCGGATTGGTGTTCGAGCCGCTCGCCATGAGTTCGCGCATCACGTCCTGCGACAGCAAAACCGAGCCGGCGATGTTCACCGCCTCGAATTCCTCGCGCGAACGGACATCAACCAATTTCACCGTTTTATCTTTTTGGATTAATTCCGCGAGTTCCGCCGGCGAGATCAAAACCTTCGCGTCCTGCTCGTGGCTGGACTGGATGTGCGCCAGCACCTCGGCCACGTCCAGATTGCCGTTGCGCGCGCAGACCTGCGCCAGCGTTTCGTCCGGGCTGAACCCACAACTGCTGCACCCACCGATGTGATACCGCCGGAACAACGCCCGCTGCGCGCCGGGAAAATGTTCCAGCACGGCGCTCATCGGAGATTGCGGGTTTATTTCCATCATGCCAGTCAATCTAACAAGTTTTACAGATATTTTCCAATGATTGGTTTCAAGTCGGCGATGGTTTTCTTCGGCCAGAATTTTTTTTCGGTGAGGAACGCATTCTTGAGCGCGGAGTGGGCTTTCCAGTTTGGTTCCGCAGGAATTTGCGCGATGGCGTGTGCGACGATTTTTTTCGCCGTGTCGGCGTTGCGGTGGAGATTGGCGATGATCATTTCCAGCGTGACGTGTTCGTCTTCCTTCCAGCAATCGTAGTCGGTGGCCATGGCGAGCGTGGCATAGGCGATTTCGGCTTCGCGGGCGCACTTGGCCTCGCCCAGATTGGTCATGCCGATGACGTCGTGGCCGGCGTGGTGATTGGCGAGGGATTCGGCGCGCGTGCTGAAAGCCGGGCCTTCCATGCAAACATAAGTGCCGCCGTCGTGCGCCGTCGCGCCGGTCGCGCGGGCGGTGCGTACGAGAATCTGCCGGAGTTCCTCGCAAATGGGAGCGGCGAAAGCAATGTGTGCGACGATGCCGCGTCCAAAAAAAGTGTGGTTGAGCGATTGCTTGGTGCGGTCGAGAAACTGGTCAATGACAACGATGTCGCACGGCTGATATTTTTCCTGCAAAGAGCCGACGGCGCTGACGCTGATGATCCATTGGACGCCGAGTTTTTTCATGGCCCAGATGTTGGCGCGATGATTCAATTCGCTTGGCAGAATTTTGTGACCGCGTCCGTGGCGCGGCAGGAAAACGACATCGCGCCCGGCGAGTTCGCCGGTAAGAAAATCGTCGGAGGTTTTGCCGAACGGTGTTTTGACTTTCACCCACTTTTGGCGGGTGAAGCCTTCCAGGTTGTAAAGCCCGCTGCCACCGATGATGCCGATCTTGTATTTTGACATGGGAAAATTATGGCATTGCGCGATGACCTGTTGCCAGTGTTTTCTCGGCTGGCGCAAACCGGATTATTTGATACTTTGCCCACATGGAACTATTCCAAAAAATTCTCAAGATCGCCATTGACGGCGGCGCATCGGACATCCATTTGAAAATCGGGACGCCCGTTATCTTCCGTATCAACCGCGAGTTGATCGCGGTCGAATGCCCGTTTCCGACGGCGGACTGGATGAACAAAATCGTCGCGGAAATCACGCCGCTTCATTTGAAAAAACGGCTGGAAGAAGATCGCGAGATTGATTTCTCCTGTTTCATCCCGGGCATCGGGCGTTTTCGCACCAACCTCTTTCAGCAGCGCGGCCAGTGGGCGTTCGCCATGCGCCACGTCAGGACGAACGTGCCCGGTTTCGAGCAACTCGGGTTGCTGGAGCAGATCAAAAAAGTCGCGGAATCGCCGCGCGGCATCGTCCTGCTGGCGGGTGCTACCGGTTGCGGCAAATCTACGACGCTCGCGGCGATGATCGAGCACATCAACAATAATTTCAAAAAGCACATCATCACGCTCGAAGACCCGATTGAATTTGTTTTTGAAGACAACCAGTCGGTCATCGAGCAGCGCGAAGTCGGCCTGGACACGCAGTCGTTTCATCACGCGCTCAAACACGTCCTGCGCCAGGACCCGGACATCATCATGCTGGGTGAAATGCGCGACGACATCAGTTTCGGCGCGGCGATGAGCGCGGCGGACACGGGGCACCTCGTCTTGTCCACGCTGCACACGACGACGGCGGCGCAATCCATCACGCGCATCCTGGATTTCTTCAAGGCCGAGGAGCGCGAACAAGTCCGCCGCCAACTCGCCGCCACATTGCGCGCGGTGATTTGCCAGCGCATGGTGCCGACCGTTGATAATAAAATGACGCCCGCATTGGAAATCATGATCAACTCGCCGCTGGTAAGAAAAATGATCGAGGAAAACCGGCTGGACAAACTCATCGCCGCCATCGAGACCGGCGTGGACGACGGAATGATCACATTCAACCAGTCACTGTTCAATCTGGTCAAATCCGGGCGCGTTTCGGAGAAAGAAGCGCTGGCCAAGGCCAGCAATCCGCAGGCGTTGGAGATGAATTTCAAGGGCATCTTCCTCAACGAAGGCGGTCGTATTGTCAGTTGAGTTGAAAATGCCGTGACAATTTATTCCGTGAAAACATCCATTGACTTAAATCCAACTGGACTTATCGTTTATAGGTCATGTGGGTTTCCAAAAAAACCGATTACGCGCTGCGGGTGCTGTTTACGCTCGTGGATCATTTTGGCGGCACGCCGATTCCCATCCGTGAACTTGCCCGGCGCAACGACGTTCCCAAGCGCTTTCTCGAACAGATTATGCTCGATTGCAAGTCACAGGGTTGGGTGGACAGCGTGGCTGGAATCCGCGGCGGTTATTTGCTGGCAAAAAATCCGGCCAAAATCACCATGGGCGAGGTGGTGCGGCATTTCGACGGCATTTTAGCCCCGATTGATTGTGTTTCTGTCGCGGGCTACAAACGCTGTTCGCAAGAGCCGGTATGCCGTTTTCGGCGTGTATTTTTGGACGTGCGGAATTATGTCGCGGGAGTGATGGATCGCTCAACGCTGGCGGACGTGGCCAAGATCTCGCCGGTGTCCAAATACGAAGTTTCCGGCAGTTTTGTAGGCGGAGAAGGCATCTAAAAATAATTTCAAAAAGTGGTTGACAAGTTTAGGCGTTCGTGGATAATAACGACACAATAAGTCGTCATTAAAACAAATGGCGAAGCGAAGGCTGCAAGCTTAAGTTTGTTGAATTCGTAGAAATTTAAGCGACAGTTTGTGAATTTTTTATTTGGTCTTAATAACGATAATTAAAGTCGTAATTAGAAATTAAAAAATATGAGCGCGGTCTCAATTAAAACAGCCGATAGCGGCGATGAGCAGGCAAATTGGCAGGAAGTCGTCCGGCAGCAGGTCGGCTCTTTGCGTTACGGCGTGGTGCAAATTGTGGTTCATGGCTCGCAGGTGACGCAGATTGAAAAGACCGAGCGGGTGCGGCTCGACAAGCCGCGCGGGAAGATAATTTAGGCCGACCAGAAATCTGGAGGCACAAATCCGAAAACAAACCGGCTGCTGACCGAAAAAATTGGAAGCGGTGTAAAACTGAAAACTGAAACATAAAATGAAACTGAACAAAATATGGCTGGCGACCCTTCTAGGGGCGCAACTGGCCTTCACTTCACTTGCCGCCGGCGGCACCACCGATACCAATCGTGATGCCGACATTGAAGCCTTGAAGCAACAACTCCGCGAACTTGGCCAGAAGGTCGAGGCACTTGAACAGCAGCGTGCGGCGGACCAGCAGACCACCACTAACGTTGCCAATGGACAAATTCAGGCACTCGATCAGAAAGTGCGGATTCTCGCGCGCGAGCGCGAATTGGATCAGGACGCGGCGGCGGCGCTGGCCAAAACGCAGCCGAAGTTGAGCGTCGGTTCGGGCGGTTTCACCGCAAGTTCGGCCGACTCGAATTTTGTGTTCAGCCTCAAGGGTGTGTTGCAGGTGGACAGCCGCACGTTTTTCGACGACTCCGTCAACAAGAACGGCAATGACGGATTTATTTTGCGCCGGGCGCGCCCGATTTTTCAAGGAACGCTCTACCGCGACTTTGATTTCAATTTCACGCCCGATTTCGGCGGAACATCGGGCGGAGCGGCGTCCGTTACGATTTTCGATGCTTACGGGAATTATCGCTACGCCCCGTGGCTGCAATTGCGCACGGGCAAATTCAAGACACCGGAAGGTTTGGAGCAATTGCAGGCGGACGTGAACACCTCGTTTAACGAGCGTTCGCTGGCCACGGATCTTGTGCCGAACCGCGATGTCGGCCTGCAATTGTGGGGCGACATCAACGGCGGCGTGTTGAGCTACGCGGCGGGCATTTTCAACGGCGTGGGCGACGAGCGGAATTCGGTCAACACGGCCTTCGAAAATGAAGTTGAATTTGCCGGACGCCTGTTTGCGCAACCCTTCAAAAGTTCGGACATCACGGCCTTGCAAGGCTTCGGGTTTGGCGTCGCCGGCACTTCGCAAAATGGCACGTCCAGCGCAAACGACTTGCCGAACAACAACGGCTATACGACGGACGGACAGCAGCAATTCTTTGCTTACAATCCCGCAGGCAGAACGGTTACGGCGAGCGGCGAGCACTGGCGCCTTTCACCGCAAGGTTATTACTATTACGGGCCGTTGAGCCTGTTGGGTGAATACGCCATTTCCGATCAAGGCGTCAGAAGCACCGCTCCAGCGAGTCCCGCGGCCAATGCAGACTTGCACAACACGGCGTGGGAAATTTCCGGCGGCTGGATATTGACCGGGGAAAACGCCTCGTTCAACGGAATCACCCCGCTGCATCCGTTTGATCCGCACAACGGCCAGTGGGGCGCGTTCCAAGTGGTCGCGCGTTACGCAGAGCTGGACATTGACAACGCCGCGTTCCCGTTGTTCGCCAATCCGGGCACGTCGGCTTCCGCCGCACAGGCCTGGTCGGCGGGTTTGAACTGGTATCTCAACAAAAACATCCGCCTGAACGCGAGCTTTTCGCACACGACATTCATGGGCGGCGGCGGCGCGGGCACGACGGCTCCGGCCATCGTCACACGCCAGGCGGAAAACGTTTTCTTCACGCGCATCCAACTGGCATTTTAACCGAATCGGAAACTTAAAAATAAAAACATGAAAACATTTTTGAAAATTCTAGTGGTGCTTGCGCTCGCAAGCGCGGCGCAGGCAGAGGAAATCAAATTGCTCAACGTCTCCTATGACCCGACGCGCGAGTTGTATCAGGAATACAACACCGCCTTCGACAAATATTGGAAGGCGAAAACGGGCGACGACGTGGTGGTCTCGCAATCGCACGGCGGTTCCGGCAAGCAGGCGCAATCCGTCGTCAACGGCCTCGAAGCCGACGTCGTCACGCTCGCGCTGGCTTACGACATTGACGCGATTTCGCAGCAGGCGAAATTGTTGCCCGCCGACTGGCAAAAGTGTTTGCCCGACAACAGCACGCCTTACACCTCGACGATTGTGTTTCTCGTCCGCAAGGGAAATCCGAAAGGCATCAAGGATTGGGACGATGTGGTCAAGCCGGGCGTGATTGTCGTGACGCCAAATCCAAAAACTTCCGGCGGCGCGCGCTGGGCATATCTTGCCGCGTGGTCTTATGCGCTCGAAACTTACGGACACGACGAAGCGAAGGCGAAGGAATTCATCACCAAACTCTATAAAAATGTTCCCGTGCTGGACTCCGGCGCGCGCGGCTCGACCGTAACGTTCGCGCAACGCGAAATTGGCGACGTGTTGCTCGCGTGGGAAAACGAGGCGCATCTCGCTTTGAAAGAATTCGGCGCGGACAAGTTTGAAATCGTCACGCCGCCGTTGAGCATCCTGGCCGAACCGCCCGTGGCCGTCGTGGACAAAAACGCCAGACGCCACGGCACGACGGAAGTGGCCAGGGCGTATCTTGATTATTTGTATTCCGACGAAGGCCAGGAGATTGCGGCGAAAAATTTCTACCGCCCGCGCAATGAAGCCATCGCCAAAAAATATGCGGACAATTTCACCCAGTTGAAACTGGTCACCGTTGACCAGGAATTCGGCGGCTGGGCCAAGGCGCAGAAAATCCATTTTGCCGACGGCGGCATTTTTGACCAGATCTTCCAACCGCAAAACTAGTTCATGGTTCCTCCGATGAGGCGGCGGTTAGTTTTACCTGACAAGCCGCCGCCCCTTCAAAAGAAAAACGAGCACAACCAAAAAATATTATGACCATCGCCGCACCATTCAAGACCGCTGTCCAGCCGGCGCGAAACCAGCGCCGTTCCATCGCCGAACTGCTCGCACCGCTGGAACAGATTGCGGCGAACTCGCCGAACCTCGTCGCGAACCACGACGCGAGATTTGAAGTGGGCGGCGAAAATTACGAATTACCGCGCTATCTTTTTGTCGGCCCGCGCGGCGGCGACACACCAATCCGCGTCGGCATTTTTGCGGGTGTCCACGGCGACGAGCCGGAAGGCGCGCACGCGCTCGTCCAATTCATCCGGCTGCTCGAAGCACATCCCGAACTCGCGACCGGCTACTATCTTTCGTTTTATCCGGTCTGCAATCCAACCGGCTTCGAGGACGCCACGCGATTTTCGCGCAGCGGAAAAGATTTGAACCGCGAGTTCTGGAAAAATTCCGCCGCGCCGGAAGTGCGTTTGCTGCAAGCCGAATTACAGTCGCGTTCGTTTCAGGGAATCATCGCGCTGCACACAGATGATTCGAGCGACGGCTTTTACGGTTTCGCACGCGGCGCGACGCTGACGGAAAATTTGATCCAGCCCGCGCTCGCCGCCGCCGAAAAATTTCTGCCGCGCGACGGGCGTCCGGTTATTGACGGTTTCAACGCGCGCAACGGAATCATCCGCGATTGCTACGACGGCATTTTGTCCGCGCCGCCGAAGGTGCGTCCGCGTCCATTTGAAATTATTTTGGAAACGCCTTCCGCGCCACCGGAATATCTGAAGGAACTGGCGTTCGTGGCCGCGCTCCAGACAATTTTGCTCGAATACAACAAGTTCATCGCCTACGCTCCGAACCTCTAATTTTGTGGCGACCAGACAACTCGGAGCAAAAAAAATGAGAGTGTTGCCGGGCTTCAAACTGACGCTCGGCTACACGCTGCTGTATTTGAGCCTCATCGTGCTGATTCCGCTCGCGGCGGTGTTCTGGAAAACCAGCACGCTGTCATGGGCGCAATTCTGCCACGCCGTCGCTTCGCCGGTCGCGCTCGCATCGTATCGCCTGACGTTTGGCGCGTCCTTTCTGGCCGCGCTCGTCAACGCAATCTTCGGCCTCATCGTCGCGTGGGTATTGGTGCGCTATAAATTTTTCGGAAAAAAGATCGTGGACGCGCTGGTGGATTTGCCGTTCGCGCTGCCGACCGCCGTTGCCGGCATCACGCTGGCGACGATTTACGCGCCCAATGGCTGGATCGGCGAATGGCTCGCGCCGCTCGGAATCAAGGTTTCCTATACGCGGCTCGGAGTTTTTGTCGCGCTCACGTTCATCGGCCTGCCGTTCATCGTGCGGACGGTTCAACCCGTTTTGGAGGACATTGATCCCGAAATTGAAGAAGCCGCCGCTAGCCTCGGCGCGAACCGCTGGCAGATTTTCTGGCGCGTCATTTTCCCGATGCTGACGCCGGCGCTGCTCACCGGCTTTGCGCTCGCGTTCGCCCGCGCGCTCGGCGAATACGGCTCGGTCGTTTTCATCTCCAGCAACATCCCGATGAAAACCCAGATCACGCCGCTGCTCATCATGACCAAGCTGGAGGAATTTGACTATGCGGGCGCAACCGCGATTGCCGTCGTGATGCTCGTCGTTTCGTTCGTGCTGCTGCTTGCCATCAACCTGCTGCAATGGTGGAGCAGCCGCCATCACGCCTCCAGCCTGTCATGACAACCGTTGCCACATCCAGCGTGCCGCCCCGCGACGTTCAACGCCGCGCGACGACCGAATCATCGTTCGTGCGCGCGCTGCTGATCGGAACGACATTTTTGTTTCTCGGATTGTTTTTGATTCTGCCGCTCATTTCCGTTTTCGCGCAGGCGTTCGCCAAGGGTTTGGGTTTTTATTTTCAAACGCTCGCCGATCCGATGGCCTGGAGTGCCATCAAACTGACGCTTATCACGGCGGCGATTTGCGTTCCGCTCAATTGTGTTTTCGGCGTGGCGGCGGCGTGGCTGATTGCGAAGTTCGATTTTCGCGGCAAAAACATTTTGCTCACGCTGATTGACCTGCCGTTCTCCGTTTCACCCGTGATTTCCGGCATGATTTACGTCCTGGTTTTCGGCGCGCAGGGCTGGTTTGGCCCGTGGCTGATCGATCACAATATCAAAATCATTTTCGCCGTGCCGGGAATCGTGCTGGCGACGATTTTTGTGACGTTCCCGTTCGTTGCTCGTGAATTGATTCCGCTCATGCAGGCGCAGGGCCGCACCGAAGAGGAGGCCGCGCGTGTTTTGGCGCCAGCGGCTGGCAGACATTCTGGCGCGTGACCATTCCGAACATCAAGTGGGGACTGCTTTACGGCGTGATTTTGTGCAACGCCCGCGCGATGGGTGAATTCGGCGCGGTCTCGGTTGTGAGCGGACACATCCGCGGCCAGACAAATACGATTCCGCTGCACGTCGAAATTCTGTATAATGAATATAATTTCACCGGCGCATTCGCGGTGGCGTCGCTGCTGACGTTCCTCGCGCTCGTCACGCTCGCGCTGAAAACGTGGGTGGAATATCGAAACAACGAGTTGCGCGGAACGGCGTTCACGCCCGTGCCGATTGCCAGAAAGGCCGGTTGATATTGATATGAGCGTCGAAGTCAAAAACGTCACGAAAAAGTTCGGCAGCTTCACCGCGCTCGACGGCGTGAGCCTCAAGGTCGAGTCTGGCGAACTCGTCGCGCTGCTCGGCCCGTCCGGTTCGGGCAAGACCACGTTGCTCCGCATCATCGCCGGTTTGGAATTTCCCGACCCCGGCAATGCGAGCGTTCTGTTTTACGGCGAGGACGTGACGATGATTCCCGCGAGTGAGCGCAAGGCCGGTTTTGCGTTTCAACATTACGCGCTGTTCCGGCATCTGACTGTTTTTGAAAATATCGCCTTTGGTCTGCGCGTGCGCCCGAAAACAACACGTCCGCCGGAAGCGGAAATCCGCGCGCGCGTGGAAAAACTTCTGAAGCTCATCCAGCTTGAGCCGATGGCGCAACGATTTCCGTCGCAGCTTTCCGGCGGCCAGCGGCAGCGCGTCGCGCTTGCCCGCGCGCTCGCCGTCGAGCCGAAAGTTTTGCTGCTCGACGAACCGTTCGGCGCACTTGACGCAAAAGTGCGGAAAGAATTACGCCGCTGGCTGCGCCAGTTGCACGACGAAATCCACATCACGACACTTTTTGTAACGCACGATCAGGAGGAGGCGCTGGAAGTTTCCGACCGCGTGGCGATTTTGCGCGATGGCCGCATCGAGCAGATTGGCACGCCGG
>CAVTVI010000028.1:0-108854 GCA_963738175.1 uncultured Verrucomicrobiae bacterium
TCCAATTGTTAGGCACTAAAAATGGTTCAATTTCAAAATAATCGCAATCACGATGTAACCCGCGATGTTGGCCGAAATCACACAAAGTCCAAGCCTCCGAAAAACTAATTTCTTCCGAAAAATCCATAGCGGCAAATATTCAAGAACGGTGCTCAAAAAACATGCCCAAGCAAAAACAACCAAGTCATCTACTGCGGCTGGTAACTGTGGAACGAAGCGGTCTGGAATCAAACATGACAAAAAACCACCAACCAGCCACGAAAAAATATTGACGCCTAGGACGATAGCAAGGAGCCGCCAAAGCGAAATGATGCCTCGCTGGAAATAAATATAAACGCCGCATTCGGTGGCCAAAGCTAACAACACCGACAGCGGCACAAACATGCTGGCAAAATAAGCAGCGGCAGCATGGGGAAAAACAACATCGGCAAACATAGATTTTATTATTTAGCCGCATTTCATGCACGCCCGCGCGCATGATTGATTTTTGCAATTACAGCTTTCATCAGGGCTTATGAAAGTTGACCGGCAAATTTTTATCAAGCAAAAGCTATTTCAATTTCGTCCGCATGTAATGAAAAGATATTGCTGGGCGTAACCGGCGTGCGGGCCGAAATGCGTGGCGGCAAAGCGGCGCAGGCGTGGCTCGCTGGCGCGGCGGCGCGGGAAATATAGCCGTTGCAGCGCGTTCAATCCAGACATCCACGGGAAACGCGGAATCAAATCCATAAGCGAACAGCAAAACGCAGTCGGCAATCTTCTGAAACAGAAGCTAACAATGGACGAAGCCTTTGGTCCTAAAAGTATTTCCTAACGTAGAAAATCGTTGAAAATATGGAAACGACAAAGGCGGTGTTTGGCAACTGAAACGAACACGAGGATTGGTCTTTTCCGTTTGAGCTTTTACGCTTAACATCCGCGCATGGAACAAGCGATGGCGGCGATCTTGCTTTTCGCGGGCGCGAGTTTCTTCTTTGCGCTGGCGGAAACGGCGCTCTTTTCCCTCGGCCAATGGCAGGTGCGGCAACTGGCCGAACGCCATCCGGTCGCGGGCAAAATCGTCGCGCAACTGCTCGAACGGCCGCAGGATTTGCTGGCGACGCTGGCGCTGGGCAACACGTTCGCCAACGCCGCGATGCTCGCGGTCGCGCTGCGGATGGTCTTCGACGCGGGCTGGGCGCTGGCGCTGACGATGATCGCGCTGCTGGCCTTGACGCTGATTGTCTGCGAGGTTTTTCCAAAAACATTGGCCGTGCGCAGGCCGGAACGCTGGGCGTTGCGCGTCGGCTGGCTGCTTTTGGGTTTTCAAAAAATTTGCACGCCGGTTTATCGCGCGGCGCAATGGCTGAATTTCATTTTTCTTAAAAAATCCGCGACGCAAACCGCCACGCCCGCGCCCGTGCTCACGGACGCGGAATATCAGGAGCTGCTCGACATGGCTTACCGGCAGGGCACGCTCGCGGAATCGGAAAAGGAAATCATCCTGCAAATCATCAGCCTCGACCGCCGCACGGCGCGCGACGTGATGCGCCCGCGCACGGGCATGGCGTGCATTTCCGACGAGGCGACGGTGGACGAAATGATCGCCGCCGCGAAAAAATTCAAGCATCGCCGCCTGCCGATGTATGACGAAGCGCCGGACACGATCGTGGGCATCTTGAACACGCGCGCATTGCTGCTCAATCCGAAAATTGATCTGTCGGAAGTCATCGAGTTTCCGTCATTCGTGCCGGAGACGATGAACCTGCTCCAGCTTTTTCAAAGTTTGCAGAAACAGCATCGTGGTCTGGCGGTGGTGCTGGATGAATTTGGCGGCGTCGCGGGCTTGGTGACGATGGAAGACATTCTCGGCGAACTCGTCGGAAAAATCCGCACCGCCGCGCAGACGGAAGGGTTCGTCATGGAAAAAATTTCGCCCGGCCGCTGGCGCGTGAACGGCTCGATGCGGCTGGACGATTTCCGCCGCGAATTTCCCGCGCTCGGCGGCGCGGACGAGGTTGAAACGATGGGCGGTTTGCTCACGCACATGCTGGGCGTGGTGCCGGGTGTCGGCGCGTCGGCGACGTTTCACGATCTAAAATTCACCGCGCAGATCGTGGACGAACGGCGCGTGCGCGAATTGCTGGTGCAGCGAACCAAATAAAATGGACACGAACATTTTCAACTGGATCGGGCTGGGTTTGTGCCTGCTGCTGTCGTTTCTGCTGTCGGGCATGGAGGCGGGCGTGTTCACGCTGAACCGGCTGCGCGTGCGGCGGCTGGCGCGCGCGGGCAAGCCGTCGGCGAAACTGCTCAACGGCTTTCTCGAAAACCCGGAGAAATTCCTGTGGACGATCCTCGTCGGCAACACACTGGCGAATTTTCTGATCCTCGGTTTTTTACTCGCAAAAATCCACGAGTGGCTGCCGGGGCAACGCAACTGGGCCATCGTAATTTTTGCGGCGGTTGTTTTTTTATTTTTTACGTTCTTCGATTTGCTGCCGAAAATGCTGTTCCGCGCGCATCCGAATTCGCTGTGCCTTTCGGCGGCGAACATTTTCCGGCTCGTGAATTTTGCCTTGAGTCCGGTGGTTTTGATCGTGGCGGACGTTTCCAAAACAATTTTGAAATGGACGGGCGGGCAGGCGTTCACGGGGCGGCTGTTCGGCAACCGCGAGGAAATGCGCGCGGTGATGCAGGAATCGGCCCAGGCGTTCACGAGCGATGAGCGGGCGATGATCAACCGCGTGCTCGACCTGCAAAATTTCAGCGTCGGCCAGATTGCGATTCCAATTGCGAGAATGGTGGCGGTTGAAAAGGACATGCCGGTCGGTGAAGCATTCAAGCTTGCGCGGGAGAAAAATGTTTCGCGCCTGCCGGTCTGGGAGACGCGCGATGGCCGTCGCCGCATCGCGGGACTGCTCGCGGTCAACACATTGTTGTTCAGCACGCTTGATCTGCAACATCCCGCGTCCGCGCACATGGCGCCCGCGCTGTTCATGGAAGAAGACGTGCGGCTGGAGATCGCGTTGCGCCGGATGCAGCGCGCGGGCCAGCGGCTCGCCATCGTGCTGGCGCGCGACGGCGGCGAAGCCGGCATCGTGACGCTGGAAGACATTTTGAAACTGATGTTCGGCGAAGTAAAATTGTGAAATCAATCCCTGCTCATCCTCATCGTCATCCTCATTCTCAAATTTTTGAGTTGAGGATGAGGGTGAGCATGAGAACGAGGATGATTCGTTTATGAACTGGACCGAACTCATCCATGACGGCTTGAAATTGCTGGCGGTGGCTCTGCTGGTTTTGCTGAACGCCTTTTTTGTCGCGGCGGAACTTGCGCTCGTCCGCATCCGCGACACGCAACTCGAAGCACTCGTGGCGAAGGGCAACCGCCGCGCGAAGATGGCGCGGCACATCGTCACGCATATTGATTCCTACATCAGCACGACGCAATTCGGCATCACCCTCGCCAGTCTCGGCCTCGGCGTCGTCATTGAGCCGGTGTTCCGGGATTTGCTGAATCCGCTTTTTGAATTGTTCAAAATCACGTCGGATGAAGTGCAAAGCGGCATCGCCATCGGCGTCGGCTTTTTCGTGAACTGTTATCTGCTGATCGTCGTCGGCGAACTGGTGCCGAAGGCGATCACCATCCGACACACGTTGAAAATATCGCTGTGGACCGCCGGGCCGTTGAACTGGTTTTATCGCATTTCTTTTCCGTTCATCTGGCTGCTGCACCGTTCGTCACAATTGGTTTTGCAACGGCTGGGATTTTCCACGGAGGAATTTCACAGCGTCCATTCCGAGGAGGAATTGCGGCTCGTGCTTTCCGCGTCGCAACGCGCGGCGGGCGGCACGGCGGCGGGGCGCAACATTATCCTGAACGCACTCGACCTGCGCCATCGCACCGCGCGCGAAGTCATGCGCCCGCGCCACGAAATCACCGCGTTCGACACCGACGCGACATTTGCGGAATGTCTCGCGCTTGCGGAAAAAACCCGCTACTCGCGCTTTCCATTATGCGAAAACGGTGACTTGGACAAAACGCCCGGCGTCGTTCACATCAAGGATTTATACGCGTTGCGCGAAAACGGAGTGACCGGCGCTGACTTGCTGCCGGTGGCGCGGAAATTGATTTACGTTCCCGAAACGGCGCGGCTGGAAAAATTATTGCAACTGTTTCTCGAACGGAAATCGCATTTCGCCGTCGTCGTGGATGAATACGGCGGCACGACCGGCATCGTGACTTTGGAAAACGTGCTCGAAGCGCTCGTCGGGCAGATTCAGGACGAGTTCGATTCGGAAAAATCCGAGCTGGCGCGCGTCAGCGAAAATGTCTGGGAAGTGGCCGGCACGCTGCCGCTGCATGAGCTGGAAAAAATCATCGGCACGGTCGAGCACGACGAGGGCATCGCGACGGCGAGCGGCTGGGTGACGCAGAGATTCGGCGGCTTCCCGAAATCCGGCGACACGCTGGCGATCGGCACGTGCGAATTGCGGGTGGAAGAAATGGACGGCCCGCGCGTGGCGCGTTTGAAGATAACCAAATCCGCAAGCGTCGGAATTCCCGGTAAATGAAATCGAACGCTCATTTTTCTTAAAATTATTCCGGCTGCAATCAGCTTGAAAATGCGGCGGCAACCCGCATCATCTGCCCATTATGTTGCCTCCACAAAGTACGGCTCCGGCGTCAAAGCGGATTGGTTCGTTGGCTGGGATGGTGCACGGTTGCGGCGGCGGTGGCGGTGGCGGTGGCCGCGATTTATGAAACTTTTTTTGCCGACCCGCAACAGACCGGGCATGGGTTATGTATTACCAGTTTCAGCAACGGGCGACGATGCTCGGAAATGAACCCGATCCCATCAAACGTGATTCCGTGTGCATTCCGTTGTCGGCGTTTGGCCGTTCCGTGGACGCGCAGATTCCGACGAATGCCCGGGTTTTTCTGGCAGGAAATGTTGGGGCCGGAAAATGGCGGCAAGATGGGCTACTATTATTTTCTAAATAATTATCTTTTCCCGCGCCACGTTGACATTTCACTGGGTCAGCCGCCAACCTACGACGCCACCGGCAGCGCGCAAGGCCGCAATCCAGCCTCCTTGGATGAACTGGCTCAGGCCGGTTATACTCTGGTGTTGCAAGAGGCACCCGACGGGCGATGGGAATTCCGCATATGTTAAAGCCGTTTTCGCCACCGCAAAGCGGGCCGCCGCCGATTCCAGCCGGCGATGAAGTCATCGCATTTCTCCTGCCGCTGGCTGTTGCGCTGGCCGGAACGCGCGTCGTCCGCCTGCTGTTCAAGGAATTGGAAAATGTCCTGTCGTTGGGGGAATTGCTGGCGGGCGGGCTGGCGCTCGGCGCATTTTTTCTGACGCAAGGGTTTCTTGCCCTGCGCATGGCTGGTGTGCGGCTGGAGCATTTATTTGGCGTGGTCATCATGCTTTGGGCGGCGGTGGAAATAATTTTATTGTTCCGCGAAAGGCGCGCGCAATTTCAGCAAATCCACGTCCGCCAGCTCTGGTGGCTGCTGTTGATTCCCGCCGGTTTGATGTCGTGGTGCCTTTTCCGTCTGGCCGGCACGGAAGGTCTGCTGGAATTCGATGCCGTGTCGTTCTGGGCTTTCAAGTCGAAAATATTTTATCTCTGCTCCGGATCAGACCTTTGGACCTGGTTCCAAAACCCGGCGTTCGCCTACATGAACATGGAATATCCGCTGCTGCCGTCCCTGTTGCACACGTTCACTTACGGCGTGATCGGCCATGTGGATGAATTCGTCACCAAATTCTGGAATCAATGGATGCTGGTGCTGCTCGGCTGGGCGGTTCTCGGCGCGGGAAAATTTCCGCGCAAAAAACCCTGGCTGGTCGCGTCCATTGTCACCGCCATCATCCTGCTTCCGTTGACGGTGGAATACACGCGCGGGGAAGGCGGGACGATTCCCCTTCTTTTTTTCACCGTTTCAGGCTCGCTGCAACTCGCGCTCGGCATGGCGGATAAACAGTCCGGACGCATCCGGCTCGGGCTGCTGTTGCTCATGGCCGCCGCCATGGTGAAATTGGAGGGCATGGTTCTGCTCGGCTTCTGGGGCATTTTGCTGTTGCTGGACAAGGACAGCCGCGCTGCCTTCTGGCCGTTGCACCGGATCGGTCTGGTCATCCTGCTCGGAGTGGCCGGGTGGATCCCCTTTGTGATTTTCCAGATGCACCATCCCGTTCAAAATGCCAGTTCTGGGTGGCTCGGAGATTTGATAAAAAATTTTGGAACCGTCATTGGTATGTTACCGATGGTCAGTCTGGCTTTCGTGTCGCGGCGGTTTTTGAACAACGATTTCGCGAGTTGGAGCGCGCCCGACAATCAGCATGCCGTGTGGCAGGGCAAATGGACCGGCTTCGAATCGCTCTTCGACCAAGCCACGCTCGGCGTGGGCTGGGCATGCCTGCTATTGCTCGTCCTTGCGTGGTTGCATGGCGGTAAACTGCGTTGGGCAGTCCTTCAATTGTCTCTGATATTTTTCGTTTTTGCAATCTTTATAAGCCACGGTTGAAAGCGCCGACCTTTCAAACCCCCTGCAATACGCCGGGGCTCTCGACAGCAGCGAACCGCATCAGTGGCGGGCGCCACCTTTATCCGGCGCTAATGTCGTTTTTTGTGGCGGGATTTGTCTTGCTGGCCCGCGCGACTCCGGATCAACCCGCTCCACCGCCTGAAGCAAAAGAAAAACTGCGCAGTCCAAAACCAAAGCGCCGCGCGCGCTGACCGTTCACCATCTCGCGCCGCGAATTGCAAACACGGCGGCGGTCGAAAAAATAATCACGTCCACGCCCGCCGCCAGCCAGAGTCCGTGCAACGCCGCGCCGGTGGCGAAAAGCAAAATTGCGCCCAGCCAGACGGCGAGCGGAAGAAAATCCGGCGCGCTGCGTTTGCTCAATTGCTTGTTGATCATCACGGGCGTGGCGAACGCCAAGATCAGCAGCGTGACGACAAACCAGCCGACAGAATCGGACAGCGGCGCGCCTTGTGGCGTCAGCGCATAGCCCGCCGTCGTCCAAATCCAATAATGTTTTGCGTGCGCGGCAAACGGCTCGAGCGCACAGTCAAAGAGCGTCGTGAACAATGCCGTCAGCCCGATGAGCCAGAAGCCGTAATTCCGGATTTTGCGCCACGGACGCAAAACCAGCCGCACCACGCCACGCGAACTCAAAACCGCAACCACCCACAGCACCGGCATCGTCCATGGCAGCGTGTTAAAAAATTTCTGGCCGGCCTCAGGGCCAAACATGAACGGGCCGAACGGAATTCCGCTTTTGACGCCGACTGTATGCGCCACGCCGCCGATGGCGGCGATGAAGAGCGCGGCCAGCAAGACATTTTGCAACGGCAGGTGCCGGGCGAGCGTGGCCAGCGTGCTGATGGCTGCCAGCACGAGCAGCAGCGCTTCCGGCCAGTTGGAATCCGGTTTGGCGGCAACATTGCCGAGCGCGAACAAAAAAACGGCGGCGAGCAGAAAATTGGACAGCCGGCGCGCGCGCGCCAGAAGTTTCCCGCCGCCGCTGGACGCGGGCGGATTTTCCGGCAGGGCTGGCGCTTGCATGAGTGCGGGCAGAATATGGATTTTCCGGCGGTGGCAAAGTTAAATTTTGTCGGCCTCGGAATTCCCTTGTCTCGTGGCGGCAAAACTGCTTCTCTCCAAAAAACTTTATGACGCTGGACGAAGCCAAGACGCTGATCAAGATGTGCGCCGCTCAGATGGACGCGCACTACGGCAAGACCGTTTTCGACGAATGGGCGGTTGTCTCGCTCGCGGAGAACAAAGCGCGTGTGCTGGCCTACGTCGGCCCGCGCAACGACGATTTCCTAAAAAATTTCGCGAACGACCTCGGCTCCTTGCGCGCGGAATTGCTCGGCGCGAATTACGGTGTGGGCGATTTTGCGTTCGCGCGGCACGCCGCCGGCACGCGGTTCGAGGCGTTCATGGTTTTGGGCGTGGCGATTTATCTCATCTGCAACAACACGCGTGAATCCATGGACACCATCGCCAAAGACCCGAAATGGCTGAAGGCGCAGGTGCCGTTCGCGGAAATTGGCGACAAGCTGCGGATGAGTCCTTTGCTGATCACTTCGGACACGCAGTTTTTCAAAAAATAATTTTGCTTCTTCACGGCGACACTTTAGCCGAGCAAACCCTTGTAGAGAAAAACGCCGTAAGCCGCGACCAGCGCCCAGCCCACGGCGCGCGGCAGCTGGCCGAGCAGCGCGACGCAGAATAAATGCAGCAGCGTTGCGCCGAGGAGAATGAACATCCCGACGTGGAAAAATCCCGGCATCGCCATTGTGTGATACAGCGTGTAAATGCCGAGGCACAGCGGAATGGACACATGCGCGTCGCCGACTTGCGAGGCGTAAACCGTCTCCGGCTGTTTGCGCCAGCCGTAATAAAGCGCCAGCACCGCGTTCGGCAGCACCATCAGCCAGCCGCTCAACCAGCCGAGATGTTTCGCGCTGATGAAGCCGGTGTGGATGTGCGAAATCCAGTCCACGAGCCAGTCGGTGCTGATGTAAATTCCATAAGCGCCGATGGCGAGCAGCGCTAGGTCAAATGGCAGGGTCCAGCCCAAAGATTTTCCCTGCCGCACATTCGATTTGAGAACGTCAAAAACGTGAAAGCATTGCCAGAATAGAAAAAGTCCGACGAGAACCAACCCGTCATTGAAATTCAAAGTGCCTTTGCGTCCGAGCGCCCAGACTGCGCCGGTGAAAAATAAAACCGCCGTAAGTGTCAGCAGTAGCGAAAGCCGGTTCAGTTCCTGCGTCTTGCCCGCGCCCTTGGATTTTTTGCCGGCGGAATTTTTATTTTTTGCCGGCAGGACTTTTATTCCCCAGATGATCGCCGGCAAACCGAGCACGAGCGTCATGTTCGTCACGTTATTGACGAGCGAGTTGGTCATCACGTCCGTGCCGCTGCCGCCGTTGCGGCCGAGGATGAAGGCGAAGATCAGGTTTCCGAGGCCGGAACAATACGGCATGACGAGCGTGCCGAGCACCGTTCCTTCGAAGCCGCGCCCGCTCATCGCTTCGAGCCGCCAGATCATCAGGAACGACGCCGCGATGAACAGCGCGAGAAACAGCCACGGCGCGCAATGGCCCTTGGCTTCAATGGTATGGACAATCGTATGCTGCACGCGCGGAGTTTAATGGAAAAATTTTCCGGCGCGAATTTTTTTGGCGAAACCGCGTGAAAAATTAAAATTTCGAAATCTCCACATTCATGGTTGACGTTGAATAATTCGTCTGGTTACGTCTGCCCCGTCACAGCGTCAAGATGCATAAAAATCATTAATCTGCCGGCGTCCAAAAAAGAAAAAACTGGCCAGCCGCACCTGCTTGATTCACTCTTAAAGTTTTATGAAAAACGTTCTGGTCACCGGCGGAGCCGGCTACAAAGGCTGCATTCTCGTTCCGAAACTGCTTAACGCCGGTTATGCGGTGGTTGTTTATGATGGGATACTTTTTGGCGCGCAGGGATTGCCTTCGCATCCGCATTTGAAGGTCGTCAAAGGCGATATTCGCGACACGAAAAAATATTCCGAGGCGGTGGCGGGCGCGGATTATGTGATCCACATGGCGTGCATCTCCAATGATCCGAGTTTCGATCTGGACCCGTCGTTGAGCCGCACGATCAATTTTGAATGCTTCGAGCCGATGGTTCTTGCGAGCAAAGCCGCCGGAGTTAAGCGGTTCATTTACGTTTCCACCAGTTCGGTCTACGGCGTCAGCGACGCGCCGGAAGTTACCGAGGAGCATCCGTTCGTGCCGCTCACCGACTACAACAAATACAAGGGTCTCTGCGAGCCAATCCTGTTTCGCCATCAATCACCCGGATTTGTGTGTACCATCATCCGGCCCGCGACGGTGTGCGGCTATTCCCCGCGGATGCGTTTCGATTTGACCGTCAACATCCTGACCAACCACGCCGTCCGCAAGGGCGTCATCACCATTTTTGGCGGCAAGCAGAAAAGGCCGAACGTCCACATCGAGGACATCACCGATCTGTATGTGCAATTGCTCGACACGCCGGCGGAACTCATCGCGGGCGAGGCGTTCAACGCCGGTTACGAAAACCACACCGTCGCGCAACTCGCGGAATTCGTGCGCAAAGTTGTGGAGGACGAATTTCCCGAAAAGGCGCCGATCCGCGTCGAGACGACCACTTCAAACGACAACCGCTCCTATCACGTTTCGTCGCGAAAGATTGCGGAGCGGCTGGGATGGAAGCCGAAGCGCACCATCGAAGACGCCGTGCGCGATTTATGCCGCGCGTTCAAGCAGGGAAAATTTCCCGACAGCCTGACGAATGACAATTACGTCAACGTCCGCACCGTAAAACAACTCGGCCTCCAATGAGCATCGCAGTCGTCACCGGCGGAGCCGGATTCATCGGCAGTCACATGGTTGACCTGTTGCTGGGTGAAGGCCATCAAGTCCGCGTCATTGACAATCTTGCGGGCGGGCGGCTGCAAAATCTCGACCCGCACAAAAATAATTCAAACCTGCATGTCGAGGTTCGCGACATTTGCGACATCAAGGAGGACGATTCGCTTTTCAAGGATGCGCAATACGTTTTCCATTTTGCTGGCATCGGCGACATCGTGCCTTCCATCGAACGCCCGGTGGATTACCTTTCCACAAATGTGATGGGCACTGTGCGCGTGCTGGAAGGCGCGCGGCGCGCGCAGGTTCGCAAACTTGTCTATGCGGCCTCTTCGTCGTGCTACGGCCTCGCCCAGACGCCCACGCGCGAAGACGCGCCGATCCAGCCGCAATATCCCTACGCGTTGAGCAAATATCTCGGCGAGGAAGCCGTGTTGCACTGGGGCAAAGTCTACAAATTGCCCGTCAATTCAATCCGCATTTTCAACGCCTACGGCACGCGCTCGCGCACATCGGGCGCGTATGGCGCGGTCTTCGGCGTTTTTCTGGCGCAAAAGCTCGCCGGGAAACCGTTCACGGTTGTCGGCGACGGCACGCAACGGCGTGATTTTCTTTACGCGAGTGATGTGGCGCGCGCTTTTTTCCTCGCGGCGACCACGAATCGGGTGAACGAAGTTTTCAATGTCGGTGCGGGTGCGCCGCAAACGGTCAACCGGCTGGTGGAATTGCTCGGCGGCGGCGAAATTGTTCATCTGCCGAAACGGCCGGGCGAACCCGATTGCACCTGGGCGGACATTTCAAAAATCCGCGCCGAACTGGCTTGGGAACCGCTCGTCAGTTTCGAAGAAGGCGTCGCGCGGTTGATTCAAAATATTGATTACTGGCGGCAGGCACCGGTCTGGGACAAACAGTCCATTGCGCAAGCGACGAGCCAATGGTTCAAATATTTACAAAGCTAAAAACTTTCTCCCTCCGCATGATTCCCACTGAAAAAATCAAGAGCCTTGAACAAGCCGTGGAAACGCTTGCGCCGCTACGGAAATCGGGGCGCAAAATTGTTCACTGTCACGGCGTATTTGATCTTCTGCACATCGGCCACTTGCGGCATCTCCAGGCCGCGCGGAAATTTGGCGACCTGCTTGTCGTGACCATCACGCCCGACCGTTTCGTGAACAAAGGCCCAGGGCGGCCGGCGTTCACGGAAACTTTGCGCGCGGAGGCGCTGGCCATGCTTGAATGTGTGGACATTGTCGCGATCAATAATTGGTCGAGCGCCGTCGAGGCCATCAAATTATTGAAGCCGGATTTTTACGTCAAAGGTTCCGATTATCGCGAGGCGGCGAAGGATGTCACCGGCGGAATCATCCACGAACAGGCAGCCGTCGAGTCTGCGGGCGGAAAAATTGTTTTCACCGACGACATCACGTTCAGTTCGTCCAACCTCATCAACCGGCACTTTGCGAGCCAGCCAAAAGAAGTCAGCGAATACCTGACTTCCTTCACGACGCGGCATCCGGTTGATGAAGTCATCGGCTATCTCCGCGCGGCAAAAGACTTAAAAGTCCTGCTTGTCGGCGAGGCGATCATTGACGAATACGATTACTGCGAGACGATGGGAAAATCCGGCAAGGAGCCGATCCTCGCCGCGCGGCATCTGCGCACCGAGCGGTTCGCCGGCGGGACGCTCGCGGCGGCGAACCATCTCGCCTCTTTCTGTGACAACGTCCATCTGCTCACTTTTCTCGGCACGGTCAATTCGCACGAGGAATTCATCCGGTCAAGTTTGAACCCGAAGGTCGGGACAACTTTCATTCATCTCGAAGACGAGCCGACGATTGTGAAGCGCCGTTTTGTGGAGAACTATCCGTTCCAAAAAATGTTCGAGGTCTATGTCATCACCGACAAGGAAAGCCACGAAGCCGGCTCGCGGCAGCTTTGCGCGAAGCTCGAAGAGTTGCTGCCGCATTACGATCTCGTGCTCGCGCTGGATTATGGGCACGGCATGCTTGACTCGCGCGCCGTGAATGTGATCACGGACAAGGCGCGCTTCCTCGCCGTGAACACACAAGTCAACGCGCACAACCGCGGCTTCAACACCATCTCAAAATATCCGCGCGCCGATTACATTTGCATTTCCGAGAGTGAAATCCGGCACGACTGCCGCACCCGGCAAGAAGATCTCCGGAAAATCACGCAACAGGTCGCCGAGCGTCTTGCCTGCCGGCGCGCAACCATCACCCGCGGCAGCAAAGGCTGTCTTTGCTATGACCGCGAGAATGGCTTTATCGAGTCGCCCGCCTTTACCAGCCACATCGTTGACCGGGTCGGCGCGGGCGATGCCGTGTTTGCGGTGACGTCGCTTTGCGTGGCGCAAAACGCGCCGATGGAAATCGTCGGTTTCACGGCCAACATCGTCGGCGCGCACGCCGTCGGCGTGGTCGCCAACCAGCGGCCCATTGACCGCGTCCCTTTGATGAAACACATCGAAACCATTTTGAAGTGACAAGCCCGCTGAAGTTCAACAACCGGTGACTGAAGTGAAAAGTTTGCGCCAAAATTTCGTCATCGGCATTGACCTCGACAACACGATTGTTTGTTACGATGAGCTGTTTCATCTCGCCGCCTGCGAGGAAGGATTGATCGAACCTTCATTGCCGAAGAACAAGGAAAAAATCCGGGACGCGATCCGTCTTTTGCCAGACGGTGAAAACCGGTGGACGCGCTTGCAGGCAATCGTCTATGGCCCGCGAATGCACGCCGCGAGGTTATTCGAGGGGGTTGATATTTTTCTCCGACACTGCGCGGAATTGCGGGTGCAAGCTATGATTGTCAGCCACAAAACGCAGTTCGCCACGCTCGACGGCCAGCGGGTGGACTTGCGGCGGTCGGCGCTAAAATGGCTGGAAACAAAAGGTTTTTTCTCGGATTTCGGACTTTCCCCCGGCGATGTTTTTTTTGAGTCCACGCGCGCGGAAAAAATCGAACGCATCCGGACGCTGCGCTGCACGCATTTTATAGACGATCTTGCGGAAGTTTTCGCCGAAGAAGATTTTCCGCATGAAACAAAAAAAATGTTTTTCGCGCCGCATGGCGTGGCCTTCACCGGTTCTGGCGCGCAACCGTTCGCAAGCTGGCTGGAACTCGACCGACATTTTTTCCCTGCGACCGACGATTCTGATTTGCAGCAGGACATCCGCGAGGTGCTGCTTCGCGACTTGAAAAAGACGGCGCGCGCCTTTCAAAAACTGAAAGGCGGTCGCAACAGCCGGGTTTTTCGTGTTGATTGCGAGGACGGTTCGGCAGTCGCGGTCAAAGCTTATTTCCAATCCGCGCAGGATCACCGCGACCGCATGGGCAATGAATTTCGCGCGCTCCAGTTTTTGAAAAGCGAGGGGCTGCGTGAGGTTCCAGCTCCGCTGGCCGCCGACGAAGCGCGTCACATTGCGGCATATGAATTTGTGCCTGGACAACTTTTGCGTGCCGAGGAAATTGGCGAGGCAGAAATTGGTCAAGCCGTAGAATTTTTGCGAAAGCTGAAATTATTAGCCGATTCGGGAAAAGGCCAAGAATTTTCCGACCGCGTCGGAAGCGTGTTTTTCCATCGAGGCAATTCTAAAAAATATTGACGAGCGATTTCGCCGGCTTGACGAGGCGTCAGCCAGCGAGCCTGAATTGGCGGATTTTTTGCGCAACGAAATCAGGCCGTTCCGCAAAATTGCCGGCCAACGGTGCCATGAAATTTGCTGCAAATACGAAATTGATCCTGCTGCAGAAATTCCCATGGCCGAGCGCACATTGAGTCCGTCGGATTTTGGATTTCACAACGCTTTGCGCGGCGCGGACGGGCGGCTTGTTTTCCTGGATTTCGAATATTTCGGCTGGGACGATCCGGCTAAAACGGTCGCCGATTTTCTGCTGCATCCGGGAATGCAATTGCCAGCCGCGCTCAAGCAACGCTTTTTTTTCGGCATGATGGCGGCCTTGGCCAGCGTGCCGAAGCTGCAACACCGCGTCCGCGCCGTCTATCCGTTGTTCGGATTGAAGTGGTGCGCCATCTTGCTGAATGAATTTACGCTTGAGAATTTGGCACGACGATGCTTTGCTGATGGCGAGAAAAATTCATGGAATAAAACCACCCAGCTCGAAAAAGCGCGGCTCATGCTCGCACAAGTCATAAATGACCAACACCATTTCCCCGGCGGCGCCTGAAGCCATCGCGCTGGATCCGCGCTCGAAGCAATTGCGCCAGACGATCATCCGCACGCTCGCCGCCGGCGGGCGCGGACATGTCGGCGCGGCATTTTCGATCGTGGAAATCCTGCGCGTCCTTTACGACGACGTGCTGAAATACGATGCAAGAAATCCGCGCTCGCCGGATCGCGACCGTTTTATTTTAAGCAAAGGCCACGGCTGCCTCGCTCTTTATGCGGTGCTGGCGGACAAGGGATTTTTTCCCGAAGCGGAGTTGTGGAAATTTTGCACAAGTGAAGGCATTCTCGGCGGCCATCCCGAATACGGCAAAGTTCCCGGAATCGAAGCTTCGACCGGCAGCCTCGGCCACGGTTTTTCGATGGGTGTCGGCTTCGCGCTGGCGGCGAAACTCGACGGGCACCGGCATCGCGTCTTCATTGTGCTGGGCGACGGCGAATGCAGCGAGGGCACGATTTGGGAAGCGGCGCTGTGCGCGTCCAAACACAAGCTGGATAATCTCACCATCCTGGTTGATTACAACAAGCAGCAGACTTACGGCACGATTGCCGAGGTGCAGGATTTGGAGCCGTTCGCCGCCAAATGGGAGGCGTTCGGATTTTCTGTGCGCGAAGTGAACGGGCACGACGTGAACGCATTGAAAAAAACGCTGGCCGCCGTGCCGTTCGCCTCGGGCAAACCGTCGGCCATCATCTGTCACACCATCAAAGGCAAGGGCGTGAGCTTCACCGAACGCAATTTAAGCTGGCATCACAAGGCCAGAGTGAGCGAGGCGGAGGCCGCGTCGCTTTTAACCGCCATCGAAACTGAATAATGCGCCAGACTTCACTCAACACGGTCTACGAACTGGCGAAGCGCGACCCGCGCGTCGTTTTCATCGGCTCCGATCTTGGGCCGGAAACGCTCAAACAACTCAAGGCCGAGCTGCCGAACCAGTTTTTGATGGAAGCCGTGAGCGAGGCGAACATCGTCACGATGGCCGCCGGTCTTGCGCTGGAAGGAAAAATTCCCTACATCAACACCATAGCGACGTTTCTCACGCGGCGCTGTTTCGAGCAAATCGTGCTGGACCTCGGCCTGCACAAAACGAAAGTCAGGCTCATCGGAAGCGGCGGCGGCGTGGTTTATGCCCCGCTCGGCCCGACGCATCTGGCGACCGACGACATCGCAATTCTCCGCGCCGTGCCAAACATGACAATCCTCGCGCCCGCCGACGCTGATGAAATGCGGCGGTTAATGTTGCAGACGCTTGACGTGGACGGCCCGGTTTATATCCGGCTTGGCAAAGGCGGCGACCCGGTCGTGAGCCGCGCCGACCTGCCTTGCGAAATCGGCAAGGCGATTCCGATGCGCGAAGGCCGTGAAGCGCTGATAATTGCCACGGGAATTTGTCTGCAAGTGGCGCTTGAAGCCGCTGCGGAATTGGAAAAACAAAGTGTCGGCGTTGGTGTGCTTCACGTTCACACAATCAAACCGCTGGATGCGGCGGCGATTTTGGAAAAGTCATCGCAAGCGCCGGTCATCGTCACCATCGAGGAGCACACGCTAATGGGCGGACTCGGCAGTGCGGTCGCGGAAATCATCGCCGAAGCCGGCTTCAATCCATCAAAACGCTTCAAACGCATCGGCATCCCGGATGTTTTTCCCGACAAATATGGCTCGCAAGCCAGCTTGATGGCGAGATACAATATCACTTCAGCGAACTTGATCACCGTGATAAACCAATTGAGAAAATCGCCGCCAAGTTCCAAACTTTAACCAAAGGAAAAAACAGATGAGCAACCTGATGAACATTGTCACGCCGCTGCATCGCAGCACCAAGCGCGATTATCTGGCGCGCATGGTGGACGAAAAAGTTTTCTGCATGCACAAGGCCAAGGAATACGAGCAGGATTATTGGGACGGCGACCGCCGGTTCGGCTACGGCGGCTACAAATATCTTCCGGGTCGTTGGAAACCCGTGGCGCAGGCGCTGATTGACACCTACGGGCTGAAGGCCGGCTCGCGCGTTCTCGACGTGGGTTGCGGCAAGGGATTTTTGCTTTACGAAATGCAGCAGATTCAGCCGGGGCTTGAGATCGTCGGCTTCGACATTTCCAAACACGGACTGGCTTCGGCGTTGCCGGATTTGAAGGCGACGCTTTTCAATTACCGCGCGCAGGATGCCTATCCGTTCGGCGACGATTATTTCGATTTGGTCATTTCACTCGGCTGCCTTCATAACCTTCGCATCTTCGAGCTAAAGACCGCGCTCGCCGAAATCGAGCGCGTTGGCAAGCAAGGCTACATCATGCTTGAGAGCTATCGCAGCGAGTTGGAACTTTTCAATCTCCAGTGCTGGGCCTTGACGTGCGAATCCTTTTTCGACACCGCCGAATGGATCTGGCTTTACCGGCACTTCGGCTACACCGGCGATTATGAATTCATTTACTTCGAGTAGAAATCCAACGTGAAAACCAAAGCCGCGATTCTGACCGAACTGAACAAGCCGCTCGTCGTGGACGAGATTGAGATTCCGCCGCTCGAATGCGGCCAGGTGCTGGTGCAAATCCATTGCAGCGGCATTTGCGGCGCGCAACTTGGCGAGATCGCCGGTTCCAAGGGGCCGGACAAATTTCTTCCGCATCTGCTCGGCCACGAAGGCGGCGGTATCGTGGTGGATACCGGGCCGGGCGTGACGCATATAAAAAAGGGCGACCGCGTCTGCCTGCATTGGCGCAAGGGCGTCGGCATTCACGCGAAGACCGCCCAATATCAGTGGAACGGCCGCACCGTGAATTCCGGCTGGGTGACGACCTTTAACGAATATTCCGTCGTCTCGGAAAATCGCGTCACGCCGATCAGCAAAGACATCCCATTCGAGATTGGCGCGCTCATGGGCTGTGCGGTTACGACCGGACTCGGACTGATCAACAACGATGCGCAGGTCAAGATCGGGCAATCCGTCGCCGTGCTTGGCGTCGGCGGCGTGGGATTGAACACCGTGCAAGGCGCGGCGATGGCTGGGGCGGATCCAATTATTGCCATTGACCTTTACGATCACAAACTCGACATGGCGCGGAAGTTTGGCGCGACCCATGTCATCAACTCGGCCAAGTCAGACCTCGCCGGTGAAATTACCAAAATTGTCGGGACGGCGGGAGTGGATGTGTTCGTCGAAAACACCGGTCAAGTCCGCCTCATCGAACTGGCCTACAAACTCACCGCGAAACAGGGGCGCACGATTCTCGTCGGCGTGCCGCGCCACGATCAGGACATCACCATTCATTCCCTTCCGCTGCATTTCGGCAAAGTCCTCACCGGCTGTGAAGGCGGCCACACGGATCCCACAGCCGACATTCCGCGCTACCTGCGTCTTTTCCAAAACGGCAAGCTTCAACTAGCCGGGCAGATTACGCACCAGTTTCCTTTGGAAGAAATAAACAAGGCGCTGGACACGGTCAGGAGCGGCGACGCAGGCAGATGTCTTGTGACGATGCTTTGACCTTGGGAATTTATGTCGCAGTCACAGCCGCACTATCTCGTTGTCGGAGCCGAGGGCATGGTGGGAAACGCGCTGGTTGAGCGGCTGCGGCAAACGGGGTTGTCTGTGCTGGGCACGACGCGCAGGCGCGAAAATCTCACCAAAAAAAATCTCCACCTCGATCTCGCGGATGACGTGCAGCAATGGCGCCCGCCACAGCCTGTGGATGTGGCGATTTTGTGCGCGGGAGAAACCCGTCTTCAGAATTGCAAAGACGATCCGGAAAAAACCGCGAAGATCAACGTCGAGGGAATTTCCCAGCTCGCAAAAAATCTTCAGCATGCCGGAACCTTCGTCATTTACCTTTCCACAAACCAGGTGTTCGACGGCTCCGTTCCGTTCCGTTCCCCGCGTGATTCGCGCTGTCCCGTCACCGAATATGGCCGGCAAAAAGCCGAGGCCGAGCGGCGGATAAGCGAAGGCGGTGCGGCCTGCGCCATCGTGCGGTTCACGAAAATTCTGGGGCCGCAAACCCCGTTGTTCGCGAACTGGGCGGACACGCTCCGGCGCGGGCAGCCCATCCAGGCATACTCCGACATGATGCTGGCTCCCGTGCCGTTGTCCTGCGTGGTGAATATTTTACTGCTGATTGCAGACCGTCGGCTCGTCGGCATATTCCATGTTTCCGGCGACAAGGATATTTCCTACGAAGCGGCGGCGCGAATCGGAGCGAGTGCGCTGGGAGCCGACATTAGGCTCGCACAGCCGGTCAAGGCCGCGCAAAACGGATTTGAAGGCGGGCCAATGCCTCTTCACACCACGTTGGACATGGATGTCCTTAAATCCATCCCCGGCGTCGTTCCGCCAGACGTGCAATGGACAGTTGAGATGGCATTTGTGAACCCACGACTTCTGGCCGCAGCGTGAGCGCTTTAATTTTTTCTCGCTGAAGAGAGACCGATTGTGCACAATTTCTAATTTAGAAAAGACCATGCCTGAATCCTCAAGCCATCCGGATGGAGATATCGATCTTACCATCGTTGTTCCTTGTAAAAATGAGGAGCCTCGCATTGTGGCGACGCTGGATACTGTTGCCGCCGCCATCAGGGAAGTTGGCTGTTCATATGAGATATTGGTAATGGACGATGGCTCCACGGATAACACTTCCGGTGTGGTTGAGGATTATCGCCGCGCCCATCCCGGCTTGCCCGTCCGCCTCCACAGGAATCCAAAAAACTTTGGTTTGTCCCGCACCTACGTTGATGGTGCCTTTCTTGGCCGCGGCAAATACTACCGGCTGGTTTGCGGTGACAACGTCGAACCGAAGGAGACCATGGTGAAAATTCTCAAACTTATGGGAAAGGCCGACATCATCATCCCTTACTACGAGCAGTTGCCCGGCAAAAGTCCTGCCCGAGTGGTAGTGTCCCGATTTTATACCTTGCTGGTCAACTTGCTGGCGGGTCATTCCATCCATTACTATAACGGGTGCGCATTGCATTTGCGCTACCATGTTCTGCGCTGGCATCCGTATTCCTTTGGGTTCGGTTTTCAAGCCGATTTCACAACCCGGCTGCTACAGGAAGGAGCCACACACCTCGAAGTTCCAGTCGAAGCCAGCCATGCTGTCAAGGAGCGCGGCGGGTCGCCGTTCACTTTCCGAAACTTTGTTTCAACCGGTCATACCTTGTTTGAAATTTTCCGGCGGCGCATCAACCACTATTTTTTTGAATCAAAATCTGGCCGGACTACGGACAACAGAACCAACTAGGCAAAACACCATGGACTCCGATCAATCGAAAACCCGCGAACCGCAATATCAAACCCTGATAGACTTGAAAAACCGAAGCGGCCTGACCACGTTCGGCTTGATGAGCAATGGCGTCTGGCAGGATGATCCCCGCCGCATTGGCTTCGTGCTGGCCCGGTATAAATTCGTCGCCAAGATGTTCAGCGGGATGAAGCGCGTACTGGAGGTGGGATGCGCGGACGCCTTTGGCACGCGGATTGTCCAGCAGGAAGTCGCCGAGGTCGTCGCCGTGGATTTCGACCCAATCTTTGTTGAGGATGTCAAGGCGCGCATGGACGAGCGCTGGAAGCTCACCTGCAAGGTTCATGACATGATTTCCGGCCCGTTGGACGAGAAGTTCGACGGTGCCTACTCCATTGATGTGCTCGAACATATTTCCGCCGAACAGGAAGACCGGTTCATCGGCAACATCGTGAAATCTTTGTCCTCGGCCGGCGCTTGCATTATCGGCACGCCTTCTTTGGAATCACAGCCTTACGCCTCCCGAGGCAGCAAAGCGGGCCATGTGAACTGCAAAAGCGCGCCGCAGTTGAAGGCGCTCATGGAGCAATACTTTAACAATGTTTTCATCTTCTCGATGAACGACGAAGTGGTTCACACGGGTTTTCACAAGCTCGCCCACTATCTGTTCGCGCTTTGTGCCGGGGTGAAAGAAACGCCGGATCGGAAATGACCGTCTGCGGTTTGGAAATTCACCGGTTCAATTCGCCCAAAAATGCGGACAATGTGACGCGGAAGTTAAAAGCCGGTTTCAATTTCACGGAAAGGTTGACCTCGACCGTTTCCTGTGCGTAGATAGCGCTCATGAATGTCTATTTGCTTTTAGGCAAGTTGTTCTTCCGCCGACAGCAAGACTGGGAACAGCGGAAAAACGCCAAAATAATGCTTTGGACCGTCGTGGCTGCGCTCGGGCTCGCCATCGTCATGGTGAAAATAATCAAGGTCATAAATAGATAATAGATAACCGGGACATTTGGCGATTTCGCCTCGTCACGGGGTAGGGGCACGGCGCGAATGGTTTTGGCAAGGGCGGCGCGCGTTGGACGCGTGTCAGTCGCCCAAAAGCTCGTGTCAGGCGGCAAAAAGTTGGTGCGAGATGACCAAAAGGACGTGCAAGGCGTCGAAAAGTGCGTGTAAGAGGCTGAAAAGCCTGTGTCAGATGGTCAAAAGTCCGTGCAAACCACCAAAAAGGACGTGTCAGGCAATGAAAAGTTGATGTCAGATGACGAAAAGTGCGTGTAAATCGGCAAAAAGTTGGTGTCAATCGCCGAAAAGTCCGTGTCAGACGGGCAAAAACGGCTTAAAACCATCAAAAAGCGACGAAACACGGCTCATTTTGCGAAAACCGACATCGTCTTTTGCGTGCACGACCAGTTGCCGTTCGTCCCCCGGTCGAACTCGAACAAATCATAATCGCCCGTGCGTTCGATCTGCTTGAAACCCAGCATTTCCGCATTCGTGAAACCCCATTGCTCCGACATCGGGCGGATCAGTTCAAAAACTTGCTGCGCTTCCGCCGTCCGTTTGGGCAGCTCCGCGTTTGGGTCGTTGGAAACGAACTCCAGATGGAAGCAATCTCCGCCCATGGTGCAGCCGTCATCGCCCGGTCGGCCGCCCCAGACCAGCGCGAGCATCGTGACCTTGACCTTCTGGCCGGACGGCAGCGATTCTTCATGAAACAGCGTCCTGAAACCGTCCTCCTTGCCACAGCCGGACAGCAATGGCAACAATCCGACTAAAATGGATATCCACGCTTTCATGCGATGAATTCAATTAACCGAAAGGCCGATGACATTCCAGAAAAATGCGCGAAGGATTTTTCAGCCGCGGAATCCACGCGATTTCATTACTTGCAATTTTCCGAATCATGGATGAGTTTTTGACGTAGGCATCGCACGGCAATTCAAATGGAGGTGCCGCGGATAAAACTTTATGGAAAGGGAAAAAATATGATTAAAACAGCACTGTTCGTTCGACTGGAAGCAAAGGCTGGAAAAGAGGCGGAAGTTGAAACATTTCTGCGCGGCGGTTTGCCTCTGGTCATGGAAGAACCGGCGACGATTGCCTGGTTCGGAATTCGGCTTGGCCCGACGACGTTCGGTATTTTTGACGCTTTCCCGGATGAAGCGGGACGACAGGCGCATCTTTCAGGAAAAGTTGCGGCCGCATTGATGGCCAAAGCGCCTGAACTTTTGTCCAAACCGCCCGTCATTGAAAAAATTGACGTTCTTGCCGCAAAACTTCCAAAATAATTGGCAATGAGCCGCGCGCTTGTCGCGCCGAAGCGGGCGAAGGATTTTTTAGCCACGGATTGAACACGGATGAAAACACGGATTTTGAAATCATTTTGCGATGGACGATTAGGGCAATTGGCGTTTGAATTTTCATCAACGCATCAATGAGTAATTTTGTTAAATGCGAATGTCCGCATTGCGGCCAATCCATCGAATACCCATCGGAAGGAGCGGGACAAACTGTTCCGTGTCCGACTTGCGAAAAACCATTCGCTTTGACAACTGGAAATCCGCCAAAAAATTCCGAACCAGAAAGGAAAGTTAGGTTAAGAACCAAAGGCAGAGTAGGCAATACTGTGTTACATAATCGAGCAAAAATTAATTATGGGCCGCCCTGCCAAGCCGCGTTGCGCGACCCTGACTATCATAAGCCAACTTTGTCACGCGATTGGGAAGGGGAAATCGCATTTACTTGGCCAAAAAGCAAAATCAAAGAATGGCTTCGCTCATAGTGTTTTTCACGTCATTCCGTGTTCAAACCGTGGCTAAAAATTTCCAATCGCCCGCTCAATCCTCGCCAGTGATTTTTCTTTGCCCAAAACTTCGAGCAGAAATTGGTTTATCGAAAATCTTCCACGCCCAAGCCGCTGCCTTCGATGATGCTTTTCAACGTGCCGATGGGAATGGGTTTGCTGCCGTGCATGGCCACGATGACTTGCCGCCCGTTTTCGTGCCGCCATTTCTGGTGGCTGCCGGATTGCCCCACCAGTTCAAAGCCGCGCTTGCGCAAAACTTTGACGACTTCCTTCGCGTTGCAAACTGGAAACCGCTGGCTCACGGCATGGCGAGTTCCATGAGTTTTGCGCCTTTGTGTAGCTTGACGGGCGAGGGTTCAAACCAAAGTTCCAGGGCTTCTTTGGCGTTGGCGATGGCTTCTGTCTCCGTGTCGCCTGCGGACGCGCAGCCGGGCAACTCCGGAAAAATTGCCGACCAGCGATTTGTGCCGGGATCATGTTCAACCAACAAACGCAATTTCATGTTGGCAACTTAATGGCAATCGCTTGATGAGGCAAGCTGTCGTTCACTCAAAGTAAATTAAGAGCCCGCTCAATCCGCGCCAATGATTTTTCTTTGCCCAAGACTTCGAGCAGATGATACAGGCTCGGGCCGTGGGGATTGCCGGTGGCGGCCAAACGACACGGATGAATTAAAATTCCCGGCTTTCCGCCGAGTTGCTTGGCAGTTTCTTTCAACGCTAATTCGATTGATGTGGCGTCGAAGGTGTTCAGCGCGGCGAAGGCATCGCGGAGTTTTTCGAAGCGCGGTTTGTTTTCGGGAATGAAAACTTTTTTCGCATCATCGGCGTTGTAAATGATTTCATCGCGGAAATAAAATCCGGCGTAGGCGGGCAGTTCGCTGAACAGCTTGAATTTGCCTTTGCAGGTGTCGAGCGCGGCTTTGACGTAGGCGAGCGGAAATTTATTTGTGTCAATCCCGGCTTTCGCAAAGGCGTGGACGGCGAGTTCGTAAAAGCGGTCGTCGGCCAGTTCGCGCGCGTATTCGCCTTGCAACCACAGGAGTTTTTCGTAGTCGAACCGCGCGTTGTGCCGGAGAATCTGCGGCAGGTCGAAGCGTTCGATGACTTCGGCGCGCGACAGTTTTTCGCGATTGTCCTTGGGCGACCAGCCGAGGAGGCAGAGATAATTGATGACGGCTTCCGGCAAAAATCCGTCGTCGAGATAGCTGGTGAGCGAGGCGCCGGTGTCGCGCTTGCTCATCTTGGAGCCGTCGCCGTTCAGGATTAGCGGGATGTGCGCGTAGTGCGGCGGCTTGACGCCGAAGGCCTGAAAGAGCGCGATGTGCTTGGCGGTGTTGCTCAAGTGATCTTCGCCGCGGATCACGTGCGTGATATCCATCTCCAGATCGTCAATGACGTTGACGAGATGGAACACGGGCTGACCGTCGGAGCGCAGGATGACGAAATCGGGATCAACTTCCTCGCGGTCGGTCAATTTGCGGACGACATCGCCGACGACGAGGTCGGGAATCGTGACGGGTTCGCGCTGCATCTTGAATTTCACCGCGCCTTCGTGTTCGTAGGCGAGGCCGCGCGACAGGAGCGCTTCGACGCGGCGTTGATAATTTTCTTTCCGCTGCGATTGGAAATAAGGGCCGCAATTTCCTTTGCTCGGCCCGGTGGCGTCGCCGGTGAGCGGGCCTTCGTCCCAGTCGAGTCCGAGCCAGCGCAGGCCGTTGAGGATGACGTCCACGGCTTCCTGCGAATTGCGCGCGGCGTCGGTGTCTTCGATGCGCAGAATAAAAGTGCCGCCGGTATGCCGGGCGTAAAGCCAGTTGAACAGCGCAGTGCGCGCGCCACCGATGTGCAAGTAACCGGTGGGCGAGGGGGCGAATCGGACGCGAGGTTTCATTGACTTAATTTAGCCACAGATGAACACAGATTTGCACAGATGAAAAATAAAAAAGGCGCTCCGACAAGTCGAAGCGCCTTGGATGAGGGCGAAAATTACTTCGCGCCGAGGATGGCGTCCTTCGCGGCCTTGGCGACGCGGAATTTCACGACGCGCTTGGCTTTGATCTGGATGGCTTCGCCGGTCTTCGGATTGCGGCCCATGCGGGCGGCGCGGTCTTTGAGGACGAGCTTGCCGATGCCGGGCAGCGTGAAGGTGTCCTTCGCGTGCTTGTAAGCGAGCGCGGCGAGGTGTTCGAGGATTTCGGCGGCCTGCTTTTTGGAGAGCGCCGCTTTTTCAGCGATTGCGGCGACGAGTTGGGATTTGGAGAGTGCTTTTGCCATAATGTTGTTCTCTTTCGATGGTTGTTGTTATTGCGGTTTAGTTACAAAAGTCATGCGACTTGGCTCGAATTAAAATCCTTCGCGCCCGGCACGCAAGCAAAAAAACACAAAAAATTGCAGTATTTTCAGGTGGCGCCCACAGCGGGGCTTGACTTCGATGGACAATTTTCCACCATTCACCCGTGCCGCTGTTCACAATCCAAAGCGAATTTCACTACGAGATCACCCGCAAAATCTTCGAGGGCGGCATGGGCGTCGTCTATGAAGGCGAACAGCATGGCGCGCAGAATTTCGTCAAACGGGTGGCGATCAAGATCATCCGCCCGAGCTTCGCGGTCCAGAAGATGTTCATCGAGAATTTCATCGGCGAGGCCAAGCTCGTCGCCGATTTGATCCACACGAACATCGTGCAGACCTATCATCTGGGCGAGACGAACGGCGTTTGCTTCATCGCGATGGAACTGATCCGCGGCGTGAATCTCGAGCAGTTCACCCACCAGCTTGCCGACAAGAAAAAGACCTTGCCGAAGGAACTCGCGGTGTTCATCACCAGCCGCGTCGCGCGCGGGCTGGCCTATGCGCACGCGAAGACGGACAAAAACGGCAAGCCGCTGGGCATCGTCCACCGCGACGTGAGTTTCAAGAACATCATGATCGCGTTCGAGGGCGACGTGAAGCTGACCGATTTTGGCATCGCCAAGGCGAAGGGCTTTCTCACCGACCAGGAGGGCGAAGTCGTCGCCGGCAAGGCCGATTACATGAGTCCCGAACAGGCGGATTTTCAGGTCACGGACAAACGTTCGGATTTGTTTTCCGCCGGCGTCGTGCTGTCGAACCTGCTGCTCGGGCGGAATATTTTCAAGGGTGAAAATCCCGAGGAATCCCGCCAGCGCATCATGAGCCAGCCGATCCCGGATTTCCGCGCGCTCGACCCGCGCATTGACGACAAGCTCAACGACATTTTGCATCATTGCCTCGCGCGCGACCTGTCCCGGCGTTACGCAACGGCGGACGAACTGATGTATGACCTTGAGTTTTACATTTACGGCGCCGGCTACGGCCCGACCAACGAGACGCTCGGCAAATACATCCGCGAACTGTTCGGCCAGCTCGTTCCGGTTGCCGCCGCGATCGAAGATGGACACGGCAAAACGATAATTCTCGAAGAGACCGCGCGTCTCAAGACACGCGCTCCGAAAAAATGAAACGCGCCGCCTCGCAAATCGTCAAGCTCGGTTTGATTCAGACGGATTGTTCGGCCAGCCCGGACGCGAATCTCAAGAAAACCATCGCCCTCATCGAACGCGCCGCAAAAAAGGGCGCACAGATTATTTGCACGCAGGAATTGTTTCGCTCGCAGTATTTTTGCCAGAGCGAAGACCACAAAAATTTTGAACTGGCCGAAAAAATTCCCGGCCCGACGACGGACGCTTTTTTCAAACTCGCGAAGAAACACAAGATTGTCATCATCGCCTCGCTCTTTGAGAAACGCGCCGCCGGAGTTTATCACAACACCGCCGCGATCATTGACGCGGATGGAAAGTTGCTCGGCATTTATCGCAAGATGCACATTCCCGACGATCCGCTGTTCTACGAAAAATTTTATTTCACGCCCGGCGATTTGGGATTCAAAACGTGGCAGACAAAATTTGGAAAAATCGGCGTGCTGATCTGCTGGGATCAATGGTATCCCGAAGCCGCGCGGCTCACCGCGATGCAAGGCGCGCAAATCCTTTTTTACCCGACCGCCATCGGCTGGCATCCGAGCGAGAAAAAAGAATACGGCGAACGCCAGCACAGCGCGTGGGAAACCATCCAGCGCTCTCACGCCATCGCCAACGGCTGCTTCGTCGCCGTGCCGAACCGCGTCGGCCACGAAAAAATTGCCGGCGTGCGCGGCGACGGCTTGGAATTCTGGGGACAAAGTTTTGTGGCCGGAACGTCCGGCGAAATTCTTGCCAAGGCTTCGACGAACAAGGAAGAAATTTTGATCGTGCCCGTTGACCTCGCCAAAGTGGACGTGACGCGCACGCACTGGCCGTTCCTGCGCGACCGCCGGATTGACGCTTATGGGAATCTCACCAAGCGGCTCGTTGACTAAGCCGCTCGTCTGGATCACCGGTGCGAACGGGCTGATTGGAAATTATCTTGTCCAGACCGCGCCGCGATTTGCTCCGCAATGGAGTGTGCGCGCGTTGACTCGCGAGCAATTCGATTTGCTCGACTTTGAAACGGTCGAACGCGAATTCAAAAAAGAACAACCACAACTCATCATTCATTGCGCCGCGATTTCCAGCGCTGCCGAAACACAAAGAAATCCGGCGCTCGCAAAACAAATAAATGTCGAGGCCGCAAAATTTCTGGCGGAACTCGCGGCGGAAATCCGGTTCGTCTTTTTTTCCACGGATATTGTTTTTGACGGCCGCAGGGGAAATTACACCGAGACCGACGCGCCGAATCCGCTGCATTTTTACGGCGAAACCAAAGTCGCCGCCGAACAGATTGTGTTGCGCAATCCGCGTCACACGGTTGTGCGCACTTCCAACAACGGCGGGATTTCGCGCGCGGGCAATCGCGGCTTCAACGAACAGCTGCGGCGCTCGCTGCAAACGGGGCAGGGGATGACGCTGTTCACGGACGAATTTCGCTCGCCGGTCTTTGCCGGTGAAACGGCGCGCGCCGTTTGGGAACTGGCAAATAAAAACTGCGCCGGAATTTATCACGTCGCCGGCGCGGAAAAATTGTCGCGCTGGCAGACCGGACAATTGCTTCTCAAGCGCTGGCCGAAGATCGAAACGAAAATCAAATCCGGTTCGGCCAAGGATTTTCCCGGCCCGCCGCGCGCGCTGGACGTTTCGCTGGACATTTCCAAAGTCCAAAAAGTTTTGCCCGAACCGTTGCCGGGTTTGACCGATTGGCTTGCCGCAAATCCAAATGAGCCGTTCTAAAAAATATCGCGGACGCCTCGCGCCGTCGCCGACGGGATATTTGCATCTCGGCCACGCAAAGACTTTTTGGATTGCACAACAACGTGCAAAAGAAAACGGTGGCGAATTGGTTTTACGGAATGAAGATTTGGATTCCACTCGCTTCAAAATGGAATTCGTTGACGTGATGCTCGAAGACTTGCGCTGGTTCGGATTTGAATGGAGCGAAGGCCCGGACGTTGGCGGAAAATTTGCGCCATACAATCAAAGCGAACGGATGAGTTTTTATCGCGCCACGCTGGAAAAATTGCGTGCCAGCGGTTTCATTTATCCCTGCACCTGTTCGCGCAAAGATATTTTGGCCGCCACGCACGCACCGCACGCGAACGATGATGCCGAACCAATTTATCCCGGAACGTGCCGTGAAAATCGTAAATCTGAAATCGTAAATCGTAAATTCAGTTGGCGTTTTCGCGTTCCCGACGGCGAGACAATTTCTTTCGCTGACGGAAATTGTGGCGAACAAAACTTTGTCGCCGGAAAAGATTTTGGTGATTTCGTCGTCTGGCGGCACGATGACGTTCCGGCGTATCAACTTGCGTGCGTCGTGGACGACGCGGCGATGGAAATTTCCGAAGTCGTGCGCGGCGCGGATTTGCTCGTTAGCACCGCGCGGCAGATTTTGCTTTATCGTGCGCTGGGTTTTTCGCCGCCGAAGTTTTTTCATTGCGTGCTGATGCTGGATGAAAAAGGCGAGCGGATGGCCAAACGGCACGACGCCTTGAGTCTGCGGAAATTGCGCGAACTTGGCGAAACGCCGGAATCTTTGCGACGGAAGTTTTTCATTTCGACGTAGTGGCGGCGCGGCAGAGCGCCGTATTTTTTGAAACAATGAATTCCCGGCTTTTTTGCCGAAAGCCACCATAAAACAACCCAAAATTTCCCAAAAAAGTGCTTGTGAAATTTTTCACGATGAGGCAGTCTTTCAACTCCCAAACCCACAATTGGTTTGGTTAATTGGGCAATCGGTGTCGTCAGAAGTCATTTTTACGGTGAAGCAATTGGGCAAAATCATTTTCGTTTTCGCATTTCTCGCCGCCATTTTTTTGGCGACTGTGAAAGCGCAAACAGCTTTGCAAACAAACACCGGCAATGCGCCCGCATTTTCAAATCCGGCAAATTCAACCGCGCCGGCGCAAACCGCCGAACCCGCGGAAGAAAAAGTTCCTTCCGCCGCGCCGGCGGTTTTTCATGTTCTTGGATTGCCGGTGACAAATTCGATGATTTGCACCTGGATTGTGGCGGCGATCATTTTGATCGTCGTGCGTGTCAGCACTTGGAAAAACATCAAAGAGATTCCATCGGGGATGCAAAACGCGCTGGAGGCGCTCGTCGAAATGTGGGATGGTTTGATTGGGGACATTTTGGACCAGCGCGTCACACGCTGGGTTTTTCCGTTTGCGACGACTTTTTTCATTTTCATCCTGATCTCGAATTTGTTGGATCTGGTTCCGGGCGTCGGCAGCATCGGGGATTATCACGATGGAAAATTCACGCCGTTCTTTCGTCCGCCGACGACCGACGCAAATTTGACCGTGGCGATGGCGGGAATTTTTCTGGTGATGAGCATTTTTTGGGCGGTGCGCTACAACGGCGCCTGGGGGCTGGTCAAACACATTTTCGGCGTGAAAATGGAAACGAACAAATGGGCGTATCCGTTGTTTTTCCTGCTGTTCCTTTTTATCGGCTCGATGGAATTGCTTTCGGTCGCGTTCGCGCGTCCGGTCGCGCTGGCGATGCGGCTTTACGGAAATGTTTTTGCCGGCGAAAGCATTTTGGAGATGATTTTTAACATTCCAAGATTATGGGAATCGCTCTTGCTTTCGGCGTTCATGTATTTTTACGAGACTTTCGTCTGCCTCGTGCAGGCGTTTGTGTTTGCGATGCTGGTCGTGGCGTTCGTCGGAACGCTTTGCACGCATACGGACGAGGAACACGGCCATTAAAAATTTGCAGCCGCGTTGAAAGCGGCTGCGACAACCAAAACCAAAAGAAAGAAAAGTTATGATGCTAGCAGAAACAACGGGCAACATTCACATCGGTCTCGCCTTTGGCGGCGCGGCCATCGGCATCGGCATCGCCACCGCCGGCGGCGTCATCGCCATGAGCCGCAACCCCGGGATGTTCGGCAAAATTTTGACGTTCATGTTCGTCGGCATGGCGCTCGCCGAAGGCTGGGCGGTCATCGCGTGGCTCGTCGTCAAATAACACCGCCATGGACGCTTTAGGAATCCAGTGGAAAATCCTGCTCGCGCAGACGATCAGTTTTTCCATCGTCTTTTTTGTGCTGTGGAAATTTGCCTACGGGCCGATTTTCGCCATGCTCGAAGCGCGCAGGCAGAAAATCGCCGAGGCCGTCGCCAACGCGGAAAAAATCAAGGGCGACGTTGCGAAAACGGAAGCCGAACGCCAGAAAATCCTGGCTGACGCCGGCGACAAGGCGAACAAGCTGATTGACGAGGCGCGTCAGGCCGCCGCGCGCGTGCGCGAAACGGAAACGCAAAAGGCCATCGCCGAAGCCGCACAGATTGTGATCAAAGCACGCGAGGCCACCGTGCAGGAACATTCGCAGATGCTGACGGAATTGAAACGTGAAGTCGGACGGCTCGTGGTGCAAACCACGGCGACTGTGACCGGAAAAATTCTTACGCCGGAAGACCAGCGTCGGCTCGCCGAAGAAACGGAAAAACAATTGGTGGCATAAACAAATATCGGTAGGGCTGACTGCTGGTCAGCCGGACGCGCGGCAGCGTGTCCCTGCAAAATCGGAATGAAAATTTCCAAACAAGCACAGCGCGACGCCCGGCAACTGTTTCGCAGTTGCCAGCAAGATAATTTGCTGGACGAAAATCGTGTCCGGCAAACGGTCTCGCTGTTGTCCGAGAAAAAACCGCGCGGTTACGTCGAGATTTTGTCGCGGCTGCACCGGCTTGTGAAACTGGATTTGGAACGTCGCGCCGCGCGCGTGGAAAGCGCGACGCCGTTGTCCGCCGATTTGCAAAACGACGTGGCGAACAACATCAAAAAAATATACGGCGACGGTGTGAACATCGTGTTCGGCCAGAATCCCGCGCTGCTCGGCGGCTTGCGGATTCAGGTCGGCAGCGATCTTTACGACGGCAGCGTGAAAACGCGTTTGAACAAATTAGAACAGAGTTTTTAGCCACAGAGACACAGAGCGCACAGAGAAAAATTTCCTATGTGTTCTCTGTGACTCGGTGGCGAATTAAAATATATGAGTAATCTATTGCAAGAAATTGAAGCGCAAATCAGCGGCGCGAAGACGGCGACGGCCAAACAAAACGTCGGCATCGTCCGCGAAATCGGCGACGGCGTGGCGAAGATCGAGGGCCTGACCGACGCGATGTTGAACGAGATGTTGGATTTCGGCGACGGCATCACAGGCATCGCGCTCAATCTTGAAGAGACCGAAGTCGGCGCAATTATTTTGGGTGATTACACCGAGATCAAGGAAGGCCGCGAAGTCCGCACGACGGGAAAGCTTTTGCAAGTGCCGGTCGGAAAAGGTTTGCTCGGACGCGTCGTCAACGCGCTCGGCCAGCCGCTCGACGGCAAAGGCCCGATCAAGGAATCCGCATTTTATCCGGTGGAAAAAATTGCGCCGGGCATCATCCGTCGCAAATCCGTAAGCCAGCCGGTGCAGACTGGCATCATGGCGATTGACGCGATGATTCCGATTGGCCGCGGCCAACGCGAACTCATCATCGGTGACCGTTCGACGGGCAAGACCACGATCGGTGTGGACACGATGATCAACCAGTCGCGCATCAACAAAGCCGCCGAGACCAACAAGGACAAGGATTTTCGCCCGATCTATAACATTTACGTCGCGATCGGGCAAAAGCAGTCGAGTGTGGCGCGCGTCATCGGTATTTTGGAAGAAGCGGGCGCGATGCCTTACACGATTGTCGTCGTGGCGGCAGCGTCCGACTCGGCCACGAACCAATATCTCGTGCCGTTCACCGGCGCGGCCATCGGCGAATGGTTCATGGACAACGGCATGGACGCGCTGATCATTTACGACGATTTGTCGAAGCACGCCGTCGCGTATCGCCAGGTGTCGCTCGTCTTGAAACGTCCGTCGGGCCGCGAAGCGTATCCGGGCGACGTGTTTTATTTGCATAGCCGCTTGCTGGAACGCAGTGCGCGCGTTTCGGAAAAATACGGAAACGGTTCGCTCACCGCGCTGCCGATCATCGAAACGCAAGCCGGCGACGTTTCGGCTTACATTCCGACGAACGTGATTTCCATCACGGACGGCCAGATTTATTTGGAAACGGATTTGTTCTATCAAGGCATTCGTCCCGCTGTTTCCGTCGGCTTGTCCGTTTCACGCGTCGGTTCCGCCGCGCAGATCAAGGCGATGAAGCAAGTCGCCGGACGCATCAAGGGCGATCTCGCGCAATACCGCGAACTCGCGGCGTTCGCTCAATTTGGCTCCGACCTCGACGCGAAGACGCAGGCGATTCTCGAACGCGGCAAGCGCGTGGTGGAAGTTTTCAAGCAGCAGCAATACGACCCGATTTCCGTCGAGGCGCAGGCGTCCATTCTCTGGGCGGTGCAAAATAATTTCTTCGACGACGTTCCGGTGGACAAAGTGAAGGATTTCCAGCAGAAACTTTCCGAGTATTTCCACACGCGCAAGCCGGAATTACTCAAAAAAATCCTGAAAGAAAAAGCCATCAGCGATGCCATCGCGGCTGAATTGAAAGCGGCGGTCACGGAATTCAAGCAGTCTTATCATTGATCCATGCCCAGCACACGCGACATACGCCGACGCATCAAGTCGGTCAAGAACACCGCCCAAATCACCAAGGCGATGCAGATGGTGGCGGCGGCCAAAATGCGCAAGGCGCAGCAGGCCGCGCTCGTCGGGCGGCCGTATGCGGATTTGATGAACGCGATTCTGGCGGAGGCCGGCCCGCGCATCGCGTCGTTCAAGCATCCGTTGATGGAAATCCGTGAGGTGAAAAAACGCGCGCTCATCGTCGTCAGTTCGGATCGCGGTTTGTGCGGCGGCTTGAACAGCAATCTGTTTCGCGAAGTGGTGAAGCTGGACAAAGGCTCGACGTTTGTTTACGTCACCGCCGGTCGCAAGGCGTCGCAATTTGTCGCGCGCACAAAACGGCAACTCGCGGCTGAATTCACTTACAAGGACGCGCCGACGTTTGCCGAGGCGCGGGCGATTTCAAAATTCGCGCAGGATTTATTTTTGAAAGGCGAGGCGGACGCCGTGGATATTTTGTTCACGCAATTCGTTTCGACTTTGGTGCAGCAGCCGAAGATGATTCCGTTTTTGCCGGTCGGAAAAATCCAATCCGTCACGGCGGGTCTCAATGCGCCGCAGCAGGAATTGCAAAATGCTGGCGTGCGGACGGATTCGTTTGAATTCGAACCGGACGAAAAAAGCGTGCTGAGCGAATTGCTGCCGCACAGTTTGAATTTTCAGGTTCACCAGATTTTGCTCGAGGCAAAGGCGTCGGAACACAGCTCGCGCATGGTCGCGATGAAAAATGCGACGGACAACGCGAAGCAGCTCATCAAAGACCTGACGCTCGAATACAACAAATTGCGCCAGTCGAACATCACGAAGGAATTGCTGGAGATCGCCAGCGCGCAGATGGCAGTCGGATAAAATTATTTTTATGAACAAAGGTAAAATCGTTCAAATCATCGGCCCGGTCGTGGACGTGGAATTTCCCGGCCAGTTGCCCGCCATTTACAACGCGCTGACGGTCGAATACGACCTGCCCGGCGGTGCCAAGACCAGGCTCACGCTCGAAGTGCAGCAGCATCTCGGCGACAACTGGGTGCGCGCCGTCGCCATGAGCACCACCGAGGGACTCAAACGCGGCTACGAGGTCACCGATTCCGACGGCCCGATCTCCATGCCCGTCGGCGAAGCCGTCATGGGCCGTGTGTTCAACGTTACCGGTGACCCCGTGGACGAACAAGGTCCGGTGAAGGCGGATAAATATCTTCCCATCCATCGCGCCGCGCCCGCGCTTGTGGATCAATCCACCAGCCCGCAGGTTTTGACGACCGGTATCAAGGTCATTGATTTGATCTGCCCGTTTCTCAAGGGCGGAAAAGTCGGCGCGTTCGGCGGCGCCGGCGTCGGCAAGACCGTCGTCATCATGGAACTCATCAACAACATCGCGAAATTGCACGGCGGCGTTTCGATGTTCGCGGGCGTCGGTGAACGCACGCGCGAGGGCAACGATCTTTACAACGAAATGATCGAGGCCGGCGTCATCAAGGTTGAGAAGGACGAAAAAGGTCATCCGAAAATCGGTGAGAACGGTCTGCCGATCATCGCGCCCGGTTCAAAGATCGGTCTCGTCTATGGCCAGATGAACGAACCGCCCGGCGCGCGTCTGCGTGTCGCGCTGTCCGCGCTCGCCGTGACCGAATATTTCCGCGACGAAAAAAATCAGGACGTGCTCCTGTTCGTGGACAACATTTTCCGTTTCTCGCAGGCCGGTTCGGAAGTGTCCGCGCTCCTCGGCCGTACGCCGAGCGCCGTCGGTTATCAGCCAACGCTCGCCGCCGAAATGGGCGACTTGCAGGAACGCATCACCTCGACCAAAAAAGGTTCGATCACGTAGCTTCCAGGCCGTCTACGTTCCCGCCGACGACTTGACCGACCCCGCGCCGGCCACGACGTTCGCGCACTTGGACGCGACCATCGTGTTGGAACGCTCCATCGCCGAGCTGGGAATTTTCCCCGCCGTTGATCCGCTCGCCTCGAATTCCCGCGCGCTCGCGCCGGAAATCGTCGGGCAGGAACATTACGACGTCGCGCGCGGCGTGCAAAAAGTTTTGCAACGCTACAAGGATTTGCAGGACATCATCGCGATTCTCGGCATGGACGAACTTTCCGCCGAGGACAAGACGACCGTGTTCCGCGCCCGCAAGATCCAGCAATTCATGAGCCAGCCCTTCACCGTCGCGCAGGTTTTCACCGGCCGCGAAGGCAAGCAGGTTTCGCGCGAAGACACCGTCCGCGCATTCAAGGAAATCCTCGAAGGCAAGCACGACGAAGTTGGCGAACAGAATTTCTACATGAAGGGCGGCATTGACGAAATTAAAGAAGCGTGATGCGTGAACCGTTGCATCGTTAAATCGGCCAGCCGATTCACGATTCAACAATTTAACGAACGACAAATGGCCACGATCAAACTCGAAATTGTCACGCCGGAGGCGAAAACCTACTCCGAAGACGTTGACATGGTCACGCTCACCGGCACGGAAGGCGAGATGGGAATTTTGCCGCAGCACATGCCGCTGATGACGCAACTTGTCACGGGCGAAATCATCGCGAAGAAGGGCTTGGAAACGATTTTCCTCGCCGTCGGCGACGGTTTTGTGCAAGTCACCGGCGACCGCGTCGCGATTCTCACCGACATGGCGATCCTCGCCGAAAACATTGACGAAGCCAAAGCCGAGGAAGCCCGCCAGCGTGCCGAAGCGCGTCTCGCCGAAAAAATCACCGAGGAAGAAGCTGCCACGGTCAGCGCCTCGCTCGCTAATTCATTGGCGCAACTAAAAGTCAAACGTCAGCGGCACAAATAATTTTGTGGGGGACAAAAAGCGGCGCGATGAATTCATCGCGCCGTTTGCATTTCAAGTCGGGACGCCGCACTGCGGCTTTAACTCTCCACCACGTTGATCTCCACCGGCTCGACGCTGACGCCGGTTTTCTGCAACCATTTGATGGCGGCCTTCACATCGGCGCGCTTGCCGTCGAGTTCCAGGCACACGACGCCGATCTCGTCCGTGACGCTGCATTGGCGGATGTTGGTGACCACCGGAAATTTGCGGCCGAGCTTCCAGATGAGCGGTTCTTTGATGAGCCTGGGCGGATACATCAGCCACAGGCGCGTTTGCTGCGGCGTTTTCTGGCTGGTCGGCGCGGATTTTTTCTTCTTGGCCATAATTTTAATTCGCAGTTCGGAATTTGAAATTCGTAATTCGCCTTAGCCTCCCGCGATCGCCGGGATGATGCTGATTTCGTCGCCGTCTTTGAGCGGCGTCTCGCGGTTTTTGAGGAAGCGGATGTCCTCCTCGTTGACATAGACGTTGACGAAGCGGCGCACCTCGCCTTTTTCATCCACGAGGCGTTCCTGGATGCCGGGGAAGCGCGTCTGCAATTCGACGAGCGCCTCGCCGATGGTGGCGGCGTTGATTTCGACCAGCTCCTCGTTGTTGGTCAACTTGCGGAGCGGCGTGGGGATGCGGACTTTTTTTGACATAAATTAAATTTTCAAATTCGTTAAATCTTTTGCTTGCTCAAAATTTCTAAAAACTCACTGGCACGAACAATTTCAACGCCGCGAAAATTTTTCAATTCCAACAAATCTTTGTCGCCGCTGACGATGAATCCGGCTTTGCCTTCAATGGCACATTCGAGAACGGCATTGTCATCTGCGTCACGCGGCACGGCGTTCAACACCTTTGGAATTTTGACCATGCTGAAAAACCGCAGGTAACGTGCAATCGTCTCTGCGCTTTGTTCCGGCGAGAATCCGAATTTCAATTCCATTTTTTCGGCCAGTTCATCCATCAACTCCGCGCAAGTCACGGCCTGAATTTTTCCCGTCCGCGCCTGCTCGACACATTCAAACGGTTTTCCGCGCCAGCCGGTCGCTGAAAACAAAATGTTTGTGTCAAAAACGGCGATGAGTGGCGCGCTCATTTCTCATGCAACAGGCGGTCCACAAATTCTTCCCGCTGGTCTTCCGGCAAATTATCCCAGTTCAATCCGCGTTCGCTGCAAAGGCGGCGCAATTGCGATTCGGCAAAAAGCATCCGCTCGTCATTTCGCACTTCCGCGTCTTCGGCCAATGCCAGCAATGCCTCGCGCTTGCGCGTGGCGGGCAGTTGCCGCACCAGCGAAATGACTTGCTCATCGGTTAATTCCAAAACACTCATAATTGAAAAGTAGCAGCAATCCAGCGAATCACAAATTGATTTCGACCAGCTCCTCGTTGTTGGTCAACTTGCGGAGCGGCGTGGGGATGCGGACTTTTTTTGGCATAAATTAAAAATGACTTTAATTAAATTATTTCTTCTTTCCGAAAAGCAACCACAGAGCAAATAAAAGCAATGCTCCTGCTACTAATCCAGCTTAAACTTATTGCTTCGAATAGTATCCGAAACATTTTTAATGGTTGAAACAATTTTGTCCTGTTCTCGCAAATCAACCGCCTGTCGATCTTGAATCCAATTTGGCAATTGTTTTGGAGAAATACCGCAAAGAATAGAAATTATTTCCTTCTTTGAAAAAAGAGCTCCACCCAATTCATGCATTACAGCTTCAGAGCGGCAAGAACTTGGAGTTGCAAGAAAAAAAAATCCATTTTGATTGATTTAATGCTTCGATAATTGAGTCCTTCCATTTTTTCCCAGGCTCAATGCTGATTTCAGCCATGAAAACATTTATCTCATGTTGCACCATGAAAACACAGAATTGTTCAGCAAGAATTTTATCTTGCGATGAATAGCTTATGAAAACATCGGGCATAAATTTTTACGCATTCACTTTTTCTTCATGCGCCAGCAGCGCCTCGAACTCGCGCAGGCTCGGCTTGATTTCGCGCGGCTTGCCGCAATGACCTTGCACGGCGTCGAGCGTCTTCAATCCGTTGCCGGTGACGCAGATGACGGCGGAAGAATCGCGCGGGATTTTCCCGGACGCAATGAGTTTCTTCGCCACGCCCACGGTCACGCCGCCGGCGGTCTCGGCAAAAATGCCTTCCGTCTCGGCAAGCAGCTTGATCGCGTCGCGGATTTCGTCGTCGGTCACGTCGTCGGCCGCGGCGTTGGTCTCGCGCATCACTTTGAGCGCGTAAAAACCGTCGGCGGGCGTGCCGATGGCGAGCGATTTCGCAATCGTGTCGGGCTTCACCGGCTTGAAGAAATCGAGTCCGGCCTTTTGCGCGACGGAAATCGGCGAACAGCCCGTGGCCTGCGCGCCGTGGATGTGCGTCTCGGAATTCGCGACGAGTCCGAGCTTCACAAATTCCTGGTAGCCCTTGTGGATTTTCGTCAGCAACGAGCCGGACGCCATCGGCACCACCGTGTGCTGCGGCAACCGCCAGCCAAGTTGCTCGGCGATCTCATACGCCATGCTCTTCGAGCCTTCGGCGTAATACGGCCTCATATTCACGTTCACAAACGCCCAGCCAAATTTGCCGGCGATCTCGGCGCAAAGACGGTTCACTTCGTCGTAATGGCCTTTGATGCAGATGACGTTCGCGCCGTAGATGAGCGAGTTCAAAATTTTTCCCTGCTCCAAATCCGACGGAATGAAAACGTAGGATTTCAATCCGGCGCTCGCGGCATTGGCGGCGACGGAGTTCGCCAGATTTCCCGTGGAAGCGCACGCGACGGTTTCAAAACCAAGTTCCTTCGCGCGGCTCAACGCAACGCTGACGACGCGGTCTTTGAACGAGAGCGTCGGATAATTCACGGCGTCGTTCTTGACCCACAATTCGCGGATGCCGAGTTTTTTCGCGAGACGATCCGCTTTGACAAGCGGCGTGAAACCGACGAGCGGGCCGACGGTCGGTTCGCCCGCGATGGGCAGAAAGCTCGCGATAACGCCACATCGTTTTCGGACGCGACTGCGATGACTTCGCGCGTCAACGATTTTTTGATGCGGTCATAATCGTAGGCGACTTCGAGCGGGCCGAAGTCGAATTCGCAGACGTGCGTGGCTTCGAGCGGATATTCGCGCGCGCATTCGCGGCACTTGAGCGCCTTCATGTAATTATGTTTGTCGGTCATAAATTTTCAATTCTTTCTCATCCTCAGTCGTCATTCGCTCGTCCATCAATTTATTTCTGACGACTGACGATTCGAGGCTACTTATTTGTAAAAACAAAAAAGCCCCGACTCAAGACGAGAAGGGGCGACAAAACGGTTGTGCACTTCTCATTTTTCCCAAGCTGATGATGCTTGAGCTGGAATTGGCACCTGACATTGAAACCAAAGTTCAATCGGTTGCCGTGGTGTCATCGGGCCAGTCCCTCGACCACTCGTCATGAGTCCGTCAAATCAACGGATGCGGATAGATTGATTTAATTGAGAAGTTCTGTCAAATAATTTTTCCAAATCAAAAATCATTTGACCAGATGATGTTCGAGTCGTATAAGAGAACAGAGTAGTTTTTAACGGTCTGAAATAGCGGTTTGCAGCACAACATCAAATCACGGTTCCTCACCAATTAGTTGTGCCGCAAGCGCGCTTGTGTCCATTATATTGTGGTTTTTTACTTTACTTAACCGGACAATTTTGGTTGTCTAAACACGAGCAATGTATCTCAAAAATTTAACGGTTTTCGGCTTCAAATCCTTCGCGGACAAAACCGCGCTGAATTTTCAACCCGGCGTCACGGCCATCGTCGGCCCCAATGGCTGCGGCAAATCCAACGTCTCCGATGCCATCCGCTGGGTGCTGGGCGAGCAGTCGGCCAAGGCATTGCGCGGCGGCGAAATGGCCGATGTGATCTTCAACGGCACGGACGGTCGCAAACCGATGGGCATGGGTGAAGTTTCCCTGACGCTCGGCGGAGTGGACGGCGAAAATTTGCGTGCGGCGGGCGTGGAAGTTTCCTACGACGAAGTGACTTTGACGCGCCGGATTTTCCGCGATGGCGGCAGCGAATATTTTCTGAACAAAACTCCGTGCCGGCTCAGAGACATCCAGCAACTTTTCATGGGCACGGGCGTCGGACGCACGAGCTACAGCATTCTCGCGCAGGGTCACATCACGCAAATTCTTTCGAGCAGGCCAGAAGATCGCCGGATGATTTTCGAGGAAGCCGCCGGCATCACGAAATTCAAATCGCAAAAAAAAGAATCGCTCCGCAAACTAGAATACACCGAGCAAAATCTTCTGCGCGTCGCCGACACGATCAAGGAAGTGAAACGGCAAATCGGTTCACTGCAACGCCAGGCCGGCAAGGCGAAACGCTACAAGCAAATTTCGCTGGAACTGCAACATCTCGAAACGCAACTCGCGCGGCATCAGTTCGACGTTTTGCTCGCGGAAATTTCCGAGAAAAATTCCGCCGTCGAAAATTTGCGGAACGAAATCGAGCAAGGCTCGAACGACGTTCTGCGTTTTGAAAATGAGATTTCGCAATTGCGCGAACGGCTTTCCGATTTGGAACACGAAGTCGCCGCGCAGCAGCAGCGCGGCTTGGAATTGAAAGGCGAAATTGACCGGCACGAAAGCCGGATTCAGTTCAACGAAGAACGGCTCAACGAAATCGCGTCGCAAAATTCCAAGGCGCTCGCGGAGATTTCGCAGTCCGAAGAACGTCTTCGCGCCGCGCAAGAAGAACTGACCGTACGTCAACCGAAAAATTATCCGCGTCGGAAACCGCGCTGGCGCAGCACAAAGAAAATTTGCAGTCGAAGCGCGATGGCATTACAGCAGGTTGAAAATGGTTTGCGCGAACGTTTGCAGGAATCGATTTGCGCGACGCGCAATCCGCCGCGTTTGCCGCCGCGCAGGATTTGACGCGCATCCGCAACGAGATCACCGCGCTCGATTTGCAGAAACAAGGCAACACAATCCGGCTCGAAAAGCTTTCCGCCGAAAAAGTGCAGCTTGAAGAAGAACGCACGCGGCTCGAATCGCGTTTGCACGAATTCACCGCGAGCGTTGAAGTTGAAAAATTAAATGTCGCCACGACGCGCGGCTCGGTCGAGCAGCGGCAAAACCGCCTGCGCGAACTGCTGAACGAATTGCAGCAGTCGTCCGTCGAACAGGATCATTTTTTGCAGCAGCAGGCCGAAACACGTTCGCGCCTGACGGTTCTCGAACAGCTCGAAGGCTCGCGCGAAGGTTTCGACGCCGGCACTGTCGCGGCGTTGCGCCAGTCGCGCTCGGTCATTGGCTCGCTCGCCGACCGGATTCGCGTGCCGGAACAATTCGTCGTCGCGGTTGAAAACGCGCTCGGCCATCATTTACAACTGGTCCTCACGGAGCAGCCGGAATCCGCGCAGGAAATTCTCGCCGACTTGAGCGCGAACAAATCCGGCCGCGCCAGCGTCGCCGCGCTTTCCATTTCAATTCCCGACGACAAGCAGCTTGTGTTCGGCGGAGAACTGTCACCGGACGAAAACAAGACCGCCGCCGCAAACGGATTGAAGCCGGGTCAGATTGTCCGCGCCCTGGACGTCATCCAAACCGAGCCGTCCGTTGAAAAACTTTTGCGCGCGTTGCTTGGCCGCACATTTATCGCCTCGGATTTGACGACGGCGACGGCGCAAATCCAGAACGGCCACGCAGGCTGCGATTTCGTCACGGTGAAAGGCGACTTGTTGAGCCGTCACGGAATTTACACGGGCGGTTATCTGAACGGCCACGGAAATCCAAAAGCTCCGGCTTCAATTCTTGGCCGCAAAAATCAAATCACCGAACTGCAAAATGATTTGACGGAAATCCAGAATCGCGTCGCCGGAGCGAGCGAAGAAGCGCGGCACGTTGTTGAACGAGCAGACGGAATTGCAGGCGAGTTTGCAGGAGGCGCAGACGGAATTGCGCGAGCAGGAAGTCGCCATCGCCACGCGCGAAGGCGAATTCAACGCGCTGCAAAATTCAAACCGCCTGCTGCACCAGAAAATTGACACGGTTGTTTTTGAAGTCCAAAGCCTCGCGGCGCAGGAACAGGAAGGTTTGCAAAAACGCAACGCGCTGACGGCGCAGTTGGACAAATTTGAAATCTCCGAGCGCGGCGCGCAGGAACAAGTCGCGTCGCTGACGGCGGAACTGGAAAATTTGCGGCAGCAACGCGATACCGCGAACGCCGCTTTGACCGAAAGCAAAATCGCGCTCGCGTCGGACGAGCAGCTTGCGGCTTCGTTTCGCCAGCAGCAGCAATCTTTGGCGCAGCGCATCCGCGAACTCGCGCAAGTCATCGAGCAGCGCAAGGGCGAATGTTCGTCGTTCATTTCGCGCAAGGAGCAGGCGGAATCGGAAATTTTGGAATCGCGCGGCAAGATTGAAACCATTGCGCATCAACGCGAGCAGGTGAACGCACAGGCGGCGGAATTGCTCGCGCAAAAAAATTCGCAGGAAACGGAAATCGCGTCGCGTGACGAAAGTTTGCGTTCGCAGCGCAGCCGTTTGACGGAATTGCAAAATCAGCGCGGCGGAATTGAAATCGAACTCGCGCAGAAAAATATGTCGGTGCAAAACCTGCGCGAAAAAATCCAGCAGAAATATCACGTCAATCTGGACGACGTTCGCAGCGAGTGCATCACGATCACGTTCGCCGACGAAGGCGCGGCGAAAGTCGAAACGCTCACGCCCGAAGAAATGGCGGCGGCTGGCGCGGCGACGGATTGGAACGTGGTCGCGCAGCAGATCGAGGCTTTGCAAAAACGGCTCGACGAAATAGGGCCGGTGAATCTCGTCGCGATCGAGGAATACGAGGAGACCGAGCAGCGTCATCAATTTCTCACGACGCAGCACGACGATCTGGTCAACGCGAAAACGCAACTGCTCGAAGTCATCAACCGCATCAACACCCAGACACGGCAGATGTTTTTGGAAACGTTCGAGAAAATCCGCGACAATTTCCGCGCGATGTTCGTGGACGTTTTTGGCGGCGGCAAGGCCGATTTGATTTTGTCGGATGAAAACGACGTTCTCGAAAGCGGCATTGACATCGTCGCGCGTCCGCCGGGAAAACAATTGCAGAGCATTTCACTTCTGTCCGGCGGCGAGCAGACGATGGTCGCGGTATCGCTTTTATTTTCAATTTATCAGGTCAAGCCGAGTCCGTTCTGCGTGCTGGACGAATTGGACGCGCCGCTCGACGAATCGAACATCAACCGTTTCGTGCGCGTGCTGCAACGTTTCATCACGCAATCGCAGTTCATCATCATCACGCACAACAAACGCACCATCGGCATGGCCGACGTGCTTTACGGCGTGACGATGGAGGAACACGGCGTGAGCAAGATCGTCAGCGTGAAGTTTCACAAGACGGATGAAACGCAGACGGCGACTGCCGGCACGCCGCCGGTGAAACCGGACGGAACAGTTTCTGAAGTAGCAATGGCGACGTAATTTTTCGCCGCTCAATTTTTCTTAACCGCTCGCAACAAATTCGTAATCAAACCATCCGTCGTGTGTTCTTTCGCTTCGAGCGACGGTTCAAGCTTCAAGGCGCGGATGGCCTTGCTCGTTTCCGGTCCGATGGAGGCTAGTTTCATTTGCGGAAATTTCTTCACGAGCTTTGGCAGGTCGAACCGCGCGTGGAAATATTCCACTGTCGAGCTGCTCGTGAACGTCACCCAATCCGCACCACTTTCGAGCAGCCGTTCGCACGCGCCGCCAGAATCTACCGTTTCGGGAACGGTTTTGTAGATGGCAATGTCGTCCACGATGGCGCCCATTTCGGCGAGCGCATCCGGCAGATCGCGGCTCGCGACTTCGGCGCGCAGCAGGCACATCTTCACGTTTTCGATGTCCTGATATTTCTTGAACGTCTCGGCAATTTTCCGGCCGGTAAATTCCTCTGGCGTCAAATCCACCTGCAAATGCAGTTCGCGCAACTTCGCCGCCGTCGCCGGGCCGACCGCCGCGATGCGCGCGCCGCCGATGTCGCGCAGATCCTGAAAGCGACGGAAAAAAATGTCGAAGAACGCCGTCACGCCGTTCGCGCTCGTGAACACCAGCCAGTCGTAGGAATTCAATTCCAGCAGGCAATCCACGATGGCATCTTTTTCAATCGGCGTGGTGATTTTGATGGTCGGCACTTCGAGCACATCCGCGCCCAGTTCCGCGAGCTTTTGCGCAAAAGCGCCGGCCTGTTCCGTTCGCCGGGTGACGACGATGCGCTGGCCGAAGAGCGGACGGTTCTCGAACCAGTTCAGTTTCCCGCGCAACTTCACCACCTCGCCGATGATGGTCAGGGCAGGGGGAGTGATTCTCTCTTTTGCGGCGAGCGTGGCGATGGTGGCGAGCGTGCCGGCAACGGATTTCTGTCTTCCGGTCGTGCCGCGATGAATGATGGCAACTGGCGTCTGTGGCGACATACCGTTTGCGACGAGCGATTTTGCCCAGTCGTCCAAAATTTTCCGTGCCCATGAGAACGATTTTTGTGCCCGGAATTTTCGCGATTTGCTCGTAGCGCAAGGCGGTCGCCCCGTCCGCCGAATCGCTGTGGCCCGTGAACACCGTGAAGCTAGAGCAATGCTCGCGATGTGTGAGTGGAATGCCCGCGTAGTTTGGCACCGCCGTGATGGACGAAACGCCCGGCACAATCTCAAAAGGAATTTTTTCTGCTGCGAGCGCTTCGGCTTCTTCGCCGCCACGACCGAAGATATACGGATCGCCGCCTTTGAGCCGCACCACGATTTTGCCCTCACGCGCCTTGGCGATGATGAGCGCGGTGATTTCCGCCTGCGGCATCGCCATGTTTTTGCCGCGCGAAATAAATTCAGCCGTCGGCGGGTGCGAGCCGGAGCAGTTCGGGATTGGCGAGCGCGTCGTAGATGACCACGTCCGCGCGCCGGAGCAATTCCGCGCCGCGCAATGTGAGCAACCCGCATCACCCGGCCCCGCGCCGACGAGATAAACTGTGCCTTTGGATTTCACCCGCACACTTTATTCGAGCGGCGGAGTTAATCAATAAAACAGCACTGGCTCGTCACAACTCAAAAGCGATATACAAAATGACCCAGATCAAAAGATCCTCGCTCGCGAATTTTCGCTGAACTTCACTGTTTCAAGGAGCCGGAACAGAGACCACGCGGTAATAGCGTTGGTTGAATTTGGCGGCGTCAGTGTCGGTGTAGTTGAACGGCGCGGTATTTGTTTGTACTGAGACCCAGTCCACCAGATTGGTGGAGGCCAAAACGATGTATTTGGAATTTGCCGTGCCGGTGACGTTCAGGGAATACTGGCCGTTCGCAAACCCGGCGGGGATCAAGGTGGCGGCTTCAGTGGAAACAGCCGCTGCCGGGGCAGGTGGCGAGACAATTGGCGTGAAGTTCGGCGTCGTTTGTCCCGTCGCGATCGCGTTCACCACGGTCACGATATATTCAAACCGAACGGTGTTGGTGGTGGAAATATTTCCGGCGGCATCCACGGCATAGGCCTGGATGGTGTTGGTGCCGGGTGTCAACTCCACGTCGGCTGTCCAGTTGTTCCAATTGTTAGTGGTGCTCGCATTGGTCCAGGTGCCGCTGTTGAGCGAGTAATAGACGGATTTCACGCCGACGTTGTCTTTGGCCTTGCCCGTGACAGTAAAGGTGCCGTTGGTTGTCTGATGGTTGGAAATCGGTGAGACAATGCTCACCGTCGGTCTGGCCACATCCACAAAGTTCGCAGTGAATGACAGATTCGTCCCCATCATGAACCTGAATTGTTGCGCTGTTGGTCGTAATGCTCCCCGTCCAGTTGGTGAAAGCAAACCCTGACGATGCATGAGCGGTCATCGTATAGCTCTCGTTGACGGCCAGCAATTTTCCGTTGTAATTGGGACTAACTCTTCCTTTCCCGTTGATGGCCACCGACAAGGGGATGAGGACGACATACTTAAATCTGATGGTGTTGGTAGTGGAGATATTTCCGACAGCATCCACGGCATAGGCTTGAATGGTATTGGTTCCAGGCGTCAACTTTAGGCTGGCTGTCCAGTTGGCCCAGTTGTTGGTTGTCACTGCCGTCGTCCAGCTTGAACCGTTTAGTGAATAATGCACCGAGGTTACGGCCACATTATCTTTTGCCTTGCCCGTCGCCGTGAAGGTGCCGTTGGTTGCTTGATGGTTGGAAGTCGGGGAAACAATGCTCACCGTCGGCTTGGCCGAGTCAATCGGGCCGGTGTTATTGGTGCTGACAATGCTATTGACCGTGACGGTGAAAGTTTTGGTGACAATGTTGTTGCTGGCACCACCGTCATTGACGGTGACGGTGACGATGGATGAGCCGCTGGCATTGGCGAGCGGAGTGAAGGCGAGCGAGCCGGTCGCGTTGGGACTAGCGTAATTGACGGACGGATTGGGGATCAAACCGGTGTTGCTGGAAACCGCGGTGACGGTCAGCGTCTGGTTTTCACCGCCCGAGGAGATGCCCGAAAGATTGACAGTTTGTGCGCCGGCATTTTCGTTGAGCGTCAGGCTGTTGATCGAGTTCAACGTCGGCGGCTGGTTGACCGGATTGACCGTGACGGTGAAAGTTTTGGTGATAATGTTGTTGCTGGCACCACCGTCATTGACGGTGACGGTGACGATGGATGAGCCGCTGGCATTGGCGAGCGGAGTGAAGGCGAGCGAGCCGGTCGCGTTGGGACTAGCGTAATTGACGGACGGATTGGGGATCAAACCGGTGTTGCTGGAAACCGCGGTGACGGTCAGCGTCTGGTTTTCACCGCCCGAGGAGATGCCCGAAAGATTGACAGTTTGTGCGCCGGCATTTTCGTTGAGCGTCAGGCTGTTGATCGAGTTCAACGTCGGCGGCTGGTTGACCGGATTGACCGTGACGGTGAAAGTTTTGGAGACAATGTTGTTGCTGGCACCACCGTCATTGACGGTGACGGTGACGATGGTGAGCCGCTGGCATTGGCGAGCGGAGTGAAGGCGAGCGAGCCGGTCGCGTTGGGACTAGCGTAATTGACGGACGGATTGGGGATCAAACCGGTGTTGCTGGAAACCGCGGTGACGGTCAGCGTCTGGTTTTCACCGCCCGAGGAGATGCCCGAAAGATTGACAGTTTGTGCGCCGGCATTTTCGTTGAGCGTCAGGCTGTTGATCGAGTTCAACGTCGGCGGCTGGTTGACCGGATTGACCGTGACGGTGAAAGTTTTGGAGACAATGTTGTTGCTGGCACCACCATCATTGACGGTGACGGTGACGATGGCTGAGCCGCTGGCATTGGCGAGCGGAGTGAAGGCGAGCGAGCCGGTCGCGTTGGGGCTAGCGTAATTAACCGATGGGTTGGGGATCAAACCGGTGTTGCTGGAAACCGCGGTGACGGTCAGCGTCTGGTTTTCACCGCCCGAGGAGATGCCCGAAAGATTGACAGTTTGTGCGCCGGCATTTTCGTTGAGCGTCAGGCTGTTGATCGAGTTCAACGTCGGCGGCTGGTTGACCGGATTGACCGTGACGGTGAAAGTTTTGGAGACAATGTTGTTGCTGGCACCACCGTCATTGACGGTGACGGTGACGATGGCGGAGCCGCTGGCATTGGCGAGCGGAGTGAAGGCGAGCGAGCCGGTCGCGTTGGGGCTAGCGTAATTGACGGACGGATTGGGGATCAAACCGGTGTTGCTGGAAACCGCGGTGACGGTCAGCGTCTGGTTTTCACCGCCCGAGGAGATGCCCGAAAGATTGACAGTTTGTGCGCCGGCATTTTCGTTGAGCGTCAGGCTGTTGATCGAGTTCAACGTCGGCGGCTGGTTGACAACAACACTCACGGGAACCGTATAGGAAACTTCGCTGGACAGCGCGCTTTCCGTCCCGGCGGCACTGTAGGTTGTCGCCGCAAAGTAATAGGTGGCTCCGCCGGCCAGATTGGAAATTGTCAGGCTGTTTGCCAGCCCGGTCGATGCCTTGCCGGTGTAGGTGCCGCTCGCAGCACCGTAATATATGTTATAGCCGGCAACAATCGGGTTGGTGCTGGCATCCCACGCCAGCGTCACATCTGCCGTACTGCCGGGCGGATTGGAGTTGGTTGTGCCAAGATTGACGATTTGGAAACCGCAAAGACTTCCGTAGGTTTGTCCGTCGCTGGAAAAAGTGATGACCAGATTATTTGCTTGAGAATTCAACAAAATATAATTTCCGACTGGATGACTTCCAGGGATTGTATTCGAAACTAACAAAAAATTCGCGCCATTTGTCGAACCAAAATAATAGGTTGAACCATTGACCGTTATCATTTCCGGCAGTCCAGGGTTCACATCTGCCGAATAGACATAAAGATTATAATTAGTGTATGGAATATTTGCGACTGTAACGGACGTGGAAGACGTGTTGAATAAATAACCATTCAAAATCTGGTTTGCGCTGCCAGAATTCCAGACGCTGCCCCCGGAAGTGGTGACTGTCGCCGTGGTGCTGGAGCCAGTATCATCCGTAAGAATTTGATTTTGATAAGCCGAAGCCCCAAGAACATTCCAATTACTCAAAGGAACCACACCAGCGGAACCGGTGATTGCACCGTTAAAATGGACTCCAATATCAGCAAACAGGCAATACGAAACAAAAAATATCAATGAACAGAGAAATCTTTTCATAGAAATTACCCGGCTGAAATCATCCTTTTTGTACATCCTGACGGACTCTTCGCATAAAGCTTGCCAACCTCATTTCAACGGCTGAATTAAATGCGTGGCAAATATTTGGACTGCCCTGCCCATCGAAAGCGTCCGCCAAAGCTCTTATATTCGATGAAAATGCGACGAGCGCCGCCTTAAAGCCTTGATTTTCGACACTCCTTGTTTGTAAAGAAAAATTATTTAAGACAGATTCTGTCTTGAAAAAGAGCAAACCCGGAACCTGAATTTCCTTTCGCGCGCTGCCTCGGTTTGCTAAAACAATCGCGTGCGCAAAATCGTTGGAACAATTTTCGCCATCTGGCTTTGCGGGTTGCTCATCAACGCCCGCGCCGATACCTTTTCATTGGCTGACGGAACGTCACTGACCGGCGACATCGTTTCCTTCGATGACATCGGCATTAAATTTCGCATGGCGGACGGCAGTTACTCCGAGCGCGTGTCGTGGACGAAATTTTCCCAAGACGGGCTGAAACAACTGGCGGATAATCCGAAGATCAAGCCGCTCGTCGAGCCGTTCATCGAAATTCCGGAGTCGGCTCGCCCGCAAAAACCGGAGGTAAAGATTCAGGCGGTGACACGCCTCCAAGTCCCGCCGAAACAATCGCTCCTCGGCGCGCTGTTTTCGTCGTCGGTCGGTCTGTTCGCCTTGTTTCTGATTTACGCGGCGAACATTTATTCCGGTTTTGAAATCGCCGTTGTCCGCGCCCAATCCAAAGCCCTGGTGATGGGCGTGTCGGCGGTGCTGCCGATTTTGGGGCCGGTCATTTTTCTCGCCATGCCGATGCGCGTTGACGCGGCTCCTGCCGAGACCCAGGGGGAAGGCGACCCGGCCAATTTCGCTGGGCCGGGACAGGAGTCCGCACCGGAGGAAATTCACGTCACCGCCGGGTCATGGCAGACGCCACCGGCCAAGCAAAAACCGGCCGGGCAAGTTTTCCAGCGCGGCCAGTTCACCTTCAACCGCCGTTTTTTTGAGACAAAATTTTCCGGCTTTTTCGGCCCGGTGCGTCACGGCGCCGACAAGGACTTGTCATTGCTCGTGAAGACCGGCAGCGGGCAATTTATCGTCGAACGCATCACGCGCATTGCCACCAACGACGTGCATCTGGAAGTCGCGCTTGGCGCGGCGCGCCAGGAAGTCATGGTGCCGTTCACCGACATCCAGGAGATTCAACTCAAAACCAAAGATTCGTGAAATACCGGACCATCCTCATGTTCGGCGCGCCCGGTTCGGGCAAAGGCACGCACGGGAAAATCCTCGGCGCGATCCCGGGCTTCGTCCATTGCAGTTGCGGCGAGGTGTTCCGCAGCTTGAGTCCCGAAACGCCGCTCGGAAAAATTTTTCTCGAACATTCCAGCACCGGCGGACTCGTGCCGGACGAACCGACCATCGAGCTTTGGAAACAATATACGCATGGCCTCGCCGCCGCCGGACGTCTCGACCATAAACGCAACACCCTCGTCCTCGACGGCATCCCGCGCAACGTCCATCAGGCGGAAATGTTGGATAAATTTCTCAACGTCGTCGCCGTGTTTTATATGTGCAGCGCGAACTTCGAGAACCTCGTCAAACGCCTGCAACGTCGCGCGCTCAAGGACAACCGCCTCGACGACGCAAACATGGATGTCATCCGCGCGCGCCTCAAGACTTACGAAAAGGAAACCAAGCCGGTGTTGAATTTTTACGGCAAAAAAATCGTCCACCAGATCAACACCGACGGCACGCCGCCGCAGACCTTCCTCAAAGTCCTCCGCCACGTCGTCAAGCTCGGCTAAATTTTCAACCACGAATGGACGCCAAGAAACACGGATAAAAATTCGTGTCAATTAGCGTCCATTCGTGGTTTATTTTTCCTGAATGAGAATTATTTTCATGGGAACGGCGGAACTGTCCTGCGCCAGTCTTGAAAAACTGGAGTGCGATAAAAATTTCCAAATCATCGCCGTCGTCACGCAGCCGGACAAACCCAAAGGACGCGAACTTAAATTGCAATTCTCGCCGGTGAAAATCCTGGCGGAGAAATTAAAACTGCCGGTCTTGCAGCCCGCGAAAGCGCGCGATGAAAAATTCATTTCCGAACTGCGCGAATTGAAACCCGATTTGATTGTCGTCGTCGCTTACGGCCAAATTTTGCCGCAGAGCATTTTGGATTTGCCGAAGTTTGGTTGCCTGAACGTCCACACCTCGCTATTACCGAAATATCGCGGTGCGTCGCCGATCCAGTCCGCGATTCTCAACGGTGAAACCGAAACCGGCGTGACGATCATGAAAATGGACGCCGGCTTGGACACGGGCGAAATCATTTCACAAGCGCGCACGCCGATTTTGCCGGAAGACAATTCGCAAACGCTCCATGACCGGCTGGCGCAACTGGGCGCGGAATTATTGGTTGAAACAATTCCAGATTACGTCGCCGGGAAAATTTCACCAAAACCGCAGCCAGTCGAAGACGCGAGCTACGCGGAAAAAATAAAAAAAGAGGACGGCAAAATTAACTGGAGCGAACCGGCGGAAAAAATCTTGAACCGACTGCGCGCGTTCACACCATGGCCGGGCGTGTTCACGTTTTTGAAAGCAGAATCGAAACCACAATTGCTGAAAATCTGGAAGGTGGAAGTTGTTGAAAAATCCGGCGGAGCAGGGGAGGTCTTGTCGGCGGACAAGAATGGAATCGTTGTCGCTTGCGGAAAAAATGCGCTGCAGATTTTGGAATTGCAGCGCGAAGGCGGACGGAGATTATCCGCGCAGGAATTTCTTTCTGGAAATCCTTTGAAAGTTGGCCGGAAATTTCCTACGCGCTGACGGCGCTTTTTGCTCCCGTGTGCCGGATGTCCTGCGCTTCGCAGAGATAAACGACGTCTTCGGCCACATTCGTCGCGTGGTCGGCGATGCGTTCGATGCTTTTGGCGGCGACGATCCAGTGGAGGCAGCGGCCAATTGTTTGGGGATTTTCCACCATGTGCTGCACGAGCGTGGCGTGAATCTGCTTGTTGAGCGCGTCCACTTCGCGGTCGCGCGGGATGACGGCGCGCGCGGCGGCGGAATCCTTGTTCACAAACGAATCAAGCGCATCCTTGAGCATGTCGAGCGCAAGGGCGGCGATGCGCGGCAAATCCAAGTTGATTTTCACGGGCGGCTCGAGCGCAAGATCGCGCGCACGCTTGGCGATTTTTGACGCCTCATCGCCGATGCGTTCGAGGTCCTGCGAAACTTTCATCGCAACAGTGACGAGGCGCAGGTTCGTCGCAAGTGGGGCTCTTGTCAAAAGCTGGATGCAGAGTTCGTCAATCTCAACTTCAAACTGGTCAATGATGCGGTCGTCGTCCTTGACACGGAGCGCGAGGTCGGTGTCGCGCTGGACAAGCGCCTGCACGGACTGGTTCACGGCGGTCTCGGCGTGGCTGGCCATTGTCAGCAATTTTTGCTTCAACGCATCAAGCCCTGCTTCAAAATGATTTTCCATAAACTATTTTCAAATTAGCTCAACCGAATCGTCCTGTCACATAATCTTCCGTCTGTTTCTTCGACGGGCTGGTGAAAATTTTCCCCGTCGTGTCGAACTCGACGAGTTCGCCGATGTAAAAAAACGCGGTGAAATCCGACACGCGCGCGGCCTGCTGCATATTGTGAGTGACGATGACGATGGTGTAATCCTTTTTCAATTGCAGGATCAACTCCTCGATTTTTGACGTGGCGAGCGGGTCGAGCGCGGACGCGGGTTCGTCCATCAGCAAAACTTCCGGCTGCACGGCCAGCGCGCGCGCGATGCAAAGCCGTTGCTGCTGGCCGCCGGACAGGCTGATCGCGGGCGCGTGCAAACGGTCTTTGACTTCGTCCCACAGCGCGGACATCTGCAACGATTGCTCGGTGCGCTCGTTAAGAATTTTTTTGTCGCGGACGCCGTTTAACCGCAAGCCGACGGTGACATTTTCGGAAATTGACATGGTCGGAAACGGGTTCGATTTCTGAAAAACCATCCCGACGCGGCGGCGGACGACGACCGGCTCGACGTCGCGCGAGTAAATGTCGTCGCCGAAAAGTTTGATTTCGCCTTCCATGCGCGCCTCGGGATTCAACTCGTGCATCCGGTTCAGCGCGCGGAGAAAAGTGGATTTGCCGCAACCACTCGGCCCGATGATGGCGGTGACGGCCTTGGCCTTCACGTCGAGCGAAACATTTTTCACCGCCGCGCGTTCGCCGAAAAAGACCGAAAGATTTCGGACAAGCAGCGCGGTGTTGGAATTATTTTGGTTGGTGGCCATGAAATCAGATTTTGCGTTGGAAACGGTCGCGCGTCAAAAAGCGCACGCCGACGTTGATGGCGAGCACGAGCAGCAGCAGCACGAGTGCGCCCGCCCACGCCTGCCGGTGCCAGTCGTCGTAAGGCGAAATCGCGTAGGCGAAAATTTGCAGCGGCATTGCGGCGATGGGTTCGGTCAGGCTGTGCGCCCAGAACCAGATTGCCAAGCGCGGTGAACATCAGCGGCGCGGTTTCGCCCGCCACGCGCGCGAGCGCGAGCAAAACGCCGGTGACGATTCCCTTGAGCGCGGTGCGGATGACGATTTGCACGATGGTTTTCCATTTTGAAATTCCGAGCGCGAGCGCGGCTTCGCGGTAGCCGCCCGGGACGAGTTGCAAAACTTCCTCGGTCGTCCGCATCACGAGCGGAATCATCATCATGCCCAGCACGACGCCGCCAGCGAGCGCGGAAAATCCGTGCATCGGCACGACCATCAGCGCATAAACGACGATGCCCCAGGTGATGGACGGCACGCCGTTCAAAATGTCGGCGGCGAAGCGAATCCACCAGTTCAATTTTGTGCCGCCGTATTCGGAAAGAAAAACGCCGCCGAGCACGCCGACCGGCACGCCGATGACTGCGGCCTGCCCGAGCAAAATAAATGTTCCGACAATGGCATTGCCCATTCCGCCGCCAATTTCGCCGACGGGTTTTGGCAATTGCGTGAAGAAAGCCAGATTGATCGAGCTGAAACCTTCCTTGATCAAATGATAAAACACGAGCAGCAGCGGCATGACGACCAGAATCGCGCACACAAACGTGAGCGTTTGCATGAACGCGTTCTTGAAATTGCGCCAGTTGTGGTTCGGTGCGGTCATGTCAATGTTGCGGTTTCACGCTTGGTCCGGCGAAAGTTTTCAGAAGCAATTGCGCGATGATGTTGACCAGCACGGTCACGCCGAGCAGCACGAGGCCGATCTCAAACAGCGCGCTCGGATACAAATCGCCGGTGGCTTCGTTGAATTCGTTCGCGATGACGCTGGCCAGCGTGTAGCCGGGCGCGAAAAGCGATTTGACGATTTGCGGCGTGTTGCCGATGACCATCGTGACGGCCATGGTTTCGCCGAGCGCGCGGCCAAGGCCGAGAATCACCGCGCCGAACAAACCTTTTTTCGCATAGCTCAAAACGGCGATGCGCGTGACTTCCCAGCGCGTCGCGCCGAGCGCGTAGGCGGCTTCGCGTTGCAGACCGGGAACGGAACGCAAAATTTCGCGCGAGACGGATGTGATTATCGGAATGATCATGATGGCGACAATGATTCCGCCGGCCATCATGCTGACGCCATAAATCGGGCCTTTGAAAAACGGCAGGAAGCCGAGATATTTTTGCAGCAGCGGGAAAAAATGGTCGCGCAAGAACGGAACCATCACAAAAATTCCCCACAGGCCGAGAATGACGCTCGGCACGGCGGCGAGCAGCTCAATGAACATGATGAGCGGCTGGCGAATGCGGAGCGGCGCGAGTTCGGTGAGATAAACGGCGGTAGCGATGCTGATGGGCACGGCGATGATGAGCGCAATTGCGGACGAAACGAGCGTGCCAAAGATGAACGGCAGCGCGCCATAAACGTCATTGACCGGATCCCAATCGCTCGTGGCCAAAAAGTGCCAGCCGAATTTTTGCAGCGCGAGATGCGAGCCGCGAAAGAGTTCGTAACCGATGAGCGCAATCAAAAAGAAAATGGAAAACGCCATGACGAGCGTCAGCCATTTGAAGGCGCGGTCGCCGAATTGACCTCCGGCATTTTTTTGTGCGGTTCCGTTCACAATTTTCCTTCGTTTCTAAAATCAAACGGACGAAGAGCGGGAGGAATTGCGCCCTTCGTCCGGCCCACGCCCACAAATTATCGGGCGGCGGAGCGATGCGATCATTTGATTGTGTCGAGCAGCTTCAATTCGCGCTGCTGGACTTCGCCGGGCAATGGTGCGTAATCGAGCGAGGGCGAGATTTTCTGGCCTTCGGTGACCGCCCACTTCAAAAAGGCGACGAGCTTTGCGCCGTTTTCGGGTTTCTTTGATTTTTCATAGACAAGCACCCAGCTTGCACCGGAAATCGGATACGCCGTTGCGCCGGGCGCGTTGACCATGGAGAAACGAAAATCGTCGGGAATTTTCGCCGTGGCGAGCGCGGCACTGACGGAATCAGGCGCGGGTGAAATAAAATTGCCGGAGGAATTTTTCATGTCGACAAAGGGAATTTTATTCTGGTCGGCGTAAGCGAGTTCCGCGTAGCCGATGCCGCCGGGAAGTTGCTTGACCTGTCCGGCCACGCCTTCGCTGCCTTTGGCGGCAAGGCCGATGCCCGCCGGCCATTTCACGGACGAACCTTTTCCAACCGAATCCGCCCATACGGGATTCACGCTGCTCAAGTAATCGGTGAAGATGAAACTCGTGCCGCTGCCGTCAGCGCGGTGCACGGGCACAATCGCCGTGTCCGGCAAACTGACTCCGGGATTAAGCGCGGCAATTTTTGGATCATTCCACTTGGTGATGTTGCCTAGATAAATGTTGGCAAGCGTGTCGCCGTCCAATTTAAGTTTTGGGCTGCCCGGTAAATTATAAATCACGGCCACGCCGCCGGCAACGATGGGAATATGCAGAATTTTTCCCGGTGCGGCGGCCATCGCTTCGTCCTTCATTGGCGCGTCAGACGCGCCGAAATCCACGGTCTGGGCTGTGAGATTTTTAATCCCGCCGCCGGAGCCGATAGACTGATAATTGAACTGCACGTTCGGATCCACTTTGGCATAGGCCTCGAACCATTTGGTGAAGGCCGGATAATCAAACGTCGAACCCGCGCCGGTGATGGTCTGCGCCGTGGCATTGGTCTGTGCGATAAACAAGGCCGCCGCGCTGCCAATCATTGCCGCGTGGCGTTTTGAATTGGCGATGATCAGGGCGGCAGTCGTCAGAATACCAACGCCGAGGAGGGAAGAAATCAGTTTTTTTATTTTCATTTCCGACAAATTTTGCTGGTTAAATATGTTTTGAATTTGTCATTCAGGTTACATTCCGGTGACATTAAAATTTCCACATCAGATCGGCCATTACATGGACGGCACTGTTGTTGGGTTCACCGGCAGGGGCGTTCAAGTTGGGGCTAATCAATTGATTCAGGAAGCAGGTGAACGTCAAGGTCAATGCATCGGTGATCGAGTAGTTGGCCTTGATCAGGTGGCCCTTGATGTTCGTGCCGCTGAACCAGCCGACTGCGCCGCCGGTCGGGGCGTTTTGGTAGTAAGCGCCGTTGTCGTCGTCCGCCAACTGGTCATACGTCGCATCGGCTTCGAGATATTCGTAGCGATATAAAATATCCCAGGCGTGTTTCTTGCCGGATTTGCCGAAAGTAGCGCCCACCCAGTAGCCCTGATTGTTGTTGTCACCTGAAACCGTATCCACGTTGTTGATGTATTCGGCGGCCACTTTGATCGGAAATACGCCGGGATATAGCGGAAACGAATCCAGTTTATAGATTGCGCTGGCATCCGTGATGATGGGCGTGTAGCCGTTGACCAAAACTCCACCGGCCGTGCGCGTGTTGCCTTGGTTGATGTAAGGCACATTGGCGGTCGTAAGGTTTTGGGAATTCTGAAGGAGGTAGCCACCGAGGCCGAGCGACGTGCCGAATTTCGGAGTCCAATTCGCATTCCAAATAATCTGCCCGACGAAAAGCGCCGGTGCCTGGACGGAACCTTTGTCCGTGCCACCAACTTCCTGATCTTCGACAAACGCCGCGCCGTTGACCAGAATTGACTGTTGATCGTTGAACGTGTAGCCACTTTGGATCGCCGCGCCTTCCGGGGTCCAATCCGCGTCGAACACCATGGGCGTGAACTGGATTGGATTATACATTTTGCCAATGGTCGTTGAAAGAAACCAGCCGTCACTGTTCAAAGCCGTCCATTTGCCGTAGGCGGTGTCAATATAGACGTTTTTTTTCGTACCGTTATCCTGCATCGTGGTGGTGCTTGAGAGCGGGTTGCCGCCACCACCACCATAACCGCCGGTCGTCGGTGCTGCGTCGCCCGAAGTCAGACTGAACCCCGCCTCCAAATTATCCTTGATCGTAACTATTATGCCGGCGCGTAATCGGTAGCGGAAACGGTCACGGTCAGCAAAGGTCTTGTTGCCGTCCGTGCTGGCCACCTCGTCATAACGTCCGCGAAAGTCGCCGTATAATTTGTAGTTCGTCACCCAGTCCGGCATCGTGAATTTTGAACTCAACTCCTTGTTGAAATCAGCAACGGAATTGGTCTCGTTTTCCGACCTTAATTCCTTGGCCTCGTCCACGGTGAGGACGCCTTTTTGTTCCAGCTTGTTGAGCAGCGCGTCCACGCTGGACTGCGCGTGAGATTGACTGGTCAGCGCCATCAACGCCGTAGCACCGGCAAAAACGGCAATTTTGGTTGGATTCATTGGGATTTTTATTTTTTTATGGTTGTTGTGTCAAGTGCCCCGACAGAATGAAACAATCAGGTTACAGCGGCGTGGCTGGCCGCGCTGAAATTTCCAGCATCCGCTCCATCGGCAGACGCGCGCGCTTCAAAAGCGCCGGCGGCAGTTCCACGCGCGGCGACAATTTTTTCATGCAGTCGCGCACTTTTTCAAGCGTGTTCATCTTCATGTATTTGCATTCGCTGCAACGGCAGTTGTCCGTCGGCGCGCGTAGCGCGTCGAAAACCGGCGCGCACAAAAATTCCTTGCCCGGACATTCCTTCTGCATCCGATGAATGATTCCTGACTCGGTCACGATGATAAATTTTTCCGACGGATCGTTTTTGCAAAACGAAATCATTTTCTCCGTCGAGCAAACCGCGTCCGCCAAATCGCGAACCTCGCGCAAACTTTCCGGATGCACTACAATTTTCGCGTCAGGAAATTGTTCCTTCAGCTTTAGGATTGCATCGCGGCGGAATTCGACATGCGCGTAACAATTGCCTTTCCACAACGTCATCGGACGACCGGTCTGCTCCATGACCCACTGGCCAAGGTTTTCATCTGGCACGAACAAAATGTCTTTGTCCTTCGGCGCGGCGTTGACGATTTTTTCCGCATTGCCGCTGGTCACGATCACGTCGCACAACGCCTTCACCGCCGCGCTGCAATTGATGTAGGCAATCGTCCAGAAATTCGGATTTGTTTTTTGCAACGCCGCCAATTTTTCCGCCGGACAACTTTCTTCCAGCGAACAGCCCGCGTCCTTGTCCGGCAGCACGACGATTTTGTCCGGATTCAAAATCTTCGCCGTTTCTGCCATGAAATGCACGCCGCAAAAAACGATCACATCCGCGTCCGTTTTCGCCGCCTGCTGCGCGAGGCCGAGCGAATCGCCCACAAAATCGGCCACGTCTTGGATTTCCGGCACTTGATAATTATGCGCGAGGATGACGGCGTTGAGCTGCTTTTTGAGCGTGAAAATTTCCTTCGCCAGCGGAGAGAATTTCTCACGCGTCATCGGCGGACGAAGTTTTAATTGCTCAATTGGTTGAATATCGGCAGCACCAGTCATGGACAAAAGCTACCGTTGTAATCACGCCGCGTCAATTGAAGCAGTTCACCGCGCGGTGGTTGTGAAACAGGAAGATTGCCAAGCGCCCGAAACTTTTGCAGTCTTGGGGCGTTCAATTTGGAGTTTCATTTCACATGAAGTTTTTTTTCAAGTTCCGGATGTTCGCCGCGCTTGCGGTCGCGTTGATGCTTGCCGGAACAAAAGCCGAGGCACAGAGCTTTGGCAGCTTCGGGCTTTCCGTCACCAGTTCGGCCAATTCCCTGCTGGTGAGCAATTCGCTGACTTACACCATCACCGTGACCAACCTGATCGGCACCCTGGACGCGGTGGTGAGCAACACGCTGCCGGCATCGGTTCAGTTCGGAAGTGCCATTCCCGGCCCCGGCGTCACCTTTAATAATTTCGGCAATGTCACGGTGTTTGAAATCCCCGGGTTCACTGCCGGCGCTGTCGCACAAATGTCCTTGACCGTCCAACCGACGGTGACGGGATTCATCACCAACATGATTGTTGTGTCCAGCATCAATGTGACCAACACCGCCGCCACGAATGTGGTGGTCCAAGTCACCAACATCGTGGTCCAAGCCGATCTCGGCGTGGCGATCACTGTTCCAACCACGGCCGTCATCACGAACGATTTGATGACTTATGGAGTGAGCGTGACTAACTTTGGGCCGGATGACGCGCCGGGCGTGATGCTCACCAATGCTTTGCCGCCCGGCGTGATCTTGAAAGCGGTTTCGCCGACAAATTCAGGCTACACGCTCGTCAGCAGCAATATGATTTTCAGCCTGGGCACGTTGACCAGCGGAACCTCCACCAATTATCAGTTCACCATCCAGCCAACCAATGCGGGCGCGCTGAATTTTTTTGCGTCGGTGGGTGCGCCGGGCGTCATTGACCCTAATCCCGCCAACAACACGGCCAGCAACAGCATCACCGTCACCAATTATCTTGTCGGCCTGTTGGTGGCGGTCACCAATTCCGCACAAATTTACAATTCTCAAAACGGGTTGCTCGAACAAAGCATCACAGTTTCGAACATTGGGACGAATGACGTTCCCGCCGTGCGCGTTGTAGTGACCGGTTTGACCAGTCAACAATTATTCAACGCCGTGGGCACCAACAGCGGCAATCCGTTCGTGGTCTATGCCTCAAAGCTGGGAACAAGCCAGAGCGTGAATTTGCTGCTGCAATTTTTCGCGACCAACTATTTTACGCTGGCCGATTCACAATTGCAGGCGTTTGCCGTGCCGGTCCCAAATTTGACTCCGCCGGTCGTTTCATCGTCCAGCACGAACCTCGTGATCTCGCGCATCGTCCCGCTGTCCAACGGAAAAATGCTCATTGAATTTCCGTCTACTCCGGGTCGGGCTTACACCGTGGTTTATAGCGACAATATTTTGTTTTCCAACGCCATGATCGCGCCGCCGTCCATCGTGGCCGGGGCGAATCGGAAGCAATGGGTTGATTACGGCCCGCCCACCACGGCAAATTTGCCGGCCAATGTTCCTGTCCGGTTTTACCGCGTGATTCAAAACCCATGACGCCCTTGCGCAAACTTTCATTTCGAAGCGCCGCCCGTTTCCATGCGGGATGCCTGGCCTGCGGTTTCACGGGGCTGGCGATGTGCGCCTCGGCCCAGCTGAATTGGTGGTCTTCCGGCTCGACGTCAACGGATACTTTTGGCGGCGATCCGGACTCAAATGCGTTTATCAGAATTCCCTCGGACACGGCTGACTGGACGCGCCATTTCCGCATCGGCGCGATGGTTGGGATGAACATCAGCGCCAATTTCAGCGAGAAGGGAAATTTCAGTATCTCTGGCAATGATCCAGCGAACGGGATTTACGACAACGGTTATGTAAAAACGGACAGTTCGGGAAACGCCTTTGGCCAGACGAGCAATTGGGGCTACCAAAATAATTCCCAGTACAATTACGCGAACCAGCAACTGACCATGCAGGCCTCGTCCCAATATTCCACGAGCGGCAGTTCCAAGGACAATGGCGGTGCGTTTCCCGGATTCGACATGGCCTATGGTGATAACATTTGGTATTGGAAGCACGCCCGTGTCGGCTGGGAGCTGGGCTTCGGCCTGCTGCCCTATAACCATCAAGGACAACAGTTCCATGAGAGCCACTGTCAACGGTTCGGTTTATACATTTAACACAGGCGTAAATAATCCAGATAATGCTCCGATTCCAGCGGCACCCTATCAAGGTGGTTTTAACCGGCAGAACGGTGATTGGACCATTCCCAGTCTCGCCCACTAATTCAGATGGAACCCCGCTGCCGCCTGCCAACGGAATCGTCACCGGCACACGCCAGTTGGATGAGATGCTCTATACGTTTCGTTTGGGCCCGTCGTTTTATTGGGATTTGTCGGATGACTTCGGCATGTCCTTGGGAGCCGGTCCGGCGGTCGGCATCGTGTCCGGCAATTACAAATACAACGAAACCATCACATACAATGACCCCACATCTGGCAACGTGAGCGCCCATAATTCCGGTTCCTTCGGAACAACCGATGTGATTTACGGCGGTTATGTGAACGGCACCGTGTTTTATCACGTCCTTGATAGCGCAGACATCTATTTGGGCGCACAATATATGCCCTTGGGGAATGCCAGCTTCAGCAGTGGCGGACGACAAGCCGAGTTGAAACTGGGCGGACAAATTAATATTTCCATCGGCGTCAACTGGCCGTTTTAAGATTTGGAAAGCCGCGCGATTGTAAAATTATTAATAAGAAACTGTCCGTTGCCTGCGCTGGTTATTAGGGTTGCAGTAAAAAATCCAAAGTATTTATTTGCATTTAACTTATTTCCGGCGGCATAAAAACAGCACGCCTAGTCCACCCAGACCCGTAAGCGCCAGCGTGGTCGGTTCAGGAACAACCATCAACTGATCTTGAGCCATTGCGCCATCGGTGCCATCCTGATTAGGAGTATATGTGTTCAAGACAACCACGCCATAGGCACCATCGGAGGCAGCATTGATGTTCTCACCCAATGTTGTCAATGCAGCGTTTGCTTCGTCGTAAAAAGCTGTCCCGTCTGCGCCACTATTAATAAGAGTGTCTGTCGGGCTGGATATTTCACCCTCGAGATACCAAAGCGCATTTTGCAGGTTGCCCGCCGATTGCGGGCGACCGCCATCATTAGAATAGTCATAGCCGCCCAATGTGCCGGCGGCGAACTGGCTATAAAGCCAGGCGGCACCCAGCGTGAGGGCTCCGCCATCAGGCGGGGAGAACTGTCCGTTATTAAACTTGATACCTTGGCTGATTTCAACATTATAAGTTCCACCGGGGTAAAAATCTTCCATCGTTTCGACACAGAAGGTCTCAAAAGAAGTCGCATTTGCAGTCGCTGCACAATAGCCATTCAATGTGGGATTAACGTCAAGAAGAGATGCGTTAGCCAAGGCGTTAAATTCGCCACCCCTTCCATAACTGTAAGAATTTTGAGTAAGCGTTATCTGCATCTGCGCCTGAACTACAGTCACAGTAACAAACCCCAACAAGCCAGCCACAAAACATATTTTTTTCATGAGTTATTTTCCTTTCTGACTGTTCTTTCTGACTATTGCCATTTAAATTATTTGGCTTTAACTGGCGGTTAACTTATTTTTTCCAGCGGCGTAAAAAAAGGATGCCTAGCCCCGCCAGCCCGCCCAGAGCCAGCGAGGTTGGTTCTGGAACTGGCGAAATGCTCCCAGAGAATGATGTCTCATACGGGCCAGAACCTGACGAAAGATCGGTCAATGTCTTGCCCGGTGAAAACTGGAAGGTCAAATCCATCCCCGCGACACCGTTCGCAGCCAGAGCCTGCAAATCCGAGATGTTTCCGCCATAGCTCAACCCGGTAACATTGACTGTCAAAGCCGCATTTAGGGATCCTGCATCATCATGGGTCGCCACTTGAATCCAATTGACAGTGCCAGTCAAATTTTGCTGGTTAATATCCGTGATAACCAATTGACCCAATGGCCCGGTGACATTGGCCGTCTGATCCATTCCGTCGGGCGATATGGTTATGGGACCATAATTAAACGGGCCGTTGTAGACAGAGCCCAACGACCCATCCGCAGAGCCGTTTCCGCCAAACACACTGGTGATCGTCCACTGGCTGCCGACGTAATAGGAGGTGTAACCAAAGGGTGGAATAAACGCAGGTCCATTTGCGGCGTTGAATTGGAACGAATCAGCTGTGCCATTGAACTGGATAGTTGCACCTTGCCCAGGCGGACCTCCGGGCGAACTGGAAAAATTTAGGCTTAATTGGGCATGACTTTTGGTAGCTGAAAGAGTCAACCCTACGACTGCCAATATGATAAATGGCTTTATCAGGTTCACAATTTTAGTTGGTTTTGATTGATTGCGGGGTTTTGAGGCTTGCGAATGTTTCCAGTTGGTCTTTTTGCGGGGTTTCCGCCCGAGCGCCAATCGCATGCCAGATTCGTGTGCCAAAGAGAAACAATCGTGCGAGGGCATAAGTCGCATACCAAAACACCCACCAAAGAGGTTCCATCAAACTGTTTGAACTGGCTTTTGTGTGCATAAACGTTTTTTGTTGATTTTTCTGAATTTTGGATTTGTCACAAGGTCAGGAAAATTCTAAGACGGGACAAAATCTTGTTGGATTCTGGTCGGACACCCAAACCGCGCGAGGACATTTGCCGGTCTCGTTTAAGCAACGCCGCTTTGTTAATGGGTTCCCCCGAATTGGTCATCACTTGCACGCAACGATCGTCCCACAATTCAACCATTTGCAGGTCTTTCACGTTGGTCACTTCCAAATCCGGTAACCCACAACTGGCAAGCCACTTTTTGACCAAGGCAACCTGTTTAGGGGAAGAGGCGCGCGCAGTGAAAATCTTCACGGTTTTCCCAGCGGCAATCCATTTCCTCAATCGGTTCACCATCGGTTCTATAGGGCTGCCAATTGTGTCAAAAAAAACTTCGCCTTCCCGCTTGTTTCTCAAATCACGCGCCAGCGTTCCATCAAGATCAACCCCGATCCAAGGGGAGCCGCCATAACGCACTTGCGCCTTATCCGTATATTTCTGACCACATCTGTTGCAAATACTCATGTAACGGCCATCATCCACCCAGAACGGCTTCAACACTTCGCCACAGCAGGCCGTTTCCATTTCAGATGAGAAATTCACCTCGATTTCATCTCGGCCGGATATTGGCACCCGTGCGATTTGCCGTTTCGGTTTCAAAAAGTTCCGAAATGTCGTTTATTTTCATGTGTGCAACGGACGTTTTAAGCCCAGCTTCAAGCTTCATTGCCTGAATTAATTAGTAATGTTTTTCACACGTCCTTTGTCGCAGTTGGCTGCGATATTTACAACAAATACATATTGATAATAAGTCATAACTTATTTACATTAAGATTGTTGTATTAACACTATCAAAAAGTTAATAACACTTTGAGTGAAGATATTGCGGTGTCTGCAAAGTTATTCACCATGGGTTACAAGTTGGTGACAAAGCCTGTTAAGTCATTGACAAAATATTTTTTTTAGTTTCTAATGGAAGTGTTCCAAAATTAACTTTGCAAAGTTTGGTGTTTTATGTCCCAAACAACTGTTGTTGATTCGAATTCAGCAACTCGTCATTACGGTAACGGCGGGCTGGGGCAATTGTTATATGGCGTGGTAGGAAGACTGGCCTGCAGATGTTCGCACAAAAACGATGTGGATTTCCTGATCAAGAAGGATAAAATTATTTGTGCCATTTGCGGCCATGAAGTTTTATGCCTTCCACCGCTGGTTGGAATATACGTCGCCACCTGCGATTGCTGTGCTTCTACCTCGGTCAAATCCACTTTCGTCTTGGATTCGCGTGGCATTTATACTTGCACATGGTGTGGGAAAACGAGGTAGGCCGGTTGACTCAATAAGATGCTCCTGATTGAACTTATGTCATGCCACAATGTATCCTAGCCGCAATACATTCAAAGCAAGAACATCTTTCGCTCCTGGAATATGAAAATTATTGTGGACAGCATTGGATTTCGGCGTATCGTCAAAATTAATCAGACAGTCTTGAACAAACTTTGTTTCACCCCGGAGTGGCTGGGTTTTTGATTTGGGCAACACCATGTTTATTTGCGCTTATTGTAAAAAAGAGAAGCCTGAAAGTGAACGATGTTCGGTCCGTTGGTTAACAAACATCGGCTTTCTTTTCATGCTCAGGATGCCCTGGTGGCCGTCCGAAGTTTGCAAGTATTGCAGCAAACAGGCTCTCTTGTTCGGCCTAGCCGGCGTTATCATTGCAGTCGTAACCGTCACCATTGCTGTCCTCGGAAATTGGAAGTAGTGAATTATTGAGTGATGAATTTTGCAGTTGCCCGGATAAATGGCCGGGCATTTTGCATTCGCAATTCAGCCCTTGTCATCATTGATGGTGACGAAAATTTGATTTCGTCGTTAATTCATCATTTTCAACCCACCGCTTCCCGCATCGCGTCGAACAGATTTTTCCCGACCGACTCGCTCACTGGTTTTTTATCCTTCTCCTCCGCGTATTCCACGAGTTCCGGCGGCAGTTCCTTGAGAAAGCGCGAAGGATGGCACGGCAGCAACTGGCCGTATTTTTTCCGGCTCGCGCAATGGCTGATGGTCAGCGTCAACATCGCGCGCGTGACCGCCACGTAAAACAGCCGCCGCTCCTCGTCCAGCGTGCCTTCCACGGTCGAGCGCGTGTGCGGCAGCAGCCCGTCCTCCAGCCCGACGATGAACACGCGCGGAAACTCCAGTCCCTTGCAACTGTGCATCGTGATGAGCGTCACCACGTCGCCTTTTTCCTCCTCGTCTTCGCGGTCGGAATCCAGCGTGATGTCCTCCAGAAAATTTTCCAGCCGCTCGAACGGCGCCTTGCCGGCGGGAAAATTTCCATCCAGCGTGGCGGTCAGGTCGCGCAGGTTGCGGACGCGGGCGTCGCCGGCCTCGGCGTCCTTTTCCTGACGGCGCAGTTCCAGCAGGTAGCCAGATTCGTCGAGAAATCTGTCCGCCCAAATTTGCAAAACCTTCGGCTCATGTTTTACCATCTCGTTATGGAGTTGTGTCCGCGTGCGTTCGATGAATTCCAGAAACTTGGCGATACATTCCTGCGTCCGCTTCTGAAATGTCGCCTGCACGAGCGGATTTTTCATCGCGGCGAACACGGAGCAATGCCGTTCCTGGCTGGCGGCGAGCAGGCGTTCCATCGTCACGTCGCTCAAGCCGCGTGCGGGCGTGTTGGCGATGCGCAGCAGGCTGATATCGTCGTGTGGATTGATGAACGTCTTGAGATACGCGAGGAAATCCCGGATCTCGCGCCGGTCAAAAAAACTCTGGCCGCCGATGAGGTGATAACGCACGCCGGCCTTGCGCAGCGCCGTTTCAATTGGCCGCGACTGGATATTCGTGCGGAATAAAATGGCGTTTTCCTTCCACGAAATGCGATGCGCCATGCGCGCGAATTCAATTTGCCCGACAATTTCAGTCGCTTCTTCGTCTTCATTGGCGCACGCGCGCAAAAGAATTTTCGTCCCCTGACCTTTCTGCGACCAAAGCGATTTGGCGCGGCGGCGCGTGTTGTTTTTGATGAGCGCGTTGGCAGCAGTGAGAATTGTGTTGGTCGAACGATAGTTTTGTTCGAGCTTCACGATTTTCACTTCAGGAAAATGTTTCTCGAGGTCGAGCAGGTTGGCGATTTCCGCGCCACGCCAGCCGTAAATGCTTTGGTCGTCGTCGCCCACCACGCAGAGGTTGCGATGCTTCAAAGTAAGCGCGTGGATTAATTGAAACTGTGTGGCGTTCGTGTCCTGATATTCGTCCGCCATGACATAGCGATATTTCGCGCGGCACGATTCCAGCACGTCGGGAAATTCGTTGAACAGCCGCAACGTTAGCAAAATTAAATCGTCGAAATCCACGGCGTTGCACGCGCGCAAGGCGGATTCGTAGCGTTTGCGAATATGTTCGGCCAGCGCGCGAACGCTCGGATCAGCAAAAGCCGCCGAACTTTCGCCGCCGTTCTTGAACTTGCTCAACAACGCAAGGATCGCGAACGGGTCGGTCTTTTCACCCTTGGCGGAAATGCCGCTCAAGATTTTCTTCACGGCGGCAAGCTGTTCTGATTCATCGTAGATGACAAAGTTGCGCTTGTAACCGAGGCGTTCGATGTGCGAGCGCAAAATCCGGACGCAGAGCGAATGAAACGTGCAAATCGTCGGATGTTTCGGCGGTTCTGAATTTTGAGTTTTGGATTTTAAGTTGGGCAGTAATTTGTTAACACGCTCCTGCATTTCGCGCGCGGCCTTGTTCGTGAACGTGACGGCGAGGATGTTTTCCGGCGCGACGCCCTTGGCAATCAGGTGTGCGATGCGGTAGGTAATAACGCGCGTCTTGCCCGTGCCCGCGCCCGCCAAAATCAAGACCGGGCCGTTGATGGTTTCAGCGGCCTGACGTTGCTGCGGGTTGAGGGAACTCAAGTTTGCCATCGGGCGGGCGGAGTGTAATTTCCGAACCTCTCAATGCAAGCGCGCGTTCAAAATTTTAATCGCCCGCGACCAACGTGCGTTCTTCCTCCGAAAGAATTTTCCATTTACCCGCCGCCAAATCGCCCAGTTTCAAGCCGCCAATCCGCACGCGCATCAGGCGCAACGTCGGATGGCCGATGGCCGCCGTCATGCGCCGCACTTGACGATTCTTGCCTTCGATCAATTCCAGTCCGATCCAGCAATCGGGAACGCATTTGCGAAAACGGATCGGCGGCACGCGCGGCGGAATTTCCGGTTGCGGCTCCAAAATCCACGCGCGGCACGGCAAAGTTTTCCGGCCTTGAATCAAAATCCCTTTTTCCAACTTCTTCAAGCTTTCCGGCGAGGGAATTTTTTCAACCTGCGCCCAATACTCGCGTTCGTGCGCGTTGCGCGGATGTAAAAGTTTTCCATTCCACTCCGGCTCGTCGCTCAACAACAGCAAACCCTCCGAATCCGCGTCGAGCCGGCCGATGGGATAAATGTTTTTTGGAAAACCAAATTCCGCCAGCGCACGGTTCGCCGAGCCGTCGCCGGTGAATTGCGAAAGCACGCCGAACGGTTTGTTGAACGCGATGAGCACAACCATTTTTAGCCGCCAAGGCACCAAGACACAAAGTTTTTGTTTCTCTTTGTGCCTTGGTGTCTTTGTGGTTAATTTTCCCGCGTGATCCGCAACATCATCTTCGACTGGTCGGGAACTTTGGTGGACGACTTGCCCGCCGTCTTGAAGGCCTCGAACTTTGTTTTGACGCAGGCCGGCAAAACGGAAATGACCCTGGAACAATTTCGCGCGGAATTTTCCCTGCCGTTCACAAGGTTTTATGACCGCCACACGCCGGAGGTTCCGATGCCGCAGCTCGAAGACTGGTTTCACGCCGAATTCAGGCGCGCGCAGACTTCCGTCCGCGAATTGCCGCACGCGCGCGATTTTCTGGAATTCTGCCGCGCGAAAAAATTCCGCACGTTTCTTTTAAGCACCATCCACACCGATCATTTTGCCGCGCAATGCCGCGTGATTAATTTCAATTCTTTCCTTGAAAAATCTTACACCGACGTTTGGGACAAGCGCAAAAAAATCCATGGCATCCTTGCCGAAAACAATCTCAAGCCGGACGAAACGCTTTTCATCGGCGACATGGAGCATGACATCGAGACCGCGCAAATCACGGCGGCATTTATTCCTGCGCCGTGCTGACCGGCTACAACACGCTGGAACAATTGCGCGCCGCAAAGCCCGATTTGATTGTCGAGCATCTTTCGGAATTGCGCGGTGTGCTGGAGCAAAATGATTTGCACCTCAAACCCGTCGCCAAAACCGAGACCGGTCATTCGCCGCTGGCTACGGTCGGCGCGCTGATTTTCAATGGCGCGGACGAAGTGCTGATGATCCGCACGCACAAATGGTCGAACAAATGGGGCATCCCCGGCGGCAAAATCAAATGGGGTGAAACGTCCGAAAATGCCTTGCGCCGCGAAATTTTGGAAGAAACCGGGCTGAAAATCTCCAACATAAAATTTGTGCTGGCGCAAGATTGCATCCACTCGAAAGAGTTTTACCGTGACGCGCATTTCGTGCTGCTGAATTACACCTGCCGCTGCGTCGGAAAAAATCCGCGCGTGAAATTGAACGACGAAGGCCAGGAATTTCGCTGGGTGAAATTGGCCGAAGCGAAGAAATTGAAATTGAACAAACCGACGAAGATATTGATTGATGCCGTTTTGAAATCCAAAATCGTAAATCGCAAATCGTAAATGTCCCAAATCTCCATCGTTGACCTCGAAGTTTTTTACCGCGTCGGCGTGCCGGACGCGGAACGCGCGCATCCGCAGCGTTTGCTGCTGACGGTTGAGATGGATTTTGATTTTTCCGCCGCCGCTAAAAACAGATTCCATCGCCGACACGAGTTGATTATTTCGCCGTTTCGCAGCGACTCTTGAAATTCGGCGACGAAAAAAACTGGAAGCTGATCGAAAAACTCGCTGCCGACATCGCCGATTTGATTCTGTCCGAATTCAAGCCTCACAGCGTTTCGGTCGAGGTGAAAAAATTTGTCATTCCGCAGGCGCGATATGTCGCAGTGAGTTTAACGAAAGATGAAGCGGAATTGAATTTCCGCCCGTCCATGGTCTGCAATTCCCAGCCGGATTTGTCCGTGACAATTTTTACCGCGCCAGAATTTCGTGTATAAATTGCCGGCATATTTCTCGCGGCCAATCGTTCCTTCAATTCCCGGCTGGCACGGCGGTTTGCCGGAAATTCTGAATCCGCGATCACGATCAATTTCGGCTGAATCGCATCAAGCAGCGCGTCGCAAAGCGGTTCGCCTTCCGTCGGCAGGCCGGCGACAACGATGTCCGCGTGCAAATCATTCGTGCGCTCGAGCAATGTGCTTTGGCCATTGCGTCCCAAATCCGAGAGCAATAAAATCTTTGCGCCGGGAAAATGTCCGAGCAGCACGAGCGCGTTGTCGTCCGCGCGCGCGAAATTATTTGTCGCGGCTGGCGAGAGAACTGACCAGCAGCCAATTTTGTCGCCGCAATTGAAAATTTTGCGGCGTGATCCTTGCGGCCGACCGCCATTTTCAAATTGAGAAATAATTTCATTGTAAGTGCTTGAGTGGAATTTTGCGCCGCTTGTCCACAATTCACCGACGCCAAAAATTTCGTCCAAAGATTTTGCGCCGCCGCAGTTTTTCAAATCGCCTTCGGTCAAAACGAGGCGCGGGATTTTGTTCACGCCCTGCGCGCGAAGAAAATCCTTGAGCTTGAATTCGACGGCGTTTTCATCGCCGCAGTTCACAAGCCAGTCATTTTTCCGTCCGGCGGCGTCCACGAAGACGGCGTGGCCACCATTGAGCGGCAGCACAGTCAAATCAGTTTCGCCGCGCGAATTTTCCCAGCTCCAAAGATAAATCGCGGCGATTAAAATTAAAATCGTTGCGCCAGAAATTTTTCTGCGTGCTGTCTTCAACCAGCCGCTCAAAATGACAACGAGAGCCAGATAATAAATTCCAATCGAAAACCACGATGGCGCGACCACATAAAAATATGCGCCGGGAATTTCGGTGAACCATTCGCTCGCATCCGTCATCGCGGACATGAAAAACCACGCGCTGTGATTGAACAATTCCGTCGCGAACGGAAACCACGCTCCGCAAATGAGCGCGCCGAGGTTGCTCATCAACGCGAGTGTGCCGAGCGGCACGGCGACCAGATTGGCGAGCGGTGAAACCGGGCTGAACAGATGAAAATACAGTGCGCTCAACGGAATTGAGCCGAGCCACGCGGCCAGCGAAAGCGAAAAATAGCGCGCGAGTATCCTTGAAATTGAGATGAAAGCGCGCCGCCATCCGGGGATCAAATCGTCCGGCAGCAGCGGGTCGTGGCGCAGAAGAGCGTCGGAAATTTTATTCATGCGCGGCAGCAGCAAGTCCGATGACCAGCATGACGCAAAATGAAAGTTGAAAGCTCGCTTCAAAAAGCTGGCGCGGTTCCCACAGCAAAATGATGAACGCGGCGGCGGCGAGCGAGTTGAGCAAGTCGCCCGGACGTTTTAACGCCCAGCCGCCCAAAACAATTGTCATCATCACGGACGCGCGGATGGCTGATGATTCCCAACCGGTCGCGGCGGTGTAAAACCATATCGCCGGAATGGCGACAAGGCCGCACCACGCACGGGAGACTTGCAGCACGCGCAGCAGCGCGACCAATATTCCTGAAATGAGCGCGATGCGCAGGCCGTCAATCGCGAACAAGTGCATCGTGCCGGCGCGCAGAAATGGATCACTGATGTCACCGGTGAACGCGGTGCGCCAGCCGAGCGTCATCGCCCAGAGCAATCGCAACGGCTCGTCTTCAACTGGCAAACCGAGCGCAAGCGTATGTTTCGACCAGTTTAGAAAACGGTCGGTGAGTGGCGGTGAAGTTAAAATCGGTTCGCGCAGTTGCCAGTCGTTGGTTGATTCCGTTTTGAGCTGGTAGTAAATGCCGCGCGTTTGGAGATACTCGCGGTCATCAAAAAGCCCTTCGGCCAATGGCGGCGGCGGTTTTGAAATGACGCCGGAAATTTCGACTAATTGTCCGGCGAAGAAATTTTCCGGCAGCGCAGACGGCGTTGTGACGATGACTTCGCCGAGCGCGGATCGCCAATTCCCGTTGCGTCGCAATTCGTTCACACTGACTCGCGCGAGCGAATGCTCCGTTTGTTCTCCGTCGCGTTCGGAAATTTTTAGCTTCGGCGTTTCGACCAGTGTTCCGCACACGGACACAATCTCGTCGTCGTTTCCAACCAATGTCCGCAAATCATTTGGCGAAATGGCGGCGGTGTGGACAATCAAATTTGTCCAGCCGGCGAGCGCGAGCAGGATGCAAATTAAAATCGGCCGATATTTTGCGAGGATCAGCGCGAGAATGAGGACGAAAAACGAAGCCGCAAACAGCGCGGCCAGCGGCGGTTGGAAAATTTCCGCGAGCAACAGACCGGCGGCGTAGCACGAAACGACGGCGACCAGCGGACGTTTCATTTTTGCTGTAGTCGCCGGCGGTTGCGGCAATGGTTGAAAAACCAGAGCGCGAGCAGGCCGATGGCACCGCCCGCCGTGTCAATGAAAACGTCGGAGACGCGCGCCGTTCGCGTCGGCACAAAACTTTGATGGAATTCATCGCTCGCGGCGTAGAGAAAAACGATCAGCAAAGTTCCGCCGACTTTCGGCCACGACCACGCCGGCAGGTTGTTGGTTGACACATGCAGCGCGCGCCAGAGCAGCAGCGCGAGGATGGCGTATTCGGTCAGGTGCGCGCATTTGCGGATGACGAGATGGATGTCCTCGATGCGAGCCTGTGACATTTTCGGGAACAGCCAGCGGAGAATCGGTTCGACGAATCCCAAAGTGCGCTGCGCGGAATGCGAATCGCTGGACGCGGAAAAAATCAATGCCATCCATAGCAGCACCGGCAGCCAGAATTTAAGGAATGCGCGCATTTTGTTCACGCCGGATGAAACCCGAATTCATGGCGGCGGCGCAATCAGAATATGATTGAATTTGCAAATTGTCGGCGCATTTGGCAGAGAAAAGCGTCCGATGCGAAAATTATTTTTATCTTATGCTCAAACTTGGCGTCAACATTGACCACGTCGCCACGCTGCGCGAGGCGCGTTATCGCGGGCGCGGATTCGGCGAGCCGAGTCCCGTCGAGGCCGCGCGGATCTGCGCGGCGGCGGGCGCGCACGGCATCACCGCGCATCTGCGCGAAGACCGGCGGCACATCCAGGACCGCGATGTCTGGGAATTGCGCGAGAAAATCGAGACGCGGCTGAACCTGGAAATGGCCAACTTGCCGGAAATCATCGCCATCGCGCTGGAAGTGCGCCCGGCCATTGTCTGCATCGTGCCGGAACGCCGGCTCGAAGTGACCACCGAAGGCGGACTGGACGTGGTTGCCGCCGAAAAATCCCTGACCGAAACGCGCATGAAAATGAACGATGCGGGCATCGAAGTGAGCCTGTTCATCGCGCCGGACGAAAAACAGATTGAAGCCGCCGCGCGCACCGGCTGCCAGTTTGTTGAACTGCACACCGGGCAATTTGCGGAGGAATTTTTGAAACCGGAAACCGGAAACCGGAAATCGGAAATGGAATTACAGTGCTTGATTTCCGGGGCGCAGCAGGCGCACGCGCTGGGATTGAAGGTGAACGCCGGACACGGATTGAATTACGAGAATCTGCCAACGCTTTTCCGCGTGCCACATCTGGTGGAATTGAACATCGGCCACAGCATCGTAAGCCGCGCGGTGATCGTTGGGATGGAAACCGCCGTCAAGGAAATGCTGCGCCTGATGGAAAATTATCGCGGGTGATTTATTTCTTCTTCAACCCCGCCTTCGTCGCGGCTTGCAGCGCGTCCAGTTCATCGCGGAATTCTTCCTTCTTTTTCCGCTCCATCCGGTCAATGAACAAAATGCCGTTCAAATGATCCGTCTCGTGCTGCACCGCGCGCGCCAGCAGACCGCCCGCGCGAAATTCAATCGGCTTGCCCTTTTCATTCAGCGCCTTCACGTCCACAGATTCGGGCCGCGAAATCTCCGCAAAAATTTCCGGAAAGCTCAAGCAGCCTTCGCCGGCTGTCGCCGGTTCGCCCACGGGCGTGATTTCGGGATTGATCAAAACCAGCGGCATGATGTCGTTCACGTCGGCGGGCTTGCCCTTGAGTTCGAGCGTGGACGGACGATCCTTGGCGGCTTCGCGCACATCAATCACCGTGAGCCGCAACGCGCGCCCGACCTGCTGCGCCGCCAGCCCGACGCCGTTGCTTGCCTTCATCGTCTCGAACATATCGGCGATCAGCTGCTTGACCTCCGGCGTGATTTTTTCAATCGCCGCGCCTTTTTGCCGGAGAACCGGATGGCCGTATTTTACAATTTCAAGAATCATGAAAAATCAATCCTGCTTCACTCCGAGAATTTGCAAAATTCGTTCCAGTTCCGCGTCGCTGAAAAACGAAATTTCCAGCGAACCTTTTCCTTGCGCGTAATTCAACTGCACCTTCGTCGCAAAAACTTCGCGCAACTTCGATTCCAAATCCGCGATGTGCGGATCACCAATCGGAACAGACAAAGCGCCTGCTGCCTGCTCCTTGCTGCCTGCTCCTTTGCCGCCGCGCTTTTGCAATTTGGCGACCAAACCTTCCGTCTGCCGCACGTTCAAACCTTCTTTAATCACGCGCTCGGCGGCAAGACTTTGATTTTTTTCATCGGTCAATCCAAGAATCACCTTCGCATGACCGACGGAAATTCGGCCTTCGCGCACAAATTTCTGCACCGACACCGGAAGTTTCAGCAGACGCGTCGCGTTCGCCACGGCAGCGCGGCTCTTGCCGACCTTGAGCGCGATTTCTTCCTGCGTGAGTTGAAATTGTTCCGCGAGCTGCGCGTAACCTTGAGCTTCTTCCAGCGCATTTAAGATTTTCGCGCTGCAAATTTTCGATGAGCGCAAGTTCCAGCACCGCGCGGTCGTCGGCTTCGCGCGTGATGACGGGAACTTCCGGCAATTGCAAAAGCTGCGCCGCGCGCCAGCGGCGTTCGCCAGCGATGAGTTCAAAAAACCCGTCGCGCTCGCGCACGATGAGCGGCTGGACGATGCCTTGCTCGCGGATGGAATCGGCCAGTTCGCGCAACGCCTCGTCGGAAAATTCCTTGCGCGGCTGGAGCGCGGACGCGCGGATTTTATCCAGCGGCACGCGCAGCACGCGTTCGCGATTGTCCGGCGCGGGCGGCGGCGTGACGGTTGCGGCGACAGGTTGGACGGACGGCGCGGGCGCGGATTGCGTAAGCGGCGGATTGCCGCCCAGCAAAGCGCCCAGACCGCGTCCCAATGCAGGTTTTGCCATGCGCGCAGGGTGTCGCAGGGCGGGGAAGTTGTCAATTTGAAGCGGAAATCAACTTGATAAAATTATGCCATTATGATTCAATAAATTTGCCAAATGAAAACCCTGCTTTCAATGGCAATAATTTTCTGCGGATTTTTAACCGTAGTTAATTCTGCGTTTGCCCAAACGTGGACGCCGACCGGCGCGCCGATTTCCAAATGGAGTTCAATCTCCGCTTCGGCTGATGGAAGCAAACTGGCTGCGTTGAGTTCAAGTGGAGACGTGGGCGCGATATGGGTTTCAACCAATGCCGGAATTAATTGGGCATCAAATAATGTTTCTGGTGTGCCGGATTCGGGACGATTGGAATCTGCTGTTTGGTCTGCCACTGGTGACAAACTGGCAGCCGTTGCACTATTCGCTGGCGCAATTTTCACCTCAACAAATAATGGAACAACTTGGATTTCAAATGGCGTTCCGGTTGAACCGTGGTGGCGCGTTACCTCATCAGCGGATGGAACAAAACTTGTTGCATTGGGTGGAGTGGCAGCCGGCCCTGGCCCTATTTATTTTTCGACAGATTGGGGACAAACATGGACGAAAGCCAATGCGCTAATTACCAATTGGGTTTCCGTTGCTTCTTCAGCAAATGGCAGCAATTTGGTTGCAGCCGTGGAGTCCTTTTCGCCACCCGGTGGTTCAATTTACACTTCGACAAATTGCGGGCTTGATTGGACATTCATGACTGGGGCACCAAACCTTCAATGGCTTTCGGTTGCTTCGTCAGCAGATGGAACACAGTTGATAGCGACAGGAGGTGGTTTGGGTATAGCGGGCGCGATTTATACGTCAACTAATTCGGGAATCAGTTGGAGTTCAAATGCCGTGCCCAACGAGTTTTGGAATAAAGTCGCCAGTTCTGCCGATGGCCGCACCTTGGCGGCGATTGCCTTTACCGATTTATATGAGAATTCCGGTTTTATTTATACGTCCACAAATTCGGGAACGACTTGGATTTCAAACAATGTGCCAAATCAAAATTGGACTAGCATTGCTTCATCGGCGGATGGTAACACCTTATTGGCGTCAGGCGAAACATCGTTCGGTTCCTCTGGCGGCGGCATTTATATTTTACAAACAGTTCGCGAGCCAGAATTGAATATCACACCTGCAGAAGCCGGCTTTGCCATTTCTTGGACAATTCCTTCGACCACTTTTGTGTTGCAACAAAGCCCCGACTTGATTTCGTGGTCTAGCGTCACGGACGCGCCGACGCTCAATCTCACCAACCTGAACAACGAGCTTTCCCTTTCACCGACCAACAGCAGCGGTTTCTTCCGGCTGATTTCGCAATAAAATAATTTTCTTTTCAGAATGAGTCTCGTCACCTCGACTCCTACGTTTTAAGCTGAAGCCGTGAGCCACAAAAGCGCCCGCATCGCCGCGATGATCGAATCCTTCCGGGGACAGGAACTCGACGCGCATTACCTCGGCTATTTCGACTGCTTCAACCGCCAGCTTTTCTACGAGGCGCACGACGTGCTGGAGGATTTGTGGCTCAAAGACAGACACGGCGCGGATGGAAATTTTTACAAGGGCCTCATCCAGCTCGCGGGCGCGTTCGTGCATCTGCAAAAAAACCGGCTGCGCCCCGCCGCCGCGCTGTTCAAGCTCGCGCTCGCTAATCTGAAAAAATATCCGCGCGAGCATAAACAACTGGATTTGAAGGCGGTTCAGGATTTGGCGCAAAAATGGCTCACAGATTTGGAGCGGAACGATTTTAGCTTGAATCCGCTGACGGCAACCAACGCGCCGAGGCTGGCATTGGAAGGAACATTTATTTGACATGAGCATGAAACGCATCGTGCTGGCGGGCGGCAGCGGCTTCATCGGCCAGTCGCTGGCCAAGGCGTTGCTCGTGCGCGGCTACGAAGTCGTCGTGCTGACGCGCTCGCCGCAGAGACGCAGCGGCTTCCGGGAAGTGGAGTGGGACGGCGCGCATGTCGGCGAATGGATACAAGTCCTAAACGGCGCGGAGGCGGTGGTGAATCTCGCCGGGCGCAACGTGAATTGCCCGCACACGCCGGACAATATCCAGGAAATTCTGGCGTCGCGGTTGAATTCCGTGCGCGCCATCGCGCAAGCCCTGCGCCATGTCAAAGCTCCGCCGCGCGTCTGGGTGCAGGCGGGCGCGGTCGGTTTTTACGGCGACACGAAGGACCGGTTGTGCGATGAAAATTCGCCCGCTGGCGACGACGCGCTCGCCGGCGTCTGCAAACTGTGGGAGGACGCCTTCAATTCGGCGGAATCGCCCAAGACGCGCCGCGTGCTGTTGCGGATTGGTTTTGTGCTTGGCCGCGACGGCGGTGCGCTGCCGGTTTTGAGCAAGCTCACGAAATGGTTTCTCGGCGGCCGCGCCGGGAACGGCAGACAGTTCATCAGTTGGATTCACATCGCGGATTTGACGCGGATGTTTGTGGAAAGCATCGAGCGCGAAAATCTGTCGGGCACGTTCAACGCGGTCGGACTCAATCCCGAAATGAACCGGTTTTTCATGCGCGAACTGCGCCGCGCGCTGCATCGCCCGTGGAGTCCGCCCGTGCCGGAATTTGCCGTGCGGCTGGGAGCACGATGGATGAACAGCGAACCTTCGCTGGCGCTGTCCAGCCAATGCTGCGCGCCGATAAGATTTTTGGAGGCGGAATTTGAATATCAATTTCCGAAACTGCGCCCGGCGTTGAAGGATATTTACCCGTAACGCAGGTCAGATCAGGGCATCGGCTATCACTTCGGCCATGTGCTGCACGCGGACCAGTGCCAGATGCCTGATTTGCTGGCGGCAACTGGCTCCCGACGCCACGAAGATGGTTCCGAACGGCTGGGCCTTGAACACCTGAATGATCGGCTCCGCGATTTTCACCGAGAGCTTGTATTTCGATTCCAACATGCCGAACGCGCCCGCCATGCCGCAGCAGCCGGCCTCGAGCATCGTCACATCCCTCTGCGGCATCCGGGCGGCCAGTTGATACATGTAATCCGCATTGGCCAGTGCTTTGGCGTGGCAATGCGCATGAATCATGATGCGCGCGGCATGTTCGTTAAAAATCAGCGCCTTGGGTTCCCGCTCCAGCAGGTCGTCAATGAATTGATAGAACAAAATGCAGCGGGCGGCTACGCGCTCCGCGCCCGGCAGCTTCATCTCGCGATAATCCTGCGCGAACATCGAGTAACAGGACGGTTCGAGAAAAATGATCGGCAGGTTGCCTTTGTCGCTGTTCAGCAGGGCGAGATTGTGGCGCCCCAGTCGCGCGGCTTCGTCGAGGTTGCCCTGGCTGAAGGCGGGGCGACCGCAACACTTTCGCAGTTTCGGCAGCACGACCTGAAAGCCGGCGGCTTCGAGCACCTTGACGGCGGCCATGCCAATCTCCGGCTCGTGATAACGCACGAACGTGTCGTCCCAAAGCATGACCTGGCCGCGGAACCTGCCGGCGCGGGTTTTGCGCTTGGCGAACCAGTGATCAAACCGCTCGCGCGCGAAGGGTGGTAACGGCCGCTGGTGGGTGATGCCCAGAAGCTGGCGGCCAAGGTAACCCAGCGGCGTGAAGTCCAATAGCGCATTGGTCACGCGCGGCATCGCACAGCCCATCCGGCCCAGCCAATCCACCGAACTGAAGAACCGGTCGCGCAGGGTCAGGCCGTTCTGCCGGATGCGCGCATGTTGCAATTCGGCCTTGAGCAGTGCCATGTTCACGTTGGATGGACACTCGTTGGTGCAGGCCTTGCACGACAGGCAATTGCTCAAGGCCGCTTCAAGTTCCGCCGAACGCAGCGGGTCGCCATTGATGCCGCGCAATTCCAATGCTGCGCGGATGGCGTTGGCGCGTCCGCGCGTGGACATGATTTCCTCGCCGGTGGCCATGAACGTGGGACACATGCTCGGCGTCAATTTGAGGCAGCCGCCGCAGCCGTTGCACTGCTCGAGGTTGGCGGTGAACGACTTGTCCTTGTCCGCGAACGCGAGCACCGGTTCAAAAGGCAATTTCAGCGTATAGCCCGCGCCCGCCCGCAGGTTGCGGTCAATTTTATAGCGGCCGTCGGAAATGATTTTGCCCGGATTAAACAAATTGTGCGGGTCGAAGGTCTGCTTGATCTGCCGCATGAGCTGGTAAATCTCGTCGCCGACCTGGCCCTGAAGATACTCGGTGCGCGCAATGCCCACGCCATGTTCGCCGGACAAGGTGCCCTTGAACTGCTTCACGAGCGCGGCAACTTCGTCGGCAATCTGCCGGTATTTTTTCAAATCCTCCGCCCGATGCAAATCCAGCATCGGCCGCACGTGCAGCAAGCCCGCCGCCGCGTGGCCGTAATACGAAGCCTGCACTCCGCTGCGTTTCATCAACGCCTGCAAGCTGGTGACGTAGGCCGGCAAGTCGCGCGGCCGGACGGCGGCGTCCTCGACGAACGCCACGGGTTTGGTGCTGCCCTTGCAGCCGGTCAGCAGCGACAAACCGGCCTTGCGCATGGCCCACACGAGACCGGCTTCCTCCGGGTCATGCAAAATTAAATTACGCAAACCGAGCCGGCGTTTTTTCAATTGCGCCAGCCGGCCAGGAGCATCTTCGAAAAATTCGACGATCAAAATTGATTCGCAGGGCTTGTGATCCAGTTCGAGCAAATCGCGCACGGCCTGAAACTCCGGTTGACCGCGCGTCTGGTCGAACAGCGGACGGTCAATATGCTCGATGGCGGCGGGTTTCAGATCGAGGAGGGCTTCGGTGGCCTGCATGGCCTCGCTCACCGAGGCAAAAAACAGCAGCCCGACACCGCGTTCCTCCGGCAGCGGAACAATTTTTAGCTCGGCGGAAAGAATGCCCGCGAGCGTGCCTTCGCTGCCGGCTAAAATGGAAAGCAGGTTTGCCGGGTCTTGTGCCGCCCGCGCCAGCGCGTAGCCCGGCCAGCGTTTCAAAAGTCCCGGCGGAAAACCCTCTGCGATTTGCATGGCGTTGAGCGCCATCAGGTCCTCGACCACATTGCGCTGGCGCTGCAACGTGTCGTGGCCGGGACCGACGTTCACCACCTTGCCGTTGGCGAGGACGATTTGCAGTTCGTTGACGTGCATCCCCGTGGTGCCATAGACCGGCGTGTGCGAGCCGGACGAATCGTTCGCAATCATGCCGCCCAGCGTCGCGCGCGAACTCGTCGCCACGTCCGGCCCGAAACAAAACTTGAACGGGCGAAGGAATTCATTCAATTGATCCAGCACGACGCCCGCGCCAACGCGGACCGTGCGGCGCTCCTTGTTGAAGTCCCAGATTTGACGGTTGTAGCGCGCGAAATCAACGACCAGCCCGTCGCCGACGGCTCCGCCGGAAAGCCCCGTGCCCGCGCCGCGCGGAATCACCGAGATGCCCGCCTGCGCCGCCGCCTGGATGATGGCGCTGGCATCGCGCGCATTGCCGGGAAACGCCACCGCCTGCGGCACGATCTGATACGGCGAAGCGTCCGTGGCGTAGAGCTGCCGCGTGAGGTTGTCGGAGGCGAGCTCGCAGTTCGCTGCGTTCAGCGTGGTCAGTTGTTGGGCGGACAGCATAAGGACGGCCACAAGCTATCGGCGTGACACGGCGTTGACAATTGCATTAACTCACACGCGATGAATTCCAGTTCACAAGCGCGTTCCGAAGAATTCCTGAAAATCAGCGGCCAGTTCAAGCTCGGCGCGCTCGTGACGGAATCATCGCATCCGATCACGGCCAATTTGAGCGAGGTGGCCAAACAGGATATCGCCGCCGCGCTGAAACTGCTCTTTGACGTGGACGACGATGTGCTCCGCAAATTCCGCGAGTTTGTCGAATCGGGCAGGGCGGGGAAAATCAAGGAAACGGTTTTGCGTTCGCTGAAAAACGGCGGGCGGATTTTTTTCACCGGCTGCGGCTCGACCGGGCGCTTGAGCATCCTGCTGGATTCCATCTGGCGCGATTTCTGGCGGCAGCAACGCGCGAACGGGGTATTTTCGGTCGCGGATTATGAGGCGCGCACGTTCAGCGTCATGGCCGGCGGCGATTATGCGCTCATCAAATCCGTCGAGGGCTTTGAAGATTTCACCGCGTTTGGCAAAAAGCAGATGGCCGACCTGGGCGTCTCGTCAAAGGACGTTGTCTTTGCCATCACCGAGGGCGGTGAAACTTCATTTGTCATCGGCACGGCTTGGGCGGGCGTGGACGCGGGGGCGAAAGTTTATTTCGTCTATAACAATCCCGACGATGTGCTGTGCAAAACGGTCGAACGCAGCCGCGAAGTCATCGAGGATTCGCGCATCGAAAAAATCAACCTGACGACCGGCCCGATGGCCATCGCTGGTTCGACGCGGATGCAGGCGACTTCGATTCAGCTATGCGTGATGCTGACGATTCTCGAGATGGCCGCGCGCGATCTGCTGGGAAAAGATTCCAGTTCCGTTCCAAAAGAATTTCTGGCCCGGCTGTTGGAAATGCACGCGACGTTGAAGTCGCCGGCGGTTCTTGCGCAACTGGCAAAACTTGTCGCGTTGGAGGAATCGGTTTACCGCACCGGTCATAAGATCAATTACCTGGCCAACAACCTCGGCATTGACGTGTTGACCGACACCACGGAGCGGTCGCCCACGTTTTGCACGCCGCCGTTTCGCAAGGCCGACGACACCACGGCCGCTCCGTCGTGGGCTTTTCTTTTTTTGCCGCAGATGGAGACGCCTTTTGCCTGGGGGCATATTTTGAAACGCCCGTCGCGCTGCGTGGAATGGAACGAAGCCGAAGTCCGCGCCCTCGTCGGCGAGGAAAAATTCGCGCGCACGCTGGAAACCATCCGCAAGATCAGCCGCGCCGAACTCATGCGCTTCAAAATTGGCTGGAACGACATCGGCCTCCCGGCCGCTCGGCAGCGGTGACGGCGTGGTTGCCGTCATGTCAGCTTACGGAAAGGCCGATATGACCTCGTGCGGCGGATTTTTTCCGGCTGCAGCTTGAGGCCGCGCGCCGAGGCGGGCGCCAGAACCGGGTTTGATCTTTTTCGGCTGCGGCTAAGGCATGGAGCTGAATCGCAGGACTTTGCCGGCGGAAGCCGGACCCGGATTGTGTTTCCGTTCTGGTCAACGTGCCGGAGACGGATTTGCTGCTCGACGGCGTGAAGCGCGTGGGCGTGAAGCTGCTGATGAACGCGCTGTCCACCTGCACGATGGTCCGACTCGGCCGCGTGATGGGCAACTCGATGATCTGGGTCGTGCCAAGCAACCTGAAACTGATTGACCGCGCGACGCGCTACATCGTGCAGCTCACCGGCCTGACTTACGAGGCGGCGAACCGATTGCTCTTTGAAGTCATCGAATACGTCGAGCCGCGCATGAAATCGGACCAAGCCTATCCGCCGGTCGTCGGCATGGCCGTGCTGCGCGCAAAAAATAATCTAACGAACGAAGCGGCGGAAAAGATTTCAATAGCGAAATAATTTTTGCCTCCGGCTTGATTGCGGATTTCAAACCAGATGCCGTGCCTGACGTTTGGGCAAAGTGGTTTTGATTTTGGGTGTCGGCACCAGCGGTTCTTCCGACGAAAGAAAATCTTTCATGAAACCGGGTTTGTCATGGCGTCCGCCGCGTTTGTAATCGCGCCAGAGAATTTTGGCGACGAGCTTCGTGTCGAGGCGAAGTTCGCCGGTAAGAAATTCAAAGAGCAATTCCATGAACCGCATCAGCGCGATGCTGTCGGTGCGTTTCACGCGCGCGTGCAGCCAATCGCTCCAGCGCAAGAAAGCATGAAATGGCGAGGTATTATTCCAAATCAGCGGCGTGCTTTCCAGAAAATTGCCGCTGTTGCCGGTCAAATCCCAGTAGCGCGCGAAGCGGCGCAGGCGTTGCATCGTGGCGAAATCGAGCAGTTTGTTCTGCAAAATTTCGTAAGGCGGATTTGCGTTGTAAATCATCCGCCACTCGCTGTCATGCCGGACAATCGGCGTGCCGCGCAGCCGTTTCAAAATGCCGACCTGGATTTCCTGCGGGCCGAGCGCGATGAGTTTGTCAAAGCCTTCAGCAAAACTTTCCAGCGTTTCACCGGGCAAGCCGACGATCAAATCCGCGTGGATGTGGACGCCGGTTTCGCGGCGCAGGAAATTGAAATTGTCTGCGAGCCGTTCGTAATTCTGCCGCCGGCTGATGAGCGCGCCGACTTCGGGGTTGAACGTCTGGATGCCGACTTCAAATTGCAGCGTGCCGGGCGGAAATTTGGCGATGACTTCGCGCAGTTCGGCGGGCAGCCGGTCGGGAATCATTTCAAAGTGATAAAAATGGCCGGGCTGATGGCGCGCGAGGAAAAATTCCAAAATGGATTTGCTGGTGGCGACGTTGAGGTTGAACGTGCGGTCAACGAACTTGAATTGCTTCACGCCGCGATCCAACAGCCGCTGCATCTGGTCGAGAAAAGCGGGCAGGGGAACCTGCCGCACGGGAATGTCGAGCGACGAAAGGCAAAATTCGCAGGTGAACGGGCAGCCGCGCGACGCCTCGACGTAAATGATGCGATGCGCAAGGTCGTCGTCGGTGTAGAAATCGTAAGGCAGGATGATTTTGGAAAATTCCGGCAGCTCGGCGGGAATTATCTTTGGGTAGGAGACGACGTGAGGAGTCTCATTCTTTGATTCCGAATTTGAAATGAGACTCGTCACCTCGTCTCCTACGGATTGTTTCAACAACACACGGCACACCTCCGCAAATTTCAAATCCGCTTCGCCGGTGATGACGTGGTCGGCGAGTTGCACGATGGATTGCGCCTCCGTTTCGTAACTCACTTCCGGGCCGCCGAGAATGATTTTGATTTCTGGCCGAAGGCGCTTGATGGCGGCGACGACTTCGGTGGTTTGTTCGACATTCCAGATATAGACGCCGAAGCCGATGATTTTCGGTTCGCGCGCCAGCAACATTTCCGCGATGTCGAGCGGGCGCTGGTTGATGTCGAATTCCACGAGCGCGGCGCTGGGGCGCAAGTCGCCAAGATTGGCCAGCAGATAGCGCAACCCGAACGCGGCATGGATGTATTTCGCGTTGAGCGTGGTTAAAACGATGTCGGCCACAGCGGGAATCTAGCAATGCAAACGTCTTGGCGCAATGAAGAGCAAGAAAGGAACGCAATGTTTCCCAAGACATATTTTCAAAATCTGACGGTAGCCACGGAGTGGCGAAAAGAAAATAGCCCACGGTGAAACCGTGGGTAATCTGTTCAAATCGAATTAGCCCCGGATGGGGCGACAGAAACATTGCCACGTTGATCTTCTATCGCCCCGTCCGGGGCTTGAACACTTTGCCGGTAGCAAACCCACGGTTTCACCGTGGGCTACTATCGCCCGCTGCTCCGCAGCTTCAAGCAGTTTTGAAAATATGCGGCTTAATTTTCATTCGACCCGCCGCCGTTTCATTGTTAGATTCTCTGAACTATGTCATCCGATGAAATTTTGCTGGAAGCCGAGGAAAAAATGCTCAAGACCGAGCAGGTGATCGTGAACGAACTCGCCGGCATCCGCACCGGCAAGGCCTCCGCCTCGCTCATCGAAAACATCCTCGTGGAAGTCTACGGCTCGCAGATGCGCCTGCGCGAACTCGCCGGCATCTCCACGCCCGAACCGCGCATGTTGGTCGTGCAACCGTGGGACATGACCGGCATCCAGGCGATTGAGAAGGCCATCCAGAAGGCGAACCTCGGCCTCTCGCCCGTCGTGCAGGGGAAAATCATCCGCGTCTCGTTCCCGGAATTGAGCGCGGAACGCCGCCAGGAATTCGTGAAGATCACCCACCGCATGGCCGAGGACTCGCGCGTGGCCGTGCGCCATGTGCGCCGCGACGCGATGGAACTTTTGAAAAAAGCCGTCAAGGCCAGCGAGACCAGCGAGGAAGACCAGGAAAAGACCGAGAAAGAAATCCAGAAGCTGACCGACCAATACATCGCCAAGATTGACGCGCACCTCGCGCACAAGGAAAAGGAAATTTTGACGGTGTAAGCTTGGCAAAAATTCTCACTAGCTTTCAACTTCTTCAAAAGTAGTTAGGTAAGAAATGGTCGAATCAAACCGCCCGGCTTCGGACGTAGCTATTTTATAGTGTTTCGGACAAGAAGTTCTTTGGGTTTCAACCGTTAATGTGACAACAGAAATTGGCGGAAGATTACCCGGATGCAAATCTGAACCATCGTGCGCCTTCAATTGCCATCGTGCGCTAGAACGCATGAGAGATAAACCACGAGCAATGTTCAAACCTTTAGGTTTTGCAATAGCTCGAATTGTTATTTCATCAGAAGTTTGGTTCGCCAGAACAATACAGCCTCTAAAATAGCGTTTGATGAATAAAGAATTGTTTTCATTGAGCCGTCGAACCAGCACTTCAACCGAAACTCCTGCCTTGCGAGCAAGTTCTAAAACCCACTTTGGGCTGATAACTTTTGGTTTTAGAAATTCTGCTCTTAAGATTGATGTTGGCAGAAGTAAATGCGATGCCAGTTTATTGCAATTCTGTTCTAAATTTTCTAATGCTGTTCGGCCACCACCAGAACTAAATTTTTTTGCAACCCGAGGAGTATCTCCTGACAAATCATAAAAAAAAGTATGCGCTAGGCCTTAAGGTTTTCCGGGCTTGCGCTCTGAACTTTCATTAGCATTAACTATGGCACAAATTATAAATCAATCAAGATGGTTGCAATTTTATCGCGCCACCGCATTCGTCGCCGTTGATTCAAACCGCACGACCGTTTCATCCGGCTTGGCGTAACCGAGTTTTTCCCGCGTCAGGCGTTCCACCGTTTTCGGATCGTGCAGCAGGGCGTCCACCTGCGCCTGAAGTTCCTTGGAATGGGCTTCCTCTTTTTGGATCTGATCCTGAAAAATCATGATCTGGCGGCGCATCCGCTCGTTTTCGTGGATGACCGGCAGATAACACATGCCGATGAGCAGCAGCACGGCAAGGACAACGAGACCGACGACGACTTTCGTCAGTCTGCTCCAGATGCCAAGGTCAACATTCACGCCGCGAGTAAAACACGCGCCTGCTTCCGGCGAAAGCGGATTTTCACTGCGCGTATTTTTTCCATTCGGTCAGCTTGCCGTCCGCGCCAAAAGTCAGCCGCAGATAATAAGTCGGCGAGTAACCCTGCGTGTAGCTCGGCACGATCACGGTGCCCGGATAATAGCCATAGGCGACCGCCCCGCCGGTGGAGTAGGCGTATCCCTGCCGGGTGACCCAATTGGCGACGATGACGCCGTTGTCCAGCTTGGCGACTTTGTCGGGTGGGCCAAAATCCAGCACGGCCTGGTTGTAGGTGTAATGGCCAACGCGCGCCGCCCAGTCAATTTTCGGCCCCGTGGCGCAACCGGCGAACACGAACGCGGCCAGCAGGACGAGCAAAATTGTTTTCATGCGGTTAAATTAGCGCGGCATTTGAGAAATGCAATGATGCGTGTGCGGATTTGATTGTCAGCGCGCCGCCAAACGGTAAAACTTCTGGCGTGGACATTTTGCAAAACATTCTGGCGGCGCTCGTGGAACTGGACAATGCCGTCAAACAATGCCGGTGGCGAGTCCAAAGCCCAATCTCTGCCGCTGTTCGCGCGCATTGATGAACTGGCGAAGCAACTGCCGCGCGATGCCGACCCGACGCTGCTGCATTATTTGCACAAGAAAAGCTACGAGAAGGCGCGGCTGTTTTTGCAAGACCGCGATGCGGAAAATCAAATTGGAAATTGCCGTCATGTTTGACGATACGATTGCTGCGATTGCCACGCCAATCGGTGAAGGCGGATTGGCCGTTGTTAGGATTTCCGGCGCACAGGCTTTTGCAGTCGCCGAAAAAATATTTCTGCCAGTCGGAAAAAATTCTAGCAAAGCCGTCAGTCGCAAATTCGCACACGATTCATTTCGGAAAAATTATTCGCGCCGGAGAAATCATTGACGAAGTTCTGCTCGCCGTCCTGCGCGCGCCGCGCACGTTCACGCGCGAAGACACAATTGAAATTTCCTGTCACGGCGGAATTTTGCCCGCAAAACTTGTGCTCGACACGATTCTGGAAAACGGCGCGCGGCTCGCCGAACCCGGCGAATTCACGCGTCGCGCATTTCTCAACGGACGGCTCGATCTCGCGCAAGCCGAAGCTGTCGCCGATTTGATCCATGCGCGCACGGAACTCGCGCTCGCCGCCGCCAATGAACAACTCGCCGGGAAATTGTCGCAACGCATCAATCAACTGCGCGACGACTTGATGAAAACGCTTGCGCACGTCGAGGCGCACATTGATTTTCCCGACGAAGACATTTCGCCGGACACAAAAGCGCAATTGCTCGAGCGTCTGGAAAATGGAATCGCGTTCATGGACGAACTCCTGCGCACGGCGAATGAAGGGCAAATTCTGCGTCGCGGAATCCGCGCGGCGATTATTGGCCGGCCGAATGCGGGCAAATCCAGCCTGCTCAATCAACTGCTCGGCCATGACCGTGCCATCGTCTCACCGATTCCCGGCACGACGCGCGACACGATTGAGGAGACGGCGAACATCCGCGGCCTGCCCGTCGTGTTCATTGACACCGCCGGTCTGCGCGAAGGCCGCGACGAGATTGAAGTCGAAGGCATCCGCCGCAGCCGTGAATCGCTCGCCAAGGCCGAGTTGATTCTGCACGTTCTCGACGCAAGCGAACCGTTGACAAACGCGGACGAAATTTATCTCGCCGAATTCACCGCGAAAAAACGGATTCTCGTCCGCAACAAAACTGATTTGCCAAAAAAATTAAATTTGCCTGAAAAGATTTCTGCGCCAGCTTTGGATATTTCCTGCCTGAGCGGACAGGGGATTGAAGCGTTGAAAAACGCGATCAAGGAATTGGTCTGGGCGGGCAAGATCGAAGCCGGGATGTTGCAGGTGATGATCAACTCGCGGCATCAGGAGGCGCTCGGTCGCGCGCGCACGGCTGCGACGCGCACGCTCGACGCCTTGCGCGCGGACGCGACGCTCGAACTGGTCGCGCTGGATTTGCGCATCGCCGTCAACGCCGTCGGCGAAATCGTCGGCAAGACGGCGACGGAAGATTTGCTTGACTCGATTTTCAGCCAGTTTTGCATTGGAAAATGAATGTCATTGGAAATCAGTCGTTCTTGTCGTAATAATCCTCATCATGAATAAAAAAGAAATCGCGGAAACCTTGAGAACCGAAGTCTGGCACCTCGAAGCGGCGATCAAAAAACTCCAGACCCGGTGCGACTACTTGAAGTCGTTCGTGAGCGCACTGGAAGCGGAGATTTCCGGCCCGCCCGCGCCGCCGCCAAAATCAATTCTCGACGGCAAATTCATGAACATGGTTGATGCCGTGTTTGGTGAAAAACCAAAGCGGCCGAAACGTTGACGCGGCGTTGATAGTTAAAATCGCTCCGGCAAAACGGCGGCGGAAGATTTACGCGGCATGATCTTCAGCCGTTTTGCATCGGAAAATAATTCCCTTTGCCGCGCGATTTACTTCAACGACGCCATGTCAATCACGAAGCGGTATTTCACGTCGTTCTTCACGAGGCGTTCGTAGGCTTCGTTGATTTTCTGGATGGGAATCATCTCGATGTCGCAGGTGATGTTGTGTTCGCCGCAAAAATCCAGCATCTCCTGCGTCTCCTTGATGCCGCCGATGAGCGAGCCGCTGAAATTCCGCCGCCCAAAAATCAGGCTGCTTACATGAACGGACAGCGGGTCTGGAGGAGCACCGACTTGCGTGAGCGTTCCGTCGCGTTTCAACAGGACGAGATAGGCGTTGATGTCGTGCGGCGCGGAAACGGTGTCGAGAATGAAATGAAAACTGTTCGCCTGTTTTTTCATCTCGTCTTCGATTCCTGGAATTGACGACTTCATCCGCGCCGAGCCGCAACGCATCCTTCACCTTGTTCGGCGACGTGGTGAAAACGACGACATGCGCGCCGAAAGCTTTCGCCAATTTCACGCCCATGTGGCCGAGCCCGCCGAGTCCCACGACGCCGACTTTCTGGCCTTTGGCGACCTTGTGATGGCGCAGCGGCGAATACGTCGTGATGCCCGCGCACAACAGCGGCGCGGACGCGGCGAGATCCAGATTCTTCGGCACTTTTAACACAAACGCCTCGTCCACGACGACGCTGTCCGAATAACCGCCATAAGTCATGCCGCCGGAAATTTTGTCCGGCGCGTTGTAAGTGAACGTCACGCCGCCCGTGCAGAATTGTTCGAGGTCGTCCTTGCAGTTTTGGCAGGTGCGGCAGGAATCCACCATGCAACCGACGGCGGCTACGTCGCCTTCCTTGAATTTTTTGACGTGCGTGCCGGTTTTCACGACGCGCCCGATGATTTCGTGGCCGGGCACGCACGGATAAGTGGTGCCGCGCCATTCGTTGCGGGCGGTGTGCAAATCCGAATGGCAGACGCCGCAAAAAAGAATTTCAATCTGGACGTCGTGCGCGCCGGGATCGCGGCGTTGGAAATTGAACGGCGCGAGCGGCGAAGTTGGGGCGAGGTTGGCGAAAGCTTTGGCGTTATACATAATAAATCAATTGTTAGCACAGACCCAAAAAATTTCCACCGTTTAATTAAAACCGCTCCGGCAAAACGGCGACGGAAGATTTGCCCGGCTCGATCTTCAGCCAGTTTTGCACTGGGAAATAATTTCAGGCTCAATTTATTTCTCGCTGTTTGCGGCTGTTTCTATTTAATCAGAATAAATATGCCTGACTGTTTTATCATCATGCCAATCACGACGCCTGAATTGTTCGTGCCACTTTATTCAGGCGACAAACTCCATTTCCATCACGTTCTTGAACATTTGTTTATTCCCGCGTTGGAGAAAAATAAATTCAATCCGATTCGTCCAATCGCTGAAGGTTCAGACGTGATTCACGCCGAAATAATTAAGAATCTTGAGAAAGCGGACTTGGTGCTGTGTGATGCTTCTTGTCTGAATCCAAATGTCTTTTATGAACTTGGCATCAGAACCGCATTGGATAAACCCGTCTGCATTGTAAAAGATGAGATAACGCAAAAGATTCCTTTTGATATTCCCACAGAACTTATTGATTATGGTAATAAACTTGGCGTGTCAATTCGTTCAGTTTCAATAGAAGGCGATGGCACTATTCTCATATCATTAAAAAGCCCTTCAACTGTTGATAAGCTAGTTAAAATTAAGGAATTTTGTTTTGAAAGAGGACTCCATCCGATTCTTGTTCCAAGCCGTGGCTGAAATTCTATTCGTATGCACCCGTTTCGGAGAATTTTATCACCAAACTTCCACCGGCCCTTTCGGCACGGGAATTTGTTCGCGTTGAGTCGAGGCCGGTTCATCGCGCCGGAGCGGAGCGGCGGCGGATTCGCGCATGAAGGACGCAACCATCGGCGGCTGTTGAAATCGGGGAAGCAATTCGCCGTGTTCGTCGAGAAATTGCCGCCGCCAGCGGATGTAATTTTCCAGAATTTCCTCGAACTGCGCTTTCGAGGAAACTTGCACGACCTTCTTGTTGAATTCGTGACACGGGCCGAACCGCTTGGCATACCACGGCGCGACTTTGCGGAACATCCGGCAGCCGAGTTCCTCGCCAAAAACTTCAATCATCAAATCGAGATGGCGGCACATGATGCGCGTGCGCTCGGAGAAATCGGGTTCGGGCGGAAGTTCGCCGCTAGAAATGAATTGCAGCGTGCGTTTGAAAATCCACGGATCATAAAATGCGCCGCGCCCGATGCTCACGCCGGCGCAGCCGGTTTCGTCGAACATTTTTTTCGCGGCCTGCGGCGTGATGATGTCGCCGTTGCCGATGACGGGAATATTTTTCACGGCTTCGACCACGCTACGAATGCCGGCAAGATTCACCGTGCCGCCAAAACCTTGTTCGCGCGTGCGGCCGTGAACAAAAATCGCGGCGACGCCGACATCTTCCAAAGTTCGTGCCAAATCGGGCGCGGTCAGATTATCATCGTCCCAACCCAAACGCATTTTTGCGGTGACGGGAATTTTCACGGCGTCCACCATTTTTTTCACGAGCACGGAAGTTTTATCCAATTCGGTCATCATCGCGGAGCCGCCGCCGACATTGACAGACTTTTTTGACGGGACAGCCCATGTTGATGTCAATGGATTGAACGCCGAGATTTTCGAGAAAAATCGCCGCGTCGCGCATTTCTTCCGGCACGCTACCGAAAAGTTGCACGGCGAGCGGCGAATCGGCTGGTGAAGTTTCAATCAGTTTCAATGCCTTGTGATTTTTTTCGAAAAGCGAGCGGGCGTTGACCAGATCCGTGGTGCAAAGGCCGACGCCGCCGACTTCGCGCACGACGAGGCGGAAGGGCAGGTTGGTGTAACCGGCCAGCGGCGAGAGAAAAAGATTGGATTTGAGGGTCAGCGAACCGAATTGCATCGCGGCAAAGATAGCAGAATTAGCTGATTGCGAAAGCGCCAATGGCGTGCTAGGCTGGTTGGCCAAAGTTAAGAATTAAGAATCATGGCGGACGAAGAACAAAATAAAAAGGGCGACGGCCAGAAAAAGCCGCCGGTGAATTTTCAACTGCCCGGCACCACCTGGCTGGTGTGGATTCTCATCATCGGCAGCATTGTCGCGCTGGTGGCGCTGAATCAACGGATGCGGACGCCGAGCAACCAGATCACGAGCGACGAATTCTTCCAGAAATTTGACGCCGGCCTGATCGCGAACGGGACGATTGACTACACGCCGCAGTCGGCCTATCCGAACGCGACGTTCAACGACATCACCGGCAACTATTACAAGGCCGACAAGGATGGAAATATCATCAAAGACAAGGGCACTCCGCTCCAATTTCCATTCACCGTTTCCCAGGTGCTGCTCACTCCGACCATCCTGGACAAGCTGCTGGCGTCGCACAAATTTTCCGCCGCGCAGCAGAACACGGTCTTGTTCAATCTGCTGATCAACATCGCACCGTTTCTGCTGATCGGCGTCCTGTTTTGGTTTTTCTTCATCCGGCAGATCAAGATGGCGGGCAAGGGCGCATTGAGCTTCGGCAAGAGCAAGGCGCGGATGCTCGCGAAAGACCGCAACAAGACGACGTTCAAGGACGTGGCGGGAATTGACGAGGCCATCGAGGAAGTTTCGGAACTCGTCGAATTTTTGAAAGACCCGAAAAAATTCCAGCGGCTCGGCGGCAGGATTCCCAAAGGCGTTTTGATGGTCGGTTCGCCCGGCACGGGCAAAACGCTTTTGGCGAAGGCAATTGCCGGCGAAGCGGACGCGAGCTTCTTCAGCATTAGCGGTTCGGATTTTGTGGAAATGTTCGTCGGCGTCGGCGCGAGCCGCGTGCGCGATATGTTCGATCAGGCGCGCAAAAATGTTCCGTGTTTGATTTTCATTGATGAAATTGACGCCGTCGGCCGCAGCCGTGGCGTCGGTCTCGGCGGCGGCAACGACGAACGCGAACAAACATTGAACGCGCTGCTCGTCGAGATGGACGGCTTCGACACGCAAGAGGGAATCATCATTATTGCCGCGACCAACCGCGCGGACGTGCTTGACCCGGCGCTGTTGCGACCAGGACGTTTTGACCGCCGCATAACGGTGAACTTGCCGGACGTGCGCGGGCGCGAAGCCATTTTGAAGGTTCATTCCCGCAACGTGAAACTTGATCCCGCCGTTGATCTGTCGGTCACCGCACGCGGCACGCCGGGTTATTCCGGCGCGGAACTGGCGAATCTGTTGAACGAGGCGGCGTTGCTCGCAGCGCGCACGGGGAAAAAATTCGTCGGCCAGATCGAACTTGAAGAAGCGCGTGACAAAGTGCGCTGGGGACGCGAACGCCGCAGCATGGCGATGACGGACGAAAATAAAAAATTGACCGCATGGCACGAGGCCGGTCATGCGCTCGTGAATGTGCTGCTCGAACACACGCATCCATTGCACAAGGTCACGATCATTCCGCGCGGGCCGTCACTCGGCTCGACGATGTCGCTGCCGAAGGAAGACATTTTGAATTACCGCAAAAAGGAATTGCTCGACACCATCACGATGACGATGGCCGGGCGCATCGCCGAGGAAATCACTTCCGGCGACATTTCGACCGGCGCGGGCGGCGACATCCAGCAGGCGACGAACATGGCGCGCGCGATGGTCTGCCAATACGGCATGAGCGAAAAACTCGGCATGGTGCAATATGTCGAGGACGACGAGTTTTTCCTAGGTCGCGACATGATGCGCCGCAAGACTTACAGCGAATCCACCGCGCAGGAAATTGACGCCGAGGTTCACGTCATCATCAACGGCTGCTACAACCGCGCGCGCGAAATCATTTATGCGAACCGCGACAAGCTGGAAATGATCGCGAACGCGCTGCTCGAATACGAAACGCTCGACGGCACGCAGGTGCAGGACATCGTGCGTCTGGGAACTTTCACCCCGCCGCCGCCAACGCCGAAGGTTGATCCGCCCACCGGCGCGCAGGCCGCTACTCCGTTGCCTGAAGTTCCGCCCAAGCCCGCGCCGCCAAAATTGCCCGGCCTCGGCACACCCGCGCCCGCTGCGGCTTGAAAAAATCGTCAGTATGAAGGCGAAGAGCCTGAACTGGACGATCCAGAATTTGAGAGCATTCGTAAGAATCACGCGGAAGCCGTAGGAATTTTTTGCCTCGTCGGGTTTGGCATACCAGCGGAATTCGGGTCGCGCGTTGACCGGAAGGAAAGTATCCCACGCTCCGCCGCGCAATACGCGATAAGGTTTATCCTGCGGGTCGAGGCACCACTCCATCACATTGCCGCGCGTGTCGTAAAGACCCAGGCTGTTCGCCCCCAGACTGCCCGCCGTCGCTGTTGAAGAACAACTTGCATTGTTCAACTTCATGACGGCGTCTTGCAGCGAAGCGTTGTCCATGAGCACCAGCCATTGATTCTGCGTCGGCAGCGTGTAGCTATACCCGTCAGGCAATTCTTTGGCGGTTTGTTCCTTGGTTGTGAGTTTCGCACAAAACGCCATTGCCCCATTCCAGTTCACCGAATCCACCGGCCGTCCTGCGCCTTTGAAGGAGCTGGGGTTGGCGTGCATGACTTTCTGGTAGGCGTCCTGGGTGGTTTCAAATTTTCCGGCCCATAATCCCGGTGAAATTTTCACCAGCACCATGCCGACGGTGTTGGTGACGACACTGTCGGCCGCCATCAATTCTTTGAGGGTTGGAGCAACATTAGTCGTGTCGGTGATGTCTTGTGCGCGAACCTGCAAAACGGGCAGGGCGATCCAGGTTGCGGCCAGAAAAACGGGAACCCTCCAATTCATTTTCATGGCACAAACAAAACCCACCTTGGCAGATTGTCAAGTGCCGTCGTGCCGCGGGTAGTCACTGACACTTTTGAATGTTGGCGAGATCCTCGGCCAGAAACTGCGTCACGTCCTTGAACCGCGCCACGTTTTCGGGATTCACCGCCATGAGCGTCTGATGCGCTTCGAGGCTCGTCCGCGCAATCTGTTCGTGCGTCGGATGAATGGATTCGGGTGTGCAAGCCTTGACGTCATCGGGCAGTTCCAGCGCGCCGGACGCGGTTTTGAAAAGTTGCAGCACTCCCAGGTTTTCAAGCAGTTCGGTGACGCGCGCGTTGGGATTCAGCAATTCAATGCCGGGCTTGGTGGCCGCTTCGGCAGGATTCAACTTCAAGCCAAACGCCGCCAAGATTCCAAGAAACGTGCTGTCCATCAGCACGCACTCCGACAGGTCAATGATGAAATGCCCATAGCCCTTCTGCACGAGTTCCGCCAGCAGGGTCTTGAAATCCGGGCTGGAGCAAAAATTCGCGCGCCCCGCGATTTTGACGCAGGCGAAATTTTTCCCCACAAGCACCGATAAATTTGCCGGCATTGTTCCCATATAAGAAATTTCAGATTAAGCCGCAGCCATCTGCGGCATGACAATCTGCACCAAGGCCTGCTGCAAAACAAGCGTCTCATCGAGTCCGCTGGATACCAGCCGCCGGTTGCAGTTCAGCAGCAAATCCATCGCGCGAACCAGCTCGCCCTGGGTGTATTTTCTGGCCTGCGGCAGCGCTTTGTAAAGCACATACGGGTTCAGCGCCAGCGGGTTGAATTTTTTGTCTCCGGGCAATTTGTCCTTCGGCACGCGCTCCAGTTGCGATTTGAAATGATTGTAATCGTTGGTCGGCTTAATCCAGCCTTCGCGCAACATTTCTTTCAACAAAAGCATTGCGCGTACTTTAGAAATCAACCCGTAAAGCAGGCCGATTTCCGATTTTTGCGAATCAAATTTTGTCTCCCACAATTCTTCATCCAGCCGTTTCAGCAAGCGCGGCAGATCGCGATCGCCCAGCGCATCGCCCAGCGCGAACGCCCGCGCCGTCTTGTTGCGCGAACATATCGCCGCGACGTCGGCAAATTCAATTTTTTTATTGTCGCCGGTAAAAATGGAAAGCTTTTCAATTTCACTTTCAAGCTGCCGCGCGTTCGGCCCGACGCGGCCGACCAGTTCGCCCAGCGCTTCCTCGGAAATTTCCTTTTGCCGCTCGCGGATCGCCGTTCGCGCCGCGACTTCGGCACGCTCGACCCAGTCCTTGTCGTCAGCCGAAAGCGCCGTAAAATTTTCGACCGAACTAATTTTGTCGAGCGTCTTGAAAAAGGTTTTGCGCTTGTCCACTTTGCCCGCGCTGATGAGCAGCCGGACGTTCTGCCATTTGAAATTCTTCAGTTCGTCTGCAACTTCGTTCAAAGTTTCCGTGACCACCTGCGAAGAAGCCGTGCGTTCGTCGCCCAGAAAATTACAGTCGCGCAGCCAGACGACTTTTCCCGAACCAAAAAACGGCAGTGTTTGCAAGGCTTCGCGGAGTTTTGCAATCGCGTTCAGCGCATCGCCGCTGTTGGAGACCGAGGCGTCAATGATTTCGTGATCCATGCCGCCGAGTTCCTCGGACCATTGCAGGTAGATTTCTTTGGCGCGTTTTTTAACGGCAAATTCGTCGTCGCCGCAAATCAATGCGAGAGATGAAGCTTTTGCGGCAGCCATTTTATTCGGCGGATTCGCTGCCGGATTCGTTGATCTTGTCTAGATATTGGCTCATGTCCTCGACTTGATCAAAGAGCTGGCTCGTGACGAAAATCGGTTTTTTCTGCGCGGCGGCGATGGCGAGACAATCACTCGGGCGTGCGTCAAGCTCGACGATTTTCCGCGCTGTGTTCAATTCATTCTGCTGCTGTAAAATCAGCCGGGCGAAGTAGGTGGAATTTTTCAAGTCCGTGATGACGACGCGTTCAACGCTGATGCCGAAGCCTTGGAAAACACGGTTGATGAGGTCGTGCGTCAGCGGACGTTCCTTCGGCGTCTGGCGCAGAAACATCCCGATGACCGCGCCCATCTGCGGCTCGACGTTGATGACAAAAACTTTTTCGTCATTGCCGACAAACAGCGCGCAGCCGCTGTTGGCGGGAAGAATTCCGCGAATCTGAACCGGCACAACTTCGCTCTTCATGGACTCAATTTATGTTGAAACGGCTGAAAAACAAGCAACCTTTTCAAATCAGTGCGGAATTCCACAAGCGCAGGCAACCGAAGAAACATTTTTTACCGGATCATAATTGAGCCACGACCCAAGCCATTTTTCGACTTCTTGCAACGTCATGCCTTTCCGCAAATGGTAGTCGAGCAACTGATCGCGTCCGAGTTTGCCGACGGCAAAATATTTTGATTCCGGATGCGCGAAATAAAGTCCACTCACCGAACTGCCGGGCCACATCGCAAAACTTTCTGTCAATTTAATGCCCGCATTTTTTTCAACGTCGAGCAGTTTCCAGAGAATTTCTTTTTCCGTGTGGTCGGGACATGCCGGATAGCCCGCCGCCGGCCGGATGCCGCGATATTTTTCCTCGATCAAATCCTCGGGTTTCAAATTTTCAACTTTGCCAAAGCCCCATTCTTCGCGTGCGCGCTTGTGCAAAAATTCCGCGAACGCTTCCGCCAGCCGGTCGGCAAGCGCCTCGGCCATGATCGCGTTGTAATCGTCGTGGTCGGCCTTGAATTTTTCAACAAGTTCTTTCAGGTTGTGTCCGCTCGTGACGGCAAAGCCGCCGATGAAATCCGGCGAGTCTTTCGGCGCAATGAAATCCGCGAGGCACCAATTCGGCGTGCCGTCGCCCTTTTCGATTTGCTGGCGCAGAAAATGGAACGTCGTCAAAACTTTTGAGCGCGATTCGTCGGTGTAAAGTTCCACATCGTCGCCGACACGATTGGCCGGGAAAAAACCATAAACCGCTTTTGGTTGGATCAATTTCTTGCTGACAATTTCTTCCAGCAGTTTCTGTGCGTCGGCAAAAAGTTTGCGTGCTTCCTCGCCATGCTTTTCGTGCTGGAGAATTTTTGGATAGACGCCGCGCAATTCCCAGGTGTGAAAGAACGGCGACCAGTCAATGAACGGCACGAGTTCAGCAAGTTCAGGCTCAATCGTTTTGTTGCCTGTAAATTCCGGCTTCGGCAAATCGTCGAATTTCAATTTCGGCGCATTTTTGCGTGCCGCCTCGAGCGACAATAATTTTGCCGTCTGGCTGCTGTGCGTCGCGCGGACGCGGTCGTATTCCTCGCGGATTTGCGCGGCGAATTTCGGTTTATGCTCGGCGCTGATCAAATTGCTCGCCACCGGCACCGCGCGGCTCGCGTCGAGGACGTGGACGACCGGCTGGTTGAAATTCGGCGCGATTTTCACCGCCGTGTGCGCCTTGCTCGTCGTCGCGCCGCCGATGAGCAGCGGCAGCGTCAGGCCCTTGCGTTCCATTTCGCGCGCGACGTGAACCATTTCGTCCAGCGACGGCGTGATGAGTCCGCTCAAGCCGATGATGTCCACCTTCTCGTCAATCGCCGTCTGCAAAATCTTTTCGCACGGAACCATGACGCCGAGGTCAATGATCTCGTAATTGTTGCAGCGCAGCACGACGCCGACGATGTTCTTGCCGATGTCGTGAACGTCGCCTTTGACGGTCGCCAAAAGAATTTTCCCCTGCGTCTTTGCGGCGCCGGCGGATTTTTCGGCTTCGAGAAACGGCTGCAGATACGCGACGGCTTTTTTCATCACGCGTGCGGATTTCACCACTTGCGGCAAAAACATTTTTCCCGAACCGAAAAGATCGCCGACGACGTTCATGCCGCCCATCAGCGGGCCTTCGATTACGAGCAGCGGCTTGACGTATTTCTGGCGCGCTTCCTCGGTGTCGGCGTCAATGAAATCCACGATGCCCTTCACGAGCGCGTGCGACAGGCGTTCCTCAACCGTGCCGCTGCGCCACGCATCCTCGACGATGGCAACCTTGCCCTTTTGTTTCACCGACTCGGCGAATTTAATCAGCCGTTCCGTCGCGTCTTCGCGGCGATTCAGCAAAACGTCCTCGACCAGTCCCAAAAGTTCTTTCGGAACTTCCTCATAAACTTCGAGCATTCCGGCGTTGACGATGCCCATGTCGAGTCCGGCCTTGATGGCGTGATATAAAAATGCGCGAGTGCATCGCCTCGCGCACGGCATTGTTGCCGCGGAACGAGAACGAAATGTTGCTGATTCCGCCGCTGACCTTCGCGTGCGGCAGATTTTCCTTGATCCATTGCGTCGCGCGGATGAAATCCACGGCGTAATTCGCGTGCTCCTCCAAACCCGTGCCGACGGTCAGCACGTTCGGATCGAAAATGATGTCCTGTGGCGGGAAGCCGACTTTCTCGACGAGCAAATCGTAAGCGCGTTTGCAGACGGAAATTTTTCGCTCGAACGAATCCGCCTGGCCCGCTTCGTCGAACGCCATCACGACGACCGCCGCGCCGTAACGATGGACAAGTTTCGCATGATGCAAAAATTTCTCCTCGCCTTCCTTGAGCGAAATGGAATTCACGATGCCTTTGCCTTGAAGACATTTCAGCCCGGCTTCGATGACTTCCCATTTCGAGGAATCCACCATCACCGGCACTTTGCAGATGTCAGGCTCGCTCGCGATGAGGTTGAGAAAACGATGCATCGCGGCGACGCCGTCAATCATCCCTTCGTCCATGCAAACGTCAATGACCTGCGCGCCGTTCTCGACCTGCTGGCGCGCGATGGCGAGCGCGGCCTCGTAATCGCCCGCCTTGATGAGCTGCGCGAACTTGGGCGAGCCGGCTACGTTCGTGCGTTCGCCGATGTTCAGAAAATTTGTCTGCGGCCGGACAGTGAGCGCATCGAATCCGCTCAAACGCAAATACGGTTCAACCGTCGGAACTTTGCGCGGCGGCAAATTTTTTACGGCTTCGGCAATCGCCTTGATGTGCGGTGGCGTCGTGCCGCAGCAGCCGCCGACGATGTTGAGCCAGCCGTTCTGCGCCCACTCGCGCAATTGCGGTGCGAGTGATTCGGGCGTTTCGGGAAAACCGGTTGGCAGCAGCGGATTCGGCAGACCGGCGTTTGGATACGCGCTGACGTAAATCGGCGCGATGCCGGAAAGTTCCTCGATGAGCGGGCGCAATTCTTTTGGACCGAGCGCGCAGTTCATGCCGACGCTCAAAAGCGGCACGTTGGCAATGGAATTCCAAAACGCCTCGACGGTCTGGCCGGTGACACCGCGATTACTTCCGGCTTGAATGAAGGTGACGCTCGCGAGAATCGGCACAGTGCGACTTTTGCTTTTCAACTTTTGCCTTCCAACTTCTGAAAAGGGCAGAGGACTAATGCCGCGCTGATCAAAAACATTTTGAATGGCAAAAAATGCCGCGCGCGAATTGAGCGTGTCGAAAATGGTTTCCACGAGCAGCACATCCGCGCCGCCGTCGAGCAGGCCGTTGATTTGTTCGCTGTAAGCCGCGACCAGCTCGTCGTAATCCGTGCCGCGCGCGCCGGGATTGTTCACGTCGGTGGAAATGGAAGACGTTTTCGTCGTCGGTCCAATTGCGCCCGCGACAAAACAAATTCTTCCCGGTTGCACTTTCTCAACCGCATCCGCCGCGCGCCGCGCACATTCCGCGCCCGCCTTGGAGAGTTCGTAAGCGAGCGACTCCATTCCATAATCCGCGAGCGAGATGGACTGCGCGTTGAACGTGTTCGTCTCGATGATGTCTGCGCCCGCTTCGAGATACTGGCGATGAATCTCCTCGATGACCTGCGGCTGCGTGACGTTCAAGAGATCGTTCAGCCCCTTGAGGTCTTTGCCGTTCCAGTCCGCAAAGCGCGCACCGCGAAACGCCGCCTCGTCCAACTTGTGCTGCTGGACCATCGTGCCCATCGCGCCGTCAATGATGACGATGCGTTCGCGCAACAGGCGTTGGAGATGTTCGATTCTGTCCGGCATCGGTTTTGGTTTAATGCAAATTAACCGGCGGAACATTAACGGAAAACTTTCTGTAACGCAAATAAAAAATCAACGCATCCTGATATGATGATATGAATTTTATAAAATACCAATCGGCTTTGGCCGCCTTAAATCAACAATGCCGGAACAATCTTCCATCCCGACTGCCGCTTTACTCAATGTGTTCGCTTGGCTGCCTTATGTGAAAAGATAAAAATGCAGGACACCATCAACACGATTAATGTCGCAGATGCCGAATAACGACTCAATGCCAGGCCGCCCTCGCTGATCGGTTTGTCCAGAAAGTCGCCGCCGACCGCGCCAAGCGGCCTCGTAAGGATGAATGCGGCCCAAAAAAGCACGGTGCGCGAAATGTTTGTCCAGCGATACGCCGCGGCAATGGCTGCCAGCATTATGCCAAACACGACTATGCCGTCGCCGTATCCAATGCCTGCGGTATCCGCCGTCCAATCACCGAGCGCCGTGCCGAGGGTCTGCGAAAACATAGACGCGATCCGTGAACGGTTCGAAGAGGATGCCGTCGGGACGGCCTTGAACGTCAATGATCTTTATCTTCTGCATCGTCTCCGTGTCGAACATTCCAAGCGGTTTGCTGCTGGTGATACCGTGATGCGAGGCGGTGTCAATGGCCACGTCGTGGCCGCCGACGCCCACGATGGTGCCGACGTATTTGTGGCTATCCAAATCGAACACGAACGTATTTGTGCCGCGCGGCACATAAACGCGCCGTCCTTCGTTGTCGACGCAGACATAATCAATACCGCCGCTGCCCATGAGCTTGGTGGTGTCGAGAACTCTGTAAGGGGCGTCGGATTGGGCGAAGGCGTTGCCGGCCAGCAGGCCGATTCCAAGTAAAATGTGTGAGAAACGTGACAGTTTTTTCATGACGTGTGGATTTTATCTTATATCGGTCTTGTTAGCAGACGTGAGTGGATGAATGATGGTTTCAGAATTATAATTTTGCAATGTGAAAGGCTGAAACGACCGTGTAACGCGCCGTTCTTTTCCTTTGTTAGGATTCCGCGCTCGTCCAGCTTTCTGCGCGGCGTTAATTTGTCAGAGTCATGGAGGATTCTTCCGTATCTTGCCTTTTCCACTCCCAAAATTGTCTTTCGGCGCTTGATTCATTGACTCCGTCAGTTCGTCTGATATTTTTTCGATTCGTTTTTACAGGACAATTTAACAACCAGCACACAATTTATGGCCAAAGCATAAATCCAACAAATACGTTTACACCTGGGGCAACAAAAAAGCTGACGGCGACGGCGGCATGAAGCCGCTCCTCGGCGGCAAGGGCGCAAACCTCGCCGAGATGACGCGCATCGGATTGCCCGTGCCTCCGGGTTTCACCATCACCACCGAGGTCTGCACTTATTTTTACGCGCACAAGAAAACCTATCCGAAGGAACTTCAGGCGCAGATGGAAGCGGGCATCGCCAACATGGAAAAAATCATGGGCGTGCAAATTCGGCGATGCGACGGCGATGCCGTTGCTCGTGGCCGTCCGTTCCGGCGCGCGCGATTCGATGCCGGGCATGATGGACACGATTTTGAACCTCGGTTTGAACGACCAGACGGTTCTTTCGCTCGCCGCCGCGACGAAGAACGAGCGCTTCGCGTGGGATTGTTATCGTCGTTTCATCCAGATGTATGGCGACGTAGTCATCGGCGTGCAGAAGCGCGCGAACGAAGATCACGAGCCGTTCGAGACGGTCATCCACGAATTCAAGCACAAGAAATATCACAAGGACATCGTGGACAGCGAACTGACCGCTGCCGACCAGAAGGAACTTGTGAAACTTTTCAAAGCGCTCGTGCTCGAACGCACCGGCAAAGGTTTTCCGAACGATCCGTGGGAACAGTTGCGCGGCGCGGCGGGCGCGGTGTTCGGCTCGTGGATGAACGATCGCGCGATTGTTTATCGCCGCAAATATAATATTCCCGCCGAATGGGGCACGGCCGTCAACGTGCAGGCGATGGTTTATGGCAACACCGGCGAAACGTCCGGGTCGGGCGTCGCGTTCACGCGCAATCCGGCGAACGGCACGAACGAATTCTACGGCGAATTTCTCATCAACGCGCAGGGCGAAGACGTCGTCGCCGGCGTGCGCACGCCGGAACCGGTTTTGAAATTGAAAGACCAGATGCCGAAGTCTTATGCGGAACTTTTGGAAGTGCGTAAAACTTTGGAAAAACATTTCAAGGACGTGCAGGACATCGAGTTCACCGTGCAGGAAGGCAAGCTGTTCATGCTCCAGACGCGCAACGGCAAGCGCACCGCAATGGCCGCGCTGAAATTCTCGATGGACATGGTGAAGGAGAAACTCATTGATTGGGAGACGGCGATCTTGCGCAACCCGGCGGATCAACTCGATCAACTGCTCGCGCCCGTTTTCGATTTGAGCGAAGTGAAAAAGGCAAAAGCCATCGCGACCGGTCTGCCCGCCGGTCCGGGCGCCGCGACGGGAAAAATTTATTTCAACGCCGACCGCGCGGTGCAAGCCGCCGAGAGGGGCGAAAAAGTTCTGCTCGTCCGCGTCGAGACGTCGCCGGAAGATTTGCGCGGCATGATCGCGGCGGAAGGCATTTTGACCGCGCGCGGCGGCGTGAGTTCGCACGCGGCGCTCGTCGCGCGGCAGATGGGCAAGGTTTGCGTCTGCGGCGCGAGTGCGTTGCAGGTGGATTACGACAAGAAAACCGTCAGCGTGAGCGGCCAGACTTTCAACGAAGGCGATTTTCTTTCGATTGATGGAACGGCGGGAACGGTCTACGCCGGACAAATCAAAACTGCACCGTCGGAAATTATTGCCGGTTTGATTGGCGGCGACAAAGCGGCGCAGGCCACGGAGAAATTCAAGAGCTACGCGCAATTGATGAAGTGGTGCGCCAAGGCCACGCGCCTCTCGGTTCGCACGAATGCCGACACGCCGGAGCAGGCTGCGAACGCCGTCGCGTTCGGCGCGGTGGGCATTGGCCTCACGCGCACGGAGCATATGTTCTTCGAGGGCGATCGCATTGACGCGATGCGCGAAATGATTCTCGCCGACACCACCGCGATGCGCGAAGACGCGCTCGCGAAATTGCTGCCGTATCAACGCGACGACTTCTTCGGGATTTTCAAAGCGTTGAAAGGTTTTCCGGCGACGATCCGTTTTCTTGATCCGCCGTTGCACGAATTTTTGCCGAACTCGAAGGAGTCGCAAATGGATCTCGCGCGTAAGCTCAATATTCCCGTCGAGAAAATCATGCACCGTGTCAGCGAATTGCATGAGTTCAATCCGATGCTCGGTTTCCGCGGCTGCCGTTTGGGAATCAAGTATCCCGAAATCACGCGGATGCAGGCGCGCGCAGTTTTGGAAGCCGCTGCCGACGCGAACAAGCAGGGTTTCAAGGCCAAACCGGAAATCATGATCCCGCTCGTCGGCTTCAAACGCGAACTGGATTTGCAAGTCGCCATCGTCCACGAAGTCGCGGCGCAAGTTCAGGTTGAGAAAAAAGTTAAACTCGCTTACAGCGTCGGCACGATGATCGAGATTCCGCGCGGCGCGTTGACCGCCGACGAAATTGCACAGACTGCCGAGTTTTTCAGCTTCGGCACAAACGACCTCACACAGACCGGCCTCGGCATGAGCCGCGACGATTCCGGCAGTTTCCTCGCCGCCTATCAGGAGGCGGAAATCTTCAAGAAAAATCCGTTCGCCTCGATTGACCAGACCGGCGTCGGCCAGCTCATGGAAATCGCCATCACGAAGGGCCGCAAGACGCGCCCCGACATCAAGCTCGGCATCTGCGGCGAACACGGCGGCGACCCTGACTCCGTGAAATTCTGCCATCGCATCGGTTTGAGCTACGTCAGTTGTTCGCCATTTCGCGTGCCCGTCGCACGCCTGGCGGCGGCGCAAGCTGCGATTGAAGAAAAGCGCAAGGCGAAGACTCCGAAGAAAAAATAAATCGGAGCGTTCGGCCTGCGGCCGAATTGTCGAGCCACAGACTCGGCGCTACGACCGGGTCGCCCGAAAGGCGGAGTCGTTTTTTGTTTTATCTTTGGCCGTGCGACCCTAGTTTGGGCATATGTTTCGTCCCTGCATTGACCTGCATGAAGGTAAAGTGAAGCAAATCGTCGGTGGCACGCTGGGCGCGCCCGACAATTTGCGGACGAATTTTGTCTCCGATAAATCGGCGTCATGGTTTGCCGAACTTTACAAACGCGACGGCCTGACCGGCGGTCACGTCGTCATGCTTGGAGCGGGAAACCAGGACGAAGCGTGCGCCGCAATCGCCGCTTTTCCCGGCGGTTTGCAAATCGGCGGCGGAATCAATTCTCAAAACGCGCGCGACTGGCTTGAGGCCGGGGCGTCGCACGTCATTGTCACGAGCTGGATTTTTCACGAAGGGCGCGTGGATTGGGAGCGACTCGGCGAACTTGTCAAAAAGATTGGCAAAGACAAATTGGTTTTGGATTTGAGCTGCCGCAAGCGCGGCAAAGATTATTTTGTTGTCACCGACCGCTGGCAGAAATTTACCCAGCTTTTGATCAACGAGGAAACGCTCCAGAAATTTTCCGGCTTCTGCGCCGAATTTTTAATCCATGCCGTTGACGTTGAAGGCCTGTGCAAAGGCATTGACCGCGAGTTGGTGGAAAAACTTGGCCAGTGGACGCCGATTCCGACGACTTACGCGGGCGGCGCAAATTCCATTTCGGATTTGGAAGCCGTCACGACGTTGGGGCAGGGGAGGGTTGACCTGACGATTGGTTCGGCGCTGGATATTTTCGGCGGCAGCGGCGTGAAATATGAGGACTGCGTGAAATTCAATAAAGCGTTGAATCGTTAAAAAGTTAAACCGTTGAATCGGTTTTTAATTCAACGGTTCAACTATTCAACAATTTAACGACTCACGATTTGACCGGCTCAATCTTGCTCGGTGTCATCATTTCTTTGCCGTCCTTTTCAGTGACGGTGCCGGTGACGGTCACCTTTTCCGAACTGCCGCCGCAAATGGGATCATGCGCAGCTTTGCTCACGTCATTTTGCTTGAGGTAGTAATTGACCGTTTTTCCGTCCTGTGTGACTTGGACGACGTTCTGGCAGCTTTTGGTTTCGTGCAGCACGCATTTGCCGCAGACCATGCTGCCCGTGATGGTGACTTCCTTGCCCGCGTCTTCGGCGACCAGGCTTGATGTGAATCCCGCCAGCAAAAATCCGGCGGCGGCAACTGCGATTAATTTGGATTTTCTCATAAGTTATTTTGCCTTTCTCGCTTTCAAAATGTTTGGACAACTTGTCATACTTTTTCGTTCATTCAAAAAATTGCGAGCTATTGGGTTTTGGGCGTGGCGAACAGTTCGGCAATGACGAATTGAAATTCGGGAATTAGTTGTTCCGAAAGGATTTCACTTTCGGCCAGAATCCCTTTAAGCGCGAGACCGAATTCCGTGCTGTGATAAATCTCCACGTTGTCGTAGCGCGGGTCAACCATCCACAGGCGCGGCACGCGGACGTGTTCGTAAACCTCCTTTTTGATGACCGTGTCGGCGTGATGATCGCCCGTGTGGACGATTTCCACGGCCAAAAAAAGCTTTTGCGTGGCCGCCGTGATGAGCGCGAGGTCGGGGCAAATCGTCGTCGACCGCGAGACTTGGATTTTTGTGCGCGGCGCGAGCAGTTGCGTGCTGCCAAGATTGGCCACGCTCGCCATCATCGCAGCATGGAGGCGCTCGCAAATCATTTCGTGCCGGACGCCAGGCGCGGAACGCGGCAGCGACGCGCCATCAAGGATTTCTTCATACGGTTGGCTCACGCAATTAGCAAAGCAGCGATTGGCGCGGTCTGCAAGCGACGTTTTTCATTAAAACAAGTCTTGCCAATTATGCCACAACTGATAGTCTCCGCGTCCTTTTAATAAATTTATGTCAGTAAAAATTCGCATGAAGCGCGTCGGGACGAAAAACGCCCCCGTGTTCCGTATTGTCGTGGCCGATGGCCGCAGTCCCCGCGATGGCAAGTTCATCGAGGAGATCGGCACCTATCAACCGCTCAAGCCGGGCGACAACTTTTCGCTCAAACTCGACCGCGCCCAATACTGGATCAGCAAAGGCGCACAGCCGAGCGACACCGTGGCCAGCTTCATCAAGAAGCTCGGCAAGGCGGCAACGGCTCCGGCGGCGGCTTAACAGATTTTCCGCGCAATGCAGGCGTTTCTCGAATACGTCGTCAAGGGACTCGTGCAAAATCCCGGCGCGGTGACGGTCACGCCGGTGGAGCGCGGTGGCGTGACAGTTTATGAATTGCGGATGGATTCGTCCGACGTGGGGAAAATTATCGGCCGGCAGGGAATTACGATTAACGCGATTCGTTCTTTGCTTTTGGCCGGCAGCGCGAAGAAAGGTTTGCGTTGCTCGGTTGAGATTGTCGAAGACAAAGCGGCAAATTGATTTAGAATTTTGGCACGCATGAAGATTGACGTGCTCACTTTGTTTCCGGCGATGTTCGCCGGGCCGCTCGATGAAAGCATCGTCAAGCGGGCGCGCGAGGCCAAGTTGCTGGATCTGAAAATCCACAACCTGCGCGACTGGACGCACGACCGGCACAAAACGGTGGACGACAAACCGTTCGGCGGCGGACCGGGAATGTTGCTGAAAGTCGAGCCGCTCTTTGAAGCGATTGAAAGTTTGCAGCGCGAAAAGACGAAAGTGATTTTGCTTTCGCCGAGTGGAAGAAAATTTTCGCAGGAAATTGCACGCGAACTTTCGCAGGAAAAAGATTTGTTGTTGGTCTGCGGCAGTTACGAAGGTTTTGACGAACGCGTGCGCGAGGCGCTGGCCGACGACGAATTGTCCATCGGCGATTATGTGCTGACGAACGGCGCGCTGCCGGCGATGGTGGTGGTTGACGCGGTCGCGCGGCTGCTGCCCGGAGTTTTGGGCGACGACGAAAGTTCGCACGACGAATCGTTCAGCCACGGATTGCTGGAATATCCGCAATACACGCGGCCGGCGGAATTTCGCGGGATGAAAGTTCCCGAAGTGTTGCTGTCCGGCAATCACGCCGAGATCGAGAAATGGCGGCGCGAACAGGCGAAGTTACGGACGAAAAAGCAGCGACCGGATTTGTTGAAATAATTTTGGCGGTCATGGTGGCCGTCATGCAAATGACTTTATGAACCAGGCATTACAAGAAAAAATTGAATCGGAACAATATCGCAAAGACGACGCGAAATTCGGCGTCGGCGACTCGGTGAAAGTGCATACCAAGGTCGTCGAAGGCGACAAGGAACGCATCCAGATTTTCGCGGGCGTCGTTATAGGTCGGCGCGGACACGGCCTGAACGAGACGTTCAGCGTGCGCCGCATCAGCTACGGCGAAGGCGTGGAACGCGTGTTCCCGCTGCATTCGCCGCGCGTGGACAAGGTTGAAGTCGAACGCCACGGCCAGGTGCGCCGCGCGAAACTCACCTACCTGCGCAAACGCCTCGGCAAAGGCGCGACGCTGGTGAATGAAAAACAGGAAAAAGCCGTGGCCGCACCGGCGAAATAATTCCGCAAACAAAATTTCACGAAGGCGGGGCGCAAGCCTCGCCTTTTTTATTGTTTGTTCTATCACTTCCTATTTGTTCTTAAAAAGGGAGAAACAACTATCGAATTAGAAAAAGCCAAGCTAGATAAAGCTTCATGGACTGAAGCTGCAACTGCTATTTCTGATTTAATTCAGAAAGCAAAAAAATAGAATTTCTTTTTACCGCAAATGATTCGCCGCGTCGGCAAAGCCGGCGACGATTTCATCGCGGGACTTCAAGTTGCGGATGCGCACGTAGGATTCGCTTTCCACTTTGGCCGTGAACGCCGCCTTCAATTCCTGCGCGCGCTTGAATTGCTTGTCCGGCTTGGCGGGCGTGAGCGGATATTCGACGGCAAATCCGGCGGCGCGCAATTCCTGGATGAGTTTCAGCGACGGCGCGCGGAGGGTTTCGTCCTCGATCAAAACAAACACGTCCGCGTGCGAGTCGAATTTCGGCAGCAGGCCGCGCGCTTTCAAAATCTCCAGCAGCACCACGTCGCCCATGCCGAAGCCGAGCGCGGGCAGGTTCACCTTGCCACCGCTGATGAGCTTGACGAGGTTGTCGTAGCGTCCGCCGCCCGCGATGGCGCGGAACTCGCCCTTCGCATCGAACGCCTCGAACACTACGCCGGTGTAATATGCGAGGCCGCGAATGACGCGATAATCAATCTTGACGAAACTGCCGAGTCCGCGCGCGTTGAGATTTTGCAAGAATGTTTTCCAGTTCGGCGGTCGGCTTGCCGGATTCGATGAATTGATTCACGTCCGCGAGTGAAAATCCGAGCGTGGATAATTTTTTCTCCGATTCTTCCTTCGGCGTGCGTTCGAGTTTATCAATGATCTGGAAAAAGTTGTATTCATCGGAATTTTGGGACGGCGACACGCCGTCCCTCCCGGATTTGTAAAACTCGTGCCACGCGTTGCGGCTGCTCAAGCGGATGACAAAATCCTGCTCGGTCAGACCAAACGCGCGCAGCGTGTCAATGAGCAGCGCAATCAATTCCGCGTCCGCCGCCGGATCGCTTTCGCCGATGATGTCGGCGTTGAATTGAAAATGCTCGCGCAGCCGGCCTTTCTGCTGGCGTTCGTAGCGGAACAATTGCGGAATGCGCGAACCACTTGATGGGTTTTTTGTAATTGCGTTCGTGCGCGGCGACCATGCGCGCGAGCGTTGGCGTCATTTCGGGGCGAAGCGAAACGGCGCGTTCGCCTTTGTCCGTGAAGTTGTAGAGCTGGCCGACAATTTCCTCGCCGCTCTTGGTGGTGAAGAGTTCCAGCGGTTCAAGCGGCGGTCCGTCGTATTCGCGGAAATTGTAACGCCTGGCTGTTTCGCGCCATTTGTCAAAAATATATTGGCGCGCGTCGGCGCTCCAAGTGTCGGCATGCGGGAGCGGTTCGGGGTAAAAATCTCTGAATCCGGGCAATCGTTCCATGCGTTTAGCTTAAAAAACGCAAACAGAAAAGAGAAGGCGAAAGAAAATTAAACCACGAATGGACACGAAGAAACACCAATTGAAAACAAAAACGCGACAATTTCACGAATTAGTGTCCATTCGTGGTTCGAGTTTGCTACGTTTTTGCCGGTAGCTTTAAAACTTCCGCGCGCATTTCTTTTCCAGATTTGAATTTCACCATCGAGCGGGCAGGGATGGGCACGTCGGTTTCCGGTTTGTTGGGATTGCGCCCGACGCGCGCCTTGCGGACTTTGACTTCAAAGACGCCGAAGTTGCGCAGTTCCACCTTGTCGCCCTTGGCGAGCGCTTCGGTGATGTAGTCGAGGGTTTTTTGCACCACGTCGAAAACCTGCTGCTGGCCGAGGTTGGTTTCGTCGCTGATGCGGATGACAAGGTCGCGTTTGGTGAGAGTCATAAAGGTCTTTCTGATGACGGTTGCTAACTAAGAGCATTATTAAAAAACCTGCGGTTTGTCCATAGCAAAATCGTCAAAACAACCATAGTCAACAAAGCTACGGCACTATCATAATATAGTTACACAATG
>CAVTVI010000029.1:0-40047 GCA_963738175.1 uncultured Verrucomicrobiae bacterium
AAAAGTTTGCCGCCATGAATCATGCAACTTCAAATCAGTTTGGGCGCAAGGTCGCCGGTTGAAACAGGAGAATTTAACGATGAACGTGCTTGCGATTGATGTCGGTGGAACCCACGTTAAAATCCTTGCGACTGGACAGAGCGTCCGCCGGGAGTTCCCATCCGGTCCAACCATGACCGCAAAACTGATGGTCGCCCAAGTCAAGGAACTTACCCGGGATTGGAGATATGACGCGGTGTCCATCGGCTATCCGGGGCCGGTGCTGCGGAACCGGCCCGTTTCCGAACCGCACAACCTTGCGAAGGGCTGGGTCGGATATGATTTTGAGATGGCCTTCAAATGTCCCGTCAAGATCGTGAATGACGCCGCCATGCAGGCGTTGGGAAGCTACCAGCGCGGCAAAATGCTTTTTCTCGGACTGGGAACCGGGCTGGGTTCCGCCTTGATCGTCGAGGGCATCGTTGAGCCGATGGAACTGGGCCATCTGCCATACAAAAAGGCGACCTATGAGGATTACGTCGGGCTTCGTGGGTTGGAGAGATATGGCAAAAAAAAATGGCGTCTGAACGTCGCGGACGTGGTGAAACTGCTGGTTGCCGCCCTTGAACCGGATGAGGTGGTGCTTGGTGGCGGTAATGTAAAAAAATTAAAACAGTTGCCCCCGCTCTGCCGCGCTGGCGACAATAACAACGCATTTTTGGGCGGTTTTCGTCTCTGGCAGCAAACTCCGGTCCGTCCCAAACCCAATTCTCCAAAAAACAAACGCTTATGAACCGGCAACCATCAATCGCATAAATTTTTCACATGAAAACAAATTCACCGATGCAACTGGGGATGATCGGGCTGGGCCGGATGGGCGCGAACATGGTTCGCCGCCTCGTCCGCGCGGGACACCGCTGCACGGTCTTCGACATGTTTCCCAAGGCGGTTGAAGATTTGACGGAGGAAGGCGCGACCGGTTCTTCCTCGCTCGCGGACTTCGTTAAAAAACTCGAGAAGCCGCGCGCCATCTGGCTGATGGTGCCGGCGGCGGTCGTGGACAAAACCATCGCCGACCTGCTGCCTTTGCTGGAAGCGGACGACACGCTCATTGACGGCGGCAATTCTTATTATGTGGACGACATCCGCCGCGCCAAGGAACTCGCGCCAAAACGAATTCATTACGTGGACGTGGGAACGAGTGGCGGCGTCTGGGGATTGGAACGCGGCTACTGCATGATGATCGGCGGCGAGTTGGAAATTGTCAGACGACTTGATCCCATTCTCGCCACGCTGGCACCGGGCATCGGCGAAATCGCACGCACGCCGGGCCGCGAGAAACTCGGCGGCACGTCGGAACAAGGCTATCTGCATTGCGGTCCGAATGGTGCCGGACATTTCGTCAAGATGGTGCACAACGGCATTGAATATGGAATCATGGCGGCATATGCAGAGGGATTGGGCATTTTGCGCGGCGCCAACATTGGCAGAACACAAAGTGAAGCAGACGCCGAGACGACGCCGTTGCGCGAACCCGAACATTACCAATACGACTTGAACCTTGCCGACATTTCGGAAGTCTGGCGGCGCGGCAGCGTCATCGCGTCGTGGCTGCTCGACTTGACGGCGGATGCGCTGGTGAAGGATCCGTCGCTCGCGGGATTTGCCGGGCGCGTCTCCGATTCCGGCGAAGGCCGCTGGACGATCAAAGCCGCGATTGACGAGGGCGTGCCGGTGCCGGTGCTGACGACGGCGCTCTACGAACGCTTCACTTCGCGCGGCGAAGCGGACTTCCAAGACAAGCTGCTTTCCGCGATGCGTTTTGGCTTCGGCGGACATTTGGAAAAACCTGCGAAATAAAAAAATACAAATCCATGAACGCAAATCATTCCGACGCACTGGTTTTTTTCGGCGCCACGGGCGACCTGGCTTACAAGAAAATTTTCCCGTCGTTGCAGGCGATGTTGAAACGCGGCCACCTCAACGTGCCGGTCATCGGCGTCGCCAAGGCCGGCTGGAATCTCGACCAGTTGAAAGCCCGCGCGAAGGACAGCCTCGAAAAGCACGGCGGACTTGATCCGGCGGCGTTTGAAAAATTGTCCGGCCTGCTTCGCTATGTGGACGGCGACTACAACGACGCGGCGACGTTTCAAATTTTGCGTAAAGAACTTGGTTCGGCACAACGTCCGGCTTATTATCTGGCCATCCCGCCGGTTGCCTTCGCAATCGTGGTGGAACAGCTCGGCAAGGCTGGCTGCACCAAAGGTGCGCGGGTCATCATTGAAAAACCTTTTGGTCGCGACCTCGCTTCCGCCCAGGAACTCAACCAGATCCTTTTACAGACCTTTGATGAAAAAAGGATTTTTCGCATTGACCATTACCTTGGGAAAAAACCCGTGCACAATATGCTCTTTTTCCGTTTTGCCAATGCGTTGCTGGAGCCGTTCTGGAACCGTTACAATGTCGAAAGTTTTCAGATCACGATGGCGGAAGATTTCGGTGTCCAGGGCCGTGGCGCATTTTACGAACAGGTGGGCACCATCCGCGACGTGATGCAGAATCATCTGTTTCAAGTCATGGCGCATCTGGCGATGGAACCGCCCGTCCGCACGGACAGCGAATCCATCCGTGATGAAAAGGTCAAGGTGTTGAAAGCCATTCGTCCGCTGGAGGCAAAGGACATCGTGCGTGGACAATTTCGGGGTTACCAGCAGGAGCCGGGCGTTGCGCCCGGATCAAAAGTGGAAACCTTCGCCGCGCTCAAGCTGGAGATTGATTCCTGGCGCTGGCGCGGCGTTCCGTTCTACATCCGCGCCGGAAAAAATTTGCCGGTCACCTGCACCGAAGTGGTGGTTCGCTTGAAGCAACCGCCGACGATGTATGAAGGCTACGACTTGAAATCGAATTATTGCCGCTTGCGGATCAGCCCGGACATTTCGTTCGGGATCTGCATGAACACTATTTCCGTGGACGACGAAAAGGTCAGCCAGCCGGTGGAAATCGAAGGGCGCCGTTATCCCAAAGCCGAAGAGATGGACGCCTACGAACGCGTGCTGGGCGACGCGATGGCGGGCGACTCCACTTTGTTCGCGCGCGAAGATTATGTGGAAGAGGCGTGGCGGATCGTTGACCCGGTGTTGAAGGCCGGCACGCCGGTGTTTGAATATGAATCAAAAACCTGGGGGCCGTCCGAAGTTGAACGGGTCACTCCTCCGGGCGGCTGGCAGAACCCGGTGGTCACCAACGGAACCTGCGCATGAAAATCCAGGTGTTTGCCGATGCCGATGCGGTTGCGAAAGCAGCCGCGGGAATTATCGCCGCCGAAGCCCGCGCCGCCGTGGCGGCGCGCGGACGGTTCATCATGGCGGTCAGCGGCGGCCGCACGCCGTGGCAAATGTTGCGCGATCTGGCCGGTGAAGAAGTTCCGTGGGCGGACGTTCATGTTTTTCAAGTGGACGAACGCATCGCGCCCGCAGGTGATCCGGATCGAAATCTCACCCATCTCCGCGAAAGTTTGTTGTCGCACGCGCCGCTACGGCCCGATCAAATTTACGCCATGCCGGTGGAGGAAAAAGATTTGGAGGCCGCCGCCAAAAGTTATGCGGACAGACTTCAAGAAATTGCCGGCTCGCCGCCAGTGCTGGATCTCGCACACTTGGGGCTCGGCCCCGACGGCCACACGGCTTCGCTTGTTCCGAACGATGCCGTTCTGGATGTCACCGATGCCGAAGTGGCCTTGACCGGCATTTACCAGAAGCGGCGGCGCATGACGTTGACGTATCCGCTGCTCAACCGTTCACGCCGCGTGCTGTGGGTGGCCACCGGCGCGGAAAAATTTGAAATGCTCTCGCGACTGCGCGACGGTGATGTTTCAATTCCCGCCGGACGAATCCGCCGCGAGAACGCGCTGGTGCTGGCCGACCGCGCGGCAGCGCCAAAATCCTGAACAAAAGACATGCCAACGACTCCCCCAAAAGCTGCGGCGAACATTTCCGCCGAAAGCCAGCGCATGGCCGACAACAAATCGGGCCGGGAAAATTGGCGGCGTTGGGGTCCATATCTCTCCGAGCGTCAATGGGGCACCGTTCGCGAGGATTATTCGCCCGGCGGCACGGCGTGGGAATACCTGCCGCACGATCATGCCCGAAGCCGCGCGTATCGCTGGGGCGAGGACGGCATCGCCGGATTCAGTGATGATCACCAGCATATTTGCCTCTCGCTGGCGTCATGGAATGGACGCGATCCGATTCTGAAGGAGCGGCTTTTCGGCCTGACCAACAGCGAAGGCAACCACGGCGAGGACGTGAAGGAATTGTATTATTACCTCGACGCCACGCCGAGCCATTCCTACTTGAAGATGCTTTACAAATATCCGCAGGCGGAATTTCCCTACGCGCGGCTGGTCGAAGAAAACCGGCGGCGCGGCCAAGATCAACCGGAGTTTGAACTGCTCGACACCGGTTTGTTTGACGAGGATCGCTACTTTGATGTGTTTGTGGAATATGCGAAGGCCGCGCCGGAGAACATCCTCATGCTGGTCACGGTTCATAATCGCGGGCCGGAGGCGGCAAAAGTTTCCGTGCTGCCGCAACTTTTTTTCCGCAACCGCTGGTCGTGGAAACCCGACGCGACGAAGCCAAATCTCGCCAGCCAGAACGGCACCGTGAAAGTCGAACACGAGGAATTGGGCAACTACCGGTTCGATTGCGACGGCAAACCGACGTTGCTTTTTTGCGATAACGAAACGAATGTCCGCCGTCTCTTTGGCCAGAACGACGCGACAGGTTTTTTCAAGGACGCGTTTCATGAATATGTGATTGCCGGAAACAAGTCGGCGGTGAATCCCGCGCAGACCGGCACCAAGGTCGGCGCGCTCTACGAACTGAACATCCCGGCAGGCGGCTCTGCCACTGTGCGAGTGAGGCTTTCAAAAACAGACGGCAAATCGTCCGGCAACGCCTTTGCAGATTTCGATACTATCTTCGCCCAGCGTCGCCGCGAGGCCGATGAGTTTTATGCCGGATTGCAGCACGACATCACCGACGCCGACGCGCGGCTGGTGCAGCGCCAGGCTTTTGCCGGGATGATCTGGAGCAAGCAATTTTTTCACTGCGACATCCAACAATGGTTGGACGGCGATCCGCTCCAACCGCCGCCACCGCCGGAGCGCAAGCAAGGTCGCAACAAAGACTGGAAGCATCTCAACAGCGCCGAGGTGCTTTCCATGCCGGACAAATGGGAGTATCCGTGGTTCGCGTCGTGGGACCTTGCGTTCCACTGCCTGCCGCTGGCGGTCATTGACGCCGAATTCGCCAAGGCTCAACTGATCCTCCTGACGCGCGAATGGTATATGCACCCGAACGGCCAGTTGCCCGCCTACGAGTGGGCGTTCGGCGACGTGAACCCGCCGGTCCATGCGTGGGCGACGTTCCGGGTCTTCCAGATTGACCGCAAGCAACGCCGCAAATGCGACCCGGAGGATCCTGGCGACTTGTTTTTTTTGGAACGCGTGTTCCAGAAATTGCTGTTGAACTTCACCTGGTGGGTCAACCGCAAGGACGAACAGGGACGAAACATTTTCCAGGGCGGCTTCCTCGGCTTGGACAATATCGGCGTGTTCGACCGCAGTCATCCGCTGCCCACGGGCGGCTTCATCAATCAGGCAGACGGCACAAGCTGGATGGCGATGTATTGCCTGAACCTGCTGCGCATCGCCGGCGAACTCGCAACGCATAATCATATCTACGAAGACATCGCCTCGAAATTTTTTGAGCACTTTCTTTCCATCGCCGGAGCCATCAACGGCGTGGGCGAGGACAGTCTCGGATTGTGGGATGAAACCGACCAGTTTTATTACGATCATTTGAGTCTGCCGGACGGAACAAATCTTCCATTGAAAATCCAATCCGCCGTCGGGTTGATTCCACTTTTTGCCGTCCAGCCGGCGGATTTGGAAATGGTCAAACATCTGCCGGAATTCACCGCCCGCATGGAATGGTATCTGCAGAACCGCCCGCAACTGGCCTGTCTCATTTCCAACTGGCACATACCGGGACGCGGAAACCGGATTCTCCTTTCCTTGCTCCGCGGACGCCGCATGAAGGCGTTGCTCAAGCGTATGTTGGATGAAACTGGTTTCCTTTCCGATCACGGCGTGCGCGCCCTGTCGAAAGTCCACGAACGCGAACCGTTTCGTTTTGCGGCGGGCGGCGAGACTTACGAAGTTGGCTACTGGCCGGCCGAATCCCGCAGCGGCGTGTTCGGCGGCAACTCGAACTGGCGCGGCCCGGTGTGGATGCCGCTCAACTATCTGATGATCGAGTCGCTGCAACAATTCCATCACTATTACGGCGACGATTTCAAGGTGGAATGTCCGACCGGCTCCGGAAAATTCCTGACCCTGATCGAAATTGCCGATGAATTGAACCGCCGGATCACGCGGCTTTTTTTGAAAGGCGAGGACGGCCAGCGGCCCGCGCTCAAATCCCATCCCAAGCTGGCCACGGATCCGCATTTTCGCGATTATCTTTTGTTCCACGAATACTTCGACGGCGACAACGGGCGCGGCCTCGGTGCATCGCACCAGACCGGCTGGACCGGCCTCGTGGCCAAGCTTCTTCAGCCGCGCGAATCATTGGCCGACGGACTTCCCATCGTCCGCAAAGATTCAACCGCGCCAATCCGGAATAAAAAAACTCCGTGAGCATCGGGCGGCAAAACTTATTGCAGCGGCCAAATGGAAAATCCCATCTGATTTTTGATCGAAAAAAGTTCGGATTTCCCGCCCGCACCGTTTAAGTTCAAAAGGTGCCGACCGACATCAAATCCCTGACACGCGAGGAACTGGAAACTCAATTCAAAACTTGGGAGCAGCCCGTTTATCGCGTCGCGCAACTGCTCGACTGGCTTTACGTCCAGCGCGTCGCGTGCTGGGACGCGATGACAAATCTGCCCAAGACTCTGCGCGAAAAATTGCGCGAAAATTTTTCTTTGCAAACGCTCGAACTCATCCGCAAGCAAGGTTCGCACGACACCACGCAGAAATTTCTTTGGAAACTGGCCGACGGTCAATTCATCGAGAGCGTTTTGATCCCCGCCAATCCCGCGCTTTACGGCGAGGCGAGCGACCGCCATACGCTCTGCATTTCCACGCAAGTCGGCTGCGCCTACGGCTGCAAATTCTGCGCGAGCGGACTGGACGGCTGGAAACGCAATCTCACGCCGGATGAAATCGTTGAGCAAATTTTGTCCGTCGAACGCTGGCACGTCGCGCAACCCAAAGAAAGAAGTCTTGAGCCAGCTGAAAACCGCGTCGTCAACAACATCGTCGTCATGGGCATGGGCGAACCGCTGGCCAACTACGACAATCTTTTGAAGGCGCTCAAGATTCTCAACGCGCCTTGGGGCGGCGGCATCGGCGCGCGCAAGATCACCATTTCAACGAGCGGTCTTGCGCCGCAAATCCGCAAGCTCGCGCAGGAGCCGATGCAATTCCGTCTCGCAATTTCCCTGCACGGTGCGACGGACGAGACGCGCAACAAAATCATGCCGGTCAATCGCAAATATCCGCTCAAGGAACTCATCAACGCTTGCGAAGATTATCAGCACGAAAAAGGCCGCATGATCACGTTGGAATATATTTTGATCGCGGGCGTGAACGATTCGCATCGACGAGACCAAGCCGCTCGCCTCGCTCGCGCGCAAACTTTATGCGAAGGTAAATTTGATTCCTTACAACAAAGTCGAAGGCTTGAAATGGGAACGCCCAAGCGAAGAAGTCTGCGAAAATTTTCTCGCCGCCCTCGAAAAAGAAAAAGCCATCGCCACCTTGCGCCGCGAAAAAGGCGGCGACATTGACGCCGCGTGCGGGCAGTTACGTTTGAAAACGGAGGGCAAATTAAAACAGGCACCGTCTGATTTCAATACGTAGCCGGGGAGGATAAATCGGTTCTGCGCCGGAAAATGGTGATGTGTTCCGGCAGCAGCGCTGGCATGAGATTTGAAGCTTCACCCCAGGCAGAAACCAATTTTCCGCCGGCATCAAAACCCACAACGCCAATTTTTTCATAATGCTCGCGGGCGTATTGTTCGAACCAGTCGGAAAGGTAGTGAGGCGAGCCGGGCTTCGGCAACCATGATAGATAATATGGCACTTGCACGAGGAATTCTGGGCGGTTCGTTTCGATTTCCCGCGCCATGTCGCGTTGCATATCCAGCGCATGCGGTTGCGATTCCATCAGCGCATAAGTGTAAATGTAACCCGTCGCCGAATGGCGGTGCGCGTAAAAATAAATTTCCGGCTCCGATCCTATTACCGCCACCCGCGCGTCGCTGGCGGAATTATCCCGCAACAACTTCGCCACAGTGATCGCCTCTACGAACGGATTTTGCAGGTAAGAATTTCGTCCGAACTGGATGACCGGCGATTGGAAAAGAAGTTGGGCCTGATAATATATCATCCAGCCTACCGTCAGACCGAAAGCCACGACCGGCAAACTTTTGAAAACGTCGGGATGCCAGGCAAAGCGCCACGCCGATTGCAGAGCCGTCACCGATATGCCCACAAGCAATGCAAAAGCTGGCAACACCAAAATAAAATAATGCCCCCGGAAATAAAATCCCGCTGCCGTGCCCAAAAATGAAAACAGCCAGAACGTCACCACGAATAACATCGGTCTTCGGAATGCCCGCTGGAAACATGACGCCAGCAAACCGGCCAGAGTCAACACCCAGAAACCAATGGACAAATCGCGCGTTTGTTGAAGATGGTCGAGCAAATAATCGTGGATTCCTGTTTTTACCGGCATCTCGCTTTCATAAGCGCGGGCGTAAATCACCGTCCAGAACCAAAACCGGCCAAAAACACCGGCTATTGCGAGCCACAAACAAGTCAAGGCATAAGGCAAAGCCAGACCCGTTCCGAATGACATTATATTACCTGCGAAACGCCGCGACAAAAGTTCACGGTTCCGTGCCGCCGCCCAAATCAATAAGGCAAATCCGAAAAAACTGAAACAAATCCCTTGCTGCTTCATCAGAAACGCCAGACCGAAAAACAGTCCGCTTCCAAAAAAAATTTTCCTGCCGTTGGTTTCATTCGCCTTGAGCAGCAACAGGATTGCCGGAACCGCAAACAGCACCACGAAATGATCGGCGGCCGTCGCCAGCCCGGCCACCGCTGGACTTAAAGTCATGACTGCGTAGCTCACACACGACATCACGGCAGCCACGTTTCCGAACAGCCTTCGCCCAAGCAGAAAGACAAAAATAATCGTGAGACTGTTCACCAATAGCAACGTCAGGTGGACTCCGGCAATAGTTTGACCAAACAACCCCATGCCAAGCGCATAGGCAAGATAGGTTCCCGGCAATTTCATATTGTAGGCCAATTCATAAGGCGGAACCCCCTGCAAAATGAGTTGTCCCGCGTAGGCGTATTCTCCTTCATCACGCGTCAGCGGCACGGCCAGCAGGCGAATGCGGATGATATCGGCGGATAAAATTACAGCCAGAACCACCAACCACGGCCAAAGACGAACCAACAAACTTCGGGAAGGATTTGTCGGCGGTTGATTGTCCATTTCTGTTGAAATAACATGGAACAATTTCCGGCAAAAGTTTATTTGCGGAAAAATCTGTGTTTCATCTGTGTCCATCTGTGGCTAAAATAATTTCGTGATCGCATTACTCGACTACGGCTCCGGCAACTTGCCCAGCGTCCACAAATCGCTGCTCAAGGTTGGCGCGGACGTGCGTATCGCGCAGACGCCGCGCGAGATCGGCGATGCCAGCGCGATGGTTTTGCCCGGCGTCGGCGCGTTTGACGATTGCATCAACGCGCTGCGCAAACAGCATTTGCTCGAAGCCGCCCGCGATTTCATCCAGACCGGCAAACCGTTTCTCGGCATCTGCGTCGGCTATCAGGCGCTGTTTGAGCGGAGCGAGGAATTCAATTCCTGCGCCGCCGGACTCGGAATTTTTCAAGGCAGCGTCGTCCGCTTCACGGAAAAGCCCGGGCTGAAAATCCCGCAGATCGGCTGGAACCAGATCGAAATCGTGCAGCCAGATTGTCCGCTCTTTCGCGGAATTGAAAGTGGCAGCTACGTTTATTTCGTCCACAGCTTTTTTCCGCAGCCGGCGGACAAATCCATCATCGCGACGCGCACGGATTACGGCGACACCTTTGCGTCGTCCGTCTGGCGCGACAATGTTTACGCCACGCAATTTCACCCGGAGAAAAGCCAGAAGGTCGGCCTGCAACTGCTGAAAAATTTCGTGGAACTGGCGAAAGATTGAAAAGTAATATTTGAATTGCAATTTGGTTGATCAAAGCATAGAAACAAACCGTCAGAACCAAATGCCGTATTCACGAGACAGGTAAATTGCCGGATAAGATATGAAAACGAAACGCTCTTGTTTATTTGTCGCGCTTGCATTGTTCGCTACATTGCTCCACGCTAGCGCCCAGAACATCTTCGTGGCGAATCAAAACGGCGGCACGGTTTCGGAATTCAATTCCAGTGGAACCTTGCTCAATGCGACTTTTGTTTCCGGCTTGAACCAACCTTCTGGTCTGGCCTTTGACAACAGCGGCAATCTTTATGTGGGGATTTACGGCAATGGCAACGGCACGATTTCGGAATTTAATTCCAGTGGAACTTTACTCAATGCGACTTTTGCTTCGGGCTTGAACAACCCTCGGGGTCTGGCTTTTGACAACAATGGGAATCTTTACGTGGCAAATGCTGGCAATGGCACAATTTCGGAATTTAATTCCAGCGGAACTTTGCTCAATTCGTCCTTTGCTTCGGGCTTGCCTCTCCCTCTAGGTTTGGCCTTTGGCAGTAGCGGCAATCTTTTTGTGTCGAATGGTGCCTACAATAAAATTTCAGAATTGAATTCTAGCGGAACGCTGTTCAATTCGTCCTTTGCCTCGGGCTTGCACGGCCCTATAGGTCTGGCCTTTGACAATAGCGGCGATCTTTATGTGGCGAATGCTAACAACAACACAGTTTCGGAATACAATTCCAGCGGAACTCTGTTGAATGCTTCCTTTGCTTCGGGATTGGGCGAGCCTTATGGTCTGGCCTTTGACAGCAGCGGCGATCTTTATGTGGCGAATTGGAACAACACAATTTCGGAATTTAATTCTAGCGGAACGCTGCTCGATACGATTTCCGACCCGAGCCTAAACCTTCCAACTTTTATTGCCATTTCCCCCGAACCTGCGCCCGAGCCTTCCACATACGCGCTGCTAGCCGCAGGCGTGGCCGTCCTCCTCGGTTTGCGCCGCCGCAAAACTTCGCCGGAGTCTAAAGGTGTCAGTCATAAGCATTGAAGCAATTCATCCGCGCCGTTTAATTTGATTGTCCGCACTTGATTTTCATCCGCCGGTAAAGCACTTTGCGTCCAGCAATTTTAACAATCAAAACCTTAACGAAAGAAAAATTATGCCATTTGAACTGCCTCCCCTGCCCTACGACAAAGCCGCGCTCGAACCCCACTTTGACGCGTTGACGATGGAGATCCATCACGACAAGCATCACGCGGCTTACGTCGCCAATCTCAACAAGGCCATCGCCGGCAACGCCGCGCTGGAAGGCAAGTCGCTCGAAGCGCTCATCGGCGATCTCGCTTCCGTGCCCGACGCCATCCGCGGTCCGGTGCGCAACAACGGCGGCGGCCATTGGAACCATTCATTCTTCTGGAAAATTCTCGCGCCCAAGGCCAGCGGCGCGCCGACGGGCAAGCTCGGCGACGCGATCAACAGCGCGTTCGGTTCGTTCGCGGATTTTCAGGCGAAGTTCGAGGCGGCGGGCATCGGACGTTTCGGCAGCGGCTGGGCGTGGCTCGTCTCGAACGGCGGCAAACTAGAGATTGTTTCCACACCCAATCAGGACAATCCGCTCATGGGCAAGGCCGTCTCCGGCGTCGAAGGCAAAGTCATCCTCGGCGTGGACGTCTGGGAACACGCGTATTATCTGAAATACCAAAACAAGCGCGCGGATTATCTCAAAGCGTTCTGGAACGTGGTGAACTGGGCGGAAGTCGCGAAGAATTTCTGAATCCTTGCGGACGGCCACCGTTGCCGTTCCCGATCAAATCAAAACGCGCCGATTTAAAAGTCGGTGCGTTTTTTGTTTAGTCGCGGAGCGACGCGAGGGAATGGCCCACGGCTTTAGCCGTGGGTTTGGTTGCAGGAAAATCACAAGTCCCACAGGGACAATAGAATCGTTCGCTAAAAAAATCTGCCGCCCCTCCGGGGCTTTTCCGTCTTCAAACGAAAACCCACGGCTAAAGCCGTGGGCTATTATCGGTCACTGCTTCGCAGCTTCAAGTCCCGCGCTCGTTGGCAATTTTATTTCCTTTGCCGAGAACGATGACGCGCGGCTGCCATTTCTTCGCTTCCGCTTCGGTGAAAATTCCAAAGTTCATGATTGTCAGCAAATCGCCTTTTTTTCCAAGATGCGCCACCGCGCCGTTCATGATGATTTCGCCGGAACCGCGTTTGCCGCGAATGACATAAGTCTCAAATCGCTCGCCGTTGGCCATGTTGCCGCACAAAATGCGTTCGTATTCCTGCAAGCCGACTTTGTCCATCAGGTCGCCGGAAATGGTCAGGCTGCCTTCGTATTCGACGTTCCCGCCGGTGACAGTGGCGCGATGGATTTTGGATTTGAGCAAATGAATTTGCATGAGCCATTGATTATAGCGCGCGGCGCGGCTACTTCAACTTGAGAAAATTTTTCAGGATGGTCCGGCCATTTTCCGTGAGAATGCTTTCGGGATGAAATTGAACGCCCCAGATCGGCAGCGTCTTGTGTTTCACGCCCATGATTTCGCCTTCTTCCGTCTCGGCGGTGATTTCAAGCACGTCGGGCATCGTGTCGCGCTTGATGACGAGCGAATGATAGCGCGTCGCTGGAAACGGATTCGGCATTCCCGCGAACAAATCTTTTCCGTTGTGTTTGATCGGCGAAGTCTTGCCGTGCATCATACGATAATTCACGACCACTTCCGCGCCAAAAGTGTGGCCGATGCACTGATGGCCGAGGCAAACGCCGAAAATCGGAACGCCTTCATTTGCGAATGTGCGGATGACTTCGTTTGACAAACCGGATTCGCGCGGCGAACACGGTCCGGGCGAGACAAGAATGCGTTCCGGCTTCAGCGCGCGGATTTGCCCGATGGAAATCTCATCGTTGCGCTTTACCTGCAAATCCACGCCCAACTCGCCCAAGTATTGCACGAGGTTGTAGGTGAACGAATCGTAGTTGTCCAAAACCAAAATCATCGCATCAAATTGTTGAGCCACAGATTAACACAGATAAGAAAAAATCCAAATGAGCGTTTAATTCGAAGCCAGGACTTCTTCGACCAACGCCGGCGGAATTTTCCGCCCCCAGACAACCTTGCCGATTTTTTCGGCGAGGACGAATTTGATTTCACCGGCGCTGACTTTTTTGTCCAGCTTCATCGCGGTAAAAAGTTTTTTGCGTTGAGCGGAATTCAATTTGATCCGCACCGGCAAGCTGGCACGGACAAATAATTTTTCAATCCGTGCAACATCGTCGGACGGCAAACCAAGAATTTTTTGCGACAACTTTGCCGCCGCAACCTGGCCGATGGCAATCGCTTCGCCGTGCAGAAATTTTCCATAGCCCGAAATGTTTTCAATCGCATGGCCGATGGTGTGGCCGAAATTCAGGATCGCGCGCAGGCCGTTTTCCGTTTCGTCCTGCGCGACAACTTCCGCCTTGATTTCGCAACAGCGGGCGATGATTGGCACGAGAATTTTCCGGTCGCGTTTCAAAATTTTCAGCAAGTCGCGTTCCAATTGCGCAAACAGTTTTGCGTCAAAAATAATCCCGTATTTGACGACCTCCGCAAGTCCGGCGCGAAACTCGCGTTCCGGCAAGGTTTTCAGAGTGTCCAAATCGCAAAGCACAAGCCGCGGCTGGTAAAACGCGCCTACAAGATTTTTACCCGCGCGCAAATTGACGCCGGTTTTTCCGCCGACGGAGCTATCCACTTGCGCAAGCAATGTCGTCGGTATTTGCACAAACGGAATTCCGCGAAGATAAGTCGCCGCCACAAATCCCGCCAAATCACCGACCACGCCGCCACCGAGCGCGACGATGAATGATTTGCGCTCCAACCTGTGCGCTGCAAGCTGATCGTAGCAGCTCTGGACGGATTTCAAACTCTTGGCCTTCTCGCCCGCTGGCACGGTGATGAGGACTGGTTCAAATCCCGCCTTGAGCAAAGACTCATAAACCGGCTTCGCGAATTTTCTGCCGACGTTTGTGTCCGTGATGATGGCGCAACGGTCGCCGAGTTTCAGGCGCGCGCATTCGCCGCCGAGTTGCTTGAGCAAGCCCGGCGCGACTTTGATCGCGTAACTGCGATTTCCCAGTTGGACGGAAACGGTGTGCACGCAGCGAGAATAAAGGCTGGCTCATCATTGCGAAACTAAATTTCCGCAGGCCAGTTCCGGCACCGGCAAGAAATGCCCTTGCAAGACGGCTGGCCATCCTGCCGTCTAAATGCTATGCCTCCGATGTCCGATGGAACTTCGTGAATTTGCCGAGCGCGTTTTGTTCGCCACGACGCTGGAGGAAAAACTCCTGCGCCCGGCGGACATTAGCGACGAGCGGCCGGGATCGGCGCTCCTGACGCCTGCCGCGCCGGGCCGTCCCGCCGAATTGCAATTCAAAGTCACCGGCGCCGCGCGCGACAGTTTTCCCGGCACAAAAAATCTTGAGCAGGAAAGCGAGCGCGGCCGCCTGCTGCATTTTTTTGCGAACCACGAACTGCTCGCCACCGAATTGATGGCGCTGGTGCTGCTGAAATTTCCCGATGCGCCGTCCGCGTTCCGCAAAGGTGTTTATCAAACGCTCAAGGACGAACAGGAGCATACGCAGCTTTACCTCGCGCGCATGAAGGAATGCGGGATTCATTTCGGCGAGCTGCCGGTGAGCGGTTATTTCTGGCGCTCGGTTTCCGCAATGGAAAATCCGCTCGATTACGTTTCCAGCCTGTGCCTGACGTTCGAGCAGGCGAACCTGGATTTCGCGCGGCACTACGCCAAAGGCTTTGCCAGCATTGGCGATAATAATACTTCGCAACTGCTTGAAAAAATTTATCGCGACGAAATCGGCCATGTCGCCTACGGCCTGAAATGGTTTCGCCGCTGGAAAAATCCGAGCGAAAGCGATTGGGAAGCCTTCTGCCGCCAACTGAAATTCCCCTTGTCGCCTCAACGCGCGAAAGGCATCACCTTGAACGTCGAGGGTCGTCGCGCCGCCGGACTTGACGCGCATTTCATCGCCGAGTTGGATGTCTTTTCGCAATCCAAAGGCCGCACGCCGAATGTTTTTGTTTTCAATCCGTTTGCCGAAGCTCGCATCGCGCATGGCAAATCGTTCAATCCGACCAAACATCAGGCGCAACTCGCGCGCGACCTCGCGAACTTGCCGCAATTTCTTTGTCGGCAGGACGACATCGTTTTGGCGAATCAAAAACCGTCGGTCGAATTTTTGAGCGGTATCAAGCAGGCCGGATTTGCGTTGCCGGAATTTTTGGAATTATCCGAAACAAAAAATCTCGCGCAAAGAAAGCTCGGTCGCCTGCGTCCGTGGGCGTGGGGGCCGGACAGCGTCGAATTATACGAACCCATTTTCGCGAATCTTACCGGCGAGAAGCGAACTGCGCGCGCAAGTTTTAATCCGGGCATCGCGCAGCTTTACTCGAAGGCATGGAGCGCAGCGCTCCTTAAAAAAATTCTTTCTAGTAGGGCTGCGCTGCCGCGCAGCCCAAACCAAGAGGCGGCGCAGCAACGCCGCCCTACCAACGGCCATTGGCTTTGCACAGAAAACGAAGTCGGCGTTGCCGTGAATTCGCTTGCAGAAGCGATTGCCGCGATTGAGACGATTCGGCGGCGCGGCCATCACAAAATTGTCATCAAAGAATCACTCGGCCTGGCCGGCAGCAACGCGATGCGTTTGTTCGAGCCGGAAATTTTGGAGACGCATCGCCGCTGGATTGCGAACGCGGTTAAAAATGGAGGGCAACTCGTCGTCGAACCGTGGCTGGAGCGTGAACTGGATTTTTCCGTGCAACTGGAAATGTCCGACGAGGGTTTGAAGCTTTGCGGCTACACCGGTTTGATTAACGATGCCAAAGGCCAGTTCCAAGGCAACGTCGCCTTGCCCGGCCACCAGAAAAAAATTCCCGCGAACTTGATTACACTTTTTACTGAACCGCCGGACATCGCGCAACGGCTGCACGCGCTCTACGCTGACATTTTTGCATTGCTGGAAGAAGAATTTCGCCGTGCAAATTTTCTTGGTCCGGTCGGCATTGACGCTTTTGCCTATCGCGACGCGGACGGAAAAATCCGGCTCAAGCCAATTGTCGAAATCAACCCGCGCTACACGATGGGACGCGTGACGGTGGAATTGATGAAACACGTCGCGCCCGGCAGTCGCGGCCTGTTCCGGCTCGTCAGCCGCAAACAGGCGCTCGCCGAAGGTTTCGCGGATTTTTCAGCTTACGCGCGGTCATTGAACAAACGCTTTCCCATCCGGCTCGAAGGCGAACCGTCGCCGCGAATCAGTGAAGGCGCGATTTGTCTGAACGACCCGGCGCAGGCGCAGGTCTGTCTTGCCATATTTCAAGTCACCCACGGTTCTGGCCGACAAACGGGTTTTAATTAAAAACCGTCGGTTTGAAAACCATTCACCGCGTGGACTCAAATCTTAAATTTTTCCCGCCGGACTTGCACGCGAAGCCAATTCCGTTGAACATGACCGCCGATGGACTGGCTTGATCAAGTCTCGCGGTTCTGGCCGCACCTCGCGGCGGGGTTTGACTTTCTCGCGGCGGTGTTCGCCTCGTGCCACGCCCTGCTCTGCAAGCGCGATTCGCGCGCCGCCACCATCTGGATCGGGGTCGTCTGGCTCGTGCCGTTGTTCGGGCCGATTCTTTACCTCGCGCTGGGCGTCAATCGCATCCGCCGCCGCGCTGTCAAGCTTGGTGTCCATAAAACTTTCAACCTTCCGATTCCCGACGACCTCGGCGAACCGCAACACGACGGTGCGGCGCATCTGAAAATGCTCGCCCGCGTCGTCAGTCGCGTCGTCGCCCAGCCGCTCACCGCCGGCAACAAAATCCAGCCGCTCGTCAATGGTGACGAAGCGTTTCCCGCGATGCTCGCCGCGATTGAATCGGCGAAGAAATCCATCTCGCTCGTCAGCTACATTTTTGACAACGACCCGACCGGACGACAATTCATCACCGCACTAGAAAACGCCGTCCGGCGCGGCGTGGAAGTGCGCGTGTTGGTGGACGCCGCCGGCACGCGCTATTCGTTCCCGCCGATCACATGGAAATTGCGCCAAGCGAAAATTCCGTTCGCCAGATTTTTGCCGTCGTCATTGCTGCAACCGTGGCGCGTCGCGACCATCAATCTCCGCAACCACCGCAAAGTCCTCGTCATTGACGGCCACGCCGCTTTCACCGGCGGCATGAACATCCGCCACGGGAATGTCCTCGCCAGCAAACCCAAAAGCCCCGTCCAGGATTTGCACTTCCGCGTTGAAGGCCCGGTCGTCACGCGCCTGCAGGAAGCCTTCGTCAACGACTGGGCTTTCACCACCGGCGAAATTCTCGACGGCGAACTGTGGTTTCCCGAATTGAAGGAATCCGGCAACGTCATCGCCCGCGTCATCACCGACGGGCCGGACGCGGACTTTGACAAACTCCGCTGGACGCTGCTCGCCGCGCTCGCCGAGGCGCAGACTTCTGTGAAAATCCTCACGCCGTATTTTTTGCCGGACAGCGCGCTCGTCACCGCGCTGAACCTCGCCGCGCTGCGCGGCGTGCGCGTGGACATTATTCTGCCGGCGAAAAACAATCTGCCGCCCGTGCATTGGGCGTCGCGCGCGCTGTGGTGGCAGGTGCTGGAACGCGGCTGCCGCGTCTGGCTCACGCCGCCGCCGTTCGACCATTCCAAGCTGATGATCGTGGACGGCCACTGGGTTTTGCTCGGCTCGGCCAATTGGGACGCGCGCAGCCTGCGGCTGAACTTCGAGATGAACGTCGAATGCTATGGCCGCGAGTTCGCCGATGAAATGGAACTGGTCATCCAGAAAAAACTTCACGGCGCGCATGAAGTGAGCCTGGCCGAAGTGGACGCGCGGACAGTTCCCGGAAAATTGCGCGACGCCTTGGCGCGATTATTTTCTCCGTATTTATGAAAACCTTCGACAGCCTCACCGAACAGGAAGTCCTTGCGCTCGCGATTTCGCTGGAGGAAGAGGACGCGCGCATCTACGAAGATTTCGCCGACGGCTTGCAGGAAAATTATCCTGAACAGGCCGAAAAATTCCGCGCGATGCGCCGCGAAGAAGACGGCCATCGCCATCGTTTGCTGGAACATTACAAATCGCGCTTCGGCGACCACGTCCCGCACATCCGGCGACAGGACGTGCGCGGCTTCGTCAATCGCAAACCCGTCTGGCTGGTGCGCCCGCTCGGCTTGAAGACCGTGCAGAAGACCGCCGAGACGATGGAAGTCGAAACGCTGCGGTTTTATGAAGTCGCCGCCAAACGCACGACCGACACGGGCATCCGCCAGTTGCTCGGCGACCTCGCCGAAGAAGAACGCAACCACGCGCACACCGCCGAACAAATCGCGCAGACCAAATTAAGCGAGGATGAAAAATCGCAGGCCAGGCGATTATTCCTCCTGCAAGTCGTGCAACCCGGACTCGCCGGTTTGATGGACGGCTCGGTCTCGACGCTGGCGCCGCTGTTCGCCGCCGCGTTCGCCACGCACAACAGTTGGGCGACGTTTCTCATCGGCATGGCCGCGAGCGTCGGCGCGGGCATCAGCATGGGATTTGCCGAGGCGTTGTCCGACGACGGCAGCCTCACCGGGCGCGGCCATCCGTGGGCGCGCGGATTTGTCTGCGGCGGCATGACCGCGCTCGGCGGCCTCGGCCACACATTGCCATTCTTGATTTCAAATCTGCACCTTGCCGTTTCCATCGCCGTGTGCGTGGTGTTCGTGGAACTCGGCGTCATCTCGTGGATCCGCCATCGCTTCATGGACACGCCGCTGGTGTCCGCCGTGCTGCAAGTCGCGCTCGGCGGCGCACTGGTGTTTCTGGCGGGAATCTTGATCGGCAATTCCGGCCTCGGCCACACATTGCCGTTCTTGATTTCAAATCTGCACCTTGCCGTTTCCATCGCCGTGTGCGTGGTGTTCGTGGAACTGGGCGTCATCTCGTGGATCCGCCATCGCTTCATGGAAACGCCGCTGGTGTCCGCCGTGCTGCAAGTCGCGCTCGGCGGCGCACTGGTTTTTCTGGCGGGGATCTTGATCGGCAATTCGTGAAATTAAATTGGTGGGGCGAGCTTCCCCGCGAGCCGTTGGTAGGGACATTGCGCTGCGATGTCCGGTCGGCGCAGCGCGCCGACCCTACCCTCAATAAACCAAAACCAGCACCGCCGCGTCCTGCGCCGACTTCACCACGTCCTCAAACTTCTCATCCGCCGTGTTCGGCGCTTTGAGCTTGGCCGAAACCTCCGGCACCGATTCGAGGAAGCTCAAGAGCAAACTGCTCTTGACCGCGTAATTCACATTCTCCGGCAACGCCCCGCTCGCCGCCAGCGCCACCGACGCATCCAGCTTGGCCGACACGATGCCGATGACGTTGCCCCGCTCATCCACCAGCGCCCCGCCCGAATTGCCCGGCTGCACCGGCACGCTGATTTGAAAATAGCGCGGGTCATCCCTCGCGCCGGACAGCGACGCGATTTCCCCCTTGGCCAGCTTGGGCGAAAATCCCTGCAACGACGGGTCGGGAAAACCAATCGTCGCCACCGTGCCGCCCAATTGCGCCGACCGACTCGCGGCAATTGGCAACGGTGAAAATTTCCCATCCGCTTTCAACAAAGCCAGATCATTGGCCGCATCCACTTGAACAACTTTTGCATCAACCGTTCCCGCGCTCGTGACCAGACGAACTTTCGTCGCCTCCTTGACCACATGATAATTGGAAATCAAATAACCATCGTCCGTGATGAAAAAACCTGTGCCGATGACAGTGTGGTTTTCGGTTGGAAAGTAATTGGCCGAATTCAGTCTTGGGTTTTCTATTCTAGGAACAAATTCAGATGCAAGTTGCTTCGCTTTCTTATACGATATTGGATCGCCCCATAAATTGAAATATTCAAGGATTGCATCATTTTGCTTCTTGATAACTTCATTGGTTACATTATGGGAGGCTGCCAATAACTCCCATTTGTATTCCTGAACAATGTCTTCGGAAACTCCCTTTCCATTTCCATATAGAGAGGCTAGTGATACTTGGGCTTCCCTATTACCCTGTTGCGCGGATCGTTGATACCAGTTGGCCGCCTCTTCATAATTTACCAGAACATCATTACCTTTTTCATACATAATGCCGAGCTGGAGTTGCGCCTCTGAATCACCGTTTTCAGCTTTCGTTTTCAATTCAGCAATCGATTCATTGCTTGTAGCATTAGGCGGAGGATTGGTCTGTTGAGCGTTGGCAAAATTCAACGTCAAAAGTAAAATAGCCAATTGATTGAATCTCATATAGGTATAGCTAAACAATTATTTTCTAGGGACATGCATTACCACATTTATTTGCACCCTTTCGATTTGCTCCTCGTTTCAACTCTTTCACCTCCATGCGTAGCCTCCATAGGATGTTTTTTGATTTTTTCAAATGGGCGATAATTTTATCGGCCTCTTCCGCGCCGGCGAAGTATTTCCAACGACTGTTCTTCTCGCCTTTTAAGACAAATGCTTTGTCGGCAGAAACAAAATGAGATTTCTTTTCATCGCCCGCAAAAAAACCACACTCTTGGGGCTTTTCGGGATCAAAGCCGGAAACTCCTGACTGAATAGATTGGTTTAATTTAAGCCACACCTTTTCTTTCGCCCGATATAAATACCCAACAACCAAAAGTTTGCCATTCCTTAGATGATTTTCGTTCCGGTAGCGTGTCATCAAAAACAGGTATTTAACATTATTGCGGTTGGCCGATTTAATCCGACGATTCATGCAACGGCAACACCAGTTCTCCGTAAGATTTTCGTAGTGTGGTTCAGTCGTGTGATTGCGTCTTTGCCGATGGCAGACATCCCGAATTGGCAACTCCTCTCCAGAACAGTGATAAAAGTATTGAAATACTCCTGTCTTTTCCAAAATGGGATGCGCTTTTGCCATGCCGCGAGAATAATTGTTTTCCTCCATCAAGCAAGTCTGACACTCCCGTTGTTGCCCCGTTCGTCGAACCCAAACTGCATTTGGCAGCGGCGTTCGTCCCAACGGGACAACCGGAAAATTCCGCGTAGCGGCTTTCGGGAGAAAGCCGCCATCTAAAATTCCCGTCCCATTTGCGGCGCTCTGCCAAGACGCCGCTACATCATTTAATTTGTAGGAGACGAGGTGACGAGACTCATTTCAAATCCGGGGTATTCAATCAGAGCCTCCTCACGTCGTCTCCTACGCGGAAAATTAAAAGCGGCCTCCGTTGCAGAAGGCCGCTTTGCAGTTTGTTCAATTTGATTTTACGGATGTGGTGTCGCGGCGGGCGTAGGCGTTGGTTTCGCGCTTTGCGCGGCGCGTTCGATGTGGGCGGCGGTCTGCCATGCGGCCATCTTGTCGGGGTTGTTGCCGTATTTGTTGTGCATGATGGCGTCGAGCGTGGTCAGGGCTTTCATGCCCTGCGCGATCAATGAGCCAATCGTGGCGGTGTTGCCCACGCCGCCTTCGCGGGTGGTTTCCTGTTGCGTCTGCGCAGTGGTGATGGCGGCGCGGTCGGTTTGCAGCGCGGTCACAAAGGTCGCGGCCATTTCGTGCGCGACAAATTGCGCGACGAGCGCGGGTTGCGCGGTGAGTTGCTGGATGAATTTGTCGGCAGTCGTCAGCAACGCGCCTTCATTTCCATTTACCGGCGGACGGAAACTGTCGGCAAAGCCGGGCGAGGTCTGCGCAATGGCGCTGGCGGTGCGCGTGATGTTCAGGATGTCCAGCCGCACGGCGTCGAGCAGGACTTCCTTGCTGGTGTTTTTGCCGGGCTTCTGTCCGGCCTTCGCGGTGTCCAATCCGGCAATGACGGTGGTGATGGTGGCGAAGTAGGTGGCGGCCATGCTGCCGGGTGCAAAATCGGCGGCGTTGTCCAGTCCGAAGGTTTTGACGCGTTGAAATGCGTCGTAGCGGCGGGTCTCGCGATTGTCCATGTAGAATCCTTTCTTTGTTTTGATTTGTTTGTTTTTCCGGTTTGTTTGGTTAAGAGCGCCGGAAATTGGGAAATGACACCCAACTAATAGGAATACGGATGAAATTCGCGAATCTTTCAAAGAATTTGATGAAATCTTTCAAATTACTGCATTTGAGGCGGTTCTGACTGAATAATTTGCCGCCTGACATGCCAAATCCAGCCGGTCGCACGCCAAATTCAACGGCTGACACATCAAATAGTCCGCCTCGCACTCCAAATCCGGCGGGTGACACGCCAAATTCAACGGCACGCACATTAAATTTGGCGGTCCACACTGCAAATAGTCCGGTTGACACGCGAAATCTGGAAGCGAACACGTTCAATCCGGCGGCTGGCATTTCAAATTCATTCGTCTGCACATCAAATCGAACGGCTGACACGGATAATTCACCGGAGCACATTAAATTCTCCGCGCACGTTTTGTTTTGGCAAGCGCGCCGTTCGCAGATTAACTATGCGTCATGCAAGTCGTCCTTGATTACCTGAAACAAAACCAGGCCCGCTTCGTCGCCGAGTTGTGCGAACTGCTCCGGTTTCCCAGCGTCTCCGCGCAACCGCAGCATAAAAAAGATTTGCTGGCCTGCGCCGAATGGCTTGTGAGCCATTGCCGCGCCATCGGACTCGACGCAAAAATCTGTCCGACCGCCGGACATCCCATCGTCGTCGCCAAAACGATTCGCAGAGAAAAATTCCCGCCAACCGCACTTCATGGTCTATGGCCATTACGACGTGCAACCGCCGGAGCCGCTGGATTTATGGAAAACGCCGCCGTTCGAGCCGCGCATCGAGGGTCGTTCGCTCTTCGCGCGCGGCAGCACGGACAACAAAGGCCAGCACTTCGCGCACTTGAAAGCGGTTGAAGCGTATTTGAAAACCGGCACGCCCCTGCCCTGCGATCTGACGTTCGTGATCGAAGGCGAGGAAGAGGTCGGCAGCGCGAACCTCGCAAAATTTCTCAAAACGCATCGCAAGGAATTGGCGTGCGACGCCGTGGTTGTTTCCGACACCGGAATGCCCAGCCCGAAACATCCCGCGCTCACCTATTCGTTGCGCGGCATCATCGCGTTCGAGATCACGCTGCACGGGCCGTCGCGCGATCTGCACTCCGGCGGATTCGGCGGTTCGGTGGACAATCCCGCGATGGCCTTGAGCCAGTTGCTCGGCAGACTGCGCGACAAAAACGGACGCATCGCCATCCCCGGTTTTTACGACGACGTGAAACCGCTGACGGCCTACGAACGCAAACAATTCGCCCGCCTGCCGATCACGGACGCCAAACTGCAAAAGCTTACCGGCGTGAAAAAACTTTTCGGCGAGCGCGGCTTCACGCCCACCGAACAACGCACCGCGCGCCCGACCTTTGAAATCAACGGCCTGACGAGCGGTTATCAAGGCGCGGGCACCAAAACCATCGTGCCTGCTTGGGCGCGGGCTAAAATCACCTGCCGCCTCGTGCCGAACCAGAATCCGGCGCGCATCCGCAAAGTTGTTTGCGATTATCTCAAAAAAATCTGTCCGCCGTCCGTGCGGATGGAAATCCAAGCCGGTCACGGCGCGGAAGCTTATTTTGTTTCGCCCGTCAGCGCGCAGGCACAGGCGGCGTTGCGCGCGCTGCGCGGGGCGTTCGGCCACGAGCCGGTTTTGCAACGCGAAGGCGGCTCGATTCCGATTGTGAACGATTTCAAGAAAGTTCTCGGCGCGGACACGCTGCTGCTCGGCCTCGGCTTGCCGGGCGACAACGCCCATTCGCCGAATGAAAGTTTCAGCCTCGACAATTTTGAAAACGGCCAGCGCATGGGCGCGCACTTGTGGCAGGAATTGAGCCGGATTTAATTTGGGCAAAGCGGCAGCTTTGCCCCACCTGTTTTGGTAGGGCGGCGCGGCAGCGCCACCCATTATTTTCACAACTCCAATTCTTTTCGCAATCTTTCGAGCGGCAATCCAACGACATTGCTGTAAGAGCCGGAAATTTCCGCGACGATCTTGTCGCCGTGTTCCTGAATCGCGTAAGCGCCCGCCTTGTCCAGCGGATTTATTTTCGACAAATAATCGCTGATTTGCTCCGCCGTCAGCGGATGGAACGTCACATCGGTGCTGGCGGCGAAAAGCCGTTCGCGATGCGCGCGCAAATGAATCAGGCTGACGCCGGTGACGACTTGGTGCGTCCGGCCTTGAAGTTTTGCCAGCATTTGTTTCGCTTCGTCGTGATCGCGCGGCTTGCCGAAAATTTCCCGCTCCAGAAAGACCAGCGTATCCGCGCCGAGCACGAGCGCGTCGGGGATTTTCTTGGCAACGGCTCGCGCCTTGCGATGCGCGTTAAGCTGGCAAAGTTCCAGCGGCGACAATTGTTCGTCGAAAACTTCCGCCGCATCGCTTGGAACAATTTTGAATTCCAGCTTCAATTGTCCCAGCAACTCCGCACGTCGCGGCGACGCGGAAGCCAGGATGAGCGGCGGCAATTTCACGAGGCTAATCTAAGCACAGATTGCCGATGTGTCGAGCGGTTCAAATCCTTCTCGTCCTCATCCTCATCGTCAATTTTGATTTATGAGGATGACGATGAGGAAGATTTTGAAACTTGAAACCTTCCACTTGAAACTTGAAACTCCCTTCATGCAAAGTGACCGTCATCTCGTCAACATCGCGCTCATCGGCTTCATGGGCACGGGCAAGACGTCCGTAGGCCGGCTGGTGGCTGATCAGTTGCAATTCGAGTATCTCGACACGGACGAGTTGATCCAGACACAGACGGGCCGCAGCATCACGGACATTTTCAACGAGGACGGCGAACCGGCTTTTCGCGCGCTTGAACAAAAAATTGTCGAAGAGCTGGCCGGTCGCACGAAGACAGTCATCGCCACCGGCGGCGGCCTGCCGGTGAATCCAAAAAATCTCGCCAGCCTCAAATCGCACGCGCTGGTCGTCAGCCTCTGGTCGTCGCCGGAAAAAATCTGGGAGCGCGTGCGGCATCAAAGCCACCGCCCGCTGCTGCACGACGAAAATCCACAGGCGAAAATCCGCGAACTGCTCGCCGCGCGCGGGCCGTTCTACAAGCAGGCCGACGTGCTGCTGAACACCGACTTGCGCTCGGTTCGTGAAGTGGCGCAGCAGGTCGTTCATCAATTCCGCCTTGAGTCTTCGAGCCGCCGATGAAAGCCGCCATCCGACAGCGCGCGCTGGCGTTGGGTTTCGACGACTGCCGTTTCACCGCCGCCGATGCGCCCGCGAGCGCGGCGCAATTCCAAAACTGGCTCGCGCAAAACAATCATGGCGAAATGGCTTACCTCGAACGCAACGCGCCGAAACGGACTGACCCGCAAAAAATTTTACCCGGCGCGAAAAGTGTGATTGCGTTGGCCGCAAGCTATGAAATTTCAAATTTCAAACCACAAATCCGAAATCCAAAATCCGGCATCGTCGCCCGCTACGCGAGATTTGATGATTACCACGACGTTCTCGGCGAGCGACTGAAATCGCTGGCTGAATTTGTGAATCAACTCGGCGGCGCAGAGATGCGCTCGCTTTGGTATGTGGACACCGGACCGCTGTTGGAACGCGATCTGGCGCAACGCGCCGGACTTGGTTTTGTCGGCAAACACACGAATCTCATCAGCCGCAAACTTGGCAACTGGATTTTTCTTTCCGAAATCATCACGACGCTTGAACTTGAACCCGACGCACCGGAAAAAAATTATTGCGGAAAATGTTCGCGCTGCATTTCGGCCTGTCCGACGAACGCCATCACCGCGCCGTTTCAACTGGACGCGCGCCGCTGCATTTCCTACCTGACGATTGAACTCAAAGGTTCGATTCCAATTGAGTTCCGCAAAGCGATCGGCAACCGCATTTACGGTTGCGATGATTGCCTCGCCGCTTGTCCGTGGAATCGTTTTGCGCGCGAGGGAAAATTGATGAAGTCGCACGCGCGAAAAGATTTGGACCAGCCCGATTTGGTTGGACTGCTTTCGCTTGACGAAAAAGAATTCAAATCACGATTTGCCGGAAGTCCAATTCTGCGGACGAAGCGGCGGGGACTTTTGCGAAATGTTTGCGTGGCGTTGGGAAACACCGGCGATGCGTCAACGCTGCCCGCCCTGGAAAAATCCGCGCACGATGCCGAGCCGTTGATCGCCGAACACGCGCAGTGGGCGATTGAACAAATTGCATCGCGCCGGAAATAATTATTCCGGCATTCCCATCAACACATCGTGGCTCATTGGCTGCGGACGCGCGCCCAGGCCGGCGCGAACCGCTTTGATGTCATCAGCGGTGACTTCCCCGGCATGGTTGCCCCACGAGCTGCGGATGTAAGTCAGCACGGCGGCAAGGTCGGCGTCCGACAACGCCGCACCCATCGGTGCCATGGCCAGGTTCCAATCCTTGCCGCCAACGGAAAGCGTCCCGCTGATGCCGGCCAGCGGAATATGCGCAAGCCGATTATGTCCCTTTGCGATGACCCATTCCGAGCCGGCCAAAGGCGGCGCCTGTCCGGGTTTGCCGAGGCCATCAACGCCGTGGCACAAACCGCAAACTTGTTCATAAACTTTTTTGCCCTGCGCCGCCGCCGCCGCCGCGCCGGACTTGGGCTGATACGCATCCAGCATGGCGGCGTTCGCATATGGTTCATAAACCTGCTTGTCAAACCAGCCGCTGTGACGGTCAAAATAAATTCCGCCCACATACAACAAAAGCAGCGTCACCACGAGAATCCACATCGGCAAATGCGAACGCGACGCCGCAGGTTCGGTGCTGGACTCGGTGGAACAGGATTTTGGTTCGTCGCTCATTTATTTGGCGGGAGCGTTGGTTGAAATTTGCGGCGGGCGTGAACGGCGCGTCATACAGCGGCGCGTCGGCGTGCAGGCTCAAGAGATACGCCACCAGTTTTTTTGCGTCATCGGTCGGCACGACCTCATAACCGTCAACAGGCGAAAATTCTTTCGGCAAATTCAGCGCATCGGGCGAAGATTCGCCATTAACTTTTTTCCTGGTTTCAAACAGATACCGGAACGGCGGCATCGCGGAATTTTGCACGACACTGCGCGGCGCGTAAAGATGGAGCAACTGCCAGTTCGCGTCCGGCAGCCGCGCACCCACGCCAGCCAAATCCGGCCCGACGCGAAGGCTGCCGAGCTGAACCGGATTGTCGTAGAGAAAATCTTCCGCGACGCTGTGGCGCAAACCCCAGCCGCGCGCAATGTCCGCGCCTGTGGCGATAATATGCGTCTCAACTTTGCCACCGACGGCGGTGATTTTGCCGGAAGCAGCTTCGGCTTCCTGTTCAGTAAGTCCGCGCAATTTCAAGGTTGAAATCAAATTAGACACGGCCACCGGATTTTTGCCCGATGCCGTCAATACCACATCGCAAGCCACGCCAGTTTGTTGCACCTGCTCCGTGTGGCACGCCGCACAGCCGTTCGCACGATAAACCTGCAAACCCTGATTCGCCTCGCCGGGACGGTTGAGCGGATAAACGTCAGACGAATTCAGGACGGACACTTGTTTCGCACGACCGAGTTGCAGTTGCGGCGCGAGAACGAAAGCGCTCCATGAAATGAACAACACGCCGAACGCCGCGAGAAAAATGACGAAGCCATTTTTCATGCTTTCACCTCCGTCTTGGCCAAAGGCGAAATCACGAAGGCAAACACGGATTTGGCCAACGACCATTTCCAAGCCAGGATCATCGCAAAAATATTCAGGGCGAAAAGCAGGTTGGCCAGCAGCATAAACAACAAACCACTCGTGCTGACGCGCAGGAACGGCAGCACGGTTTTTGTCACGTCAGCGAACGCGACGTTCGGATCATTTAATTTCATGCCTTGTTCGATGCCGCCAATGGCCAGCGACGCCACAAATAAAATTACGCCGAGCATGGCGAACCAATGCTGGACGCGGATGAGTTTCGGGAAGGCAAATTCAATCCCGACCGCGCGCGGCAGGATGTAATAAATCGCGCCGAACATGGTGATGGCGAAGAAGCCGTAAAGCTGCAATTGCGTCTGCGCCGCGCCGAACCAAGTGAACTGCGTCAGGCGGCTGAAATGCGGACAGGCCGATCGCGAACAGCATCAGCCCCGACAACAGGAATGAAACGAAACCAAATTTGATCATGCAAAACGAGCCGCCTTTGCACTCCTGACTCGCCGCGCCGCAAATTGTTTTCCAGCCGATGACCGCGATGGCGATTATCGGGACAACCAGCATCAAAGAATTCAGCGCGCTCAAATTGGGCAGCCACGCCGGAACGGGCGCGCCCGCCGGAACGCCGCGCATCGAGCCGAAGATAATCAGAGTCCAAAACGCGAACAGCGCGTAAAAATAAGTTTGCAGCGGACGTCCGCTGAATTTCGGCAGAAAATAAAACGCCGCGCCAAGGCCGACCAAACTCGTCCACAAGAATACGAGATTATTTCCGAACCACCACGCGATGATGGCCTGCACCACGCCGCGCACCGGCCAGCCGACGATCAAAATATTTGCGGTCGAGTAAATCCACGGAAACAGGAACAGTGCGGCAATCAAAAACCAGTGCGACGGAAACATGCCGCCGTCACGACGTCCGGAGAAATTCATCATCGCCCACAAGCCGAGCAACAGATACGCGAAGAACAGCAGCGCCGAACCGCCACGCGGAAATTCCAGCCACTGAAATCCCGTGCTGTCGCCAACAAAAATTCCGACCAGCCCGACCAGCACGCCGAGATGCCAGAGATGCGCCGCCACGACTGGCACCAGCGCGCCACGCAACGGCGTCTGGCCGAGCCGCGCCAAAATCCAGAGCACGAACACCGAGTCCGGCCGGAATGCAAAAACCGTAAAGCAGCGCGTCATCGGCGGCGGGCTGCAGATGGCCGTAGGTTCCCCACGGACAATCGCCGAACTTGTCCGGCATGTGAAACGTGAGCGAGGCCGCCAGCGCCAGCAGCGAGCCGACGACGAGCCACGCCGCCGCTCCGCCGAACAGCACCAGCAACGGCACACGGCAGGAGGCGTCAATTTGATTGGTAGGAGTTTCGTTCACGGTCATTCAAAGGCGCTGGGTTTCGGGCGCAACTTTCGGCAACGGCGCGGCAGCTTTCGCGGCGCGCGCGATCAAATCGGCGCGCGCGGCGGCGGGATTCTGCGCGGCCTTTTCGGAAAGTTGCATCGCGGTCTCAATCGGCAGGCGCACAATGCCGCGATCCTGATCAATCCAGCCGGGCGTGGTGAGCGCGGTCGCTTCCGCCGCGCGGATGTCGGCCAGCGCTTTTGAGCGCAAGGCGGCGCGGTCGGCATCAACTGCGGGAACGGACACGGATAATTTCACCACGACAATGAGCGCCACAAACAAAAGACACGCGACGACAAAATTGATGCCGAAATGCCAGACGATTTTTTCGTTCGGGTCAGGATTCATGAACGACCTCCCGTGGTTGATGCCGCGCCGGAAATTTCTTCGCAGTCGAGGTGATGTATGCCCATCGCTTCGAGCAGGCGCGGGTCTTTTTGCGGATACGGCGGATGGCTCTTGAATTTGTTCACGAACACCCAGCCTAAAAACCCGCCCATGAACGCCAGGCAACCGAATGGCAGCCAGAGCCATTTGATCGGAAAATGATTTTGCGGCAGCGCGGGCAGGATGTTGAACGCGAGGTCGCCGAACTGCATCAGCCACGCCCAGAGGCAGACGGGCAGCATGATTTTGAAACTGGTCTTGGCCTTCACCGGCAGCATTACAAAGAACGGCACGAAAAATTTGCCGAAAATGATGATCATGCTCAAGCACCACCACGAGCGGTGTTCGCGGATGAGATACCAGAAGGTTTCCTCGGGCATGTTCGCGTTCCAGACGACGAAGTATTGCGCGAACTCGGTATAGGCGGAGAACACGGTGAACGCAAAAAACAGCACGCCGATGAAATAGAAATAATTGTCCTGCAACACGCCCGCCAGAATGCGCTGCCGTTGAAGAATGGCGGCAATAACATAGACCGTCGCCAGCGCAACCCAAGCGCAGTTCGAGAAAAAGTAAACGCCATAAATCGCGGAGAAGGACTGGTATTGCACCGATTGCATCCAGAATACCGCCGCGCACGAGAGCGTGGCCGCGAACGCGACGATGCCCCAGCCCGAATGAAAACGCATCTTGTGCGTGCAAAGCGCGTCGCCCGTCACGTCCTGCCGCAGCGACCAGTAGCGCAGGCGCGACGTGAGCAGCCACCACACACCGAAGAACAGCGCGGACACGACCACAAAACCGGCACAGGTGAACACCGGCCAGCGTGCGCGGATGAGATGATCGGTGGCCGGCAAGGTCAACCAGTGATAAATTTTTGGCGCGAGCAGCAGGACGGGAAGGAACAGAATCGCCAGCCACGGAAACAACAGCGACGCGATGTGTTCGCAGAAGCGGCGGATTCCGACTGACCAGCCCGCGTCGGTCAAATGATGCACCATCACCAAAAACAGCGCGCCAAGCGCGAGGCTCAAATAAAACATGAACGCCAGCAGCCAGGAAAATCCGAATATCCTGCAAATTGATTCCCATACCGGCGATGCACAGCACGCCGCCGACCGTCATCAAGACAGCGGGCAGCTTCGACCACAGGGACAAGTCCAGTGGCGGCGGCAGATGAGTTTTTTCGTTGTGCGAACTCATATCATTTTTTCAGGGCGGCGCGTTGTTCCGCCGTCAGTTCATCCGGCGAACCGAGCCAGCTCAATTGCAAGGCGCGCGTGTAGGCGATGATCGCCCAGCGATCCTGTGCGACGACGAGCGGGCCATACGCGCCCATCAAACCTTTTCCGTGCGTGATGGTGTTGAAAATTTCGCCGTCGGTCATCTCGACAATCCGTTTGTCGTGCAAGTTCGCCACGGCGGGCATGACGCCGATTTTTTTGGTGATGCCGTTGCCGTCGCCAAGCGCGCCATGACACGGCGTGCAATAAATGTTGAATTGTTCGCGTCCGCGCGCGAGCAAGGCGGCGTTGACGACCATTGGATTTATTTCGATAAAATTCGTCGTGCCGGAAATTTTTCCGGTGTTGACAGGCGAATCTTCAAATGAGTAAACCGCGCCGTTCGCCGTTTGGATTGGCGCGCTGCGCGCGATGGTTCCGGCGGGCGGCAGTTGCGAACTCAATCCGTTCGTGAAAAAATCGAAGGGTTTTTCCGGGCGCAATTTCGCCTGCCGGTCCATGTCGGGGAAAACTTCCAGCGGCGGCTTGCGCGACAGGTGGCCGGGAATGCCGACGATGGCGAACACCGCCGCCGCGCTCGCGACGAACACCAGAATGAAATAAAGGAGGTAGCGCATCAGTCCTCTATGATCTCAATGTGTGCGCCGCCGATGGATTCGAGCAGCCTGCGGGTTTCGGTTTCGGAAAATTTCTCGTCGAGCGCGCCGATGAGCAGGAAAAATTTGTCGCGCGACACCAGTTCAAAGCGTCTGCCGGTGAAAAGCGGATTGTTGAAGCGCGGCAGCTCGTTGAAGGCGAGCATGCCGATCAGTGCGCCGAACGCGGCGCCCATGATCATCAAAATGTAGGCCGGCACGAAGGTCATCGGGATGCTGAACATCGGCTTGCCTCCGACGATGAGCGGATAATCAAAGGCGTTCGCGAACCAAATCAAGCCGACGACATTGAGAAACATGAACGCGCCGCCGCCCAAGGCAACCCAGCCGACGAGCGAATTTTTCAAGCCCATCACCTTGTCCATGCCATGAATCGGAAACGGCGTGAACACATCCCAACGCGAGTAACCGGCGTCACGGACTTTTTCGGCGGCGGACAAAATGGCCGCGGGCGAATCAAATTCGGCGAGGATGCCGTAAGGTTTTACGCTCATGGCTTCCCTTTCGCTTTCGCGCCGCCGGCCGGCAGATGCGGATTGCCCTGCGGCGTGGCGCCCTTCACTTCCGCGATGGCGATGAACGGCAGGAATTTCACGAACAGCAGATACATCATGAAGAACACGCCGAGCGAGCCGATGTAAAGCGCGATGTCCCAGATCGTCGGAATATATTTGCCCCAGTTCGCCGGCAGAAAATCCTGATACAGCGAGCCGACGACGATGACGAAACGTTCCGTCCACATGCCGCAATTGATGAGCACGCCGATGATGAACAGCGCCGTGAGATTCGCGCGGATTTTTTTGAACCAGAGCAGTTGCGTCACGCCGACATTGACGACCATCAAGATCCAGCCCATCACCCAGTAAGTGTGGCCGAACAGCCGGTGGCCGAACACCCAGCGTTCGTAGGGATCGCCGCTATACCACGCGATGAAAAATTCGGTGATGTAGATGTAGGCGATGATGAGGCCGCTCACGAGCGTCAGCTTGGCGACCTTGTCCATGTGCGACATCGTGATGACATTTTCGAGGCCGCACCATTTGCGCAGCGGAATCAGCAGCACCAGCATCATGCCGAAACCGCAGAACACCGCGCCGATCACGAAGTAGAGCGGGAAAATGGTCGCGTGCCAGCCCGCAATTTGCGCGGTGCAAAAATCCAGGCCGACGATGGAACTCACGGTGAACACGAGCAGCGTGCAAAGGCCGCACAGCACGACGTAGGCTTTTTCGTAATGATGCCATTGCCGGGCCGAGCCGGTCCAGCCCATCGCCAGCAGGCTGAAAATAAATTTGCGCGGACGCGTCACCGCCCGGTCACGGAACACCGCGAAGTCAGGGATCATGCCCATGAACCAGAACAGCATTGAGACCACCAGATAGGTGTTCACGGCGAACACGTCCCACATCAGCGGCGAGCGGAATTGCGGCCAGTTGCCGTTTGAATTCGGGATCGGAAACATGAACCAGTCGAACCACGCGCGGCCGACGTGAATCGCGGGATAAAGCCCCGCCATCATCACCGAGAAAACCGTCATCGCTTCCGCCGCGCGGCCGATCGTCGTGCGCCAGTGTTGCCGCGTCAAAAACAGCAGCGCGGAAATCAACGTGCCCGCGTGCGCGACGCCGACCCACCAGATGAAGCTCACGATGTCCAGGCCCCACGCCACCGGCTGGTTGTTGCCCCAGACGCCGACGCCGGTGGAAACCTGATAAATCAAAGCCGTCGGAAATATCACCGTCGCACAGAACGCGGCACGGGATGAACAAAATCCACCACCAGCGCGGGATTTTGCCTTCGGCGAATTTCGAGAGTTGATCCGTCAGCGCGCCGAGGCCACGATTGTTTTCAATCACGGGCGCGCGACGCAATTCCGCCGGCGGCGCGAGCTTTTTCAACTCTTCCAAAATGACGGTGGATTCAGCCATTAGCTGTTCCCTTTCGCGGCGGGTTCATTTTCAAACGGGTTGCCGTTGTGCTGCTCGTATTCTTCAAAGCTATAAGGCCATTCGCGATAATCTGGCATCAGCGGATTTGGATTGCGGATGCGCGCGAGATACGTCGTGCGCGGCTTGGTGAGCAGATTGCCGAGAACGGAATAATTGCGCTCCTGTTTTTTCAACAAAGAAACCGTGCTGTTCGGATCGCTCACGTCGCCAAAAACAATCGCCTGCGCCGGACACGCCTGCTGGCACGCGGTCTTCGGGATGTTGCCGGCGGCTTCGGTCAGGCGCACGTCGTCGGACGCGCCGGCCTTGACCTTCTGCGCGATCTTCGCCTGCTCGATGCGTTGCGTGCAATAAGTGCATTTCTCCATCACGCCGCGCATACGCACCGTGACGTCGGGATTCTTGGCCATCTTGATCAAGTCCCATTCTTCCTCGTCGCGCATCCCGCTGTTCGGATTTTTCCACCAGCGCAAAATATCCAGTTTGCCGTCCGTCTTGCTGCCAAAAATCGCGGTCGGATACAACGGCCCCTTGAGGTCGGCGAGCGGACGCTTGTTGTAATCGAGATAATTGAAACGGCGAACCTTATACGGACAGTTGTTCGAACAATAACGCGTGCCGATGCAACGGTTATACGCCATCACGTTCAAACCTTCCTGATCGTGGACGGTTGCGGCCACGGGGCAGACGTTTTCGCACGGCGCGGCTTCGCAATGCTGGCAGAGCATCGGCTGGTTCACCGCCTGCACGTCGTCAATCCATTCCGCAAATTGCTGATGAGTGTCCGCCTGATTTTCATCGGCGTTAAAATCAAAAATGCTCGGATTATTTTTCTTCTTCGGATCGCTCGTGTAATAGCGATGGATGTTCATCCAGTGCATTTCGCGACCGCGCAGCACCTGATCTTTGCCAACGATCGGGATGTTGTTCTCGCTCTGGCAGGCCAGCACGCAGGTGCCGCAGCCGACGCATGACGTCAAATCAATCGCCATGCCCCATTGATGGAGCGCGGTCTTCTTCGCCTCATCAAGCGGGTTCGGATAGAGCGACTTCACCACCGGCGGTTCTTCGCCCGACATTTTTTCCGCAAAATTTTTGTGCTTCTCGTATTCGCCGAGGTTTGCCTCGCGCACCGCCGGACGGCCTTCCATGGACCAATGACTTTGCGTCGTCGCCAAAACATGGGTCGCGCCGGTCTTTTTAATCGTCGCGCCGGTCTCGATATATTTTCCGCTGAAAATTTTATACGCGTTGAAGCCGACGCCCGTGCCGATGCGCCCTGCCTTCTCGCGACCGTAACCGAGCGCGAGGCCGAGCGAATAATCCGCCATGCCCGGCTGCGTCCAAATCGGGCCGACGACGCTGCGACCGTTCAAAGTGATTTCAACGAGGTCGCCGTTCTGCACGCCGAGTTCGCGCGCGGTTTTGCGGCTGACGAGCACGGCGTTGTCCCACGTCAGCTTCGTGATGGGATCGGGCAGCTCCTGCATCCAGCCGTTGTTCGCGAACCGCCCGTCGTCCATCTTGGCGTCGCGATAGAAAACTGACTTCTAGGCATTCGCCGAAATAGCGAAACAGTGTCAGTCGACGGATGACCGAACCCTGAAATCGGCGGTCAACATTCTTTGCTGACGAGCCATTTTGTGAATACCAGTTGAACAAAAACTTCTTCCAGTCTTCATCCATGCTGCCGAAAGTTGTCGCGCGTGATTTCGTGCGGAGTCGTCTGTGATCTCACCAGCAATCCGCGCGAGAAATTCCAATTCGGTTAATCCACCAAACAGCGGTTGAATCAGCGGCTGAACCGAAACCGTAAGGTTCCGTCACTCGTTGTCGCGTCGCCCCAAGATTCGAGATAATGCGTCGCCGGGTAATTCCAATTTGATTTTTCCGATGTCTCATCTTGGTAATAGCCAAGCCGAACCACCGTCTTTGCTTTCGGCGACCAGTTCAGGTTGTAAACTGGATTGCCGCCGAGAATGACCAGAGATTCAATTTTGCCCGCAGTCAACTCATTCTGGAGTTGAGGCATATCGCCTGTGGCCAATTCAACTGCGGTGTGAAAGTCAATTGTATTGCCGATGCTGCCAAGCACCTCATTTAAATAATATGCCAACTCATGCACTTGAATTGGCTGACGTTGGCCGGCAACAACCAAAACATTCCCGCGATTGGCAACCAAATCTTTCGCACATTCAGCTATCCACTTCGAGTCAACACCAGCAGGATATGGAACCGAAGATGACGAACCGCAAAGTTGAAGGATCGCCACAGCAATTTTTCCAATCAAGCTTGCTGGAACGCGCAACCGATGGTCAGCACTAGCACCGGTGAGCGTAAAGAGCGATTCCACAGCATAAACCCGGCTCATGCCGCCATTTTCTACTTTACGGCCTTTGGCAAAACCCGCGATGTGATTGTGTGCGTCCTCCTCGCCACCGAGAAAATCGCAATCAAGCGACAAAATAACTTTCGCCTTGTCGAAATGGAAAACGGGACAAATCGGTGAATACATCGGCGAGAATGAATCCCAGTCATTCCCTGGCGGAACGCCTGCGTCGCCGCGCGCTGATGGATGCCGGAATCAATCGCGTCGTAAGTGAACCATTTCGATTGCGGAAATTTCTCGCGTAATTATTTTTTGCAGCCGCGCGCGCGAAGGCGAGGTGCTGCTTTCCGCGAGAAACGAAAGACCTTCGCCTTGATTCGCAGAAAACTTTGCGGACAAGTCATCGAGAAATTTCAACGCTTCTTCGCGCGAAACAGTTTTGCCGTCGTGCGTGAATTGCTTGGCGCGGTCAACGTCGTAAAGGTCAAGAATCGAAGCCTGCGCGTAACGATCCGTGCCGCCGTTGCTGCCGGGGAACAGTGCGTTGCCCTCGATTTTTATCGGACGACCCTCGTAAGATTTGGCCACGAGCGGAACCGCGCCGGTGCGCGTCGGCATGGCCGTCGCATAGTATTCCGGTTTGCCGTAAATATAATCGGTTGGCTGCTGGCCGAACGGTTCCAGCTTTTCTTCCGGACGACGACATCCGCCGCCGAGCGTCGCCACGCCAGCGAAGGCGAATGACGCAGCCATGATTTTTAGAAAATGGCGCCGGTTCTGTCCGTCCAGTTCGCTCGCGCCCTGCGGAAATTCGCGGTGCAGCCAGTCCTTGAACTCCGGCGTGTCGGCCAGTTCGTCCAGGCTGCGCCAGTAACGGCGGCCATTTGCGGGCGTTGAATTGGTCGGGTTCGAATTCAGTTTTCAGCGGTGACAGGCGGAGCAGCTTTGGAGCGATTCCACGCGCCAATCATGGACAAATTTTTTGCCGTTGGTGTATTGCATTTGCGCGGCGACGGTGAGATTTGTGCTCCAATTCCAGCCCAAGTCCGTGACTTTGTCCGTCGGGCGGATGTGCGCCGCCGGATCGCGATGGCAGTCGAGACAGAAACTCATGCTCAACGGCTTCGCGTGATAAACCTCGTCCATCTGGTCAACGCGGCCGTGACATTCCACGCAACTAAACCCGCGCGCGACGTGGACGGAGTGGTTGAAATAAACGTAATCCGGCACGATGTGAACCTGCACCCATGGAATCGTTTTGCCGGTCGCCGCGCTTTCGCGGACGAGCGCGAGGCGCGGGTCGTCCTTCAAAACCTGGCTGTGGCAATTCATGCACGTCGAGGCCGCCGGGATGTTCGAGAACCAAGATTTTTCCACCGTGCTGTGACAGTAACGGCAATCAACACCCAATTGACCCGCGTGGATCGCGTGCGAAAACGGCACTGGCTGGATTGGCTCGTAGCCGACGCGCGTGTTTTTCGGCGTGCAATAAACCGTCACGCCCGCAGCCACCGCTCCGCCCACCAGCGCAAGGCCGATGGGTATCAAGAACGGTATCTGGTTGGTCCACTTGGGAAAAATCACGGACTTCTCAAAAAATCACGCCGGAAACTTCCGGCGCGCGGCAGAATGATTAAACATCCGCACTCCCGCGCGCAAGAAAAGTTTGTGAAAAAAATCACTTGCCCCAAGCGACAGGCAATTTTATCAGGCTTATGGCCATTTATTGCTGTTCCTTGAGCGAAGTCTTTTGCGTCGGCGTGCGCAGCGGATAAAGTCCCGGGCAGCAGCCGAAGGTCTCGTGAAACGCCTGGCTGAAATGGCTCAAGCTCGAATAGCCGACTTCGAGCGCGGCCTCGGTGACGTTGAATTTTCCCGACTTCAACAATTCCGCCGCGCGTTCCAACCGCAACTGCCGCGTGTATTGCGGAATCGTCATGCCCGTGGCCGTGGAAAACGTCCGGCTCAAATGAAACGGACTGCAACCGACCGCGCGCCCGAGTTCCTCCAGCGTCGGCGGTTCCGATAATTTTTCACGCAAAACCGCGACGACTTTTTCCACGCGCTCGGCGGAAATCCGCTGCTGCCGCTGGCAGAAAAGTTCCTGCTCGCCCGGCGCGACGAAGAAAAATTCCGCCGCCACTTCCAGCGCCTTGGCCTGATACCAGACGGATTGCGCCAGCGCGAGCACCGGCGCTTCGCGCAGGCTCGCGAGCAACTGCTGTTGCCGGCTCGTCAGCCGCGTCGGCGGCGCGATGGCGGATTTTTCGGATTGCCCGGCGACGACTTCGCGCACGAGCGGATGCAGCGACGTGACAAATTCGCCGAGATGCCGACGCAAAAATTCAAACGACATTTCAACGGTGAGAAATTGGTGCCGCTGATTCGCGTCGCGCGTCGCGCGCAAAATCTGTTCGCCGCGCCGGTAAAATCCGGCGGTCAGCGGCGCGAACGCAGCTTCACTTTTATTGAACACAACCTGCCCATTGCCTTCAAGGTTCAAACAAACCTCGATGCTGCCGGGATGAAAGCTTTTGCCCCAATCGAATTCTTCGCCCGCAGTTTTGAAGTCGTGCCACTCAAAACTCACGCCCGCGCCGCGCACGCTGCCGTGCAGATGCCGCCAGCCGTCGCCAACCGCGCGCCACGCGGGACGTTCGGTGAACGCGGGCACCACGCCGATTTCCGTCGCGTCGCCGTTTTCAATTTGCCGTTTGGCAGGTTTAGACACGGCGACAATGTGCCAGCTTTTTGGCCGCGAGCAAATTTCTTGTGCCACAATCCACCGTTAAAAAATCGCAAGCGAACGGCAGCGGAGTTTTTCGGCTTCAGCTATTTTTGCCGCCGTGAAATTACAAATGAAGACTGTTACCCGCGTTTTGGGAATGGTGTCAGCCACTTTTTTTGTTCAAGTGGTAGCATTGGCGGATGATCAAATCGCTTCGCCAGCGGCCACTAAAAATTCATCCGATGCTTCTGACGCGCGCTACGGATTTTTCGAACGGCTTGGATCATCGCAGTTCTTATGGTCAGGACGTTTTTCCCGAACCGTTTTTGGTGGACGACTCGGACTTGGAAGTCAACGAGGCGCGGCTGGACTGGCTGCACACGCAGGCCGACGGCTTGCAAAATGACACCGTCACGGCGGAAGTGGAAAAAGGTTTCGGCAACCTGACTTTGGAAATCGAAGCGCCCTACGAGCGCGACGTCACGCCCGGCGAAAGCACGGAAAGCGGCTTCGGGAACATTGACCTCGGCGCGCGTTATCCGCTTTACGAATATGTCGCGGCCAACGGCTCGTTCGACACCACGTTCGGCACCGCCGTCGAAGTGGGCGTGCCGGTCAACTCACCGGTCAGCAAAAACACCGAGTTCGTTCCCAAAGTTTTCAACGACCTGCGCGTCGGCGACCATTTTACGCTGCAATCCATTTTCGGTTATTCCACGCTGTTCGGCGGCGGCGACGACGGCGGCTTGCAGACTTTTGAATCCGGCTTTGTTTTCGGCTACACGCTTCAGCACAAGGAATTCCCGATACCCGGCGTGCAACAATTCATTCCCATGTTTGAACTGGTCGGCGAAACGGCGATGAACCAGGATGATTCCGGCCAGACCAGCCTCACGGGCAACGCCTGCTTCCGCGTCAATCTGAATGCCATCGGCTCGGTGCAGCCGCGACTTGGGCTTGGCTTTGTTTTTCCGATGAACAATAATGCGCGCGAAGACGTCCACTGGGGCGTCGTCACGAGTCTGGTGTTCGAGTATTGAGGACAAAATAAAAATTTCATGAAGATAAGCCGCAGACAGTTTTTGCTCCTGACTGCGGGCCTCGCCGCCGGTTGCAAAGCGGTGGACGATGACGGCGCTTTTGTTTCCATTCCAGCGCGGACGGTCAACGCCGGGTCAGTCGCCAACTACGCCGCTGACGGAGTTTATGCTCGTTATCGCGACGAAGGATTTTTTGTGATCCGCCAGAGTGGAAAAATATTTGCGCTTTCCGCCATCTGCACGCATCGCAAATGCAAACTCACCGCCGAGCCGGATCGCTCCTTCTACTGCAAATGTCACGGCTCAACCTTCGACCCGGCGGGCCACGTCACCGAAGGCCCGGCGCGACGGGATTTGCCGG
>CAVTVI010000030.1:0-78887 GCA_963738175.1 uncultured Verrucomicrobiae bacterium
GGCTCACGCGCTGGGGCGCGGCGATCGCGATCTCCTGCGCGACCATCCCACCGAACGAAATCCCGACCAGCGCGAAGCGCTGCCATGACAGATGATCCGCGAGCGCCAGCGCGTCCGCCGCAAAGTCCGCCATCGAGAGCTGGGCCCGCGGGTCGCGCGCGCGGGAGCGGCCGAGGCCGCGATGATCGTAGGAGACCGTGTCGAAGGCCTCTGCGCCCGGCCACGCGAAGGGCCCCGGCTCGCGGCGCAGATCGCTGCCGGTTCCCGGGATGAGCAGCAGGGGCGGGCCCGAGCCGGCGCGCTCGTAGCAGATGTCGGCGTCTGCGAGGTGCGCGATCAGCCGAGTACTCGGCCGATCTCGGCGAGCGTCGTGAGGCCGCTTCGGACCTTCGCCATGCCGTCCTCGCGCAGCTCCGTCATGCCCTCCTCGATGGCGACGCGGCGCAGGTCGTGCGTCGCCGCGCGGGTCACGATCATCTGGCGGATCGCGTCCGTGATGCCCATGATCTCGTAGACGCCGATGCGCCCGTCGTACCCGGTTTGGCGGCAGCGCGGGCAGCCCGCCGCGTCGTAGACCTGGAACTCCTCGAGCTCGGGACGGTCGACGTGCGCGCCGGGGACGGTCATCGGCTTGCGGCAAGTCTGGCAGAGCTTGCGCGCGAGGCGCTGCGCGATCACGCAGTTGATCGCCGAGGCGACGAGAAAGGGCTCCATGCCCATGTCGACAGCCGCATCGGCGCGCCGGCGGCGTCGTTGGTGTGCAGCGTCGAGAGCACGAGATGGCCGGTCAGCGCGGCGTCGATCGGCGATGTGCGCGCGTCTCGCGGTCGCGCATCTCGCCGACCATGATCACGTCGGGGTCGGCGCGCAGATCGCGCGCAGGCCGGCGCCGAAGGTCAGCCCGATCGCGCTCGGAGACCTGGATCTGGTTGACGCCGTCGAAGCGGTATTCGACCGGGTCCTCGATCGTCATCGGCGTCTTCTCGGGCGTGCGGACGAGCGTCGATGATCGCGTAGAGCGTCGTCGTCTTGCCGGAGCCCGTCGGGCCGGTGGCGAGGATGCCGCCGTGCGAGCGGCGCAGCGGCGCCTCGATGCGCTGCGGTCCTCGGGCTCATCCCCAGCTCGTCGAGCGAGAGCGTGGCCTGGCTGGAGTCGAGGATCCGCAGCACCGCCGACTCGCCCGTCACCGGCGGCATCAGGCGACGCGGATGTCGACTGGCGGCGCTCGAGGTCGAAGCCGATGCGGCCGTCCTGCGGCAGGCGCCGCTCGGCGATGTCGAGCTCGCGCCATGATCTTGATGCGCGAGAGACGGCCGCGGCCTGGCCGCGCGGCACGCGCGCCTCGTCCGACATCACGCCGTCGATGCGGTAGCGGACGGCAAGGATCCGTCGTCGAAGGGGTCGAAGTGCACGTCGGAGGCGCCGCGATCGACAGCCTGCGCGATGATCGAGCGCACGAGCCGGATCGTCGGAGCGTCGTCGGCGGACTCGCGGACGACGATCTCCTCGACGTCGCCGTCATCCTCGATGCTCTCGTCGTCGAGCACGCTGATGCGCCGCATCAGCACCTCGAGATCGATCTCCGAGACGACGATCGGCGTGATCCGCCGGTTGGTGAACATCGAGACGTCGTCGAGCGCGAGGAAGTTGTCAGGGTTGGCCACCGCAAGCAGCAGGCCGTCGCCCTCCTCCAGGAAGCGAGCGGCACGACACCGAGGCGCCGCGCGTCGGGGATCGGCAGCAGCGCCGCCGCCGCGGGGTCGACCTGGATAGCCGCGAGGGTGCGGTGTTCGACGCCGAAGCGCCTGGCGATCGCGACCGCGAGCTGATCGGGGGTGATCGCGCGCCGCGCGACCATCACACGACCGAGTTGCTCGCCGGTGCTGATCGCGTGCTGGACGCATTCCTCGACGATCGCGCGCGCAGAACCCGAGGTCGACGACGATGTCGCCGATGCCCGCCCGGACGCCGGTAGCGGAATTCGCTCAGCACCGTCGTTCCCTGCTCAGGCGTGCTCATCGTCTGCTCCTCCCCGAGGGGTTGGGGCGTTGTGTGCCCGCGCGGCTCCGCCATCAGGCCGAGGATACGCAACGGGACGGTTGGGGGATCGGCGCGCGGAGCGGCGGATCTCCAGCAGCGTGGGGAGATCTGCCCGGAGGCGACCGCGGCGCTCGGCGCGCCGCGGGGCGCCCGCGGGCCGGTGTTGACGCTCATGCGGTGCTCATCGGCCGTTTCGCGCTCACTCCGTAGCCGACCTCGCCCGGGCGCAGCGCAATACTCGGCCGACCACGCCGACCGAAGGGAGCCCGAGGTGGAGAGCCCTGCCGCGCACGAGCCCAACAACCCGATGCGCCATCACCAGCACTACGTCCGCCACAAGCGCGGAGGCGACTCGCCCTTCGCCGGCGGCTCGAGCTTCATGGAGGGCATGTCGGAGAAGGTGGCGAGCGGAATGGGAACCGTCGGCTTCCTCGTCGTCAGCACCGCGATCATCCTGGGGTGGGTCTTCATCAACCACCTCACGGGGTTCCTCTCCGCCTCCTGGCGGGGGCTTCTTCACGCAGGGGATTCGATCCGGCGCCGTTCATCCTGCTGAACCTGATCTTCAGTGCCGTCGCGTTCTACACCGGAGCGCTCGTGATCATCGCCCAGAAGGCGCAGACGCGGACCGACCGCGCCAACGAGGAGGCCAACGCCGCGCATCGCGAGGAGCTCGCGCAGTTCCAGACGCAGCTGCTGCAGCAGAACACCGACCTGACCAAGGAGGTCCACCAGCTCGCGCGCCGGCTCCAGGGGCTGACCGAGGATGTGCACTCGGCGACCTGCCCGCCGATCGGGGAGGCGAGCCTGTAGGCGTCGCGAGGAAGCTTCTCCGCCCCTCAGCGAGGTGCTCGGTACGACAGCGGCCAGGGCGCCGTCGAGGTCTCGACAATCGTCAGCGCGTAGCTCCTCGTGGCCGCGATCGCCGCCGCGCCCATCGTCAGCACGGGCGCGGTCGCGAAGCCGAGGATGTTGTGGCGGTGGCCCCAGCAGCCCGACGCGGTGGCGGTCCGGCAGTCGATGTTCTCCCCGCCGTAGCCGTCGTCGTACATCCAGCCGAAGTAGGCGACGAGCGCCGTTGGGCTGACCGCCCGCCCAGTTGGAGCCGAAGCCGATCACCCTCTGGTTCGGCAGGCTCCGGAGCAGCGGCCACGGGTTGGGGTCCCTCCGGTGGTGCGCGCCGGCGCGCGCGAACGCATTCAGCGCGCCCGCGATCCCGCTGATCGGCCGGAGGTGATAGGCGGCGCGGTCGAGGTTCGCGAGGATCAGCCACTGGTGCGAGGCCGGCATCGCACGAAGCCGGACGGCACCCGGTAGGCGCCGAGGTGCAGCGTCTCGCGGGCGTGGTCGAGCGCGTGCAGCGCGGCATGCTCGCAGACCGACCCGCGGCCCTCGCGGTTGCAGATCGCCGGGAGCCTCCCGAGCGCGATGTTGCGCGGCGGGTTGGGCGCCGCGGCGCTGCGCGGCTCCGCCGCCGGCCAGGCCGAGCGCGAGCACCGCGGCGGCGGCGAGCGCCGCCGCGACGCCCCGCCTGCCCGTGCGCTTCACGCGCGCTCGAGCAGGCGCGCGAGGAAGCGCCGCGTCGAGGGCTGGGCCGGGTCGCTGAAGATCTGCTCGGGCGGCCGCGCTCGACGATCCGCCCGCCTCCAGGTAGCAGACCTCGTCGGCGATCGTCGCGCGCGAACCCCATCTCGTGCGTCGCGATCAGCATCGTCATGCCGTCGCGCTTGAGCTCGCGGATGATCTCGAGGACCTCGCCGACGAGCTCGGGATCGAGCGCGCTCGTGACCTCGTCGAGCAGCAGCGCGCGCGGGCGCGTCATCAGCGCCCGCACGATCGCGACGCGCTGCTGCTGGCCGCCCGACAGGCGGTCCGGGTAGTCGCGCTCGCGGCCGGCGAGGCCGAAGCGCTCGAGCAGCGCGTGGCCGGCGTCGACGCGCCTCGCGCGCGCGCCATCCGCTGCGCCAGCACCGCGCCGAGCGACGACGTTCTCGATCACCGACTTGTGCGGGAACAGGTTGTAGGCCTGGAACACGAGGCCGAGGCGGCGGCGGACCGGGACCGGGTTGGTGCCCGGATCGGTGACCGGCGACGCCGTCGAGGTAGATGTCGCCGTCGTCGATCTCCTCGAGCAGGTCGATGCAGCGCAGCAGCGTCGACTTGCCCGAGCCCGAGGAGCCGATCACCGCGACCGCCTCGCCCTCGGCGACGGTCAGCTCGATGCCGGCGAGCACCTCGCGCTCGCCGTAGTACTTCGTGACGCCGCGCAGCTCGAGGACCGGCGCCGCGCTCACATCATCACCCCGCCTGCGCGCGCAGGCGCACGCTGGCCTGCTGGTGGTCGACGATGCGGATCAGCGGGATCGTGACCAGCAGGTAGATCGCCGCGGCCGCGACGTAGCGGCGTGTAGTTGAAGTACAGGTCGCCGTAGATCTGCGCGACGCGCGCGATCTCCTGCGGCCCGAGCACCGAGACCAGCGCGACGTCCTTGGTCAGCGAGATGAAGTCGTTGAGCAGCGGCGGCACGACGCGCCGCACCGCCTGCGGCAGGACGACGTGGCGCAGCGCCTGCGGGCGGGTCAGCCCGAGCGCGAGCGCGGCCATCGGCTGGCTCGGGTGGACCGACTCGATGCCGGCGCGGAAGACCTCGCTGACGTAGGCCGAGTAGCACAGCGCGAGCGCGGCGCCGCCGAGCACCGTCGGGTCGGTCGGCAGGAACGAGAACGCAGCGCCGGCACGCCGAAGCCGACCAGGTAGAGCAGGATCAGCAGCGGGACGCCGCGCATCACGTCGACGTAGACCGTCGCGACCAGCCGCAGCGGGAACAGCACCGGCGCGCGCATCGTGCGCACGAGCGCGATCGCCAGCCCGAGCGCCAGCACGATCGCCTCGACGATCAGGAACATCCGCACGTCGAGCCAGAACGCGCTCGGCAGCGGCGGCAGCGACCGCGGGAAGTAGTGCCACGAGAAGAACGTCTCGCGGACCGTGTGCCAGCCGGGGCTGAGGCCGATCGCGGCGCGATGCCGCCGATCACGACGACGGTCGAGACGCCCGAGATCGCGATCGTGCGCCGCGCGCGCCGCGCGCCGAGCGGCCTCAGGCGCTCGGCGCGGCTCGTCGGGGTGGCGTGCACGGCCGCTACTTCAGCACGGGCACGCCGGCGCCCGACTGCATCCAGCGCTTGGTGATCGCGGCGAGCGTGCCGTTCGAGCGCAGCTTCGCGAGCGCCTGGTCGACGCACGGCGTCAGCTTCGAGTGCTTGCTCAGCAGCAGGCCCCAGTTGTCGCCGCCGGGCGCGCTGAGCTGGCCGACGACGACGCCGTGCGGGATCTCGCCGGAGGTCAGGTAGAAGGCGGTCGCGAGGTCGACGACGATCGCGTCGACGAGGTGCTCGCGCAGCGCGGTGACGACGTCGTTGGAGCTGTTGAAGACCTGCGGCTGCGTGGGTCGGCTTGATCTCGGCCGTCGACCGCCTCGAGGCTCGTCGTGCCGACCTGCACGCCGAACTTCGCGCCGCGCAGCGCCGCGAGCGTCGTCGCGCCGGCGTACTTCGAGCCCTTGACGACGACGACCGCCTGCGGGTTGGAGTAGTACGGCGTCGAGAAGTCGACGGCCTTCGCGCGCGCGCTGGTGATCGAGATCTCGTTGATGTCGAAGTCGAACGACTTCGGCCCCGGCGCGTAGGAGCTGTCGAACGGCTCGACCGTCCACTTCACCTGGCTCGCGCGGAAGCCGAGCTGCGCGGCGACGGCGTAGGCGACGGCGCTCTCGAAGCCCTTGCCGTTGGCGGGCTTGTTGTCCTCGAAGTAGGGCGGGTAGGCGGGCGCGTCGGTCGCGACCGTGAGCTGCCCGGCGTGGACGAGCGAGAGCGAGGCCTTGGCGCAGCTCGCGGCGGCGACGCGGGGGCGCCGGGCAGCGTGCGGCCAACAGCGCGGCGGCGGCGCCCGCGAGCGCGGCGGTGGCGGCAAGCGAGCTTCTTCAGCGTCATCTCCAACCTCCCAGGTGACCGTGCCGGGCGCCCAGCGCGGAAATCTAGCGGACTGGCGCTACTCGATCGCGGCGCCGTGCAGCGATTCCTTGGGGCGCTCGCGCCGCTCCCACCACGCGTTGAGTGCCGCGAGGGCGCCGCCGAACATGCCCTCCTTGAACGCGGCGGTGTCGTTGATGCGCGGCACTGGCCCCTCGGGCACCGGCACCTCGAGGAACTCGCACAGCGGCTCCCAGCCGTCGGCGGGGTCCCAGACGAGCAGTCGCTCGGGGGGATCGCGTCGTCACGCCCTGCGTTCCAGCGCTCCATGATCGCGGCGAGCTCGGCGTCGTCGGCGTCGTGCGCGCCGCGATCGCACCGGTGTCGGCGTCCCAGCACATGTGCGTCATCAGCGCAAGGAAGCGCCCCCAGTCTCGGTCGACCTGTCGGCGGGCCTGGTTGACGTGGTGCAGGAGGCAGTCGCCGAAGTACATCGGCCAGATCGTCTCGCGCATGCTGCGCACCCATCCCTCGGCGGAGCGGACGCTGAGCAGCACCTTCGCGTCGGGGTAGTGCTCGACCAGCTCGCGGTAGTAGCGCGAGGCGGGGAAGTCGCAGGACGACTGCGAAGCCGCCGAAGATCGCATCCCAGTCGGGGTCGCCCGCGGCCACGCCCTCCCACGGCGGAAGGCCGGCCGTCGAAGTCGGCCGAACACGTTGCGCATGTGGTAGCAGGGCCCGAAGCCGAGCTGCTCGAGGACCGCCAGCTGGGTCGTGGTCGCCGTGCGCGGCAGGCCGGCGCCGATCACCTTCATCAAGCACCTCCGGGCGCTCACGCCAGCGCCGATGTCGCGGTCGTCGGACTGTGAAGGGTTCTATCACCTCGGAAGTGCTCGGCACGATCGCCCTACACTGGCTCGCCCGTGCCCGGCGCACCCAACAAGCGGCTCGCGCTCGCGGCGGCGATCCTCGGCTCCTCCGTCGCGCTGCTCGACGGGACGATCGTCAGCGTCGCGCTGCCGACGATCCAGCGCCACCTCGGCGGTGGCCTCGCCGGGCAGCAGTGGATCACGAGCGCCTACCTGCTGACGCTCGGCTCGCTGATCCTGATCGGCGGCTCGCTCGGAGACATCTTCGGCGAGCGGCGCATCTTCACGCTCGGCGTGGCGGGCTTCGGCGCGGCCTCGTTGCTGTGCGCGGTGGCGCCCTCGATCGGCGTGCTGATCGCCGCCCGCGCGCTCCAGGGCGTCGCGGGGGCGCTGCTGACGCCGAGCTCGCTGGCGGTCATCGTCGCGACCTTCGACGACGACGAGCGCGGTGCGGCGATCGGCACGTGGACCGCGTTCGGGGCGATCGCCAACGTGATCGGGCCGCTCGCGGGAGGCGAGCTCCTCGCGATCGCGTCCTGGCGCTGGCTGTTCCTGATCAACCTGCCGCTGGTCGCCATCACGATCGCGCTGATCCGCGCCGCGATCCCGGTCTCGGCGCGCCCGCCGGGGGGACGGCGACGGATCGACTTCGCGGGCGCCGCGCTGTGCGCCGGCGGGCTCGCCGGGGTCGCGTTCGCGCTGATCGAGGCCCCACGCCTGGGGTGGTCGAACCCCGCAATCGACGTCGGCGCGGCGGCCGGCGTCGCGCTGCTCGCCGGCTTCCTCGTGCGCGAGCGTCTCGCGCCGGATCCGATGCTCCCGCTCTCGCTGTTCCGCCGTCGCAACTTCAGCGCGTCGAACCTCGAGACGTTCGTCGTCTACGGCGCGCTCAGCGTCTTCTTCTTCTTCCTCGTGCTGTTCCTCCAGCAGGTGGGCGGCTACTCGCCGCTGCGCAGCGGGCTCTCCGTGCTCCCCGCGACGATCATCCTCTTCGCCCTCTCACGCCGCGTCGGCGCCCTCTCGGGGCGCCTGGGGCCGCGGCGGTTCATGGCCGCTGGACCGCTGATCGGGGCCTGCGGGCTGTTGCTCGCGCTGCGCATCGGAACCTCTCCCCGGTACTTCTCGGAGGTGCTCCCCGCGGTCGTGGTGTTCGCCCTCGGGCTCTCGCTGACCGTCGCCCCGCTCACGACGACCGTGCTCGCCGGGATCGAGACTGATCGCGCCGGGATCGCCTCCGCGACCAACAACGCGCTCGCGCGCGTTGCCGGTCTGCTCGCGACGGCTGCGATCGGGGCGCTCGTCGCGGCGCACTTCGCCTCCGCGCTGCACGCGCGCCTTCACGGCGTCGCGCTCGGCGCCGCAGCACAGAGGACGGTCACGCAGGCACAGCGCCTCGTGATCGGGATCCCCGGGGTGGCTCACCTGCCGGCCCGCGAGGGCACGGCGATCGTGCACGCCGCCGCCGCCGCTTCGCTCTCGAGCTTCCGCCTGGGGATCGGGATCGCGGCGGCGCTGCTCGCCCTCGGCGGCCTCGTCGGGGCGGTGTGGGTCCGCAGTCCGCGGACGGTCTAGGAGGAGCGCGGGACCAGCGCCACGCTGTCGGGCGTGTGCAGGTAGCCGGGCGCGGTGCCCGGCTTGCCCGTGTGGCCGTACTGCCAGACGATCTTCTTCGAGCCCTGGTCGATCACGATCACGCGGTCGTTGCCCGAGTCCGCGACGAGCACGTTCCCGCCGGGCAGCACCCGTGCGAGCGTCGGGCGGTCGAGTTCACCGGCGCCCGAGGAGACGTCGTAGCGCCACAGCGGCGTGCCGGTGGCGGTGAACTCCTCGACCACGCCGGGCTTGGTGCGGTCGACGACGATGAGATCTCCCGGCGCGTACTCGTTCGCGTCATAGGGAGCGGTCAGACCCGCGTCGCTCAGCTTGATCTGGTCGAGCAGCTTGAGCGACTTGTCGAACACGTCGACCCACGCCGGGCTGAGCTCGGTGACGACGAGGTCGCCGTTGCCGTCGAAGCTGGGGAACGCCGCGTCGGGCTTGGAGAAGGTGAAGGGCGACGAGAGCACGTGATGCACGCAGTCGGTGGCGGTGCCCCCGAGCTTGTCGACCGGGACGTGCGTCTTCGGCCGCACGAAGAGGATGCGGCAGTAATTTGCCTGTGTTTTCCACAGTCACGGACGAAAATGGACAGTTGCTGGTAAAAGTCCCCGCCCTGTAAAAATCCCTTGCGGTCGGCACGCCGTTTGCTATTTTGCAAACGCTTTGCAACACGAAATATGTCATTTCAGCCGCCGGACACGCCAGCGCCTTTTCCTGGCGGCGGGTGTGTTGTCGCTGGCCGTGTGGCTGTTCATGGCGGCGGCTGAATTGTGGACACCGCTTCACGCGTGGCTGCACGGCGGGACAATTCCCAAAGACGATGACGATTGCGCAATCGTCTGCATCGCGCATGGAAAGATTGAAACCGCAACGGTTGAGGTTCCGGTTCCCGCGCCAGTCGTCTGGATTGAAGTCCCTCTTCGCGTTGAATTTTCCGTTGTCCGCACGGCCATTACGCTCCTGCCCAATGGCCGCGCCCCGCCCGCCTTCTCTGCCGTTTCCTAATTCGTTGGTTTCAGGCGGCGCAGCCCGCTTCGCCTGAAATTGTTTTCAAAAATTATAAAAATTGTGCGATGCCTCGTGGCGTTGTGCAAAGGGCAAATCCCAAAAGGATTTACGAAAGCGCAGTTAAACAATTAAAAACATTGAAAATTATGAAAAAAATTGCAGAAAAAAAATGTGGAAAAAATTGGAATCGCAGAGTTTATATGGCGGTGATTTCGTCGGTGGCACTGTCCTGTGGCGGGACAGCGCTGTCGCAGACGAACAATGTTCCGGCGGCAAGTGCCGTGACATCGGACAGTTCGACCAATGTCACCGACCTCGGCAATGTCACGGTTGTCGGGCAGTTGGACCAGGCGCGCAATCAAATCCAGCCGGATTTGGGTGCGACAGCCTACACGATAGACAAGAATGCAATCGCCAACCTGTCGCAAGGCGGCAACGCGCCGATGAATCAAATCATTTTGCGCGCGCCATGCGTGGCGCAGGATTCGGCGGCGAACGGGGATCTGCACGTCCGCGGCGAGCACGCGAACTTGCAATACCGCATCAACGGCGTGCTGCTGCCGGAAGGCATCTCCGGGTTCGGCCTGGAGTTGAGTCCGCACTTCATCGAGTCCATGCAGCTCGTCACCGGCTCGCTGCCGGCGCAATACGGATTCCGGACGTCGGGTGTCATTGACATCACGACCAAGAGCGGCGCGTTTGAAAACGGCGGCGACGTGTCCATGTATGGCGGCAGTTACAACACGATCAATCCGAGCTTCGAGGCGGCCGGTTCGTCGGGAAATTTCAATTACTTCGTGGACGGCAGCTACAACAACAACGACCTCGGCCTCGAACAGCCCACGTCCAGCCAGACGGCCATTCACGACAACACCTACCAATACAAGTCGTTCGCTTATTTTTCCTACATTCTGGACGACACGAGCCGCGTGAACGTGATGTTGAGCGCGTCCTACGCCAATTTTGAAGTGCCCAACACTCCCGGCCTGCCTGTCAACACCGCGCCGGACGGCACTACGCCTTGGAATTTTCCGGGCAGCGGGTTGCCGGCCAGCTTCAATTCCTCGGCGCTCAACGAAACGCAGCTTGAGCAAAATTATTACGGGGTGGTCACCTATCAAAAAACGGTGGGCAATTTGAATTATCAGGTTTCGGCGCTGGGACGGTCCAGCGGTGTGCATTTCATGCCCGACCCGGTCGGCGACCTTTACTTCAACGGCGTGGCCAGCGACGTGAATAAAAATCTTTATTCCGGCGGATTGCAGGCCGACGCCAGTTCGGAAATCAGCCCCAATCACACGCTGCGCGGCGGATTGATGTTTCTGGATGATTCCGTGTCCCAAGACACCACCACCACGGTGGTGAACGTTAACCCCGCCGGGATGCCGACGTTGAATCCGGCGACCGGCTCTTATTACTATCCCATCGTGCAGAACAGTTCGCTCTATGCCTTGTTCATGGGCGGGTATTTGCAGGACGAATGGAAAATTACCGATCAGCTCACGGCCAATTACGGCGCGCGCTTTGACGCCTATAACTCGACGTATGATCATGAGAACCAGTTAAGCCCGCGCGCCAACCTGGTTTACAAGCCGACTGACTGGACGACCATGCACGCCGGCTACGCTCGTTACTTCACGCCGCCGCCGCCGGAAGCTGTGCCGTCCGGCACGGTGCATGCGTTTGACGGCACATCGAATCAATCGCCTTGGGGTCCGGGCGCGCCCAACAACATCGTCACGGCCGAACGCGCGAATTATTTCGACGCCGGTCTCACGCAAAAAATCAACCAGCATCTGACGGTGGGTCTGGACGGCTATTACAAATACTGCGAGCAACAGATTGACGACGGGTTGTTCGGCCAGTCGCTCATCCTGCAAGCCTTCAACTATTCCCGGGGCCAGGTCTATGGCGCGGAATTCACCGCCAACTACACGGACGGCGGCTTTTCCACCTACGCCAACGTCGCCTACGGCGTGGCGAAGGGCGAAAACTGGAATTCGGCGCAGTTCCTGTTTGATCAGACCGCTTACAACTACGTCAAAAATCACTGGATTTATCTGGATCATGACCAGACAGTGACCGGCTCGTTCGGCACATCGTATCTTTGGAAAGAATCCGACCGCACCAGCACGCGGGTTTATATGGATGCGCTTTACGGCAGCGGCTTGCGGACCGATGGCGATGGAAACATTCCCGGCAGCAATCCTCCCGAAGCCATCCCGAACGGCTCGACGGTTCCGGCTTATTACTCCATCAATTGCGGCGTGGAACAGAGCTTCAAACTGGAGAATAAACAAATGTTAAAGGCCCGGTTCGACATCGTGAACCTCACGGACAACTCGTATGTATTGCGCAACGGCCAAGGCGTCGGCGTCAACGCCACGCAATACGGCGCGCGGATTGGCTTCTTCGGTTCGCTGACTTGGGTGTTTTGAACCAGAAGAAAATGGAGGGCTGCGTCTTCCTCCGGCGCAGCTCTCCAACAATTTCAAATGAAATCACCATTTTATTCTGCAACTTGCCGGACTGGCTCGCGCGGTTTGCTTGTCGTCTTGCTATGGCTCACGCTGGCGTTTTGTCTCGCGGCCAACCTCGGCCCGCAAGTGGAGGCCAGACTTGTCGCCAACGGTGCGGGTGATGACGACCCGGTGGCACGCTGGCTGGGCACCAGTCGCGTGATGTTCGCCCAAAGTTTCTTCGTGAAGGCCGACGCCTATTTTCACAGCGGTTATTACCCGACGATTTACGACAACAACGCGCCGTTCAAGACGCCGCACATCGGCGAAGATTCCAGCACCATGGAAAGCAAGAATTCCGGCGACGAAACCACCATTTTCAGCCATCCGCATAACTGGGTCGAACGGTTTGAACTCAATTTCTTTCCGTCCTATCACACGCATCTGGATCAAGGCGGCGTGGACGGAAATGGGGCGACGGAAGTGAAGGAAATCATGCCGTGGCTGAAGATTTCGGCAGAACTGGACGAGCATCATATCGAAACCTATCTCGTCACCGCCTACTGGCTGCGCGTGCGGATGCACAAGGTGGACGATGCGGAAAATTTTCTGCGCGACGGCTTGCGCGCCAATCCCGGCAGCGCCGCGATCCTATTTGAACTGGGGCAGCTTTACAACGAAGGCCGGCATCGTCCCGATCAGGCGCGCAATTTATACCTCGCCGCGTTGGAAAGCTGGGGCAAGGAAAATTCCGGCAAGACGGAGCAGGATAAATTCCTTATCGGCCACATCGCGGGAGCGCTCGCCAAACTCGAAGAACAGCAACACAACATTCCCAAAGCCATCGAGTATTTCAAACTGCTTAAGCGCGTGTCGCCCAACCCTGACGCCATTCAAAAACAAATTGATGAGCTTGATCCGACCAGTTCACTTTTGCTTGATGTCATTGGAAATACAAACGGCAATTTTTACCAAACGAAACCCAGCAATCCATGAAAATGAATCATCCCATTGAAATCCGAAATCTATCGGTCGTCTATCCGTCCACTGGACGCGGTATGCCGCCCAAAACCGCCGTCGCCGAACTCGACCTCGAAATCCGTCCCGGCGAAATCTTCGGCCTGCTCGGCCCGAACGGCGCGGGCAAGACAACCACGATGAACGTGCTGCTCGGCTTCACGAACGCCACCGTTGGCGATGCCAAAATTTTCGGCCTCTCCGCCCGCGAGACGCAGGCACGAAATCGGCTGGGTTATCTGCCTGAAATGACCTATTATTATAAATTTCTCACCGCCGAGGAACTGCTCCGCTACTACGCTCGGATTTTCAAAATTCCCAAACCGCAACGCGAACCGCGCGTGGATGTCGTGTTGAAACTGGTGGACTTGGATCACGCGCGGAAGCGGCTCATCAAAACTTATTCCAAGGGAATGCAGCAACGTATCGGTCTTGCGCAGGCGCTCATCAACGATCCCGACTTGCTCATCCTCGACGAACCGACCAGCGGCCTTGATCCCGTTGGCCGGATGCAGGTGCGCGAGATCATCAACCGTCTCAAGGAAGAAGGCAAAACGGTTTTGTTTTCGTCGCACGAACTCGGCGAAGTGGAAACCGTCTGTGACCGCGTGGCTATTCTACACGAGGGACGGCTGCGCGTGGTCGGCGCGATAGACGCGTTGGCCAAGGAGCATAATTGCGGTCTCGAACAACTGTTTCTCCGCGTCATCGGCTATCAACCTAAACTCAAATCCAACTGAACCATGAACAACATTCTTGTCATCACCAGCATCGTCCTCAAGGAACTCATCCGGCGCAAGGACGCCTACGTTTTGCTCATCGTCACCGTCCTGCTGACGGTAATGTCCGGCTCGGCCAACATCTTCGGCGACATGAAAATGGTGCGCTACATGAAGGAAATCTGCCTCCTGCTCGTGTGGATTTCGACCATCGTCATCGCCATCACCCTGACCGCGCGGCAGCTTCACGCCGAGCGCGAAAGCCGCACGCTGTTTTCGCTGCTGTCAAAACCGGTGAGCCGCAACGAACTCATCTTCGGAAAATTCCTCGGCTGCTGGCTCGCCTGCGGCGTGGCGTTGCTGGCGTTTTACGCCTTTTTTATCATCACTTCCGTTTCGCGCGGTGAGAGTTGGCGGCTGCTTGAGTATTTTCAGGCCTTCTGGATGCACTGGATCATGCTCGGCATCATCGTGGCGATGGTGTTGTGCGGCGCGCTGGTCTTTACCGCGCCGTCGTCCAACGCCACCATCAGCATCGTGATCATCGTCGGCATCCTCATGCTCGGCCGGCACCTCGGCAAACTCGCCTTGCACATGGACGAGCCGATGCAAAGCGTGACGCTGGCCATTTTCTACGCGATGCCGCATCTTGAATTTTATGACTTGCGCGACTTGATCATCCACGACTGGCCGCTGGTGAAATGGAGCGCGATCGGGTTGGCCACGCTTTACGGTGCCGCTTACGCGGCGGCATTCCTTGGCCTCGCGTGCTTCTTGTTCCGCCGCAAGCCGCTTAACGCTTGAATAGTATGAATTCACCTATATGAAACCGTTCATGGCCATCAGCAGATTGCCGCCATTTTTTGCGCTGTTGCTTGGTTTGTCGCTGTCTGTTTCCCTGGAGACAGGGTGCGCAAAAAAAGAGGCGGCCAAAGAAAATGCAGCCGGAGTGAACATCGTCGCGGCCGAAAACTTTTACGGCGGGCTGGCGCGGGAGATTGGCGGGAATTCGGTGAACGTCACCAGCATCTTGAGCAATCCCAACCAGGACCCGCACGAATTCGCCACCGATGCGGCGACAGCGAAGGCTGTGGCGGATGCGGACATTGTCATTTACAATGGCATCGGTTACGACGATTGGATGGACAAACTTCTCGGCGCGCAGGGCAAACCCGGACGAATCGTCATCCGCGTTGCCGACTTGATCGGAGCCAAGGCCGGGGACAATCCGCATATCTGGTATGATCCGCGCACGATGCCCGCGCTGGCGGCGAAACTCGCGGACATTTTGAAGCAACCGGAAAATCTCGCGGCGTTCCAAAATGAGATGAGCGCAGTCACGGCGAAAATTGCCGAAATCAAGTCCGCCCACGCTGGAACGGTTGTCACGGCCACGGAGCCGGTGTTTGGCTACATGGCGGACGCGCTCGGTTTCAAGATGGAGAATTATGAATTCCAGGTTGCCGTGATGAATGATACTGAAGTGAGTTTTCAACAGGCGTCTGATTTCCAAAAAAGCCTCCATGACAAATCAATGAAAATTCTTTTCTACAACAGCCAGGTCACCGACCCGGTGACTCAACGCGAACAGGAAACCGCCAAAAAACTCGGTGTCGCCGTCATCGGCGTCACGGAGACGCAGCCACCCGACGCCAAAAGTTATGTGACTTGGATGCTCGCGGAATTGAACGCGGTCGAAACGGCTCTGGAGACAAACCATTGACATCTGCGGTTTCCATAACGAACGCCGGCGTGCGTCTCGGCGGCTGCGACATTCTGCAAGGAGTGAACGCGGAAATCGCGCCGGGCGAATTCGTTGGCGTGTTCGGCCCGAACGGCGCGGGCAAATCCACGCTCATGCGGTGCATTCTCGGCCTCACACCACTTTGTTCGGGAAGTATTTCCGTTTTTGGAAAACCATCGGGACAGGCGAACAATGTCATCGGCTACATGCCGCAATCACGAACCAGTCTTGAAGGCACGGCTTTGACTGCGCGCGCGCTGGTCTCGGCGGTTGAAGGTGGAAATCGCTGGGGAATGCCGTGGAATTCCCGCGCCGCGCGTGACGAAGTAAATCGCGCCATTGAACTGGCGGACACGCAGGAATACGCCGACCATTCTTTTTCCGTTTTGTCCGGCGGAGAAAAACAGCGCGTCGCGCTGGCGCAGGCGTTGCTCGGCAAACCGCGCCTGCTCATTCTCGACGAGCCGCTGGCCAGTCTCGACCCACGCAATCAAAAACGAATGGTCGAGTCTGTCGCCAAAATCAAAGCGACGACCGGCGCGACAATTTTTTTTATCGCGCACGATGTCAACCCGCTTCTCGGCGTGATGGATCGCGTCATTTACGTCGCGGGCGGCGGCGCGGCCATCGGCTCGACGGATGAAATCATTTCCAGCGCCGTGTTGAGCAAACTTTACGGCACGGAAATCAACGTCGTCCGCGCCGAAGGAAAAATTTTCATCGTCGCCGCCGAGGGCAACGTCACGGAAGCCGCGCATCATGATTGAACAAATTCATTTTTATTTGTCCTATGATTTCGTGCGCAACGCGCTCGTCGCCGGCACGCTGGCCGCAATTCTTGGCGCGGTGGTCGGCTATTTTGTGGTCGTCCGCAAAGTCAGTTTTGCCGCGCACTCGCTGGCGCACGTCGGATTCACCGGCGCGACGGGAGCCGTATTGTTCGCGTTAAGTCCGCTCGAAGGGATGCTGATTATTTCCGTGCTGGCGGGAATGATGATGGGCGCGACGGGAAACCGGCTGCAACGCAGCGACATGGCCATCGGCATGACGCTCTCGCTTTGTCTCGGCGTGGGAACTTTGTTTCTCACGCTCTACAAAGGTTTCGCGGGACAGGCCACCGCAATCCTTTTCGGAAATATTTTTGGCGTGTCGCATTATCAAATCATTCAAACGCTGGTTCTCTCCGCGATCAGTTTGGGGACGTTGTTGTTCGTTTCGCGAAAACTTCTTTTCGCCAGCGTGCAACCCGATCTGGCTGAGGCGCGCGGCGTTTCGTTGTCCGCCTTGTCCATGATTTTCATGGTGATTCTGGCAATTTCCGTCACGCTCGCCAGCCAGGTCGTCGGCATCCTGCTGGTTTTCACGTTGATCATCGGCCCCGCCGGCGTTGCGACAAGATTTTGTAAAAATTTTTGGTCCGGGATGATAACTTCAGTCGTCATCGGATTGCTCGCCGTTTGGATTGGAATTTTGCTCGCGTGTTTCACAAGCTGGCCTCCCAGTTTTTGGATTACCGCAATTCTATTTAGTCTCTACCTGATTACCGAGGCGGTCTGCCGCTTCTTTTTTAGGACATGAATGAAAATCCTTTGAACCATGACCGGCTGAAGAAACCTTGTCTGCATCCGGCGAAAATTTTAAGGTCAAACATGAGGAACAAAAAATGAGCAAAATTGCAATCGTCAAAGAGGCGGCGGAAAAGGCCATTGCCGCCGAGTCCGAACGGACCGCGCAGTTGCTGCGGAAGGCCGAGAAGTTTGCGGCGGGAATAATCATCGTGGCGGGCTTTCAATTGCTGGATGTGAGAACCCTGCTGGAATCGCCTTCGCCGTGGGTGAAAATTTCCTGCTATCTGTCGCTGGCGGTTTTATTCGTCGCCTTGTTGTTCGCCTTCGGCGGAATGCGGACCAACGGTTATGTCAATTATCCCCGCGGCAAAAAACTGTGGGACAATTTGAAGCCGGAGGACGTGTCGGAAGACGCGGCCCTGGAGGCGCTCGTGCAGCTGCTCCTGGAAACCAGGGAACAAAACGCGCGGCTGAACGATGCCAAGGTCAAATCGCTGTTCTGGTGCGGCGGGCTGTTTTTCGCGGGCTTTGTGCTGGTCGCCGGCAGCCAGTTGCTGGAGGCGTTCGTGGAGACATTGACCTGATTAAATTCAACATGGATGCATACCAAACATCGCCCGCCTACGAGTTGAAAGACGAACTCACGCGCCTTTGCCTGCCTGCGGCGAGCCGCGATGCGAACCAGAAACTCGCGTGGGTGAATTCGATTTGCATCCTTTTTTTGCTCATCGGCATTTTCGGCGCGCGGCGCGGTTTGATCGCCATCAAGCCCGCCCCGCCGCTCGAAGAAATTGTTCCGGTCGTCGTCGAGCCGATGATTTTGCCGCCGCAGGAAATGACTGAAAAAAAAGAAACCGACGAAAATAAAAATGACACGCCGCAGGTCGCCGTCGTCATTCCGCAATCGCCGAACATCAGCTTCAGCGTGCCGACCATCGGCTCGCTCGTGGTTCCGGCGAATCTCGCCGTTGCGCCGCCGCTCGAGCCGATGCGGACCGCCGCCGTCAATTTGCTCAACAGCACCGGCGCGGGCGGCGAGCGGCCGGAACCGCCTTATCCAAAAATCGCGCTGGAAGAAGGCGAGCAAGGCGCGATTCTCCTCGTGCTCGGCGGCGACGCGGCGGGCAATGTGATTTCCATTGACGTGAAGGAATCATCCGGCTTTCCCTTCCTCGACCGCGCGACGGTGGCATTTATCAAACAGCACTGGCATCTGCCCGTCGGCACCGGCAGCCAACTGTTTCAAACCCGCATCAACTACAAAATACAATTGAACTGACTTTACTTAACCGAACACAAATTATGAATCCCATGCTTGCAAACATTGCCTTCGAATTCTTCAGCAAAGGCGGTCCGGTCATGTGGCCGATTCTCGCCAGCGCCATTGTCGCCGTCGCCGTCATCGGCGAACGCACGTTCTGGTGGCTGCGTGAAAGCCGCAAACGCGACCCGCAAAAAATGGAGCAGCTCCTCGCCGCGCTGGAAAATTCCGACATCGCCGCCGCGCAGAAAATTTCCGAAAACTCGGACGACCCGGTCATCCGCATGATCCGCCACGGCCTCGGCCACGTCGGCCACAAGCACAGTTCGTTGCTCGGCGCGCTGCAACTCGCCGCCGGCATCGAACTCAAGCGCGCCGGAAGATTTCTCACCGTCATGGACACGCTCGTCACGCTCGCGCCGCTGCTCGGCTTGCTCGGCACCGTGACCGGGTTGATGCGCGCGTTTCTGAATATCGGCAGCGCGGAACTTTCCGTCACCGCTGTCACTGGCGGCATCGGCGAGGCGCTGATCGCGACGGCGTGCGGACTCGGTATCGCGATTTTCGCGCTGGTTCCGTTCAATTATTTTTCGGCCAAGGTGACGCAATTGCAGTTCGATTTGGAAACCGCCGCCACGAATGTTGAAGTCATGGTCGGCGGTGGAAAAGCGGGCGACACGGTTCATTTGCACAAGCCAACGCCGCCGAGCCAGGCCACGAGCCACTGATTTTTTGATGAAAATTATCTCGCCCATTCAGAAACGCCGCTCGCGGATTGTCATCATTCCGCTGATTGACATCATGTTTTTTCTGCTCGCGTCGTTCATGATGATCAGTTTGCAGATGAGCCGGACGGCGAACATAAAAGTGAACCTGCCAACCGCCACGCAAGCGGCGCAGGATTACAAGCCGGACATGGTCAACATCGCCGTGGACAAATCCGGCACGGTCTGGCTGGAGAAAAAGCAAATCACGCTGCCGGAATTGAGTTTGGTTTTGAGCAACCGTTTCCGCGCCGACATCAATCTTCCCGTTTATATCAGCGGCGACCGCGACACGTTGCACGGCGACATGGTGAATGTCTATCAAGCCGTCCGCAGCCGCGGGCATCCAGAAAGTCGCGTTTATGACGGAAAACCAAAATTCAACCGCGCCATGAAAATCCGCACGCCTATTCCCGAAAAAAAATCGCGGCTGGAAATCATCCCGCTGATTGACATCATGTTTTTTCTGCTGGCGTCGTTCATGATGATCAGCCTGCAGATGCAGATTGTTCGCACGGTCAAGGCGAACCTGCCCACGGCCACACTCGCCACCTCCAGCACCAAGCCGGACATCGTGAACCTGCTGGTGAACCGCGACGGCCAGGTTTCCGTGGACAAAAAGGCGATTTCATTCGCCGATTTGACCACGCTGCTCACGAACCGTTACAGCGTGAACACCAATTTGCCCGTCTATATCACCGGCTCGAGCGACGCCACGCACGGCTCGGTGATTTATGTTCTCGATCTGGTGAAACGCGCCGGCATTTCGCACGTCGCCATCGCCGTCAAAGCCGCCCCCGACCAACCTTGAACATGAAAAACTTCCAGCAAAACTTGCTTGTCATTCTCGCGCTCGCGCTTTGTGTTTTGTGCGCCTTCCAATGGTATGAGCAGACCATTCAACGAAATGAAATCACGACTTTGAACGGCATGGTCTATGAAAAAAACGTCGCCATCGAGGACGCGACCAATTCCATCGCCACTTTGAACCATCAAATTGAACAGATGGACGCGCGCATCACCGAAATCAAGGCCGCAGCCGCGACGAACGCGCAGCTCGTCGTGGCGCAAAAGGCCGAGCTCATCAAACTGCAGTTTGCGAATGAAAATCTCACCAACGAAATCGGCCAATACAAAACCGCCGTGGATACCCTGCAATCTAAATTGAAGGACGCCTACGCCGGCATCGAGCAGCAAAACGAAACCATCACCAATCTCGTCACGCAGCGTGATGATGTCGTTAAAAAGTTCAATGACGAGGTGAAAGACCGCAACGATGTCGTCACCAAATACAACGACCTGGTGAAACAGGTGCAACAACAGCAAAGCGGCGGCGCGAAACAGTGAGGAGAGAAATCCTGCCGTCGGCGAATTGACGCCGCCGACGCACTGTCCCCCAATCTGCGCATGGCAAAGAGATCAGACGCGAAACCCCTCCCCCCGTCCCTCTCCCGTCTGACGGGCGAGGGTGGCCGAAGGCCGGGTGAGGCCAAATACTGGTCGTCCAAGTTCCCTCCTCGACACCCGCGTCGTTTATTGCGGCGACAATCTGGAACAGCTCGCCAAGCTGCCCGACGCTTGCGCGGATTTGATTTACATTGACCCGCCCTTCAACTCCAACCGCAACTACGATGGTGGCCAGTCCGGCTCGGACTTTTGGGGCGAGACCAAGGAGAAGCGCGCCTTTGAAGACCGCCACGAGAACACCAAGGCTTACATTGACTACATGCGCCCGCGCTGCGTGCAACTCGCCCGCGTCCTCAAAAAGACCGGCAGCTTTTATTACCACTGCGACTGGCACGCCAGCCACTACGTCAAGGTCATGCTCGACCAGATTTTCGGGGAGAAAAATCTTTTGAGTGAGATGCCATAAACCTCATTTGATTCATGGACTATTGGAAAATAAATTTTATTCAGTCGTTTAAGGACACTTGGTTTGTGATCGGTGATGCTCCACTTGTCACCGTTCTTTTCTCAATCGGAGTATTTGTATTAACCTTCAAAACTTTGAAATCCTTCCAATCTGCCGATGTCACGCGCGAAAAAGTTAAAGAAACTATTGTTAGCTTTGTTATCCTTTTATTTTGTTCCGCTGTGGTTTTTGTGTTTTGTGTTTTCTTTGTTTCTCCAACCCAGATTTTCAACCAACAAAATGTCACTATCACCGGCCAGTCAAATATAATTAGCATGGTTCAAAAGCAACTTGATGATAAATCCCCAAAACTCGATGGATATATAAACCAAACTTTGATCGCAGATGAACCCGGAACAACGAACTCGCTTGTTTTTCTCCAAGTAACCGTCGGAAATTCCGGTGGCTCGGCAAGTGTTGCGGATGATTTCAAATTGACCGTAATGCCAAAAAAACGAGCGAGCACCAATGCAGAACCGATTGATTTTACAGATGAGTATAAAATAAATACTTTTTCGGGTGGAAAGCCTTACCTGATCGATTTGAAGCGCCCCCAATTGATTTCAGAAAAGTCAATAAAAGCAATTCAGCCCGGTGAATCACTACGAGGTTGGATTGCTTACAGGTTTCGTGGAATTACATCTAGTCAATACCAATACACAAACCTTGTGCTATCGTTTTTAGATATCCACGACAAAAAAACTACTATTACAAACGGGTTTTGGAATGGTAAGCCGTCAACAGATTGGGAAACCGAAGAAACGACGAAAACACTTCCGGGTTCGGAAAGCTTGATGATTCCAATTGAGCCGCCAGTCGTAACAAATACAGGATGGTTGCCGCCGGAATTGCCGCCCGGTTGTAGCAACGTCCTTGTTTTCTTTGGTGCAAACGGAATGAATTATTCACGCATCATGGCGGAAATCTCTCCCGAAGGAACAAAGTTTGCCATTAAAGATTTGCCGGATTTTTATTTGCAAAATCTGGATAAATCGCCGGGCTATTCCCCGCGCCAAAAATACATGTGGATTAAAGACAGCATGGCTTTTTCTATCGGTGGAAGGACAGTTCCATATCCGGTTCAACCGATTATTATCAGCAATCGTCTTTATGTTGAAGTTGAGATTCCTTTTTTGAATGAAAAACGCAAAATTGTAATGAGCGACGATTTTGATCCAGACCTTCCGATTCCTCCCCAATGGGATAGAAATTATAGCACGAATTATTATGCAAATGGTGTCGTATCCGGTGGCATATATGCTTATGAGGTGGTGAACGAATTGACAAATCCGGTCTTACAAGTGGGGTATTCAGCTCCCAATGAAGTCCACGTCACTGGAATTTTCAAAGTTGATGAAAATAGTATTTTGGTATCTTTCGGACAGCAACCAATGTTGCTCACTTTAACGAACAGGGTTTTTACGGGTCTTGAAAGCACTCAAAGAATTACAACAGTGTCTTTGGAAGGAACCAATTTTTCGGAAGTCTTACAGATTTATACCAACGACTCGATAAGTTCGATTGGTGAGATGATTACAAATGAGTTCTACAGGCCAATTTTCCCCGGCCAGCGGACAATCTTCAAATATCCGTCCAACAGAAATTTGGGGGTTTTTAATGATGAAACCAATGCTTTGCATTGATATTTCGCCCATGCCGGCTACGTCATGGCCAAACGCCTGCGCGACGGACGCGGCTTCGTCGTCCGCACCTCCCTCAACCCGGCCTAAATTAAAATCCCTCACCCGGTCTTCGACCACCCTCTCCCATCCAATGGGCGAGGGATGAGATGGAGTCACGCACGCCGCATCTTGACCAGCACGGGATTAAACAAAAGATTTTCCGCGTAAAAATGAGGTTTTTGCTTCGGAAACCCGCTTAATTGGCATAAATCATTGATAATTAAGCATCCGAGAGGTCTTGGGGCGGCTGCCGAATGTGTTAAAATCGAATTTTAATGCCTCCAAACTGAATTTTGAGACCTCAAAATCATTTTTTTACACCTCTCCACCGAATTTTTATCCCTCAAAATGCCGCCCGGAGACCGCAAAATTCAATTTTGACACCTCTCCACCAAGTTTTTACCCCTCGAAATCCGACCCGGAACCGTCCAAATCGAGTCTGGACGGCTCCAAGCCAGAGTGTTCCTCCGCCCGGTTGTCCGGGAAGATTACTTGGTCGCCGTCACCGGAGTGGCGGTGTGATGGGAACTGGGCCGGACGCCTTTGCGCAGGTTCGTGGCTTCCTGCGCCTGCGAACTGCCCCGGCCAAACGCCGTGATGACCATGTCGCACCCGTTGCTACAGTCGGTGTAGGCGGCCAGCGCGGCGGCGTTCACCACGATGGTCTGATCCTTCAACTGCGTCTTGATGCCCTCCTGCTTGTCGTTTTCTTCCGACAGGGTGGTGGATTCGGCAGGGAGCTTGGTGATGAGGTCCGTCGGATCCACCTTGTTGGCGATCATCTGGGTTTTATATTTGGTGAGCATTTGCGCGGTGCTGGCGCATAAGCCGACCACTTCGTTTACGGGATAGGTTATTTTTGTTGCTGCCATGTGCGTTGCTGGCGGGACTGACAACTGGAAACGAATGCGTGAAGCGTCCGGACGACGTTCGTCATTGTTTTGAGATGCCCTGACCGCCTTATGTTTTGTTCGTATTGGTTTCTCCCCGGCCACGTCAGCGGCGGGAATTGAAAAATTTTTTAACACACATCGCCGACGCTGAAAAGAGGTCAGAAGCAAGTATAATTCTGACGAAGCCATAACATTAGCCATGAAAACACAAAACCGCCGGAGGATTCTCCGCCCGGCACAGTGACGGACGAGCGGCCTGTTGGATGGCAACAGGCGGAAAGACGACGCGAAACGATGACATTCAACGGGCGGCATGCGGACATGGCGGTGATATTTCAGTTAAGAAAAACAACTCGGTTAAAGTTTGACGGCGCGCACGCGGTGGAGAATCTTATGCGCCGTCCCGTTTGTGATTAAGTCGTTTCTCAAAAACCGCCAATGGCTGCTGTCCCTCGCTTTGTTGGGCGGCGTTTTTTTGTCCGCCGATGCCAAACCCATCGTCTCCGAAAAATCCTACGGACTCACCAACCGCCCGTCCGTCGGCGCGTTTCTCAACGGCGTGATGCCGGAAGTCGCGCCGTCCATCTCCGGCAACTGGTCGGCGGTCGTTGCGTTCACGAATCTGCTTTTCACCAACAGCGTCGGCCTCACAGCGGTTCCCGGCACGGACGGGCTTTGCGTCTGGGAACGCGAAGGCCGCGTCTGGACGTTTCAAAATTCTCCCGGCACGTCGCAGAAAAAACTCGTCCTCGACATCAGCAGCCAGTGCCAGGGCTGGGATGATTCCGGGCTGCTCGGCATCGCGTTTCATCCGGGCTTTGCGACGAACCATTTCATGTTCGTCTATTACACCTGGGTCAAGCCCGGCACGGTTGCCGGCTCGCCGACGACGCGCCCGGTTCCAAATCTGCCCGACACCTATCACGACCGGCTGGAACGCTACACGCTCGACGCGGACGGGGTGGCGATTCCCGGCTCGTTGAAAATTTTTGTGGATCTCACGAATCAAACCGTCTGGCATCACGGCGGCGGGATGTTCTTTCATCCGGCAAACGGATTTCTTTACTGGACGGATGGCGACAACTCCGTCGGCGACAACGACCAGATCATCAATAAAAGCCTTTATTCAGGCGTCTTTCGCATTGACGTGGATTGTCACGGCGGCAAATGTCAGCCACGCGCCGCCGCGCCAGCCCACCGGCGGCTTCACGGCCAATTATTTTATTCCGAATGACAATCCGTTCGTCGGCCAGTCAAACGTGCTCGAAGAATTTTTTTGTCTCGGCCTGCGCAGTCCGCATCGCATGACAATTGATCCGCCGACCGGAAACATTTTCATCGGCGATGTCGGCGAAAGCTCGCGCGAAGAGATTGACATCATCAATCCCGGCGAGTCCGGCCTGAATTTCCAGTGGAATTATTGCGAGGGCAACCTCGGCAAAATGCCCACGAATTATATCGGCATCAGCCGCGGACCGTTGCTGGATTATCCGCATACCGACGGTCGCGCGGTCATCGGCGGCTATGTCTACCGCGGCAAGGAATTCGCGCATGACCTCGGCGGCAAATATATTTTCGGCGACAACGTCATGCGCACCGTCTGGGCGCTCGATGAAACCGCGACGCCCGTGAAAAAAACGCTCCTTTGCGTGATGCCCAAGGGCACCGGCCCGAATTCCGGCACCGATTACACCGGTTTGTCTTCCTTCGGCACCGACGCCGCTGGCGAAATTTATTTCTGCCAGATGAGCAGCATCGGCGGAAGCATTTACAAGCTGCAACGCGGCGGTCCGCCGCCGCCGAAAAAATTCCTGCCGAAGCGCCTCTCGGAAACCGGTGCGTTTGCCGACCTCACCAATCTGGCACCGGCGGATTTTCTGATTCCTTACACCGTCAATTCGCCGCTGTGGTCGGACGGCGCGGCGAAAACCCGCTGGTTCACAATTCCAACGAATCCACTCTCATCAGCTTTTCCGCGAACGGCGAATGGACGTTCCCCGCCGGCTCCGTGTTCGTGAAGCATTTCGATTTGCCAGTGGACGACACGAATCCGAAAATCCTTCGCCGCCTTGAAACGCGCATCCTCGTCCGCGACACGAACGGCTACGTTTATGGCGCGAGCTACAAATGGCGCGCGGACAACAGCGACGCGGATTTGGTGACGACGGGAATCAGCGAGCCGGTGCAAATAAAAACCGCCACCGGCACGCGCACGCAAAACTGGTTTTATCCCGGACGGCAGGATTGTCTGACCTGCCACACGCCCGCATCCGGCGGCGTGCTGGGGCTCAAGACGCGCCAGCTTAACGGCAGTTTCAAATATCCAAACGGCTTCACCGGCAACCAGCTTCACACGCTCGGCCATCTGGGAATTTTTGACGCTACTTTCGACGACCGGAAAATTTATCGCTATCCACGGCTCGTCAATCTCACGAACACTTCCGCTGCGCTCCAGATTGCGCGTCCGCTCGTATCTCGACGCCAACTGCTCGATGTGCCATCGCCCCGGCGGCGTCGGCGCGTTTTTTGACGCGCGGTTCGACACGCCGTTGAAGAATCAAAATCTCATCAACGGCCCCGTCGCCAACCAGCTTGGCATCCCCGGCGCGAAGGTGATTGTCCCCGGCGACACGAACAAATCCATTTTACTGCGGCGCATCAGCATCACCGGCGAAGGCCAGATGCCGCCGCTCGCCAGAAATCTTGTGGACGACAAGGCCGTTTCCGCCATCGGCCAATGGATCAGTTCGCTGCGCACGCTCTCGGCCACGCTGCCAAAAAGCTGGGTGGATGCGGACATCGGCAACGTCGGCGTTTCCGGCGAGTCGAGTTATTTGAACGGCCTGTTCAACGTCATCGCCTCCGGCAACGACATCTGGGATGTCGCCGATTCATTTCACCTCGCCAGCAGGCCGCTGACGGGTGACGGCCGGATCGTCGCGCACATCCGCTCCCTGCAATACACCGATCCGTGGGCCAAGGCCGGCGTGATTTTTCGTGAAAATAATTTGCCCGGTTCCAAATACGCCATGATGGCGATCACCGCCCACAACAGCTCGGTTTATCAGTGGCGGCCCGTGGCCAACCAGGGCAGCCACAACACCGACGGCACAGCCGCGATCATCGCCAGTTGGGTACGGCTGACGCGCACGGGCGACATTTTTACCGGCGAAATTTCCGTGGACGGCAAAAACTGGCAGCAGGTGGATCAAATCGCCGTGCCGATGAACAAGACCGTATCCGTGGGCCTCGCGTTGAGCGCGCACAACAACTCCGTGCTGAACTCCACACTGTTCGACAACGTCACCGTTTCCACGGCGCACGAAAAATAAAGCACTGGACTCATGCCAAACACGGATTAGAATTCGGCAAACAAAGCGAATACTTTGACACTCTTTAGTTCGGCAATCCGCAATACAGAGAAAAGGCAGTGAATTGGAGCAGTTTTTTCTTTGCTTCCATTATTTGCCGCAATTTAGCTGAAGGATCGCATCTATGCGGTGGTTTGCAGTAAAATTATTCCTATGGATCATTGGAACAGGGGTTGGTGGAACATTTACTAGGGACATTGATATTATCGCCAAGCTATACGATTTTCCTCGCTCAAAAGAGTGGGAATACAAAACATGGGAAGTGAAGGTTAATCTATTGTGCAAAGATGGCAGTGTCCGTTCGATCAAAGCTGGGAAGTTAAAGAAGACAGTAGCACAGTTGAAAGACTATAGAGCTTATGGCTCGCCTAATATTTCCTTGTTGGATATTTGTCTTTGTGAAGCTGGATTCATGGTTCGGAACAATTTTCCACCTGTAGCGTTAATCCAACCAATAAAAGAAAAACTTAATGAATTGAAACGTATGCGCTTTGGCTATCAATTGTTTCCTATTGAGCATGACTTTGATGAAGAAGGTGATGTTGGATTAAACATACTCCCTATTTGTAATCCATTTAATTTTTCGTCTACGTTGCTGCGCGCTACCACTTCTGCACCCAAACAACCATTTTTACAACTCGTAGACACCCTCGACAAATTTTTTGTGAGCCAAAACCACCCTCGAAAAAGTTTTGAACAAATTGTGTTTTGTAGAAATTGCCGTTGCTTACAACTTATATCCATGAAAAAAAACTATGCATGTCCTGCTTGCCAAAGCGACCTAATAATTCAGTCTTAAGCTTTACTATTTTTGTGATTGACGACTCGTTCAAAGAATTTGTGCTCGACCAGTTGGGCGCGTGTCCATGAACAATAAAACACCCGAGCCAGTTTCATCATCGAAGCGGCGGGCGCGTTGGCTCCGCATGACTGGCGTCAGCGTGCTGGCGCTGGGAATTGCCGGCGCGGGCGCGGTTTATTGGCTGGGAACCCGCTCGCCGGATTTCTCGGACGACCTTTCCATGGTCGGATACAACAAGCCGGCGCAACGGCAGATGGAAATTCTTTACGGCAAACAGGGCGAACTCATCGAGGACTGGTCGAACGACCTGAAACAGCCCGGCACGCAGGCCGTCATCATCGCCGTCACTTCCATCCTCATCGCCTCCGGCTGCTTTTACTTCGCGCGGTTGTCGGATCAGGATGACGAAGCGGGCTGAAGAATTGTTTTGCCGGCGGGCGGACGCGCGCGGTGTTGCGCAATGAATCGGTTTGCTGTTCAATCCGTCAGCCTGTCTGCCTGTGAAATATGAGTGAACGAAAGCCCAGCCCCGCAAAATTCGCCGTCGTGCTGGTCACCGCGCCGGATTTGAAAACGGCGCGCGCACTGGCCAAAGCCGCGTTGCAGGCGCGTCTGATCGCTTGCGCGAACCTGATCCCGAAAATCGAATCGCATTACTGGTGGCAGGGTAAAATTGAATCGGGCGCAGAAGTTTTACTGGTTTTGAAGACGCAAAAATCAAAACTGGCCGCGCTGGAAAAATTGATCCTCGCCCGGCATCCTTACGACACGCCGGAGTTTCTGGTTTTGTCCTTGAGCGCGGGCAACAAGAAATATCTCGACTGGCTTGCACAAATTTAGGAGGGACGCCGCGCTGCGGCGTCCGGTCATCGCCGCGCGATGACCCTACCAAAAATTTTTATTGAACCGGCTTGGCGCAGGCGTAGATTCAAACCGTGAATCCGACGGATGCAATGACGTGGATGCTGCTGATGGCGCACTTTCTGGCATTGGGAGTGGCCGTCATGGTTTTTCTCTGGATAATTTTCCTGCAACGGCGGAATCGCGCAGCGGAAAATCTTCACCATTCCGCCGGAGAAATTTTTCCTACGCACACCGCAATCCGCCCGACAACCTGGCTGGCCGTCCGTTCGCTGGAACGTGAAACCGTCCGCGCGGCGCTGGCGGACAGGGAGGAATTTTTCGTCAGCCCGCGCGTGAACGGCTGGGTCATCGTCACCGGCCCCGGCCTGCCCGATCCGGGCGACGACGTGGATGCGTGCCATTTGTTTCTGACCGCCTTGAGCCGCGAACTGGGGCACGTCCAGTTTTTTCACACGGAAAAATTTTCCGCCCATCATGCGTGGGCGCGGATGGACGACGGCTGCGTGACGCGCGCGTATGCGTGGGCGGGCGAAACCATCTGGAACCAGGGCGCAAAAACTTTGGCGGAAAACAGATTGGGACTGAAATGTTTTGGTTACGGCGAAGATTCCGAGGCCGGATTCTGGACGGCGAAAGAAAATGCCTCGGCGAACGTCGAAAAAATTCCCCTGCTTGCCGCGCGCTGGAGCGTTGACCCGGAAATTTTGCACCGCGCCGGAAGCATCTCCGGCGAATCATCTCGCTTTTATTGAGTTGCAGGCGCGGAAAGTTTGGCGCAGAGTGCATTTGAACCTGAAAGGAAACGCCATGTCATACAGCATTGAACTTGAACTCCAGCAGTTTCCGAAAACCGTCGCGCTCAAGGACGGCAAGCAGGCCACGTTGCGCCCGCTGCACAAGGCCGACGAAAAGGATTTTCACCAGTTGTTCCTCGGCATTCCCGAACCGGAACGGATGTTCATCAAGCATCGCGTGATGGACCTCAAGGTCATCCACGACTGGTGCCAGAACATTGACTACGGGCGCAACCTCCCGCTGGTCGCGCTCATCGGCGGGAAAATCGTGGGCGACGCGACGCTGCACCAGCAGCTCGGCGGCTGGAAACGGCACGTCGGGCGGGTGAGCGTGCTGGTGCATCCGGAATTTCGCGGACGCGGGCTGGCGACGCGGCTCGTCGGCGAGATCATCGAGATCGCGCGGGGCGCGGGGCTGGAAAAGGTCGAGGCGGAATTCATCGGCGAACAGGCGGCGGCGATCAAAATGTTTGCCATGCTCGGTTTCAGCCAGCTTGTGCGGCTGGACGATTACGTCAAGGACATGCAGGCGGTTTCGCACGATTACATTTTGATGGGACTCGATCTGAAGACGGACGAGGAATACGCGAGCGCGGCGGGATAAAAAAATTTGATTTATGATTCGCGATTGACTGTGTTTCACGACTTTTTTGAAATCATAAATCATCAATCGTAAATCATAAATGTCCCCGGAAGTTTGCCCCAATTGCGGCGCAGAAATCTCGCGCAATGCGAAAGCCTGTCCTGAATGTGGTGCGGACGAAAATACCGGCTGGTCGGAAACCGCCTACGCCAGCAGTCTCAACCTGCCGGATAAGGAATTTGATTACGACGAATTCGTTAAGGAAGAATTCGGCTCCGGTTCGGTGAAACCGCGCGGCATCCACTGGCTTTGGTGGTTCACTGCCTTTATCCTGATCGTGCTGTTCCTGATTTTCTGCCTTCATTGAAAATAAAAAAGCCCGCTCGATTGAGCGGGCTTTGTGCTTGAAACGAAAATTACTTTTTCTCTTCCGGCTTGGTTTCAGTTGCCGGTGCAGCTTCAGCGGGCGCCGCCGGAACTTCGGCCACAAAATCCACCCATTCCAAAATGGCGCGCTGGGCGGCGTCGCCGTTGCGCTGGTTCATCTTGACGATGCGGGTATAACCGCCTTTGCGATCTTTGAAAGCAGGTGCGATGTCCTTGAACAGGATTTTCGCCGCCGCTTCCTGATGCAGACGCGCCACCGCAAGGCGGCGGTCATGGACGGTGCCGCTCTTGCCGAGCGTGACCATTTTTTCGGCGACAGAACGCGCGGCCTTGGCCTTCGCCAAAGTCGTCGTCACGCGCTTGTGTTCGATCAGGCTGCAAACCAGGTTCGCCAGCATCGCGTTGCGGTGCTCGGACGTGCGGCCCAGTTTGGCCGTTCTTTTCAGATGACGCATAAAATTCCTATTCCGCCTTCGGTTCTTCCTTCGGCGTGTTGTCAATCAAGCCCGGCTCGAATGTCATGCCGAGCGACAGGCCGAGGGCGGTGAGCTTGTCCTTGATTTCGTTCAGCGATTTCTTGCCGAAGTTGCGATACTTGAGCATTTCCTGTTCGCTCTTCATCGCCAACTGGCCGACGGTGGTGATGTTCGCGTTATTCAGGCAGTTCGCCGCGCGGACGCTCAACTCGATTTCGTTCACGCTCATGGCGAGCAATTTCTTCTTCTTCGACTGCTCCTCGTCCTGCTTGTCGGCGGCTTCCTCGAATTCAATCGCGTTCTTGTCATAGCCGACAAATACGTCGAGGTGATGCGCCAGAATCGCCGAGGACTGCGTCAACGCGTCGTCGGGCGTGAGGCGCCCGTCGGTCCAGACTTCGAGCACCAGACGGTCGTAGTCGGTGCGGTTGCCGACGCGGGCGGCCTCCACGGCGTAACGCACGCGCGTGACCGGCGAGAAAATGGAATCAATCGCCACGACCCCGATGGGCTGGCCGGGCTTCTTGTTTTCGTCGCTCGGGCAAAAACCACGGCCGACTTTCACGGTCAACTCCATCTCGAATTTTTTCTTCTTGTCGAGCGTGCAGATGAGCTGGTCGGGGTTGACCAGTTCAATATTCTGGTTGGTCTGGATGTCGGCGGCGGTCACTTCACCTTCCTTGTTGACCGAAAGCAAAAGGGTCTGTTCATCACGGCTGTGCGCCTTGAACTTGACCTTCTTCAGGTTCAAAACGATGTCGGTCACGTCCTCGACGACGCCGTCAATCGTGGCGAACTCGTGCATCGCGCCGTCCACCTTCAACGAGGTGATGGCCGCGCCTTCGAGCGAGGAGAGCAGCACGCGCCGGAGCGAGTTGCCGATGGTGTGGCCGTAACCGGTTTCAAACGGGTCGGCGACAAATTTTGCGTAGGTGGGCGTCGCAGTGGAGTCTTCCTTCTGCAACCGCTTGGGCATTTCGAAACGTCCTAGACGAACTGGCATATTTTCCTTTCAACAATTTTAATCTGACTCCTCCGACGATTTATTCCCGCAATCGGAGAAATCCGTATAATTGTTTTTTCTGGTTTACGGTTTAACGGGAATAAAATTCGACGACGGCCTGCTCGTTGGCGATCGGCTGGATCTCGTCGCGCGTCGGGATGCGCATGACCGTGCCCTTGAACTCTTCCTTGCTCAAGGACAACCAGTCCGGCACCGCGCGGCTCGTGGCGACTTCCAAATTCTTGGTCGCGAGCTGGCGCGACACATTGTGATTCTTGACTTCGATCACGTCGTTCACCTTCAAGGCATACGACGGAATGTTCACCTTGCGGCCTTTGACCGTGATGTGACCGTGGCAAACCATCTGGCGCGCCGCAGCGCGGGTGTTCGCAAAACCGAGGTGGAAAACGACGTTGTCCAGGCGCGTCTCCAAAATCTGGAGCATCTGCTCGCCGGTGACACCGCGGCGGCGCAACGCTTTTTCGTAAACGCCGCGAAATTGCTTTTCCATCAAGCCGTAGTAATAACGAAACTTCTGCTTCTCGATCAAACCGAGACCGTAATCGGTGGTCTTGCGGCGCGACTTCGGACCGTGGACGCCGGGACCGTAGTTGCGGCGTTCAAGATATTTCGTCGGGCCGAAAATCGGGATTCCGAAACGGCGGCTGATGCGGACGCGGGGACCTGTATAACGAGCCATAGAAATTTATGATTTGCGATTTACAATTTATGATTTTTACACGCGGCGTTTCTTGCGCGGGCGGCAGCCGTTGTGCGGAATCGGTGTCACGTCTTTGATCGTGCTGATTTCAAGACCGATGGCTTGAAGCGCGCGAATCGCGGACTCGCGACCCGAGCCGGGACCTTTGACGCGGATTTCCACTTCTTTCATGCCGTGCGCCATCGCCTGACGCGCGGCGTCCTGCGCGACCTGCTGCGCGGCGTAAGCGGTGCTCTTGCGCGAACCCTTGAAACCAACGCGACCGGCGCTGGACCAGCCGATCAAATTCCCCTGCATGTCGGTGATCGCGACTTGCGTGTTGTTGAACGTGGCCAGAATGTTCGCGACGCCGACGGTGACATTCTTGGCGTGCTTGGCCTTGACGATCTTCTTGGCATTGGCGTCCTCGCCCAAAAGTTCAGCGGCGGTCGGCGCGGCGACGGTGGCCGGGGCTTCCGCAATCGCGGCGGCTTCAAGCGCAACCGCAGGCGCGCCCTTTTTTTCCACCGCATCGGCGGCGGGCTTGCCCTCTTTTTTCGGGGCGGATTTCTTTTTAATTTCTTCGGCCATAATAACAATTCAAATTTTCAGGTGATGCCGGCTTTGGCGTTCGGGTTGCGCTGCACACCGACCGTCTTGCGCGGACCTTTGCGCGTGCGGGCGTTCGTCTGCGTCCGCTGACCGCGCACCGGCAGGCTGCGCATGTGACGGACGCCGCGATAGCATTTGATGCCTTGCAGCCGTTTCAAATTCATGCCGAGTTCGCGGCGCAGATCGCCCTCGATGACATATTTGCCTTCCTGAATTGCATGGACAATCTGGGAAAGCTGCTGCTCGGTCAGATCCTTCGCGCGGATCGAGCGGTCAATGTTCGCGCGCTCGAGAATCTCCAGCGCGTTGACGGGGCCGATGCCGTAGATGTAGCGCAGCGCAATGTCTATGCGCTTGTTCGGCGGAACTTCCACACCAATGATGCGTGCCATAAATTTTTATCAACCCTGACGTTGTTTGTGACGTTTGTTCGAGCAGATGACGCGAATGACGCCCTTGCGCTTCACGACCTTGCAATGCTCACACAGTTTTTTTACCGATGCCCTGACTTTCATTTTTAAATTATTTTGTTTCCAGCCAAAATCCGCCCCACGGACAAATCGTAAGGCGTCAATTGCAATTTCACTTTGTCGCCGGTTTTCAGCCCGGCAAAATTTTTCTTCGCCCGTCCGGTGACGAATGCCGTCAGCCGGTGTCCGTTTTCCAGTTCCGCGCACCAGGTGCCGTTCGGCAAACCCTCAATCACGCGACCTTCAACTTGGAAGGCGTCAGCCATGTCAAAATCTCCGGTTCGTTTTCGGTCACCAAGACCGTATGCTCAAAATGGGCTGATATTGAACCATCCCGCGTCACCACTGTCCAGCCGTCTTTCAAGATTTTTACGTCCGCCGAACCCGCGTTGACCATCGGCTCAATCGCGATGGTCATGCCCGGCTTCAGCTTCTGATCCATCTTCCGGTCAACAAAATTCGGTATCTGCGGCTCTTCATGCATCGTGCGCCCGACGCCGTGGCCGACAAATTCCCGCACCACATTAAAACCGTTGCCTTCGACAAAATCCTGGATCGCGCGCGAAATATCCGTCACGCGATTTCCCGGTTTCGCCGCCGCGATGCCCAGATACAACGACTGCTCCGTCACGTCCAAAAGCCGTTGCGCCAGAACTCCGCAGCCGCCCACCGCGACCGTCCGCGCGTTGTCGCCGATAAAACCTTTGTAATTCACGCCGACATCCACGCTGACAATGTCGCCGAACCGCAGTTCGCGTTCGTTTGCCAGTCCGTGAACGACTTCTTCGTTCACCGAAATGCAAGTGTAACACGGATACTTGCGATAACCCAAAAACGCGCTCTTCGCGCCGTAAAATTTCATCCGCTCCGCCGCGAATCCGTCCACCTGCCGCGTCGTCACGCCCGGTTTGACGAACGCGACGATGTCGTCCAAAACTTTTCCCGCCACCGCGCACGCCGCGCGCATCGCTTCCAAATCCGCCCCGCTCTTGAGAATGATCTTGCCCACAAGCGGCCTAGAACCGGCCACGCAAACGGCCTTTTTTCAGGAAGCCGTCGTAGTGGCGCATCATCAAATGCGATTCAATCTGGCGCATCGTGTCGAGCAAAACACCGACGGCGATCAAGACGCTGGTGCCGCCGAAAAATTGTGCAACCTGGTATGGAATGTTCAACTGCCGCGACAGGATGATCGGGATCGTCGCGATGACGGTCAGAAAGACCGCGCCCGCCAGCGTGATCCGGCTCATCGCCTTGTGCAGATAATCGCTCGTGCCCTGTCCCGGCCGCACGCCGGGAATGTAGCCGCCGTTTTTCTTCAAGTCGTCGGCAATCTGGATTTCGTTAAACTGCGTCGCCACCCAGAAATAAGAGAAGAACAAAATCATCAGCGCGTAAAAAATCAGATAAGTGGCGGAGCCGGTGTTGAGCGTCTGCGCAAGGCTGATGAAAAGATTTTTCAGGAACGGCTGGCTGACATAATTTCCAATGCCCAAAAGTATCGGCTGCGGAAACATCAGAATGGACTGCGCGAAAATGATCGGCATGACGCCCGCATAATTTACTTTCAAGGGCATGAACGAGGTTCCGCCTTGATACATTTTGCGTCCGACGGCGCGTTGCGCGTATTGCACGGGAATTTTTCGCTGCGCCTGCGTCACCGCGATGACGCCCGCCACCACGCTCACCAGCAACAATATCATCACCAATCCGATGCCGAAATTTGCGTGGGTCTCGCCGCCGCCTGCGGGAAAAAACATATCCTTAAATCCCGTCGCCGCCTGCGGCAGCCGCGCCAGAATGCCGACGGTGATGACCAGCGAAATGCCGTTGCCGATGCCGCGTTCCGTGATCTGTTCGCCGAGCCACATGAGCAGCATCGTGGCCGTCGTCATGATCAGCACCGTCTGGATGCGATACCACCAGATGTGATTTTCGTCGAACACGAGCGAGCCTTGCAGTCCCGGAAACAATTTGCCGGGATTTTCCCAGCCGATGGCGTAAAACAATCCTTGGCCGAGGCACAGCAGCACCGTCAGATAGCGTCCGTATTGGATGATTTTTGAACGGCCGCCTTCTTCGCGCGCGAGCTTGCTCAATTTCGGCCAGACCGCCGTGAGCAACTGGATGATGATCGTCGCGCTGATATACGGCATGATGCCGAGCGTGCCGATGGCGCAACGCTCCATCGCGCCGCCGGCAAACGTGTTCAACATCCCCAACGGACCGCCGCCTTGCGAATGGGTGTCGAAATAAGTCTGCAACGCCGTGCCGTTCAAACCCGGAATGCGGATCCACGCGATCAGACGGACAACCGCCAGCACGCCGAGCGTGAACATGATGCGGGACTTCAGCTCCGGTATTTTGACGCAGTTGCCGAACGTGTTGAAAATGGAGCGGAACATGAATCAGTCCGGCGTCAGGCCTTCGCGGGTGCGGCGGGTTTACGGCTCACGACTTCGCAGGTGCCGCCCTTGGCTTCGATCTTCGCCCTGGCTGAAGCGCTGAACGCGCTCGCGATGACGGTAAGTTTTTTGGTCAACTCACCCGTGCCGAGAATCTTGATGCCGTCGGAAGTGCCGTTGGACAATCCAACCGCGCCCAACGCGATTTCGTCCACGCGCGCGCCGTCGTCAAATTTGTTCAAGTCGCCGACATTCACGCCGTTGTATTTCGTCGTGAACCGCGCGTTGTTGAAACCGCGTTTCGGGATGCGGCGGATGAGCGGCATCTGGCCGCCTTCAAAGCCGATGCGGATCGAGCTGCCGGAACGCGCCGTCTGGCCCTTGCCGCCGCGACCGGAAGTTTTTCCGTGGCCGCTGGATTCGCCCTGGCCGAGACGTTTCGTGCGGTGTTTCGCGCCGGGACGGGGTTTAAGATTGTGCAGTCGCATAAAATTTTAAGCTGTTGGCGGAATCGCCGACGGCGGTTCTGGTGTAACCACTTTTTTAATTTCCAAACCGCGGCTCTTGTAAATCGTTTCGCGAAGACGCATGCTCAAAAGGCCTTTGAGCGTCGCCTTCACGACGTTGGCCGCGTTTTTTGAGCCGAGCGATTTGGTCAAAACATCCTTCACGCCCGCGGATTCCAACACCGCGCGGACTTTTTTGCCCGCGATGATTCCCGTTCCCGGCGAAGCGGGGCGCAGCAAAACTTTCGCGCCGCCGAAGGCGCAAAAAACTTCGTGCGGAATCGTCGTGTCCTTGAGGGAAACGAAAACCATCTGGGCGCGGGCGAGTTCGCCGCCGCGACGGATCGCGTCCGCGACTTCACCGGCCTTGCCCAGCCCGACACCCACGCGCCCTTTTTTATCACCGACGACAACCAGCGCGCTGAAATTGAAACGGCGTCCGCCCTTGACGACCTTGGCGGAGCGGTTGATGAACACGACCTTCTCGACCAGATCTTCGCCCGAGCCGCCAAAACCGCCGTCACCTTCGCCGGGCGGTTTGCGACGTCCACGCGGCCCGCCGCGCGATCCGCGCTGTCCGTCCCCACCAGATTTATTGATTTCAGCCACAGTATTTATTCGGTTAAAATTTTAATCCCGCTTCGCGCGCCGCGTCCGCGAGCGCCTTGACCTTGCCGTGATAACGCATGCCGCCACGGTCGAACACCACTTCCTTGATGCCCTTGTCCAGAGCGTGCTTGGCCGCCAGCGCGCCAATGGTTTTCGCGCCGTTCACATTGGCCGCCACGTCTTTCGGCGCGGCCTTGCTGACCGTTGAAGCCGCCGCGAGCGTCACGCCGGCATCGTCGTCAATGAACTGGACGTGGATGTTTTCGTTCGTGAAACACACCGCCATGCGCGGACGAATCTTCGAGCCGGTCACTTTTTTGCGGATGCGCCAGCGGCGAAGTTGCGCCAATTTCTGTTTTTTTTCCGTTCTCATTTTGATACGCCACGGATTGCGCCGTGGACTGAAATTCATTACTGAACCGTCTTGCCTTCCTTGCGCTCGACGTGTTCGCCGGCGTAACGGACGCCCTTGCCCTTATAGGGTTCCGGCGGATAGAAAGCGCGGATTTCGGAGGCGACCTTGCCGACAACCATCTTGTCCGGGCCTTCGATGGTCAGCTTCGTGTTTTCCTCGACCGTCACCTTGACCTGGTCGGGAATGTCGTAATTCAGCGGATGCGAATAGCCAAGCGACAGGTTCACAACTTTTCCCGTGACGGCGGCCTTGAAACCGACGCCTTGAATCTCAAGTTTTTTGACGAAACCTTCAGCCACGCCCTTGACCATGTTGTTGACGAGCGCGCGGCTCAAGCCGTGCAACGCCCTGGCCTGCGCGTCGTCGCCGTCGCGGCTGACGACGATGTTGCCGCCCTCAACCTTGAGGCTCGTGCGCTTCGGCAGTTCCCAGTTGAGTTTGCCTTTCGGCCCCTCGACTGAAACTTTCTGCCCTTTGACCTCCACCTTGACTTTCGGCGGAACGGCAATCGGTTGTTTTCCAATTCGCGACATAACTTAAAATTTTACCAAATGTAACAGAGCAGTTCCCCGCCCAGGTTTTTCTTGCGTGCCTGCACGTCTGTCATCACGCCCTCGGACGTTGACACAATCGCCACACCCAGGCCGCCGCGCACGCGCGGAATTTTTGTTGCGCCGACGTATTTGCGCAGACCGGGCTTGCTGATGCGCTTCAAGCCTTCGATGACGCTTTTCTTGCCGTCATACTTCAGCTTGATTTTCAATTTTTTTAGCGGCTTGCCATCCACGGCCACTTCGGTGACGTAGCCCTGCTGTTTCAAAACGTTCGCCACATTTTCCTTGATGCGCGAATGCGGCAGTTCAATCGCCGGCAGCAACGCCCGTCCGGCATTGCGGATGCGGGTCAACATATCAGAAATCGGATCGCTCATAAAAATTACCAGCTTGCTTTCACCACTCCCGGAATCAAACCGTTCAACGCCGCCTCGCGGAACGTCAAACGCGAACAGCCGAATTTCCGCAGATAACCGCGGCGGCGGCCGCTGAACGAACAGCGGTTGACCACGCGCGTCGGGCTGGCGTTTTTCGGCAGCTTCGTCAGGCCGACGTAATCTTTCTTTGCCTTCAGTTCGGCGCGGAGCGCGGCGAATTTCTTCACCGTTTCCTGCTTCTTCTTATTGCGTTCCAACCATGCTTTCTTGGCCATAAAAAATAAAATTATTTCTCCGCGAACGGAAAGCCCATCAGCTTCAGCAAATCCAGCGCGTGGGCGTTGTCGCCCGCGTCGGTCACAATCGTGATGTCCATGCCCTGCATCCGTTTGACTTTTTCCAATTCAATCTCCGGAAAAATCGCCTGGTCGTTTATCCCAAACGTATAATTTCCACGACCGTCAAACTTGCGCGGCGACAACCCGCGAAAATCGCGGATGCGCGGCAGCGCCGTCGCGACGAGCCGGTCAAAAAATTCATACATCGCATCCTTCCGCAGCGTCACGCGGCAGCCGATGTTCTGGCCTTCGCGCAATTTGAACTGCGCGATGCTGTGCCGCGACTTGCTGATGGCCGGCTTGCGCCCGGTGATCGCCGACAAATCCTTCGCTGCATCTTCCAGCGCGCCCTTTTCCAGCGACGCGCTCACGCCCATGTTCACGACGATCTTCACCAGCTTCGGAATCTGGTGAATGTTCTTGTAGTTGTGCTTCTCCTTCAAGGCGGGCACAACGTCGTTCTTATATTTTTCGTAAAGTCTGGCTTTCATTTTTTTCGCGCCACGGATTTTGCCGTGACTAAATTTTTAGGTTGCCGCCGGTTCGGGCGTCACGCCGCGTTTTGTTGCGCGCGCGTCAAAATTGGTTGCCGCCATCACGTTCGAAACGTGGACCGAGCCTTCGCGCTCGACAATCGCGCCCTGCGGATGCTGCTGGCTCTTGGCCGTGTGCCGCTTGATCATCTGCACGCCCTCGACGATGACGCGCTGCTTGCCTGACATCACGGCGATGATCTTGCCGCGCTTGCCTTTTTCTCTTCCGGCCAGCACGACCACTTCATCGCCTTTTTTAACATGAAACTTCATAAAATCCTTAAAGCACTTCCGGCGCGAGCGAAATTATTTTCATGAACTTCTTGTCGCGCAATTCGCGCGCCACGGGGCCGAAAATGCGCGTGCCTTTCGGGTTCAATTCCTTGTCAATGATCACACAGGCGTTGCGGTCAAAGCGCAGATACGAACCGTCGGCGCGCGGAATGATCTGCCGCGTGCGGACGACCACCGCGTCATGCACCTCGCCCTTCTTCACCGTGCCATCCGGCGCGGCGACCTTGACGTGGACCTTGATGACGTCGCCGATGCCAGCATAACGCTGGTTGCGGCCCGTCACGCCGATGTTCCAAACAATCTTGGCACCCGTGTTATCCGCCACATCCAAACTGGAACGAATTTGCAACATAAAATCTGATCAGGCCGCGACCGACGTTTCCTGCGCGGCGCGCTCGACGACTTCAACGAGCCGCCAGCATTTCGTTTTCGACAATGGCCGCGTTTCCTCGATGCGCACGCGGTCGCCGACCTTGGCCTCGTTCTTTTCGTCGTGCGCGTAAAATTTCTTGTAGGCGGTGACAATCTTCTTGTATTGCGCGTGCGGGAAACGGCGCTCCACCCTGACGACGATGGTCTTGGCCATCTTGTTCGAGACGACCTCGCCGACGCGTTCCTTGCGGTTGCCGCGCTTCACTTCCGTTGGATTTATCGTTTCAGACATACAAAAAATTAAGCCGCTTTATTCCGTAATTGCGAGATGCGCGTCTCGATGCGCGCGATGTCCTTGCGCAAAATCCGCAGCCGCGCGGGTTTTTCCAGTTGCGCGCTCGCCTGCTGCAGGCGCAGGTTGAACATCTCGTGGCGCAGGTCGCGGCTCTTGGCCGACAACTCAACCAGCGTCATGTCTTTGGATTCAGCAAATTTCATAACCAATTAATTCGCGTGACTGTGCCGCGACACAAATTTTGTCTTGATCGGCAATTTCGTGGCCGCCAGGCGCATGGACTCGCGCGCAATCGCTTCCGTCACGCCGTCCACTTCAAACAGCACGTTCGCCGGACGGATGACCGCCACCCAGCCTTCGAGCGGCGCCTTGCCCTTGCCCATCCGGGTTTCGAGCGGCTTCTTCGTGAAAGATTTCTGCGGGAAAATGCGGATCCACAATTTTCCGTGGCGCTTCATGTTGCGGGCGATCGCCACGCGCGCGGCCTCGATCTGCTTCGCGTCCATCCAGCAACGTTCCAGCGCCATCAAACCGTATTCGCCGAACGCGACGGTGTGGCCGCTGCGCGCCAGCCCCGTGCGGCTGCCGCGGTGCATCTTGCGAAACTTCACTCTTGCTGGTTGCATTGCCATAACAAAAAATCTTTTCTAAAAATTAACCGGCGACGGGTTCAGTTGGCGCAAACGGCGCGGGCGGCACAATCGGCGTCGCGACCACGGCCTTCTTCGGTTTATTCTCGCCTTTGCAAATCCAGCATTTCACGCCGAGCTTGCCATAGACCGTGAGCGCCTCCGCAAATCCATAATCAATGTCCGCGCGCAACGTGTGCAACGGCACGCGGCCCCAATGATACAATTCCGTGCGCGCGAGTTCCGCGCCGCCGAGACGACCGGCACAACGGATCTTGATTCCTTCCGCGCCAAAATCTTTCGCCGTCTGCAACGCTTTTTTCATCGCGCGGCGGAACGACACCCGACGTTCCATCTGCAACGCGATGTTTTCCGCGACGAGTTGCGCGTCGAGTTCCGGCGTCTTCACCTCGACGATGTCCACGTAAACTTCCTTGCCCGTCATCTTGCTCAAATCCTCCTTGAGCTTGTCAATTTCCGAACCCTTGCGGCCAATGACCACGCCCGGACGCGCCGTCATGATGGTGACGCGGCAACGGCTCGTCGCGCGTTCGATCAAAATTTTCGGCACCGACGCGCCTTCGAGTTTCTTTTTCAGGAACGCGCGGATTTTGCGGTCTTCCGTCAGCAGCGCGCCAAATTCTTTTTTGTTGGCATACCACTTCGAGCGCCAGTCCTTGTTGACTCCGACGCGCAGGCCGATTGGATTTGTTTTTTGTCCCATACCGATTATTCGTCCGAAACGGTGATTCTGATGTGGCAGCGACGCTTGAGGATCGGACCGGCCGAGCCGCGCGCCTTTGGGGTGAAACGCTTGAGGGTCGTCGCGGTTCCGGCAACCGCTTCCTTCACGCGCAACGTTTCCGGCTTCAAATTCTTGTTGTTCTCCGCGTTGGCAATCGCCGAACGCAAAACTTTGGAAACGAGCCGCGCGCCTTTGCGCGGAACAATCTGCAGCACGGCCATCGCCTCGAGCGCGCCGAGACCCTGCACCTGCCGCGTGACCTCGCGCATTTTCTGCGCGGACATCGGGATATTTTTCAATATTGCAAAAGCTTCCATAAAAACTATTTGGCCTCCGCCTTGGCCGTGTGCGCGCCGTGCTTCTTGAACGTGCGCGTCAGCGAAAATTCGCCGAGCTTGTGGCCCACCATGTTTTCGGTGACGAACACCGGGTTGAAAATCTTGCCGTTATGGACCGTGAACGTCAGGCCGATGAAATCCGGCGTGATCGTCGAACGGCGCGACCACGTCTTGATCGGCGTCTTCTGGTTCGCCGCCTTCGCCTTCACGATTTTGTCGAGCAGGCTGAAATCCACAAACGGACCCTTTTTAATCGAACGTCCCATAAAAATTATTTATTCTTCATCGGCAGGCCGTTTCGCTGCACCACGATGAAACGGTTTGAGGTTTTGTATTTCGCGCGCGTCTTGCCGCCCTTCGCGACAAAGCCCCACGGCGAGACCAACTGCTGCCAGCCGCCGCCGCCCTTGGATTTGCCCTGACCGCCGCCGTTCGGATGGTCAACCGGATTCCGCGCCACGCCGCGCGTGATGCCGCGATGACCGCGATGCCGCGTGCGACCGGCTTTGCCTAAAATGACATTTTCGTGTTCCGTATTTCCAACCTGGCCGATCGTCGCGTAACACTCTTCGCTGACCTTGCGGATTTCGCCGGAAGGCAAACGGATTTGCGCGTAACCCTCGTCGCGCGACATCAACGTCGCCGAACCGCCCGCCGAACGAACCATCTGGCCGCCGCGACCGGGCGTGATCTCGATGTTGTGGATTGCCGAGCTGACCGGAATCGCCTTCAGCGGAAGCGCGTTGCCGATTTCCGGCGGCGCACTCGGACCGCTTGAAATTTTTGCGCCGACCACCACGCCGACCGGCGCGATGATGTAACGCTTCTCGCCGTCCGTGTAATCCAGCAGCGCCAACCGCGCCGAACGCATCGGATCATATTCAATCGCCGCGACCGTGGACTCGATGCCGTGCTTGTTGCGCTTGAAATCCACAAGGCGGATTTTCTGCTTGTGCCCGCCGCCGATGCCGCGCGCGGTCACGCGACCGTAATGGTTGCGTCCGCCGGACTTTTTGCGCGTGACGACCAGCGACTTCTCCGGCGTCGTCTTCGTGATGTCGCTAAAGTCCGCGATCGTGATGTATCGCGTGGACGGCGTTAGCGGTCTAAAATGTTTGACTGGCATAAATGCAAAAGTTTTTTATCAGCAACTTTGAAGTTGGCAGGCCATCATTCCTGTCCCTGCTGGGAATCAGTTATCGGTCCGCAAACATGCTGTCCAAGCGACCTTACGGGCGACGAGGAGCGCACAACCTATCAAACTCAAAATAGAACGCAAGCGCTTTTTTGAGAAATTTTGGGTTGTCCTTTTGGCCATTAAGATCCCCCCAAAACAACAAAACTACCGGTCGGTTTGGTTTTCAATGCCGGAATTGAAACTGCTTGCTGACTTTGGCCAGACGTTTCTCCCAATCGCCCTTGTGCGCCAGCGGATCGGCATCCGTGCCCCAAAGTTTTTTCACCATCTCGCGCTGCGGCACGAACGGGCATTTCGCCTTCGGATTTTTGAACGCGTCCTCCATCTCGCGCAAGGCCAGTTGCGCGCCGGTCATGATCGCCGTCGAGCCGAACTGCGAATTTAATCTGTGCGACGCGTCGTCGAGCGCGCCCCAGCGTTCCGCGTCAGTGCGGCCCCACAACGTCGGCTGCGTGTCCAGCCGCGCGAGATTCCAGAACGCAATTCTGATTTGCCGCACGGGTTTGAATTGTCCGCCCATGATGCCGCGAAAAATTTCCTCCAGCGCCGCGTTGAAAGTGGAATTCAAAAATTGCGGCTCGCGAAAACGATGGCTGCCGCCAACCTCGCTGAAATCATTGAAACGAATCGTCAGCGACAGTTCGCGCGCCTGCATTTGCTCGCGGCGCAACTGGCCGACCAGCCGCGTCGCCTCGCTCAACGTGAACGTCAGCGCCGCCTCGTAATCCGGCTCGTCGTAAGGCAGCGTCGTGTTGCTGGAAATCGTCGTGCGGTCTTTCACTTCAAGCAGCAGCGGCTCGTTCCAAAGTCCGTTTGAAAAAAGCCAGAGTTGTTGTCCCCAGATGCCGAACTTTTGTTTGAGCAAAGTCGAAGGCAGTTTTGCGACGTGACCAAAAGTTTGCGCGCCAAGCGCGGCGAGCGAACGCTGACGATTTTTCCCAAGGCCTGAAAGTTCGCGCACGCAGCGATCTTTCAAAAATTCTTTTTCGTCGCCGGATTTGATCTCGATGAAGCCGGGCTTGGCCGCGTCGGTCGCGAGTTTGGCGAGCCGCGAGGAATTGGCGAGTCCGGCGGAAACGGGCAACTTCACTTCGCGCAAAATGCGCGCGCAGATCTCCTGCACATATTTTTCCGGCGTCGTGTCGCGCCAGACGTGTTTATCCATCGTCGTGAAATCGAGAAAACCTTCATCAATCGAAATCGGCACGAGCGTCGGCGCATATTGTTCGAGCACATGAAACATCTCCGCCGAGAGCCGGCGATATTCGTCGTAGTGCGGCTTGCATAAAACGCCGCGCGGACAAAGCCGTTTCGCCTCGAAACACGCCATGCCGGTTTTGATGCCGAACTTTTTCGCCACGCGGTTCGCCGCGATGACGATGCCGTCCCCCCGCCTCCCGCCGCCAACCCACACGGCGCGTTCCTGCAATCTTCCTGGATTGAGCGCGATTTCGCAACTGGCGAAGAAACTGTCGCCATCCACATGCAAAATTCGATTGGGTGTTTTTACGTTCACGGGCAAACTCTAATTGAACCTAAATTTCTTCCGTGTCAAATCATCGCATGATGGCATGGACAAAAGTTGTCCAATCAAATGACAAAAGATGGCAAGCATTTCCGCTGGCAAAGTGTTTAATTATTGGTGAATGAAATTAACATTCACAATATGAACGAACTCATTAAAAATCTTCTGAAACTTCAATCACTCGAATTCGATGAACAAGTGGTGCCAGACATGGAGAAGCGGATTGCAGCGTTGCGCGCAAAAATCCCGCCGCCGATTCTCGGACACTACGACCGGTTGGTGGCGCGCGGAAAAAAAGGCACCGCCGTCATCCAAAACGAGGTTTGCACCGGCTGCCATATGCATGTGCCGCGCGGCATGGTGTTGACGCTGATGCGCGGCGAAGACATCCAACTTTGCGAAAATTGCGGACGCTATCTTTACTTGCCAGAACAGCCGGAATTTCCGAATCCGGCTGTGTCTGAAAAAAAATCCGAGAAGCCGCGCAAACGCGACGCATTGTTGCACGCCGCTTAAAAACATAAAACATTCAAAACAAAAAAAAGGCCGGCGATTCGCCGGCCTTTTGCATTCGAAAGATCGAACCGATCAGGTCAAAACAATCTTGTCGCCGTCTTTCAACGTCACGATGGCTTTTTTCCAATCGTTTGCGCGACCGGCCTGCAACGTGCGCTTGCGGCGGGCTTTGCCGCGCACGTTCAGCGTGTTGACCTTGACGACCTTGACCTTGAACAGTTCCTGCACGGCTTGCCGGATCTGCGGCTTGGTCGCGAGGCGGTCGGCCACGATGGTGTATTGATTATATTTTTCGCCCTGGCGCGTGCCTTTTTCCGTCAGGCGGACGGTCTTGATGACTTCAAAAGCGTTCATGGTTCGTTGAATCGTGAATTGTTAAATCGTTGAATCGGCAATCAATCAATGGCCAGCCGCGCCTCGACTTTTTCAAATGCGTCGCGCGTGAACAATAATTTGTCGGGACGAAGCACGTCGTAAGTGTTGAGCGAATCGCTCGTGGTCAACGCAACTTTCTCGATGTTGCGCGAGGCGAGCGTCAGATTCTTGTCAATGCCGGAGGAAACCACGAGCGTCGTGCCTTTCAATTCCAGCGCGGAAATGACGCCGATGAAATCCTTCGTCTTCGGCGAAGATAATTTCAAATCGTCCACCACGACAACGTCGCCAGCCTTGAGGCGTTCGCTCAAAGCTTTCCGCAATGCGAGCGAGCGGGTTTTCTTGGAAACTTTTTTCGAGAAATCGCGGGGCTTCGGTCCGAAGACCACGCCGCCGCCAGCCCACAACGGCGAGCGGAACGAACCGGCGCGGGCGCGGCCAGTGCCTTTTTGCTTCCACGGCTTTTTGTTGGAACCCTGGACATCGCCGACGGTCTTGGTGCAGGCCGTGCCGCTGCGTTGCGCCGCGTTATGCGCGACGACAGTGTCGTGGACGGCTTGCGTGCCTTTTCCGTTTTCAACCAGCGCGAACTTCACTTCGAGTTCGCCTGAATTTTTTCCTGCGAGATTTTTAATGGCAATTTTCATGGCGCGTTATTTCTTGGCGGCAGCAGCGGGCGCGGCGGCAGGTTTGGCCTCGGCTTTTTTATCGCCACCTTTTTTCTTGATCGAGACGCTGACCGGCGGTTTCCAGCCCTTCGGACGTTTCTTGGATTCGCGGATGACGACGTAATCGCCTTCCGCGCCGGGAATCGCGCCTTTGATGAGCAAAAGATTTTCCGCCTCGCGCACCTGGATGACCTGAAGATTTTGCGTCGTGCGCGTGTCCTGACCCATGTGACCGGGCATCCGCATCCCGCGCATGACCGTGCCGGGGAAAAGACGCTGACCGATCGCGCCGCTGCGGCGATGCCAGCCCTTCGCGCCGTGCGTCGAATCGCCACCGGCAAAACGATGGCGCTTCACAACGCCTTCGAAGCCGCGGCCCTTCGTGACGCCGATCGCGTCAATGAAATCGCCGGGCGCAAAAAGCGTCGGACCGACGATGTCGCCGGGTTTCACGTCCTTGGAGAAATCACGGAACTCGCGGATGCGTTTCACCGCCGCGCCGTTTTGTTTTTTGATGTGGCCGAGCAGCGCCTTCGTGAGACGCTGTTCCTTTTGATCGTCAAAGCCGAGTTGGACGGAATTGTAGCCGTCCTTGCCCGCCTGTGTTTTCACTTGCAGCACGCGGTTCGGTCCGGCGAGCACAACCGTCACAGGGACGACGTTGCCGCTCGCGTCATAAACGCGCGTGTGTCCGAGTTTTTTTCCTAAAAGTCCGAGTGGCATGGTATTCCTTAAATCAAATTTTGATGGTGATGTCCACGCCGGCGGGCAGATTGAGTTTCTTCAATTCGTCCACGGTCTTGGCGGTCGGGTCGAGGATGTCAATCAGCCGCTTGTGGGTGCGTTGCTCGAAAGTTTCCTGCGATTTTTTGTCCGAGTGCGGCGAGCGTTGCACGGTGAAGCGCTCGATGCGGGTCGGCAGCGGGATCGGGCCGGCGACGCGAGCACCGGTGCGTTTGACGGTGTCCGCGATTTCGCGCGCGGACTGGTCTATGACGCGATGGTCATAGGCCTTCAGTCGAATTCGTATGCGTTGTGCAGCCATAGAAAGAACAATTTTATAGTTATGGTTGTGTTGGTTAAGTGCGAGCCGCCGGTTTCTTGGCAGCCGCGTCCAAAATCGTAGTCAATACACTATTCGGAACTTGTGAAAAGGTCAATGGTTCCATGGAATAAGATGCGCGGCCTTTTGAGAGCGAACGGATCGCCGTCGCGTAGCCGAACATTTCCGCCAGCGGCACCTGCGCATTGAGGACGGTCTGGCCGTTCTTCGCCTCGATGCTATTGATGACACCCCTACGACGGTTGATGTCGCCGAGCAGATCGCCCTGATATTCGTCGGGCGTGGTGCATTCCACCTTCATGATCGGTTCGAGCAAAATCGGACCGGCTTTTTTGAAGGCGTCTTTGAGCGCGAAAATTCCGGCCATCTTGAACGCGAGTTCGTTCGAGTCAACTTCATGGAACGAGCCGTCCACGACTTCAACCTTGATGTCAATGACCTGGTAGCCCGCGTAAACGCCGCTCTTGATGGCTTCTTCGATGCCGTCAATGACCGCCGGAATATATTCCTTCGGGAATCGTGCCACCGACAATTTCGTCAACGACTTCAACGCCCTTGCCTTTTTCGTTCGGCTCGACGGTGATGCACGCATGGCCGTATTGACCGCGACCGCCGGATTGACGGATAAATTTGCCTTCGCCTTCAGCGTGTTTCGTGATCGTTTCGCGATACGCGATTTGCGGCGCACCCGTGTTGGCCTCGACTTTGAATTCGCGCTTGAGACGGTCAATGATAATTTCCAAATGCAACTCGCCCATGCCCGCGATGATGAGCTGGCTGGTTTCCTCGTTCGTGAAACAGCGGAACGTCGGGTCTTCTTCCGCGAGACGTTGCAAGCCTTCGGACATTTTGTCACGATCCTGCTTCGTCTTCGGCTCGACGGCCATCGAGATGACGGGTTCGGGGAACGTCGGCGGTTCGAGCGTGATGTCGAAACTTTCGTCGCAAAGCGTGTCGCCCGTGGTGATGTTGCGCAGCCCGACGAGCGCGGCGATGTCGCCGGCGTAAACTTCGTTGATGTCCTTGCGCTCGCTGCCTTGGATGACCATGAGGCGGCTGACGCGCTCGCGTTTGCGCGTGCGCGGATTGTAAATGTTGTCGCCCTTCTTGAGCTGGCCGGAATAGACGCGGAAGAAAACCAGTTTGCCCGCGTAAGGATCGGTCCAAAGTTTGAACGCGAGCGAGCAGAACTTGCCGTTGTCGTCCGCCTCGGCCTTGACTTTTTCCTCGGTGCCAGGAATCAAACCTTCCGCACCCGGAACGTCCAGCGGACTAGGCAGATAATCCACCACAGCGTCCACCAAAACTTGCACGGCTTTTTTCTTGAACGCCGAACCGCAAAGGACGGGAACTAATTCAATTTTGCAAGTGAGCCGGCGGATGGCCGCTTTGAGCACTTGCGCCGAAATCGGTTTTTCCTCGAGCACGAGGTTCGCAATTTCGTCGTCCTTGTTCGAGACGGCGTCAATCAATTCCGCGAGCGCAGCCTTGGCGCGCTCCTGATGTTCGGCGGGAATGTCCGTGACTTCGTAATTCAAACCTTCATTGGCCTCGGTCGGACCCCAGTTGACCGCCTTCTGGTTGACCACGTCAATCACGCCTTCAAATCCGCCAGTGACTGCTTTGCCTTCAACCTCTGACGGCCCGGCGCCGAGCGGCAGGAAAATTGGGAACGCATACGCGCGTAATTTTGTGCGCATATCGTTGAGCGCATTTTCAAAATTCGCGCCGATGCGGTCCATCTTGTTCACGAACGCGATGCGCGGAACGTGATATTTCGTCGCCTGACGCCAGACGGTTTCGGATTGCGGCTGCACGCCCGCGACGCCGCAGAACACCGCGACCGCACCGTCGAGCACGCGCATGGAACGCTCGACTTCGGCGGTGAAGTCAACGTGACCGGGCGTGTCAATGATGTTGATGCGATGCGGGACGTTGTTGAACGCCTTGTAAATTTTATCCTCGCCCGGCTTGGCGGTCTTTTGCGTCCAGAAGCAGGTGACGGCGGCGGACGTGATCGTGATGCCGCGTTCTTTTTCCTGTTCCATCCAGTCGGTGACGGTATTGCCGTCATCCACATCGCCGATCTTGTGGATGAGGCCGGTATAGAAAAGAATACGCTCGGTCGTGGTCGTCTTGCCCGCGTCAATGTGCGCGGCAATGCCAATGTTGCGCGTCCGTTCCATCGTATATTGACGGCCCGGCGCGTTCACCGATTTTTTGTTGTCTTCCATCACGGCGCTCATTTTCTAAAATTAGTTGTTCCACCCGACTAAAAACGCCCCGGCACCTTGCCGGAGCGCAAATTCAAATCCATTCTAGCACTACCAGCGAAAATGCGCGAACGCCTTGTTCGCCTGCGCCATCTTATGCACTTCGTCGCGTTTGCGGATGGCGTTCCCCTGCCCTTGATAGGCTTCGAGAATTTCCGCCGCCAGCGCCGCCTTCATCGGCGTGCCTTTGCGTGAATCGGCGAAATCCACGATCCAGCGCAAGGCCAGTGCGTTCTGCCGGTCGCTGGGAATTTCCAGCGGCACTTGATACGTCGCACCACCGACGCGGCGGGCTTTCGTCTCGATACGCGGCTTGGCGTTATCCACCGCGCGCTGCAAAATTTCAATCGGGTTGCTCGCCGGATTTTTTTCCGAGATGCTGTCGAACGCGCCATAGACAATCCGTTGCGCCGTGCTTTTCTTGCCGCCCTGCATGATGGTGTTCACGAGGCGCGCAACCAGCGCACTCTGGAATTTTCCATCCTTGGCGACCGTCCGTCTTGTAGCTTGTCGTCTGCGTGACATTTTTTCTGAATCGTTGAGTCGTTAAATTGTTGAACCGGAAAATTATTTCGCGGGCGCGGCGGCAGCTTTTTCCTTCGGCTTCTTGACGCCGTATTTGGAGCGGCTCACGCGGCGTTTTTCAACGCCGGCGGCGTCAAGCGTCCCGCGCACGATGTGATAACGCACACCGGGCAAATCTTTCACACGACCGCCGCGGATGAGCACGATGCTGTGCTCCTGCAAATTATGTCCCTCGTCCGGGATGTAGGCGATCACTTCGTAACCGTTCGTCAAACGGACCTTCGCCACCTTGCGCATCGCGGAGTTCGGCTTCTTGGGCGTGCGCGTCATGACCTGGATGCAGACGCCACGACGGAACGGCGAGTTCTCCAAGGCGGGTGACTTGGACTTGTAATTGACTTTGTTACGGCCCTTGCGGACCAGTTGGTTGATCGTCGGCATTGCGTCTTAAAATTTATTCTATCAATGTCCGGCAACACTTGCGCCGGTCAAATGGAACGTGGAATATATCAAACACATTTTTCCGTGCAACAATTATTTCAAGGATTTTGGCGACGTTGAAACCAAGGGCGTCAAAGCGCCAGCACTTTGGCCGCCTCGATCATGTTCTCGCAATTGACAACCCGCGGCCGGCGCGCGTAGTGGAAAAGCGTGAGGATGTTCAGGCCGATGTCCTTGCGCGGATCGGGAATCACGCGCACGATCATCTCCACGCCATGCCGGTCAATCATTTCCATGCCCAGGCCGACCTCCGGCACGCAATCCAGACTCATGGAATCCAGCCGGCCAAAGTCCGCCAACAAGCGGAAATCAGGCGGCAAATCGGCCAGTGACATTTTTAGATCTTCCAGCCCGCGCTTGAGCTGTTCCGGCTCGACCTGCCCGATGTAACTCAAATGCAGCAATTTCTTTTCCTTGTTCGATGTCACCAGATACATAAATTCAAATCTGTCATTCGCGCACCAGATTTCAACAAAACCGCTCCGCGCGCCAGCCGGAAAATCATATTGCACAAAATGAAAAAGGCGCCCGGTTGTCCGGACGCCTTTGGTTGAATAATTATTTTCCGATCACGCGAGCAGCGGATTTTCTTCCGCCGCCGGTTCGGGTGTTTCCTCGACTTCAGGCTCGTCCGGGATGTCCACCAGCGCGCGGATTTGCGTCTTGCGATGGTAATCGAAGCCGGTGCCCGCCGGAATGATGTGACCCATGATCACGTTTTCCTTGAAGCCGCGCAGGTTGTCAATCTTGGAACGCGTCGCGGCCTCGGTCAGCACGCGGGTCGTGTCCTGGAACGACGCGGCGCTCAAGAAGCTGTCGGTTTCGAGCGACGCCTTCGTGATGCCGAGCAGCACGGGCGAGGCTTCGGCGGGTTTGCCGCCTTTCTTCTCGACCGCTTCGTTCTCGGCCTCGAATTCCAATTTGTCAATCTGTTCGCCCCAGAGGAATTGCGTGTCGCCCGCCTCGGTGATGCGAACCTTGCGCAACATTTGGCGCACGATGATCTCGATGTGCTTGTCGTTGATCGTCACGCCTTGCAGACGATAAACTTCCTGCACTTCGCCGACCAAATGTTCCTGCAATTCCTGCGGTCCGCTGATTTCCAAAATTTCATGCGGGTCAACCGGGCCTTCGGTGAGCTGCTGGCCTTTCTTGACCATGTCGCCCTTAAAGACGATGACGTGACGGCCGATCGGGATGAGATGTTCCTCTTCCGTGCCGGTCGCCGGGTCTTTGACGAGCACGCAGCGCTTGCCGCGCACGCTCGCGCCGAAGTCCACGAGGCCGTCAATCTTGGAAATTTCCGCCGCGTCTTTCGGACGGCGCGCTTCGAACAATTCAGCCACGCGCGGCAGACCGCCGGTGATGTCCTTCGTCTTGGCGCTCTTGCGCGGCGTTTTCGCCATCAACGTTCCGGCCACGATCTTGTCGCCTTCGTGCAACACGATGTGCGCGCCGGACGGAATCGGATAGTTCGCCACGACTTCGCCTTTGTCATCGCTGATGATAATCTGCGGATGTAAATCTTCCTTGTGGTCAATGATGACCATGGCTTCCTGGCTGGTCGTCTCGTCCATTTCCTGTTTCATCGTCACGCCTTCGATGATGTCGTGGAATTTAATCTTACCGGCCTTCTCGGAAAGAATCGGCACGTTATACGGATCCCACTGGACAAACGTGTCGCCCTTCTTGATCTGCGAGCCGTCCTTGAAGGAAATGACCGCGCCGATGACGATGGTGTGGTTTTCCAGCTCGCGCCCGGTTTCGTCGTGGATGGAGATCGTGCCGTTTTTGTTCAGGACGATGTTGTTGCCATCTTCCAATTGAACGACGCGAAGTTCGTTGAAACGAATCGTGCCGTCGTGCTTGGACTTGATCTGCGGCACCTTGAACACCTGCGCCGCCGTGCCGCCAATGTGGAACGTGCGCATCGTGAGCTGCGTGCCGGGTTCGCCGATGGATTGCGCGGCGACGATGCCGGTGGCTTCGCCGAGCTTGACGAGCGCGCCGGTCGCGAGACTGCGGCCATAGCAATGAATGCAAATGCCGTGCTTGCTTTCGCAAGTCAGCACGGAACGGATGCGCATCCGGTCAATGGCCGTGGCTTCCAAGCGCTTCGCCTTTTCCTCGTCAATTTCCTCGTTCGCGCGAATGAGAAATTCCTTCGGGTTCGTCGGATTGACCATGTCGTCGCAGGAGAAACGTCCCACGATACGATCCGCGAGCTTGACCACTTCGTCTTCGCCTTCATACACGGCGGAAACCCAGATGCCGTTCGTCGTGCCGCAATCTTCTTCCTGAATGATCACGTCCTGCGAAACGTCCACGAGCTTGCGCGTCATGTAACCGGAGTCGGCGGTCTTGAGCGCGGTGTCGGCCAGACCTTTGCGCGCGCCGTGAGTCGAGATGAAATATTCCAGAACCGAAAGACCTTCCCGGAAATTCGCGAGAATCGGTTTCTCGATGATGTCGCCGCTCGGCTTGGCCATGAGGCCGCGCAAACCGGCGAGCTGACGCACCTGCTGCTTGTTGCCACGCGCGCCGGAATCCACCATCAAGAAGACGGGGTTGTATTCCTTCTTGCCCTGGTTCTGTTCGAGCGTCTTGAACATGACGCCGGAAATCTGATCCGTGCAATGCGTCCAGATATCCACGATCTTGTTGTAACGCTCGCCCGGCGTGATGACGCCCTTGCGATATTGCTTCTCAACTTCGCGGATCTGCTTGTGCGCGCCTTCAATTTCCTGGTCGCGTTCCTTCGGGATGATCATGTCATCAATGCCGATGGACACGCCGGACTTCGTCGCCTCGCGGAAACCGAGTTCCTTGAGCTTGTCGAGCATGATCACGGTTTTTTCGTGACCGGCAAACTTGTAACATTTCCAGATCAAATCTCCGAGCTGACTCTTGCCAGCGGAACGATTGAAAAAGCCAAGTTCTTCCGGCCAGATTTCGCTGAACAGTACGCGGCCAACGGTCGTCTCGATGACTTTCTTGGTCGCATCGCCGTAAACGGTCTTGCGGTTGAAATCAGGATTCGCCAGACGGATGCGATCGTGCGTTTTCATCGCGCCGTCGTCGTAGGCGAACTGGACTTCTTCCTTCGAGCCGAACAACGGCAGGTCGTTTGAATTCGCCGGCGCAGCCTTGCGCGGTTCGGCGGTGACATAATAACAACCGAGCGTGATGTCCTGCGTCGGCGTGATGATCGGCTTGCCGGACGAGGGCGAGAAAATATTGTTCGTCGCCATCATCAGCAGGCGCGCTTCCATCTGCGCCTCGACGGACAACGGAACGTGAACGGCCATTTGGTCACCGTCGAAGTCCGCGTTGTAAGCGGTGCAGACGAGCGGATGAATGCGAATCGCTTCGCCTTCGATCAACATCGGTTCGAACGCCTGCACGGACAGACGGTGCAACGTCGGCGCACGGTTGAGCAACACCGGATGACCCTTCGTCACTTCTTCGAGAACGTCCCAAACTTCCTTCGTCTGGCGCTCGATCATTTTCTTCGCGCTGCGAACGGTGTGAACATAGCCGAGTTCTTTCAAGCGACGGATGATGAACGGCTCGAACAAAACGAGCGCCATCTTTTTCGGCAGACCGCATTGGTTCAATTTCAGTTCCGGACCGATCACGATGACCGAGCGGCCTGAATAATCCACGCGCTTGCCGAGCAAATTCTGACGGAAGCGTCCGCCCTTGCCCTTGAGCATGTCGCTCAAAGATTTCAACGAACGATTTCCCGCGCCGGTGACCGGGCGTCCGTGACGACCGTTGTCGAACAACGCATCCACGGCTTCCTGCAACATGCGCTTTTCATTTCGGATAATCACTTCCGGCGTTTTCAATTGCAACAGCGTCTTGAGACGGTTGTTCCGGTTGATGACGCGGCGATAAAGATCGTTCAAATCGGACGTCGCAAAACGTCCGCCTTCGAGCGGCACGAGCGGGCGCAAATCCGGCGGAATCACCGGCAGCACCGTAAGAATCATCCATTCCGGACGGCTCTTCGACGAACCGAGTCCCTGCAACAGCTTGATGCGCTTCGCGAGTTTCTTGCGGATTTGTTTGCTTTTGGTTTCGGTCATCGCGCGTTCCAATTCGTGCGCGCCCTTGACCAAGTCCACGCGTTCCAAAGCTTCGCGCACGGCTTCCGCGCCCATCTTGGCGACGAACGCTTCCGCGCCGTAAGTTTCGCGCGCTTCGCGACATTCGAGTTCGCTCAACAATTGATTCTGCTTGAGCGGCGTGTTGCCCGGATCAATGACCAGATAATCCTCGTAATAAATCACGCGTTCCAAATGCCGCGCCGTCATGTCCAGCGCGAGGCCGATGCGCGACGGCATGCACTTGAAAAACCAGATATGGCAGGTTGGCACGGCCAGTTCGATGTGGCCCATGCGTTCGCGGCGCACGCGCGCGAGCGTCACCTCGACGCCGCAACGGTCGCAGACGATGCCGCGATGTTTGATGCGCTTGTATTTGCCGCAGGAACATTCCCAGTCCTTGACCGGACCGAAAATGCGTTCGCAGAACAAGCCGCCTTTTTCCGGCTTGAACGTGCGGTAATTGATGGTCTCGGGATTCTTGACTTCGCCCTTGCTCCACGAGCGGATGGCGTCGGGCGACGCAAGCGTGATCCCGATGTAATCCACCTGGTTGACTTTTTCAAGTCCGAGCAATTCGCGGGCGTTTTCTTTTGAAGTGGTCATAAAATAATATTAATTACTCTGCGGTCAAAGCCGTGATCGCCTGGGCGTTGTCAGTTGGATGTTCCGCCGGGTTCGTGTAACCGACTTTCACATCGAGGCCGAGCGATTGCATTTCCTTCACCAGCACGTTGAACGATTCCGGGATGCCCGCCTCGAGCGAGTTGTCGCCCTTGACGATGCTCTCGTAAATGCGCGTGCGGCCCTGCACGTCGTCGGATTTCACGGTCAGGAGTTCCTGCAACGTGTAAGCCGCGCCGTAGGCTTCCATCGCCCACACTTCCATTTCGCCGAAACGCTGGCCGCCGTATTGCGCCTTGCCGCCGAGCGGCTGCTGCGTGACGAGCGAATACGGGCCGACCGCGCGGGCATGAATCTTGTCCGCGACCAAGTGGCCGAGCTTCATCATGTAAATGTAGCCGACGACAATTTCCTGGTCGAACATATCGCCGGTGCGCCCATCGTAAAGATGCGTCTTGGCGTGTTCGGGCAATCCGGCTTGTTTCAAATAGCCGCGAATGTCCTTTTCCTTGATGCCGTCGAAAACCGGCGTCGCGAATTTCAAGCCGAGGATTTTCGCCGCCCAGCCCAAGTGCGTTTCCAAAACCTGGCCGACGTTCATACGGCTCGGCACGCCCAGCGGATTCAAAACAATTTCCACCGGCGTTCCGTCCGCGAGATGCGGCATGTCTTCTTCCTTCACGATCTTGGCGACGACGCCCTTGTTACCGTGACGACCGGCCATCTTGTCACCGACGGAAATTTCCGTTTCGACGCGATGTAAACTTTCACCGACTTGACGATGCCGGCTTCCGTGCCTTCGCCTGCCTCGGCGCGTTCGATCTCCTCGTCGTATTGCATCTGCAAATCGTCGAAACGCTTTTTGAACTGGCCGATGATCTCCGTGATCTTGTTGCGGATCGGCGACGGATCAATTTCGATGCGGTCGTAAACCGTCGCGAGCTTGCGCAACAGCGTCTTCGTGATTTTGCGGTTCGCCGGGATGATGATTTCGCCGGTCTCGGAATTCACCACGTCGAGCGGAATTTTTTCGCCGAGCAAAATATTGCTCAACGCCTCCGTCAACTGATCCTGCAACTCGTTCAATTTCTTCTGGTGGTCGGACTCAATCTGCTTCGAGTGGCGCTTTTCCTCGCTGGAAGTGGAACGCGTGCTCTTCTCGCCGTCCTTCTTGGACGAAACTTTCACGTCCATGACGATGCCGTAAGTGCCGGACGGAACTTTCAACGAAGTGTCCTTCACATCCGCCGCCTTTTCGCCGAAGATGGCGCGGAGCAAACGTTCTTCCGGCGCGAGTTCGGTTTCGGATTTCGGCGTGATCTTGCCGACGAGAATGTCGCCGGGTTTCACTTCCGCGCCGATGCGGATGACGCCATCGGGCGCGAGATTCTTCAACGCCTCGTCGCCGAGGTTCGGGATGTCACGCGTGATTTCTTCCGGCCCGAGCTTCGTGTCGCGGGCGGCCACTTCAAATTCATCAATGTGAATGCTCGTGAAAATGTCTTCCTTGACGATTTTCTCGCTGATGAGAATCGCGTCCTCGAAGTTGTAGCCATTCCACGGCATGAATGCGACGAGCACATTGCGGCCGAGCGCAAGCTCGCCGTTTTCCGTGCAAGGTCCATCGGCGATGACCTGGCCTTTGCGCACATGATCGCCCTTGCCCACCAGAATTTTCTGGTTGATGCAAGTCGCGGCATTCGACCGCATGAACTTGCGGATCGGATAAACGTGAACGCCGTTCGCCGGATCGTGCTTAATTTTCTTTTTCGTTTCCGGCAATTTTCCGTCTTCCGTGATGATGACCTGGTTGCCGGTGACAGAAGCAACTTTGCCCGCTTCATCGGCGACGGCAACGGCGCGCGAGTCGCGCGCCACGCGATCTTCAAGCCCGGTCGAAACCAGCGGCGCATCGGTGATGAGCAGCGGCACGGCCTGGCGTTGCATGTTTGAACCCATCAACGCGCGGTTCGCATCGTCGTGTTCGAGGAACGGAATCAGCGACGCCGCGATCGAGACAAGCTGCTTCGGCGAAACGTCCATGTAATCCACCTTGTCCGGCTCGACGTCAATGAAGTCCGTGCGCGACCGGCAGACGACGCGTTCGGTCAGGAAACGACCCTTGTCATCAATCAACGAGTTCGCCTGCGCGACGATGAATTGCTCTTCACGGTCGGCGGTCAGGTAATCAATGTGTTCGGTGACACGGCCTTTTTCAACTTTGCGATATGGCGTTTCGAGAAAACCGAAATCGTTGATGCGCGCAAATGTCGCAAGCGACGCGATCAAACCGATGTTCGGGCCTTCCGGCGTTTCAATTGGACAAATACGACCGTAATGCGATGGATGCACGTCGCGGACTTCAAAGCCCGCGCGATCACGCGAGAGACCGCCTGGTCCAAGCGCCGACAAGCGGCGTTTGTGCGTGAGTTCCGCCAGCGGATTGATCTGGTCCATGAACTGCGACAACTGGCTCCGGCCAAAGAAATCGCGGATGACCGCCGAGAGCGCCTTCGGGTTGATGAGCTTCTGCGGCATCATCTGCTCGATGCTCTGGTCAAACAACGTCATGCGTTCCTTGACGAGGCGTTCCGTGCGCGCAAGACCGACGCGGCACTGGTTCGCAAGCAATTCCCCGACCGTGCGGATGCGACGGCTGCCGAGATGGTCAATGTCGTCCACGCTGCCCTCGCCTTTTTTGAGGCGGAGCAGATACTTCGTCGCGGCGACCAAATCTTCTTTCGTCAGGATGCGGGATTCCTGTTTGTCTTTCAGTCCGAGCTTCTGGTTGATTTTGTAACGACCAACGCGGCCCAAATCATAACGCTTCGGATCGAAAAACAAGCGCTTGAGCAACGCACGTGCGTTCGCCGCCGTCGGTGGATCTCCAGGACGCAACCGACGGTAAATATCCTTCAACGCCTCTTCTTCGTTTTTTGCCGGATCCTTTTTGAGGCATTTGATCATGATGCCTTCGTCCACCGAAGTGTCCACGACCTTGACTTTCGTCACGCCGAGTTCGGCAATCTGCTTGATGACGGCTTTCGACAACGGCTCAAACGCACGCGCCACAACGAGGCCTTTTTCCTCGTCGGTAGCGTCATGGATCAAAACGTAATTCGGCAAATCTTCCAGCTTCTCGGCGTCTTTGACTGAAAGTTCCTGAACTTCATAAAACAATTTCAAAATTTCCTCGTCCGAGCCGCGCGTCTTTTCGCCGTTGTCCTTGCTCTTCATGTTGATGGTGCTTTCAACATCGAGGAACGACAGCGCGCGGAACAGCGTCGAAGTCAAAAATTTCCGGCGGCGTTTTTTGCGGTCGAGATAAACGTAAAGCAGATCGCTCGTGTCGAATTGCGCCTCATACCACGAGCCGCGGTCGGGGATGACGCGGAAGCTGTGCAGCAATTTCCCGTTCAGATGCTGCGTGGCCTCGAACGCGATGCCCGGCGAACGGTGCAACTGCGAGACCACCACGCGCTCCGCGCCATTGATGACGAACGTGCCTTGCGGCGTCATCAGCGGGAGTTCGCCCATGAAAACTTTTTCTTCCTTGCCGCTCTTGGCTTCTTCCTCAAGCAGGAAGGTGACATAAAGCGGCGCGCCGTAGGTCAGTCCCTCGCGCAGGCACTCCAGCCAGTCAATTTTCGGCTCACCGATCTCGTAGGATTTGTATTTCAGCTTGCACTTGCCATCGTAACTCTCGATGGGAAACACCTCGTGAAAGACCGATTCAAGGCCGGCGCTTTTGTCGCGTTTTCCGTGGGTGTCGGCCTGCAAAAATTCCTTGTAGGAATTCGTCTGCAACTCGATCATGTTGGGCGGCACGACAATCTCTTTGATTTTGCCGAAGTTGATTCTTTCAGTGGCTCGCGATGGCATTTTGACCTTTTCTGTTCCGCAATGCGAAAACCGCATTGCAATTAATTAACGACACTAGGCAAGCACGCCGCGTTCAACGACGAACTTGCCAAAAACACAGACTAAATTTCCGTTTTGGACCTGATAAAAATTTTAATGGAGCGCCCCGGCGAAAACCGCCGGAGCGACTCCGATAACTGCAATTACTTGACTTCCACTTTCGCGCCCGCTTCCTCGAGCTTTTTCTTGGCCGCGTCCGAGTCAGCCTTGTTCGCGCCTTCCAGCACGGGCTTCGGCGCGCCTTCGACCAGCGCCTTGGCTTCCGCCAATCCGAGGCCGGCCTTGATTTCGCGAACGGCTTTGATCGCCGCGATCTTCTTGTCCGCCGGAGCAGAAACGAGGATCACGTCAAACGTGTCCTTCGCAGCGGCAGCCGGAGCAGCACCACCAGCGGCAGCGCCACCGGCAGCGGCGACCGCGACAGGCGCGGCGGCGCTCACGCCCCATTTGGTTTCAAGTTGTTTCACCAAGTCGGCGGCTTCCAAGACCGTCAACTTGCTCAATTCTTCCACGATGTTTGCGATGTCAGCCATATTACTTTTCTTTCTGTCGTCTCGTCGTCCGCCGAAGCTACGGCGAATTTCAGTTCACAGCCTGCAAACCGACGATTTACGTTTGTTGTTGTTTGTTAATCCATTTCGCAAAAACGAAACGGAAATTGTTATTCGGATTTCTCCGATTTCGCCTTGATGACCTGCGCCAACTGCGACGCGGGCGTATTGATCAAAATCGCCAGCTTCGTCGCCGGTGCAACGAGCAGGCCCAAAATTTTCGCGCGCAAAACATCGAGGCTCGGCAAATCCGCCAGCGCGATGATTCCAGCTTCTTCCAAACGCGAATTGTTCAAGAAGCCGAACTTGATCTTCAGCTTGTCGAATTCCGCCGCGAAATTTTTCAACGCCTTCGCCGCGGCGGAAATATCCTTCTGCCCGGTCACGACGGCCATCTGTCCGGCGAGCGAGCCGTTCAATTCCGCAACTCCCGCTTCCTTCGCCGCGATGCGAAAGATGGAATTTTTCACGACGTGGACTTCCGCGCCCGCCGTTTGCAGACGTTTCCGCAATTCGGTCAAATGGGCGACCTTGAGTCCTTGATAACCGACCACGATGAAGAACGGCGAGGCGTTCAACCGCGCGGCGTATTCCTTCGTCAAAATTTGTTTTTCAGCACGCATGATAAAATTATTTTAATTGTTTGAGAACTCGCGCACGTCCACGCGCACGGGCGGACTCATCGTCGCCGACAGCGTGCATGAACTGATGTAAATTCCTTTGACGCTTGACGGCTTTGCCTTCGCGACGGCTTCAATCACCGCGCGCGCATTTTCTTCAATCTGTTCCGGCTTGAACGAAGCCTTGCCGACGATGACGTGAACATTTCCGGCTTTGTCGGTCTTGAATTCAACGCGACCGGCCTTCACTTCCTTCACAGCCTTCGCCGTGTCGTCCGTGACCGTGCCGGTTTTCGGATTCGGCATCAGGCCGCGCGGTCCGAGAACTTTGCCGAGCTTGCGGACTTCAATCATCGCTTCGGGCGTGGCAATCGCCACGTCAAAATCATTCCAGCCTTCATTGCACTTTTGGATCATGTCGGCGAAACCGACGTATTCCGCGCCCGCAGCTTTCGCGGCTTCGGCTGCATTTCCGTCGCGCGTGAAAACCAAAACGCGAACCGTCTTGCCGCTGCCGTGCGGAAGCGGAACCGTGCCGCGAACCATTTGGTCCGACTGCTTCGGGTCAACGCCGAGGCGGAACGCGAGGTCAATCGTCTCGTTGAATTTCGCCTTCGGAAATTTTGCGAGGACGCCGACGGCATCCTTCAGCGGATACGTTTTTTTCGCATCCACAACTTCGAGTGCTTTTTTGAATCGTTTACTTGGCATTTTATTTTGGTGCGGTGCAAGCGAGCTTTTGGCTCTCCCGCGAATTTAATTACGAGTTGTTTTTCTTTTCCAAATGTTCGACTCGTTTCCGAAGACTTGAAATTTCACGGCAAAGGTAATAAATGAGCGGAATCGTTAAGCAACAAAACGGAATCCAAATCGGCAAAAACGGTGCAAATGCCGAGAAAAACGAAGTGTGAGAAAATTGATAATTGGCCAACAGTGAAGGTGCAACACCAAGCAAACCTGCAATAAGCAGGACAATGAGGTGCGGCAATTTCCAAACCGCTTACAGTTGTTTCATTGTTTCTTAATCGTCATAATAAGCCTTTCGTTTTATTTTTTTCTCAACCGACAACTTCAATTCCCATGCTGCGCGCCGTTCCCGAAATGACGCGGAACGCCGCTTCTTCGTTCGTCGTGTTCATGTCCTTGGATTTCATCTTGATGATGTCCAAAACCTGTTTGCGCGTCACCTTGCCGACTTTGTCCTTGTTCGGCACTTTCGAGCCGGCGGTGATGCCTGCGGCTTTCTTCAAGAGAATGGACGCCGGCGGCGACTTGGTGATGAACGTGAACGACTTGTCCTGATAAACGGTGATGACGACGGGAATCACGAGTCCCGCGTCGTTTTTCGTGACGGCGTTAAATTCCTTGCAGAACGCCATGATGTTGACGCCGTGCTGGCCGAGCGACGGGCCGACGGGCGGCGCGGGATTCGCCTGACCGGCGGCAATCTGCAATTTGATGTATCCTGTAATCTTCTTTGCCATAAAAATTTTAAGCTTTCTCGACTTGCCAGTATTCAAGTTCGACCGGCGTGTTACGTCCGAAAATGTTCACGGTCACTTTCAACTTGCCGCGATCGGGATCAATCTCCTCGATCACGCCGCTGAAATTCAGGAACGGCCCGTTGTTGATCTTGATCGTCTCGCCGACTTCAAAATTGACCTTCGGTTTTTCCGTTTCTTCCGACGCGGAAATCTGCGTCTTGATGGCCTCGACCTCGGCGGTCGGCGTCGGCACCGGCGGTTCGCCGCCGACAAACCCGATCACGCCCTGCGTTTCCTTGATGAAATACCACGGCTCTTCGATGATGCGGTTGTTTTCATCCAGCAACACCATGTCCACAAAAACATAGCCCGGCCACAACTTGCGGCTCGACACGGTTTTTTTCTGGTTGCGCACCTCGACGACTTTTTCGATCGGCACGAGGACTTCCTTGACGTAATCCTGCATCTCGTCGGTCTTGACGCGCTTCTCGATGCTGTCCTTGACCTTGTTTTCCTGGCCGGACAGCGTCTGGATGATGAACCATTGATTACGCATGATCAGATGAGCTTGTGCAAAATCAGGTTCATGGCGAAATCCACCACCACGGTGAACGCCCCGAGCAACGCGATGGAAACGATGACGAGCGCGGTGGAGCCTTTCAGCTCTTCCCAAGTCGGCCACGAGCACTTTTTCAATTCTTCGCGCGTCTCCTGAAAATAGACGGCCAGGCTGCGGATCTGCCCTTGCCACCACAGGAGGCCGAACAGCGCTCCGATGACGACCACCCAAATCAAAATTTTTGTCAAATCATTCACAATTTCTTTGGCGGAGAGGGAGGGATTCGAACCCCCGTCAGGTTTTCACCTGAAGCGGTTTTCAAGACCGCCGCGATAGACCACTCTGCCACCTCTCCGGCTGGCAGGGCGTGTAGGACTTGAACCTACAACCAACGGTTTTGGAGACCGCTACTCTACCAATTGAGCTAACGCCCTACACCGTCAAACCGTTTCATTTTTGGACGAAAAGGGAGCCGGGGCATTCAATCCCCAGCTCCCGTAATTCACAATACTTTACGCGATGATTTCCACGACGACGCCCGAACCGATGGTGCGGCCGCCTTCGCGGATGGCGAACTTCAAACCCTTGTCCATGGCGACGGACTTCTGCAATTCAATCTCCACCGAAACATTGTCGCCGGGCATCACCATTTCAACGCCCGTCGGCAAGGTCAGCGTGCCGGTCACGTCAGATGTGCGGAAATAGAACTGCGGACGATAGTTCGTGAAGAACGGCGTGTGACGGCCACCTTCATCCTTGGTCAAGACATAAACTTCCGCCTTGAATTTCGTGTGCGGCTTGATGGAACCGGGCTTGGCCAAAACCATGCCGCGCTCCACTTCTTCCTTTTTCGTGCCGCGCAGCAAAACACCGACGTTGTCGCCCGCGCTCGCCGAATCCAAAAGTTTGCGGAACATTTCAATGTCCGTCGCGACCGTCTTGCGCGTGTCCTTCAAGCCGACGATTTCAACTTCTTCCATCTTCTTGAGCACGCCGCGTTCAACACGACCGGTCACGACCGTGCCGCGACCTTCAATATTGAACACGTCTTCGACGCACATCAAAAACGGCTTGTCCACTTCGCGAACTGGAAGCGGAATGAAATTATCAATCGCGTCCATCAATTCCTGGATCGCCTTCTGGCCTTCCGGCTTGTCGGCCATCGCCGCAGCAGAACTGCCGCGCACAACCGGCGTTTTGTCGCCGGGAAAACCATACTTCGTCAGCAAATCGCGGATTTCCATCTCGACGAGGTCAAGCAATTCCTTGTCGTCCACGAGGTCAATCTTGTTCAGGAAAACCACAATCGCCGGAACGCCGACCTGGCGGGCGAGCAAAATGTGTTCGCGCGTTTGCGGCATCGGGCCGTCCGCCGCGCTGACGACGAGAATCGCGCCATCCATCTGCGCCGCGCCGGTGATCATGTTCTTCACATAATCCGCGTGGCCGGGGCAGTCAACATGCGCGTAGTGGCGGGTCGCGCTTTCGTATTCGACGTGGGAAACCGCGATGGTGACGGTCTTGTTTTCGTCGCGCACCGTGCCGCCTTTGGTGATGTCCGCATAAGAGATCGGCGTGGCCAGACCTTTCTTGCTTTGGGTGTGGACAATTGCCGCGGTCAAAGTGGATTTGCCATGGTCAACGTGACCAATCGTGCCGACGTTGACGTGCGGTTTCGTTCTTTGAAATTGCTCTTTAGCCATTTTATTCTCCTGCGTTAATGTTTCGTTCGTTGCTCGTTGCGTTTTTTAATGGAGCCCATGATCAGGATTGAACTGATGACCTCGTCCTTACCAAGGACGTGCTCTACCAACTGAGCTACATGGGCGCACTCGAATCATAGTCCAGCCTGGCAGCAATGTGCAAAACGACAAAAAACCAATCCCCTCATTCATTTTCTCTCGAAAATTCGAGGGGCAATCGGCTGTTTTGACTTTTTACGGACTTGCTACGCCAAACAAATTATTCAACAACGACTTTCTTGTCAACACACAATTTAATTTTTTCTTCGCTGTCTGATCAAGCACGTTTCCAGGCTTTTTTCGCCAGAATTTCCCGCGCGCGCGCCAGCGACGCATCCATGTCGCCGCAAATATTGTCCATGCCGAGCCGGTCAATGAAACCGGCGCGCGTCAGCGCGAACAACGGCTGCGAATGTGGCGCGCAAAGAATCAACGCCTTTTTATCCTTCTGCAATTTTTCAAACAAATCCTCCAGCGCATCAAGTCCGGTCGCATCCAGCGCCAGCGCATCGCGCATCCGCAAAATCAAAACCTCTGGTAACTGGCCCGACCGCCGCAGTGACGACTCCAATTTGTCCGCCGCGCCAAAAAAGAACGCGCCGAAAATCCGGAACACCAAAACACCATCCGGGATTTTTTTCCCGGCGGTCGTCTGCCCCGGCGCGCCCGCCTGCGTGACGTCTTCTTCCGCGCTGACGCGCGTGGTTTCTGAGAGCCGTTTCACGAGCAGCGCCGACGCCAGAATCAGCGACGCACCCACCGCCGTCGGCAAATCAATTGCGACCGTCAGCGTGAACGCACAAAGAAAAACCATCGCGTCACTTTTCGGCCAGCGTTTCAGCCGCACGAACTGGTGCCACTCGCCCATGCGCAGCGATACGACCACCAGCACCGCGCTCAATGCCGCGAGCGGAATATGTTTTGCCAGCGGCGCGGCCAGCAGCAAAATCACCAGCAGCGTCAGCGAGTGAATGATTCCCGCCACCGGCGTCTGCCCGCCGCTGCGGACGTTCGTGGCCGTGCGCGCGATCACCCCGGTCACCGGCATTCCGCCGAAAATTCCCATCACCATGTTGGCCACGCCCTGCCCCATCAATTCCTGGTTCGAATCGTGCCGGTCGTCAATCATCCCGTCCGAGACCACCGCCGACAGGAGCGATTCGATCGCGCCCAGCACTGCGATGGTCATCGCCGCCGGCACCAGCGCGCGCCAGGCTTCCAAAGACAGCGACGGCCAGTGCGGCAGCGGCAGGCTTTGCGACATCGCGCCAAATTGCGAACCAAGCGTGGCGATCCCGAATTTTTCGTTGAACGAGAAAACCACCGACGCGACCGTCGCGAGAATCACCACCACCATCGAACCCGGCACGCGCCGCCCGATTTTTTTTGGCCAGAACCAGATCGCCAAAGTTGCCGCCACCGCCAGCAGCACCGTCGGTAGATTTGGGTGAAAATTAAATTGAAAATGATAATTGCCCGATAAATCACGTTCGCCCACCAAGTCACGAATTTTGCCCATGAAATCCGGAGGCAATTTTGTTTGCAACCCGAAGAAATCCCGGATCTGCGTGCTCATGATGATGATGGCAATGCCGCTCGTGAATCCGGTCACGACCGGAAATGGGATATAACGAATCATCGTGCCGAGCTTGCACGCCCCCAAAACAAACAAAATCACGCCCGCCATCAGTGCGCAGACGACCAGCGCCTCCGGCCCATGCAACATGACAATCGGCGCCAGCAACGGCACGAACGCGCCCGCCGGCCCGCCGATCTGCACGCGCGAACCGCCCAAGGCCGAAACCAGCAGGCCGCCGATGATGGCGGTGAAAATCCCGATTTCCGGCTTCAGTCCCGACGCAATCGCCAGCGCCATCGAAAGCGGCAGCGCTACAATGCCGACGATCAAACCCGCCGTGAGATCGGCAAAAAAAGTTTGCGCCGAATAATTTTTCAGCGCATCCACCAGCTTGGGACGAAAAGCAAAAGACCAGTTCATTTTATACCGGAAAAAATTCCTTAAGTCTGATTCTGCAAAAAGCGCGCGGAAACTCAAATCTATTTTACGCCCGCGGATGCGCCGCGTCGTAAGCCTTCTTCAACCGCTCCGTCGTGACGTGCGTGTAAACCTGCGTCGTGACCAGGTGCGCGTGGCCGAGCAATTCCTGCACGCTCCGCAAATCCGCGCCCGCGTCCAGCAGATGCGTCGCGTAACTGTGCCGCAACTTGTGCGGCGTCAAACCCGGATCCAGCCCGGCGATGGCGAGAAATTGTTTCAACCGCCGCGCGAGCTGGACCGGGGCAAGCGGCGCGCGTTTTTTTGTCTCCGCAAAAAAAATCGGCGACGCCCCGCCCGGCGGCTGTTTGAACGTGTTCCAATAATCCTGAATCGCCATCAACGCCGGTTTGCCAATCGGCACCAGCCGTTCTTTTTTTCCTTTGCCGCGCACACGCACGATTTGCTCGCTCCAGTCAATGTCGTCCACACGCAAACCGCACAGCTCGCTCACGCGCAAGCCGCAGGAATAAATCGTTTCAAGAACGGCCACGTCGCGCAACGCGGCGATTTGGGAAACTGGCCGACCGGCCTTTTTTGGTCTTCTGAATCTTCAAAAGCTCAAACGGCGCGATGAGCAATGCCTCCATCTGCTGCTTCGTCAAAAATTTCGGCAGCCGCTTTTCCAGTTTCGGCAGCGACAGATTTTTTATCGGCGAACTTTCGGCCGCACCGTGGCGGATGAGAAATTTGTAAAACGTCCGCAGCGCGGAAAAACGGAGTTGGGTTGCCGCGCGACTCAAATTATTTCGTCCAAGAGATCTCACGAAGCTGCGAAAATCGTCGCGCGACAATTTTTCCCACGCAACGCCTCCCGCCGACTTTGGACTTTGGACATCGGACTTTAGACTTTCCAAATGCCAGCGCGAAAATTCCATCAACGCCTGCTTGTAATTCCGCTGCGTATAAACCGACGCGCCGCGATCCGTGGCAAGATGCGCGAGGAATTTCTGAATCCATTTGTCGCGGATTTCAGCTTTTGGCTGTTCGGATTCCTTTTCCATTTAATCGCAGATTACGCGGATTGCGCCGATGATTCAATCCGCGTCATCCGCGGTTATTCGCGCGGCGGAAAATCAAAAGTGATTTTTCCTTTCGCATCCATGACGAGATACGCCGGAAACGGTTTGCCCGCCTTGGAAATGAATTTGTCGAGCAGATCGCTCTTGCCGTCGGCGAGAATTTTTTGCGCCTGCGCGAGTTCGATCGGCTGTTCCAAAATCGTTTTGCCAATCTTGAATTTGCATGCCTTTGCGTCGCGTTGGGAATTTTCGCAAAGATAGCCCGCTTCCGTGTCGAAGACGTTTCCCTTGCACTTCGGGCATTTGCCGATGATTTCCTTGCCGGTGAAATCAATCTTCGGCATCGGCTCGCGATGGCGTTCCGTCCTTCGCCTTGCCCTTTTTTTCGCGCGGTGCAAATTCAAACGCCGTGCCGCCGTCCTTGATCACGAGAAACGCCTTGAACGCGCGGTTGTTTTTCTTGGAAACAAAATTCGTGAGCAAATCCGTCTTGCCTGTCTCCAGCATTTTTTTCACCTGCGCCGCCTCAATCGGTCTGCTGTAAAATGATTTTGCCAGTCTTGAACGTGCAGGTCTTGTCCGGGCCGGTCGCTTTCTCGCAAATGTAATTCATGCCCGCGTCGAAGACATGCGCGCCGCACTTCGGGACATTTGCCGAGCGGCTCTTTGCCGGTGAAATCAATCGGCGCTGAATCCGCGCCGTCCGCATTTTTGTCGTTGCCAAAATCAAACTCCGGCTTGAACTCCGCGCCCATTTTAATAATCGCGGCGAACGGAAATCCCTGCTTGCTGCGGAAACCTTGCAGCGGCCCGACCGTGCCTTTGCTGATGAGCTCCTCGATCTCCGCCGGTTCAAACTGCCGTCCCGCCGACGATTTTCCAGAGCGCGAAGTCGCATTTCTGGCACTGGAATTTTTTGTAATTCTCGTGAATCTCGCCGCCGCATTTCGGACACGGCACTTTAAGCACGCCGAAATCGCCGGGAATCGTGTCGCTCTCATAGCTCTTGGCCTTCGCCACGATGTCGCGCGTCGCGTCGGCGATCTCCGCCATGAAATCATCGCGCTTCATTTTGCCGCGCGCCATCAGGTTCAACTTGAATTCCCATTCGCCCGTCAATTCCGGCGAGCACAATTGCGGGAATTTCCAAACCGCGCAACAGGGTAATCAATGAAAATGCTTTTGCCGTCGGCTGCAATTCGCGTCCATTGCGCGTGGATATATTTTTCCCAGATCAAACCTTCGATGATCGTCGCGCGCGTCGCGGGCGTGCCGAGACCTTTTTCAATCATCGCCTCGCGCAAGTTCTTCGTCCTCGACCAATTTGCCCGCGCCTTCCATCGCGCCGAGCAACGTCGCTTCCGAATAACGCGCCGGCGGTTTGGTGACGTTCGCCTCGACTTCGATTTTTTCGTCTTCACTTTTTCGTTCGGCTTGACCGGCACGAGGATCGGCGTGTCGTCCGATTCCGCCGCTTCCTTGCCATAAACTGCCAGCCAGCCGGCGTTGACCATCACTTTGCCTTCGCTTTTGAATGGTTCGCTTTCAACGCGCGTGATGCGCGTGGTCACGAGAAATTCCGCCGCCGGATAAAAGATCGCGAGAAACCGTTTCGTGACGAGGTCGTAAAGTTTCTGCTCCGGCTCGCTCAAATGTTTCGGCGCGACGAGCGTGGGAATGATCGCAAAGTGATCGGAAACTTTTGCATTATTAAAGATGCGCTTGTTCGGGCGCACCCAGCCGTTCTTCAAAATCTGTCTCCGCCGACGTGCGGTAATTCGTGTCCGCCAACATCGCCATCGTCTTCTTGACCGTTTCCAATATAATCTTCCGGCAATGCGCGCGAATCCGTTCTCGGATAAGTCAGAACTTTATGTTTTTCGTAAAGCGCCTGCGCCAGGCCAAGCGTATTCTTGGCGGAGAAACCAAACCGGCCATTCGCCTCGCGCTGCAGCGTCGTCAAATCATAAAGTTGCGGCGACATCGAAGTCGTCGGCTTGCTTTCTTCCGTGACGATGCCCGGCTTGCCGAGACATTTCGCTCGAATGGCTTCAGCGAAAGCTGACATCCCAGACGCGTTCCTGTTTGAGTTGATCGTCGCCGTCTTTCTTGGCAAATTTTTCGTCAAACCAGCGCCCGACATATTCGCCCGCTTCCGCTGCAAAGGTTCCATGAATTTCCCAGTAGTTGCGCGGAACAAATTTTTTAATCTTCTCTTCGCGCTCGACCAAAATCGCCAGCGTCGGCGTCTGCACGCGGCCGACCGTCGTGAGATGAAAGCCGCCGGTCTTGGAATTAAACGCCGTCATCGCCCGCGTGCCGTTGATGCCGATGAGCCAGTCGCTCTCGCTGCGGCACGTCGCCGCATCGGCGAGCGGAATCATTTCCGAATCAGTACGCAAATGCGCGAAGCCATCGCGAATCGCGGCGGGCGTCATGGATTGCAGCCACAGCCGTTGGATCGGCTTGTCCGTTTTCGCGTATTGAACGATGTAGCGGAAAATCAATTCGCCTTCGCGCCCAGCGTCGCAGGCATTCACGAGCGCGGTGACATCCTTGCGTTTGATGAGCTTGACCAGCACTTTTAGCCGCGCCTCATTTTTCTCAATGGGCAGCAGATCGAAGTGCGGCGGAATGACCGGCAGATTGGCAAAAGTCCACTTGCCGCGCTTGACCTCAAACTGTTCCGGCACGGCGATGGTGAGCAGATGGCCGACCGCCGACGAGATGACGTATTGGTCATTTTCGTAGAAGTCTGCGTTTTTCTCGAACTTGCCGAGCGCCTTGGAAATATCTCCGGCGACCGACGGTTTTTCCGCGATGATGAGTGTTTTGCCCATTTGTCGGGCGGCAAACTTGCGGAGAAAAATTGGTTTGTCAACACTCGCGCGATTGACAGCGGCAAAAAGTTCTGCGGAAATGTCGCGTAATCCAATCGCCATGACGACGCAAAATAAAACCATTTCTACCGAATCGCTGTCGCACGAGAGCCGCACATTTCCGCCGTCGCCGGAGGTTTTGAAACGCGCGCTGATTAATGCACCGGAATTCAACGCGCTTTATCAGCAGTCTATCCGCGAACCGGAAAAATTCTGGCTGGAGCAGGCGGAAAATTTGGAATGGTTCAAAAAACCGACCGTCGCCGGAAAATTTATTTGGGATTCATCGGCAAAAAAAATCGAACATACTTTTTTTGAGGACGGGCAATTGAATTTGACCGTCAATTGCCTGGATCGCCACGTCAAAACCAAGTTGCGCGACAAAATCGCAATCATCTGGCAGGGCGACAACGAAGACGAAGTCAAAAAAATCACCTACGGCGAATTGCACGCGGACGTTTGTAAATTTGCGAACGCATTGAAATCGCTCGGTGTCAAAAAAGGCGACCGCGTGGCGATTTATATGCCGATGATTCCCGAAGCTGCCGTCGCGATGCTCGCGTGCGCGCGCATCGGCGTGATCCATTCCGTCGTGTTTGGCGGGTTCAGCGCGGATTCACTTTCGGATCGCATCAATGATTCGACCTGCAAAATTTTAATCACCGCAAACGTCTCTTTGCGCGGCGGAAAAATCATCCCGCTCAAGGTCATCGCCGACACTGCGCTGCAAAAAACTCCGGGCATCCAGAAAGTGGTCGTCGTCAAACGCAACGACGAACCGTGCAACATCATCGCCGGTCGCGATGTTTGGTATCACGACTTGGTGGCGAAGGCGTCGGCAGATTGTCCGCCGGAAAAAATGAACGCCGAGGATTTTCTGTTCATCCTTTACACGTCCGGCTCGACCGGCAAACCGAAAGGCGTCGTCCACAGCACCGCCGGTTATCTTTTGTGGAGCGCGCTGACGCACAAATACGTTTTCGACATCCACGACGATGACATTTATTTCTGCACCGCCGACATCGGCTGGGTCACCGGCCACAGCTACGTTGTCTATGGCCCGCTGTGCAACGGCGCGACGACGCTGATGTTTGAAGGCATCCCGACATTTCCCGACGCCGGACGTTTTTGGCGCATCGTCGAAAAATTCAAGGTGACGAGTTTTTATACCGCCCCGACGGCCATCCGCGCGCTCATCCGGCTCGGCGATGAATGGCCGGACAAACACGATTTGAGTTCGTTGCGCGTGCTCGGCACGGTCGGCGAACCCATCAATCCCGGGGCGTGGATGTGGTATTACAACGTCATCGGCAAAGGCCGCTGCCCGATTTCCGATACTTGGTGGCAGACCGAGACCGGCGGACATTTAATCACTCCGTTGCCCGGCGTGAACATTTTGAAGCCCGGCAGCGCGAGCCGACCATTTTTTGGAATCGAACCCGTTGTCCTCCGCGACGACGGCAGCGGAATGCAAACCAAACGAAGGTGGAAAACTTTGCATCAAGAAACCATGGCCGGGAATCATGCGCACGACTTGGGGCGACCATGAGCGTTTCGTGAACACTTATTTCACGACATTCAAGAATATGTATTTCACTGGTGACGGCTGCCGCGTGGATGCCGACGGTGATTACTGGCTGCTCGGCCGCGTGGACGATGTCGTGAACGTCTCCGGCCATCGCATCGGCACGGCGGAAGTCGAGAGCGCGCTCGTGAGCCACGCGAAAGTCGCCGAGGCTGCCGTCGCGCCCATGCCGCACGACATCAAAGGCCAGGCGCTTTATGCTTTTGTGACGCTCAAGGACGGAATTGCGGACAGTGAAGAATTAAAAAAAGAATTGGCGAATCACGTCCGCAAAGAAATCGGCGCGATTGCCGTGCCGGATAAAATCCAATTTGCCCCCGGTTTGCCGAAAACGCGTTCAGGAAAGATCATGCGCCGCATTTTGCGTAAAATCGCCGAGAACCAGACTGATCAAATCGGCGACATCACGACTCTGGCAGATTCATCCGTCGTCGAAGCGCTGGTCAAAGGGAAACAGTAATTTGCGTTCTTGCGTGCCGTCGCAAAAACACTAAAATTACAAGCAATGAAACTTGCTCTGGCAATTCTGGTTTATCTGATCATCGCCTCGATTTTGGGCGCGGGAATCTTTCTGGCGGCGGTGGGCAAGCCTTTGTTTCTTGTCATCGCGTTCATCGCGTTCGTCGTGGCGTTCGGCAGGATCGGCTGCATGCCGAAAAAACCACATTGAACCGGCGGCAGGCAACAAGCTTTACTTCCCCGGCACTGGAAATTTCGTCTGCATCGCCGACAGAATTTCTTTCCACGTCAAACAGTTCACGCTTTTCGTTCCCGCCGCCATGCCCGATGCGTAGGCCGTGGCCGGTGAAGTTCCCTGAACGACATAAGCCTGACTGCCAACATAAACCACGCTGGTTCCAGGTAAAGCCAAGTTGACTTGTGGCGAAAAATTTGCATACGCGGCAAGCTGTCCCGGCTGGCTCAAGGCCGTCACATCATTGACGCCGGGATAAGCCGCCGGAAATGTCGGCGTGTTCACCGGCGTGTTGCCCGCCGCGCCGAAAATCACAATGCCATCGGCCATTGTCTGTTGAATCACGCTGCCTAAAACCGAACTGTCGCTGGAACCGCCGAGGCTTAAGTTGAGGATGGTCGCGCCGTTGTCCACGGCCATTTTGATGCCCACCGCGACGTTCCAACTCGTCGTGGTTGCACCTGTGCCATAAACGTCCACCGGCAAAATCCTGACGGAACTGCTGCCGCCCGACGCCTGTGAAACCGCCCGGAAGATTGTCTCGGCCATCGCCGTGCCATGCGTCGGATAAATCATTCCGCCTGCCACCGCAGTCTGTTTCGGTACAAATATCTCAACCGGATTCCCGATGGATTGCGGTGTCGCGCCTGAACCGGCATCTCCCACCGCGGAAAGCGCCGGCAACATTGACTGGTTTAGACTGCCAAGGGATTGAGATTGTATGCCCGTATCAATCAAGCCGATGATGGGACTGCAAGGATCGCCGGAAACCGGCGGATTTGGTTTCAAGATAACAGGGCCAAAACTGGACGGCACGGCAGACGAAGAAATTGGTTCCGCCGCTGGCGGCGGGTCGAGGTAATAATTATAGTCCACCGCCAGCACGTCGCTATCGTTTTTCAATTGGGCGAGCGCGGCATCGGTCGCGGCGTCATCAGGGAATTGCAAAAGATAAACGCCGAGCTTGTCCATGCGCCCGATTACTTTTGCACCAATCAATTTTGCCAATGCGTTAATGTCCGTACCCGGTTTCACACGGACGAGCAGTTGATTTAAAACACGCCTAGCGGACTTGGCGACGCGCACTTGTTTCGTCGCGTGCTGCATCGTGGTTCGGAAAACGTAAAGCAGCGACGGCGCGTTGGTCTGCGGCACGAGCGCGAAGTTCAGGTCGCCGAGCAGCATTTTCAACGCGTCGCCGGAGGGCAGATTTTTGAACTTGGCAGAAGCGTTATGCTCCGCGCCCGGCTCAACAAAAACTTTCCAATCAGCCGCCTCGGCGATTTGTTCGAGCAACGGCCACAAGGCTTCGCCGCGAATGTCCGCGTCCACATGATCAGTGGCTTTGTGCCAGACAAGGAAATTCGTATTCGCTGCGCGCGCGACGAAAGCGGACACGAACAGCAGGCAAAACAAAAATTTTCGGAACTTCAACATTATCCTGATAGACGGTTGGAGAGCGCTTCCGGTTAAAGCGTTCAGTCATTTCTTCGCCGTGACGGCCTTTACCCACGCTTGATTGTCGAGATACCAGCGGATCGTTTCACGAATGCCTTGCTCAAACTTGTGCGCGGGCTTCCACCCAAGCTCGCGCTGAATCTTCGTCGCGTCAATGGCATAACGGCGGTCGTGACCGGCGCGGTCCTTGACAAACGAAATCAGTTTCCGTGAATCGCCGCCAAGCTTGGGCATGAATTCATCAATCGCGTCGCAGATCAATTCCACGATGCGGAGGTTCGCCCATTCGTTGTGACCGCCGATGTTGTAAGTCTCGCCGAGCTTTCCCTTTTGCAAAACCGTCCAGAGCGCGCCGGCGTGGTCGCGCACATAAAGCCAGTCGCGCACATTCATGCCGTCGCCGTAAACCGGAATCGGTTTCCGCGCGAGCACGTTTTGGATGATGACCGGGAATCAGCTTTTCGGGAAATTGAAACGGGCCGTAATTGTTCGAGCAATTCGTGATGACCGTCGCCAATCCGTAAGTGTGATGATACGCGCGCACCAGCATGTCGCTCGATGCCTTGCTCGCGGAATACGGCGAGTTCGGCGCGTAAGGCGTCGTCTCGGTAAACAGTCCCGTCGCGCCGAGCGAGCCGTAAACTTCATCGGTCGAGACGTGATGAAATTTTTTGTCGTCGAGATTCGTCCCTCCAAAATCCGCGGCACGCTTCGAGCAGATTGAACGTGCCGATGATGTTCGTGGAAATAAAATCGCCCGGCCCGGTGATGGAACGGTCCACATGCGATTCCGCCGCCAGGTGCATGACGTGCGTGATGACGTGTTTTTCCACGACACGCAACGTCGCGGCCTTGTCACGCAAATCCACTTTTTCAAAAATGTATTTCGGATGCTTGGAAACTTTCTCCAGATTTTCCAGCCGCCCGGCATAAGTAAGGCAATCCAAATTGACAAGCTTTGTGACTTTTGCATCGTCAATGACGTGCTGAATCAGATTCGAGCCGATGAAACCCGCGCCGCCTGTGATGAGTAGATTCATAATTTTAACCACGGATTACGCGGATTATAAAAAGCATAAAAATTTCCAAACAAAATCCGCGTAATCCGCGGTTTCATTTTTCCGGCTGCCATTTTTTTAGTGAATCTTCCAGCGCTTCCTCGACGCCGCGAATTTTAACGCCCGCCGCGAGCAGTTTTGAAACGTCCATGACGCAGTTCGAACGCGGTGTTTTGGCGGCGATTTTGTAAAACTCCCTGTCGTTTTGCCAGAATTCAAATTTCCGCTTCGGCTTGAGGATTTTTTTAATCGTTTCAATGACATGGCGCGTCGTGACAAAACCCGGATTCGTCACGTTGTAAATGCCGAACGGCGCGCGGAGTTCCCACAAATCGAGGCACGCTTTCACAAAATCCGCGCGATGGGAAATGGAATTCACGTTGTCATAAACTTTCGCGTAACGCTGCACCTTGCTCAAATAATTCCGCGCGTTGTCGAACTCGTCGAACGGAATCCGCAGCCGCCAGACATAATTTTGACCGATGTTTGCAATGACTTCCTCGCCCAGCGCCTTGCTGCCGCTGTAAAAACTGCACGGGCCGTCGCGAAAGGAAAAATTCGGCGCGTCCGTTTCAGTGAAGCCACGAATTTTGCCGGGTGACTTTTCCGCAAGCGCACGCAATTCCGGTTTCGTCAAATCTTTTTCAACGCGCGTTTTCCCGCCTTCGATAATTTTTGCGCCGGAGAAAATGCAGCCGGATGAAATATGTCCCCACGGAATTCCGACTGCGCCACAAGCGTGTGCTATTGTCTGCGGCAACAAAGTATTTCCGGCAAGCGTCCCGGCTTTATCGAGTTCGCACGCATCCACGTTCGGCTTGCCGGTGTAGCCGGCGGCATTGATGACAAATTCCGGCTTTTTCGCCTTGAGAAATTCCAGCAGCAAATCGAAGCGCGTGTAATCCGTTTGCTTTCGTGCGAGCGGAATGAAATCCGTTTTGCGCCGCCGCAATTCCTTTGCGAACGCTTCGCCGATATAACCTGACGCGCCGAGCAAAAGTATCATAAATTTTGAAACCGCTGATTACGCGGATTTTTTAAATCAACAATTTGCGTTTCGCTCAAAACCAGCCGTTTCCATTCCAGCGACCTGCACCCAAAGTTGATAATCAACCCGACTTCCAGATTGGTGATTTTGAGATAATTGATCATTTGCGCTTCCTCGATTGCACCGATTTCTCGGACGGCCTTCAAATCAACAACGACTTTTTCTTCGACAATCACGTCGGGAATATAGGGATGGCGCAGAATAATATCTTTGTAAGCCACGCGATGCGGTTTTTGGCGGACGAAATCCATCCCTTTTAATTTTAATTCGTGCTCGAAAGCTTCCTGATAAAGCGCCTCCAAAAAACCGCAGCCCAACTCCTTGTGGACTTCCATGGCCGCGCCGAGAATTTTCCCGGTCAAATCTTTATGAAGCAGTTCCATTTTAATAATCCGCGTAATCCGTGGTTTCAACCTGCTGTCAATTTTTCAGCCGCTTCGCCTCCGCGACAACCTCATTCAAGTAATCACGATACTCGCAATCTGGCATTTTGCCGGTTTGCGCCTCCAGCTTTTCCAGTAAAAGAAACCCATTTCGAAACGCCGCCTCTTCAGGACAGCCGATTTTTATGCCCGCGCGTTTTTCAATCGTCTGCACATACGCGCTCGCCTCGTGCAAACTGCTGCTCGTGCCGGCGTCCAGCCACGCGAACCCGCGCGTCAGCCGCTGCACGCGCAATTGTCCGCGCCGCAAATATTCGACGTTCACCGCCGTGATTTCCAGTTCGCCGCGCGCGGAAGGCTTCAGATTTTTTGCGATGTCCACGACTTGATTGTCGCAGATGTAAAGTCCGGGCACAGCGTAGTTGCTTTTCGGTTGTTTTGGTTTTTCCTCGATTGAAATCGCGTGGCCGTCTGCGTCAAATTCCACAACACCATAACGCTCCGGGTCGTTGACGTGATAACCGAAAATCGTTTCGCCGGTTTTGAATTCCGAAAACGCGCGCAGAAAATTTTCGCCGCCGTAAAAAATGTTGTCGCCGAGAATCAACGTCACGTTGTCCTTGCCGATAAAACTTTCGGCGATAAGAAATGCCTGCGCAATTCCGGCGGGCTTGGCCTGCTCGCGGTATTCGATGGAGACGCCGAAGCGCGAGCCGTCGCCGAGGAGTTGCGCGAAGCGCGGGAGATCGTGCGGCGTGGAGATCAGGCACAATTCGCGGATGCCGCCCTCGATGAGCGTCGTGAGCGGATAATAAACCATCGGCTTGTCATAAACCGGCTGGAGCTGTTTGCTCGCGACGAGCGTGAGCGGATACAGCCGCGAACCGGCACCGCCGGCGAGGATGATGCCTTTCATTTGCGGAAAGCGTAATGATTCGGCGCGGAAATGGAAATGCGAAACTCAACTCCAGAAAATCACTGCACCATGGCGTGGAAGAATTGTGCCAATGACATCTTTATGACGTTCATAAATCTTCTTTGTTTAGAGAAATCAAACCCCAAAGTTCTTGACCATCCGATTTTTCAAACCGCACAGCTCCAGAGCGAACTAAAATTTTTCTAAGCTCATTTTCCTCGAAACCTCCGAGCCGCTTTTTGATTTCATCAAAACTGCGCTTCTTCCATTTATCATTTTCAAGTAGCGACTTCGCTGCTTGTTCAGCCATGAATTCAGTGCGTAGTTCTGTTTTAAGCTTTCTCTCCTGTAAGCCGAAGGTAATCAACCCAGTAATTAAAGCAACGATGGCTGCGGTAATTATGGTGGTTAGCATACCTGTCCTTTGTCATATCCGCATTTATATTTCTGTTTCATCCGCAATCCAAAAAATGCCGAAATTCCAATGCCAAACATCGCCGCACTTGACGGCTCTGGCACTGGAGAATAGGAGATTGTTCCTGACAAGCTCAAAAGAGAATTGTCTCCCTGCGAGATATTCTTGTCGGGGCCAAAAATTCCCTGCCCCGTATTATTGACAATGGCCTCAATGGTATTTTCTCCACCAATGTTGAAACCGCTGCTGGTTGTTCCAGAAATCGCACTGGTAAAAGAAGAATACGACTGCGGATCGCCACCGTCTGTAAATACCATTTCCCCGCCACCCTGATCGGCGTAAATGCCAGTTGCGGTAATAATTTGTCCATTTAAGTAAAGAACCGCACGGTCGTCTGCAAAAAAACTATCGTAGCTGAAAGTAACGCTTGTAGCATTCTGTGGTAAAACAAAAGTGTAATCAGCTATCCAGAAGCCGGTGAAATTCGCAATGCTGCCACCTTGCAAAAATGTTCCGCTATTGTCACCAGTGCTCGTGACGCTCAAGAAGTCATGATATTGATTTCCGCCCGATCCGATTGTTTCTTGAGCGGTGACAACGAATGGGCTGGCGTTTAATGCCCCGCCAGCAGTTGCTGTCCAGCCCGTGGTGGCTGTGGTGTCGAATGAGATAGTGTCGGCAGTTGCACGACCGACGCATAGCAGAATTATAAATATAGAAACTACAACTGCATAAAGAATTTTCCGCTTCATAGTTTTCCTTCCAAATTTAGACGCGATCAATCATGTAAGTATTCTGGCATCCAGTGTCAATCTTCTTTTCTTGTATTGCTTCCATGTGCCGGTTGCAAAACTAAATGACGCTATCAGTTCTCAAGTTGCTTGCCTATTAAAAGAGGCGCGCGCAAAGCGCGGCCTTTCATTGAATGTGCTGGCACAAAAAGCAGGATTGTCGCGGCAAACAGTAAGCTACGTCGAACAGGAAGTGCAAAATCCAACCTTGGACACATTGCTCCGAATCACTTCGGTTTTGGAAGTTGACCTCGAAAAAATTATTTCCAAAGCACGGAAAACTGCATTCAAGCTTCGGCAATAATTTTATTCGCGTTTTTACGATTTAACGGAATTCAACCCGCCACCG
>CAVTVI010000031.1:0-21509 GCA_963738175.1 uncultured Verrucomicrobiae bacterium
CGAATTTGGAGTCGATTGATCAGTTTGTCAGCATTATCATTTCCACCCGATACTGCCAGATTCGACCAGCTTCGATCCGTCACGCTGTTCTTATACTGTAGCTGATAGGAATGCCAGGACGGTAGGCAAGGTGACGGCGATGTTCGTCGCAGTAATATCAATACCTGCGTTGATGCTGAATGTCGGATTCAACCACAGTTGGTTGGTCTTTGCTGTTCCGAACGCAGGACCGACCGTGTCGCCACCGCCATTAATGATATGGTTCATTTGACTGGTGCCGCCACCGCTTGTAACCCCAGAAATATAAACATTTATCATATGATGCACATTGACCTGCTGGGAATTGGTTGGCGTCTCGATGGCATTGTAGCAACTGATATTGGTGCAGTTGATGAATACACCATAAATGCCAAGTCCATAGGCCTGATGGCTCGTGACTGAATCCGCTACTTTATAGGACGCATAACCATTCACACCGGGGGCTTCGGACCATGCGCTTTGCGAGGGCGGGTCATAAGGCAATTCGGACTGGTAAAAATAGAGCCGTCCCCAATTGCCATTCCACAATGTCTGATACTGTTCGTGGTGCTCATTAAACAGCCCATACATCGTCACCCGGTCGCCGTTGACGATCAATCCGTTGTTGCTAGGATTCACGGTCCAACCATAGGTGCTGGAGTTGACGCCATGATCCGCGCGCCACAGCCAGATGTTGTCCCCCACGACATCGTTCGCGTCAATCTGCACACAACTCAAAGTTGAGCCGGCGGCGGCCCCACCGACACGCATGGAGATGTCATACAGGAAGATTGGGTCACCGGAATGATTCAAAACGCTGGCACCATTTCCCACCTGCAACAAAGTCGTGGACTGCACCGGGCCCGCGTCGAACAAAAGTCCTCCCACTTTCACGCCGTCCACATCGGAAATTGTCAGCGCGGGAGTTCCATTTTGCGGAATAAGCGTCGGGTAGCCAAGACCGTAGATAACGGTATTAGGATTGGTCACCTGCAGGCTGCTGGCGAGCTGGTAGACGCCGGGGCAGAGAATCAGATTCAACCCCGCGTTCAGGGCGGCGTTGATGGATGCGGCCGTGTCCGAGTTTGCGTGCGCCACATAGAACTGGCCTATGGGAATGGACACTCCCGGCGTCGGACCGTTGGCCCAAGTGGTTCCAAAGCTGTTGGTCTGGAGGGACGGAACCATGACGGCATAAACTCCATTGCTGTCCAGATATAGATACGGCTTTTCGGCGATCAAAGGAGTGTTGGTGATGACAGTATAGACCTTGGTTGGCCAAGTCCCCGCCGGCGGATTGGAAACGCCGACAAATACCATGTTCCAGACTCCTCCGGCCCAATTCCCAAAAATGTCGTTGCGGGAGAGCCATTGTTGTTGCGCGATAGAGCTGATGGTGGTGTCCACCTTGGAATCTGCCAGGAATCCGCCGCTGGCATAGTTTCCATCCGTATGATTTGCCAGATCAACCTCGCCGTGGACATGCATACGGCGGAAGGAGGTACCTTGGGAAACGGCCCAAATGATCCAGTTGCCGCTGTTGGTTGGAATCACGGCAAGATTTTCCGCGCCCCGCCAGAAATTCACGGTCGCATTTTCATTCACCAAAACTCCATCGGAATACAAATCGCCGATAATGGTGGTGTCGTCAGGCGATTGCCCCAAACCTATCACATGGGTGTAATAGCCCAAGGGAACGTCCAGATTGGTGTATTGACCTTGTTTGAACATAAGGGCGTAGCGTTGCGTGCCGAATTGATTGTATTTTTGCTGAGCATAAACGGCAGTGATCTGGCTTTGAATGTTGGTCATCGTCGGATCGAAGATGAGCACGTTGGTCCCAAAATCCGGTATCGAACTAACGATGACAGTCCGCGTTAGCGTACCCGGAGTGCCATCGGCCGTTGTGGCCGAGTAGGTCACGGTATAAGTGCCCGCCGTGGAAGGATCCACCGGGTTGTTGGAACTCACCACTAAACTGGCCTGGGCGCATAAATCATAAGCGGTCGCACCGGCGTCCACATAAGGACTATTCAACAGCAGGTTGACCGGATTGGCACCATTGAGCGTCATGACCGGCGGAGCCGTATGCAGAACCGAAGTAATAGTCGTGATGTTGGTTAAAGAGTTGTAGGCATTTTGGGCGACCACCGTATAAACGCCCGCGCTGGCGTCAGTCGGATCCACCAGCGTGTAGCTGGCGTTCGTGGCTCCGGAAATCGGGTTCGCGTTGTTGTCATACCACTGATAGGTGATGGGCGGAAGGCCGCTAACCGACGCCGTGAACGTCACGTTGCTGCCGCATTGAGGGGCGACAGACGACGGCGTAATTACGAGATTATTTAGTACCGGATCAACTACCTGTACCGCCCGTATCAAACTGCCCGGAACGCCAGCACCGGTAGTGGCTGAATAGGTGATGTCATATTCACCTATCACACTGGTATTGACGGTACCACTGGTAGTCACGACCAAATTGCTGCCGGGGCAGGTGTCATAAGCGGTCGCGCCAAGCTCGGTATAGGTGCTGTTCACGGCGATCACATCCGGGCTGCTTCCATTAAGGGTGATGAGCGGCGGAGCAGAATCCACTGTCAGCAACACCACCGAATTCGTGAGATTGCCGGTCGGGCCGGTCGCCACAATCTGGTAAGTGCCGCTGTCGGATGGATGTGTGCTGGGCAGCGCGAGCGTCGTGGTGGTGGCCCCGGAAATCGGATTGTTATTGTTGTCATACCATTGATAACTCGTGGCCCCGGCTGCCGGGGTGGCGGTAAAGGTGGCAGGATCACCACAAGTGTTGGTAATGCTGGCTGGCGAAACACTTAAGCCCACCGCGAGTTGCAGGTTCTGACCGTTGATCACGATTTGTGACACAGAGCCACTGGCAATTCCCTGGCCCGTAATCGTCGGTATGGGCAATGATCCATTGACCGTAAAACCATTGGTGGCGGTCATCAAGGTGTAAGTTCCCGCCGGCAGCGGCGTGGCTGTCACATTGATGGTGATCGCGTTGCTATTCAGAATTACGCCGCCCAGAACTTTGAGGTTCCCGACGGTGACACTGTTGCTGACGGCATTGCCTACAGCAGTAAAGGCGGCTTGTGCGTTGGGCGCCAGAATTAAAGTGCCGGAACCGCCGGCCGCAATCGTGGCTGTTCCGGTTCCATTCGTGTCACCCGAGAGGGTTTGGCCACCGGAGAGCGTCAAGGTTGATGCTGCTGAAATGTCGAGCGTGGTGCCGGAAGCTAGGGCAATTCCAACCGTATTGGCAATCGAGCCGTTAGTATTGATGATCAGTTTGCCGCCGCTAACCGTAGTGTTGCCGGAGTAGGTATTCGTGCCACTCAACGTCACAGAGGAACTACCCGTGAGGGTCAGGCCGCCACTACCGGTGATCGCGCCGTTGAACTTTTCGGCACCGAGATCGTTGATCGTAAGCCGGTGCCCGCCGGTGTCCATGCCGCCGTTAATGGTCAAGGTTTGGGTGACCCATTTCCAAGTCTGATCCGCCGCCAAGGCGATATTGTTACTCATCGTAAAGCTATGCTGGGCCGCGGATCCATCAAAGCCTCCGGCACCCAGGGTCAGCACATGGCCACCGGCGCTGTCGCTGATGGTTATGGTGGCGTTGGCTCCATCGACGAGCCCATACCAGTTGGCGCTGGCCCCGATATCCACCACGGTACTTGTGGTGTAGTTGGTATCCCAGTCACCAATTCCATCGGCAGCCGGCGGACCCGCCGGACCCGCGCCACCTGAAATTGCCGCCCAACTGGCGGCCAGATTCAACGCCGAGGTGTTACTGACTTTGTAGAAAATTTTTGGCGGCACGTTGAAAATGCTGCTTTGAACCGGGCTGAATCCAGAGACGCTGGCCGTGAGGTACAGTCCTGAAGAAATCGCCGGAACGGACAAATCACTGAATGTGGCTTTTCCGTTTGCATCGGTCACCTGCGGATTGGTGCCCGAGAGCGTCCCGGCGCTCAACGCCAGCGAAACCGCAGAGCCGCTCTGTGGGACAGCGTTACTATATTGGTCTTCAATTTGAACCACGACGGCTGGCATCGTCACACCCACGGCTGTAGTCACTGGCTGCGAGGTGAAGACGATTTGTGTCGCCGTTCCGGGCACGAAGACCACCGTCGGCTGCGCGTTGATGACCGTTCCGTCAATCGTCACGGTAATCGTTTTGGTTTGGGCCACAGTGGATGCAAGCGTGGCGGTGATTTGACCATTGACATCAGTGGTGGAATTCGATTGTGTCAAAATGTTTCCCGAACCGCTTACACCCAGCACCACCGTCTTGTTTGTTAACAAATTGCCACTTCCGTCCTTGGCCGTCACGGTGATCGTCGAAGTTGTGACTCCGTCCGCGACCAGCCCGGTGTTCGGGCTGGCAACAGCGGTCGATGTGCTGGTGCTGACGCCTCCTAAAACAAAGGTGACTGTCGGTTGCGCATTGATCTGCGTGGAACCAATGGTGACGGTGATGGTCTTCGTCTCCCCTACTGTGGACTTGAGCGTCGCCGTGGTCTGGCCATTCGCGCCAGTATTAGCTGGCGTGGAAACCGTATTGCCCGAACCGCTCACGTTTAACGAAACGGTTTGACCGGACAGCGGGTGGCCATAGTCATCCATGGCCGTGACGGTTATGGTAGAGGGACTGATACCATCCGCAGCCACATTGGTCGGGCTGGCTGTGGCGAGGGAAGCACTCGCACTGATCGGTCCTGCAACGTAGCTGACGGTTACTGAACCTGAATTGGTGGCCGTGCCGATGGTGGCAATGTTGACCCCGCCCAATTTGGCCGTCACCATCGTGTTTGTAATTGTGGTGGACGAGGTCAGAGTTGCCTGATAGGTACCGTCGCCGTTGTCCGTGGTGGAGCCGAAGGAGCCGTTGCCGTTGGTAATGACGAATGTCACCGTTGAGCCGCCCGATATCAGGTTGACGCCGTTCTGATCACGGGCTTGCATCTTGACCGTGGAAGTGCTTGCCCCACTCGCCACAATCGAAGTAGGGCTGGCGCTGACCATCAACGAGTGAGTCGCGCTGGCGGTTCCCGGCGCGTTGCTCGACGGCACCGCTTGAGCCCAGGTCGAGCCAATCCTGACTTCGTCCCACCTTTCCCCGAAGGTGCTATCACCGTTATTATATGAAAATGAGAAATAGGCCAAGCTGGGCCAGTTGGCGGCACTCGTGATCGTTTTATCCGGAGTGGGCGCACTGCCTCCGTAGCTGCCACTGCTCGGATTAACCCAGAGGTCAACGACATCTTTGGTGGGGCTGGTGTGGAAGGTGTAACGGGCCACAATCAACACCGTCGTATTCGAGACCGTAGCCGAAGATTCCCACTGCGCACCATTGGTGGATACAGAACCGGCATTGATTCCAATGTGTCCAGCTTTGTCTATGAGCAAGGCCAGCGCGTCGGTTCCGGGCAAGAGGTTGGAGGTGCCGAGATTGGTCGCGTCAAGGAAAGCAATAATTCCATTGGTGCCGTTTGCAGGATAATTGGTGACCTGAAACAGGAATGAAACATAAACCGTCTTGCCGTCAGCAGCAGTTTGACTGGTGAATTGTGTCCCGGCGAATCTTACGCCATGGGAGGTCCCAACAACGCTGCTCCCCGCAGAGGGAACATATCCAGCCAGTGTCAAACTATTAGTTGTGACTTGAAGGTTGCTAGTGCTGGCGCACGCTTGCCAGACGTTTGACGAAGCGGTATACAGCCCGGCGGCTCCCGGATTGTAATCAAAACTGTCGTAAAATGGCAACGTCTGGATGGCCTGCGTTCCTAGCGCGCTCTGGACGAGCAGGAGTATAATGGCCGAAGCAAGGCCAAAAATTGAGCAAAAACAAGAATTAACGTTAAAGGTTTGATTTTTCATAAACTGGTGGGATTGATTTGAGGCTTTGAAACTAGTTGCATGGGTCACTTGTCCAGATATTACATAACGTAGCCAGTCAAATCCATCCCTCTTTCGAGGGGTATCCCGGCGATTCAGCAGCACCCGCGCCGGTTTTGGCGGCACTTGAACACGATGCAATTTTCCGCCATCAGGCGGATATGAATCATCATATTTTCTTCCGCTTAATAGCATGTTTGATGAGCGTTTGGATTTTTCTCCTGAAGCTTTTGCGCCCATCACGAGGTGAGGCAGGAGTGAACTCTTGATCAAAATTGCCAGTGCTGCCGAAAGCGATGGAAATGCCACACCACTCAATTTTTGACCGGGAATTTGAACCAAGTCGAAATAATGCTAAACTTTTAATGAGATTTAGTGTCTATTGTCTCACGGTTGCGTTTGATTATCATCGACCTTCCCACGATGTTAAAAACAGCACCCGGAAGTTAAAAAACTTAACATGAATCCAGGCATCAAATTAAGGTTCATCATTTTTTTTGCGGCCATCACGCTGCTGGTGATGCTGATTGTCTGGACGGCGCGCACGTCGTGGCAGCAAATCGGCGGGCTGCATAAGAAACTCACGACGGTGCAGTGGAAAAGTTTTGAATTCTCCGACCATTTGCAACAGACCATCCTCGGTTTGAACAATTGGGTTTACCGTTATGCGGCCTATGGCGATCCCGATGATTGGGATAAATTCGAACTCGGCAGTCTGCAACTAAACCAGTGGATCAAGGAACAGCAGCCCATACTGTCCTCGGAAAAAGAGAGGCCGTTCCTCGACCAGATCAACGCCGCATACAAGGACTATGTGGCCGCAGCCATGGCGCTGAACACGAAGATATATGAAAGCAAACATTCCATCACCCGCCTGGTCGAGTTCACCGATTTTGAACAACAATCCAAACGCATTTTGGATCTCGGTTTCCAATTGGCCAAGGCGCACCAGGAATCCCTCGATTCGTTCCAGGCACAGACCAGCAAATCGCTCGACATCCTGCGGCTCACCTTGCTGGGTTCGCTGGTGATGCTGCTCATCGCCGGCGGCTGGCTGGCCGTCGTGGTTTATCGCGACATGATTGCGCCGCTCCAAGTGCAGTTGGTGGAAAGCCGGCAACTGGTGGAACGGCAGGAAAAACTGGCTTCCCTCGGCATGCTGGCCGCCGGCGTCGCGCACGAAATCCGCAATCCGCTGACCGCGATCAAAACCTGGCTCTACATCCAGCAAAAACATTTGAAGCCGGGAACCGCCGAGTTTGCGGAAGCCAACCTCATCGGCGATGAAATCAACCGGCTGGAACGGATTGTCAAAGATTTTCTGCTGTTCGCCCGTCCGTCCGATCCGCAACTGGTAAAAGTTTCCGCTGAACAGCCGTTGCGCGAGGTGCAAACCCTGTTGGAACCGCAACTGGAAAAAGCCGGCATCAAACTCGTTCTCGGCGAAATGGCGGCGGCACAAATCCAGATTGATCCCCAGCAGATAAAACAGGTTCTCATCAACCTGATCCAAAACGCCGCCGACAGCATCGGCGAAAACGGCTCCATCACGTTGCGCGCGTGCCTCGGCGAGAAACAGCTTGCCGACCGTTTGATGAAAGCCGTGATCCTGGAAGTCAGCGATACCGGCAAAGGCATTCCGCCGGATGTCGAGAAGCGGCTGTTCGATCCGTTTTTCACGACCAAGGATTTTGGGACGGGACTGGGACTGCCGATTGCCGCGCGGATTGTCGAGAAACACGAGGGCGCGCTTCAGTATCAAACACAATTAGACCGGGGCACAACTTTTGGTATCATCCTTCCGCAGGCCAAATCATGAATCCGCCCGCCAAAATATTGCTCGTCGAAGACGATCCCGCGATTGTCGCCACTCTTAACCGGGTGCTGGCCGACGAAGGCTACGAAGTCACCGTGGAAAATCGCGGCGACGAAGGTTTGGCGCGCGCGCTAGACGCCGTCTTTGACGTCATCATCACGGATTTGAAATTGCCGGGAATTGACGGTCTGGAACTGGTGCGCACGCTGCACGTCAAGCGCCCGCGGCTGCCCATCATCCTGATGACCGCGCACGGCACGACGGAAACGGCCATCGAGGCGACCCAGTCGGGCGCTTACGATTACCTCGTCAAGCCGTTTGAAATCCCGGAGCTTCTGGGATTGCTGGAACAGTGCGTCGCCACCAGCCGGCTGATGACCGAGCCGGTGGAAATCGGAACCACGGCTCCGTCGGCACGCAGCGCCATCATCGGCAGCGGCCGGGCCATGCAATCCATTTACAAGGAAATCGGACGCATCGCCGCCAAGCCCGTCAGCGTTTTGATTCGCGGCGAAACCGGCACCGGCAAGGAACTCATCGCCCGCGCCATTTACCAGCACAGCGACCGCGCCCAAGCGCCGTTCGTCGCCATCAATTGCGCCGCCATTCCCGAAACACTGCTGGAAAGTGAATTGTTCGGCCACGAGCGCAGCGCGTTCACTGGCGCGGCGGCGCGGCGCATCGGGCGTTTTGAACAGGCGAATTCAGGGACGATTTTTCTGGATGAAATCGGCGACATGACACCCGGAACGCAGGTCAAGCTCATGCGCGTCTTGCAGGAGAAATGCCTGCAACGCCTCGGCGGCAAGGAAATGATTCCTTTGGACGTGCGCGTCATCGCCGCCACGCACCGGGACTTGGACGCCGCCATCAAGCAAAAACAATTTCGCGAGGATTTATATTACCGCTTGAGCGTCGTGGTCATCAACCTGCCGCCCTTGCGCGAGCGCCGGGAGGACATTCCCGATTTGGTCGCGTTTTTCCTGCAAAAATATGCCGAGGAATCCGGCGTAAAAAATCCATCCATCCATCCCGAGGCCGTAAAATTCCTGACCGCCCAACCTTGGCCGGGCAACGTGCGCGAACTGGAAAACGTGGTGCGCAAAGTGTTGTTGCTCGCACAAAGCTACACCATCAGCCTCGAGCACATCCGCGCCGCGCTCGCCAAGTCCGTCCTGCCCGTGGCGCTGGCGGAAAAGTCCATTCAAAAATATGTGGATGAACTTGTCGCCGCCGCCGAACGCGGCGAACTGTCCGATGCGCGCGCGCGCTTGCAGGAAACCGTCGAGAGCGCGCTCTTCAGCCGCGCCCTTGTCATGGCGCATGGCAACCAGGTGAAGGCTTCCCGCTGGCTGGGCGTTTCGCGACAGACATTGCGCGATAAAATGGTTCAATACGGCCTGCACCCCACGCGCGGTTGAAGCGCTGAAAATTCAACGGTCGTTGCCCAGTTCCGCCGGCAAATCTTCCACGATCCAATTTGCACGCGTCGCCTGCAATTTGTCCGCCGCGTTTCCATGCTGCCAGACGGCGTAACGAATGGTTTTTCCGACATCCGCTTGCAACTCCGGCTGCGCGAGCAGTCCTGCGATGAAACCCGCGAGCACATCGCCGCTGCCGCCTTGCGCAAGATGCGGATTGCCGGACGGATTCACAAAAATTTCCCCCACGCTGCGGCCAACGAGCGTTTGATGTCCTTTCAACACCACCCAGCAATTTCCAAATCGCTTGGAAATTTCGCGCAGTGATTCGGCGCGATTTTTCTGAATGGTTTCCGTTGTCGTTTTCAACAGCCGCGCCGCCTCGCCCGGATGCGGCGTGATGACGCGAACGGCGTCTTTGAAAAATTTGCCGGTCGGCAGCCAGTCGAGCGCGCTCGCGTCCACGATCATCGGAAATTCCAGGTCGCGCCACAGCCGTCGCGTCAACGCCCTCATTTCGTCCGGCAAATCCGGCGCCGCCAGACCCGGCCCGGTCAAAATCGCGCTGACGGTGGCGGGAAATTTCATTTCCGGCCTCCACAAATTGACCATCACGGCCTGCAACTGCGACGCGACCGCGCCATAAATTCTCTCATCCGTAAACAGCGTGACGAGTCCGGGCTGCGCGCGTTGCGCGGCGCGCGAAGTCAAAACTCCCGCGCCGTGATAACCAAAGCTGCCCGCGACAATCGCCAGATGCCCGAACGAACCTTTGTGTCCGGCGACGGCGCGGCGCGGCGGAAAATTTTGAAAATCTTCCGGCAGTGTCCAGTTCAATCCGGTTTTGAGCGGACACGAAATCAGGCCGACATCTTCCGCGACTTCCAACCGCCCGACAAACGGCCATGCGTTTTGCGCCAACATTCCAATTTTCGGCGCGCCGACGGTCAGCGTGATTGCCGCTTCGATTGCCGCGCCAAAATGTTCGCCGGTTTCTGCGTTCAGGCCGGACGGAACGTCCACGGCGAGGATGGGAATTTTTGACGCGTTGATGGCCGCGATGAATTTTTTCCAGCCGTCGTCAAGCGCGCGGTTCAAGCCGATGCCGAACAAGCCGTCAATGATGAGCGCGGGTTCCACCAGCGATTCAAGTTTAGGCAAATCATTTTCCGGCGAAGCAACGTCTAAAATTTCAACTTTGCGTTCGGTTAAAAATTTTTGCGCGGCACGGGCGTCGTCGCCGTTGTGGCCTTGGCCGGCGAGGATCAAAATCACATCGCCGGGGCGCGTGAGTTCGCGGGCGCGGACGGCAATTTTCTGGCCGACGCGGCGGATGACTTCGGCTTCGGTCTGGCCGGTGGCCCAGGTGGCGCGTTCCCATTCGCGCATCTGGGCAAGGTTGACGACGGGCACTGACATGAGTTGAGCGTGACAAAATTTTCCTCGACGCAAAAGGAGAATGTCGCGTTGACAGACGGAAACAATTCAATAAATTGCCATTTCAATGATGAAAACAACCCGAATTTTTTCCATATTTTGCGCCGCAATATTTTTGACATCATGCACCAGCACTTTGCCGCCTTTAATTTCTTGGGCACATTTTGAATCGCCGGTAGAACAATCATTTAGGCTCGATGAAACGAACGCTGTTGTTTTTGGACGATTTGCAAATCAACCAAACTTTTCATTTGGAAATAAACTTGCACTTCGGCTCCGCAATGAAAATTCAAAACAAGAATATTTGATTCAATTTAAGAATACAAATTCGGTTTATGGCATCGTTGTTGAACCGGGTAAATACGCCGTCGTTGGATTTGTTGCCACTTTCTTTGATCATCGAACTGCCGGGCGACGCACATTTTCAAAAACAGTTCCGTTTGAAGTGCAATCGAATTGCATCACCTATTTTGGGGATTTTTCCGGCTATGCAAAAATTAACGGTTTCGGATCAAGAATGGAGGATTACCGACGTCACCAACAATTTCAGCAAAACTACAGATGAATTTCGGAACGAATATCCGCATCTCGCCACAGCCCCTGCAATTTCCGTATTTGACGGGCAAGCTAACAAATAATTTTCTCCGCTGCGCTCCGTAACCCAATCGTCACACGTTTGTCGTCGGTTTGAAATTGTGTGACGAATTCGCGCGTGCCATGATGTCGCCGTGAAGCCAAAGATTTTGGTCGTGGATGACGAGCCGGAGGCGGTGGAACTCGTGGAGTTCAACCTCAAGCAGGCCGGTTACGCCGTGACCACGGCCGCCGACGGCGCGGAGGCATTGAAAAAGGCGCGCTCGCTCGTCCCTGATTTGATCGTGCTCGACGTGATGCTGCCGGAGATGGACGGCTTCGAGATCTGCAAGACGCTCCGGCTCGACCCGGCGACGGCGCGCGTGCCGATCCTCATGCTCACGGCCAAGGCGGGGGAAATTGACCGCGTGCTCGGCCTCGAACTCGGCGCGGACGATTACCTGACCAAGCCGTTCAGCCCGCGCGAACTTCTGCTGCGCATCAAAAAAATCATCGCGCGCGGACAGATCGAGGAAAAACCGAATGACCAGATGCGTTTCGGTGATCTGCTGATTGATTTGCCGCGCCACCTCGCAAGCTGGAAAAACAAGCCGATTGAACTGACGGCGACGGAATTCAAGCTGCTCACCATCCTCGCGCAACGCGCCGGTCGCGTGCAGTCGCGCGACAGCCTGCTGCGCGACGTTTGGGAATACGACAGCCTGATTGACACGCGCACGGTGGACACGCACATGCGTCGGCTGCGCGAAAAACTCGGCGCGGCGTCGAAGCATCTGGACACGGTCCGCGGCGTCGGCTATCGGTTTGTGGAGTGATGTGGCCCGCACTCGCAATTCTCGCACTCGTCGCGCTGGTCGCCCAGCATTTTTGGTGGCGGGCGAAATTCCGCACGTTGCAAGGCCTCCGCGCGGCGGAGATGGAAAATTCCCAGCGCCGCCAGCAGCAGACGAGCGTTGACGCCAAGGCGCAGCAGCAGGTGCTTTTCAACTCCATGCTCGAAGGCTTGTTGCTGCTCGACCGCAACCGCCGGATTTACATCGCCAACCGCGCCTTCAAAAATCTTTTTGGCCTGAAAACCGAGTTGCGCGGCAAGACTGTCATGGAAGCGCTGCGCGTCCACGAACTCGCCGAACTCGTCGAACGCGCCGAAACCGAAAAACAGGTTCTGGATTATGAGCTGAAGCTGCCGGATTTGAGCGAACGCTGGTTGCAGGTCAACGCCGCCGTCATCTCCAATTCCGCCGGCGAACGCGAAGGGACAATTTTGGTTTTTCACGATCTCACGCGACTGAAACAACTTGAGCGCACGCGCCAGGAATTCGTCGCCAATGTCAGCCACGAACTCCGCACGCCGCTCTCGCTCATCAAAGGCTACGTCGAAACGCTGCTCGACGGCGCACGCAACGATCCCGCCATTGCCGAACGTTTTCTAAAAATCATCGAGCGCAACACACAGCGACTCGATCTATTGATTCAGGATTTGCTGACGATTTCCGCGCTCGAATCCGAGCGCATCAAATTGAACTTGCAGCCGGTGGAATTGCGTCCGCTCGTCGAAAAAATTTTCACCGACTTGAAACCGCCCGCAGAAAATAAAAACGTTGAACTCGTCAACCAACTGTCCGATGTGAACGCGACCGCCGATGTGAACCGGCTCGAACAAGTCCTCGCCAATCTCGTGGACAACGCCATCAAATACGGGCGCGCGCAAGGCCACGTCACTGTCGGCGGAAAAAAACTGGATGACGGGAAACTGGAAATTTTTGTGCAGGACGATGGACCGGGAATTCCCACCGAATCGCTTGACCGCGTGTTTGAAAGATTTTATCGCGTGGACAAGGCGCGCTCGCGCGATCAGGGCGGCACGGGCTTGGGGCTTTCGATTGTGAAACACATCGTGCAGGCGCACGGCGGCGAAGTCTGGGTGAAAAGCGAACTCGGCAAAGGCGCGACATTTTTCTTCACGCTGCCGGCGGCGAAGGCGGAATAAACTTTTTCTTGCTTCCGGCGCAATGCTGTGAGATTGTTATTTCGTTATTTGGCGAAATATAAATTAATGCGTGAGTTCATGATCATTACAAAGGCGCTTTCCGATCCCAACCGGGTGCGGGTTCTCCTGGCGTTGCGGCGCGGCGAATTGTGCGTCTGCCAGATCACCGGGCTGTTCGGCCTCGCGCCGTCCACCATTTCCAAACATCTCTCCGTCCTTCATCACGCCGGGTTGATTTTGTCCCGCAAGACGGAGCGCTGGGTCTATTACCGCCTGCCGGACAAGTCCGCGCCCATCGTCGTCCGCGAAGCGCTCGATTGGGCGAAGAAGTCATTAAGTAAATCGAGCGAAGCCGTCGCCGACACCCAACGTCTTGGGAAAATTTTGAAAATGGACTTGAAGGAAATCTGCCGCCGTCAATGCCGCTAGAAAATTATGAGCAACGCAAGCACTTCACCCAAACGCCTCGCATTTTTCGAGCGTTATCTGACGCTCTGGGTTTTTTTGTGCATGATCGCCGGCATCGCGCTGGGAAAAATTCTACCGGACATGACGGCGACGTTGAGCAAAATGCAATTCGGCCAAGGCTCTCAAGTGAACATTCCCATCGGCGTTTTGTTGTGGCTGATGATTTATCCGATGATGTTGAAAGTGGATTTCGGAGCCATCGGCGGCATCGCGCGAAAGCCAAAAGGACTCGCGGTGACGCTGCTGGTCAACTGGCTGATCAAGCCGTTCAGTATGGCTCTGCTGGCGTGGTTCTTCATGCAACACCTCTTCGCGGCATGGATTGATCCGGAGACGGCCAAAAATTACACTGCGGGACTCATCATCCTCGCCGCCGCGCCCTGCACGGCGATGGTTTTCGTCTGGTCGTATCTGACCGATGGCGATCCTGCCTACACGCTCGTCCAAGTGGCGGTGAACGATCTCATCATGCTCGTGGCCTTCGCGCCAATCGTAATGTTTCTCTGCGGTGTCGCGCACGTCGTCGTGCCGGCCAAGGTGCTGGTCACGTCGGTCTTCGTGTTCATCGTGATTCCGCTGACGGCGGGCTGGATTACGCGGACGATTCTGCTTAAATCGCACGGCAAGGACTGGTTCGAGAAAAATTTCCTGCCGAAATTTCATCCGGTGATGATTGGCGCGCTGCTCCTGACGCTCGTGCTGATTTTTGCTTTTCAATCAAAAAATTTGACGAACCGCTGGTTCGCCGTGCTGCTGATTGCCGTGCCGATTGTGATCCAAGTGTATTTCAATTCCGGCCTGACCTATCTGCTCATGCGGCGGCTGCGCGTGGAGCACAACGTCGCCGCGCCCGGCTCGCTCATCGGCGCGAGCAATTTTTTTGAACTGGCCGTGGCCGTCGCCATCACATTGTTCGGCGCGGATTCCCCCGCCGCGCTGGCGACCGTCGTTGGCGTGCTGGTGGAAGTGCCTGTCATGCTTTCTGTTTGCAACATTTGCAACCGCTCGCGTGGCTGGTATGACGAAAAATTGGCGCGTGCGTGACGGAAATTGAAATCTATGAAACTTGATGAATTAAAAAAGAAGTTGAACGAGCATCCTGGCGCTAACATTCGGTTTCACTTGCCAAACGGAGATTTTGTTCCCGCTCATGCGCACGTTACGGAAGTCGCGCGGATTGACAAACATTTTGTGGATTGCGGCGGCACTTTGCGAAACGATTCTTTGTGCCGTTTGCAAACGTGGTTTGCCGACGACATTGACCATCGGCTCACGGCAGGTAAATTTTTGAAGATCCTTGAAAAGGCGAAATCATTTCTCGCGTCGGACGATCTCGAAGTGGACGTCGAACACGAAGTCGGTTTCATCAGCCAGTTTCCGCTGGAATCAGTTGAAGTTTTGCCGGACGAAATCATTCTGCATTTAACCGAACGCCGCACGGCTTGTCTGGCGAGGAAAAATGTTTGCCGCCCGCCAAGCCAACTTCGGATTTCAATCCGTTAAAATTTAATTTCCACGAGCAATCGGCTTCGGCAGATTGCTGCACCCAAACCACAACCAGCCAACAAAATCAAATTATGAAAATAAATGTATTGTTCGTTTGTATCCATAACAGCGCGCGCAGCCAGATGGCCGAGGCGTTCCTGAACCAAATCTGCGGCAACGAATTTGAGGCTCACAGCGCCGGGCTTGAGCCGGGAAAATTGAATCCAACCGTCGTCGAGGTGATGCAGGAAATCGGCATTGATATTTCCGCCAACCCGACCAAGTCGGTTTTCGACGCGATCAAGTCCGGCACATTGTTCGCCTACGTTATCACCGTTTGTGACGAGGCGAGCGCGGAACGCTGCCCGATTTTTCGCCGGCGTGACGAAGCGATTGCATTGGGGTTTTCCCGACCCGTCGGCATTTCAAGGCACGCACGAAGAAAAATTGGAAAAAGTTCGCGAAGTGCGCGACGCCATTAAGGAAAAAATCGAGCAATGGTGTGCGGAAGTTTGCTGCTTGGAAACGGCTTGACGAAATTCAACGTGTGTCAATAATGGGGATTCCTCCATTTAATAAAATGGCTTTCTTCATCATGCGCACATTTACAGCAAACATTTTTCTAGCTAGCGTCATCGTTTTGAGCGGTTGCGCTTCGCTAGAGCAGCAACCACCGTCCGAAATTACAGCAGCCGAGAATCAGGCAATTTCCGTTGAAAGTGAAATCCAAACTGCCATCAGCAATCGCGACACCTCCATCGCTCTCGCTAATTCCGTTCCGACGCAAACACCGCCCGAAATTGCATCGCACTCTCAAATCAGTCACGACGATTTCCGAAAAATCACAAGAATAGACGGTGAGGCGCTTGGCAATATCATTTACAATCAATACCGGCTCGTCGCTTGGAAATCAGACAACGACACAAACACGTTATACGAAGTGCGGTTTGAAACGATGCGCGAAGGATGGGCATTCTGGTCGGAAGCATTCGACGATAGCGGAAAGCAACTTCCTGTGGTAAAGGTCAGCACTGATGTGGGAGACGACGGCGCGACCTACGAAGTAATCACTGTCCCGTTGACATATGATTATTTAGATGAGCATAAGGCCGGTATGAAAATGCGGATAGACGGCCAAAGGGCGCAGCAAGTCATTGTTTTGCCAGCGAATTACATCGAAGGCTTTTTTCTGAAAGTGCGTTCTGCTGGATTGTGAATGTAGTATTACAACCGTATGACGAGAATCGAAGAAGAATTTGTCAACAAAAGGTCGGTTGAACGAGAGAAGCGTGGTCTTGAGCAGCAGTTTGACAATGTTGATCGCCGATCTTTGGCAAGAATGAGCGATAAGGATTTGGCTTTTTGGCAGTCGCAATATCCGCAAGACAGCCCGCAATTCATTCTTGGGCAGTTTGAATGGAATCGCAGACTCACTGCTGAACAAATCAAGGCTACACGTTGGGCGGCATGGCTTGGCATTGCCGCCGCCATCATCGGTGCGATTTTAGGGACAGTTCTCACTTTGCTTGTGCAAGGCGCATCAAAATGATTCTGTAAAGGTCAGTCCTGAATATTGAAACAATTTTTCCGTGCCTTGTTGTTGTCTTAATTTTTCATGCATGTTTCATCCGCGACTAAAAAGTTTTCGGAAATTCCTTTTTAAGCGCGCGTAAAAATTTTATAGTGCGGCATGGTTCACGTTGGCATCGGCTACGACGTTCACGCGCTGGTCGCGGGACGCAAACTCATCCTCGGCGGCGTCGAGATTCCGCACACGAAGGGTCTCGACGGCCATTCGGACGCCGACGCGCTCATGCACGCCATCTGCGACGCGCTCCTCGGCGCGCTCGGCGAACCGGACATCGGCCATTTTTTCCCGAACACCGACCCGCGCTGGAAAAATGTGCCGAGCAAAATTTTTCTGGAAGAAGCTTCGCGCATCATCGCGCTGCGAAATGGAAAAATCGTGAACGTGGACGCGACAGTCATCGCGCAGGCGCCGAAAATTTATCCGCACATCCAGCAAATGAAACTCTGCATCGCGGACGCCTTGAAAATAAATTTTGAGCACATCGGCATCAAGGCGACGACGAACGAGCTGATGGGTTTCATTGGACGCGAGGAAGGCATTGCCGCGATGGCCGTGGCGAGCGTGGATTTGCCGTAGCATCATGGCCACTAAAGCTGAAATCAGTTGGAAGCGCGTCAACGAGGACGGCGAAAAAATCCAGGTCAACGCCCAGCGCGTGAGCCGCGAATGGAAATTTTCGCAACGCGCAAAGCGTTTCGACCAATGGCAGCCGGTTGAAAATCCACCCCTAGAAGACTGGCTGGAATTGCTGGACGCGGTGCAGCGGCTCATCACGCGCCGACGCCTTCAGCCGGAACACGAGGAACGCGTCCGCCAGCGGATTCGCGAACGGTTTCCCGATGCCGAGATTTGAAATGACTTTCACTCGTAAATTTGCGCCACATCAGTTCATGTTCCGCCCGCGCGCCCGCTGTTCCAGCGCGAAAAGGCCACGCTCGCGGCTGGCAAGATTGCGCGTGAAGTGACATTGACAGCGGGTTCGCTTCCCGCCAAGATTGCCTCAAACGGGTCTTGGGTGTAAATGCGGGCAATCCTGGTGCGACGCCGTTGGATTTTTCAGAATTATCTAAACCGGTCGAAGCAGAACAAATTATGAAAGCCAAAGTTCTCATCGTGGACGACGAACCAAGCGTGCGGGATCTGCTTTCCGCCGTGCTGGAGGGTTATTACGACGTTACCGAAGCCGAAAGCGGCGCCGCGCTGCAAAAGTCCTTTGCGGACGGACAGCCGGACGTGATCGTGCTGGATGTGAATCTGCGCGATGCCAACGGCCTGGTGTTGCTGCCCCTGATCAAGAAACGCTGGGCGGACACCGAAGTGATCGTGCTGACGGGACAGGCCACGATGGAAATGGCGATGGAGGCCGGACGGCTTGGCGCGTATAATTTTCTCTCCAAACCGTTTGAAAACGGAAAGTTGCTGGCCGACGTGAAGTGCGCCATCGAGCGCAAGGAACAAAGCGCCGAAAACCTCACCCTCCGGCGCGCGCTCGAAACCATGAGCGGCACGGCCTCGCCGATTTTCGGCAGCCAGTCCATGCAGCAGGTCGTGCGCACCGTCGAACGCATCGCGCCCAACGACGTGACCGTGCTCATCACCGGCGAAAGCGGCACCGGCAAGGAAGTCATCGCCGACCTCATCCACGCCTTGAGCACGCGCAGCAAAAATAAAATCATCAAAATCAACTGCGCCGCCTTGCCCCGCGAACTCATCGAGAGCGAATTGTTCGGCTCCAAAAAAGGCGCCTACACCGGCGCGCACACCGACCGCAGCGGGCTTTTCCGCCAGGCCGAGGGCGGCACGCTGTTCCTCGACGAAATTTCCGAGATGCCCATTGACACGCAGAGCAAGCTGCTACGGGTTTTGCAGGATCAGGAAGTCCGGCCCGTCGGCGACACCGTCAGTTACAAGACCAACTGCCGGATCATCGCCGCCACCAACCGCAAGCCCGAGGACGCCATCAAAGACGGCAAGTTGCGGGAAGACTTGTTCTACCGCATCAGCGCCATTTCCGTTTATCTGCCGCCGCTGCGCGAACGCCGCGACGACATCATGCCGCTGGCCAATTCCTTTTTGCAACGCTTCGCCGCGCAGGCCAAGCGCAATATTCGCGGCTTCCAGTCGGATGCAATCGAACGGCTCACCGCCTTCGACTGGCCGGGCAACATCCGCCAGTTGCAGAATGAAATCCAGCGCTCCGTGCTCTTGAGCGAGGGCGACGAAGTGGCCGCCGCCGACCTGTCCATCACCGATGTCAAGGTCAGCGCGAGCCCGAACGAAGGTTCCGACACCAGCTTCACCCTGCTCGAAGGCGTCGAGCGCAACGCCATCATCCAGACGCTCAAGGAAACCGGCGGCAACAAACTCGAAACCGCCAAACGCCTCGGCATCGGTCGCCAGACGCTTTACAATAAAATTGCGGCATGGTTCACGTTGGCATCGGCTACGACGTTCACGCGCTGGTCGCGGGACGCAAACTCATCCTCGGCGGCGTCGAGATTCCGCACACGAAGGGTCTCGACGGCCATTCGGACGCCGACGCGCTCATGCACGCCATCTGCGACGCGCTCCTCGGCGCGCTCGGCGAACCGGACATCGGCCATTTTTTCCCGAACACCGACCCGCGCTGGAAAAATGTGCCGAGCAAGATTTTCTGGAGGAAGCCGCACGCATCATCGCCTTGCGCAATGGAAAAATCGTGAACGTGGACGCGACGGTCATCGCGCAGGCGCCGAAAATTTATCCGCACATCAAGGAAATGAAAATCCACATCGCCGACGCCTTGAAAATAGATTTTGCGCTGGTCGGCATCAAGGCGACGACGAATGAGTGGATGGGTTTCATCGGTCGCGAGGAAGGCATTGCGGCGATGGCTGTGGCCAGCGTGGATTTGCCGTAGCATCATGGCCACTAAAGCTGAAATCAGTTGGAAGCGCGTCAACGAGGACGGCGAAAAAATCCAGGTCAACGCCCAGCGCGTGAGCCGCGAATGGAAATTTTCGCAACGCGCAAAGCGTTTCGACCAATGGCAGCCGGTTGAAAATCCACCGCTGGAAGACTGGCTGGAATTGCTGGACGCGGTGCAGCGGCTCATCACGCGCCGACGCCTTCAGCCGGAACACGAGGAACGCGTCCGCCAGCGGATTCGCGAACGGTTTCCCGATGCCGAGATTTGAAATGACTTTCACTCGTAAATTTGCGCCACATCAGTTCATGTTCCGCCCGCGCGCCCGCTGTTCCAGCGCGAAAAGGCCACGCTCGCGGCTGGCAAGATTGCGTGTGAAGTGACATTGACAGCGGGTTCGCTCCCCGCTGCGTAGATTGCCTCAAACGGGTCTTGGGTGTAAATGCGGGCAATCCTGGTGCGACGCCGTTGGATTTTTCAGAATTATCCAAACCGGTCGAAGCAGAACAAATTATGAAAGCCAAAGTTCTCATCGTGGACGACGAACCAAGCGTGCGGGATCTGCTTTCCGCCGTGCTGGAGGGTTATTACGACGTTACCGAAGCCGAAAGCGGCGCCGCGCTGCAAAAGTCCTTTGCGGACGGACAGCCGGACGTGATCGTGCTGGATGTGAATCTGCGCGATGCCAACGGCCTGGTGTTGCTGCCCCTGATCAAGAAACGCTGGGCGGACACCGAAGTGATCGTGCTGACGGGACAGGCCACGATGGAAATGGCGATGGAGGCCGGACGGCTTGGCGCGTATAATTTTCTCTCCAAACCGTTTGAAAACGGAAAGTTGCTGGCCGACGTGAAGTGCGCCATCGAGCGCAAGGAACAAAGCGCCGAAAACCTCACCCTCCGGCGCGCGCTCGAAACCATGAGCGGCACGGCCTCGCCGATTTTCGGCAGCCAGTCCATGCAGCAGGTCGTGCGCACCGTCGAACGCATCGCGCCCAGCGACGTGACCGTGCTCATCACCGGCGAAAGCGGCACCGGCAAGGAAGTCATCGCCGACCTCATCCACGCCTTGAGCCCGCGCAGCAAAAATAAAATCATCAAAATCAACTGCGCCGCCCTGCCCCGCGAACTCATCGAGAGCGAATTGTTCGGCTCCGTAAAAGGCGCCTTCACCGGCGCGCACACCGACCGCAGCGGGCTTTTCCGCCAGGCCGAGGGCGGCACGCTGTTCCTCGACGAAATTTCCGAGATGCCCATTGACACGCAAAGCAAGCTGCTGCGCGTCTTGCAGGACCAGGAAGTCCGGCCCGTCGGCGACACCACCAGCTACAAGACCAACTGCCGCATCATCGCCGCCACCAACCGCAAGCCCGAGGAGGCCATCAAAGACGGCAAATTGCGCGAGGATTTGTTTTACCGCATCAGCGCCATCTCCGTCCATCTGCCGCCGTTGCGCGAACGCCGCGAGGACATCATGCCGCTGGCCAACTCCTTCTTGAAACGCTTCGCCGCGCAGGCCAACCGCAACATTCGCGGCTTCTCGCCCGATGCGATCGAACGGCTCACCGCCTTCGACTGGCCGGGCAACGTCCGCCAGTTGCAGAATGAAATCCAGCGCGCCGTGCTCTTGGCGAAGGCGACGAAGTGGCCGCCGCCGACCTTTCCATCACCAATGTCAAGGCCAGCGCGAGCCCGAACGAAGGCCGACACCAGCTTCACCCTGCTCGAAGGCGTCGAGCGCAACGCCATCATCCAGACGCTCAAGGAAACCGGCGGCAACAAACTCGAAACCGCCAAACGCCTCGGCATCGGCCGCCAGACGCTCTACAACAAAATCAAGGCCTACGGCATCGAGACTTGATTGTTGCAGCT
>CAVTVI010000032.1:0-4157 GCA_963738175.1 uncultured Verrucomicrobiae bacterium
CGAATAAACAATGTTCGTGCCGGTGAGCGGGTCTTGCGGAACGGCTTTGAGATAATCCGGCACCAAATCGGCGACGCTTGCGGGCGGTTTGCCTTTGTCCAATTCATAAGCGCGCGCGGCGAGGTCAACGATTAGTTGGCGCGTCCGCATCTGTTGCTGCTTTAATTTTCGTTCGGCGGCTGCTTGAACCGTCAATAAAGATTTATGCGTCATCAACCGCGCAATTTCGTTGCGAATGCCGGGGAACGTTCTGCGCGACCATTCATTTTCCTGTTGCATGAATTCATTCCACGTTTGTCTTTGCGAATCGAGCGTTTCCAAAGCGTCGGCAGTTTCGCGGCAGGATTGGGCGTTGAGATGTGGAACCAGTTTTTGCAAAGGAGTTGTTCCGATTGCTTCGATGGCAATGCCAACCAGTCCGTTAATCAAAACGCCTCCGCGCGTTGATTCGTTGCCGAAATGAATCACGTCTAAATAAGATTTCGCGGCGTCATTCGGGCGGTTTTCCATTTCAGCCAACCTGCCTTCGGCGACAAAAGCCTGCGCCAGCCGTTTCATGCCAGCCAGTTGATCCAAAAGCGTTGACGAATTTTGGGAATAATCCAAGACAACGCGGCATTGCATTTGCAATCCTGACCGCGCCAGTTGCAGCGCGTTTGAATTGTTGTCCACGAGCATTTGCAATTCTTGTAGATTCAATTTTTCAAAATCATAATTTTTATCCGTAATGTTTTGTTCAACCATATTTCCAGCTTTCACCAAATCATCATAGCCGTTCGGATTTGGCAGCGGTTGAATTGGCGGAAGCGGACTGATAACTTGTGAAACCAGAAAACCGAACAGAACCATGAACGGAAACGCCAAAATGAAAAGCACGATGAGCCGGTTGCGCGTTTTGATGGTCATGCTGGCACAGGGTTGGCAAAAATATCCGCCGCCGTCAATGATTCAAGTGTTGACTGTGCGCGATAAAATTTTTAATCAATGCGTCCGATTTAAGAAGATTTATGGCCAACCCGACAAACGACACTGCAAATTCCGGCGGCGCGCTCGCGTGGAAAGACAAGCTGATCGAATACATCATCAACCATGCCGGCGCGCTGGTTTCGGCGGCGGTCATCGTGGTGATTGGTTTCATCGCGGCGGGCTGGGTAGGAAAACTTTTCGATCGCTGGTTGAGCCGCAAGGCGATGGAACCGCCGGTGCGGATGCTGCTGACGCGCATCGTCAGGCTGCTGGTGGTCGCGCTCACGCTGGTGGTCGCGCTGGGCACGGCGGGAATGGATGTCACGGCGTTGATCGCGGGCATCGGCGTGGCGGGCGTGGGCGTGGGACTGGCATTGCAAGGCGTGCTCGGAAATCTGGTCGCCGGAATGACGATTATTTTCACAAAACCGTTTCGCGTGGGCGAATACATCGAAATCGCCGGCGTGAGCGGAAAGGTGAAGCAGATAGAATTATTTTCCACGATGCTGCTCCATGCCGATATGTCGCACGTCATGATTCCTAACCGCAAACTCGTCGGCGAAATTTTGCACAACTACGGCCAGATTCGTCAGCTTGATCTGGGCGTCGGCGTGGGTTACTCAACGGACATAACAATCGCGCAGAAAATCGTCCGTGAGATTCTCGCCGCCAATCCGCGCGTGCTCAAAGACCCGGTGGCATTCGTCGGCATTTCCGATTTGGGAGATTTTTCCATCCAGATCATGATCAAGCCGTGGGTGAAAGTGGCGGATTACAATCTGGCGCAGGTTGAAATTTACGAGGCAATCCTGAACCAATTCCGTGCGAACAAGATTGAGATTCCATTCCCGCAACGTGAAGTGCGGCTGCTCAATCAGAATTAAACTTCGTCGTGAATTTTCACCAGCGCACCGGCGAGCGCGTCCCAATCGGCTTCCGTCGTCTCCCAGCCGCTGCTGAAACGCAGCACGCGATGCGCTTCCGCCGGTTTGAAATGCATCGCGGCCAGAACGTGCGACGGCTCTTCTTTTCCAGTCGTGCAGGCCGAGCCGGTCGAAACGGCAAATCCGGCCTTGTCGAGTTTTGTGACCCAGTGCAATTGCGAACCGTGCGGCATGAGCGCCGAAACCGTGTTCCATAATCGCGGAGAATTTTCGCCAACGATTTTTGCGCCGGGCAATTCCTTCAAAAGTTGTTTCTCAAAATTGCCGCGCCAGACTTCGCGCAATTTATGTTCGCCGCGCGCGATTTGTTTCTCGCGAACTTCCAGCGCCGCCATCATCGAAAGAATTGTCGCCACATTTTCCGTTCCCGCGCGAACGCCTTGCTCCTGTTTGCCGCCGACAAGCAGCGGCGTGATTTTGCTCTTGTGCGGAATTTTCAAAAAACCGATTCCGCGCGGCCCGCCGAACTTGTGCGCCGCGCCGCTGACAAAATCGCAATCGCCCAGACCGTGCGCAGGCATTTTGCCGAGCCATTGCACCGCGTCGGTGAAAAATGGAACTTCGTAGCTCTGGCAAATCGAATGGATTTCCCGCCACGGCTGGATGACGCCGGTTTCATTGTTTGCCGCCATCACGCCGACGAGGGCAGGGCGCGTGTCCGCCAATTCCACCGTGAGCCAGTCCAGATCAATCACGCCATCATGCGTGACCGGAATTAATTTCGCGCGCTTGCCGAAATAATATTTTGCCGATTCGTCAACGCACGGATGTTCGATGGCGGAAACCCAAACTTCACTTTTCGCATCCAGCGCCTTGGCGAAATGGTGCATGACCGTATTGTTCGCCTCCGTCGCGCCGCTCGTCCAAATGATGTCGTTCGCGTGGCAGCCGAGGCAATGCGCCAGCTTTTCGCGCGCTTCGCGGAGCGCAATGCTAGCCCGCGTCCCGGCCTGGTGCGGACTGGACGGATTGCCGGAAATATTTTCCGTCGCGGCCAGCCATGCCTCGCGCGCCTCGCGCATGACGGGCGCGGTCGCGTTGTGATCGAAATAAATCATCGGTCGGACAAGATACAATTCTTCGCAAAACTGGCGAGTTTTTTGTGCGCAGCCGTGAAGGCAAGCGAATCAAATCGAGCGCGCGGCAACCAGATTCCATTCAATGTTTTCAAGCGTTTTGGTAATTGAACTCGAAATGCTTCCAGTGTGATCCGATAACGCGTGATGGAATGTTTGATGGTGCAAAGTGATTGGAATTTCGTGGCCTTGAAATTAAAAGCCGAATCAAAGATTTCTTTCGCGTCTTTTTTTTCGCCATTGATTTCAAAATTCGGAAACTCCCACAAGTGCGCGTTCACAATTCCGGCTGGCCGCTGCTGGACGAGAAATTTTCCGTCGCGCTCGATGACGAATGCAAAAAACGTTCGCGCTGTCGTTGCTTGGTGCTTGCCGAGATTTGGCAATTCTTCCACACGGTTTTCCTTGAACGCAACGCATAGTTTTTTCACCGGGCAAATCAGGCACTGCGGATTGCGCGGCGTGCAGATCAGCGCGCCAAGCTCCATCAAGGATTGGTTGAGATGCGAACAGGAATTATCCTCGCGCAAAGGCGCAAAGCTCGCAAAGTTTTTTGTTTTTTCCTCTTTGCGTCTTTGCGTCTTTGCGTGAGAGATAAGTTGTTCTGCAATCCACCAAAGAAATTGATTCGTTTGTTTCTCTTTCGGATTTTCAGCGATGCCGAAGATGCGCGTCAAAACGCGGATGACGTTGCCATCAAGAATCGGTGTCGGTTGATTGAAGGCGATGCTGCAAATCGCGCCGGCGGTGTAACGGCCGATTCCGGGCAATGCGAGAACGTCGTCAAAATTTTTCGGAAATTTACCGTCATGCTTTTCCGCGATGAATTGCGCGGCTTTTTGCAAATTGCGGACGCGCGTGTAGTAGCCGAGTCCTTCCCACAGCTTGTGGATTTTTTCCGACGGCGCTTTGGCGGCGGCTTCAATCGTCGGCAGTTCGCGCATCCAGCGGTTCCAGAAGGGAATCACCGTTTTCACCTGCGTCTGTTGCAGCATGATTTCGGAAACCCAGATTGCGTAAGGATCGCGCGTGCGCCGCCACGGCAGGTCGCGGGCGTTCGCGGCGAACCAGTCCAGCAACGCGGCGACGAGTTTTGAATTTTTAGTTTTTGGGTTTGAGTTCAAAAATTTGCCGAACCGCGAAATACACGAAACACGCGAAAAGGAAAAAA
>CAVTVI010000033.1:0-25322 GCA_963738175.1 uncultured Verrucomicrobiae bacterium
GCGGCAAATTGCGGCACGCCCAAAATCATGGCGTCGGGATTTTTTTGTGACGTTTGCATGAAACCAGAAATATGCGCTGCTGAATGCTGGCCATCCGAATCAAACACCAACGCATGAGTGAAACCTTCCTTGCTGGCCGATAGTAATCCGTGCAACACGGCTGCGCCTTTGCCGGAATTGCGTTCCAAAAACAAAATCCGCAAATCATTTTCCTGTCCGGCCAATTCCGCCAGCGCCGCCGCGCTGCCATCCGTGCTGCCATCCATCACGACCCACACCGGCTGCCAGCAGGCCAGCGCTTGCTTGACCGTTTCGAGCAGTTTGCTTCCCGTGTTGTAACTGGGAATAATGACCAAATGAGTTTGGCTTGACGTCATTTTTGTAAAAGTGTTTCCCGAAAATAATTTTCCACCGCACTGCCAAACTTTTTTGCATCCATTCCCGCCTCCGGTTGAAACCGTTTGCCCAGCCGCAAGGAATAACGGACGGGGAATTGCGGTCGCTTGAAAAACGGCCAGCCTTTGCCCAGCCAGTTTTTCTCCACCGTGACGAAGACGGTTTGGATCGGCGACCGGGTCAAAATGGCGGCCAGCGCGAAGCCCATTTTGAAGGGCGGCAATTTCCCATCCACGGTTCGCGTGCCTTCGGGAAATACCAGTAGGTTCGACCCTTCGTTCAGCCGCTCCTCGCATTTTTTCACAAGACCCAGATCGGATTTGTTATGGATATACCCGGCCAGCCGCGCCGTTCCCGACAAAACGATGTTGCGTGCCAGGCTTCCCTTCATCAGGCAAACCGCCTGCGGCAATTGAGACACCAGCAATACCGCGTCCAGCAGTCCGGGATGATTCGCCACCACAATCAGTTTTTTTGCATCGCGCAGATTGGACAATTCGCGCGCTTCAAATTCCAGCAAGCCAAACGCGCGCAAATATCCCGCAAGAAAAATGAACAGCGCGCGGATCAGTTTTTGGCCAAAAAAACGCGCGCGAACACCATGAAATAAAACTGAAGGAAACGCACAAATAATGCTGGCCAGTGAACCGACGCCTGCAAAAATCAAATACGCCGAAAAATAGGCCGCAGTTTGCAGGCCGCTTTTGAACCAGTTTTTATTTTGTGTCGGCATCCGCTCAAAATTCATGATTTGCAACCGGCGACGCCAGCCTGCGTTTCTGGAACCGCCTTTTCAAGGGTGAAGTTTGCGGCATTCCTTTCCGCATCCATTTCTTGAGATTCTGCTTGCGTGCGACCGCCATGGAAAATCATGCTGTGGTTGAAATGCCGCCAACATCGGATCGCCCGCAAATCCCCGCCAAAGGCCGGAAAATCTGGCTCAAAAAAATCGCCATTTTTTTAATCGTCACCGCATTGTTCGGCTGGTTTTACGGCTGGTCGTCGCCGCGCGCTTTTCCCAAGAACAAAACCGTTGGCTTTGGCTACGGCATATTGCACGGGGCGTTGATGCCGCTCGCGCTGCCGAGCCTGCTCCTCGGCCGAGACGTGGAAATCTTCGCGACGGACAATTCCGGGCGCCTTTACAAGATCGGCTACATCTGCGGCATCAATCTTTGCGGCCTCGCCTTTTTCGGCCCGTTGTTCTGGCGGCCCAAACGCGGCGCGACCGGTCAGAAAAATTCCGAGCGTGAGATGTGACTGACATTCAGGCCGCCGCCGGGCCAATAGGAATTTGGCGGCAGAAAAAAAGTCTGCGCCGCCCGGTCGAATGTGAGCCGCTCCGGCCGTTCGGAATTGTTCGGGTCGTAGGATTCAAATTCCCAGCCGCGCCCGGTTTCCGTCACGCCGAACAAAATGATGGCGTGATTGACGGTCAGCGCCGGAAATTTCACCAGATGGACGATGGGCAGAAGATTTTGTCCGAGCGCGGCGACCAATGATCCGGCGGTGCGCGTCTGGTGCGCGCGGGAAAACGGAAAAATCATCCGCCAGTGGCTTCGCAAAAAATACGAGCGCCACGCGCCGCCGCACTCCGTCTTCAAAAGTTTTTCGTGTGTCCGGCTGAATTCGCGCAAGCCCGCATAGCCGGAGATGATGATTTGCTCTGCGGGTTTGCAGGGAATCCGCGGATTGCGGGACATTACGGCGCGGATCCGTTGCCGGTAAATTTCATCGTTCGCAATTGGCTGATCCGCCGCAAACCGCGCGTGATAGAAAAACTGCCGCGCCACGCGCGCGAGGGTAAAACAGCGGTGGGCGAAATCCGGTTTCGGCTCGCGCCGGCCAAAAGTCATTTTGCCCGTGGCCGGGTCGCAGCCGTAAGCCCAGACCAGTTCGTTGGCGAAGGCAAAACTGTCGCGCATGAAATCAAAGCGGCGCGGGGCGCGGGAAACTTCTTTCGCAGTCTGGTCAGGCATCGGGTTTGTTGGCATGATTAAATCGCGCGTGGAAACAGATTAGGGCTGCGCCACCAAACTGACAATGCTTTACGAACGCTGGCGGAAAATCTCGGCGGAACGGCGGAACGAAATCGCCCTGCGCGATTTCGCCTCCGGCAAACGTTGGACGTTCGGAGAACTTTTCATTGGCGGCGAAAATGAAAAAATTGAGACGTCCGGCACGGTTTTTCCGCAAGGCCATTCGCCGGGATTCATTTTACAACTGCTCGCCGCCTGGCGCGAAAACAGAATTGTCTGCCCGCTCGAAGCCGGGCAATCGCCGCCGGAAATTTTATCGCCGCCGGAAAACTGCGCTCATCTCAAATCCACGTCGGCCACCGGCGGCGCGGCGCGGTTTGTCGCCTTCACGGCGGAACAACTCATGGCCGACGCGGAAAACATTGTGGCGACAATGGGCTTGCGCGCGGAGTGGCCGAACCTCGGCGTCATTTCACTCGCGCACTCCTACGGGTTTTCCAATTTGATTTTGCCGCTGCTGTTGCACGGCGTCCCGCTGATTCTTGCGCCCGCGCCGCTGCCGGAAATCATCCGCCGCGCGGCTGAAAACGAAAGTTTTCTGACGCTCGCCGCCGTTCCCGCGATGTGGCGCGCATGGCACGAGACGGACGCGGTTCCAAAAAATGTTCGCCTCGCGATTTCCGCTGGCGCGCCGCTGCCATTGAATCTGGAACAGGAAGTTTTCAAATCGCACGGACTAAAAATCCATAATTTTCTCGGCTCCTCCGAATGCGGCGGCATCGCTTACGACTCCAGCGAAACACCGCGCACGGAGGCCACGCTCGCCGGCTCGCCGATGCAAAATGTAAGTTTGTCGGTCAACGGTGATGGCTGCCTCGTGGTTCACAGCCGCGCCGTTGCGGAAACCTACTGGCCGAAAAAAACAGATTCGCTCGGCAACGGTATTTTTCAGACAAACGATCTGGCGGAACTAAAGGACGGACAAGTTTATCTGCGCGGACGTTTGAGCGACCAAATCAACGTGGCCGGAAGAAAAATTTCGCCGGAAACAATTGAGCACGCGTTGCTGGCAAATCCAAAAGTGCGGGAATGCCTCGTTTTTGGCGCATTGAGCCGCGACGCGGAACGGACAGAAATCATCGCCGCGGTCGTTGCCTCAAGTGCGACGGAATCCGAATTAAAATTTTTCCTGCTGAAATCGCTGCCCGCATGGCAGGTGCCGCGTGAATGGCATTTTGTTGATTCACTTTCGACTAATGCGCGCGGAAAAATTTCCCGCGCCGGGTGGCGGAAACAATTTGCGCCGCGCGTTTGAACTTGCTTTGTTTCGCCGCGCCAATTATCCGAGAGCGGTTTTTTATGAATCCCGTCGCCATCGAAGGACATCTCGTTCTGGTTTTGATCCAGTGGATGATCATCATCGCCGCCGCGTGGGCGTTCGGGAGGCTCGGCAAAAAATTCGGCCAGCCGCTCGCCGTCGGCGAAATCGCGGCGGGAATCATTCTCGGCCCGTCCGTGCTTGGTCTGATCTGGCCGCCGGACTGGCCGGTTTTATTTCCCAAAGAAACACAGCAATCGCTCCAACTCCTTGGCAAGCTCGGCCTGATTTTTTTGCTGTTCCAAGTCGGGATGGAGTTTGATTACAGCCATCTACGCTCGAAATCCAAAACGGTAACGGCGGTTTCCATCCTTGGCATCATCGCGCCATTTTTGTGCGGCCTCGCCATCGCGCCGTGGCTGCACGAGAAATTCGCGCCGAACACGCCGCGCTTTGGTTTTGAACTATTCCTTTGCATCGCGCTGTCCATTTCCGCGCTGCCGATCATGGGCCGGATTCTGTTGGAAATGAAACTGGAACGCACCGTCATCGGCGCGATGGGCATCAGCGCGGCGGCGATTGACGACGTGGTCGGCTGGGTGCTGCTCGGCGTGGCGACCGCGCTCGTGGCGACAAATTTCAACTTCGGACATCTGCTGCTGCAACTGCTGGAGATTTCCGTTTTCTTTCTGGCACTTCAATTTTTCGTCGGCCCGGCGCTGCGAAACTTGTGGCGCAAGAGCATCGCCAGTTCGAGTGAATTGGGAATGCCTAATTCCTTTCTCGCGGTGCTGCTCATCGGACTTTTTGCGAGCAGCCTGGTCACGCATTATCTCGGAATCTTCGTCATCTTCGGCGCATTTTTATTTGGAACGTGTTTGCATCAGGAACCGGCTTTGGTGAAGGCATGGCGCGACCGTTTCTCCGGCGTGGTGCTGGTCGCGTTTGTGCCGATTTTTTTTACGAACACCGGCTTGAACACGAAAATCGGCTCGCTGCAAACACCCGAAGCGTGGTTCGCCTGCGCGCTCGTGCTGGCCGCCGCCGTCGCGGGCAAGCTGGGCGGCTGCTACCTCGGCGCGCGCCTCACCGGCCAGCCGCCGCGCGAGGCCGGCTGCATCGCCGCCTTGATGAACACCCGCGCGCTCATGGCGCTCATCGCCATCAACATCGGCCTCGATTTGGGGCTGCTCACGCCACAATTATTCACGATGCTCGTCATCATGGCGCTGCTGACCACCGCCATGTGCGGCCCGCTGCTGTGCTGGTGGCTGCCGAAGGATTTGCGGAAACTGGTGCCGGATTGACCGGAAATTAATTTGCCCCGCTCAACGTCAATTCCGCCGCCAGAATAATTTCGCCCCCGATTTTTGCCGTCGCTTGCGCCTGAACCAAATTGCCCAATCGTCCCGTGATTTTTGCTTCAAGCAAAATAATTTCTCCCGGTTTCGCCGTGCCGAGAATTTTCACGTTGCGCAGCGCGGTCAGTTTCAAATTTTTCAACGGCGAAATTTTTGGATCGCTTTGTGCAACCACGCCCGCCAGTTGCGCCGCCGCCTCGACGAGCAATACACCGGGAAAAATCGGTTCACCGGGAAAATGGCCGCGCAGAAACGGTTCGTCGCCGCAAACCTTGTATTCGCCTTCGCCGCTTTGACCGGGATTCAATTTCACGAGCCGGTCAATGAACCGGAATTCCGCGCCGTGCGGCAGAAGATTCAGCGCGCGTTGCAAATCGTCGGGATTCATTTGGCAAACTGGTTGACGACCTTGTAATCGGCAGGCGGATTCCACTCAAACAATTTTTCGTCCAGCGGCGGATTCAAGACGGCGTTGGTAAAATCATTCCGCAGCCGCGAGCCGTCCACAAAAACCAGTTCGGTGCTGGCCAGCGAAAAATCATTGGTCGCCAAACCGATTTGCAATTCTCGCATCATCCGTCGAGCGAAAACACTTTTCGGCTGGAGCGACATTTGCCACACACCATTGGTTTCCGTGAGCGACAGGATTTGAAACTGCGCATCAAATTCTTTTCGGTCGCGCGGAAAGCCCGCTTGCAAGAGCGACATTGTGTCGCGCCATTCGGTCGGCGTGTTCGCGCCAAGCGGATAGCGCTCCGCGCGTTTCAATCGCGGATAAATCACGAACATTTCTTCGCCGTGTCGCAACGCGATCGTTTGCGCAGGCTGGCCGAGTTCCCAGCGAAAATCGTTCGGTGCGGCAAAAGAAATGCGGCCTTTGGCGACGAGCGGCTGGGTCAAAGTTTTCAGCGCGCGGGTCTGGGTGAAATCCGCCGACCAAGTGTGAAGATTTTTTTGCGCGGTGAACCACGCGTCCAGCACGGAATTGGTTTCAGCGGCACGAACATTTTGCAGCGCGGAAAAAATTCCGAGCGCGAAGAAAAGTTGTCGGAGCGTTTTCATTTCGGTTTTTCATCCGGCCAGACCGGGACAAAGTGAAACCATTGCGCGAGATGCTGCCGGATGGCCGGCTCGAACGCACGCAGGATTTCCTGCGTCAACTGGACGCGGGCGTCGCGGCTGCCGATCGCCGCGCGGTCGTAGGCGATTTCCGGCAAGATGTGCGCGAGATAGCCATTGGGCTGGCGCACGATATAAACCGGAACAATGGCGCAGCCAGAAGCGCGCGCGAGTTCGGCGGCAGCGATGGATGCAGGAAACGGATGGCCGAACAGATTTACATTCACCACCGTTTGCGCGGGCGGGCGATCCACGAGCAATGCCACCGTCGCGCCGGCTTGCAAACGCTTGATGATTTCAATAAAAGCAAAGGCGTCCTCGCCTACAACCAAAGTTTCGACGCCACGGCGCGCGCGGGAAACCTGGCGCAGTTCGGTCAATTTTTTATCCGGCTCCGGCTGCGTCAGCACGAGCAACTTGTAGCCGTGCTCGACGAGAAACGCGCCGCCGAATTCCCAATTGCCGAGATGCGGCGTGACGAGCAGCACGCCCTTGCCGCGCGCGTGGGCGGCGGTGAAATGTTCCCAGCCGTTCCACTCGCCCAGCCAGCGGTCGAACGTGACGCCGCTTTCGTAACGCCACAGGTCGGTGATCTTCAGCATGAATTCCGTGAACAATTCGCGCGCCTTGCGCGTTGCCAAGCCGCGGTCGCCGTTCAAAACAGGCAGCAGGTTTTGGATCACGATTTCGCGCCGGTGCGCGGCCAGCCGCCAGTAGATTGCGGCGAACAACCGGGCAAAAAAAACAAAAACGGGCACGGGAATAAAACGTCCGAGCGACAAACCGATTTGCCAGATGAACGCGCCGTAAAATTGCGACGGCCCGGAAATTTTTTCGGCGGCGGATTTTGTTTTTTTATTTCCGAGAAAAAATTTCCACGCGACCGGGAGCAGGAAAACTGAAATCAACATATTGCCCGCGATGCCGATGGCGCAAACGCGGCCGAGGCTCGACAGGCCCGCGTTGCTCGACAGGCCGAGCGTGCCGAAACCGCCGATCGCCGTGCCGCCGCACAGCAGCAGCGCGCGTCCGACCGATTGATGGGCAATTCTTAAATCGCCGCCGTGTCGTCGCAAGGCGAGTTGCATGAAGATGCTGTAATCTACGCCCGTGCCGAGGATCAGCGGCAGCGCCATGAGATTGAGCAGATTCCACGACCAGCCGAAAATTTTCATCGCCGCCAGCAGGCAGAACCCGCTCAACAACAAAACGCCGATGCTGAAAAAAACTTCCGCGAACCGCCGGAACGCCAGCCACAACGAAAGCAAAATGAGGCCGACCATCGGCAACAATAATTTCCAAAGATTTTTTTGGACGGCGGCCAAAACCGTTCCGCCCAATAATTCCCAGCCCGAAAGCCAGACGCCATCGCGCGGCAATTGCGAATCGAGTTGTGCGAATGAAGCCGCGGTTGCGTTGGTGGATGGATAAAGAAAGCCGACGGCGAAAAAGTTTTGTGGCTCGTGTGCCGCGAGTTTTTCAAAAATCCACGAGCAAAGCGGATTCGTCGGCCAGAAAACATTCGTGGTCGCGGCGGCGCGCTGCCAGGTTTCCAGAACACCTTTAGCCAAACCAAGCGCATCTTCGGAAAAGCCATTGGTCAAGGCAACGGCGCGGAAAATTTCAAACTTGTCGGCGAGGTGCTTTGCGTTTGCGCGATTAGCCGCTTGAAATTCCGGTCGCGGCCAGAGCGCGTCGGGCAGCGTGAAGCCGGAAAGTGTCTGGCCGGAAACAGCGGCGTTCAGCTTTGGCAAAACGGCGTCGAGTTTTTGCGCCACTTCGTTTTCATCGCGACCGGAAACGACCAACCAGAGCGGCTCGCGTTTTTGATTCAGATTTTCTTTGATCGCGTCGAGCGTCATATAGGCCTGGCTGTTGCGCGGACGCAAGGCATTGGCGGAGTTGTCCATTTTTGGCAGGCCGGAAAATAAAATCGCGGCGCAGAACAAAATTAAAATTGCCGTGACCACAAAGACAATTTTTACGCGTAGTGGATTGAGCAACATGCCGGATTTAATTTCATTTTTTACGACGGTTCGATTCGGCTGCGGCTTCATCCGCTGCGGAAACAACGGCGGGAGAAACGCAAAAATCATCACGCACGCCGAGATCGCGACGCCGATGCCGACGAGCGAGCCCAATTGCGCGAGGCCGGGCAGTCCGCCGAAGTTCAAGACGAGGAACGCGGAGATCGTCGTGACCGCCGCCCAAAAAATGCTCGGCGCGATGGCGCGGCGGATTTCCGGGATGGACAATTCCGGCTGCGCGAGGGCTTCCTGGTAATGCACCACGGCATAATCCACCGCGAGGCCGAGCAGAATTGCCGCGAAGCCCATGCTGATGACGTTGACCGCGCCGAAAATCAATCCGCCGAGCGCGAGCGTCGTCGCCAGAATCAAGGCCAGCAGCGTCAGCAGCCAGAGCATCGGCTTAATGCGACGATGCGCACACCAAAAAAGAATCGCGATGATCAAGGCCGTGCCGCCGACGGACAACGTCATGTCGTGCTGCATGCTGCCGGAAATTTCCGCCGTGAATGCCGGTCGTCCGGTATAACCGATTTTTATTTTTTTATCGGGTGGCGATGTCGTGCCGATGACTTTTTTTACGGCGTTGAACCAGTCGGTGCATTCGCGATAGCCGTTCAATGGGTCGCACGATTTGACAAAAATGATTCGGAACGAACCATCGGTAGAGGCGAACAATTCATCTCCCGACCCAAAACCGGAAACCGTTCCGGCGACATTTTCGGGCAGGCGCGTCAGCCCGAAGGGATCGTAGCTCAACTGCGCGATTTCATTGGGCGAAAGCGTCGTGGACAATTGATCGCGCGTGGCGGCGAGCACGCTGGCGAGATTTGTTTCGGAAAGTTGCGCGGCCAGTTGCGCGAATTTTTCCGGCGGTTGATTCAGCCAGAGATAGGCGATGAGTTCGGCGGTTTGTTCGGGATGTTCCTGCCACGGCGGCTGCCAGGTGACGTTCGCGACAAGATTGGTCGCGTGCTGCAAATTTTCGGCGATGGATTTGGCGGCGCGTTCGGCGGTTTCGCGATCCGGCGCGCGGACGGTGACGATCAGCTCGCGAGCGTCGGTGAAATGCTGCTGGTAAATTTTCAGACCCTGAACGGCGGGAACCTCCGGCGGCAGCAGGTCGAGCATCTCGACATCAAAATGCAACCGCGCGAGCCCGGCGATGATCGGAACGAGCAACAGCAGCCACCACCAGCGAAACCATTTCATGGGAAAAATTCGCCCTCCAAGGTTTCGCCCGTGTGCGGATTTTCCAACCGCCATGAATTAGTTTCGACGTATGTGAATTTCCAATTGTCATCAAGATTTGCGTTGCGCAGTGCGCGTGGCAGTTGAAACCAGGCGAAACGATTCGGCGGCGCGCCGTGTCCGCGCCAGGAAAATTTGTCCGCACCGAATTCAATCTGCCATTGGTCGCTGGAAACTTGTGCGGTCGCCAGCGGAAAGGGGATTTTGGAAAACTGGACGAAGAAATTTCCGTTCACATTGGTCGCCAGCAACAGATCGCCGGCAAGTTCGGGGCGGTTGGCCGAAGGTTTCCAGACGGCCTGGCCCGGCTGGACGCGCCAGCCGGGCGCGGAAAAATCGGCGGAAGGCAGCGGATCGGCCGTGCGGCAACCCGCGCAAAAAACCAGCAGCAGAGCGGATAAGATGAAGATTGAACGACTCACGCGAAGCCTTTCAGTTTCGATGGGCCGTTTCAAACTTTCGCGGCGCATTCGGAAGTTTTGGATGCTTTTGTGCGGCCCGGCAGGAAGGGAAGGTGCGGCACGAGCGGCCAGCGTTTCTGGAGTTTGACGAGCAGAAAAAAATATTTCAACCGCCAGCGCAGTTTCCAGCCGCCTTCCAGCTCGCCCGCCAGCACGGCATTCACAGCGGACGGCAGGTCGTGATGGTTGCGCGGCTGCAAAAATAATTCCATGAACGGCGTGGTGTAATAATTTTCCACGACATGCCAGTAAAACATGAGTCCTTTGTGGACGCGCTTTTCGTAACTGGCAAACAGCTGGCGGCTCGGCCGGCCTTGCGCGAGCGATTTCTGGATGACCTCGGCGGCGATTTTCCCCGACCACATGGCGAGAAAAACCCCGGCGGAAAAAATCGGGTCCATGAAACCGGCGGCGTCGCCGACGCGCAGCAAACGGTCGCCGGTAAATTTCCGGTTGTAATAGCTGAAATCGGTCGTCGTCAGAAGATTGCCGAGGCGACGCGCATTTTTCATGCGCTCCTTGACCGGCGGGCTGCATTCAATCCAACGGGCGAAAATTTCTTCGGGCACGCCGCCGGATTTGGCGAACTCATCCTTGTCAACCACGAGGCCGACGCTGGTTTTCTCGGCGGAAAGTGGAATGATCCAGAACCATTTGTTTTCGAGGCGCACGATGACGGTGTCGGTGTTCGCCTCGCCGGAATCGCGCCCGACATTTTCAAAATGGCCGAAGACGGCGAGCTTTTTCCACGTCGGGTGCATCTCTCGCAGATTTTCCTGGTTGCCGGTGAGATTGCCGCGTCCGCTGGCGTCAACCAGAAACGCCGCGCGAAAATTATGAACTTTTCCTTCGGGATCGCGCGCCTCGACATTCACACCGTCGGCATCCGAATCAAACTCGCCGACCGTCCAGCCTTCACGCACATCCGCACCCGACTCACGCGCGTGCTTGAGCAAAACGTGGTCGAAGGTCGCGCGCTCGACCTGAATGGCTTCCGGCTCGCGATTAAACCGGCCCTGCCGGAAAATAAAACGCGTGCTGATGGAGCCGTTGCCCAGCCCGAATTGCGCGCCGAATTTGCGTGGGAAACCCGCCGCCTGCAATTTCGGTAGCACGCCCATGTCGCGAAAAATGGTCATGTTGCAGGGCAGCAGCGATTCGCCGATGTGGAAGCGCGGGAAAACTTCCTTTTCCAGCACGAGCACGCGTTTGCCCGCCCGTGCCAAAAATGTTGCGGCGCTGCTGCCGCCGGGGCCGCAACCGATCACCAGCACGTCATGAATGTCCTGTTTCACTTCAACAAGTTTGATGATGGGACGAATGATGGCAAGCTTGGAAACCTCGAAGGTTTGGTTTCCTTCTTTCTTGCCGCGAGCAAATCTGTCACAAGTCCCCTCTGGACTTTGAAACTCAACTGAACTAAATATACACCATGCGTCACCACAATGCGGTTCACCAGAAATTCATCGGCACTATTCAAAGAACCGTCCGCAAATTTTCCGCCAGCCTGGACGCTGCCCCAGAAGAATTTGGCAGCATTGAAAAATAGGGCTGTCCGGTAAAGCAGAATGATGATTGATTCCCGATCCGCAAAAAATATTTTCCGAGACGCATTCATCACCTCGGTGTCGGCGCTCCTTGCGGTGCAGTTTCATTGTGGCGCAGTTGAAAAAATCTCCGAACCATACGGACTGGATTCGCGCCCGCCCGCGAAGGCTTTTTTGCAAATGCCCGGACGTGCGGACGGCGCGCTGCCGCGACTGCTTTCCCAGACGGGCGCGTTCAAGGACACCGCCAATCTCGCGCCGAGCGACGCGCTGATTCCCTACGATCTCATCGTTCCGTTCTGGTCGGATGGCGCGGCGAAGTTGCGCTGGATTTCCGTGCCGGATGGCAAAATCAAATTTGCGCCGACGGGCGAATGGATTTTTCCGCACGGAACCGTTTTCGTGAAAACTTTTGAACTGGCGACAAACGAAGCGAATCCAAATTTGAAACGCCGCCTCGAAACGCGCCTGCTCGTCTGCGATCCGGCGGGCGGCGTTTATGGCGTCACCTACAAATGGCGCGCGGACAACAGCGACGCCGATCTGCTTGAATCAAACCTGACCGAGGCGATTTCCATCGAGACCGCGACCGGCACGCGGACGCAAATGTGGTATTATCCGAGCCGCGCGGATTGCCTCGTCTGTCACACGGCCAATGCCGGTCTGGTTCTCGGCGTCAAGACGCGGCAGTTGAACCGCGACTTTACTTATCCGTCCGGCGTCACTGACAACGAATTGCGCGCGTGGAATCACATCGGATTGTTCGACACGAATATTTCCGACGCGGACATTGAAAAATTTCCAAAACTTGCCGGCATGAATGATTCGACGCGCAGTTTGGCAGACCGCGCGCGTTCGTATCTCGACGCGAACTGCGCACAATGCCATCGTCCCAAAGGAACGGTCGCCTATTTTGACGCGCGCTACGACACGCCGCTGGCGGAACAGGATTTGATTGATGGTCCCGTGCTGATTGACGAGCGTGTTGACAATCCGCGCATCATCGCGCCGAACGACATCTGGCGCTCGATTCTTTTCATGCGGGCGAATACAACTGAAGCTTTCAAGATGCCGCCGCTCGCGCGCAATCAGATTGACGAAAAGGGAATGGATTTGCTGCGGCAATGGATTGAAAGTCTGCCCGGGCCGCCGGTTTTGCCGCCGCCGGAAATTTCGCCGCACGGCGGAAATTTTGACAAGCCGGTGGCAGTGAGTTTGAAAAGCGAACCGGGCGCAAAAATTTATTACACGCTCGACGGAACCGTGCCGGCAACTTCAGATTTGCCTTACGAAAAACCGGTGCAACTGGCCGGCCCGACGATTCTGCGCGCGAAGGCGTTCAAGCCAGGCTTCACCAAAAGCATCACGGCGCAGGAAATCTTCATCGTTGGGCAGTGACAATTTTCAACGACGAACCGGCGGTTCGGTAAATTAATTTGTCATTTGTGCCGGCTTCAGCCAGCGCCTTGGCGATCAAATTGTGTCTGGGCGAGAGCGAACAAGCCGGATCGGTGACGCTGGAATCGCCAGTCAGTAAGAATGCCTGGCAACGGCAGCCGCCAAAATCAATTTCCTTGCGCGGACAACTCTGGCACGGCTCGGGCAGCCAGTCCGTTCCGCGAAATTTGCAAAAAGTTTCCGATTCAAACCAGATTTTTTCAAGCGAGCGCTCGCGCACGTTGTCGAATTTTAATCCGCGAATCTCGCGCGCGGTCTGGCACGGCAGCACCGCGCCGTCGGCGGCCACGGTCAAAAAAACACGCCCCCAGCCGTGCAGGCAGGCTTTTGGAAATTGCTCGAAATAATCCGGCAGCACATAAAGGATTTCCATGCGGCCTTTGAGCCGCTCGCTCGCGGCGCGCGCGACGACCGCCGCGTTTTCCACCTGCGCGCGCGTCGGCAAAAGCGCCGCGCGATTTTTCAACGCCCAACCGTTAAATTGCGTGTTTGCCAATTCCAGCCGTTCCGCGCCAAGTTCTTCGGCCATTGAAATAATTGCTTCAATGCGGCCAATGTTTTGGCGTTGTAGCACAACGTTCAGTGTCAGGGAAAATCCAACCTGCTTTGCGATTTGTGCCGCGCGGATTTTTTTTTCAAAGGACGGCGCGCCGCCGGCCATGCGGTCGGAATTTTCCGCGTCGGCGTCCTGGATGCTGACTTGCAGACTGTCCAAGTCCCGCGTCGCGCAATTCCCCAGCAAGTTTTTCCGTCAGCAAAGTTCCGCCGGTGCTCAAGTTGGTGTAAAGCCCCAACTCGCTGGCGCGCCGGATGATTTGCGGCGCGTCGGCGCGCAGCAGCGGTTCACCGCCGGAAAAATGCGCCTGCACGACGCCGAGCCCGGCGGCTTCGGCCAGAACGCGCTGCCATTCTTCCGTGTCCAATTCAGTTTTGTGCCGGGCGAAGTCGAGCGGATTGCTGCAATAGGGACATTGCAACGGGCAGCGGTAAGTCAGCTCGCAAAGCAGTGAAAATGGACGCGGCGTTTCCATCGGTTTCAATCGTCCAACGTGACGAAAGTTTTTTGCGACAGCTTTTGCAAAATTTCTTTCACGTCGGCGTCAATGGCATTTACTTCAATCGCATACTGTGCGGCGAGCGCATTTATAATTTCGGCAACCGTGCGCTGGCCGTCGCAAAGCGCGAGCACGTCGTGCGCGGTTTTGTTGAGCACGAGCACGCCTTCGGGAAAAAGCAGCAGATGCTTTTTGCGCACGGCGTCCCATTTCAACCGTGCCTTGGCGGCGAGGCGCGGCTTGGAATTGTCGGCGATGGTGTTCATATTATTTTGCCGGGGTCAAAACATACGCGAGGTGCACGGCGTCGAGCATGGCCCAAAGCAGTTCGCATTTGAATTTCAAAGCGGCCACCGACTGTTCCTGCCACTCGCGGCTGCGGCAGCGTTCGACCACCAGACGCAACGTGAAATCCGTGTCGCGCGGCGCTTGCGTCAACCGTCCGCGAAAATAGCGCAGACCATCTTCCTTCACCCACGGATAATGTTTTTCAAATGCGGCGATGCGTTTGGACATCAGCGACGGCGCAAATAATTCCGTCAGCGACGAGGCCATCGCGATGATCCACGGCTGCGTGCGGCAGAAATTGACATAAGCGTCCACGGCATAGCGGACGCCCGGCAGCAAATGCTTTTGCGCGAGCAATTCTTCGCGCGCCAGCCCGACGGCTTCGCCCAGCCGCAGCCATTTTTCGATGCCGCCGATTTCGGCGTCCGTGCCGTCGTGATCCATGATGCGGTGAATCCATTCGCGCCGGATTTCGCGTTCGGGACAATTGGAAAGAATCGCCGCGTCCTTGATGGGAATTTGCGTCTGATAATAAAAGCGGTTGGCCACCCAGCCTTGAAGTTGAAAACGATTCAGTTTGCCTTCGTTCATCAAAACATGAAACGGATGTTTGTCGTGATAAGTTTGATCGCCCACGGCGCGAAGGCGGGCGATAAATTCATCCGCCGGCCAGATTGAATCGCCGGAAACATTCTCGGAATTTTTCATAAGCGAATGTCCATGCCGTCGCGAGAAATTTCCACGCCAGTTTTTTCGACCAACCGCCGTTCGCGCGAGTTCTTTTGCAAAATTGGATTTGTGTTGTTGATGTGAGTGTAAATTTTACGCGGAATTTTCAGCGCGCGCAACCATTCCAGACTTCCGCCTGCGCCGCTAATCGGCACATGACCCATCGCGTGCGCCGTGCGCCTGGACAGGCCGAGCGAAACCATTTCGCGCTCCGACCAAAATGTGCCGTCCACGAGCAAACAGTCGCAGCCCGCGACAAATTCATTCACGGCCTTGTTGATCGCGGGCAGGCCGGGAAGATAGACAAAGCTTTTGCGATTCGCTTCGAGCCGGAGGCCGACGACTTCGCCACGCCGCGCCGGACGGCGGGAGTAAGGCGGCGCTTTTTCAGTTTTCAATTCCAGCGCGGAAATCCGGATTCCCGCGATTTGAACCGGAAAAGTTGAATGGCGAATCCGGCAATATTTTCCCAATGTCGGGAGCAGTGGAAATTCGCGGGTCAGCAAATTTTTTACTGCGCTGGTGCAAATCAACCGCAAAGTTTTTTGCTCGCGCAACGAAAGCAGTCCGGCGACATGATCCATTTCGCCGTCGGTCAAAATCACGGCTTGAACCGTGCTGCCGCGTAAATTTTTACCTTGCGGCGAAAGTGGTTGAAAAGAAGCGAATTGAGAAACCAAATCCGGCGAGGCGTTTAGCAGCAGCCAGTTTTTACCGTCGTTGGAAACAGCCGCTGAAGATTGTGTGAAGAAATTTCCGCTTTTACGGGCGGAACGGCAATTCGCGCAGTTGCAGTTCCATTGCGGAACTCCGCCGCCTGCGGCAGAACCAAGGATTCTTATTTGCACGGCTGAAATAGAAACCGGCTCGGCCTTGGGCGCAACTTTTTTCGCTGCGCTGCTTATTTGCCGGCGTTCACGTAGGCCGTGACTTCCATGCTCAAGCTGATTTCTTCAAATTCAGGTTTGATCCAGTTCATATTTTTGTTTGGTTGATTGCTGGGACAACTATAACCGGCTTGCGCCGTTTTGCAAGAAAAGTCTGGCGTTCCGATCTATAAGACTGCCAAAAATTTTCAGTTTCGGGTTTTGGCCGTTGCTGTTAGTTTGTCTTCATGCGCGCGCAATCCTTGGATTTTCTGCGGACTTTGGTCAACACGCCAAGCCCGACCGGATTTGAAACCCGTGGCCAGCGGGTCTGGCTTGATTACGTCAAATCATTCGCCGAGGAAACTTTTTCCGATGCCTATGGCAATTGCGTCGCCGTGCTGAACAAGGGCGGTTCGCCGCGATTGATGATTGCGGCGCACGCGGATGAAATCGCGATGTCGGCCAGTTATATTTCCGATGAAGGTTTTATTTATGTCCGCAAAATGGGCGGCGTGAACGCGGCCATCACGAAGGCGCAGCGCGTCGTGATTCATTCGTCGCGCCGGGGCGTGGGCGCGGTGAAAGGCGTCGTCGGCAACGTCGCGCCGCATTTGACGCGGCAGGACGATGACAAGCCCAAGCCGCCGAAGATGCACGACTTGTTCATAGACATCGGCGCGAAAAATAAAAAGGACGCGGAAAAACTCGTGCAGATCGGCGACCCGATAACTTTGGCCGATGAATTTGATCTGCTGCGAAATGATCTGGCGGTGGCGCGGGCGTTCGACAATCGCGTCGGCACTTTTGCCGTGGCCGAGGCGATGCGGCTGCTCAAGGAATCGAAAGTGAAATTGCGCGCGGAAATTTGCGCCGTTTCAAACGTGCAGGAAGAAGTCGGCTTGCTCGGCGCGCGGCAGATCGCGTATTCGCTCAAGCCGGACATCGCGCTCGTCGTGGACGTGACGCACGCAACGGATTATCCGACGGTCAGCAAAACGCAGCACGGCGATGTGAAAATCGGCGGCGGCCCGGCGATCACCCACGGCGGCTGCAATCATCCCGAAGTCGTCGCGCGCATCGAATCCGTCGCCAAGGCGAAAAAAATCCCGCTCCAGCACGAGGCGTCCAGCGGCGCGGGCGGCACGGACACGGACGCGATTTTCTGGACGCGCGGCGGCATTGCAAGCGCGCTGATCAGTTTGCCGAACCGTTATATGCACTCGCCGGTGGAAGTCGTGAGCCTGCGCGATTTGGAAAAAATTCCCGAACTGCTCGCGGGCTTCGCGCAGTCCTTGAAGGCCGGCGAACAATTCAAGGTGAGGATATGATTGCAATTTCCCGGCGGGAATTAACCTTGAACGCGGCTGATTTATCCGGTTACACAAAGACAAATCCATGCTTAACAAAATCGTCATCTTAATGCTGCTTGCGGCCATGCCTGTTGCGGCGCAATCTTCCGCGACCAATCATCCGGATGAAGCGACGAACCCGCCGCCGGAACAACTGCAAACCAACCGGGATCAAATCACGCCCACCCTTCAAGAGCGTGAAAGAGTTCGGGCTGTTTGCATTGAAGGCCGCCGCCTTGTCTGCGGCAAAATACTTGAGGTGCTTCCCGACGGACTGGTGGTGGACAGCGGCTATACGGATCTCTTGCGCCAGCCGCTCACCCAATCATGGCTCGTTCCCGGCACGGCCAAGGCCAGCCGCGCGGAAAATGTGCTCGAAGAAAATAAACCGGGCGCCGATTGCATCGGACTGGTGTTTCTTACGCACCTGCCCAAAGGGAAAAAATTCAAGCCCGCGCAATATGATTATGTCATCATCGAAGGCTATCCTGCCGGCCAATATACCTACACCTCCGTCGGCAGCATCCAAAGAACCGTCCGCCAATTTTCCGCCAGCTTGAACGCCGCTGTCAATTGGAATCTTAAAGCGAGCCAGAAATAAAGCCGCACCGTTAAAGCAAAATGTTTCACGATTCCCGGCTCGCAAAAAATACTTCGCGGGAAATTTTTCTCGTCGGCGCTGAACGCGGTTTTGCAGTCACGGCGTGAACCATTTGTTCGTCGGGTTCTGGTTGAGGTAAAATTGATTGAGCCGCATCGGTTCGGCATGCCCATCCATGAAGCCGAGGTCGCAACGCTGGTTGTGGCGCGCGATTGGCCGGGCGTCTTCGTCGTCATTGATGTCAGAATCGGGCGCGATCATTTTCAAGGTGTCGGGCCGCAGCGTGGTAAAATCGTCTTCCGTGCCGATGTCGCCCAGCATCACGGTGAAAGCGGGTGTGTGAAAGCCCGCCATGCGATTCGGCGTCGTCACTCCCGGGTCGGTGAGGTCAACAAATCCAAGTTCGTTCAGGCCGTAGGAATTATTTGTGGACAACAAGTCGTTTGGACAAAAATGAATCCTTGGATTTTTAAGATAAGGATCGAGCAGCACCGGCCAGTCCACTTCATCGTCGTTCGCATCGTTGTAAGCCGTCGGCGGAAGAATGTCGCCGTTGTCATCGGCATACATAAATACGGCGAGTGATTGCTGGCGCGAATTATTGATGCAGGCGGCTTGCTGGCCCTTCCGTTTCGCGGCAGCCAGAGCCGGCAGCAACAAGGCCGCAAGAATGGCGATGATCGCGATGACCGCCAGCAGTTCAATCAGCGTGAAACCTTGTCGCGGCCGATTTGGAAATTTCCGGGACATGGTGCTGCATGGCGAATTTATTTTGCATTCGGCACGGCAACCACACCCCACGGGCTGCCGGGCGATTTGATGCGCGTGATTTCTTTTTCCGTCGCGAGGTCAACCACCGAAACGTCGTCCGACGGGCCGTTCGCGGCAAAAAGATATTTTCCGTCCGGCGAAAACGTGATGCCCCACGGACGTTTGCCGACCGGAATCGTGTTCAGCACTTCACAAGTGTTCGCGTCCACCACGACCACCGTTCCGCCGCGACCGGTGCTGACATAAACTTTTTTTCCGTCCGGCGAAACCAGCACGCATTGCGGGCGCGAACCTTTTGGCAGCGTGATGACCTGCAATAATTTTTGATTCACCGTATCAATTACATTGAGTTCGCCCACGGATTCCGACGGCACGAACGCGCGCGAACCATCCGGCAGGAAAGCGATGCTGCGCGGGCGCGGGTGAACCACGATGTGGCCGATGATCTTGAAAGTTTCCGCGTCAATGGCAAAAACGTCGCCGCCGGTTTCGCAGGTGATGTAGAAAACTTTTCCATCGGGACGCACGCCCACGCCTTCGGGTTCGCGCGTGACGGGGATGAACGTCAGATTTTTTCCAGTCGCGATTTCGAGAACGGTCGCCGCGCCAACGTCTTCATTGGAGATGTAAAGCCGCGTGCCGTCGGCGCTCAAACAAAACTGTTCCGGGTCGGAGCCGGCGGGGATTTTGCGCAGGAATTTTTTTTGCGCGACATCCACGATGCCAATGCCGTCGGCAGTTTTGTCGGACTTTGCGCTGTCGTCATCATCATCGTGGCCTTTTTCAAAAATCGGATTGCCGTTGGCATCGAGCTTCGGCGGCGCTTCAATCGGAGTGCCGCTCAAGGCGACATAGACGGTTTTTCCGTCGGGACTCGCGTGGATGCCGCGCGGGCGTTTGCCGGCGACGATGGTGTCGGTGGCTTTGAAATCCGCGCCGTTGATGACCGTGATCGTGCCGGAATGTTCATTGGACACAAAAATCTGGTAGCCGCTGGCCGTCTGACTTTTTACAGAGGCAGCCCACAAAAAAAGCGAGCCGCAAAAAATTGCAATCAGCGCGCTTGGTCGAAAATTTGTTTTCATTGTTGCTGGACGCGATAGAAGCGATAGGGGTAATTCGTCGCCTTCGGATCGGACAAGTTGATGGGACTGGTCACAGCGGTGTTGGTGCTGATGGGCGTCCAATTGATGAGATTGGTCGTCGCCTGCAGAACATAATTGCTGTTGATCATGCCGGCAAAGCCGAGTTGGAACTGCCCGTTCCCGATAAAAGCCGACGACGTGAAATGCAGCGGTTGCACGAGGAACAGCGCGCTGGCGGCCACGCTGTTGTCAAAGTTGGTTTCAAATGCGCTGGCTGCGACCGTGGCATTGCCGGTCAGGACGAACGGCGCGGAATAAAGGAATGAATTCGTCGTCGGCAGCGAGCCGTCCAGCGTGTAGTAAAGCATCGCGTTGTTGTTGGTTGATTGCAATGCGACGCTGACGGACGGCAAAAATGTTCCGCCACTGGGCGTGATGGTTGGCGGAGCCAAGGCCGGTGTGCCGGGCAGGCTGTTGATCCAATCGGTGAACACTTGGACGGCATTGGTGTCAATGAGATTGCGCGCCAGAGTCGGCATTTGGATCGCCGGATTAACGGTGTTCATCCGAACCAGGAGCGTGGAACGCCAGACATCCTGCGCCTTGACGATGCAGGCGTTGTCAATGCCCAAAGAAAGCTGCGCCAGATAATTGGTGATGTCTTGTTGCGCCAGCGGCGTGTCGTAGCGCGCGTCGAAGGTAATGCCCAAGCCGCCGGGCTGGTGGCATTGCGCGCAATTGGCGTCCAAATAAGAACGCGCGCGTTGCTCCAGCGAGGCGCTCAAATTCGTCAGCGCGGAAAGTTTTGAATAATTGGTGATGTTCGCTTCGTTGATGGCGGGATAGAAAAGCCCAAGGCGGTTCAAGGTGCGAAGCTGGTTGTCGGTGTTCCCGGTGGCGGGATAAGTCTGGTTGCCGTTGAGCTGGCGTGTGTTGATGCCGAGGACGTAATTGGCCACGGGTGTATGGCACGTCAAACAGTCCGCCGGGCTGGGATAATACCAGGTCTGGGTGCGGACACCGGTGGCGTTGGTGATGAGGATGTCTTCGTTCAAACTGGTGGTGAGCAAATCGGCATCGGTGTTGTTCGTACGCCATTTGTAAGTCACACCATAAACCCCGCCATTGATGTCACGCACCAGGAGTCGTGTTTCAAGACGGCGCAGAGGCACGCTGGCGTTGGTTTCGTTGACAACGAGATCAAAATTTTTGACGAAGACCGTTCCCGCCGGGAAAGTCCAGGCATTGGTTGGAAGAAATGCAATCTGTTCGTCCGGCGTGATGGCGCCGCCGTGGTTGGGCACGGCCATGTATCGGCTTTTCACCGCCGCATCCGACCACAACGCCGTGTTGGGAGCGTAGGGAATCAGTCCGCTGGCCGGAGTGCGATTGGTTGTGTTGCCAAACGCGCCGGTTCCCGAAAGCAACAGCGGAAGTGTGCCGGGAAAGATGGGAGGAACAACATTGGGCATATTCAAGAATGCTGGCACCGCTCCATTGGTCGTAAGACCGTAAGGAAGTCCGCTGCCCGCGTTGACGGTGATGTGGACGGGTGCCGAGGTGCTGCTCAAGCCGCTGCCATCGGTGGCGACGGCGGTCAAAGTGTAGCCGGGAGCAGACACAGCCGAGACCACGTAGTAATACGTAGTGCCATTGACCACGTTCGTATCGGTATAGCTCGTGCCAACCAGACTGGCCACGTTGGTATAAGGCCCGCCGTTGATTGTTGAGCGCATGAGGTTGTAATTCGTCGCTCCCGCACTTGCGTTCCAAAACAGGTTTACCCGTGCGTTGCCAGCCGTCGCGGCCAATCCTGAAGGCACGGCAGTTGGGCCGGGAGGGCCAGAAGAAACGGCGACTGTGATACTACCCGAACCGCCCGGCAAAAAGTTGTTGGGGAAATTAGCACTAAGCTGTGCATAAGAATATGTGCCGGGACTTAATGGCGTTCCTTCAATGGTCACCCCTGAGAAAGTGCAATTCTGGTGGAGGTTCATCTGGCCGCCATTGACCAGGGTTAGTGTGCCTGATGTAGTCAGATCATAGTCCACTTCAAAGAGAGCCGGACCAGCGGGGGACGAGGCGTTCGGCATCGAAGCCAGGTAACCTGTATAATTGGGGTCAACCAAAATGCTGCTGTTGGTTCCGAGAGAATTAGCATTAGTTCCCTGAAGCCAGCCGCATTGCACAATCCATGTGCCTGAATAAGTGTTGGTGGGACAGGAAATGACTTGCGGCAGACTTGTGGGGCAATTCATGATCACCATGTTGCCCGGGCCGTTGAGATAGCCCGCTATGTTGACGGCTCGGGAATTGACAGCCAGACCGCCACCTCCTCCATTTGCACCCGACGCGGAATTATACGATTGGCCGATAACTTGAATGCTGCCTGTGATTGTGGCTACCGTGGGCGAAGTATTGTCGCCGTTATTCAAAAGTCCGCCGTTCAAGATCAGACCCGGATTGCCGCCAGCGCCGGGGAAATTAAGGGTGGTGGGCGGCGTGCCTTTGGTCCGCAGTTCGGTGTTCGTGTTCAAGGTCAACGAATTGCCGGCGAAGGTAACGGTGCCTGACACGGCTGGAGATCGGATCCGGGTATTATTCAAACCATTCCCGATGCTTGTGCCATTGAATACCGTGGCATAGTTATTGCCGGCAACGGGCGCGACGGCGGTTCCCGTCCCGTTGGTTTGCCAGATGGCGGCCGTCCAGTCTATGCCTGCAGCTTCAACATTTGTGGTCGTCAGAGTAATGGCGGCTGCTGGTGTGGCACTCACCTGGCTGGAATTGGCGGTCGCGCCTCCGGGATTAGGCATAAAGCCGGTCATCGTCATGGTATAAAGCGGCGCAGTAGGACTGTTGATCAGTGTGCCTAGCAAGCTGCCGTTGGCGTAAAAGGCCACTTGGCTGATTGGATTGTAAGGGGCATCGGCCATGGCACCGATGCTCACGCTGGCGACGGCGGTGTAAATGGAGCCGCCGACCGGACTCGAAAGGATGATTGTGGGCGGCGGATTGGTGTAGGGATAAAGCTGGGTTTGCGGGATGATGGCCTGCGGCGTGGAAGGACTGCTCCACGAAAGGCTCACCTGCGCACCGCTGCTGTCATTGGTCATGTAAAAATAATCCAGTTCAATGTTGTAAAGCTGCTGGGCTTGCAGCGTGATGGTGCCGCTCATGGTGGTTGGCGACTGATTGACCCAGTCGTTGATGAGCAACTGACCGTTGACATACAGGCGCACGCCATCGTCAGCCGTGGTGGAGAACGTGTAGGACTCGCTAAATTGCGGTTCAACGGATCCGGTCCATTTTACGACATAGTTGGTTTTGCCGATGCTCGGAGCTGGCCCGGTGCTGCCGAAATTAAAATTCACAGTCGCGTCGGTGCGCACAAGAGTTGGCAAAGTGGAGAACGCCACGTTGGTGAAGGCCACGCTGGTGGTGTTCGTCCAATAACTGCCCAGCAATCCGGTTCCGCTCCCCAAGGAGGAACTGTTGATGAACGAGGCGCTGACATCGCCGCTGTTAAACGCCCCCGGCTGGGCGGCGATGGCATTGACCACCACCGTGTTCGTCAGCGTGAACGGGCCGGTGTAAAGAATTGAATTGGTCGTTGGCGTGGTTCCATCCAGCGTGTAATAAATCGTGGTGGTATTCGTGGCGTCCGACAAGGTCACCGTCACCGAATTGGTGTAGACGCCGCCGTTGGGCGAAATGACGGGTGGAGGCAGGATAGTTCCAATCCCATAAACGGCCACGCCCAAATCCCCTGCGACAAAAACTTTTCCATTCGCGATGGTGGGCACGGGATATTTGACCGTGCCGGGGGCGTTGTCGCTGGCCTTCAAATTACTATTGTATAACTGCTGGGATAGATTGGTGGCGTTGAAGGCGCGCAAAACGGCGGATCCGCTGCTGGTGTCGGAGTTGGCGTTGTTGTAGGCGCTCGCATCAATGACCCAGGCGATGGCATTGTTCGTTCCATTCGCCGAAATTACCGGCGCATAACCCAGGCCACCGAGAGTCACCGTTGATTGGGAGACCGGTGAGGACGACATTACGCCATTGGTGATCAAGAAAGCTTTCATGACATCGCCCGAACTCTGATAATAAATCCAATTGTTGAAGTAAGCCGGCGTGCCATAACTGCCGGCAATGGCGCCAAACAATGTTTGTAAATTAACATTTACCGTGCCCGGGCCGATGTAGTGCCCCATGTTGTCACGATCCACCAGATAAATATTTCCATCCTTGCCTGAGCCAACCATCAGATGCGGATGCGCCGCGCTTCCCGCCGAATCCGGCAGCAGGCACGGGCCGCCCGAGCCGAGGTCAAGATCGTTGGCCGCGTCGGAGGCTTGATTCGTCGGGGTGAAATAATCGGCGGCTGTGAACTGGCTGACCTGATTGGTGGTGGAAAGTTTGACGAAACTGTCTCCGTAATCCCCGCCATTGGTGTTGGCGCTGAAACTTCCGTTCCCGGTTTCAAAATAAAGATTGCTGCTGGCATCAACGCATAATCCGTTTCCGCCCATCCAAAGCGAGGCTTCGCCGGCGTTCACGCCAAAGTCGCTGGTGTTCGCATTGGGAGTGGTGCAAAAAACATAATTGGTCATCTGCACGAGGTTGGTGGCATTAAAGCCGATGACCCAGCCGTGAAAAGGATCGGTATCTCCATAACTGCTAAAGGCAACATAAACCACCCCTCCAACCAGCGTCAAAGCCGGCCGGGAATCCTCCGCGTTTGCATTGAATGTTACCACGCCGTTTGAACTGTCAACGCCAGTTCCAGGAACCGAACCCGTAACGAGAACCGGGCTGTAAGGTCGTTCTGTGCCGTCGGCGATATTCAAGGCATGGACATGGTGCTGGGCATTCGCTGTGTCGGGCACCGGGGTCGTCAAGACATCCACATAAAGCGTTCCCGCCACAGGGTCGATGACCGGCGTGCCCGTGATGCCGATGAGCGGGTTTAAAAGATTGTGATGATACCGGGTGCCAAAAAGGACGCTCGTGGCCGCAGTCCCCAAGTTGGTGTGCCACAGCAATCCTCCATTCGCTCCGGCATTATTGTCTGCATCGAAAGCGTAGACGCTGTCATTCTCGGTGGCCACAAACACGACATTGTGTGTGCCCTGTCCGGTAATCGCCACATTTGCCATATACAACGGCTCGGCATAAACCTCGCCATCCACCGTATAGGTGAACAATTTGAAAAAATTGTTGGTGTTGACGTTCGCCGGCGTCAGCACGACCTCATTCGTGTTCGCGCCATCACGGGCATTGTTGTAGCGGTAGGTCAGCCAGTTCACCGCGGAAGCGTCGGGCGGAAAAACCATTATCCCCAAAGCCATGATGAGAATTGCAACTGCCGCAGGCATGGTTTTTATGGCCGACGAAACTTTTTTTGAGGACATACTTTTGTATAATTAGAGAAGAAGAGGTGAGACGTATTTGAATTAGAATTTCCCATACACTCTATTCCTCCGCCGCAGATTTGCAAGTTATTTTCGACCCGCCGACTCTGTCCTGCTATCACGTTGCAAAAAAATCCAATAAATATGTGTAAAATTCAATAAATGGCTGCAGAAAATTTACCTCACTCAACGAAGCATTCCGCGTTCGGCTCGCTATGCCCTTGCAAGTTCTCCGCCTAAA
>CAVTVI010000034.1:0-43091 GCA_963738175.1 uncultured Verrucomicrobiae bacterium
GCTGCTGTACACGCCGGATTTTTTCCATTGATGTTTATCCGGCACGAAAAGAGTCGAGCGGGGGAAATTCCTCAAAACGACGAGATGGTTCGATTCATCGAGAAATGTTGGAAATGGAAATCGGACACCTAGTCATTCTCACTGGTCAAATTTTCAGCTCTGTAAATCACATTGAAAAAAGGCACTTTTACCAATCAAAAGCAACAAATGAGAACGTCGTTATTCTCACTTTTATTCTCACTTTGCGATTTTGAATAATCCAAAAACGCGAAATCACATTGGCATCATTAACTAAAACTCAACGTGGTAGCGCATACGGGAATCGAACCCGTCTTTCAGCCTTGAGAAGGCCACGTCCTAGCCGATAGACGAATGCGCCATGCGGATGATTTAACTACAAAGGCGGCGGGGACACAAAATAAAATCAACCTTCCCGGCCTACGGGGCGCGTTTGCGCTGCGGGACGCAGGCAAAGACGGCTTGCATTGCTCTCCGCAAAACTTACCATTTGTCACCCGCAGGAAATTCCGGGTCATTTTATTCGCAACCAAACTTTTCGGGCGGTGTTTGAATCTGTGCCGGTGCGTGGTATGTTTGAAACATGAAACTCACGGGGAAAATTCTCGTCTGCCTCGCGGGCACACTCGCGTTGAACGCGACTGTGCGCGCGGACAATGTCGTGCTGTCGGGCAACCCCTACGCGCCGGTGGTCGCGCGAAACATTTTCGGATTGAGTCCGCCGCCGCCCCCCGTTGTCACGCCGGTGGATGATACGCCGCCGCCCAAGATCACGCCCAACGGCATCATGACCATTCTTGGACAACTTCAGGTGTTGTTCAAGGTGGCCAGCACGGAGGGGTCGGGCAAGCCGGCCAAGGATGATGATTACATCTTGAGCGAAGGCCAGCGGCAGGATGACATCGAAGTCGTCAAGATTGATGAGAAAGGCGGCATTGTGACTTTTAACAATCACGGCACCGTGCAGGAACTGCCGCTGATCGCCGCCACCGCCAGCTCCGAACCATCTGTCGGCGGCAATCCCGTGACCGGCTTCCAAACGACCGGCGGCAGAGGTTTTGGCAATAATTTTGGCGGGCGCGGCGGTGGAAATTTTGGCGGACGCAACCGCGGGTTTGGAAATGGTGGTGGAAACAGCGGCGGAAATGACGGAAATAATTCCGGCGGCATAAACAATGGCCCGACTCTTGGAAATGTTCCGGATGAGTAACACCAGAGTAGGTGTTGCCGGCCAGATACCCGAAGGTATGACGCCGGAAACGCAGGTCTTAATGATTGAAGCCAGCCGGTTGCAGGCTCAACAACAAGGTGACGCTGAAGCCGCCATGATTCTTCCCAATACCGAACTGACACCTCCGGACTCTGGAAGCGGTGGTAATTAATCGCACCACAACCGGCATTCGGCAATTCGTGTTTTGCGGATTTCACCGGTTCAGCCGGTTTCAAAGCTTGCGGATTGAAAACAGTCCCAAGCTTGGACGATTTGGAAATTTTCCCGATGTGACTTGCACTGGACATCAGTCATCAATGACCCGTTGGTTCGTGATAGGCTTTTTTGTTCTGATATAATTCCAGCAGTTCACGATTTTTATAAGCCAACCCTTCTATTTTTGCCGCCGTGGCCAGAGCGATCGCTTTTTGGGCGGTTTTTACGGCGTCATCAAAGCGACCCGCCTCGGCATACGCAGCGGCCAGCGTGCCGACATAAGTGGTTGTCCGGTAATTTGAAAGTCCACAGGCTTTCTCCGCAAGTCGGACAGCCTCTGGACCGTCCCGAAGGCGTGGATCAGGCGCCGTTGCAAGCAACCAGGCCAAATCATTCAGAGCGAAAAGATAATTGGAATTAATCTGCAATACGGCCTGGTATTCCGTAATGGCTTCCGCCCGTTTGCCCTGCTGTGAGAATATGTTGCCCAGAAGCCAGTGTATTTTGGTCTCGCTTGGATGGAATTTGAGAGTTTCCTTACAGGCATCTGCCGCTTCTTCGAGCTTGCCCTGCGCGACCAGGGTCATTGCCAGATTATATGTTGCCGTGACATTATCCGGCCAGATTCTCAAAGCTTCGGCGAAATGCTGGCTGGCTTCTTCCGCTTTTCCCTGCTTGAACAAGGCATTGCCCAAAAGCACTTGCATGGGTGTATTATCGGTCGTCACTGCCAGCGCATGGCGGGAGAGTGTTTCGTCGTTCTGCCAATAGCGCACCTGTGAAGCGGTCAATTGCCAGCAGGTGCCCAGCACACTCACGGATAGAATCGTCAGGATCAGCCGCCGCTGCGGCCATTCCGTGCTCAATTCCGCCACGAGCCAGATGATGGCAATGAAAACTCCGATGAGTGGCACATAGGTGTAACGGTCAGCCATGGATTGGGCACCCACTTGGACAAGGCCAATCACCGGCACCAGCGTTCCCAAATACCACAACCATCCCGTCAACAGATAAGAACGCCGACGACAAAACGCAAAAACACCGGCTGAAACCAGTAACAGCACGAAAACCGACACCACCACTTCATCCGCATCAATCGGATAAGACAGCGGGTAAAAGGCGGCCAGTGCGTCCGGCCACAGCATTTTTTTGAGGTAAAACACGTAGGAAATGAGGGCGTTTTCAATCCGGACATCAAACGGCAGGGCGGCAACGGTAGCCACGGCTTGGCTGCTCTGCTGCGCAAAATAAGTGACCACACACGAGCCCGCTGACAACAGGAAGAACGGCGTTTTTTCCAATAACAACCTTTTGAAATTCCGAATTCGCTCCAGCGGCCAGAAATCCAGCAGCAGCAGCACAAATGGCAACGTCACCAACATCGGCTTGCTCATCAAGCCCAGCGCGAAGAAAACCAAAGAGAGCCAGAAGAATGGAGATTGGAGAAAGGAGATCGGACTTGGGAGATTTATTTCCGGCTTTTGACTTCCGACTTCTGACTTCCGCACATAGCGGGTGTAGGCCGTAAGCGAAAGCAAAAGAAAAAATGTGCTCAAGACATCCTTACGCTCGGCCACCCAGGCGACGGATTCCACATGCAACGGGTGCAGGCCGAACAATGCCGCCACCAGCGCGCTGCGCCAGACGAAACCGGTCGCCCGCTTCAGCCAAAGAAACACCAGCACTGTGTTGGCGGCATGGAACACCACATTGGTCACATGATGCGCTCCGGCGTTCAAGCCAAACAACTGCGCATCCAGCATATGCGACAGCCACGTCAGCGGATGCCAGTTGCCGACAAAAAAATGGGTGAACGCCCACACCACATCCGGCCGGCTTAAACCATTCAAAACATGCGGATTCTGCCAGACGTAATCATTATCGTCGTAATATGTGAAAGCGTAACCCGCCACCGGCCAGTACGCGGCGACTATGGACAAAACCAGCCCGGCGCAAATCCACCATGTTGTAGAACCTCTGGTTGTCTTTGAATCAAGGAATGGGATGGTCGTCATATTTTGCAGATTACAAATTCGGGAAAGACTTAACAAAACTCATCGAAAAGGCAATCCTCACTTGGATGGGACTGCAATATAATTGTCGGCTTCAAGGACTTGATGAGCGTTCAAAGACGGCTTGCATTCAGAGGCGATGCCTTTAACTTCATCAAATCTTAAATGGAACTTGGGCTGCGTTGGAACGCGCCCTAGCCGAATTATGAAACGACAATCACTGGTTCCCCAAGGTTCCTTGAACCGCATCCTCCAAGCCGCCGAGCAGGCGTGGCATCAAAAAGATTTTCAACAAAATATCGAACTGATGGAACGTGCCAGCCGGCTGGCCCCTTCCAACGCCAACATCCTCCTCCAGTTGGGTCGCATGTATGGGCTGCGTTATGATTATGCAGCCGCCGAACGCTGCTTTGAACAAGCCTTGCGCGTGTCGCCCCGAAAAACGGAGGCGATGGCGATGGCAGGAACAAAGTGCAATGATTTCCGCAATCCGGAACTGGGCGAACGCTATCTCCGGCGAGCGGCGGAACAAAAAGATGCCACGCCGGAAATGCTGGCCGAACTTGCCGAGCTCTACGAACGGCTCCGCCGCGCAACCGAGGCCGCCCAATTGATTGAACGCGCCTTGCAGATAAATCCCGCCTGCCCGCTCGCCCTCTTGGGCCGCGCCCGGCAGGAGCGCCAGGCCGGACGGCTGGTAGTTGCGGAACAACTCCTACGCGCTTTTCCGGCCAATGCCCACCGCTTGATCCGCGTCCGCGCCGGATACGAACTGGGCGGCATCCTCGACCGGCAGGGCCGCTATGACGAAGCCATGACCACCTTCCTCGAAGCCAAGGCCATCTTGAAACCAGACGCCGTGCCGTTTGCCGTCGGCTTGCAAACGATCCATGCGCGCTTGAAATCTCTGGCGGAGAGCCTCAACCCGGAAATGTTCCAGCGCTGGTTTGATGCCGCACAGGAACTTCAGCCGTCCCGTCGGCTGGCCCTGCTCGGCGGCCATCCACGTTCCGGCACGACCTTGTTGGAACAGGTTTTGGACTCGCACCCCGACATCATCTCGGCGGAAGAAACGGAAATTTTCCACGACGAAGCCTACCTTTCGCTCACGCGCAATCATCCACCCGGCACACTCATGCTGCCGGCGCTCGAAGCCGCGCAACCCGCCGGATTGCAACAGGCGCGCGCCACTTATTTTCAATCCATTGAATCGGCCCTTGGCCAGCCCGTGGGCGGACGGCTGCTCATTGATAAAAATCCCTCGCTCACATTTTTGATTCCCGCACTCGTCCGGATTTTCCCCGAAATCAAACTGTTCATCGCTCTGCGCGATCCGCGCGACGTAATCTTGAGTTGCTTCATGCAGCCATTTTTTAATATCAGTCAGATCACCTCCGCTTATCTTACGCTGGCCGGCACCGCCGAAGAATATGCCGTAACCATGGGCGTTTGGTGTGCGGCCAGACCGTTGCTTAAAAATCCCTGGCTCGAAGTCCGCTATGAAGACATGGTGGATAATTTGGAATCTGTTGCGCGGCAAGCACGCTCGATTTTCTCGGCGTGCCGTGGGATGACTGCGTGCTCGGCTTTGACCGGCACGCCCGCGAAAAGATGGTGCGCTCACCCACCTACGCCGATGTCACCAAGCCGGTTTATAAAACCGCCGGGGCCGCTGGCACAATTACCAAAAATATCTGGAGCCGCATTTGGAAAAATTGGAGCCGTTCGCCAAGGCGTTCGGATATGAATGAAGTTGATTGTAGGATGATTTGACGTGATTCTGATTTATTTTTTATTTGTCCGGTTGTTGAAGAAAAGGATTTTGATTTGAGTCTTCTTACGTCGTCTCTTACGGGTTTAAGTTGTAGGAGTCGAGGTGACGAGACTCTGATTTATTTTCCATATGTTCAGTTGTTGAAGAAAAGGATTTTGATTTGAGTCTTCTTTCGTCGTCTCTTACGGGTTTAAGTTGTAGGAGTCGAGGTGACGAGGCTCTGATTTATTTTCTATTTGTCCGGTTGTTGAAGAAAAGGATTTTGATTTGAGTCTCCTGACGTCGTCTCTTACGGGTTTAAGTTGTAGGAGTCGAGGTGACGAGACTCTGATTTATTTTCTATTTGTCCGGTTGTTGAAGAAAAGGATTTTGATTTGAGTCTCCTGACGTCGTCTCTTACGGGTTTAAGTTGTAGGAGTCGAGGTGACGAGACTCTGATTTTGCCTTCGTCTTGTGGAAACTGATTTGAGACTCGTTACCTCATCTCCTACGGGTTTCGTGGCGGCAATTTCCGATCTCCTGCGTCCGGTGCGCGGGCGGCAAGGTAAAGTTTCCAGAACTTCGGCCAGAAATCCTCATCCAGCGGGTGCAGTTTAGGGTAGCCGGGCACGATTGCCCCGCAAAATGGCCACGTGTCCGGTTCTTTTATCAATCCAGCGCGCGTTGGATTTGCCAGGATATAAAAACAGATTTTCGCAAAGGCATTCCGCTTTCTTTCTTCTTCCCGCAGGACGTGGTCATGCGGCTGCGGTTGAAATTTATGAGGTGATAACAACGGCTCCAGATGAGTCCGCAAAAATGCCATGCTATTTTTCTGATCCGTGTCGCGCCGCAGACCCATCCAGAGCAGATGAATATGGTCGGGCATCAGACAATAGGCCGGGCAGAACAAGCCTTCCCGCGCGGCGGTGTGAAGCAGCAGCCCGCAAAATTTCAGATGGAATGAATCGTTCAGCCAGCCGGTTTTGCGGTCAAAAATCGTCAGCGTCCAATGGATGACGGCGTCACCTTGATAAAATTTACGATCCAGACGCGGCAGATAATAGGTGCGCGGTTTGCCGTCCATGATGTTCGGGTTATATCAGAGTCTCCTGACGGCGTCTCTTACAATTTTTTGAGTCGAGGCTACGAGGCTCTGATTTATTTTTTATTTGTCCGGTTGTTGAAGAAAAGGATTTTGATTTGAGACTCCTGACGTCGTCTCTTACGGGTTTAAGTTGTAGGAGTCGAGGTGACGAGACTCTGATTTATTTTCCATATGTTCAGTTGTTGAAGAAAAGGATTTTGGTTTGAGACTCCTGACGTCGTCTCCTACGGGTTTAATTTGTAGGAGTCGAGGTGACGAGACTCTGATTTGCATTTTTTGATTTGGGACTCGTTACCTCGTCTCCTACGAAAAAGGAAATAAAAAAAAGAGCCGCTCCGAGAGCGGCTCTTGTGAAAAAAAACAAAACTAAACAATAACCGATTACGCCTGTTTGCGGCGGAACGCCACGAGCGAGGCCAGACCGCCCAAACCAGCCAAAGCCAGCGTGGTGGGTTCCGGAACTACTGCCAGAGCAGTGCTTAAGGGGCCATTAGCCATAAATCCTGCAACTGATGTTGAAGGTACAATACCAAAACCGATGTTACCAGTGTTACCAAACCCAGGATCAACGGTTTCCGTCCACAAACCGCTTTGACCTCTTAGATTTGACAATGCATAAGTGGCTCCGCCGTTTAGACCAGCTGTTTGCCAGCCTTGCATCAAGAACGTAACCACAGGTGCAGTGGTAGACCACCCAGCAATAACTACATTAGCACCTGGGTCATAATAACCACCAGGACCACCTGTTCCCACTTGCGGACTTCCATTATACGCCCCGTCTGTGTTTAAGGTTGTATCAATAAAAGTTGTTTGTCCCAAAGTTGCCGCAGCCATAAAAGTACCGACACTGCTATAGGTACCCAGCGCATAATATAACCCCAACTCAACTGTTGCTGAATTGACGTTACCGCCACCTTGATAAATGACAGGTTGATAGGAGGCGGTTTGGAAGTTATTCCAGAATATAATCCCCTGACCGTAGGTTGTCGCAATCGAACCCGCGATGCCAAGAATTGATGCTACTATTGCTTTTTTCATATTTTTGTTTTGGTTTAGTTTTAGGTTTAGGTTTAGGTTTGCTAAATTTTAATTGTCGACAGATATTAATGTAGTGTTTGAACCCAATTAAATGTCGAAGGTGACTTGATAAAAAAGCCCCCCGCTACGGTATTTGTGTTCCCCGCCGGCCAAGTCGGACCAGCACCGGATTTAGTAAGCAACGTAAATCCGGAACCATTCCAAATTTGAGCCGTTGATTTGGCTGGTAGAACACTAAGATTCAAAGTGTTGTTGGTATCATTGAAATTTGCTGAATAGGCAACCGTGCTGCCCACTAGATAGAGAATATTTGCGTTCAACGTATTGGTCACATTTGAACCAACCAAGCAGGCAACACTGCCAACGTAAGTGTTGGTAAAAAGGGATGGTGACTTAACGAAAAAACCCGTTCCCGGAGGAACAGTTTGAGCAGGCCAAGTCGCACCAGCGCTGGGTTTAGTAATCAACGTGAAACTGGAGCCATTCCAAATTTGCGCCGTGGACTTGGCAGGCATGGCCGCTAAAAGACTGTTCAGAGTGTTGGTGCCGTCATCCAAAGGATTAGCCGACAAAACCAAGGCGTTGGCCGGGCAAACTTGATTGACATAACCAACGACGTTGGCTGAATAGACTTGCGCCTCGGAGGAAACGGTTGCAGCCACGAGCGCGGCGGCGGCAATCAGTAGTGTTTTTGTTCTCATTTTGTTTGTGTGTTGTTGTTCTGTTATACCGTGTTGTGTCACCAATATCACAGAGACCGTGTCACCAGTCAACATTTTTTTCACTTTTTTTTGAACATTTTACAGGCAGGGGATGCTGACCGGTTGAAATGAAGCAAGTGGTTTATGGTTGGTTGCTTATGATTTATCATCAGGGTCAAAACCACGAAAAAATGACGGCTGGTGGCGGGGACGGCACACAAATGTAACAATACGTTGTGTCACCAGTCACAAAAATGTTTCTGTCGAAAACATAACTCATCGTTCTCATCTTGGAAATTGCGGGGATTCAAGCCAGCCGGCGAGCAGATGCAGTTCGGGCGCGGTAAAACCGATGGTGGAGCGGCGGTAGAGGGTGAGTTCGGCGGGGCCGGTGCGGTTGATGATGGTGGCGGAGGTGCCGAGCCGGGGAATCACCATGGCCAGCCAGTTGAGACTGACGGAATCCACGGGCACTTGCGGTCGGCGGGTGATGTCGCGGACGGTCTGGGCGACTTGAAGGCAGGGTTGCAAGCGGGGGCCGGTGACTTCCCAATCGTAATAGACGAGGTTGGTGCGGCGCAAAATATCCTGAACCAATCCGGCGGGCGGCGGCAGGGCGGCGGAGTTGGTGTCGGGCAGCAGGCCGGCAAAGAGCCAGCCCTGGGAATCCGTCCCGGCAAATTTGATAAACGGTTTGATGTCCGGGAGATTGCCCCAAGTGACGCCGTTGCCGTCCGGCGCGCGGTCAAAGCTGATGTAGCCGTTGGTGGCGAGCCAGGGATTGCCATTTTGCAACAGGCGATCAGTCAAGGCAGAAACTTTAGTGGCGGGCAGCGGCGCGGCAAAATAAATTTGATAAGGGCTGCCCGCGAGCGACCAGAGGCAAAGCTGATCCGGCGGCATGCCGATTTGCAGATCGCGCCACACGGGCCAGTCCGCCAGCCACGACTGAAGGCCGCGCGCGGCGGTCAGGCTGGTCAACGGTTCGTGCACCAAATCCAACGGCAGGCGCCATGGTTCCAGTGACGAGGAAAACGGTTTACTTAAAACCAGCCGGGCGCGCGTGATGACGTTGCCGCCATCGCCGGAGACGGAGAAGTCGAGGCGGGAGATGGCAGATGGCAGTTGGGAGAATGGGTTTGGGAAAATTGCTCCGCTCCGGCCTGCTTCCAAAGCGGAGGGGGAGAAAACATTGGCGAGGCGCGGGAGATCGAGGCCGGCTTCGAGCCAGAGGTTCGTGCCGGACGAAACAAACGGAACGCCGTCGCGACGAATCCGGGCGGCAAGGTCGGCGAGCAGTAAATTTTCCCCAGCCGACGCGCCGACAAGAGTCCAGTCACCGACGCGAGTAAGCTCGATGAGGTTGAGGGCGTCGGCGGTCTTAAGCGACCAGCCGTCTTGTTCCGGGCTGACGACGGTGCGGGGACCGGTCAACGGTTCCAGCACGACGGGAAGATTGGTCCGCCATTGTTCCCTTTGCGCCTGATTCAACCGGATGGCAAAAACAGTTTCACCACTCCCGTTCGCTGGCTGGCGGATTTCAAGGTAAGATTCCTCCTGGACAATGTCGTTGAGCAGCCACCAGAGCCGGGAGCAGGCGTCCGCCGTCAGGTTGGTGCCGCCGGGCAGCCATTGTCCCGGGGCGGTCGCAAGTTTGATGAGCGTCTGCCGTTCCAACTGCGCGCTTTGGGGCTGCTGCCAGATGCGCGCGAAATAATAGGCACCGGCGGTGATGCCGAGGCGTTTCTTGCCCAGCCAATGGACGGAGGCAACGGTTTCCGGCGACAGGGTTGTGGCCGGAGCAACGGGTGAGACCGAACCGGATTTTTGGCAGCCGGTGCCGGACGCCAACAGGAGCGCGACGAACGGGACAAGAATGGCCGGGCGGAAATACATGGGGCGAGACTGTGCCGGAAAATGTGGTGCGGCTCAAACATAAAACAACGGATGATTTCCACGCGTGATAAAGACAACTTCCAGATTGAGGAAAACAAATTTTAGTCAGGGATGGGATGAAAACATTCCTTGCCCTGTTTCCAAACTTGCGAGGGCGTGGTGCGTTCGGCTATCCTGCGGCAATGCAATCAAAAAATCGCGGCGGGCTGGTGCTGGCCTTGTTCTTTGGCTCCGGCGCGACGGCGCTCGTATATGAAGTGGTGTGGGCGAAATTTCTGGCGCAGATGTTCGGTAGCACGATTTACGCGCAGACGGTGGTGCTGGCGGTATTCATGGGCGGCCTGGCATTGGGCAACCGGATTTTCGGCGGCTGGGCGGACGGACTGCGGCAGCCAGTAAAGTCCTACGGCGCGCTGGAAATTCTTATCGGCATTTATGCTTTTTTATTTCCCACGCTTGACTGGTTGACGGATAAAATTTTCATCGCGCTCGGTTCGCCCATCGTGGAACACGCCGGCTGGCTGCTCGCGTTGAAAGGCGTGCTAAGCGCAGCGCTGCTGCTCGGCCCGACAATCCTGATGGGCGGCACGCTGCCGTTGCTGGCGGCATGGCTGCACCAATTCTCCGCCGACGCCGGACGCCGCTCGGCGCGGTTTTATTCGGTCAACAGCCTTGGCGCGGTGACGGGCGCGGCACTGGCCGGATTCTGGCTGGTGCAGGAATACGGCATGATTGCCACCATACAGATCACCGCCTCGGCCAACATCATCATCGGTGTAAGCGCCATATTATTGAACCGAAGCGGCTGGCTGGCCGGATCGTCCCGGATGGCGCACACAACGACGACCGCCAGCACGCCGGAAACACCCGCGACTCCGGGCACATTGCGTCTGGCGGGCATCTTGGTCGCGCTGACTGGCGGCGTTTCGATGGGATTGGAACTGCTGGCATCGCGTTCACTCGCGCTGATTTTCGGTTCGTCGCTGCAATCATTCGCCGTGGTTTTGATCGCCTTTATTCTGGGAATCGGTCTGGGCAGCGCGTGGGTCGCGTCACCCAGGCGGACAGGCAAGACCGGCGAGAAAACCGTCATCCTGTTGCTCTGCGTGGCGGCGGCGTGGGTGACGCTGCTGGTTTTCAACATTGAACAGTGGGTGGATTTTTACCGGATCGCCCGCATCGGTTTAAGCCGCACGCCCGTGGGTTATGTGTATCACGAACTGCTGACGGTGGGCATCGCACTGGTGATTTTGGGAATCCCGGCGGCCTTGATTGGCGCGGTGCTGCCGCTGATGATGCGCGCAGTGTCGGTGGCGGGCGTACCGTTGGGCGCACGCGTCGGGGCGTTGCTCACCTGGAACACGCTGGGGGCGGTGGCGGGCACCTTGATCACGGGTTTTGTATTGATGCCCTTTTGCGGGTTGCGCAACGCGTTTGGCGTGCTGGCGCTGGCGCTGGCGCTGGTGGCATTGATCCTTGCACTGCGTCGGGGTTGGCCGGTCGGTATCGCGGGCACGACAGGAATATGCGTGCTGACGGTTTGTCTATTTATCTTTGGCGGCGAAAACTGGAAGTATGTGATGAGTTCGGGAATTTTTCGCATTCGGGAAACCCAGTTTGATTCAAGACTGATGGCAATCAGGAAACAACATTTCAAAATTGCATTTTATGAGGACGGCCCGGATGCCACGGTGTCCGTGGAGCAAGTGGATGGGATCATCGCACCGGCGCAAATGGGCTTACGAACCAATGGCAAACCGGAAGCAGGCACGCAATTGGATTTGAGCACACAACTATTGGTATCGCATCTGCCGATGCTGGCCAAGCCGGATGCGAAGGACGTGTTTGTGCTGGGTCTTGCCTCCGGAATGACGGCTGGAGCGCTATTGGCTTACCCCATCAATCGTTTGGATATCGCCGAAAACTGCGAGCCAGTCATTCAAGCCTCCAAACTTTTCGCCGACTGGAATCATAATGTTTTAGACGATCCGCGAACCCATTTGTGGCGCGAGGATGCCCGCACCGTTCTCAAATTACGTCCGCAATTATATGACGTGATTATCAATGAACCTTCAAATCCGTGGTTTGTCGGCACCGGCAGCGTGTTCAGCCGCGAATACTACGAACTGGCCGCCAGCCGCCTGAAACCGGGTGGCATCCTGGCCCAATGGTTTCAAGTTTACGAAACCCAAGACGACATGGTGGAGCTGGTATTACGCACATTCAGTTCAGTTTTCCCTTATGTGGAAATCTGGGACGCCGGTGCCGGCGACATCGTCCTGGTTGGCTCGCTGCAACCCTGGCAAACAGGGCCGGAGGTGTTCCGGCAGGGCTTCGCGATTGACCGGGTGCGGACAGACATGTGGATGATTGACATTCAATCACCGGAAGCCTTATTGGCAAGACAACTGGCTTCGCAACGGACGGGCTTTGCGATTGCCGGTTCAGGCTCCATGCAGAGCGATCTTTTCCCGGTGCTTGAGTATGCTGCGCCACGCGCTTTCTACCTCGGCACCGGTTCGCGGATGCTGGATCAGTTTGACGAACGCACGCGGCAGCAACTTCTGGCACCGCCGGAAAAAAACACCGCACTGGCAGCGTTGCCGGAAAGCAATGCGCAACTCATTTTCAGCGATTTCTCGACCGTCAACGGGGAACTGTTCAGTTGCTTCTTTGGCGCGGCTCCGAACGCGGGCGTGCCGTGCGTGTTCCAGACCCCTCAACCATCACCGCCACCGGCATCAGACGGCAGTGCGGTGTCAAACGCGGAACAGTCGTTTCATGCCGGCAACTTGATTCAGGCCGAAGCCCTCGCCCTAACGGCCTTGAAACAAAATCCCAATGACGCGCAGGCCGCATACCTGCTTCGGGTCATCGAACGGGAAAATAAACCACGCCGGTTGACCCCGACAAACGACCGTTGAAAATTGAGGATTGGGTGTTAAAAAAATACGCAGGACAATTTCCACATTACTCCTGACCTGAATTGAAATTTGCGAGCAGTGAACCCGTCCCTACCCGCCCACATTCACCACAATTTTAAGCGAGGCTTCGGTCGGGCGGGCAGCCATGGCAATGGCAGCGGAAGTTTCAGTCAGCGGAAAGCGGTGGGTGATCAACGGGCGCACATCAAGCTGGCGGCTGAAAACCAGGCGGGCGGTTTCGCGCTGGAGCGTGAAGTCGGAGGAATAACTGCCGATGAGGTCTTTTTCGTCCAGGCAGATGGTGGCGAGGTCGAGGTTGAAGCCGGCCTCTGGCAAATGGGCGTTGGCGGAAAAGTTTTTAATTTTGAATTTTGAATTTTTAACTGGCTGCGCGCGTTTGGTGTGGGCAAACAGCAGGATTTTTCCCGCGCCGCGCACGAGTTGCAAGGCCTGCTGCACGGCATCGTCGGAAGGGACGGCGATGACGGCGGCGTCGAGGCGTTGGGTTGTAGGAGTCAAGGTAACGAGACTCTGACTTTTTCCAGAAAAATAATGAGCCTCCTTACGTCGGCTCCTACTCATGTTCATGTTAATTATCCAGCGTGCGCCGAATTTTTTTGCCAGCCGCAACCGCGCTTCCATCAGGTCGGTGGCGAGGACTTTCATCCCGGCGATTTTCAACAGGCGGGTGAACATCAGCCCGATCGGCCCCTGCCCGGCCACAAGCACGGCGTCGCCGCGCAGGAGGTTTAATTTTTTCACGGCCTTGAGAACGGTGTTGACGGGTTCGAGCATCGCGCCTTCCTCGAAGGAATTTTTCGCGGGAATTTTTACGACGCCGGGCAGGACGAAATCCATGACGCGGACATATTCCGCGTAACCGCCGCCGGCGGGTTCAAATCCGGCGGTGATGCCGGTGCGCTTGTAAGTCTCGCATTGGGCGAAGGCGCGGTGACGGCAATAATGACAATCCAGGCACGGAACGTGATGGTGCAGCGCCACGCGGTCGCCAACTTTGAAACTGCGAATTGCGAATTGCGAACTGCGAACTCCCGAACTCCCGGCTCCAATTTTGACGATGGTGCCGGCGGTTTCGTGGCCGAAGATGCGCGGCGGCGGCACGGTGCCGTATTGGATTTTTTTGATGTCGGTCGGACAAACGCCGCAGACGGCGACCTTGACGAGCAATTCATTTGCGCCAATGCGCGGGACGGGCACGGTTTCGAGGCGCAGGTCGTTGACGCCGCGATAAACGACGGCGCGCATGGTTTTGGGGATGGCGGTCACGCCGGAAATTTTAACCACGGATGGGCACGGATGGACACAGATTTTTGGAAAGAAAAATTGCCACAGAGTCACCGAGACGCAGAGCAACGCGATTGTTTATTTTCTCTGTGCGCTCCGTGGCTCTGTGGCAATAAATTCTTTGAACCACGGTTCGGGTTCGCAGGAAAATTCCATTTCCCGACCGCGCCAGAAAAATTTTATCCGCGCGGGCGTGCAAGGCGTGATTTTCAAAAATCAATTTTGCGCGCTGCTCTGGCGTCAGACGATTTTCGACGAGCGCGAGATATAAATCCTCGTCACCGCCGTAAAGTTTGTCGCCGACGATGGCGTGGCCGTAGTGTGCAAGGTGGATGCGGATCTGATGTTTGCGTCCGGTGCGCGGGACGATTCGCAACAATGTAAATTTTCCTTCCGCGCGCGAAAATTTTTGTTCGACCCAAAATTCCGTCTGCGAGGGCGCGCCGTCGGGCCGGACGCAATCTTTGACGGCGACAAGACTGCTTTTCGTCCTTGCCGAGCGGCGCGTCAATCAAGCCGTGATCTTCACGCACCTGACCATGGACGATGGCCAGATATTCCTTTTCAATGGCGCGGCTTTCGAGGATTTTTCCGAGTTCGCCCGCGACCTCGGAATTTTTTGCAACGACGACCACGCCGCTGGTTTCGCGATCGAGCCGGTTGACGAGGTGCGGTTGTGCGGCATTTCCCAAATGCAATCGCGTGCGGCCAATGAGACTGGACAGCTCGCCGTTTTTGGTCGGATGGCAGACGAGTCCCGCCGGTTTGTTGATGACCAGCAATTCGTCGTCTTCAAAAATGATTTCAAAAAGTTTTTCCACCGCTTGTTTTCGCATCAGGCTGGCGTATCATTTGCGTCGGTGAAAGAAAAATGGCATCGCTGGCTGCCGCTGGTGTTCGTGGCGTTGTTCGCAACGTCGCGGATTCCCGGTCTGCTGCCGTCGAATTTCAGCGCGGCCTACGCGTTCGCGTTTTGCGCAGGCGTCTATTTTCCCAGAAAAAATTCGTGGTGGCTGCCGCGTCCTGGTTTTGCTCGCGACGGACATCGGCTTGAATTTTTATTATTCGGCGCACGGCATTGAAGTCTGGGATTCGGCCAATCTGAAAAATCTGTTTTTCAACTACATCGCCTACGCCGTCTTGATTTTTCTTGGCCGCAGCTTCAAACCCAAATCGTCCTTCGCTTCGCTGCTCGGCGGCGGGATTTTGGGCGCGATTTTGTTTTATCTCATCACGAACACGGCGTCGTGGTTCTTCAACCCGTTCCACAATCCCGAATACGCAAAAACTTTTCCCGGCTGGCTGCTCGCGCTGACCAAGGGCGTCGGCGGCTATCCGTCCACCTGGGAATTTTTCCGCAACACGCTTTTGAGCGGCGGCCTTTTCACCGCGCTGTTTGTCGCGGCGGCGAAGTTGACCGCGCCCGCCGAATCGCCCGCCGACAAAAAAGCCGGCGCGCGCGACGAGGAATCCGAGGCGGAAGAAAAACCGGAGGAAGCGAACGCGTGAAACGAACCTTGAATCTGCCCCGCAACTGAATTATTTTCCCGTTGATGAGCATTGCCGCAGAAAAAATCGCCGCCGAGGCGCTCGCATTGCCGGAAGATGAGCGCGCCTCGCTCGCGCGCGAACTGATTGTCAGCCTCGACTCGGAAATTCATCCCGACGCGGAGGCTGAATGGGCTGAAGTGATTGACCGCCGCTCGCGCGAAATTTCCGAAGGCAAAGTCCAATGCCGTCCCGTCGCGGAAACCGTCCGAAACATCCGCGCCCGCCTTCATGCTTCGCGTCGTCAGCCATCCTGAAGCCGACGAAGAACTGGAAGCGGCGGCGCTCTGGTATGAAGCGCGCCAGCCGGAGCTTGGCGATGATTTTCTCGACGATTTTGAACTGGCTTTAAGACGCGTCATCCAAGATCCGCAGCGACCGCGTTTTATTCGTGGCAAAAATCGGAAGCTAAATCTCAACCGTTTTCCTTACGCCATCGTTTATGAATTGCAAAAGGACATTCTGTTTGTGAAAGCCGTGATGCACCTGCACCGGCGGCCATTTTATTGGAGGCACCGCCAGTGAAAGTCGGCGTCATCTCCGACACGCACGGATTTCTCGACCCGAAAATCTCCAAACTTTTCGCGGGCGTCGGCCACATCCTGCACGCGGGCGACATCGGCGACGCCTTCATCGCATTTGAACTCGAACAGATCGCGCCGCTCACCGTCGTGCTCGGCAACACCGACTCTGGGTTTGCCGTTCAAGGAAACCGAGGTCGTGGAACTCGCGGCGCGGAAATTTCTCGTCCATCACATCGTCAATCCGCACGCGCCGCCGAAAAATTGAAGGCGCGAATCGCCCGCGAAAGACCGGACGTGGTCGTGTTCGGCCACACGCACAAACGGTTTTGCGAGACGATCGGCGGGATTTTATTTTTCAATCCCGGCTATTCGGGCAAACCAAAATTCGGCGTGGAACGCGGCGCGGCCATTTTGCATTGCGACGAAAAGGAAATCCGGCACGAATTTGTTCCGCTTTGATTTTTAACCACGGATGGACGCGGATGAAACAGGAAAATCGCGCCCTTCCGCAGGGTTTTTGCAGTTGGAATTGTGGCGGTCTCGCAAGCCGTCATTGCAGCGAAAAAACCTTGGTGCCGCTGAACGACACGCTGCCGGTAATGATTAGCGGCGACGTGTTCACCACGCCGACCGCCTTGCCCGGCCCCGCGCCGCTGGACATTTTTGCGGTTTCCTTTTCGGTGTAAGAATCATTTTTTGGAAGCGTGTCGGTGGTCACATCGGCAACAACTCCCTGCAAATAAAAACTGTAAAGCGTGCCGGGCGTGCTGGAGCCGGTATTGTCGAATGAGAAATTTGCGATGAAAGACTGGTTTTCTTTTCCAGTGACAACGCCCGTCGCATCGTTTTCCACGCCGGAACTGACGGACTCATTGCCGACGACGATGGTTATCTCCAATTCGTCGGAAACATCCACCAATTCCAAACCTTCTTTGTCCACGACCTGAAAAGTGCTATTTGAAAAAACGGTTTCATCGGCCATCAAAATCAATTTTGCGCCCGACGGGAATACGGTGGAAGGGTAATTGCCGTCAAAAAATTCATCCTGCGCAAGCATCGCCAGCAAGGTCTTGGTCGTGACGGAAAACTTTTGCGGCGCGGCAATCTTTGTGGTCGTGCCATCGTCGAAAATCTGGCTTTGGATTTCCGCCGTTGCCGTGATGGTCAGCGGCATTTCCTTGATTTTGTCCTGCGCTGTGACCGCCCAGGCTGACATGACTGTGATGATAATTGCGATTTTGTTTTTCATTTGGTATTTCGAGTTGAGGGTTTAACTGTGCCGTTTTCCAGAACTCATCGCAAGCCGCTTGTTCCACCGGCACGACGTGAAATCTATTCAAGAAAAATCAAGATTTTCATTGTTGAGAATGTCTAGATACATCTATTCTTTCCTAACAAATGAGCGACACAACCTAACGTGACGCAGGCCACCAACTGACTCCGCCTTTTCGGTTTAACATTTCTGTCAGCCCGCGAGCCGCGCAGCTATTTCCTTCACACCGCGCAAATCCAGTTTGCCGGTGCCGAGCAGCGGAAAATTTTCCACGCGAAAAAAAGATTCGGCCTTCGGCTTCCACAAGTTCGGCAAATCGCTGGCGCGCAAAATTTTTCGAGGCAAGTTTGCAAATCTTTTTCTGCGAGCTTGTGCAGCACCACCAGCCGCTCGCCCTTTTTTTCATCCGGCACGCCCATGACGACGAAGGTCTGCTCCGCCGCGCCGGCGAGTTCGTGCAGTTTTTCCTCGATCTTCAGGTGCGGCACCATCTCGCCGCCGATCTTGCTGAAGCGGCTCAAGCGCCCGGTGATCTGCAAAAAACCGTCCTCGTCGAGCGTCGCCACGTCGCCGGTGCAATACCAGCCGTCGCGCAGCACTTCCGCCGTTTTTTCCGGGCGGCCGAGATAACCCTGCATGACGTTCGGGCCGCGCACGAGCAGCATCCCGGCCTCGCCCGGCGGCAGAAATTTTCCGCCCCACGGATTTTCCGCGTCGGCGATGCGCACGCCCATGCCGGGCACGGGCTGGCCGATTTTCCCGCGCTTGCCGCCAACCTGGAAAAATCCGGCGGCGCGGAAATCGCGCGTATTGACGGACACGACGGGCGAACATTCCGTGCAGCCGTAGCCTTCATAACGGGCGGATGCCGAAATGTTCCTCGAACGCGACGGCGAGGCGGTCGGGCAGTTTTTCCGCGCCGCAAATGACGAGTCGTAAACTGCCGAAATCCTCCGGTGCGACGCCGCGCAGGTAGATTTGCAGGAACGTCGCGGTGGCGACCATCACGGTGACCTCGTGTTCGCGCACCATCGCGCCGACGCCGCGCGCGTCGAGCGGGTTCGGGTAAAACGCCACGCCCGCGCCGAGCACCGGCGGCAGACAGAGCGTGACGGTGAAGCCGAAGGAATGAAAAAACGGCAGGATACCCAGCAGCCGCTGCGAATCGTCGAGGCAGATGACCTCACCGCACTGCTCGATGTTGGCGAGCAGGTTGAATTGCGAAATCATCACGCCCTTCGGCTCGCCGGTGCTGCCGCTGGAAAAAATGATCGTGGCCAGATCGTCCATGCCAACGCACGCGGAGCCGAAAATCCGTTCCAGCAAAAATGTCGGCGCGAATTTCGCGAGCAGAAATGCGGCGAGTTTTTCCAGCAGCGAAGGTTTCGCGGCAAGGTCTTCAAGAAAAATGATTTCGCCCGGCGGCGTGAGCTTGATTTTCTCCAGAAATTTCCGCGACGTGATGACGGTTTTGATTTCACACTGTTTTGCACACGCCGCGATGCCGGATTCGGAAAGCGTATAATTCAAATTCACCGGCACCTTGCCGCAGAGGAACGCCGCGTAGTTCACCAGCGCGCCCGGCACGCTCGGCGGCAGGAAAATTCCGACCATGCGCTGCCCGGCCCAGATTTTTTTCAGCCGGCGCGCGAAAAAAATGGTTTTCACCAGCACCGCGCCGAAATTGCTGATTTTCCGGCTGTTTCCGTCTGTCATGGCGAAGCGACGCGGATGTTCGCGCGCCATGCGGATGACGTGGCGGTGCAGCGGCTGCATCCGCGCGCGGCGGAATTTCCACGCCTCGACCTGCAATTCCTGCACCGCCTCGCGCACGGCGAACGGCGCGGCGGTCGCTGGCATCGGCTCGCCAAAACTGACCGTCACCGGATGCGGACAACGCGCGGTGAGCATATGCACGAGCCGTCCGCGATGAAAACTCAACGGCCCGCCCAGCACGCCGTCGAGCGCGACGGGGATGATCGGCGCGTCCACGTTTTTCATGATGCGTTCCAGGCCGCGCCGGAACGGCAGCAGTTGCCCGATGCGCGTGACCTGGCCTTCCGCAAAAATGCAGACGACCTCGCCATTGCGGATGGCGTCGCTCGCGGCTTGCAGCGCATGAATCAGTTCGCGCGGGCGCTGCTCGGACGAGACGGGAATCGTGCCGAGAATTTTTGCGAACGGCTTGACCCAGCGCTTTTCGTAAATGTCCTTGAACATCAGAAAACGGATCGGCCGGTCGGTCGCGGCGATGAGCAGCAGCGCGTCGGCGAGCGAAACGTGGTTGCAGACGAAGAGCGCGCCGCCCTTTTCGGGAATGTGGTCGCGGCCCAAAATGCGGATGCGGTAAAACGAATGCGTGACGCACCACAACGCAAACCGCAGCAGCGAATCCGGCAGCAAAATCAAAAGGTAAATCGTCGCGGCCAGCGTCGCGAGCGCGACGATGAGGAAAATTTCCGGCGCGGAAAGTTTCAGCACCGGGGCGCACAAATAGAAAACGCCCGACGCCAGAAAAATTCCGACGAACGACAATAAATTGGCCGCCGCCAGCACGCCGCCTTTTTGTTCGCGCGCCGGACGGTGTTGCAGCATCGCAGAAATCGGCACGATGAAGAATCCGCCGAAAAATCCGAGCGCGGCGAGTCCGGCGGCCACTTTGCAAAATGACAAACCATGTTGCCCCAGCAATGCGGCGCAAATGGTCAGTCCCACCGCACCCAGCGGAATGAGGCCGGTTTCAATTTTCCCGCCGGAAAGATTGCCGGCGGCAAAACTGCCGACGCCGATGCCGATGGCGATGGCGGCCTGCAAATAACTTGCCCGGGCCGGATCGGAAATGTTCAGCACATCCTTCGCATAAATGACGATGAGAAACTGGATCAGCGCGGCAATCGCAAAAAAATAGGTGTTGCCGACGACGGCCAGCCATAACGGACGGTCGTGGCGGATGATTTTGATCTGTACCCACAAATCGGCGATGAAGTTGGCGCGAAATTTTTTGGCCGGGGCGGCGGCGGGAATTTTGGTGATGCCGAGGCTGGTCATCAAACCGAAAAAAGCGAGTGCGATTAAAATCAAGCCCGACCATGCCGGTTGCGCGGAAAACAGTTTGCAGAGTTGTCCGCCGGCGACCGTGCCGGCGATGATGGCGAGAAAAGTTCCGAGTTCAATGACGCCGTTGCCCCAGGAAAGTTTTTTTTCCGGCAACAGTTCCGGCAGCAGGCCGTATTTGGACGGACCAAAAATCGCGCTGTGAACTTCCATCAAAAAAATGCAGCCGATGAGAAAATAAAGGCGGTTCGTGGCCAGCCCGGTCAGCACCAGCAGCATGACGAGAATCTCGAAAAATTTTATGCCGATGGTGACGGTGCGTTTGCTGAAACGGTCGGCGAAAAATCCGCCGGTCATGGAAAATAAAATGAACGGCAACGCGAACAATGCGCCGACGACGCCGACGAGCTGGTCGCGTTTTTCGTTGGTGAAATCCATGCCGGCGATCATCGAGATGACCAGCCATTTGAGCGCGTTGTCGCTGAACGCGCCCTGAAATTGCGTGATGATGAGCGCCCAGAAGCCGCGCAAGGATTCACGGCTTCCGGTTTCGACCGGCTGGCTTCTGGCTTCCGAACGATTCATCAGCGAAATGCTACCGCGCAACGCGCGACAGTGTGAATTGAAAAACTTTTTTGGCGACATCAAAAAAATTACGACGGCAACGCGCCAAGCTCCCTGAATTTTTGCCTCAAACCGGGACGGTTGTGTCCAATTTTTGTCCAAAACTGGCGTTGCATCATCTATCAATGGCCGAATCGGACGATTTGGAAATCATGGCACAGCCAGTGCTTTTCTTTGGCAGCGGTTTCGGGTGATTGAAACAAAATAAAAATAAAATGGCCAAGGTTAAAACCATTCTCTACGCCGAAGACGATCCGGTGGTGCTGACGGCCTATCGGATGCGCCTGCAACGGGCGGGCTATCACGTCATTGCCGCGTGCGACGGGCTGGACGCCATAAAAAAACTTTCAACTTTTGTGCCGGATCTGGTGCTGCTCGATTTGATGCTGCCCAAATTCAACGGCGACGAGGTGTTGCAATTCATCCACACAAATACCGGCCTCGCCAAGGTTCCGATCATCATCCTGTCCACCAACTCCGTCCGGGACGTCGCGCAGGAATCCCTGCTGGAATACGCCAGCAAACGGCTCATCAAAAGCAAATGCACCACCGCGATGCTGCTGGACGCCGTCGAGGAAGTTTTGGGCGACGCCAAGGTTGAAAAGCAGGACCGTCCGGCCTTCGAAAGCGAAGGCATCTTTTCCGGCAGCCTGGAACCGACCGCGGCTTGAAGCGCGAAAACGGCGCGGTAAATTTCGCCGGCGGACTTGAAACTTTTTTCAGAACGCGTTTTTAGGCGCTTTCTAAACCGGCTTGCACACCGGACGTTTATTGATAAAACTCGGTCGAATCAATGAATGTCCATCACATCTCGAACTTCTATGAACATTTCCATTGAACACATCGCCATTCCCGCCGCCGATCCCGTCGCCCTGAAAAATTGGTATGTCCGCGTGCTCGGCGCGCGGGAAGTCTGGAGCAACGGACAAAATCCGCCGACTTCGCTCATCGCATTGCCCGGCGGCGGCTGGTTTGAGATTTACGCCGCCGAAGGATCGCCGGAAAATCGCGGCAACAACAAGCTCGCCGGTTTCCGTCACATCGCGCTGCGCGTGCCTTCGCTCGACGCGGCGAAAAGCGAACTGGAAAAGCGCGGCGTAAAATTTTCCGAGGCGGAACGTCCGGCGGCGGGCGGCGGGCGGATTTTATTCTTGGAAGATTGCGAGGGAAATTTATTGCACTTGGTTGAACGGACAAAAGATTCGCAACTCAAGTGACGCAGGTTGGAAGCCTGCACTGTGTTATTTTTTCGGCGTGCGAACGAGGAGGATTGGAATCGTCGTTTTGTGCCGGACTTGGGTGATAGTGCTGCCGTGAAAAATGTCGCCGAAAAGCCGGTGGCCGTGTCCGGCCATCGCAATCAAATCGCAACCCTTTTGCTCAACCCACTTGAGGATTTCCTTCGGCGGATCGCCATAAGCCAGTTCCGCCTCGGCGGAAATTCCTGCGGATTGAAACTCCGACAAAACCCGGTTCAAATACTGGGTGTCTTCGGTGATCTCGGGGCTGACCGCATCCGCACCAAAGGTTTGTGCCGCCCAACCGTCGGCTACGTGCAATAATATCACACGGCCTTGCGAGAGTTTCGCAAGGTGTTTGATGTGTTCGATAATGGCGCGGTCGGTCGGTGTGCCGTCCAGCGTCAGGAGAATGGTTTTATACATGGGTCAGCTTTTTTAGTTTATCCGCCTTTGATAACCTGCCAAGCCTGTTTCACGGCATCCGGCAGACCGTAAAAGTCGAAGGCTGTGATCAGCAACGCCGAACCCCACCCGGCGATGAGTAGAAACCAGCCCAGCCGCCATTGTCCCATCCGACGGCGGGAACTGGCGAAGTGCAGCAGCGGGAACATCGCAAACGGAAGTTGTAACGCCAGCACCACCTGGCTCAAGACAATCAGATCGGTGATGTTATTGGCCCCGCGAATGCCGATATAGACAGCCGTGGGGATGATGGCCAGCGAGCGGGTAATCAGCCGCCGCAACCACGGCTTGATCCGCCAGTGCATGAAGCCTTCCATCACGACCTGGCCGGCCAGCGTGCCGACAATGGTGGCGCTTTGCCCGCTGGCCAGCAGGGCTACGGCAAAAAGCGTGCCCGCAGCGGCTGTGCCCATCAGCGGTGCCAAAGTCAGGTAGGCCGCTTGAATCCAGTCGGTGTCGCCATTGAACTGGACGACTTGTCCGCCGGCGGCGGTGACGCTGGTCTTGCCGTAAAAGACAACTGCGGCCAGCACCAGGATGGCGGCATTGATCAGGAAGGCGACCGACAGGTTGGCGATGACGTCATAGGTGTTGAAACGGATCGCCTTTCGCATGGATTCGTCGTCCTTCTGGAATTTGCGGCTCTGCACCAGCGCCGGATGCAAATACAGCACATGCGGCATGACCGTCGCGCCGATGATGCCGATGGCCACATAAATCATGGTGGCCGAAGTCAAAGTGGGCGCGATCATCGCCCGGCCCATTTCCAAAAAGCTGGGCTGCGTCTGCGGCAGGACGAAAATTTCGATGAAGTAGCAAATACCGATGGTCGCCACCAGCAACAGCACGATGGCTTCAATGGTCCGCATTCCGAACCGCTGCATCGCCAGCAGCAGCAGCACGTCCACACCCGTGATAATAACCCCCCAGAAAATGGGGATATGGAACAACATGAGCAGCGCCACCGCGCCGCCCAGAACTTCGGCCAGATCGCACGCGATAATCGCCAGTTCCGCCATGAGCCAGTTCGGCACCCGCGTCCACTTGGGATACCAATCGTAGCAGCATTGCGCCAGATCGCGTCCGGTCGCTATGCCGACCCGTGAGGCGATAATCTGAAGGAAGATCGCCATCAGGCTGGCCAGACCGACGACCCAAAGCAGTCCGTATTTGAACTGCGCGCCACCTTGAAGATCGGTTCCCCAGTTACCCGGATCCATATAGGCCACGCTGACCAAAATTCCCGGGCCGAAGTAAGCGGCCATTTGCTTCCAGAAGCCGGCTTTATGATGCGGCACTTTTACGCTGCTGTGCATTCCTTCCAGCGACATGGCACCGGGGCGCGAAACTGCGGCGACTTCGACCGGCGCAGTTTTATGGAAGTCCGCTGGTGTGTTATTGTCTTTGTTCATAAAATTTTATTCATCTGTTAAAATCTCACGGTGATTCCGGCGAACGGATTGAAATCATCCGCCGCGCGCGTGACGCCGAAATTGCAGCCGCAGTCGAGCTGGACGTTTTCCGTTAACAGAAATTCCAAGCCGGTGTCAACCGTTCCAATCCAGCTTGAATGACTTTCCGCGCTGATGTCGCTGAAAAATTCCAAATAGCCGCTCAACTTGCCGATGATGCCGTGGTCGAGCGTGATGGAGTTGATGAAGTCCGCGTGATAATTGTTGTCATTGTCGTCGCGCAGGCAACTGAAAGCCGTTTCCAATCCCAGATCGAAGTCGCCCGGCAATTTCACCGCGAGCGGAAAAATCACGCCGCCCTCGACGGCATCGTTGCCCAGATTATCCGTGCTTGTCGGAAATTCGACGAACGGCAAAAGCGCAAAGGCGGTTTTACCGCCGTCATCACCCCAAAGATTTATTTTCAGCCGCGTCGTGAAATCGCCAACTCCCGATTGGGTTGCCGTCGCGTCTGCCGCGCGATTTTCGGTCCGCACATTCAGGTAATCGTCGAAAACGAATTGCAAATCGATATCGTTTAACAGACCAACCTTGACGTTGAAAGGCGCGATGTTCCAGGCCTTTGTCGTTGTGCCATCCGATTTGTCGTAAGTGTAATTGGCGAAATCCATTTCCAGCATGAAATGTCCGGCGTCCACCGTGTAAGGCGATTCTGTTTTGTCGGGACGGTCGGGACTCAACTCGCGCATCAAATTTTCTGGAACGGGATTGAAAAGGTTGCAGCCGCTCTTATCCGGCGAAACAGAATTGGCTGCCTGCGCCGCCGCGCGGACGCCGGACACGGCGATCAAAACCGCCGCCAAAAACAAGCTGTTTTTTAGCCCGAACAAAATCATGTAGCATTGGTTACAATATAAAATCCAAGGAGTCAACAAAAATTGTAGCTTTAGTTACAAATTAAAACCTCGACTAAAAAACGCGCTTGGGGTTTATTTTCCTGAATTATGCCGCGTTCCATCCGCAAATCATCCGCCGCGCGCAAGCCTGAAGTGCGTCCGGCGTCGCAGCAGGCCGAAAACCTGCGCCGTTCGCGCCGCGACCGCGCGGTGGAGACGGCGCAGGATTATGTCGAGGCCATCGCGGATTTGTCGGCGTCGCTGGGCGAGGCGCGCGTGGTGGACCTGGCGCGGCGGCTGGGCGTGACCCATGTGACGGTAAACCGGACTTTGTCCCGGCTGCAACAGGCCGGCTATGTAAATACCCGGCCTTACCACGCCATTTTCCTGACCAACTCCGGACACAAACTGGCACAGGAGTGTAAGCGGCGACACCTGACAGTGGCGGCTTTTTTATGCAAGCTCGGGATTTCGAAAAAAGTGGCCGAGATGGATGCCGAAGGCATTGAGCATCACGTCAGCCCGGAAACTTTGGCGGCGTTTGAACGGTTGTTGAGGAAAAAATAATGCGACCGGCGGACATCCAGCAAATCGGTGGCGAACTCGCCATCAAGTGGCCTGACGGTCGTGAAAGTTTTATCCCGCTGGAAAAATTGCGGCGGGGCTGCCCTTGCGCGGGTTGCGGAGGCGAAACGGATATACTTGGAAATGTGTATAAGAACCCGGAGCAACCATTGTCGGCGACAGCGTTTCAACTGATCCGGTTGGTGAGCGTGGGTGGCTACGCCATCCAGCCGGTCTGGGCGGATGGACACGCGACGGGAATTTTTTCTTTTGATTATCTGAAACAGGTTGCCGAAGGGAATCAGTTTGAATAAAAAAGCGGCGCGCTCTCTCGAGCGCGCCGCACCCCCTCCTTGGCGACCAAAAATCTAATCTTATAGAGTGGATTTTTGGTTGAGGATTTTCTGATCGGGATCAGTATTTTGGGGATCGGCCCAATCGTGGGGCTTGGCACTGTCCCAGACGCTGTTTGGATTCAAAGTCTCTTTGCGCTTCTCCGGTTGAGAATTGAGAAAATCGGTGGTGGTCGGATGAAAGTCCGTATCCTGAACAATCGTGGGCGTGATGAAAACCAACAGATTTTTCTTGCTGGCTATCTTGTCCTCGCTGCGGAAGGCGGCTCCCAAAAACGGGATGTCGCCCAAAATCGGCACCTTGGTGGAAGTATCCACCGGATTGTCATCCACCATGCCGCCCATGACGAGCGTGTTGGCGTTCGGAATGAGCACCTGTGTGGTCAGCGTGCGGGAGCTGAAAAAGGGCGCTGACGAACTTCCGCTGTTGCCAGCGGTCAACTGCTGGTAGCCTTCGAAGATCGAAACCGTAGGTGTGACACTTAACCGGATGGTGTCATTGGCGGAAATCCGCGGAGTGACTATCAACACGGTGCCCACGTTTGAATAAGAAATGGACGAACCTCCGGGCGAACCCTGGGTGCCAGCGGTGGTCTGCAAGATGGGAATGCTCCTCGAGACAGAAATGGTGGCGGATTCATTGTCCAAGGTCACGATACGCGGAGTGGACATGACTTGCGCGTCGGCTGAAGAATTCAAGAAGGACAAGCACGGCGTGCGCGCCATCAGCATTGAGAAACCATGGATTTTGAAAGAATCCGCCGATTGAGGATGCTCCAATAATGCCTGGACTGTTCACAATACCACTGACCAAACCAGGTTGGCCGGGAGTGGTTATAGTAGTGCCACCAGGGACAACGGTTGTAGTTGGAGCCGTAGGTTGCGTTATGAATGTTGAATAATTTCCTGCAGATATGTTCTGCGCGGATAACGTCTGGGACCAATCAACGCCCTTTTTGCTTTCAGGATTGCTGGAAATTTCAACTAGCCGGGTCTCAATCAATACCTGCTTGGTCGGCGTGTCGAGCTGGTTGATGAGCGTATCCACCGCCGCCTGTTCGGGATCGGTGGCAACGATGATCAACTGGCTGGTCCGATTATCCGGTATGACGCGGCTGCGTTTGTCCGTCAAGGCTCCTGAAATGGAATCCATCATGTTGGTGGTGCTGGCGTATTTGAGCTGGATGACGCGGGTGACGAGCGGCGGCGGTGCCGTGGGGTCTTTGATCGAGACGCGGTAAATCTTGGTCTTTGTGTCCTCGACCAGTTGAAGTCCGTAATTGTCCAGCAACGCTTCGAGGGCGTGCTCAGCCGGGATGTTCTCCCAGCGGATGGACAAGTTTGGCTCGGTCTTGATCTGCCCGTTGGCATCGGGCTGGCCGAAGCCGATTTTAGGATCGAGCAGATAGTTGATTCCGGCCTGCCGCGCCAAAGCATCAATGGCCGTGGTCAGCGGAACGTCTTGAAATTGGATCAAGGGAATGGTCGCCACCGCCGGCGCGTTGGTCGGAACGGACGCTGTCGCCGTATTAGCATCGGCAGCCGCTGCGGTTTGATCCGTTTCAACCGTGTTGGTCGGAGCGGATGCCACTGCGGTGTTTGTGTCGGCAACCGCCGCGGTTTGATCCGCCGCAGCCGCATTGGTTTGGGAAAAAGCCGCAGTTTGCAACCAACAGGTTGCGAGCAGCGCGGCGATCATTATTTTTATTTTCATATACGTTTATTATGTGTTTAACGAATTGTCATTCTGTTCGGCGAATCACGATTTGAAATTAGCAAATAGGGTGCCAATGGCTTCTTCCGGCATCATCAGGGCAACCTGACCATTTTGGGACACCTTGTGCCGCATTTTGATGAAATAGTGTCTCACGGTTTCACTCCATAATGTAAAACCGTGCGCTGGCCAGCGGCTTCAATCACCGCCGCGTCATCGGTTATTGCCAGACAATGGATGCGGATGCGGCCTTGAGAAGTGAGCACTTCGGCGTCATCTCCCACGGCAAAGGTGACATTGTTGATGATGACCAGCCGATGGTCAGCGGCACCTGAAGTGCCTTGCATAACGAGCGAACTCAAGTCAGTCGTCGGAGCGCTGGGAACCACTGCGGAGGCATACGGGCGCAGGGAATTGGGGAAAAACGGGTCGCGCCCCTCTTTGGTGCTTGCCGGCATATTGAAGACCGAACGCTGAACGACATACACCTCGTTGGTCAGGACTGGCGTCTCGTTGGTCTGAACAAGGGGTGCCGCCATCACCGGCAACGCCGCCGCGAACAGGACGGCCAGCCACGCGAAATTTCGGCTCCAAAAAAAATTGTTGCTGGGATTCATTGAGTTCATGTGGCGTTGGGTTTTACCAGCTCGATGATTTGCATCCGGAACGAAAGTTTTTCACCTTCGTTGCCGGCCGGTTCAATGACGAGGTTCACCACGCGGGCGTGGGGAAAGGCGTTTTCAAAATCCGCCACGAATTTTCCAAGGTCGTGATAGTAGGCCGTGCCGGTGATGCTGAAACGGACTTGCTTGTAAGGAAAAGTCGCGAACAAACTTACATCCCCGACTTCCGGATGGCCGATGTCGGGTATTTCCACCTTGTATGACTGCTTGAACTGGCGCATGGTGCCGTAAGTCCAGGAATAAAGGTCGCCCGAAGCCATGTCTTGTTCGGCCTGCGAAAGTGCAGACGTCATGTCGGCCAACTGGCTGGTGATCATGTCCGCATTTTTGATGCTGCTTTTCATGCTTTCCAGCTTGCCTTCGGCACCCTTGCGACTGTCAGCGATGCTGGAAAGCGCGGCGTTTTGAGAGCGAACCAGCCCAAAACAAATGATAGCCAGCAGCACCGCCGTGATTAACACGACAATGATAAACGGATTCCGTCTTTCTTTAGGCAGCCATTTCATCGGTTTAATTGGGGTAAATCACATTCCAAAGTGAACAGCACATACGGCTTGCCGTCCGGGCCGTTTTGCGGCGCCAACAGGCTGACGAGCTGGACACCATTGGTGACGTTCAGGGTTGATTTGAAATAAGGCTCGCTGGCGATAACTTCTTTGAACTTGTTGACTTGATCTCCGGGGTTGGCACTGTTGTCTCGCGCGTCGAGTGAAACGACAATTTTTTCAGCCATCATCGCCGGGTTCCCCGATCCGGCGTGAGCGTCGGCGGGTTTACTTGGAACGGCGGCCACTTTGGAATAAGATTGATCCACGCTGATCCGCATCAATTGCACGCCCTCCAGATTCAACTGTTGCAGCGCGTTCATAAAACTGCCCTGAAGGAAGCGGGCATCCGTCAACTGCCGCAATGACCCCAGCTTTGACCGGACTTCAAAAACTTTTTTCTCGCTCGCCAGGACATCCTGCCACTGGCCGGTGTGCGCCTCGATCTCTGCTTGCACCTGACCCAGTTCTCTCCTTTGAATCATGACGGCAAGCTGAAGCGAGCTGCTCCAGACCAAGGCCAGCACCACGAAAAAGGCCCCGGCATAAATCGCCCGCTTGACCGGGTCGCGCCGGCGCAAGTCTTCCGTGATTTGAGCCTCGGCCAGTAAATTGATGCTTATGGGCATAACTGATTTAGTTTATGGCCGCCAGCGCGGCACCGACCGCCACCGCCAACTGCGGCCCGATATGTTCGATTTCCACGGCCTGCTGACCCGGCAGCGCCAGTTGGAGAAACGTGGTTGGATTCCAGGTCTTGCATTCGACAATCATCTCACCGTGCAGTATCTGCAAAATCATCTCCGAACGGGCCGACCCGCCGCTGACATAAACCTGCGACACGGCGCGGTCATTCTGGTGTTCAAAAAAATCAAGCGAGGCGCGCAACTCGCGGCCCAGCGGCTGCACCTGCATTTCAAGCGACGACTCGACTTCCGGAGCCATGCCCACCTTGATGCCTTCGGCCTCCGCGTAGGAAATGCTCATGGTTTCGGCAAGGCCCGCCGTTATTTTATCGCCGCCGATGTTCACCACGCGCATCAGCGCCAGTTCCCCGCAATCCAAAACGCAAATCGAAGTATGCTTGAACCCGATGTCCACCAGGGCCACGGATTCGTTCTTGAAAATTTCCGGCTGCGCTGCTTCAAAAGCGTTCACCGAACCGACAAATCCTGGAACAATGTGGTCGCCGACCAGCCCGGCTTCCCGAATGGCTGTTTGAAAATCATTCACCAGTTGCTGTTTTGCCGCCGCCACCAAAACCTTGAATTTATTGGGCGCGCCGACGGTCTTAGGCGATTCGGACCGCCTGCCATTCACCGTTTCTTTCGGAGGAAAAATGTAGCAATCGAAAACGTGTCCGGGCAGATCCTGCTGCAAATAGGTCTTCGAGTTGTTTTTCAATACCAGCCGCATTTCATCAACGGGAATCTGCGGCAAGTCCACCTGCCGCACCACGGCGTCATCCAGGTTAAGGGAAATTGTCACTAATTTGGTCTGAACCTCCAACGCCGCCACTACGGTCTTCAAATGTTCGGCCAGCAATTCCGGGGAAATTTTTTTGTCGAAAATCGGAGCGTCCAGCAATGCATACCGGGTCAAAGCCCAGATTTCGCCGCGCTGCTCCAAAAGCACGGCCTTCGTCGTGCGCGACCCCAGATCAACCGAAATCATCTGGGCTCGCTTCTTTTTTCCCATGCCGCTTAAAAATGGCAGTGCCATGTCTGTTTCCTGTTAAGTGTTTTAGTTTTTAACTGCATCCCGCAATTAAAACGGTGCTGCCGGATTTCAAGCAAACCGCGCGCCAACCTGTTCCCCAGCGGCGATTGACCCGGATTTTGACCCTGACAAGCGGAAGAACGTTGCGGCTATTGCACCCTTTGAATTACTGCCATTTTTGCAAGATTGGCGCGGGAAACCAGAGTCGTGGGGTTCTGTTTTTTGGCAAGTGTCCAATCCCGCATTTGACGGAAAAACGGCGGCCTTGTCTCGACGCAAGGCGCACGTGTCCAGAAAATGTGTCTTCTAAAAGTAAATTACGGCTTCCAAATCATGTCCGCGACGGTTTTGCCGGCAGGAATGAACGGGATGACGTGCGTGCTGTAAGGCGTAATGACGTCAAGCACATACGGTTCGTTGGCATCGAGCATCCGCTGGATGGCGGCGCGCAGATCTTTTTTGAACATCACGCGCTCGCATTTCACGCCGAAGGAATTGCACACGCGGACGTAGTCGGGATAAATCTCCGGGCGATGGTCGGGGTCGCCGAGATAAGTATGGCCGCGGTTGCCGGCGTAAAAATTATCCTCCCATTGCACCACCATGCCGAGATGCTGGTTGTTCAAAATGATCGCTTTCGCGGCAATTTTTTCGACGTGCGCGGTGGCGAGCTCCTGGATGTTCATCAAAAACGAACCGTCACCGTCAATGTCAATGACCTGCTTGTCCGGCAGCGCGACCTTCACGCCGAGCGCGGCGGGATAACCGTAGCCCATCGAGCCGAGGCCACCGCTCGTCACGAACTGGCGTGGGTATTTATATTTATACCATTGACCCGCCCACATCTGATGCTGGCCGACGCCGGTGGTGATATAAGCTTCGCCCTTGGTCATGTCGTAAAGCGTCTCGATGACCATCTGCTGCAAAATCACTTCGCTCTCCTTGCCCTGCATGTGGTCAATCATATGATCGCTGTTGGCGATCTCCGGCGTGATGCGATAGGCGAACGGCGCTTTCTTCTGCCACTCGGCAATCTGCGCGAGCCAAGCGGTGTGCTTTTTTTGAATCGGACGTTTCGCGACTAATTTATTCAAACGCGTGAGCGCGTCCTTGATGTCGCCGACAACGGGCAAATTCGCCTTGCGATTTTTATTCAACTCGGACGCGTCAATGTCAATGTGGACAATCGTGCCGGTCTTGCAGAATTCCTCGAACTTGCCCGTCACGCGGTCGTCGAAGCGCACGCCGAACGCGAGCAGCAAATCCGCGCCGTCTTTCAACTTCACCATCGGGTCGTTGAAACATTTGCGGAGTTCGTATTCGCCGTTCACCGCCCAATTCGCGGAAGCCGAGCCGTGCATGCCAAGCCAGCGCAACGACAGCGGATGCGTTTCAGGAAAACCGCCGATGCCCATGATCGTGGTCGTCACAGGAATGTTCGTCGCCTCGGCGAATTTTTTCAATTCCGCCGCCGCGCCGCTGGAAATGATTCCGCCGCCGCAGTACAAAACGGGACGCTCGGCTTTTTCGATGAGACCAATAATTTCGTTCAACGCGATGTCGTCCGCCTTCAAATCCGGTTGCGTGTAGCCGGGCAGACCTTTTTTGATTTCTTCGAGTGTCGGCCAGACCGGTTGCGTTTTGGCCTGCTGAAGATTTTTCGGAAAATCAATCACGACCGGACCGGGGCGTCCGCTTTGCGCGATGTAAAACGCCTCCTTCACGATGCGCGGAATGTCGTTGATGTCCGTGATGAGATAACTGTGCTTCACGATGGGAAGCGTGACGCCGATCATGTCCGTTTCTTGAAACGCGCCGCGACCAATCATCGCCTGCGTCACTTGTCCGGTAATTGCAATCAGCGGACAGGAATCCATGAACGCATCCGCGATGGCCGTGACGAGATTCGTCGCACCCGGACCGCTCGTGCCCATGCACACGCCCGCCTTGCCCGTCACCCGCGCATAACCTTCGGCGGCAAACGAACCGCCCTGCTCGTGGCGCGGGAGAATGGTGCGGATTTTAGAATGCGTCAGCGACTGGTGAATTTCCATGCTCGCGCCGCCGGGATACGCAAAAATGACCTCGACGCCTTCGCGTTCGAGGGCTTCGACAAAAATGTCACGGCCAAACATCGCCGGGCCGACTTCGGCGCGCGGTTTGGTTTTCGCGGTCGCGGATTTCGATTTTGCGATTTCAGTTGTCTTGCTCATGTTTCTTTCGGTTGTGGCTGGCGTCGCGGATTAAAACAAAAACCCACGACTGTTGCCAGCCGTGGGTTTTTGTCAAATTTGCTCCATTCAACAAGCACCAACGGCGTCGCCAACTACGACGACGACCAGAATGACAACTTGTGATGCGTTTTTCAACATTATGATGAAAAGCTACTAAACCGGCGCCCGCCCGTCAAGTTTTGTTTCAAACGGGCATAGCCAAATACATCCTCCGCGTTTCCTGGTCTGCCCGATCAAAATTCACCGGTGGTTTTTCAAAACGGCGCGGCATGGAAACAAAAAAACCACGGAAACATTTCCGTGGCCTTCTGAAAATAATTTTGCCCGGACTTACTCGGCCTTGGCTTTCTTTTCGGCCTTCGGCGCTTTGGCGGCTTTCGCGGGCTTTTCTTCCTTGGCAGCCTTGGGCTTTTCTTCGACGGCTTCAGTTTTTTCGACGCGTTTGCCGCGCTTTTCCGTCCGCACCTCGGCGGGAGCAGTTTCAACTGCCGGCGCAATCACCGGCGTTAAACTTTCCACGCGCACTTTCAGCGTGCTTTTGACTTCGGCGTGCAAACGCAATTCCACTTCATGTTCGCCCAGCGTTTTGATCGGGCCTTCGAGGTGGATTTTCTTTTTGTCGAGCGTGATGTCGAACTGATGCTTCATTTCGTCCGCGATCATGCCGGCCGTGACCGAGCCGAACATCTTGCCGTCGTCGCCCGCCTTTGACCTTGATGACGCAGATCAGTTTGGCGACGCCCTTGGAAAGTTCAGTCATGGTGTTGAACTCATGCGCCTCGCGTTCGGCGCGGCGCTGCTTGAGCGACTCGATGCGGCGCTTGTTCGCGCCGTTCAACGGAACCGCAAAACCCTGCGGAAACAAATAATTGCGCGCATAGCCGGCAGCGACGCGGACCTGGTCGGATTCACCGCCAAGACCGACGATGTTGTGAGTAAGAATGACTTCAGTTTTTGCCATACGAAAATAATTTTGAAATTGCTGCGGTTAAAAATCAGAACGGAACGTCGTCGCTTTCGGGCGGCGCATCGCCTTCCACGGGTTCACTCGCGGGCGCGCTCGCAGCCGGACGGGACGGGCGCGGAGCCGCCGGTGCGCCGCCTTCGCCAGCACCGGGCGCACTGCCAAGAAATTGAACGGTTTCCGCCACGACGCCGAGCTTGCTGCGTTTGGCACCAGTGGCCTTGTCGTCCCATTGATCCAGCTTGAGGCGGCCTTCTACCAAAATCGGGCGGCCTTTGCGCATATATTGACCGACATTTTCCGCCGTGCGGCCAAAAATATCCACGTCAATAAAAGTGACGTCTTCTTTTTTCTCGCCGGCTTCATTCGTCCAGACGCGGTTGACCGCCAGGCCGACCTTGGCGATAGCCGTGCCCTTGGGCGTGTAGCGCAATTCGGGATCGCGCGTCAGGTTGCCCATCAAGATGACTTTATTAAAACTGGCCATGACTAAAAATTATTTCGCTGGCTTCGGCTCCGGCGATTCCGTGAACAGCACGCGGAACACTTCCTCGTTCAGGCTGAACTTCGAGTGCAACTGCGCGATGATCGCGGGCGTGCCGGCGAAAATGACGTTCGCGTAAAATCCGGCGGAATGTTTTTTGTCCGCGATGCGGGCAAAACCCTTCTTTTCCATTTTCTGCACGGTCTCGACCTTGCCGCCCGCCGTCGAGATGTCCGCAGAAATCTTGTCGAGCGCATCTTTGATGCTCTCTTCCTTGCCCGCCGTGTTCAAGATGAACAAACCTTCGTATCGTTTCACTGTTTTTTCTTTTCGTTCGTGGAGTCAACGACTCCGTTAAACCGGTTCATTGCCTTTTCAATTCCGGCTTCCAGCCAGGTTTCAACCTGGCCTGAAGCCCGTTCCAAAACTTTTTTCAACAATTCGTTCTCGGAGGAATCAAATTTTCCGAGAACGTAATTTGTAATTTCCCGCGCGCCGTCTTTGCGTCCGATTCCAATCCGCAACCGAGCAAACTCGCGCGAACCCAAATGCTGTTCGATGGACTCCAAACCGTGATGTCCACCGCTGCTGCCGCTTTCGCGCAAACGGATTTCGCCCAAAGGCAAATCCGCGTCGTCCACCGCCACCAAAATCTGCTTCAACGGCAACTGATAAAAATTCTTCAATTCGCTGACCGTTTCGCCGCTCAAATTCATGAACGTCTGCGGTTCGCACAGCAAAACTTTCTTGCCGTCGCGTTCGGCCTTTGCGATTCGCGCGTCGAACTTCCGTTCGTTCGTCCAATCGCATTTCCACTTCGCCGCCAGTTTTTCGACCAGCAAAAATCCGGCGTTGTGGCGCGTCTGCGCGTATTCCGCGCCCGGATTTCCCAAACCCACGATGAGATGCAATGACTCCATGCGCGGGGAAAGCGGCAATCGCCGCAAAAATTATTTCTTCTTCTCGGCCTTGGCTTCGGGTTTCGCCTCGGCTTTTTTGTCGCCGGCAGCGGCGGCTTTCGCGTCGCCTTTGGCCGGGGCTTTTTCGCCGGCTTTGCCGGCGGGCGCGGCATCCGTGCCGTCTTCCTTCTTTTCCTTGGTCATCTCGACATCGCCCGCAGCCGGAGCGGCTTCGACGGCGACCACTTCTTCCTCGGCGCGCGGCGCGGCGACGGCGACAACTGTAATGTGTTTATCACCCAAAATTTCAACGCCTTCGGGGGCTTTCACGTCGCCCAAGTGAATTGACTTGCCGATTTCGAGCGCGGCCACGTCCAGCACAATCTGTTCGGGCAAATCCTTCGGCAAGCAGCGAATCTTGAGCTTGTGCAAAATGTGTTCCAGCGTGCCGCCGCCGGTTTTAACGCCGACCGGCTCACCGGTCGTTTCCACCGGCACCTGCACGGTGACTTTTTCGTTTTCGGCGACTTCGTGAAAATCAACGTGCAAAACTTTTCCATCAAGCGGATGGTGCTGGATTTCCTGCACGAGCGCGAGGCGCTTGGAACGCGCGTCGTTTTCGACGGACAAATCCACGAGCACATTTTCCGAAACGGAATGGTGCAGCAGGTCGGCAAATTCCTTTGAATTCACTTCAAGGTTCTGCGGCTTGGCCTGGCGGCCGTAAATCGTGGCGGGCACGCGGCCCGACGCGCGGAGTTTTTTGACTTCGGCGCGCTGCACCTGCGAACGCGGATAGGCTTTCAATGCGACTGATTTCATTGTCTTTTTTTCTTAAAAATTTATTTTGCGGACGCTCAACTGGTGCGCCCGCCTTTGAATTCAAAGAGCGAATTCACCGACGAATTATTGTGAATCCGTTTGATGGCTTCGCCCAAAAGCCCCGCCACCGACAGCGTGACAATCTTCACGCCGTCAATCGCAGGGCGTTGGACTGTATCAGTTGTCACCAACTCGTCAATATCCGATTTGCGCAATCTTTCGATGCCCGTCGGCCCCAGAATCGCGTGGGAAACGCAGGCGATGATCTGTTTCGCGCCATTTTTCTTCAGCAACGCCGCCGCCGCCGTGAGCGTGCCCGCCGTCTCCGTCAAATCGTCCACGAGCAAAACATTCTTGCCTTTGATTTCGCCGATGACCGCCATGGATTCGACTTCCGTCGCGCTCTTGCGGCGTTTGGCGACGATGGCCAGTTCCGACTCCAGCGTCTGCGAATACGCATGCGCCATTTTTATGCCGCCCGCGTCCGGGCTGACCACCACGAGGTTCGTCAGGTTTTTCTTTTTCAAATAATTATACATCACTGGCGCGGCATAGAGATGATCCACCGGAATGTCGAAAAAACCCTGGATCTGCTGCGCGTGCAAATCCATCGCCAGAATGCGGTTCACGCCGGACGCCACGAGCAGGTTCGCCACGAGCTTCGCCGTGATGGGGACGCGCGGCTGGTCTTTGCGGTCCTGGCGCGCGTAACCATAAAACGGCAGCACCGCCGTGATGCGCATCGCGCTCGCGCGCCGCAACGCGTCAATGATGATGAACAGCTCCATCAGATTGTGGTTCGTCGGCGGTGACGTCGGCTGGATGATGAAGATGTCCTCGCCGCGCACGTTCTCCTCGATCTTCACAAACGTCTCGCCGTCGGGAAACGGCGAGATGGTGCATTTGCCCAGTTCCACGCCGATGGATTTGCAGATGGCCTTTGCCAGGGGTTCGTTTGCGGTGCCGCTGAAAATTTTCACAGTTGGTTTGTTCTTCGGTTAAAATAAAAAACCACCATTCCGGTGGAAGAAAAGTGGAGTGACTTTAACAATCAATCAACGGCGTGCAAGTGAATTCCTGCATCCGGGCAACTTGAAGTTCAGCCGCGCGCGTCAAAGCCAAACTCGCGGCAATAACGGGCCAGACGGTTTTGGATTGGAGCCAATGCCTCTTCATAATTTTTCCAGCGGTCAACCGAGCGGTTGTGCAAGGGTTTGGTTATATCCTGATATGTCGGTGAAAAGAAAAATTTCTTGCTGGCGGATTCATGGAACTTCGCCTGGCTTTCATGCCACGGCAGTTGCAAAAATTCCGTGGCGCGCCGGCCTTGACCGGGCAGATCGGCCACGATGTCCTGATAGCGCACTTCAATCCAATCGAAGCCGCCGAGTTCGCGCATCCGCAGCCAGACATCCATGAGATCGGCATAATGTCTGGCCGCGCGTTCCAAGTTCAAAAAATTAACGCTCAACGCCGTCAGGTTCAGATTTTGAAACAGGCAACTGATGATGAGCATCGCGCGGATCGCGGAGGGCGATGATGACTTTCAGTTCCGGGAAAATCCGGAGCCAGAGATAAAGCGCCAGCGTGGGCGACGGATTTTTATCCAGCAGGACTTTCGCGCCGGGTTCATCCTCGACTTCGCGAAGCAGACTTTTTAAGTAGCGCCGGCGCATTTCCGCGCGGCGGCTGGGATTGAGCGAATTCAAATCGTTCAACGTGAACGCTTGCGGGGCGTTCATCGGCGACAGTTGATCCCAAATTTCATTCACGAAAGCCTGCGGCTCGTCAAATGCGTGAATTTCCGGATGCGCTCCGAGAATCTGTTCGAGCAGCGTGGTGCCGCTGCGCGGATGGCCGCCCAAGAAAGCGAGCCGGCGGGGATTTGTCGCGGGCGGAACTTCCTGCCGCCAGCGTTGAACGATTCCGGGCGTCAACGCCGCCAGCAATTCCCGGCGGCGGACATCGGCCCGGTCGTAGCCTTTTTCCAACTGCGTCACATTCACCGTCTGCCGCGAAAGATTTTTGGCGTCCAAAAGCTGGCACCAGGCTTCCGCGTATTGCCCGGCTTCATCCAAAATTTCCGCCAGCAGGTGACGGCTGGAAATGCGAACGTTCGGATCCGGCGAATCACGTTTGACCAGATCGCGCAGCAAAGTTTCGGCCTCCGTGTCGCGGCCTTTCCGATGCAACAGCAGCGCCTTGACATACGCGGCATAACCATCGTGCGGATGCGCGGCGACACAGGTTTCGATGACTTCCCATGCCTGGTCCAGTTGACGATCTTTCTCGTGCCAGAGCGCGAGGTTGATTTGGGCGTGCGCGGACGATGGGTCGGCCGCGACCGCCAGTTCAAAACAGTGGCGCGCCTGGTCCAGTCGCCGGAGCCGTTGATATTGCTGGGCGAGCAGGATCAACATTTGCGCGTCCTCTGCGGACAACTCCATCGCGCGGCGGAAAGCCTGGTCGGCCAGGTCAAATTCCAGTTCCCCCATCGCGGCGATGCCCAGCTCGAACCACAACTGCGCCACGCCGGAAAACTTTTTCACGATGTCCCGGTAGCCGGCCAGCGCGGACGCGAAGCGTTTGCCCATCAATTGCTGCTGCGCCTTCTGCCAGCGCGCCACCTCGCGCGGCGAGTCCTGCAATTTTTCAAGTTCGCTGCTCATTGTTTTTCGGGAAAGAAAACCACCTGATCATCGCGTTAGATTGACGGACGGGCGGTGAAGTTAGTTACCGAAAAAGTGCCGGCGGATGCGGCGATTACACACGGTTCATTTTATCGCCACACCCGCCCGGCGCCCAGTTCTCATTGGGCGGCGCCAACCTAACTTACCGCACAAATGTGGCAAGCGATTTTTGAAAATTAATTTCCGCTCATTATGGCTTCGTTTTTTTGCGGGACATCTTTACATTCGACCGCGACAGTTTGGAAAAACAATTATGCCGAAGAACCGCTGGCAGCTCCGATGCGCATGGCTCCTGCTCTGCGCCGTTTCCTTCGCCATCCCGGCGATTGGCGGGGCGGCGGATGCGCCCAGCTCGCCGTTCATCGTGGATTCGTGGAACAATGAGGCGGGGCTGCCGGACGGTGAAGTCATTTCCATTATTCAAACCAAGGACGGGTATCTCTGGCTGGGGACACTCCACGGACTGGTGCGCTTCGACGGCCATCATTTCGCCATTTTCGACGAAAACAACACGCCGGGTCTGGGCAGCGGACGGATTGTCCGCCTGTTTGAAGACAGCCACACGAATTTCTGGGTTGGAACCGACACGGCCGGCGTGGCGCTGATCCAAAACGGCAAGGCCAAAAGTTTTGACATCGGCAGCGGCGGCCATGAAGGACGGCTGACTTCCGTATGCGAAGATACCAACGGTGCAGTGTGGCTTTACACGGCGGATGCGCATTTGGCCCGTTATCAAAACGGGAAAATGGATGTTCTCGATTTTCACATCACCGCTCCGGCGATTGCGCGGATGATCGCCGCCGAAAAATCCGGACCGCTCTGGGTTTGCGAATACCGCAGTGGGTTGTTTTCATTTCAACCGGCCAACTTTATTCCGCCGACCTTGGTGATTGACCAAAGCATCCCGGCGCAAAGGGTTGATTTTATTCTGGCCGGTCAGAACGGCGGAATCTGGCGGCTGATGGACGGTCGCATTCAAAAATGGACGGCAAACCAGCTCGAAAAAGATTTTGGACTGTATCCGTGGGCGGACACAAACGTCGTCACTTCGGCCTGCGAAGACAGCGACGGCAATCTGATCGTCGGCACGCTGGGCGCGGGGATTTTCTGGTTTGAACCGGATGGGAAATTCCGGCAGATCTCCAAAGCGCAGGGATTGTCGTCCGACTTTGTGCTTTCGTTGTGCCTGGATCACGGCGGAAATCTTTGGGTGGGAACCGACGGCGACGGCCTGAACCGGATCAAAAGAAAAATTTTCAGCACGCCAGCCGGTCTCCGCCCGCTGACCGCGCAATCGGTTTCCGAAGATGATCACGGCGGTTTGTGGACGGCCTTCAACGCGCATGGCGTGTCTTATTTGCTCACCAATTCCGCGCAGGATTTTGGCGTGAGCCGGAATCAAAGCGCGTGGACCGTGCTTGTGGATCACCGGCAGCAAGTCTGGGTCGGAACGCTCGATGAGGGACTTTTTCAATTTCAGACCAATCATTTTTTCCCAGCACCCGGCGCGGAAATTCTCGCACAACAAATTTTCGCGCTGTTTGAAACACGCGGCGGACAATTGTGGGCAGGCACGCAAAACGGTCTCGCGCGATGGGATGGTGAAAACTCGAAATTATTTACAACGCGCGACGGCCTGTCGGAAAATGTCGTCCGCGCCATCGCGGAAGATGCGGACGGAAATCTTTGGGTTGGCACCGAGAATCATGGCCTGAACTTTTTCAAGGACGGAAAATTTATTTCCTATCAGGCGTCGGAAAACGGTTTGCCCGGCGACAATATTTCCTGTCTTTACGCGGACAAAGACGGCGTTTTGTGGGTCGGCACTTCCGGCCATGGTCTGGCGCGATTCCAAAACGGAAAATGGACTCGCTACTCGACGGAAAACGGCCTCGCCAGCGACAGCATCAGTTATCTCATCGAAGACGCGGCGGGCAATTTGTGGCTCGGTTCCAACATGGGCTTGATGCGGATTCAAAAAAAATCGCTGAACGATTTTGCCAACGGAACGACGAATTTCTTTTCCTGCCGGACGTTCACAGAAACCGACGGCCTGCCGACACGCGAATGCACGGGCGGCTCGCAACCCGCCGCGATTCGCGCGCACGACGGAAAATTGTTTTTCCCGACAACAAAAGGTCTCGTGTCGGTGAATCCGGCGGAACTCAAACCGAATTTGCAGCCACCGGTGGTCATGATCGAATCCGTGAAAGTTGACGGTCGCGAGCAAAAAACCAACTCCTTGAGTTCAACGTGGTCGCAAACCGTCGTTGTTCCACCGGGACGCGAGCAGTTGGAGATTGATTATACCGCCCTGAATTTTTCCGCACCAGACGCCGTGCGCTTCAAATATCGTTTGGAAGACCGCGACAACGCCTGGACGGACGCGCGCGACGCGCGCGTCGCCAACTACAGTAATTTGTCGCCCGGCCATTATCAATTCCGCGTCGTCGCCTTCAACGAAGACGGCGTGCCGAACGAAACCGGCGGCGTGCTGGACATCACCGTGCAGCCGCAATTCTGGCAGACGGGATGGTTTCGCATCGTTGGAATTTTGTGCATCGTCGGCATTGTTGTCGGCGTCGTGCGTTATATTTCCACGCAAAAATTGAAGCGCGAAGTGCAATTGCACAAACAGCACGAAGAGTTGGAACGCGAGCGCGCCCGCATCGCGCGCGATTTGCACGACCAGCTCGGCGCGAACCTGACGCAGGTGGCACTGCTCGGCGAAATGGCCGAGGCGGATAAAAATATGCCCGGCGAAATCGAACTGCACGCGCAGCAAATCTCCCATACCGCGCGCGAAACCACGCGCTCGCTCGACGAAATCGTCTGGGCTGTCAATCCCTCCAACGACACGCTCGAAGGCCTGGCCAATTACGCCTGCAAATACGCGCAGGAATATCTCGCGCTCGCCGGCATTCGCTACCGCGCCGAGGTTCCGGCGCATCTGCCCGCGACCGACATTCCGCCGGAAGTCCGCCACAATGCCTTTCTCGCGTTCAAGGAATCCGTCAACAACGTCGTCAAGCACGCGCACGCAACCGAAGCCTGGATTCGATTGCGTCTGTCGCCAGAAAAATTTATTTTTGAAATCGAAGACAACGGACGCGGCTTTGGCGACGTAAATTCAAAAGCCGCGCAAATGCGAAACGGACTTCGCAACATGAGAAAACGCATGGAAGATATTCGCGGTGAATTTTCAATTTCCCCCGGCACGAACGGCGGCACGATTGTCCGCCTGAAAATTCCTCTGGCAAAAACCAATTAAAATTATGCCCATCACCGTTTCCATCGTTGAAGACAATGACCAACTGCGCGGGACGCTCGCGCGCGTGCTCAACCGCGCCGCCGGTTTCAGTTGCGTCAGCCAATATCCCAACGCCGAGGACGCCTTGAAAGATTTGCCGCAGGTCAAGCCCGACGTCGTGCTCATGGACATCAACCTGCCCGGCATGAACGGCGTCGAATGTGTCCGGCAGTTGAAAAAACTCCTGCCGACAGTTCAAGTGATGATGCTCACCGTTTACGAAGACACGGAAAATATTTTCAGCGCGCTGACGGCGGGCGCGAACGGCTATATGCTCAAGCGCACGCCGAGCAAGGAATTGCTCGAAGCCATCACCGAGGTGCATCGCGGCGGATCGCCGATGACCATGCACATCGCGCGTAAAGTCGTGCAATCCCTCCAGCAGACGGCGGCCACGGCGCAACCCACGGAAAACCTTTCCGAACGCGAACAGCAGGTGCTCGACCATTTGAGCCACGGATTGATGTATAAGGAAATCGCGGAAAAACTCGGCATCAGCTACGAGACTGTGCATACCTATATCCGCCGCATCTACGAGAAATTGCAGGTGCGGACGCGGACGGAAGCGGTGGCGAAATTTTTGCGAAAGTAACGCGAGAAACGGCTGTGAAAATTTCAATTATGTCGGATTTGAAAAAGAAGAAATGAAAAGCTAAATCTGTGAAGCACGATTTCAATTTAAGACACCACCGACAACGTGGCTGACTTGACCAGTGCGCTGTGTTCGGCTATACACATTCGGTCTGGCACTATCTCGTCTTGGAAAACTTTTTAGTTGTCTCTCGAAACAAAGGTTTGGCTTGATAGCAAAGCGTGAATGCCAATGTAGCTCAGTGGTAGAGCAACGGTTTCGTAAACCGTCGGTCGCCGGTTCAATCCCGGCCATTGGCTCCAC
>CAVTVI010000035.1:0-17550 GCA_963738175.1 uncultured Verrucomicrobiae bacterium
ATTCAATTTCAAGCCCGAAGGCAGCCAGACGGTCGTGACGTGGATGATGTTTGGTAAAAGTAATTTTTTCTTCAAGGTGTTCGGCCTGTTCATGAACTGCGACGACATATGCGGCAAAGATTTCGAGAAGGGGCTGGCCGCGATGAAATCGGTGGCGGAATCCTGACGCATCACTTTGATTCATTCGCTTGAGATTGTCGGAAGCCCACGCTAGCCTTTCCAACGTTGGAACGAATTCCCGCTCCACAATTGAAAGGAAATTTATTTTATGAAACGCAAAGCATCGGCAGTCTGGTCGGGCGATCTGAAAAGCGGCAAGGGCAGCATCTCAACTGAAAGCGGCACGCTCAAGCAAACGCAATATTCATTCAGCACGCGCTTCGAGAACGGCGTCGGCACAAATCCCGAGGAACTCATCGCGGCGGCGCACGCGGGCTGCTTTTCGATGGCGTTCTCGGCGGAACTCGGCAAGGCCGGTTTCACGCCCACGTCCATCAACACCACGGCGACGGTTACATTGGATAAAACCGACGCGGGTTTCACCGTCACGGAATCGCATCTGGACATGACGGCGAAAATTCCCGGCATTGATGCGGAAAAATTCACCGCCATCGCGAACGGCGCGAAGGCTGGCTGTCCGATTTCGCGTTTGCTGAATGCGAAGGTCACGCTGGACGCAAGGCTGGAAACGTAAATGAATTTTTAGTTTGCTTTGTGCGGGGCGCTGCAACAATTTTGTCGGAACCCAAACCACAAAAAAATTATGCAAACTGCAAATCGCTTGATGCAATCGTCCGTCGGTGTTTTTGTCGCAATCCTGGCCGCCCTTGTATTCACCGGCTGCAAATCGGATACGACCGCAACCAAAACTACGGTCGCGCCTGCCACCGCGCCCGTTTCGGCTCTGCCCACAATCCGCATTGATGCCGGTTCCACAAATTCTTACACCGATTCCGAAGGCGATGTCTGGCTGCCTGATCAAGGTTTTGCCGACGGCGACACCGCCGAACGTGACAGCAGTCTGCAAATCGCCAACACAAAAGACCCGGCCATTTATCACACCGAACATTACGGCATGAGCGCATTTTCCTGCCATGTCCCCAACGGCAAATACACCGTGAAACTCCATTTCTGCGAAACTTACGATGGAATCACCGGGCCCGGACAGCGCGTCTTTTCCTTCAATGTCCAGGGTCAGGATTTCAAGGATTTTGATGTCTGGGAAAAAGCCGGCGGCCCGCTGCGCGCCTACATCGAAACCGTCAACGTGGAAATCACCGCCGGTAAGCTGGACATCACGTTCACGCCCAACGTTGACAATCCCGAGATCAACGGCATTGAGATCATTCCGGGACACTAACGGTTGCCCTGCCTCCGCCACCGCGCGGGAAGTTGAAGTGCAGAGGATTTGACCGGACGGGAAAAATCCTTGCCGACGAATGAATTGCGCGGCAATCTGACGGAAAGAGCATGAGACTCGGGTTCTTGCCGGACGGCGCGTTGCAGGAGAAGAAAAATGACACGACGAAGAAGTTTCCCGGCAAAGGCCACAAACGCGGCTGGCTGTGATTGATTGAAAATAGGCCGCGCGTTAAAGCGGAAACGGAAAAATTATCGAGTGCATACTGTTTCTGAATGCATGATCCTGAATCGGCAGAAAAAGGCCTTTTTGAAGAAGGGTTCGACCGCACCATGATCAAGCAAACAGCCGCCAATCCAACCGCACTTTCCCCATCGGCCAGCGCTCATCTGCAAGCGATGACCGTCTATTATGACAATCCCGCCTTCAAGACAGGCTGGGCGGCGCAAGCTTACCATAAAATGCTGGCGCATTATTACAATCTGCTGATTCCGCCCGGGGCGAGCGTCCTGGAAATCGGTTGCGGAAACGGCAGGTTGTTGAGTCTGCTGCACACGCGGCGGCGGGTGGGCGTGGATTTGTCCGAAAGACAAATCAAGCAGGCGCAAGAACGCATCCCCGACGGCAAGTTCCATGTGCAGGCGGGTGAAACATTGTCCCTTGATGAACAGTTCGATTACATCATCATATCCGAAACGGTCAACTTCGTCGCGGATGTGCAGGTGCTCTTCGAGCGTCTGCACCGGGTTAGCCATGAGAAAACCCGGCTGATCCTGAATTTCTACAACACTTTGTGGCGTCCATTTGCCACCTTTGCGACGTTGACTGGGATGCGCGCGCGACAGCCGGAGTGCAACTGGCTCTCGCAGTCGGACGTACTCAACCTGTTGAAACTCGCCGGTTGGGAGGTGACGACAACCTTCTCCCGGGTGCTTTTCCCGTTCCGCTTTCCAGGTCTGGAATTTCTTTTCAACCGGTGCCTCGCGCCGTTCTTGTCGCATTGCTGTTTGACGATTTTTTGTGTCGCGCGTCCGCGACCTTTGCCGGCAGCCAGGGCGTTGACGGTGTCGGTCGTCATCCCCGCGCGCAACGAGGCGGGCAACATCGAGGCGGCCGTTCGCCGGGTGCCGCAGATCGGCGCAGGAACTGAAATCGTCTTGGTCGAAGATCACGCGACGGACGGAACCTGGGACGAGATTCAACGAGTATTGCACGCCTTTCCCCAAAAACGCATCATCGGCCTCCAACTCTGCGATGGCATAGGGAAGAAAGCTGCGGTCCAAAAAGGTTTTGCCGCTGCGACCGGGGACATCCTCATGATTCTGGACGCCGATCTGACCGTTCAACCCGAAGAGCTTTTTAAGTTTTACGATGTCATCGCCAGCGGTCGGGCCGAGTTCGCCAATGGTGTCAGGCTCGTTTATCCGATGGAACACGATGCGATGCGCTTTCTCAATCTCTGCGCCAACAAGTTTTTCAGCCTGGTTTTCACCTGGTTGTTGGGACAGCCGATAAAGGACACCTTGTGCGGAACGAAGGTGATGCTGCGCAGCGATTACGAGCGGCTGGCGGCGAATCGGGAGTATTTTGGCGACTTCGACCCTTTCGGAGATTTTGACCTTTTGTTCGGGGCCGCAAAACTGAACTTTACCATCACCGACATACCGATCCGATATTGCGAGCGCACCTATGGCGCGACAAACATCAAACGGTGGAAACACGGTTGGCTGCTCTTGCGCATGTCCTGGTTTGGCGCGCGGAAACTAAAATTCATCTAAGTAAAGTTGTGGCCCTTGAACACATTGTATTTACTTGAGCCCGAGCGATGAGATCCCGATCAAAGAAAAGTCCCAAGCGGAAACCGGTCGTTGCGAATCGCTTTGCTGAAAACCGTCGACCTGACGAAAAGCGCTTCTGGCCTGTTTTTGGCATTTGCGTATTCCTCGTCGTGGCGGTGCTAGCCGTGTTTTGGCAGTGTGGGAATTTTGGATTTGTCAATTACGACGATGACCGGTTTGTGACGGCGAACCAACATATTGTGCGCGGGCTGACCTGGGAGAATGTGCGGTGGGCGATGACTGCCGGGATCGCCAAAGGCTCGACGGATACGGATTACTGGCGACCGTTAAGCCTGCTGTCACAGGCGCTGGATGTGGAGCTGTTTGGACTGAAGGCCGGGGCGCACCATTTGATGAACGTGGGGATTCACAGTGCGACAACGGTGGCGCTGTTTTTGGTGCTGCGGGCGATGACGGGCGCACTCTGGCGCAGCGCGTTTGTGGCGGCGATCTTTGCGATTCACCCGCTCCACGTCGAATCCGTGGCGTGGGTGGCCGAGCGCAAGGATGTGTTGAGCGGATTTTTCTTTGTGCTGACGCTGGGAGCTTATGCTGGCTATGTGCGCCGACCGTTTCGGGTGGGAAGATACCTGCTGGTCGTATTGCTGTCCGCCCTGGGTCTGATGAGTAAGCCCAGCCTCGTGACGCTTCCCTGCGTGCTCCTGCTTTTGGATTACTGGCCGTTGCAACGGTTTGGCGTCGTTTCAACACCCCGCCTGTTGGTGGAAAAAGTTCCGCTGTTGGTCATGGCGATTGCGGTCGCATTTCTGACGGCCAAGGGGCCCAGCTACTCGGAAACTTTCATGGCGTCTGTGCCATTGGCCTGGAGAATGGGCAATGCGCTGGTGTCTTACGCCACTTATCTGGGCCAGATGTTCTGGCCGGCGGGGTTGGCGGTGTTTTATCCGCACCTGGGCAATGACCTTGGGCTTGGGAGCGTGCTGCTCTCGCTTTTGCTAATGGGAGGACTGACGGGAGCAGTTTTCTACTGGCGGAAGAAGCCGTATCTTGGAGTGGGGTGGCTGTGGTATGTGGGCATGTTGGTGCCGGTGATCGGGCTTATTCAATCTGGAGGCCAGGCACGGGCGGATCGTTACACTTATCTGCCGCAAATCGGATTATATCTTGCCCTGACCTGGGCGGCGGAGGATTTGTGCGCCGGTTGGCGTCACCGTCGCCTGGTGCTGGGCATCGCGGCGGCGGCGGTCATAACGGCCTTGTGCCTGGTTTCATTCGTCCAAACTTCTTATTGGCACAACAGCGAAACGCTTTGGGCTCACACCCTCGCTGTCACCTCAAATAATGCCATCGCCCAAAACAATTTTGGCGCGGCGCTTCTTAAAAAAAGGGGGCGCGAGGAGGACGCCATTGCCCATTTCCAGGAAGCCATAGAGATTCAACCCGACGATGCAGAGGCTCACAACAATCTTGGCAGTGCTTTTTTCCTCGAGGGGCGCGTGGACGAGGCTGTCGCTCAATTTCAAAAAGCTCTGGAAACGCAGCCTGACTTCGCGGAGGCCCGCAACAACCTCGGCCTTGCTCTTCTCCAAAAAGGGCGCGTGGACGAAGCCATCGCTCAATTTCAACAGACCCTGGAAATCCAACCTGACTCGGCGGAGGCCTACAATAATCTCGGCACTGCTTTTAGTCGAAAGGGGCAATTGGACAAGGCCATCATGTATTCGCAAAAAGCCCTGGAGATTCAACCCGACTATGCAGAGGCTCACAACAATCTTGGCAGCGCTCTTTTCCTCGAGGGGCGCGTGGACGAGGCCATCGCTCAATTTCAAAAGACCTTGGAAATCCAACCTGACTCGGCGGAGCCACACAACAATCTTGGCAACGCATTGCGCCAGGAAGGGCGGATTGGTGAAGCCATCTCCCACTACCAAAAGGCCTTGGAAATCCAGCCTCAGTCTGTGCCGGTGCAAAACAACCTTGCCTGGATGCTGGCAACCTGTCCGGGAGCGTCCTTTCGCAATGGGGCCAAGGCAGTCGAGCTGGCAGAACAGGCAAATCAATTATCCGGCAACCAAAATCCCCTGATCCTTCGCACCCTGGCGGCCGCCTATGCCGAGGCCGGACGATTTCCCGAGGCGGTGACAACCGCCCAACGGGCCTTGCAGTTGGCCACGACCCAGACCAACGGCGGACTGGCAAAAAACCTTGAGATGCAAATCCGGCTTTATCAAGCAGGCTCTCCATTCCGTGACGCCGGCTTGACGGATATCAAACCTCATTGAACAAATCATGAAACTGACCAACAATTATTGATAATCCCGAGTCAACGGCATTGAGATCATTCCCCCATCCTTGATTTTCAAACACTGTTTGTTCTATCGTTCATCTGACCGATGCAACGTCTCGTCGGCGGATGAACAAAGTTTGCAGCCCGAAAAATCAACGAACATTCCGCGCCTGCGCCTGCGCGTCACCGCCACGGCGGAAACGATTTTGCGCGGCGGCCACCCGTGGCTTTTCGCCGACAGCATCCGCGAGCAGAACCGCGACGGCCAGCCCGGCGAACTTGCCGTCATCTTCGACCGCAAGGACAAATTTCTCGCCGTCGGTTTGTTCGATCCGGAATCACCGTTGCGCGTGCGCGTGCTGCACGCGGGCAAGCCTGTCAACATTGGCGAAAACTGGTGGCACGAAAATTTTTCCAAGGCGATTCGGTGGCGCAAAAATCTTTTTGACGAACACACAAACGGATTTCGCTGGATCAACGGCGAGAGCGACGGCTGGCCGGGATTGGTGCTCGATCGCTACGCCGAAACGCTCGCGCTGAAAATATACACAACCGCGTGGCTGCCGCGCCTGGGTGAAGTGACCGCGCTGATTCACGAACTACTCCAGCCAGCACATCTCGTGTTGCGTTTGAGCCGGAACATTCAGGAAACCGCGCGCGAAAAATTTCGTTTTGCAGACGGCCAGATTTTATTCGGCGAAAAACTGGCGGGCGGCATCACTTTTCTTGAAACCGGGATTTATTTCGAAGCCGACGTATTGCGTGGACAGAAAACCGGCTTCTTTCTTGACCAACGCGAGAATCGTCGCCGCGTCGAAACTCTCGCGGACGGTCGTGACGTTTTGAACGCCTTCAGTTTTTCCGGCGGCTTCTCGCTTTACGCCGCGCGCGGCGGCGCGAAATCCGTGACCGACCTCGACATCAGCGCGCACGCCCTTGAAAGCGCGAAACGGAATTTTGCTTTGAACAAAGCTGATGCAAACATCGCATCCTGCCGGCATGAAACGATTCAAACCGATGCGTTCGCGTGGCTGGAACAAAACACCGCGCAGAAATTTGATTTGGTAATTCTTGACCCGCCATCGTTGGCCAAGCGCGAGGCCGAGCGCGCCGGTGCAATCCAGGCTTACGGAAAATTGGCGGCAAACGGCATCCGTGCATTGCGCCGCGACGGCATTTTGGTCGCCGCATCCTGTTCGGCGCACGTTTCAGCAACAGAATTTTTTGAAGCGGTGCGACAATCGGCGCGGAATTCCGGACGAACATTTGTTGAAATTGAAACGACCGGTCATCCACCGGATCATCCGGCCACGTTCGCCGAGGCAAATTATTTGAAGTGCATTTTTCTGAAGGGCTGACGCTCTCGGCTTGTTCCAGCGCGAAGTTCTGCTATTCTCTGCGACTCGTTTGTGACTATCACCGAAGAAATCCAGCGACGGCGCACGTTCGCCATCATTTCGCATCCCGACGCGGGCAAAACCACGTTGACGGAAAAACTTTTGCTTTATGGCGGCGCGGTGCAGCTCGCCGGCTCCGTGACCGCGCGCAAAAATCAGCGCGCCACGACGTCCGACTGGATGGAACTGGAAAAGAAGCGTGGCATCTCCATCAGCTCGACCGTGCTGCAATTTGATTACGACGGCTATCGTCTCAATCTGCTCGACACGCCCGGTCACAAAGATTTTTCCGAGGACACTTATCGCGTGCTGACCGCCGTGGACGCGGTCGTGATGGTGATTGATTCCGCGAAAGGCATCGAGCCGCAGACGCGCAAGCTTTTTGAAGTCTGCCGTCAGCGCGGCGTGCCGATCTTCACCTTCATGAACAAGTGCGATCGGCCGATGAAAAATCCGCTGGAGTTGATTGACGAATTGGAACGCGTGCTCGGCATCGGCGCGTTTCCGGTGAACTGGCCGATCGGCAACGGCCCGGAATTTCAAGGCATCTACGACCGGCAGACGAAAACGATGCACACGTTCGAGCGCGTCGTGGGCGGCAAACATCGCGCGCCTGTCGTCGTGGGTGGACTGCACGACCCAGAGGTGCGCGGTAATTTGAGCGACGCGGAATTTGCGAAGACGCTCGAAGAATTGGAAATGCTCGAACTCGCCGGGAATGGCTTCGACGAAGCCGCCGTGCTCGCGGGTAAAACGACGCCGGTATTTTTTGGCAGCGGCGTGAATAATTTCGGCGTGCAACTGTTGCTCGACGGTTTTCTGAAACATTCGCCCGCGCCGAAATCGCGCGTGATGGGCGGCATCGAGATCGCGCCGGAAAATCCGGCGTTCAGCGGTTTTATTTTCAAGATTCAGGCGAACATGGACCCGAAGCATCGCGACCGCATCGCATTCATCCGTGTCTGTTCCGGCAAATTTGACCGCGACATGACGGTGCACCACTCACGCTCGGAGAAAAAAGTGCGGCTCTCCAGCTCGCACAAACTTTTCGGCAATGAACGCGAAACCGTGGACGAGGCTTTTCCCGGCGACGTCATCGGCCTGGTCGGCCACGACAGCTTCGGCATCGGCGACACACTGACGACCGATCCCAAAATTCTCTACAAGGAAATCCCACGTTTCACGCCCGAGGCGTTTTCGTATCTGCACAATCCGAACACGGGGAAATACAAACAATTCCGCCAGGGCCTCGGCCAGCTTTTGCAGGAAGGCGTCATCCAGGCGTTGTATCTGCGCAACTCGTCCGTCAAAACGCCGCTGCTCGCCGCCGTCGGCCCGCTACAGTTTGAGGTCGTGCAATTCCGGCTCGAAAGCGAATACGGCGCGGAATCCCGTCTCGAAGCCGCGCCGTGGAGCGTCGTCCGCTGGCTGCCGACCGACATCAAGGAAGAAGATCTCGACGCGCTGTCGCTCCCGACCGGCGCGCGCCTCGCCTACGACATCGGCAAAAATCCCGTCGTGCTGTTCCAAAACGAGTGGTCGGCGAATTATTTCGGCGAGACGAATAAAAATACGCCGCTCTCGGCTGTGCCCGTGCAAACGGCGAAGGAGTAAGCAGCTTGCTTGCATCGTCGGGCTAATTGAATATAAATGTTCAAGTCATGCCGTTTAATTCACCTCGGCCAACTCCGATTTTTCGCATCATGCACGTGCGGAATCTCGCTGGCATCATTGCGTCAGGGAATCTGCTTTGCGAAAATTTACGGCAACAACAGGCGGGAGACTGGGAGAGCATCGCTCATGAAAATATTCAACAACGCCGTCGCGCCAAACCTGTGCCGTGTGGTTTGGGCGGAACGGTGAATGATTACGTTCCTTGGTATTTTGCACCGTGCTCGCCGATGCTTTACGCGAACCACAAAGGCAACGTGCCGAACAATCCCGACGGTCAAAAAGTGATTATCTACGTTAGGTCATCGGTAGAAGCAGTGGTGCAGGCGGGATTGCCGTTCGTTTTTACTGACGGACACGGTATTATGTTCAACTCAAATTTCTATCATGACTTGGCTGATCTCGATAAAATAGATTGGCCACTGATGAAGTCCAAGTATTGGCACGCAATTGACCGCGATCCAGACCGGCCACGTCGTCGGCAGGCTGAATTTCTTGTGCATCAACGTTTCCCGTGGACATTGGTGGAAGAAATCGTGGTCTATGATCGCGAGCGTTTGGATGCTGTTCAAATGACCTTGCAGGGTGAGGCTCACCAGCCCATTATTCGCAAGGATACGAGTTGGTATTTCTAAAGACGCCATGATCACTTTTACAAAAGGAAATTTGCTGGAGGCAAAAGCCGAGGCACTCGTGAACACGGTCAACACGGTAGGTGTCATGGGCAAGGGCGTTGCTTTGCAATTCCGACAGGCTTATCCAGAAATGTTTCGCGCTTACGAAAAGGCGTGCAAAGCTGGTGAGGTGCAGCCCGGGCGCATGTTTATTTTCGAACGGGCAACATTTGAAAATCCGAAATTCATCATCAATTTTCCGACCAAACGCCACTGGAAGGGAAAATCCCGCATGGAAGACATTGAATCTGGCTTGAAAGCTTTGGTGGCTGATGTGCGGCGATTGAAAATCAAATCAATAGCGCTTCCGCCGCTCGGCTGTGGCAATGGCGGCCTTGATTGGAATGAGGTTCGCCCTAGAATTGAAAAAGCTTTAGCCGCTTTGCCCGAGGTAAACGTTATGCTTTTTGGCCCAGGCGCTGCACCAAAGGTTGATGATATTAAAGTCCGAACGGAAAAACCGGCGATGTCGCGAGGTCGTGCGCTCGTTATTCTGCTTTTGGAAAGCTATTTTCTGCCAGGGTATCGGGTATCTCTCCTTGAAATTCAAAAACTCGCTTATTTCCTACAAGAGGCTGGAGAGAATTTGCGGTTAAAATATGTCCGCGACAAATATGGTCCTTACGCGGACGCTTTGCATCATGTCTTGCAACACATGGAGGGTCATTACACCCGTGGCTATGGTGATCGCACGGCCAAGGCTCGTTCGGAGATCGTGTTGCTGCCCGAAGCGGCTGCGGTTGCACGAAATCAGTTGAAAGACGACGAGCTTGCCAAAAAGCATTTGGATCGCGTGAGTGAATTGATTGTGGGATTTGAGACGCCCTATGGCATGGAATTGCTTGCCACTGTTCACTGGTTGTCCAACGAATTTCCCGAGGTAGCCGAGAACCCAAAGCTGGCCGTCGGAAAAGTGCGCGCATGGAGCACCCGCAAAGCAGCACTCTTCAAGGAAGAAGATATTTATTCGGCGTGGAAACGCTTAAGCATTGGGGGTTGGTTCAAGGCATATAAGCTTTTGAATTAATTTGGCGCAAATAAATCGAGCCAAATATATTGGAGGCATCCTTCTTCCCGTCTTGTTCCCACCTGACTATCTGCTACCGTTCACGTTCTTGTGAAACTGATTTTACATTCTCTGGGCGGCTAAAAAATATGCCCACCATCATTTCCGCCTCTGAAATCACCGTTCGCTACGGCGACCGCGCCATCCTCGACGCCGCCACGCTTGGCATCCAGGAGGGCGAACGCCTCGGGCTCGTCGGCCGCAACGGCGCGGGCAAAACAACTTTTTTGCGCATCCTCGCCTGCCTGCAATCGCCCGACAGCGGCGAAGTTTCGCGACAGCGCGATCTTGTCGTCAGTTATCTGCCGCAGGATTTCATGCTCGATGCGACGAAGTCCGTGGAAGAAAATATCCGCGACGGTGCGAAGCCGGTGCTGGATTTAATTACGGAATTTGAATCGCTGCCGCACGATTCGAAGCGCCATGAATTTTTGGAGCATCGCATCCAGTCGCTCGAAGGCTGGACGCTCGACACGCGCATCGAGATCGCGATGGCGCATTTGAATTGTCCCGCCGGCGACCGCCGCATCGAGACGCTTTCCGGCGGCGAGCAACGCCGCGTCGCCATGTGCCGCGCGATTGTTTCGCTGCCCGACTTTCTGATTCTCGACGAACCGACGAACCATCTCGACCCGGAATCCATCGAATGGCTCGCGGAATTTCTCGAGGAATTTCACGGCACGTTTCTCGTCGTCACGCACGACCGCTATTTTCTCGACCGCGTCGTCAAGCGCATGATCGAGTTGTTCGACGGGAAATTTTTCTCGCACGACGGCAATTACACCGAATACCTGCTCGCGAAAGCCGAGCGCCAGTCCGCCGACGCGACCGTCGAGCACAAGCGCCAGATGTTTTTGAAAAAGGAACTCGCGTGGGTGCGCCAAGGCCCGCGCGCGCAACGCAGCAAGCAGAAGGATCGCTTCGAGCGCTACTACGACGAGGCGGTGAAGTCCGGCCCGGTGATCGAGGAAGACGTGGAGCTTTGCATCCCGCCGCCGCCGCAACTCGGCAATCGCACCGTGGATGTTGCCGATTTGGGCATGACCATCGGCGACAAAAAATTATTTTCCGGTTTCAGTTTCAATTTTGCGAACGGCCAGCGCATCGGCGTTTGCGGGCGGAATGGTCTCGGCAAAACCACGCTGCTCAAGGCTATCATCGGCCAATTGCCGCCCACCGAAGGCACGGTGAAAACCGGCCAGCTCACGAAATTTAATTACGTTGACCAAGGCCGCCTGCAATTGAACGAAGAACGCACCGTGCTCGACGAAGTCGCCGATGGCACAGAGTTCGTGCAATGGGGCGACGCGAAACTTTCCGTGCGCTCGTATCTCAAACGATTTCTTTTTTCCGACGACCGCATCCTGACACTCGTGAAAAAATTGAGCGGCGGCGAACGCAGCCGGCTCCTGCTCGCACGCATTTTGAAAAGCGGCGGCAATTTTTTAATTTTGGACGAACCGACCAACGATTTGGATTTGCCGACATTGCGTGTGTTGGAAGAAGCGCTTATCGCATTTCCGGGCGTGGTTCTTGTTGTTAGCCATGACCGCTATTTTCTGAACCGCGTCTGCACAGACATTCTCGCGTTTGAAGGCGACGGAAAAATCTCCCACAGCGTCGGTGACTACGATTATTATCTCGAGAAGAAAAAAAAGGCCGAAGTAGCGGCGTCTCGGCAGAGTGCCGCCATTCTCGCGACCAACAAATCAGAAGTGCTCGCCCGCGAAGCCGCGAAGCCGAAAACAAAGTCACGCAAACTTTCCTTCAAAGAGCAGCGCGAACTCGAAGGCATGGAAACACAGATTCACGCGCTTGAAGCCGAAGTTGCGCGCATTGAAAGTTTGTTCGCCGACCCGGAATTTTTCCGCAAACACGCGGCACAAGTGAACCAGCTCACGTCCGAACTCGACTTGGCGAAAGCGAACGTGCCAAAACTTTACGCCCGCTGGGAAGAACTCGAAGCCGTCAAATCCGCCAGCGAAAAATAAAAACCGCTCACGCTGCTTTGATCTTCACTTTGTTGCCCTTGATTTCCGCGCGGTTGAGCTTGGCGAGAATGGCGTTGGCGTGTTCAGTTGAAACGTCCACAAACGAGTGGCGCTCGCGGATGTCCACTTTGCCGACGACTTTTCCGGGCAGGCCAGTTTCGCCCGCAATGGAATTCACGATGTCAATCGGCACGACGCCCATTTCTTCGCCGACGTTGATGTGCAGGCGTGTCTGGTCCGCCGGAGTTTTGCGTTCAGGTTTCACGCGATTTTTTTTGGACGCGGATTCCGCCGCGACTTTTGCGTAAAACGGCGCGGGCTTTGATTTGCTGAATTCCGGCGCGAGCGTTTCGGGTTTTACGGACGCGAGAATTTCTGCGTCGGAAAAGGTTTTTGGCTCGACAGCTTTTGGACTGGCCGATTCGGCAATTGGCGCTTTCGCAACGGGCGGCGCGATTGGCGCAGACGCGGCATGAAAAGTTTTTACGATGCGCTTCGGCGGCGGCGGAATGATTTGTTTTGGAACACGAGGAACTGCCGTGCCAGCGGCCGGCGTTACGAAGGTGCGCGGTGGCGGGCGTTGCTCGCGCGTGTCGCGGTAAGGCGCGCGTTCGCGGCGGTCATCATCGCGAAAAGGAGCATTGCGCGCGGAGCGATCTTCAAAACGGCCGCCGCGATGGTCGCGGCCTTCATTTCGGTCGCGGAAACTTGGACGTTCGGGACGCTCGAAAGAAATTTCTTCGGGCGGCGCGGGCTTCGCGGGCGCGGCGTCGCCGCCTTGCAGATGATGGATGAGCGCGGACGCAATGTCGGTCGAATTAAACCCTTCTTCGAGCAATCGTTCGATGAGGTGATCCTGTTTTTTGTATTCGCCGCTGGTGAGCGTGGCGCGGAGTTTGTCGAGGAACAGGCTCGCGCGGACTTCGTGAACTTCATCCACGGTCGGAATTTTCGCACGCTGAATCCTCATGTTCGTGTAGCGCTCGATGTTGCGGATCTGAAACAGTTCGCGGCCGGAGGCGAATGAAATTGCGCGGCCAGTTCGTCCGGCGCGGCCAGTTCGTCCAATTCGATGAACGTAATCTTCGCCGTCGTAGGGTAAATCGTAATTGAATACGACTTGAATATCGTCCACGTCAATGCCGCGCGCGGCGATGTCCGTGGCGACGAGAAATTCCAAACCGGACTTGCGGAATTTTCCCATCACGCGATCGCGTTGTGCCTGTGTCATGTCGCCGTGCAAGCGGTCGGCCATGTAGCCTTGCGCTTCGAGATGATCCACGAGGTCGTCCACCATGCGCTTGGTGTTGCAAAAAATAATTCCGAGCTTGAGATCGTAAATGTCAATCAGCCGCGTGAGCAAATCCACTTTGTAACGGCGGTCCACTTCGTAATAACATTGCTCGACGGTCGGAACGGTCATCGCCTTCTGGTCAATCTTCACGTTCTGCGGATTGCGCGAATATTTTTCGATCAAATCGCGGATCGGTTTTGGCATCGTTGCGGAAAAGAAAACCGTCTGCCGTTCCTTCGGCGCGTCTTTCAAAATGGTTTCGATGTCCTCGCGGAAACCCATGTTGAGCATCACGTCGGCTTCGTCGAGAATGACCATCTTGATTTTCTCAAGTCGGATCGTGCCGCGCCGCATGTGATCCATCACGCGGCCCGGCGTGCCGATGACGATTTGCGCGCCTTGCTTGAGTCCCCAAAACTGGCGCTCGTAAGATTGCCCGCCGTAAATCGGCAGCGACGTGATGCCGCGTTTGAAGAGCGTGAGCTTGTGAAATTCCTCGGCGACTTGCACGGCGAGTTCGCGCGTCGGGCAAAGAATCAAAACTTGGACGGCCTTCAAATTCGCGTCGGTTTTTTCAATCGCGGGAATTGCAAACGCTGCCGTTTTACCCGAACCGGTCTGCGACTGGCCGACGACATCACGCCCGCTCATCAAAACGGGAATCGCCTCGGCCTGGATCGGCGCGGCTTTTTCAAAGCCGAGTTTGTCAATGGCCTTCAGGATTTCAGGAGAAAGGCCGAGTTCGGAAAATAATTTTGTGGACATAAAATGTCTTTCGACTTTTCCAGTGTATCGGCTTTTGCTGCGAAAAGAGAGTTAATTCTGCGCGCCGCGCAAAGACAGTTGCCCGGTTCGTTTTCCTGCGGCAAGATTACCTGACATGGCTGAAGCCGTCGAAAAAGTGGATTCGCTGCGACTCAACCGTTTTGAAACGAAACGGCTGGCGTGGGCTTTGGCGTTGTCGCTGGCCTTGCATTTTTTTGTCTGGGGCGGTTACGAACTCGGCAAAAAAACCGGCTTGTGGCAGCGGTTGCACTGGCCGGCGCATCTGCTTCTCGCAAAAAAAAAATGCCGCCGCCGGTGGTTCAAGAATCCGAGCCGACGATGTTTCTGGACGTGGATCCGGATCAGGCGACGCCGGATGCGCCGAAGGACGCGAAATATTATTCCAGCAAAAATTCCCGCGCCGCGAATCCCGACGCGGATAAAGATTCAAACCAGCCCAAGCTGACCGGCAAACAAACTGACGTGCCCAAAACCCGCGACGTGCCGCGCACGCAAAATGCCAAACCGCAACCGCCGCCGGAACCGCAGCCCCAAAAAGAAGCGCAACCAGCGCAGCCGAAGCCGACCGAACTGCCGGGCGACACGAAGTTCGCGAAACTGGACACATCGCCGGAGAAAAATAATTCCACGCCGGAGCGTCCGCGCACGCTCAAGCAGGCGCGCGCCCAGCAGTCGAATCTTTTTCCCAGCATGGAAATGAACCAGGACGGCGGGACGCGGCGGATCGCACTTTTACCGTCGCTGGATGCGAAGGCGACGCCGTTTGGCGATTACGACCGCCGGTTCATTGATGCCGTGACGCAACGCTGGTATGATTTGCTCGACAGCCAGAAATTTTCGCAGGATCGCAGCGGCAAGGTGACGCTGCGGTTTCATTTGAACTACGACGGCACCATCAGCAACATGGAAGTTTTGGAGAACACCGTCGGCGACTTGCTCGGTTACGTCTGCCAGGAAGCGATCACCGACCCCACGTTCGAGCCGTGGCCGTCGGATATGCGGCACATGGTCGGTACGAATTTTCGGGAAATCACCTTCACCTTTTACTATTATTGAAACCGAACCGCGCGTTGCGGTCTAAAAAAATTTATGGACGCACTTATTTATATCCTGCTGGCGCTGACTTCGATTGTCGGGCTGGCGTTCATCGTGGAACGCGGGCTGGCCCTGCGCTGGGGCAAAGTCGTGCCGCCGGAAATCACTGCGGCGCTCGCCGCGTGCAAGACGCGCGACGACGTGGAAAAATTGCGCCGCGTGTGCGCGGAAAAACCGTCGTCGCTCGGCCGGCTGCTGACGCTTGCCGCCGATCATCTCGAGTGGCCGAAGGCCGAGAACGTGGATGCCTTGCAGACCGCCGCGCGCCATGAAATCGTCCGGCTCGAACGCGGCCTGGTCGTGCTGGAGATCATCATCGGCATCGCGCCGCTGCTCGGTCTTGTCGGCACGATTGCGGGCATGATGACCGTGTTCGGCGACCTCGGCCAGACCGGCTTGAGCGACGCCGCAAAATTGGCGCAGGGCATCGCGCTCATCCTGCGCGCCACGCTCATCGGTTTGCTCATCGCCATCCCGGCACTCATCGCGTGGAGTTATTTCAGCAAAAAAGTCGAGGTGCTGGCCGTCGAGATGGAGGCGCTCTGCGACGATTTCATCCGGCGGCAATACGCGGAAAAACCCGCCGCCAAAAAATCCTGACCATGCGCTTCCGCATCCGCAAACGCCGCAACACGCCGACGATCATCATCGTCGCGCTCGTGGACGTGCTCATCGTGCTGCTGATTTTTCTGATGGTCACGACGACGTTCAAGCAGCAGCCCGCGCTGCGGCTGGCGCTGCCGGAATCCTCGCAGGCGCGCAAGGAAGGTTTCACCACCAACGAGCCGCCGTTCATGATCAACATCACGTCCAACGCCACCATCATTTTGGAACGCGACCGGATGCCCATCGAGTTCGTCAACCTCAAGGCCCGGTTGCAGGAGGAAGTCGCTAAAAACCCGCAACTCAAGCTCGCCATCAACGCGGACCGGAACGCGCCGTTCTACCGGATTGTGAACGTGATGGACATCGCCAGGGAATTGAAGATCAAATCCGTCAGCGCCTCCACGACGGCGGCGAAGGATGCGGCGAAGCCATAAAACGGCTTGGAAAAAGATTTGTTCGGTGGTTTATTAAGCAGCACAAACCATGAAGGGCGTCAAAATTCTTTGGTTGGTTGCGGCCACGCTGCTGGTGGCTGATTTTTCGTTTGCCCAAACTTGGACACAGACCAGCGCACCTACTAATCCATGGGCGCAAGTCGTCTCATCGGCAGATGGAAGCAAGTTGATTGCTATTCCGTCCCCGATTTACGGTTACGGTCCACAATACGCATATACTTCTACAAATTCGGGTTTCAATTGGACAACAAACTCAACTCCCTACAATTTTTGGTCCGTCGCCATGGCGGCAGATGGAATCCGGTGTTTCGGTGCCGTTGGTGACAATGGAGCTTATACTTCGACAAACTCGGGAAACACTTGGCATGGTATTGGAAGTCCTGTTGCGAATTTACACTATGTCCAGTGTTCCGCAGACGGAAATATTTTGGTGGCGGGTAATTTTTCCGGTGTCTCGACAAATTCTGGAGTTGGTTGGATATATAATTCGGGTGTGCAGTATTATGGGCTTCCACTGCTTCCGGCAAACGGAAGCAAGTGGGTGGCCATGAGTGGGATCGACAGAACTAACATTTACGTTTCGACAGATTCAGGAGCTTCTTGGGTGACCAACAACGCTCCAAGCACCAATGGGATTGTTGTTGCCTCTTCGGCGGATGGAAATAAATTGGTGGCAGCGGAGGACAATGATTATTATAATATGTCAGGTGTTGAAACGCAGAGGCCGGGTTCAATTTATATCACGACCAATCTAGGAGTTTCTTGGTCGAAGACTTTTGCGCCATCAAACCTTTGGACAAGCGTCGCTTCCTCGGCGGACGGAAATAAATTGGTGGCATCAGCGCGTCCGATGAATCCTCCGTTTTCATCATATAAAGGAGGCATCTACACTTCGACCGATGGCGGGATGAATTGGATTTCAAACAACGTTCCGATCACCAATTGGATTTCCGTCGCCTCTTCGGCGGATGGAAATAAATTGGTGGCGGCGGTTTCTGGCGGCGGCATTTACACTTCCTGCTCCGCACCGTCACCGCAATTGGGTGTCACTTCTCCAACCAACAACCTT
>CAVTVI010000036.1:0-10978 GCA_963738175.1 uncultured Verrucomicrobiae bacterium
ATAAACCAATCAATTCCGTTAGTCAAGTCTTTTTTATCGAAAAACGATAATTTAGACACGAGTTTCAGGAATCCTCACTAATTGAGAATGATTCGTGAAAATTCATGCAATTCGTGTCAAGGCTTTCCATCGGAGTTTCTGCTGTGGCAAATTCCGGCGATTCGTTTTATCATTTTCAAAATTTATGACCGATCCGCGTTACAAAAAACTGGCCGAACTGCTCGTCAATTATTCCACCGCGCTGAAAAAAGGCGACCGCATCCTGCTCGACATGATTGACGTGCCGGACGAATTCACCGTGGAACTCATCCGCGCCGTGCGCGCGTCGGGCGCGACGCCGTTCGTCGAAACGCGCCACACGCGCGTCGGGCGCGAGCAGTTGCTCGGCATCACGGAACAGCAGGCAAAAGATGTTCGTGACATCGAAATGTTCCGCATGAAAAAGATGCAGGCTTACATCGCGATTCGCGGCGCGGACAACATGAACGAAAATTCCGACGTGCCGAGCAACAGCGTGCAGCTTTATTCCAAAATCGTCCGGCCGGTGCAGGATTATCGCGTCAACAAAACGCGCTGGTGCGTGTTGCGCTGGCCGACGCCGAGCATGGCGCAGGCGGCGGGCATGAGCACCGAGGCGTTTGAGAATCTTTATTTCGACGTCTGCACGATGGATTACGCCAAGATGGGCAAGGCCATGTTGCCGCTGGAAAAACTCATGGCCAAGACCAACCAGGTTCGGTTGGTTGCGCCCGGCACGGATTTGAGTTTCAGCATCAAAGGCATCGGCGCGAAGATGTGTAAGGGCGACCGGAACATCCCCGACGGCGAGGTTTTTTCCTGCCCGGTAAAAAATTCCGTGAACGGCACGATCCAGTTCAACACGCCGACGCTTTATTCGGGAACGAAATTTGAAAACGTCAAACTGGAATTGAAGGACGGAAAAATCGTTAACGCGACGGCGAACAACACGAAGCGACTGAATGAAATTTTGGACACGGACGCGGGCGCGCGGTACATCGGCGAATTTTCGCTCGGTTTTAATCCATATATTTTAAGCCCGATGTGCGACATTTTGTTCGACGAAAAAATCGCCGGGTCGCTGCACTTCACGCCGGGCCAGGCTTACGAAGATTGCGGGAACGGAAACAAAAGCGCGATCCATTGGGACATGGTTTTGATCCAGCGCAAGGATTGGGGCGGCGGCGAGGTGTGGTTCGACGGCGAACTCATCCGCAAGGACGGAATTTTTCTGCCGAAGGATTTGAAGCCGCTGAATCCGGTGAATCTGAAATAAAAAGTTAAATTGTTAAATCGTTGAAACGTGGTTTGTAAAAACGATTCAACAATTCAACGCTTCAACAAATTACAAGTCAGGCTGCTTCCTTGAGAATCGTCAGGAACTGTTTCATCGCGGGCGAAAGCACCTTGTTTTTTTTGTAGATCGCGGCGAGCGGACGGTAAAAATCGCCGTCTTCAATCGGCACGGCGACAAGCGTTTGCTTGGCGATTTCCTGCGCGATGGTTCCCTGCGGCACGATGGAGATGCCGGCGTCAATCTCCACCGCGCGCTTGACGGTCTCGACGTTGTCGAATTCCATGACGTGTTTTATCTCCACGCCGTGTTCCTTCAAAATTTTGTCCAGTGCCTTGCGCGTCGGGATGTCCGGTTCGAAGCCGATGATTTTTTGTCCGGCGAGCGCCTTTAATTTCACCGTTTTCAATTTGGCGAACGGATGTTGCGGATGGCAGACCAAGACGAGCGGTTCCTTGCGGAGCGCGATGATTTCAATCTTCGGATCCTTGACCGGATAGGCGATGAGGCCGAGGTCAACGACGTTGCTCAACACGTCGTCATAAACCTGGTTCGCGCGGCGGTATTCGACATGGATGTTGACCGTCGGATAACTCTTCATGAACTTTTTGACATACGCCGGCAGGTCGTGCAGGCCGATGCTGTAAATGGTCGCGACGCGGATGGTGCCGGAGATGATGTCCTTGAGTTCCTGCAATTTGCTTTGCAACGATTCGTAGGACTGGATGATCTGCTTGCTGTAATCGTAAAGCACCTGTCCTTCGCGCGTGAGCCGGAATTTTTTCTTGCTGCGCTCGATGAGCAGCGACTTGAAGGCGCGTTCCAGCGAACTGATCTGCTGGCTCACGGCCGATTGGGTGACACCGCTGATTTGGGCTGACTTGGTAAAACTTTCCGTTTCCGCCAAATCACAAAACATTTTAAGACTTTCAATCTGCATAAGCTTAATTTAACCGCAAAACCGCTTTTTAGTCAACCATCGGCGCGGCCAATGACCTGCCTGACCTTCGCCAGCAGTTCGCGGCTGGTGAACGGTTTTTGCAGATAGGCCGTGCCGGTCTGCTTGTCCGACGGCATCACATAACCGCTCATGCACAAAATCTTCGCTTCGGGCCGCAACTGCCGCACGCGCTCCACCAGTTCGCGTCCGCTCATCACCGGCATCACCAGGTCCGTGAGGATCAAATCCACCTTGGTGTCCTCGCGCGACAGAATGGCCATCGCCTTCTGGCCGCTGCCCGCCGTCAGCACGCGATAGCCGTAGTCCGTCAAAATCGTTTCGCCCATGGTCAGGATCATGTCTTCATCGTCCACCACGAGGATGGTTTCCGTCCCGTGCAAATTTTCGTCACTGCGGGAAACGTCGCGGGCCAGGTCTTTTTCCGCCGGTAAATAAACCCGCACCGAGGCGCCCGCGCCCGGCTGGCTTGAAACCGCCACGCCGCCGCCGTGGTTCGTCACAATGCCGTAAGCCAGCGCGAGGCCGAGGCCGCGATGTGTTTTTCCCTTGGTTGTAAAAAACGGTTCAAAAATTCGCGGCAAGGTTTCCTCGTCAATACCGGATCCGTTGTCGGATATCTCGACGCAGACGTAAGCGCCCGCCGCGAGCTTCACGTTGCGATCCTGCGTCGGCTCCGTCAAATCCATGTTGCGTGTGGTCACCGTGATCTGGCCCTGGCCTCCCAGTCCGACCGCCTCGACCGCGTTCTCCATAAGTTTGGTCAGCGCCTGCTGCACCTTCGCCTCGTCGAAACGCGCGCCGAACAAATCCCGCTCGGGCTGCTCTTTCCAGGTGATTTTCGCGCCGTGCGCGTTGCGGAAAAAATCCACGCAACGGTTTGTCACCACGTTCAGGTTGCCCGGCGGCAGCCGGCGCGTCTCTTTTTCCTGGCGGCTGAACACCGCGAGTTCGTTGGCGATTTCCGCCGCGCGCGCCGCCGATTTTTCCACCTCCATCAGCGAATGCCGCCACGGATGACCCGCCTCGGCCTTGCTCAAAAGCAGCGACGCATGGCCGAGCACGCTCGTCAGCGCGTTGTTGAAGTCAATCGAAACCGTCCGCGCCAGTTGCAGCGCGCAATCCAGTTTTTGCTTGAGCGCCACGCCGCCCGGATCCGGCGGAGCCGCCGCCGCGACGGGCTTTGGAGTCTCCACCGGCGCGGGAACCGCCGGGACGGGAGTTGGAGCGGGCGCGGGCGTAGGCGCGGCGGCCTGCTCAAACGCCGGGAGCAGTTGCATCACAAACCATTTGCTCCCGTCCTTGTTGAACGTGCAGATCGCTACGGTGAATTTGACGATTGTGCCGCCGACCGTGCGGAATTTCAGGTCCGCCGTCGCCGTCGGCGCCTGCTCCCACAGCATGAGAAACTGGCCCTCCGACCCGCCGTTTTCCGGCGACCAGATCGCGGACAATGCCGGCGACTCGCCCCCCAGCGCCGGGCCAAACACCTTCATCGCCGACGTGTTTGCCCGGAGAACGGATCCGCTCGCGCTCACCAGCAAAGCTGGCCACGCCGCGCCCTCCAGACCAAATACAACTTCAGGTTTCATTGATAATGACAAGGGAGACTACTAGCCCTTGGAAGAATTTCAAGGGACGAGGACGAAGGCCGCCGGCGACAATTCGCGCACGGTGAACTCATCGAATTTGGAATACGGCGACACCGAACCTTCGAACGCCTTCACCGCCCCCGCTACAAGTTTTTGATGATTGATTTTCAAAATTAAATTTTGCGACAGAGGCACAGAGTTCAAGAGCCGGATTTTCTCTGTGCCTCTGTGGCTGATTCAGATTTTTCCGTAAAGTTCCGCAAAGTTTTTGAGCAGCTTCGCTGCCAAAGTCTTCACCCGTTCAGCGGTTCCCAAAACTTCCGCGTGCGACAAATTTCCCTCGCTGATGCCCGCCGCCAGGTTCGTGATGCACGAGACCGCCGCCACGTGCAAACCACATTGCCGCGCCGCAATCGCCTCCGGCACCGTGCTCATGCCCACTGCGTCTGCGCCGAATTTTGCGAATGCCCGGATTTCCGCCGGCGTTTCATAACTCGGCCCGCTCATGGCCAGATAAATACCTTGTTGCAATTTCAGTTCGGAAATTTTCCCGGCACTGGAACAACAGTTCGCGCAATTTTTTATCGTAAGTTTCAGTGAGGTCAACGAATCGCAGCGTCCGAAATCTTTCTGTTGAGGCCCGCGAAGCGGGTTCGCGCCCATGAAATTGATGTGGTCGGTGAGCACCATGAAATCGCCGGCGCGGAAATTTTTGTTGATGCCGCCCGCTGCATTCGTCAAAAGCAAATCGGTGATTCCGAAGGCCGCGAGCGCGCGCGTGGCGAACGTGACGCGTTCCATTTCGTGGCCTTCGTAAAAATGCGCGCGTCCGCTCAAAACAATCGCCGGAGTTTTCCCAAAATGCCCGAAATACAATTCGCCCGCGTGGCCGCTAACGGTCGGCTTGGGGAAGCCGGGAATTTTGGCGTAGGAAATTTTCCTGTCCACGCGCAGTTCCGCCAGCGCGTGATGAAAGCCGCTGCCAAGCACTATGGCGAGCATCGGGCGCAATGTTGAAATTTTCTTGAGCCACGCGGCGGCGGTTTTGGGATTGGGCAAATCCATCGGCACGAAGTTTAATCTTGAACCGTCAAGAACCAAGCTCCAAGAAGCCGCAAGGCCGGCAAACGACTAATCCAGAAAACGTCAGCTTCACGCCGTCTTTCGGCTTGGAAAAACTGTCGAGCAACGTCGGCGCGCTTGACGGTGTTGCTGCCGGTTTGGTTTCCGCGTTTTGCGGTTCGAGCGCGGAACGCAGCGCGCCTTCGACGAGCTGCGCACAATGGATTTTCATCGGCGGCAGCGGGCCGAGTTCGCCGGCGAGTTCCTCGGTCTTGAGCGCGAGCGCTTCCTCGGCGGTTTTGCCGCGGATCAGTTCCGTCGCGAGGCTGGCAACGGCGATGGCCGTTTCGCAGCCGAAGGATTGGAACGTCGCGCGGTCAATGACGCGCCGACCGTCCTGCTGTTTGAACTTCACCCACAGCCGCAGCATCTCGCCGCAATCGGCGTTGCCGACCGTGCCGATGGAATCCGCACCCGCCATCTCGCCCATGTTTTGCGGATTGGCGAGCGCGGCTTGAATGCGTTTTTGCAGATCGTCGGTCATAAATTTATATACGCGTATAAATCGATTTTTCTACTCCATCATAACCGAGCTTCCGTGCTTTCGCGCGAAGAGCTTCTACTTCCGCTTGATAAGCTAACTTCCAACGCCTGTATTAGAAGTTCGGAAGTTATGACATTTCTGCGAATATAACTTTCACAGTCATCTAGTTCTTGGATCAAAGCCGAAATAAGTTGTCGTTGCTTGCGAGATTCACGAAGCAAGATGTTCCTTCACTAAGAAACCAGCCCAAAACAACAGCCCCGAGTGTTACGAGACTCGTGATTAATGTTTCGGACATATTCTTGTCATCACACACATCAATACCTCGGCAAGTTGCGGTCAATTTCGTCCGACCACGCGTTCGTGCCGCCTTTCACATTCTTGACGTATTTGAAACCTTGTTCGCGCAAAAATTCCACCGCCGAATGCGAGCGTGCGCCGACTTTGCAGAGCAGATAATATTGCGTGTTCGGATCAAGTTCCGTGAAACGATTTTGCAACTCGCTCATCGGCAGCAACGGCACGCCTTCGATGCGCGCGATTTCGTATTCAAACGGTTCGCGCACGTCAATGACCTTGATGCCGAGCTTCGGATCGTCCAAAGCCTTCTTCATGTCCTGCACGGTAACTTCGTCGGGATTGCCGTTATCCACGGGCGTCGGTTCGATGCCGCAGAAAACTTCGTAATCAATCAATTCCTTGATCGTCGGATGATCGCCGCAAACGGGACACGCCGGATCGCGGCGCAATTTCAATTCGCGAAACTTCATGTCGAGCGCATTGAACAAAATCAATCGGCCGACGAGCAAATTTCCCTTGCCGATGGCGAGCTTCAAAATTTCCGTCGCCTGAATGCAGCCGATGATGCCCGGCAGCACGCCGAGCACGCCGCCTTCCGCGCAACTCGGAACCATTCCGGGCGGCGGCGGTTCTGGATAAAGACAGCGATAACACGGTCCGCCGAGATGCGGCGCGAACACGCTGGCTTGTCCTTCGAAACGGAAAATCGAGCCATAGACATTCGGTTTCTTGAGCAGCACGCAGGCGTCGTTCGTGAGATAGCGCGTCGGGAAATTATCCGTGCCGTCCACGACGATGTCGTAAGGCCGGATGAGGTCGAGCGCGTTTTCCGACGAGATGCGCGTGTTGTGGATGACGACTTCGCAATGCGGATTGATGCCGCGGATCGTTTCCTTGGCCGACTCCGCCTTCGAGCGGCCCACGTCCGCGTCCGTGTGGAGAATCTGCCGTTGCAGGTTGGAAAAATCCACCGTGTCGAAATCCACGATGCCGATCTTGCCGATGCCGGCGGCGGCGAGATACATGGCGATGGGCGAGCCGAGACCGCCCGCGCCGATGCACAGGACGCTCGCGGCCTTGATTTTCTTTTGGCCGGCCAGCCCGACTTCGGGCAGAATCAGATGCCGCGAGTAACGGCGGATTTCGTCATTGTTCAATTCCATAATCAAAGGGAAAGTATAGTAATGCAATGTCGCTGAAAATCAAGCAACTCAGATACAAGGCTGGCATTCTAATTTCAAGCTTGGCGCAAAAGCTTGAATTTAACTATGAAAATTACAAATAAATTAACTTGTATATTTTGGTATTCAATGCTTAAATGAATGAATGAGTTACAACATTGCCAACGTGTTGAATCAAATTTTGAACGAGAAAGATATGAAAGCGGCAGAACTTGCCCGCGCCAGCGGCGTCACCCAAGCACAGATTTCACGGCTTCGCAGCGGCGAACAAGTCTGGATCAACCCTAAAGATATGTCCGCCATCGCCAACGCACTCGCCGGGGAACACCGCTCCGAATTACCAAAAATCCACGCACGATTGCTTTATGCCCATTTGTGTGATGAATGCACTGGACTTGGCGCAAAATTAATTTCAATTGAATTAAGGTCTGCGCCTAAAAGCAAATCATTGGTGTCAAATGACGAACCCATTCTGCCGCCGCGTTGTAAAGAGAATCTTGATGTTATTGCCGAACACATCACTCAAAATCGTTTTGTTAAAAATTTTATAGAAAATCTTTCTGAAATGTGTCGAGCTAAATGTTTCCGCCAACTTGACTAGATAAACTTTCGTCAGAAATCCATAAATACAATATGAGCATTGAACAATTTTATGAAGATTACAAAGCGCACTGTTATCCCAATGGCGTGACGCCCGTGCAGGATAAGGTAATGAAAGCAACATGGATTGCAGGCAGCGGTCATATATGGAAAACGATTGGCAAAATGCTTGAGATGCCATCTGAAAAACGGCGTAAGCTTATTAAGGAAATTTCTGATGAACTGGATGTATTGCGCCTTACATGGAGTGAACCAGAAGACACGAATAACTAATAAATTTCGCGTTGCATGGCGGCGGATTTCATCACGCGCTGACGGAACTGCGCGTGGCCAAAAATTTCCTGCGCAAAAGTCTTCCGACAACAATTCACGATTCCACAATTTCCCGCGCGCTGATGTGCGTCAAATCGGCCACCGCCCAATCGGGTTTGAGATGCTTTAACTCGTCCAGCTTCGCGCCGCCGGTGGCGACGGCCAGCGTTTTCGCGCCAATGAATTTTCCGCAGCGAACATCAAACGGCGTGTCGCCGATGACAACGATTTCCTGCGGCTGCAAGTTTTTCCCCAGCACGCGGCGTCCGCGGGCGAGCGCGGCGGCGGCGATATGATCACGTTCCTCGTGGTCGTCGGCAAATCCGCCGAATTGAAAAACGTCCCACAGCCCGAAATGGCGCAGCTTGATTTCCGCGCCGAGCCGGATGTTGCCCGTGAGCAGGCCGAGCGCGGGCGGTTGCGGCAGATTTTGCAGGCCGCGGATGAATTCCCAGACGCCCGGACAAATCTGTGTTTTACTGCGTGCAAGAATCTGGTCGAGCCAGAAAACGTAGCGCTCGAAAAATTGCGCGAAATGCTCCGGCGTCTCCGGCAGTCCGTGGATGCGGAAAAATTCGCGGACAAGGCTGACGTCGGTGCGCCCGGCGAACTTCATTTTTTCCGACCCGTGATGCAGCTTGAATTCCGTCGCAAACGTCTTGGCAAACGCCTGCGTGCCGGCGTGGCCCGTGTGGACGAGCGTGCCGTCAATGTCGAACAAAACCAGTTTCACCATGCGCGGAAAATATCAGAGCGGCGGAATCCGGCGAGATTTTAAGGGTGTTTGGCGCAAAATAATTTCAAGGCAACCCGTTTCTGCGGCAGTTTTCAATTGCACAAAGGTGAATTGCATGAAAAATTGGAGTCCGATTTGGAAGATTGAAATTTACCATGATACAAACGCTGCAAAAAAAATCCGGTGACACGGCCGTGACCGAACCGTTCCTCGAAAAATTCCGCCACTTCGAGTCGGCGGCGAAATCGTCGCTGCTGCCGTTCCGCAGGGCCGGCCTCGCTTTGTTCGCTGAACTTGGTTTTCCGACGTTGCAAAATGAAGACTGGCGTTTCACCAACGTCGCGCCGCTCGCGAAGCTGCCGTTTGCGCCGATGTTTGAAGCGCCTGCCGTCAATGGCGCGGAAACCAAGGCGCTGAAGGAATTCGCCTTTGCCAAACTCACGGGCACGCGGCTGGTTTTTGTGAACGGCCATTATTCGCCGAAGCTTTCGACCATTGAAAAACTTCCGGCAGGCGTGAAAGCCGGCAGTCTCGCGGCGGCACTAAATTCCGACGCCGCGCTGGTGGAAAAATATCTGGGCCGTTGCACGCCCGCGCCGGACGACGCGTTCGCCGCGCTGAACCAGGCGTTTTTTCTCGACGGCGCGTTTGTGCATTTGCCGGATGGCGCGGATGTCAAAACGCCGATCCAGTTGGTTTACATCTGCTCGGCCAAAAAAAACGGCGACACCGTGCAGCCGCGCAACTTGGTTGTCGTTGGCGCGAACAGCCGCGTGACGATTGTGGAAAGTTACATTGCGACGACGGACACGGCGTATTTCACCAACGCGGTGACGGAAATTTTCGCGGACGACAACGCGTTCGTCGAGCATCTGAAATTTCAGGACGAGGCGCTGGATGCGTTTCACATCGCGGCGATCCACGGCGAATTTGGCCGCGCGAGCAACGTAAACATCCATTCGTTTGCGCTCGGCGGAAAACTCTCGCGCAACAACATCCGCACGAAACTCGCGGGCGAAGGCCTTGAATGCATTCTCAACGGCCTTTACCTCACACGCGGCGAGCAACTGGCCGACCATCACATGGTGGTCGAACACGCGCAGCCGCATTGTGCGAGCCATGAGTATTTCAACGGAATTTTGGACGACAAGTCGAAGGGGGTTTTTCACGGGCGGATTCTGGTGCAGCAAATCGCGCAGAAAACCGATGCAAAACAGACGAACAAAAATCTTTTGCTTTCCGACGACGCGACCGCTGACACGAAGCCGCAGCTTGAAATCTACGCCGATGATGTGAAATGCACGCACGGCGCAACCATCGGACAATTGAATGAAGAGAGCATTTTTTATCTGCGCACGCGCGGCATCGGCACGGACACGGCGCGGCAGATGTTGATCCACGCCTTTGCCGGCGAAATCATCGAACGCATCAAGTGCGAGCCGGCGCGCGAGGCGATTGACCGGCTCGTGTGGGACCGGCTTGAAGCGAATCCGCATTTGATTGGAAAATAATTTTGCCACAGAGTCACAGAGACGCAGAGAAAAGCGGGAAGAATTAATTTTGAACTCTGTGCCTCGGTGTCTCTGTGGCCAAAAAATATGTTCGACGACATAAACGACCTTTACCAGCAGGTCATCCTTGACCACTGCCGGCAGCCGCGCAATTTTCACGAGATGCCGGCGGCGACCTGCTCGGCGCAAGGGCGCAATCCGATCTGCGGCGACAACCTGAAATTATTTCTCACGCTGGATGGCGATGTCATCAAGGACGCGAGTTTCGTCGGTTCGGGCTGTTGCATCTCGAAGGCGTCGGCGTCGTTGCTGACGGACAACATCAAGGGCAAGACCAAAGCCGAGGCGGAAAAAACTTTCGAGCGGGTGCGCGAAATGGTCACGACCGGCAAAGTGGACGGCGATGTGGGCAAGCTGGCGGTGTTCGCGGGCGTCCACAAATATCCGGCGCGCGTGAAATGTGCGATTTTGTCGTGGCACGCGCTGATGGGCGCGCTCAAAGGCGAAGCCGAGCCGGTGACGACCGAGTCGGAGCAAAATTAAATTTTTGAAAAATGAGCGACGCAACTGACCCATAAATAAAACAAACCGATGAAACCTATTTTTCAAGCTGTCGCGGTGTTCGCGGTGTCCATTGTCAGCCTGTCCGTCGGCAATATCCTGTTGAAGATGGGCATGGATCGTTTGGGCACGCTGACCGCTTCTGGAATTCCAACCCTGCAAGCGCTGGTGAAGTCGCCGCAACTGCCCGCCGGCGTGGTGCTGATGATGGTGCAGTTCATCGGCACGCTCACGCTTTTCAAATGGGGCTGGGACGCGAGCGTGGTGGTGCCGGTCATGGGTTTGTGCTATGTGGGCACGGCCATCATG